>NZ_JAVDSQ010000001.1:0-1113279 GCF_031455395.1 Luteibacter sp. 1214
GCCGGGCATCCCTGCAACGCCACCGTATGCTGGCATGTCGGTGCTCTGCGCTCGACGCTCTCCGACCGGCGGCGTCACGGGCTGGAGGTTGCCGTTGGGTGTCGTTCCCGGAGCGCTTCCGCACGAAGGCGAAGGCCGTAGGAGGACTTAGCGACGAGAATGGCACCCAACGGCACCCGTGCCACGAGGCAAAGCTCCTCAGCTCTTCTTCCGCCGAGCCAGCCATCTATCGAGTTCATTCGCGAAGTTCTGCCGATCGCGTGGATGCATCGCGGCGGGCCCACCGGTGTCGACGCCCGATCCGCGGAGCTCTTCCATGAAGTTACGCATCGAGAGGCGCGCCGCGATCGTGTCCTTCGTGTACATCTCGCCGCGCGGATGCAGCGCCAGTGCGCCTTTCTCGATCGCGAAAGCCGCCAGCGGAATGTCCTGCGTCACCACGAGGTCGCCCGGATGCACGCGGCGGACGATCTCGTCGTCGGCGACGTCGAAGCCGCCCGGGACCTGGATCGACTTGATGAACCGGGAGGCCGGTGTGCGGATCCACTGGTTGGCGACCAGGGTGACCTCGACCTGCTCGCGCTCGGCGGCACGGAACAGGATGTCCTTGATGACGTTGGGGCAGGCGTCGGCGTCGACCCAGATGTTCACGGTCAGACGTCCGTCCAGTCCACGTGGCCGTCGATGATGGTGTTGGTGCGGCCACCGACCCACACGGCCTCGCCGTCGATGCGGATGATGATGCGTGCGTCGTGCCCGACTTCGCGACCCTGGCTGACGATGTAGCCCTTCGCCAGCTGACCGGTCCGGTCGCGCTCGGCGACGTAGGCGGCGATCAGGCCGTTGGCGGCGCCCGATGCGGGGTCTTCGACGATGCCGACGCCGGCGGGGAACGCGCGCACGGCCAGGCCCTCGGCCGAGCGTGCGAACACGCACAGGCCGAGCGTATCGGTGGCCAGGGCGAGACCGCGGATGGCGGCGTGGTCGGGGCGCCAGCTTCGCAGCGCGGCTTCGTCGGCGAATTCAGCGACCCACCAGCGACGGCCACCTTCGACACAGGCCGGAGGCAGTGCGCCTGGCTGCATGCCGTAGAGAACGGCGGACAGGGTCTCGCCGCCGTGCGATGCGTCACCGACGATGCGCGCCTTCGGCGACTGCACGAAGAGTTCACGCGAGGGACCTTCGCCCTCGACGCGGATCGGCAGCACGCCGGCGCCGCATTCCTGCCAGATGACGCCGGCGGCATCGGGTTTCACCAGGCCGGCATCGAGCGCGGCATGCGCGCTGCCGATCGTCGGGTGGCCGGCGAAGGGGATCTCCTTGGTCGGCGTGAAGATGCGCGCACGATAATCCGCACCGGCGGCGCGCGCGGGCATCAGAAACGTGGTTTCGACCAGATTGGTCCAGTGGGCGAAGCGCTGCATGCGCGCGTCCGACCAGCCGTCGGCTTCGACGACGACACCGAGCGGATTACCGCCGCCGTGACGGGCGGCGAAGACGTCGAGCTGCTTGTAACGGGTCGAAGGCATCGGTGGGACCGGATCGATGGGGGAGGGCGCCATGATAGCCGCATCATTCGACATCGGGCCCCGCAAGCGCGAAGATGCGCGCTGGCTCGACCCCTGAAGGACACTGTTCCAGGCATGATTACGCTGATCATCATCCTCGTGACCTGCGTGGTCTCGATCGTCGCATTCCGCAACCAGCGCCTGCTGGACGACCTCATCCTCTGGCCGCCGGCCCTGTCGCGAAGCCGTGAGTACTACCGGCTGGTGACCTATGGCCTGGTCCACGCGGACATGGGCCACTTGTTCTTCAACATGTTCTCGCTGTACTTCGTCGGCCGCAGCATGGAGCAGCTGTTCACGCAGGAAATGGGGCCGCTGGGCTTCGTCACCTTCTACATCGGTGCGCTGGTCTTCTCGATCCTGCCGTCATACATGGCCAACCGTCGCAACGCGGGCTATCGCAGCCTGGGGGCGTCGGGTGCGGTCTCCGCCATCCTCTTCGCGTTCATCCTGGTCCAGCCCTGGGCACGCATCATCGTGTTCATCGTGCCGATGCCGGCGATCCTCTATGCCGTTCTTTTCGTGGTCTATTCGATCTACATGGACAAGCGCGGCGGTGACAACGTCAACCACAGCGCGCACCTTTGGGGCGCGGCTTATGGCGTCATCTTTACGATCGCACTGGAGCCGCGCGTGCTGCCGTATTTCCTGCAGACGCTGATGAATCCGCGGTTCTGATCACCCCGAACCTGAATTCTTTCCGACGGATTTGTGTGACTTCGGGCGACGGCTGATACATCATGCGGTTGTCCGCGACGAAGACCTATCAACTTGAGTCGTCCGGCATGCACGCGGGTTTCCCCCGGTGGGGTGGTTCGCGTCGGCTACTACCGCAGGAGGAATGAACGCATGGCTACGACCCGCAAGTCCGCCGCGAAGAAGTCCGCGGCAAAGAAGACGGCCACGAAGAAGACCGCCGTCAGGAAGGCCGGCGTCTCCGCCGCCGCGAAGAAGACGGCCCGTAAGAGTGCCGCACGTCCGGCAGCGAAGAAGACGGCCGCTAAGAAGACGGCCGCTAAGAAGACGGTAGCGAAAAAAACGGCGGCGAAGAAGGGCGCGGTCAGGAAAACCGCCGTCAAGAAGTCGGCCGTCAGGAAGTCGGTGGCGAAGAAGGCGGCTGTGAAGAAGGCGGCCGTAAAGAAATCGCCGGCGAAGAAAGCGCCGACCCGCAAGGTCGCTGCGAAGAAAGCCGTCAGCAAAACCGCTGTGCGTAAGGTCGCAGGCAAGAAAGCCGCGGTGAAAAAGGTCGCCAGCCGGCCGTCGACGCGCAAGTCGGCGGTGAAGAAGGTGCCCGCCCGCAAGGTCGTTGCCGCGAAGAAGGTCGCGACAAAGGCGCCGGCCCGGAACGTCGCCGCCACCAAGAGTCCGGCAAAAAAGGCGGCGGTAAAGAAGTCCGCGAGTAAGTCGGTCGTACGTAAGGCACCGGCGAAGAAAGCGGCGGTCCCGACGACGTCGGCTACGGCGGCAGCCGCGTCCAGGAAGTCCGCGCCGCGTTCGTCCGCTGCGCACCCCGTCGAGCACAAGCCCGTCCAGCGGGCACCGGAAACCAGGGCCGCACGTCAGGCGTCCCCGTCAGTGGCGACGCCGAAGGCGACACCGACATCGGCGCCAGCGCCGGCGCCTAAGCCCACGTCGGGCGCCAGCCCGACGCCCGTCGCGAAGGCCGCCCCCAGGCCGCGTCCGAAACCCGTTCCGACACCCGCTCCAGCACCTTCACCCGCCGCTGAGCCTTCGGCCGACGAGCCGGTTCAGCACATCAGCCAGGAAGAAGCGGTAGCGCATATCCAGGCGTTGCTCGATGCCAAGCGCGAACGCGATCGTCAGCCACCGACATGGCCCACGGGCGAAAACGGCAACGGTACGCCGGCCGTGCAGCCAGGCAGTGAGCCCAATCCAGCACCGAAGTCGCCATCGTCGGAAGCGACTCACGCCAACGCGGCGCACGAGCGCGGCGATCAGCAGAAAGACAAAGGCTGAGATGCAGCCTGAATGAAAGGGAAGGGCCGCCACGTGCGGCCCTTCTCGTTTTAGCGGCCATTCAATCGCGCGAGCGCAGTGTCCAAAGCGCCATCTGCCGAGGTTCCCCATGCGTACCGCGCGCGTCTTGTTAATGACCCTGGCCGTCTCCCTTCCGCTCACCGGGTGCTACTACGACCCGGGCTACGGCTATGTCCGTAACGGCTCGGGCGGAGACGCCTATTACGGTGAAGAGACCACGACGACGATCGTCGACCCCGGCTACGGCTACTACGACAACGGCTATGGCTACGGTCCGGGTTGCTGCTATTCGGGCGTCACGGTCGGTGCGGTGTGGTACGACTATGGCGGTCGTCGGTATTACCGCGGGCGCGATGGAAATTACTTCGACCGCGACGGGCATCGCGGCCCGCCTCCGGGTCGCGGCGATCGGCGACCGCCTCCCGGCGGCTGGCATGGTGGCGATGACGATCACCGGCCGCCCGGTGGCTGGCAAGGCGGCAATCGCCCCGGCGGCTGGCAGGGTGGACGTCCCGGTGGCGATCGCCCCGGGGGTTGGCAAGGTGGCCGTCCCGGCGGCGACCGGCCTGGCGGTTGGCAGGGCCAGCGTCCGCCGCAAAACGGGGGTGCCGGAGGCGGTAACCGTCCGCCGCCGCCCGGCGGCTGGCACGGCGGTGACCGTCCTGCCGGCGGCAACCCCAATGCGCACCCTCCCGGGCAGCGTATGCGGGACGATAATGGCGCGCGTAACGATCGCCGCGGCAATCGCGATCGGTAAACGCTGACGCCGCAACGCGGACCACGCTGAGGTCGTCGCCACCTACGCTGGCGACTCTCCGAGTCGATGACCAACGGTGTTTCGCGTCCCTGCTGTCTCCCTCATTACCGTGGCGGTCGCCGCGCTGCTTGGTTGCACGTGGGTGCAAGCGGCGCGGTCGCTTCCTCCGTGGCCGGTATGTGCGCTCACGGCGTGCGTATCGCTCTGCGCGGCGCTGCGTGCGCGACGACGCCCGGCCTTATGCCATGTCGCCCTCGTGTCGGCCTTCGCGGCATGGGCGGCACTGCACGGCGTGCGAGCCTTCGAGGCAAGACTGCCGCGTGAGCGCGAAGGCGACGATGTCACACTCGTCGGACATGTTATCGAGCTACCCCGCCGCATCGATGCCGACACCAGCTTCGTGTTCGTTCCTGACGACGCCACCGGCAACGACGCGGCCTTGCGGGGCAAACTCCGCCTCACGTGGTACCGGGCCGAGGCAGCGCCGCGCGCCTGCGAGCGATGGCGACTCACGGTACGTCTGCGTCGTCCGCGCGGTTCGCTCAATCCCGGGGGCAACGATGCGGAGCGCGGCGCGCTGCAACGGGGTGTGGTGGCGACGGGCTACGTGCGCCCCTCGGCAGGCAACGAACGACTGGCGACAGGCACGTGCGTCGACGGATGGCGATCCGCGATCGCGGATGCGCTGGACCGGCAGCTCGGCCCGCGTGGTTCCCGTGTCGTCAGGGCACTCACCGTCGGCGACACGCGAGGTCTCGACGCGTCGGACTGGGACGTCGCGCGCGCGACGGGCGTCTCCCACCTCATCGCCATTTCCGGCTTCCATGTGGGGGTCGCCGCCGGCGGTGGTCTGCTGTTGGTCCGCCTGCTTTATGCGCTCTTGCCGTGGCTGGCGCTGCGCGTGCCACGGCCCATCGCACAGTCGGTCGCAGGCCTCGCCGTGGCGGGTGTCTACGGCCTGCTGGCGGGGATGGGGCTGCCGACCACGCGCACACTGTTGATGATCGCGGTGGTGGGTGTCGCGGCATGTCTTCGTCAGCGGACCCATGGCCTGACGATGCTTGCCCTCGCGTTGCTGGTGGTGCTGATCGTGGCGCCGCTGTCCGTCCTGTCGGCGGGCTTCTGGATGTCGTTCGCGGGCGTCGGCTTCCTGATGGTCTGTGTCGCGCCGCGCGCACAAGGCTGGTGGGGCTGGGTCGGCGAGCTGTTGCGTGCGCAAGCCGCGATGAGTCTCATCCTGCTGCCGATGTCGCTGTGGTGGTTCGGCAGCGCCTCGCTGGCCGGCTTCATCGCCAACCTGGTGGCCGCGCCGCTCGTGAGTTTCGTCGTCGTGCCGATGTGCCTCGTCGGCTGCGCGCTGCTGGCGTGGCCGGTGCTGGCAGGCCCCTTGCTCGACGGCGCGGCGTGGTTGCTGGAAGCGCTGTGGCAAGGGCTGGCGGTGATGGCGCAGTGGCCTGCCGCGCGCCTGGGCGTCTCCGAAGCGGGGCTGTTGCCGGTCCTGCTGGCGACGTTCGGCGCGGCGTGGCTGTTCATTCCCCGGGGTGTCCCGTTGCGCGGTTATGGTGCCTTGCTCTGCCTTCCGTTGTTGCTGCCTCCGCGAGACGAACCGGCGCACGGCGCGTTTCGCGCATGGGTGCTGGATGTGGGACAGGGTCTGGCCGTGCTGGTGCGCACACGCTCGCATACGCTGGTCTACGACGCGGGCCCGGCATGGGCGGGAGGGCGGGACGCCGGTAGCGGCGTGGTGCTTCCCGCCGTTACGGCGCTGGGTCTGTCGCCGGTGAACCGACTGGTCATCAGCCATGGCGATCGCGACCATGCCGGCGGCGCGGCATCCATCGTCGCCCGCTATCCGTCAGCGGAGCGCCTGTCCGGCGAGCGTCGCCGACTGTCGTTCGAGGCGGAGCCCTGTACCGCCGATCGATCCTGGTCGTGGGACGGCGTGGACTTCCGCTTCCTCGTCGTGCCGCGCGAGCGCAGCGGCAAGACGCCGGGCAACGACCGTTCCTGCGTCCTGTCCATCGAAGGGGAAGGGGGCCGGTTGTTGCTCACCGGGGACATCAGCGATCGTGCCGAGCGACGCATGGATCCGGCGTCGCTCGCCGTGGAGGTCCCGACCGTCACTACGGTCGCTCATCACGGCAGCCGTCATGGCTCGAGCGACGCGTGGCTTGCCGCGGTGGCTCCGGTCCTCGGCGTGGCTTCGGCCGGCTATCGCAACCGCTTCCACCATCCGCATCCCGCGGTCGTGCAGCGTTACCGGGCGGTCGGTGGCGACGTGGTCGTCACCGCGGATACCGGTGCCGTTCGTATCGATTTTCCGGTCCGGAACGGTCCCCGGCGGGTCCGCGAGTGGCGCCGGCCGAAGGATCGCTACTGGCGCGAGTGACCGGCGCCGTGTTGCAGCGCGGTTTGACATTCCAAATTTAGAACGATTTAAATGGGGATTCCGCACTCAAGGGGATAGACGCGTGATGCGATCGAAGCAGGGTTGGGGCAGGACGGCATTCGTCCTGGCGATGGCGGCTATGGTGGTACCCGTAGGGGCCCTCGCGGCCAATCAGCGCTTCGACAGCTCATTCGAGCCGGGTGATCCCGCGCTGGCGAATAAGGCGCCGGGCGGTCTCGACGTCAGCCTGGTCGGCGGCCCGCCCGCCGAAGCCGTCCTTACGGCCAAAGCCAATGTCGGCTTCACCGGTACGCACTCGCTGCGCTACGCCGGCAACTCCACGGGCGCGCCCAACACGGCGAAGCTGTTCGACACCGATATCCGCGTCGGCGAGGGCACCACGCTGTCCTGGCTGGTCTTCCCGCGATCGAATAAGGACGACCTCGCCAATCCGGCCAACTACGTGGCCGTGGATCTCGTCTTCGACGATGGCTCCCGCCTGTCGACCACCACGGCAGCGCGCGACCAGCACCGTATCGCCGCCACGGCGAAGGCGCAGGGCGAAGGCCGCGTACTCTATCCCGACCAGTGGAACTACGTCAGCGTGGATCTGGGCGCGGTCGCCAAAGGCCGTCGTGTCCGCTCCATCGAGCTGGTCGCCGACGCACCGCCGGGTGAAGCCTTCGAAGGATTCATCGACGACGTGCGCATCGGCACGGCAACGCCTGTTTCGAGCACGCACCCCACGGACTACGTGGACACGCGTCGCGGCTCCAACGCCAACGCCAACTTCTCGCGCGGCAACAACTTCCCTGCCGTGGCAACGCCGCACGGCTTCAACTTCTGGACGCCGGTGACCAACGCCGGTTCCAACTGGCTCTACCAGTACCAGGAGCGTAACGGCGACGACAATCGCCCCCGCATCGAGGCCTTCGCGCTGTCACATGAGCCTAGCCCGTGGATGGGCGAGCGGCAGACCTTTCAGGTCATGCCCGCACAGGCGGAGACGGGCGCACCGGCGCTGAAACGCGAAACGCGCGCGCTGGCGTTTGGCCACGATGCCGAGGTGGCGCATCCGGACTATTACCGCGTGCGTTTCGACAACGGCGTGACCACCGAAATCACGCCGACCGACCATGCGGCGATGTTCCGCTTCACCTTCACGGGGAAGCGTTCGCAGCTCATTTTCGACAACCTCAACGACAAGGCCGAAGTCACCCTGGATCCGGGTCATCGCGCGATTCAGGGCTGGTCGGACGTCAGGAGCGGCCTGTCGACCGGTGCCACGCGTCTGTTCTTCTATGCCGAGTTCGACCGCGATGTGTCGGAGAGCGGCCGCCTGACCGGCGAGAAGCGCGACGCCGCCTCGGCATGGTTCGGCTTCGACACCGCGAAGAAGGGCAACCGCACGGTCAACATGCGCATCGCCACGTCGCTGATCTCGGTCGATCAGGCCAGGGCCAATCTCGGTCAGGAAATCGCGAGCGCCGATACCTTCGACAGCGTGCGCGAACGCGCGCGCAAGGCCTGGGACGACCGCCTCGACATGATCAAGGTCGAAGGGGCATCGCCCGACGAGCGCACGATCCTCTATTCGAACCTGTACCGTCTGTTCCTGTACCCGAACCAGGCCTACGAAAACACCGGGACGAAGGATAGGCCGGTGTGGCGCTACGCCAGCCCGTTCTCCGCGCCGGCCGGCCCGAACACGCCGACGCAGACCGGCGCACGCGTGGTCGACGGCCAGCCCTACGTCAATAACGGCTTCTGGGATACGTATCGCACGGCGTGGCCGGCTTACGTCCTGTTTACGCCGACCGAAGCGGGCAAGATGATCGACGGTTTCGTGCAGCAGTACCGCGACGCCGGCTGGATCGCGCGCTGGTCCTCGCCCGGTTACGCTGATCTGATGGTGGGTACCAGTTCGGACGTGGCCTTCGCCGATGCATGGCTCAAGGGCGTGCGTAACTTCGATGTGTCGGCGTTCTATCAGTCGGCGATCCGCAACGCCTCGACGGTCAGTGACGTGAAGGGCACGGGCCGCAAGGGCATCGAGCGGTCGCTGTTCAACGGCTACACCGACGACAAGGTGCACGAAGGCCTGTCGTGGTCGATGGACGGCTATATCAACGACTTCGCGATCGGCAACCTCGCCGCCGCGCTGTCGAAGGACCCGGCCGCGGCCGGTGACTACAAGGCCTACGCGGACGATGCCGCCTGGTATCGCTCGCGTGCGGTCGGCTACGCCAACCTGTTCGATCCGGCCGTCGGCTTCTTCGTCGCCCGCGACCCGGCTGGCAAGTGGCGCTGGACCGACAAGGACTTCAGCCCGATCCGCTGGGGCGGCGACTACACCGAGACCAACGCCTGGAATATGGCGTTCCACGCACCGCAGGACGGCGCCGGCCTGGCCGCGCTGTACGGTGGTCGCGAAGCGCTGGCCGCCAAACTCGACCAGTTCTTCAGCGCGCCGGGCAAGTTCGACGTGGGCGACTACGGCGACGTAATCCACGAAATGCTCGAGGCGCGCGATGTCCGCATGGGCCAGTACGGCCATTCCAATCAGCCGTCGCACCACATCATCTGGATGTACGACGAGGCCGGCCAGCCGTGGAAGACGCAGGACAAGCTGCGTGACGCCGTGTCGCGCCTGTATGTCGGCAGCGAGATCGGCCAGGGTTACCCGGGTGATGAGGACAACGGCGAGATGTCGGCGTGGTGGCTGTTCGGCGCCGCCGGCTTCTACCCGCTGCGCATGGGCACGCCGGAGTACGTCATCGGTGCGCCGCACTTCCCGCACATGACCATCCGCCTCGAAAACGGCGCGAGCATCGACATCCGTGCGCCCGGCGTCAGCGACACCAATCGCTACGTGCAGTCCCTCAAGGTCAACGGCCAGGCATGGAACAAGGTCACCCTGCCGCACGAGCTGCTGGCCAGAGGCGCCACGCTGGACTTCGACATGGGTCCGTCGCCATCGAAGTGGGGCACCGGTGAGGACGCGCTGCCAGCGTCGATCACGACGGAGGGGTCGAAGCCTGCGCCGCTGGTCGACCTGACCGCCGATGGCGGCAAAGCCTTCGGCTCGGTCAAGGCCGACGAGCTGGCCAGGCTGTTCGACAACACGTCGGACACCACGGCTCACCTGGATGCCAAGGGTGCCGCGATCGGCTGGCACTTCGCCAGGCCGGTTACCGTGGAGATGCTGACCCTGACGTCCAGCGCGAAGCCGGCCGATCCGTCGGGCTGGGTGCTGGAGGGTTCCAGCGACGGCAAGCACTACACGCCGGTCGATGAGCGCAAGGGTGAGACCTGGCCGTGGCGTCGGCAGACGCGCGCGTTCGCCGTGGCGACGCCGAAGGCGTATGCCTGGTACCGCCTGCGTCTGGTGGCGGCTGACCCGGCAGCGGGTGTGGATATCAGCGAAGTGGAGTTCCTCGGCCACCGCTGAGAGCTTCACTCTGGCGGGGCCTATGGACCTTGCCTGCCCTGGTAGGAGCCAGCCCTGCTGGCGATTCATGCTTGCCTCGGTTCTTCGTGGAGACTGAGGCAAGATCCTTTCGCCAGCAGGGCTGGCTCCTACCAGAGCCGGCCTCTGGAGCTGGCCGTTCGCCGT
This sequence comes from Luteibacter sp. 1214, assembly GCF_031455395.1. NCBI lineage: Bacteria > Pseudomonadati > Pseudomonadota > Gammaproteobacteria > Lysobacterales > Rhodanobacteraceae > Luteibacter > Luteibacter sp. 1214. The sequence continues at coordinate 10,329 of NZ_JAVDSQ010000001.1, forward strand.
AGTGTTAAGAGCGCCTCAGTCCCTTTCCCGGGCCCTGCTATGATGCGCATCTGACTCAAAAGTACCTCCGGGGTTCACGTGCTCGAGATCCTTCTCGCTGGCGGCTGGGCATTGCTGCCGATCCTGATCTGCTCGCTGGTCGCCATGGCGATCGTGTTCGAACGCTTCTGGGCGCTGCGTCGCGCGGCCGTGCTGCCGCCGGGGCTGGGTGAAGAGGTGCGGCAGTGGGCCCGCTCGGCACAGCTGGATGCGGCGCACCTTGCCGCGCTGGAGAAGGGGTCGCCGTTGGGCGAGCTGTTCGCTGGCGCGCTCGCCGTGCGCGACCGTCCGCGTGAGCTCATCAAGGAGCGCATCGAGGACAGCGGCCGTCACGTGGTCCACCGCATGGAGCGCTACCTCAATACGCTCGGCACCATCGCCCTGATCGGTCCGCTGCTCGGCCTGCTGGGCACGGTCATCGGCCTGATCCGCATGTTCATGGGCGTGATGGCCGGCGGTATCGGCGATCCGACCAAGATGGCCGGCGGTATCGGCGAAGCCCTGATCTGCACGGCCTTCGGCCTGATCGTCTCGATCCCGGCCTACGTACTGCACCGTTATTTCCGCTCCAGGGTGAGCGGCTACGTCGTCCAGATGGAAAAAGAGGCAACCGCGCTGCTCGACGACCTGTCGGCCCCGCGTCCCGCCGCGCCGCGTCGTCGCACCGCCGCGGAAGCCGCCGCGCCGCAGGCTGGCTGATCCATGCGCATCGGTTCCCGCCGTGAGGACGACTTCGAGATCAACGTGATCTCGCTGATCGACGTCCTGCTCACCCTGCTGATGTTCTTCGTGCTCAGCACCACCTTCGTCCAGCATTCGCGCCTCAAGGTCAACCTGCCCAAGGCGGACAGTGAGGCGCGCGAAGGCACCGACAACGCGCTCAACGTGGTCATCGACCGCGACGGCCATTACTCCGTCGGCAGCGACGAAGTGATGGGCGAGGGCATCGAGCCGCTCAAGACCGCCATCCAGCGCGTCGCGGGCGACGATCGCAATCGCCTCGTGGTGATCCGCGCCGATGCCATGACCCCCCACCAGAATGTCGTGCGCGCCATGGATGCGCTGGGCCAGGTCGGCTTTACCCGCCTGTCCATCGCCACGACGCCGTCCGAGGCGGCTTCGGCCCAGTGAGTACTCCACGCGTTTCGGTCTGGGATGTCCGGACCTGGCAGACGTACAAGCGTCTGCTCAGCTACACGAGACGGTTCCGCACCGCCGGCATCATCGCCATCATCGGCATGATCATCGACCCGGCCTGTCTCTCGCTGTTCACCAACCTGCTGCAGCCGCTGATCGACAACCTGTTCATCGCACGCGATCCGCACACGATCTTCTGGATGCCGATCTGGATCATCTGCATCTTCGCGGTGCGTGGCGTGGCCTCGTATTGCACCGACTACGGCATCGCCTTCGTCGGTCGCAACGTGGTCCAGGCGATCCGCATCGAAGTGTTCGCGGCGTATCTGCGCCTGCCGTCGACGTTCTTCGCCAGGGAGCCGTCGGGCCAGCAGATCTCCCGCATCACCTACACCAGCGAGCAGGTCGCGGCGGCATCGTCTGATTCGCTCAAGGTCGCGGTGACGGAAGGCCTCACGGTCGTCGGCCTGCTTGCGGTCATGCTCTATCAGAGCGCGTATCTCGCGATGGCGTTGCTCGTGCTGGTGCCTTGCGTGGTGGTCATCGTCACGGTGATCAGCCGGCGCTATCGCAAGATCAGCAAGCGCATCCAGGGCAATATGGGCACGGTGACCAGCGCGGTCGAAGAAGCCGTCGCGGCCAATCGCGAAGTGCGCATCTACGGCGGCCAGGCGCGCGAGGGCGACCGCTTCGGCGCGATCGCCGACCGCCAGCGCCGGCTCAATCTCAAGGTGTCCGCCACGAGCGCAGCCTCCAGCGCGACCATCCAGACCGTCGGCGCCATGGCGCTGGCGACATTGGTGTTCCTGGGCACGCGCCCCGGCGTCATCGAGACGATCACCCCGGGCGTATTCACCGCCGTGCTGACCGCGATGGGCGGCATGCTGCCGTCGCTGAAGCGACTGGCCGGCATCCAGTCGAACCTGCAGAAGGGCGTGAGCGCGGCGGAAGACCTGTTCGCGATCATCGACGAGCCGCCGGAAGTCGACCATGGCACCGAGAACCTGGTCCGTACCAAGGGCGACATCCGTTTCGAAGGCGTCAAGCTTGTCTACGAGCGCAACGACCATATCGCGCTGCGCGGCGTCGACCTGGTCTGCGCCCCCGGCACGGTCACCGCCCTGGTCGGTCGTTCCGGTAGCGGCAAGTCCAGCCTCGTCAGTCTGCTGCCGCGTTTCTACGAGCCGACCGAAGGCAACATCCTGATCGACGGTCGCGACTATGCGCAGTACACGCTGGCCTCGTTGCGCCGACAGATCGCCTGGGTCGGCCAGCACGTGGTGCTGTTCGACGACACCGTCGCCGCCAACATCGCCTACGGCGAGATGGCCGGTGCCGCCGAGGCGGACATCATCGCCGCCGCGAAGGCCGCTAACGCGATGGAGTTCATCGAGCGCCTGCCCGAAGGCCTCAATACGCAGATCGGCCAGGGCGGTAACTCGCTCTCCGGCGGTCAGCGCCAGCGCATCGCCATCGCCCGCGCCATCCTGAAGAACGCGCCGATCCTCGTCCTCGACGAAGCGACCAGCGCGCTCGACACCGAATCCGAGCGCCTGATCCAGGACGCGCTGACCCGCCTCATGCGCGACCGCACCACGCTGGTGATCGCGCACCGCCTGTCCACCATCGAACACGCCGATCAGATCGCCGTGATGGAGCAGGGCAGGATCATCGAACTCGGCACGCACCGCGAGCTGCTCGACAAGCAGGGCCAGTACGCCGCCCTGCATCGCATGCAGTTCCACGAGCAGGTCTCCGAGGGCTGACCGTGGCCTTCGGAACGTCGTTACAGAGGCGTTGGTACGGGGGCGGGAAGCCGCCCTTGTGGACGCTGCCTCTTGAAGCGTTGTACCGCGCCGTTGTCGCTCGTCGCGCGGAACGTTTTCGACGTGACGCATCGAGCGTTGTGAAGCTGTCCGTGCCGGTTGTCGTGGTGGGCAATATCACCATCGGCGGTACCGGAAAAACACCGCTGATCGTCGCGCTGGCCAGAGCGATGGCCGAGCGCGGGTTCAAGCCCGGCATCGTGAGCCGCGGGTACGGTGGGTCCGAGCGTGGCCCGTACCTGCTCACCGGCAGCGACGATCCCTCGAAGGTCGGCGACGAGCCCACCCTGATCCGCCAGAGCGGCTTTCCTGTCGCCATCGGTCGCGAGCGTCCCGAAGCCGCGCAACTCCTGATCGATGCGGGTTGCGATCTGATCCTCGCCGACGATGGCCTGCAGCATCACCGCCTCGGTCGCGACGTGGAAATCTGCGTCATCGACGGCGAGCGCCGCCTCGGCAACGGCCACCTGCTGCCTGCGGGCCCGCTGCGCGAACCGGCCAGTCGCCTCGCACAAGTCGACTTCATCGTCGTCAACGGCCACACCGGTCAGCCGAACGAAATCGTCATGACGCTGGAAGGCGGCATCGCGATCAACATGGCCGACCCCTCGCGCACGGCACCGCTCGCCGACTTCGCCGGCCGCCCCGCACATGCCGTCGCAGGCATCGGCAATCCGTCGCGGTTCTTCGCCAGCCTGACCGCGCAGGGCATCGCCGTGGACGGTCACCCGTTCGCCGACCATCATGCATTCACCCGCGACGACTTGACGTTCGCCGACGGTTGCCCCGTCCTGATGACTGACAAGGACGCGGTGAAATGTCGTTCGTTTGCGCGCGAGAACTGGTGGCGCGTCCCGGTGAGTGCGTCGTTGCCGCCGTCGTTTTATGACGAAGTCGTGGCGTGCGTCGCACGTAAGCGATCATAGATAAGGTTTTCTGACTGGAGTTCGCATGAAGCATGGAACAGCTTGGGTCGTCGGCGTATGCGGGCTTCTTTTTTCGCTCCAATCAGTCGCGGGCGCCGCTTCCTTCATCGGCATCCGTCCGGGATATGCGGCCTGTCTTGACGCTACCGAGGGTCCTGACCTCGATTGGATCGGCTGCTCGCGTAATGAATTCGGATTCCAGGATGTGCGCTTGAATGCGGCTTACCGGACACTCCTGAGCAAACTCCCGGTCGAACAGCGATCTGAGCTGAGGGCAAGTGAGCGGGCATGGATTTCTGCGCGCGATGGCGTTTGTGCCAATAGCAAAGAGGACGGGCAAGGCAAGCCGTTGCGATGGTCGAATACCTATGCATTCAAGTACTCAGATCCAGCGAAGGCCTGGATCTTGTCCAGCGCGCTATTTGGCGAGAAAGACACGGTGACAGGTCAGGAGAAGCGCCGCCTTCTCACGTCCAGGGACTTTGGCGTTGTGAGGTTCGAGGACGCGGATCCAGCGCAACTTTCAAAGTTCAACAAGGTTTGATGAGTTCATCGTCGGAAGCGAGCCGATAAGGCGCAAGCACCTTCAACTGCTACAGATGCCCAGGGGCTCGGCTAGCGGCCCAGTCACGGAGCGAACCGCCGCTCGACCCCACGCTGCCTTACCGTCCGAAAGAGCCGGCGGGTGCCACCCTCGCGTCCGGTAGCCGCAGGCGAGGGCTCCGACTGGAAGAGGCCGCGACAGCGGGGCCGGCCATGGATGGCCGGTCGTTTTCGGGGAGGCAGGGACAGCCGACTCGAAAACCCCCAGTCGGAGCCCGACCCGGCCGTAGGCCATTGAAATACGGCCGCGGTAGCGGCCTTTCCCTGAGGGGTCGCCGCAGGCGTGGGCGCGAGGGTGGCACCCGCCGGCTCTTGCTCGTGCCGCCCGAACGCGGAAAGCCAAACGCGATGGCGAAGCCGAGCCCTCAGCTTAAAGCACACAAAAAAGGCCGGTCAAAAGACCGGCCTTCGAATAGCGAAGAAGTCGGAGCGCCTGTTACTGCACCCGCGACACGTTCCCGTTCTCGTCCACCACCACGATGTCGCCCTGGCGAATGGCGCTCGCATCCTTCACCTGGACATTAGTGTATCCACCACCGCCCATCTTCAGACGCAGCGTGTAGCTCTCGCTGCCGCCGCCCTTGCCGATCGCGTTACCGGCGAAGCCGCCGCCCACCGCGCCGCCGACGGTAGCCAGCTTGCGGCCGTTGCCCCTGCCGACCTGGTTGCCGAGGACGCCGCCGGCGATGGCGCCGATGACCGCACCCGCGGTGCCGTGGTCGCGGCCCTGGACGACGTTGTGTTCGATGCTCTGGACGACGCCGCACTGGTCGCAGCGGACGTAGATGCCGTCGCTGCGGGTCAGCGTGGCGGCCGAGGCCGGCGCGACTGCCGCCGTGGCGAGCAGGGCGGCCAGGGGAAGGCCGAGGACGGTCTTGACGTTCATGGAAAACTCCTCATTCGAACGGCGGGGACGGTGCCGGAGTGGGACCAGTCTAAGCATCGCTGCTGAATGGATGGCGAGCACGATTCACACTTCACACAAAGACTGGATACTAGGGGCATGACTACCGCCATCCTGTGGTTCCGCCGCGATCTTCGTCTTGCAGATAACCCCGCTCTCGTCGAGGCGATGAAGGCGCACGACCACGTCGTGCCGCTGTACATCCACGCCCCGGAAGAGGAGGGCGAGTGGGCACCCGGCGCCGCCGGGCGCTGGTGGCTGCACCATTCACTGGCGGCCCTGGATGCCTCGCTTGGGGCACACCGCGGGTCGCTGCAGATTCTGCATGGGTCGAGCCTCGATTCGCTGCGCGCCGCCGTCGAGGCGACCGGCGCCACGGCCGTGTACTTCAACCGGCTCTACGAACCGAAGGTCATCCGTCGCGACAAGGCCGTTCGCAAGGCGCTGGAGGAGGACGGTATCGACGTCGCCTCGTTCAACGCGTCGCTGTGGTGCGAGCCCTGGGACATCGCCACGAAGCAGGACGAGCCCTACCGGGTGTTCACGCCGTTCTGGCGCAACCTCCGCACGCGGATCGACGAGGTCGGGCCGGTCGAGGCGCCGTCCCCCATGCACCTGGCGGGCCTGCCGACGTCGGTGGCGCTGGACGACCTGGCGCTGTTGCCGACACTCGACTGGGCCAGAGGCTTCGACGAATGGACGCCGGGCGAGCGGGGCGCTCACGAGATGCTCGAACTCTTTGCCGACGATGCCGTGGGCCACTACGTGGAGGGTCGCGACCTGCCTGCGAGGCATGGCACGTCAAGGATGTCGCCGCACCTGCACTGGGGTGAGATATCGCCCCTCCAGATCGCCGCGGGTCTGCGCGCCCACGCGGCAAGGACGAAGAAAAAGCCCGACATCGAGCCCTATCTGCGTCAGCTCGGCTGGCGCGAGTTCGCGCATCACCTGCTGTTCCACTTCCCCAAAACCCCGAAAGAAAACTTCAACCCGAGGTTCAACGGATTCCCCTGGGCGAAGCGCGATGCGCACGCGTTGCGCCGTTGGAAGCAGGGCAAGACCGGCATTCCCATCGTCGATGCGGGCATGCGGCAGCTTTGGGCAACCGGCTGGATGCACAACCGCGTGCGCATGCTGGTCGCCAGCCTGCTGACGAAGAACATGCGTCAGCACTGGGTGCTGGGCTCGAAGTGGTTCTGGGACACGCTGGTCGACGCGGACCTGGCCAACAACGCGCTGGGCTGGCAGTGGGTGGCCGGCAGCGGCGCCGATGCCGCGCCGTACTTCCGCATCTTCAACCCGGTGACCCAGTCGGAAAAATTCGACAAGGACGGGGCATACATCCGGCGCTGGGTGCCTGAGCTTCGCGATGCGCCCGGACGCCTGGTGCATGCGCCGTGGGAAGACGAAGCGTTCCTGAAGGCCTCGGGCTACCCGCGCCCGCTGGTCGACCTGAAGGCCACGCGCGACGACGCGCTTACGGCTTACCAGGCGTCGAAGAGCGATCGGGCGCCGTCCGCGGATCGTGCAGACGGCTGAAGATCCAGCTGGCACTGAGGGTGATCAGCCCGAGCACGATGACCGACGAGCGGAACGCCCAGACATAGCCCTGGGCGTTATGCGAACCGAGGAAGCCGGCCATCAGCAAGGATGCCAGCGCGATGCCGAAGCTCATCGACAGGTACTGCGCGGTCGAGGCCATCGAAGACGCCTGCGAGGCGTACTGCACGTCCAGGTCCACATAGGCCAGCGTGTTCATCGAGGTGTACTGCAAGGACATCACCGCGCCGTAGACGTAGACGAAAATGACGGTGACCCAGGCCGGCGTGTCGGCCGAAAGCAGCGCGAAGGAGCAAAGTACGGCCGAGACGGCGATGGTGTTGCCGAGCAGCAGGCGGCGATAGCCGAACTGAGTGAGCAGACGGTTGATGAAAGGCTTGACCGAGATCGAGCCGATCGCCTGCGGCACCATCATCATGCCGGCTACAAGGGGCGACCAGCCGCAACCGATCTGCAGGAACAGCACCAGCAGCAGATACATGCCGGAAACGCCCAGCCGCGTGAACAGGTTGCCGGCCAGCGAAACCCACACGCTGCGCACCTTCAGCAGCGAGAGGTCGCTCACCGGGAACTCGGTACGACGGCTATGCCGGACGTAAAGCATGCCCGTCGCGATCGCGGCAACCGCATAACCGAGCACGAGGGGCCAGTGGCCGTCGCCACCGGCGGTCTCGGCGGCCATCAGCAGCAGCGCCGATGCGCCGGCAAACAGGATGAACCCCAGCGTATCGAAACGGTGCGCGGTATCCAGCCGGTAGTCCGGCATCTCGCGGCGATTCAGCAGCAGACCGACGATGCCGACCGGGACATTGATAAGGAAGATCAGCCGCCAGTTGGTGAACTCGACCAGCGCGCCGCCGACGAGCGGGCCGACCACCGATCCCAGCAGGCCGAAGGTGGCTACCGTCGTCATCGAACTGACGAACTCCCGGCGATCGATACTGCGCACCAGTACGTAGCGACCCACCGGCATCAGCGCCGCGCCGCCCAGGCCCTGGACGATACGCGAGGCGACCAGCTGCGGCAGGCTCTGGGCCACACCGCACAGCAATGAGCCCAGCGCGAAGACCAGGATCGCGCCGCCGAACACGCGGCGTGTGCCGAAGCGATCGCACAGCCAGGGGCTCATCGGGATGAAGATCGCCAGCGTCAGTACGTAGCTGGTGAGGGCGGTGCGCATGCTCAGCGGCGTCACCTCCAGCGCGTGGGAGATGGCGGGCACCGCGGTGTTGACGATCGTCGAATCCAGCGCCTGCATGAAGAATGCGGCCGACACCAGCCAGATCAGGCCGCGATAGCGCGCCTTGCTGGACGGCTCTGCCGGAGCGAGGGCCGGTCGATCGGCGGGTAAGGCGTGGACGTCGGTCGAAATGGGGGTGTCAATGACGTCGGTCGGGGGCATGATCCGGGCGATTATAGCGGATCGAAACCTTGCTTTTGACGCGCCTTCGGCCGACAGTTCAGGGTCGCGTCTGCTTCGCTCATGCCATCACGGACCCTGCACATGCCTCAAGCCACCGCCCCCGAAGCTGAAGTCGCGCGCGCCGCCGAGCTGCGCCGCCGCATCGAGGATGCGAACTACCGCTATCACGTCCTCGACGATCCCGATATTGCCGACGCCGAGTACGACCGTCTCATGCGTGAGCTCGAGGCGCTCGAAGCCGAATACACCGATCTGGCCGCACTCGACTCGCCCACGCGTCGTGTCGGTGCGCGAGCTCACGGCGGTTTTGCCGAAGTGACGCATGCCTTGCCGATGCTCTCGCTGGGTAACGCCTTCGAACAGGAGGGCGACACCGATCGCGAGAAGTACCGCGAGGTCGCCGAGTTCGAGCGTCGTATCGAACAGACCCTCGGCCGCAAGCAACCCGTGTTTTCCGTCGAGCCCAAGCTCGATGGCCTCGCCATCAGTCTTCGTTATGAGGACGGTGTCTTCGTACAGGGCGCCACACGCGGCGACGGTGCGGTCGGGGAGGACGTCACCGCCAATCTGCGCACGGTGAAGGCGATTCCGCTGCGCCTGCGCGGTTCGGACTGGCCGCGCGTGCTGGAAGTGCGTGGCGAGGTGATCATGCCGCGTGCTGGCTTCGAGAAGTTCAACGAGCGTGCCCGCGAAGCCGGTGAGAAACCGCTCGCCAATCCGCGCAATGGCGCCGCGGGTTCGCTGCGTCAGCTGGATCCCGCCATCACCGCGAAGCGTCCGCTGGCGTTCTTCGCCTATGCGATCGGTCTGGTCGAGGACGGCGAATTGCCGGATACGCACTCCGCGACGCTGGCGAAGCTGCGCGAATGGGGTTTTCCGGTCTCGCCGGAAGTATCGACGGCGAAAGGCTTCGAGGGTCTCATCACCTACTTCCGCAAGATCGGCGAGAAACGCGACAGATTGCCGTACGACATCGACGGCGTCGTCTACAAGCTCGACGATTACGAAGGTCAGCGGGAAATGGGCTTCGTCTCGCGCGCACCACGCTGGGCCATCGCTCACAAGTATCCGGCGCAGGAGCAGATGACCACCGTCGAGGCGATCGAGATCCAGATCGGTCGCACGGGTGCGGCCACGCCCGTGGCGCGTCTCACGCCGGTGCAGGTCGGTGGCGTCACCGTGACCAATGCGACGTTGCATAACGCCGACCAGGTCGCGCGTCTGGATGTGCGCATCGGCGATACGGTGATCGTGCGCCGCGCCGGCGACGTCATTCCCGAAGTCGCGCGCGTGGTGGAAGAGCGCCGGCCGACGGGGACGGTCGCCTGGCGGATGCCCGCGACGTGTCCCGTGTGCGGATCCGAACTGCTCCGCGAAGAGGGCGCGGCGGCGTATCGCTGCTCCGGTGGCCTGATCTGCGCTGCGCAACGCAAGGAGGCGCTGATTCACTTCGCCTCCCGTCGCGCGATGGACATCGACGGCCTGGGCGATCGCTTTGTCGACGCGCTGGTCGAGTTCGACATGGTGCACACGCCGGCCGATCTGTATGCGATGACCGTCGACCGCTTCGTGCAGATGAAGACGCTGGCCGACGAGCGCGACGGGTCGACGCCGGAGACGGTGAAGCAGGGCAAGGTCGCGACCCGGTGGGCCGAGAATCTCGTAGCCGCCATCGAGGCCAGCAAGCAGTCGACGCTGCCGCGCTTCCTGTTCGGTCTCGGCATCATGCATATCGGCGAGAGCACGGCGAAAACGCTGGCGTCCTGGCTCGGTTCGCTGGAGTTCGTGCGACATACGCCGGCACCGGTGCTGCGAGTGCTGCCCGATATCGGCGACGAAGTGGCGACGTCGATCGCCGCCTTCTTCGAGCAGGAAGGTAACCAGAAGGTCGTCGACGCGCTGCTCGATGCGGGAATCGTTTTCGCCGACGAGGGCGCGCCGTCGCCGAAGCTGCGTGAGCGGCTGGGGCTGGATGTGCTGCTCGATGCGGCGAAGGTGCCCAAGCTGGGTCCGAAGAGCACGGCGACGCTGGCGAAGAACTACGCGAACCTCGATGCGCTGATCAAGGCCGGCGAGCATCAGTGGATCGTCGCCGGTGTGCCGCAGGCGGCGGCGTCGAATCTCAGTGCTTACCTCGCCGACAGCGATCGCGCGGCGGCTCTGCGCGCCAGTGCGGAGGCGATGGCCCGGCTGGCGGAGGCCTTGCCTGCGAAGGCGGCTGCGGCCTTGCCGCTGGAAGGGCTGACCTATGTGATCACCGGCACGATGGAAGCGCTGAAGCGCGATGACGCTACGGAACGGCTCGAAGGTCTCGGGGCCAAGGTGGCGGGGTCGGTGTCGAAGAAGACGACGGCGGTGTTCGCAGGTGAGGCCGCGGGGTCGAAGCTGGATAAGGCGAAGGAGCTGGGCGTGCCGGTTTATACGGAGGCGGATCTGGTGGCGTTGCTGGCCGAGCATGGGGTGGCGCCGTGACGGCGGACCACCGCCGAAAGGGCTGGCTCCCGCCGGGGCGCGAGGCCTTGAGACTGCGGGCGGAGACGCTGGGCCGGATTCGCGCGTTCTTCCTCGAGCGCGGCGTGATGGAGGTGGAGACGCCCATGCTTTCCGCCGCCGGAAACACGGATCCCAATATCCAGAGCTTTACGGCCAGCTTCACCGGCCACGTGGATGCCGGTGCGCGTGAGCGCTGGATGCGTACGTCGCCGGAGTTTCCGCTGAAGCGCCTGCTCGCAGCGGGCGCGGGTGACATCTATGAGCTGGGGCGCGTGTTTCGCAACGGCGAGGCGGGCGGCAGGCACAACCCCGAGTTCACCATGCTCGAGTGGTATCGCGTGGGCTGGGATGACGTGAAGCTGGCGCGCGAGGTGATCGACCTGCTGGAGCGGCTGCTGGTGCAGGCGGGGAAGACGTTCGGCGTATACGAGACGACGTATGGCGGACTGTTTCACGACGCGCTGGGCATCGACCCGCTGGTCGATCCGGTCGAGAAACTTCAGGCGGCCATGACCGGCACGGAGATCGACGGCGAAGGCCTCGAACGCGACGACTGGCTCGACCTCGTGCTGACCCATCGCATCCAGCCGTTTTTTCCGCGCGATCGCATCACGGTGGTGTATGACTTCCCGGCGAGCCAGTGTGCACTGGCGAGGATCCGTCATGACGATCCCCCGGTGGCCGAACGCTTCGAAGCCTATGTCGGGCCGTACGAAGTCGCCAACGGGTACCACGAGCTGAACGATCCCGCCGAGCAGAGGGCACGCTTCGAGCGTGACAACGCGAAGCGGCGTGAGCGGGGCGACCGCGAAGTGCCGATCGACGAGCGCTTGCTGAGTGTGCTCGCGGATATGCCGGATTGCGCGGGCGTCGCGCTGGGCGTCGAGCGCCTGCTGATGGTGCTGGCCGGTACGGATGCGATTGCCGACGTGCTGGCTTTCCCGTTTTCGGAGGCGTGACGATGGGGATGCTCGAGGCCATTCACCACGTCGCGATCATCTGCTCCGACTATGCGAAGTCGAAGGCGTTTTATACCGAGACGCTGGGATTTCGCGTGGTGCACGAGGCGTACCGGGAAGCGCGTGACTCGTGGAAGCTGGACCTGGAAGTGAGCCCAGGCGTGCAGATCGAGCTGTTTTCGTTTCCGTCGCCGCCGAAGCGGCCGTCACGGCCGGAGGCGCAGGGGCTGCGGCACCTGGCGTTTTCGGTAGGCGATATCGATGCGGTCGTGGCGACGTTGGCGGAGCGTGGTGTGGATTGCGAGCCGATTCGTGTGGACGAGTTTACGGGGAAGCGGTTTACCTTCTTTGCCGACCCGGATCATTTGCCGATTGAGTTGTATGAGAACTGAGGCGGGTTGAATCGCCCGCAAGGCGGGCTCCTACAGGTACGGCGGCACCCGGTGCCGATACCCTATGTAGGAGCGCGCCCCGCGCGCGATGCCCGTCCGCGCGCGATCCCCTCAAAACTCCAGCTCCTGCGCCGCACACAGATAATCCACCATCGGCGCGAGCCGCCTGAAGCTGTCCACCACAAACGGAAGCAGCTCCGACGAGCACGCCATCTCCTCATCGAAATTCTGCCCGGCGGCGAAATTCTTCCGCTTCAGATCCTCGATCAGCTCATGGTTCGGATCGAACCCGCGCGGCGGCCGCGTCAGGCTTTCACCCCAGAACTCGAAGCGCTCGCGAAACGCCTTCCCGTGCGTCGCCCGCTTCCATGAATCCGGGTTGTCCGCGAGAAAGTCGCGCAGCTTCTTCAGCACGGGCGGCTCGGGATGCCACATGCCGCCACCGGCGAAGCATTCGCCCGGCTGGATATGCAGATAAAAGCCGGGCGCCTGGATCTCATGCCGGCGCTCATGAAAGAAGCGCGATCCCTGCCAGCCCTTGTACGGCTGCTTGTCATTGGCGAAGCGCGTATCGCGATGAATGCGATACAGCGAGCCGCCGACCTTGCGCGTATCGGCGCGGTAATGCGGGCTGATCTTCTTCAGCGGCGCGTCGAGGTCGCCGATCAGCTGAAGGAACGGCTCGCGTACGTGACGCTCGTAATCCGCCTTGTGATCCTGGAACCACTCGCGGTTGTTGTTGCGCATGAGCGACTTGAAGAAACGAAAGGTCGCGGGCGTGAAATAAGTCTGGGCCATGGGTGTCAGAGCAGTTCGTGGCCCCACGCTTCCAGCTCGTCGAGCAGGGGCAGCGGGGAGCCGGGCAGGGCGCGGAGGGCGGTGAGTTCGAGCTGGTATTCGTCGAGCGTGAGCGAGGTCAGCGGGCCCCTCCGGGTGAGGCGCGCGACGCGGAACGCCTCCCAGCGCTCGTGCTCCTGTACCGAGAGGGTCTCGGGCCAGTTGCGCGCGCGATAACGGAACAGCAGTTCCGCGTAGCGCGGGTCGCGGAATGTGAAGCCACGCGAGCCCAGCTGGTCGGGCGGCGTGGCACGTACTTCGGCGAGCAGCCGCTTGTCCGCGTCGGGCAGGAAGCCGCCGTACAGCGCGAGTTCCGGATCCTCGGCCGGCGGAAACTGGCCGGCCTGACCGTAGATGCGCCGCACCTTTTCGGCGAGGCCTTCCGCCTGGCGCAAAAGGGCGAGATGGCGTTCGACCGCGTCCATGTCCAGGCCGAGGCGGGTGTGGTCGGCACCCTTCAGGACGGAAAGCGGCGCAAGCGCCGGCGCGTTGTTCGCCTTGATCGTGCGCAACGCGATGCGTTCGACCCCTTCGGGCAGGTCGGCGCGCGACGTGAACACGCGGTCGGCCACATCGCCGTCGTCCAGCGCGAGCAGATCGGCGGGATCGGCCGTGAGATCGTAGACGATGATTTCTCCGGCGCGCGACGGATGCGCCGCCAGCGGCGCGATCACGGTCAGGCACTGGCGGCTGGCGGGATAGCGCGACGACACGTGCACCACCGGCGTCATCGCCGCCACGTCCAGCAGTTCGAAGACACGCTGTTTGCGGCGCAGGGCGAAGTACCAGTCCCACAGCTTCGGCTGGTGCCGGCGGATCAGGCGGGCGAGCGCGATCAGGGCTTCGACATCGGACAGCGCGTCGTGCGCGCGGTCCTGCTTGAGCCCATTGGCGGTAGCCAGGTGCTCGAGCCGGAAGCTGGGCAGGCCGTCCTCACGGGTCGGCCAGACGATGCCGTCGGGGCGCAGCGCCTGGCACAGGCGCACGAGGTCGATCAGGTCCCAGCGGGAATTGCCGTTCTCCCATTCGCGACCGTACGGCTCGTAGAAATTGCGGTACAGGAGATGCCGGGTGAACTCGTCATCGAAGCGCAGCGAGTTGTAGCCCACGGTGCAGGTACCCGGCACGGACAGCTGCTCGTGGATCGCGGCGGCGAAGTCGGCTTCGCGCAGGCCTTCACGTGCGGTCAGCTGCGGAGCGATGCCGGTAATCAGGCAGGCCGCGGGCTGGGGCGGCATGTCGCGCGGCGGCTGGCAGTAGATCATCAGCGGCTCGCCGACGATCTCCAGGTTGGCGTCGGTGCGGATGCCGGCGAACTGGCTGGGACGGTCCCGCCGCGGGTCGGAGCCAAAGGTTTCGTAGTCGTGCCAGAAGAAGGTCGGTTCGGCCATCGGCACATCATCTCATGGGTCGACCTGCTTTCCACGCGCACTGCCGTTAGACTGGGCGACACCGTTAGGAGCCCCCATGACCGCAGCGCACGACGACAACCTCATCTGGATCGACCTGGAAATGACCGGTCTGGACACGGACAACGACTCCATCCTGGAGATCGCCACGATCGTGACCGACAAGGATCTGAACGTGCTGGCTGAGGGCCCGGTCTTCGCGATCTCGCATGCCGACGCGCGCCTGCAGCAGATGGACGCCTGGAATCGTAACCAGCACATGCGCTCGGGCCTCTGGGGTCGGGCCGTCGAGTCCGACACCGCACCGGGTGAAGCCGAAACGGCCACCATCGAATTCCTCAGGCAGTGGGTGCCCGCCGGCAAGTCGCCGATGTGCGGCAATTCCATCTGCCAGGACCGCCGCTTCCTGCATCGCGAGATGCCGAAGCTGGAGCGCTTCTTCCATTACCGCAACCTCGACGTATCCACGCTGAAAGAGCTGTCGCGTCGCTGGTCGCCGGACATCGCGCGCGGCTTCAACAAGGACTCCGCTCACACCGCGCTGTCCGACATCCGCGATTCGATCGACGAGCTTCGCTACTACCGTCGCTTCATGGGCCCGATGGGCGGCCCGCAGCAGGGCTGAGCCATGAATCCCTTCGCCACCTCGCTGGACTGCAACGGGCGCGTACTGGTCCTCGACCGGCCGCGCGTCGTCGGCATCGTCAACGTCACGCCGGATTCGTTTTCGGACGGCGGCCGGTACGACACGCTCGACGCCGCCTACGAGCACGCCCTGCGCCTGGTGGAAGAAGGCGCCGACATGCTCGACATCGGTGGTGAGTCCACCCGCCCCGGTGCGGACGACGTCGGCGCCGCGGAAGAAATCCGTCGCGTGGTCCCGCTGATCGAGCGGCTGGCAGCGGCGACCACCGTGCCGCTCTCGATAGACACCTCCAAGGCGGAGGTGATGCGCGCCGCCGTCGGCGCCGGCGCCGGCATGATCAACGACGTCTTCGCGTTGCGTCGTGAGGGTGCGCTCGATGCCGCCGCCGATCTGCGGGTGCCGGTCTGCCTGATGCACATGCAGGGCGAGCCCCGGGGCATGCAGGACGCGCCGGATTACGACGACGTGGTCGGCGAGGTCCATCGCTTCCTGACCGACCGGCTGTTTTCGTGTGAACTGGCCGGCATCGATCGCAGGCGGGTGCTGGTCGACCCGGGCTTCGGATTCGGCAAGAGCCTCGAACACAACCTGGCCCTGCTGCGCGCCACGGGGCGCTTCGCGGAACTCGGCGCCGGGGCGTACGTAGGTCTGTCGCGCAAGTCGATGATCGGCGCCATCACCGGTCGTGACGATCCGCGCGCCCGGGTGTCCGGCTCGGTCGCCGCCGCCCTGATCGCCGTGCAGCGTGGCGCCATCCTGGTCCGCGTCCACGACGTGGCCGCCACGGTGGACGCCCTGGCCGTGCAGCACGCCGTCCAGGCCGGCGACACCGCCGCCCGGGTCGACAAACCCACGATGCCGCGCTGGCCGGACGACGACTGAGACGGGGATCGCGCGCAGGCGCCGGGTCGCGCGCAGGCGCGCTCCTACAGGCGGCTTTCGTAGGAGCGCGCCCTGCGCGCGAAAAGCCAACAAGGCGACGACGCGGCACCCCCCATCCGGAGGTATCCTTCCAACCCCGGAAAGGAATTAGCCATGAGCGAACGCAAATACTTCGGTACGGACGGCATCCGTGGCCACGTCGGCTCATACCCGATCAGCGCCGACTTCATCCTGCGACTGGGCCGCGCCGCCGGTGCCGTGCTGGCGCGCCGCCGCGCCGCCGACCGCCGCGGGGCCGGTGCCGGTCCCGATCGCCGCGACCCCAACCGCAAGGTGCTGGTTGTCATCGGCAAGGACACCCGCGTGTCCGGCTACATGTTCGAAGCCGCGCTGGAAGCCGGTCTGGTCGCCTCCGGTGCCGACGTCCGCCTGCTCGGCCCGATGCCCACACCGGGCGTGGCTTACCTGACGCGTTCCCTGCGCGCCGACGCCGGTATCGTCATCAGCGCCTCGCACAATCCGCACCAGGACAACGGCATCAAGTTCTTTTCCGGGCAGGGCGAAAAGCTGGACGATTCGCTGGAGGCCGAGATCGAGGCCGAGCTCGAGGCGGACTTCGCCACCGTGGCGTCCGAAGCGTTGGGCAAGGCCCGCCGCGTCGACGACGCGGTGACCAAGTACGCCGAGTTCTGCAAGTCCACCGTGGCCGACGAGTTCTCGCTGCGCGGCATGCGTCTGGTGCTGGACTGCGCCCACGGCGCCACCTACCAGGTCGCGCCCAAGGTGTTCACGGAGCTGGGGGCCGAGGTCTCGACCATCGGTGCCGAGCCGGACGGCCTCAACATCAACCGCGGCGTCGGCTCCACGGCCCCCGAGGCGCTGGCCAGGGCCGTGGTCGAGCGCGGGGCCGACCTGGGCATCGCCTTCGACGGTGACGGCGACCGCGTCCGCATCGTCGATGCCGACGGCTCGGTCACCGATGGCGACGACATGCTCTACGTGATCGCGCGCCACTGGAAGCGCAAGGCATCCCTGCCGGGTCCCGTCGTCGGCACGCTCATGAGTAACTACGGCCTGCAGCGTGCGCTGAAGGCGATGGACATCCCCTTCGTGCGCGCCAACGTGGGCGACCGCTACGTCCTGCAGCAGCTCAAGGAACACGGCGGCATCCTCGGCGGCGAGACGTCCGGGCACGTGCTGTGCCTCGACCGCTTCACCACGGGCGATGGCATCGTCGCCGCGCTGGCCCTGCTCGAATGCCTGGCCGAGACGGGCGAGACCTTCGGCGAGGCCCGTGCCGGCCTGGTCAAGCTGCCGCAGACGATGCTCAACGTGCGCGTGCAGGGCGCCAAGGCGGCGCTGGGCAGCGACACGGTGAAGCAGGCGCTTGCCGAGGTGGAAGCCGTACTGGAAGGCCGCGGGCGCGTCGTACTGCGGGCTTCGGGTACCGAACCGCTGGTCCGCGTCACCATCGAGGCCGCCGACGCGGCCGAAGTGGAACGTCTGGCGGGGCAGCTGGCCGAGGCCGTAAAATCGGCGGCCCAGGCAACCGCCTGAACGAAATCCGGAAGCAGCATGAAGAAGGTTCCCACCCTCGATATCCGTCGTTACGAGACCGACCGCGACGCCTTCGTCGCCGAGCTCGGCGCGGCCTATCGCGAATTCGGTTTCTGCGGCATTAGCGGTCACGGCATCCCGAAGGAAGCCATCGACGGCGCGTACGACGCCTTCGTGCGCTTCTTCGCGCTGCCCGACGAGACCAAGCGGCAGTACCACATCCCCGGCGGTGGCGGTGCGCGCGGCTACACGCCGTTCAAGGTCGAGACCGCCAAGGACAGCAAGTTCGCCGATCTCAAGGAGTTCTGGCACATCGGTCGCGAGATCCCGCGCGACTCGAAGTTTGCCGACGTGATGCCGGCCAACGTGTGGCCGTCCGAGGTGCCGGACTTCAAGGAAAAGGGCTACGGCATCTACGAGGCGCTGGACCAGCTCGGCGCGCGCGTGCTCCGCGCCCTGGCCCTGCACATCGACCTGCCGGAACGTTTTTTCGACGACAAGATCGACTCGGGCAATTCCATCCTGCGTCCGATCCATTACCCGCCGATCGTGCAGGACGACGTGCCCAACGTGCGCGCCGGTGCGCACGAGGACATCAACTTCATCACGCTGCTGGTGGGCGCGAGCGCGGAGGGCCTCGAGGTCCTCACGCGTGAAGGTGAGTGGCTGCCGATCACCACCGAGGGCGACGCCATCGTCGTCAACATCGGCGACATGCTGCAGCGCCTCACCAACCACGTGTACCCGTCGACGACGCACCGCGTGACCAACCCGCAGAACGCCAACGCGCGCAAGCCGCGCTATTCGGTGCCGTTCTTCCTGCATCCGAACCCGGATGTCGTGCTGGACGTGCTGCCGTCCTGCATCACGCCCGAGAACCCGAAGCGGTACCCGGAGCCGATCACGGCGCACGAGTATCTTCAGGAACGTCTGCGCGAGATCAAACTGATCTGACTCCGCCTTAGCGGCTTTTTCACCGGGAGGGTCCCACGATGGACCCTCCCGGTTTTCGTTCCGGAGTACCTCGTGAAGACATCCAGCCAGCAAACGCCGGCCAAGCCGTCGTCTACCCGAAAAAAGGCCGCCTCCACCAAGGGCAGCGTGCGCACCTCCGGTAAGCGCGTGCGCCGCCAGCGCACGATGCGCGCACGCGGCCGGGCATAAACAGCGCCATCCCCCACGCAAAGCTCCTGTAGGAGCGCGCCCCGCGCGCGACATCCCTTGCAGAAGCCTGCCCCGCGCGCGATGTCCCATGCAGGAGCGCGTCGCGCACGCGACCCTAAGGCACCACCAGATCCGACGTCTCCGCCTTCTCACCCCTATGCAGATAAGGATGAGCAAACACGGCGCCCAGAATGATCGCCACCCCCACATAAAACGCCCAGCCCAGTTCCTTCTGCTCTCCCAGCAGCGGAATGGCCAGGACGATCGCATACACCGGCTCCAGATTCGTCACCATCTGCGTCGCGAAGGCGGTGAGATGCCGTAATGCCGTCAGCGCCAGGACGAACGGCAGCAGCGTGCACCCATAGGCCAGCAAGACGATCAGCGCCCCGTCATGCAGATCGGGCACGGGGAATGCCGTGCCCGGCATGAACGGTGCAAGCACGGTAAGGAACAGGGTGCCCGTGCCCAGCTCGATACAGGTCACGGTGAGCGAATCGGCCTTATCGATGAGCCGCTTGTTGAACGCGCTGAAGAACGCCACGAACAACGCGGACAGCACGCCAACAGCGAGGCCGATCCGCATCTCACCCGGCACGCCGCCGGCGACCAGCGCCACGCCGGGCACGACGGCGGCACCGATCAGCAATTCGCGTGGATCGAAACGTCGTCCGGCCACCCAAGGCTCGACCATGGCCAGAAATGCGGGGCATAGCGCGATACACGTCGCGGCGACCGAGGCGTTGGCCAGTTTGATCGCGCCGTAAAACGTCAGCCAGTGCAGCGCGACGATGACGCCGATCCCCGCATAGGACAGCAGCAGCTTTGGCGGAAGCGCGCGTATCGCTCGCCATACCCGGG
The DNA here is from genome assembly GCF_031455395.1 of Luteibacter sp. 1214. NCBI lineage: Bacteria > Pseudomonadati > Pseudomonadota > Gammaproteobacteria > Lysobacterales > Rhodanobacteraceae > Luteibacter > Luteibacter sp. 1214. The sequence continues at coordinate 29,947 of NZ_JAVDSQ010000001.1, forward strand.
GCAGGCAGAGCAGGGTTCCCGAGACCAGCAACATTCGCCACCAGACCAGGGGCAGGGCGGCCAGGGTGATCAGCTTGCCGAGGATGGCGGTAAAGCCCCAGAGCAGGACGCAGAAGTGGATCTGGAGATGGGCTTTACGGGAAGGCGACATGCGCGAAGCTTGCCGGGGCCGTGGCGCATCCACAAGCGCCACATCGCACCCATAGGAGCGCGCCTTGCGGGCGATGCTCTTGGTCAATGCCCGTCAGGGCAAAAAGCATCGCGCGCAGGGCGCGCTCCTACGGTGGGTTACCGGCCCTTGGTCTTCCCAGCCGGCGGGGCCTTAGGCGGGTTGTTCCGGATGTCGTCGAGCAACGGCTTGCACTGCGTCGCATCCGCTTTGCCGCTCTCCGGCACCGCCAGGGCACCGAGGGCAGCGACAGGAGCGGCAAACACCGCCAGCGCCGCCGCACCGCCCGCACGCAGGATCAGCGGCCCGGCATGCACGCCGACCGAGGGGTTCTTCATCGTCCCGTGCACATACAGCGGCGAGCGAAGCGAGAAGAGACGGAAACCCTTCGTATGCGGAACGATGTCGAGGTTCAGCTTTTCATCCCGGAAGTTGATATTGCCGTTGACATTGATCAGAGCCTTCTCGGTATCCAGCGCGAAGAGGCGCGACTCCATGTCGCCGTTGGTCGCCACCAGATCGGCGGCCATGCAGTTGATCTTGACTACCTCATCGCCGAAGAGCTTGTTCACCGCGTAGCTGCCGACATTCAGGCCGGCGAGTTCCAGCAGCGAGCTGCTGATGGCGCCGTCGTTGATCAGCAGCTTCACCTCGCCGTTCGAGCTGCCCAGCAGGGCGGCGGGCGAGTTGCCGGTGGCGGTGAGGGAAGCATCGCCGTTGAGCTCACCGAAGCTGGTCTGCATCGGCGCGAAGGTCGGGAAGAGCTCCTTCAGCTTCAGATGACGGGCGCCCAGATTGAAGCCACCCCTCAAGGGCGTCTTCGATCCGTCCAGTTTGATGTTGCTGCCGACCGTGCCGCCGGCCACGCCGAACTTCAGCGGGTCGAGGATCAGCACGGCGTCCTTCATGATGAGGTGGGTGTAGAGGTTGTCGATCGGCAGACGCTCACCGTGGACGATCTTCACGCCAGTGAATTCGACATCCGCGTCCATGGCGTTCCAGCGATCGGTCTTGAACGGCTCGACGGGCAGCACCTTGTCGTTAGGTTGCTTCACCGCGTCGCCGCGCTCGGCCTTCTCTTCGTTCGAGCCACCGCCGATGAGCGGGGCCAGATCGCTGAAGAGCAACTGGTTGGACTTGAGCGCGCCGGTCAGCTTCGGACGCGGCCCGCCCGTGTTGAACGTCAGGCTCCCGCCCAGGTCGCTGCCTCCCACCTTGCCGGTGAAGTGGTCGTAGGTGAAGACGCTGGCGCCCTTCTTCAGATTGGCCTTGAGGTGGCCCTCGGTGGCGAACGGCGGCGTGTCCGGCAGGGTCACGCCGGTCAGGTCATACAGATGCGACATGCTCGTGCCGGAAAACCACAGGCGGACGTCCAGCGCGCCCATGTTGATCGGGTCGGTAAGGGTACCGACGAAGGCGATATGCGTATCGCCGAAGCGCGCGTCGGCCGCGACCGGGAAGGGACGGTTCGAGTCGCGGAGCGCGAGCACGCCGCCGGTCTTCGCCTTTGCGGTCACCGTCGACTTCTTGTACGTGCCCTTGGCTTCCCACGCGAACTGATAGACCTGCTTCTTCTTGGTCTCGTCGTTGCGGTCCTTCTCGTCCGCGTCGCTCTTCGACATCGCTTTGGCGCTGGCGCCCGTGGTCTTCTTTGCCTGCGCGCGCGAGTCGGTCTCCTGCTGCGCCATGATCTCGTCGAACGGGATGCCCTTGCTCAGTGGCGTCACGTCGATGCCCATGGCGATCTGGGTCTGCGCATCGTTGAAATCGATGTGACCCTTGTCGAACGCGATCGCGTTGAGTTCGAGCTGCCACTCGGACGGGCCCGTGCTTTCCGGCAGCTTGAAGGTCCACGTGTTGTCACCGTTCTTCACCCGCTGAAGATCGATCTTCGGCTGGCCAAGACGGATCTCCGGCACCACGATGCGGTGCGAGATCAGCGGGAAGGGCGAGAGGCGGAACTGGAGGGAGTCGAGCGTCGCGAACTGCTTCGTCTTCGCCCAGTCGGGATTGGCGACGGTGATGTCACGCGCTTCGAAGTGCGGCCAGGGGATCAGGCTGACCAGCCCGCTTTCACCCGGCTCGCGCGACCAGTGCGCGGAAAGGTCGCCATTGATCGCGAAAGGACGGCCGATGGCCTCCGAGACCTTCTCGTTGATCGTCGGCTTCAACCGGTTCCAGTCGAAGAACGCGATGAACAAGATGATCGCAACGATCAGCAGGACGAAGATCCCGATAACCCAGGCCAGTATTTTCCTTCCACGTCGCATCGTCACTTCTCCACTCCCATAACGGAGACAGAGGTAACGTGATCGCCGCCAACGTTATGTGTTCACGGAAGGCGGCGATTAAGCGTCGTGCAGGGGAGGTGATTGCGGGAGTATCGGAGGCCCCGCGGCATCAGTCGGCCTGCCAGTACCCCGTCGCCTTCACCCAGTCTTTGTCGATCCCGCGCGTTTCGACGAGCAGCGAACGCAGGGATCGCGCACGCTTCGACTCCGTGGCCACCCACCAGAACGTGTCGCCACCCGGGATCGGCAGCGCCGCCAGCGTATCGTCCAGCGACGGCACCGAGCGATCGCGTACGAACCAGTGCACATCCCGCGCGAGTATCTGCTTCTCTTCGTTGGAGCCGATCTCGACCAGTACGGTCACGGGTGTCGAGGCAGGCAGCTCCTCGAGCCAGCGGCCGATGGCAGGCAGCGCGGTTTCGTCGCCGACCAGCACGTAATGATCGAAGTCGTGGGGCACGATCATCGATCCCCGCGGCCCGCCGACACCGAGGGTGTCACCGACCTTCACCCGCTCCGCCCAGGTCGAGGCCGGGCCTTCCCCGTGCAGAACGAAGTCGATGTCGAGCTCGTTATGCGCGGCGTTGTAGCGGCGCGGCGTGTAATCCCGGGCGGGCGACGGGGTGACACCCTCGGCGAACACCGGGCCTTCCGGGGTCATCGTCGGCGTGTTGATCGCGCCGTCGTCGACGGGGAAGAACAGCTTGACGTGGTCGTCGGGCGAGGCGGTGACGAAGCCCTCGAGGTCCGGGCCGGTGACCGTCACCCGCACCATGTGCGGGGTCAGGTTCTGCACCCGGGACACGCTGAGCTTGCGCATCTTCAGTTCGTGGCGGACGCGGGTGATGGCGTGGCGCTCGGTGATACCGCTCATGCGCTGCGCTCCGCGATGGCCCTGGCGGTGGCTTCGAGCAGCTTTGCGACGCGATGCAGCTCGGCCTCGTCCCATGCCTTGTGGTGGTTGATCAGCTGGTGCTTCAGTGTGTGCATCGCCTCGCGTACCTCGTTGGGAACGCTCATGCGGCGCATGTGGCGCGACATGACCTGCAGGCGCTCGGTCAGGGCTTCCAGCGTGTCGCGGTTCTCCTGAAGGAAGGTGCTGCCGGCTTCGGTGATCGCGTAGAGCTTCTTGCCGCCGGTCTCGGCCTCGACCCGGGCGTAGCCCAGCTCTTCGAGCATGGTCAGGGTGGGATAGATGGCGCCCGGGCTCGGGCTGTACTGGCCCTCGAACATCTCCTCGATGGTGCGGATCAGCTCGTAGCCGTGGCGCGGCTGCTCTTCGATCAGGGCGAGCAGAAGGAGGCGCAGGTCGCCGGTGCCGAACATGCGGCCGCCGAAACGACCGCCGCCGCGGCCGCCGCGCATACCGTCGCCGCGGTCGTCGAAGCCGAAGGGGCCGCCGCCGAAGCGGCCGCCCGGACCGCCGCGGCCCATGGCCATGGCCGCCATCTTGTCGTGGAAGCGGTGTTTTGCGTGGTGGAAAAAGTGCATGGGGGTGCTCCAGATATATCGTACGTAGTGGTCGTACGATATATCTTAAGAAACACTCTTGGCAAGACCCGCGCTGGCGCCGCTCCTAGCCGAAGGTGAACGTGAACGCGTGGAACCCGCCCTTCGGAATCTTGATCGTCAGCACGTGGTCCTTGTATCCGTCGCCATCGAACAGGGTGTACAGCTGGCTCTTCTGGACGGTCACCGGCGCCATCGGCTTGCCGTCCACCGCGATCTCCAGTGTCACGGCATCGTTTGCGCTCGCCACCATATGCACCTTCTTCGCCTTGAAATGCAGGCGAATCTCACCGTTGGCGCCCACCAGCGTGGCGTTCTGGCGACCGATCTCCCACTTGCCGATCAGTGCGAACTGGTTGAGCTCCAGCCTCGACGGCGCCGTGAAATCGCGGGTACCGGCGCTGTCGCCGCCCGGGCTGGCATTGTTCTTCGCACGGTCGCTGCCGAAATACATTTCCGGCGAGCCCAGCTGGGTGAAGTCCGGCGCGTCCTTGTCGGCTTCGGCGGTGGCCTCAAGACGGGGCAGGCCGAGCAGGGTACGGATCGCGTTTTCCATCTCGGCGTAATTGCCCTCGCCGAAATGATGGGCGATGACGTTGCCGCGCTGGTCGACCAGATACTCGGCCGGCCAGTACTGGTTATCCCAGGCGTCCCAGGTCTCCAGATCGTTGTCCTGGGCCACCGGGTACTTGATGTTGTACTTCGCGATGGCGTCGCGGACGTTGCCGTCCTGCTTCTCGAAGGCGAACTCCGGCGAGTGAACGCCGACGATCACCAGACCCTTGTCCTTGTACTGGTCGTACCAGCGGGTGACGTGGGGCAGGGTGCGCAGGCAGTTGATGCAGGAATACGCCCAGAAGTCGATCAGCACGACCTTGCCGCGCAGGCTCTTCATGGTCAGGGGCTTGGAATTCTGCCAGTTGGCGATGCCGGCGAATTCCGGGGCGGTCTGGGCGGCCATGGCGGGCGTGGCCGCCGCGAAGGCGGTCAGCGCGACGAGCAGGGCGAAAAAGGTGTGACGTAGCTGACGCATGAAAACTCCGTGGTTCCTGGGTACCGGAAGAAGACCGGTCGATCGCCCGGCACCTTACACCGGCCGGGTGCGCTAAAATCGCTGCTTTGCCAGCCCCCGCGAGCCAGCCGAAGCGCCATGACCTCGATCAAGCAGGACGACCTCATCACCAGCGTCGCCGACGCTCTCCAGTACATCTCGTACTATCACCCGGTCGACTACATCAAAAACCTCTCCGCCGCATACGAGCGTGAAGAGTCGCCGGCCGCCAGGGATGCCATCGCCCAGATCCTGATCAACTCGCGCATGTGCGCCGAGGGGCACCGCCCGATCTGCCAGGACACCGGCATCGTTACGGTGTTTCTCAAGGTCGGCATGAACGTGCGCTGGGACGATGCGACGATGGGCGTCGAGGACATGGTCAACGAAGGTGTGCGTCGCGCCTACAACCATCCGGACAACAAGCTGCGCGCCTCGGTCCTGGCCGACCCTGCGGGCAAGCGCATGAACACCCGCGACAACACGCCGGCCGTGGTCAACGTGTCGATCGTGCCGGGCGACAAGGTCGACGTGATCGTCGCCGCCAAGGGTGGCGGTTCGGAAGCCAAGTCCAAGTTCGCGATGCTCAACCCGTCCGATTCCATCGTCGACTGGGTGCTGAAGACCGTGCCGACGATGGGCGCCGGCTGGTGCCCGCCGGGCATGCTCGGCATCGGTATCGGCGGCACCGCTGAGAAAGCGATGCTGCTGGCGAAGGAAGCGCTGATGGAGCCGATCGACATCGTCGACCTCATCGCGCGCGGTCCGTCCAACCGTGCCGAAGAACTGCGCATCGAGCTGTACGAGAAGGTCAACGCACTGGGGATCGGCGCGCAGGGCCTCGGTGGCCTGACCACCGTGCTCGACATCAAGGTCAAGGATTACCCGACCCACGCCGCCAACCTGCCAGTCGCGCTGATTCCCAACTGCGCCGCCACGCGTCATGCGCACTTCGTGCTCGACGGCTCCGGCCCGGTGGCGCTCGATCCGCCGTCGCTGGAAGACTGGCCGAAGCTCACCTACGACTCGTCCAAGGGCCGTCGCGTCGACCTCGACACGATCACCCGTGAGGACGTGCTCGACTGGAAGCCCGGCGAAACGATCCTGCTCAACGGCAAGCTGCTCACCGGTCGCGACGCCGCGCACAAGCGCATGATCGACATGTTGAACCGCGGCGAGACGCTGCCGGTCGACTTCACCAACCGCTTCATCTACTACGTCGGCCCGGTCGATCCGGTGCGCGACGAAGTGGTGGGCCCGGCCGGTCCGACCACCGCGACGCGCATGGACAAGTTCACCCGCCAGATGCTCGAGACCACCGGTCTGCTCGGCATGGTCGGCAAGAGCGAGCGCGGTCCGGCCGCTATCGAGGCCATTCGCGACAACAAGGCCGTTTATCTGATGGCCGTGGGTGGTTCGGCGTACCTGGTGTCCAAGGCGATCAAGGCGTCGCGGGTGCTGGCGTTCGAAGACCTCGGGATGGAAGCGATCTACGAGTTCGAGGTGAAGGACATGCCGGTGACGGTAGCGGTCGACAGCGCCGGCACGTCGGTGCATGAGACCGGCCCGAAGGAATGGAAGTCGAAAATCGGCAAGATTCCCGTAGTCGTCATGTAGGAGTCAGGTGCCATGTGTGGCGGGCGATCTGCTCATCTTCTTCCGTCACCATCACCCGTGACGGAACATCGCCGATCCACTGCAGCCCCGCGAGAATCGCATCGCGGGTTACCGCATCGTTCTCGCCGATACCGCCGGTGAACACCAGCAGATCGATGCCGCCAAGCGATGCGACCATCGCCGCGATCTGCTTCCGCGCTACATGCACGAACACATCCTGAGCGAGCGTCGACGCCTCGTTATCCATCGCATGCAACTTGCGCATGTCGCTGATACCGCCGGAAAGCCCCTTCAGGCCGGCCTCCCGATCGACCAGTTTTTCGAGCCGCTCCGCATCGTAGCCACGCTCGCGCATTAGGTAGAGCAACACGCCCGGGTCCAGATCGCCCGGTCGCGTCCCCATCACGATGCCGCCGGTGGGCGTGAGCCCCATGGTCGTATCGACCGACCGCCCGTCGCGTACCGCGCACAGGCTCGCGCCATTGCCCAGATGGGCGATGACGACCCGCGACGGAATGCCCTCGCCCAGCTGTCGGACGATCGACTCGTACGAGAGCCCGTGAAAGCCATACCGCTCGATACCACCCTCACGCAGATCCGCCGGCAAGGGCAGGGTCTTCGCGACCAGCGGCATCGACGCGTGAAAGGCCGTGTCGAAACACGCCACCTGCGGCAGGTCCGGGAAACGTTCCCTGCACCGTTTCACCATCGCCACCGCGGGCGGCACGTGCAGTGGCGCGAACGCGCGCGCCTCGTCGAGGTGCGTCATCATCGCCTCGTCGATACGCGCATGCTTCCGCACACGGGGTCCGCCGTGCACGATGCGGTGACCGATCGCATCGGGGGAGGGCAGGGACTGTTTCGATAACGCATCGACGATGCCCGCCAGCGGATCGGCATCGGCGGGGCCGTCCGTCTGCCCGGTAAGCAGCGCCTCGCACCGATCGCCATCGACGCGGTACAGGCCGTATTTCAGCGACGACGACCCCGTGTTGAGGGCCAGTACATGGCCGGTGGCGCTCACGAGGGATCCTTCCCGTGCGATGCCGCCTCTTCCGCCTTCCACTGCCAGTCGCGCACCTCCGGCAGGTCCTGCCCGTGCTCACTGACGTACAGCTTGTGTCGCTGGATATCCGACCAGTAACGCTGCGTCGCCTTCTCGCGCTCACCGGCCAGGCGCGGAATGCGGTTGATCGCATCGAGGGCCAGCTGGAAGCGGTCCATATTGTTCAGCACCATCATGTCGAGCGCGGTGGTGGTCGTGCCTTCTTCCTTGTAGCCGCGCACATGGATATTGTCGTGGTTGTGCCGGCGATACGTCAGCTTGTGGATGATGCCGGGATAGCCATGGAAGGCGAAGATCACCGGCTTATCTTTGGTGAACAGATCGTCGAACACGTCGTCGTCCATGCCGTGCGGATGTTCTTCCGGCTGTTCCAGCGACATCAGGTCGACCACGTTGACCACGCGGATGCGGATGTCCGGCACGTATTCGCGCAGCAGCATGACGGCGGCGAGAATCTCCACGGTCGGCGCGTCACCCGCGCAGGCCATGACCACGTCGGGATCCTCCCCGCCACGGCCGGCCCATTCCCAGATGCCCGCCCCGGCGGCACAGTGACGGATCGCACTCTCCATATCCAGCCACTGCCAGTCCGGCTGCTTGCCCGCGATGATCACATTGACGTAGTGGCGGCTGCGCAGGCAGTGATCGGCGACGGAGAGCAGGCAGTTGGCATCGGGTGGAAGATAGATGCGCACGATCTCGGACTTCTTGTTCGCCACGTGATCGATAAAGCCGGGATCCTGATGCGAGAACCCGTTATGGTCCTGGTGCCAGACGTGCGAGCTCAGCAGGTAGTTGAGCGACGCGATCGGCGGACGCCACGACATCTTCCGGGTGACCTTCAGCCACTTCGCATGCTGGTTGAACATCGAATCGATGATGTGGATGAAGGCCTCGTAGCACGAAAAGAAACCATGGCGGCCGGTGAGCAGATAGCCTTCGAGCCAGCCCTGGCACTGGTGCTCGCTCAGTACCTCCATGACGCGGCCGGCGGGGGAGAGGTTCTCATCCACCTCTTCGTATTCCGCCAGCCAGGTCTTGCCGCTGGCTTCGTAGACGGCTTCGAGCCGGTTCGACGCGGTCTCGTCGGGCCCGAACAGGCGGAAGGTCTGCATGTTCTGCCGCATTACGTCGCGCAGGAACCTGCCGAGCACGCGCGTGGCTTCGGCCTTGTGGTCACCCGGTGTCTTCACGTCTTCCGCGAAACTGCGGAAGTGCGGCATATGCAGCTGCTTCAGCAACTGGCCGCCATTGGCATGGGGATTCATGCCCATGCGGCGCTGACCCGTGGGTGCCAGCGAAGCGAATTCGTCCCGGAAACGCCCGTGTTCGTCGAAGAGTTCGTGCGCGTCGTAGCTCTTCATCCAGTCTTCGAGGATCTTCAGATGCTCATCGGTCTCGAACTTCGCGATGGGCACCTGATGAGCGCGCCAGGTGCCTTCCACCGGCTTCCCATCGACTACCTTCGGGCCGGTCCAGCCCTTGGGGCTGCGCAGCACGATCATCGGCCAGCGCGGGCGCACGGCATCGGCGGCATCATCGCTGCGGGCGGCCTCCTGAATGCGTCGGATCTCGTCGAGGCAGGTGTCGAGCGCCGCCGCGAAGTCCTGATGCATCGGCTCGAACTCGTGGCCTTCGACGAAGTGCGGCTCGTAGCCGTAGCCGCGCATCAGGTCGCGCAGTTCCTCCGGTTCGATGCGCGCGAGCACGGTGGGATTGGCGATCTTGAAGCCGTTGAGGTGCAGGATCGGCAGGACCGCGCCGTCGCGTGCGGGGTTGAGGAACTTGTTCGAATGCCACCCCGTGGCCAGTGCGCCGGTCTCGCCTTCACCATCGCCGACTACGCAGGCGACGATGAGGTCAGGGTTGTCGAACGCTGCGCCGAACGCGTGTGACAGCGAGTAGCCGAGTTCACCGCCTTCATGGATCGAACCCGGCGTTTCGGGTGCGACGTGGCTCGGAATGCCGTACGGCCACGAGAACTGGCGGAACAGTTCGCGCATGCCCGCTTCGCTGCGGTCGATGTGCGGATAAATCTCGGTGTACGACCCTTCCAGATACGTATGCGCGACCAGGCCGGGACCGCCATGGCCGGGACCGATGACGTAGATCATGTTGAGATCGCGTTCGACGATCGCGCGATTGAGATGCGTGTAAATGAAGTTCAGGCCGGTAGTCGTGCCCCAGTGTCCAAGCAGCCGGTGCTTGATGTGTTCCTTGCGCAGCGGCTCCTGCAGCATCGGATTGTCGCGGAGGTAGATCTGTCCCACGGTGAGGTAGTTGGCGGCACGCCAATAGGCGTGCATGCGACGGAGCAGGTCGGGCGCGAGCGTCATGAGTGCTTCCAGGCGACGGGGTCGCCAAACAGGCTAAGCGCGCGAGGATTGTCCCGGCGTGAACGAAACGGCCCTGACTTCGTTTAATCGTGCGGCGGAACGCCGCGACGCGATGACGAACCGGTCAGATGACGGATCGGTTACTCGTGCGAGCCCAGTTCGCGCGTGCTCTGTTCGAGCACCTTCATGCCGTCTTCGTGCCTGCGTGCGTTGCGTGCGTCCTCGGACTGCTGGCGCAGGCGTTCGCGCTCCGCGATTTCGCGCGCGGCGGAGGGCGGATCGAGCGCACCATGCGTGCTGACGATGCCGGATGCGCCACTGAGCGGAGGCGTGCCGGTCGCCGGCGCGACGGCGGACGCCGCCGGGTCGACAGGCGGGGCGGGTGCGACCGCCGGTGCGATGGCCGGCGTCTGCGCCGACACTGGCGCCGTGGACGGGGAGGGTGTGGCGTCGTCCGTCGGTGCCGTGGCGGCCACCTCTTCCCGGCGCGACATGCTGTGCCAGACGAATAACCCGAGCAGCGCCAGGATGGCGATCACGAGCAAGGCCGGGCCGAGACGCGAGGCGTCACCGGACGACCGGCGACGGGGCGCCGCGCCGCGTGTTTTCTCGTGCTTCGCGCCTTTGCCGCCCCGGGCGGATGGGGCCGAGGCCGCACCCGGAAGCGACATGTCGAGATGATCGGGCAGCTTCAGCATCACGCGCAGGACGTCACCGTCGACCAGCTGCAGGCGTGGCTGGCGGCGCATCAGTGCCCTCGCCTCGCTGCTGTAGCGCCCGCGGGTGACGAAGACGCCCTTGCTCGCGGCCTCGTTGAGCATGTTGCCAAGCAGCTCGTTCACATCCTGCAGCTGCACTTCCTCGGTGTCCCAGTGCTTGCACTGGACGATGACGGTTTCGCTTCCGCGGCGCAGCCGGAGATCGACGCCAGCCGTCAGCGTCTTGAGTGACGTGGCAGGCGTATGGTGTTCAACGAGGTAACCCTGGCTACGATAATGCTCGGCCAGCAGATGCTCGAAATCCTGCCAGGCGAGGCGCGCGAGGGCGTCACCGGCTTGGGCTGGCGTCTGTCGTGCCGCAAACATCGTTCGGAAAAAACCCTGCCAAGGTTCAAACCGGCATTGTACCCGGACGGGACGCCGGATTTCCGCAACGGCGGATTTCCGCCATGGCATGGCGCCCGCCGTGCTCTCCGCCCTGCGTTGTCCGGGTTGCCGACGGTGGTTTCGCCCGGTAAATTGGGAGGTTGTATCGGGGGAATTCGGGGTTTGTCTGTGATCAAGCACGTATTGGCCGCCGCCGCGGCCCTGGCGCTGTCCGGCTGTGGCGGCAAGTCGATGATCGAGAGCGACATGAGTCGCCTGGTGTCCGCCAGCCCGGCGTCGCCGTGGCTCACTGTCGAAAACCGCGGTGAAAGCGTCGTCGTCGTTTCCGGGCTCGAGGGCAAGCCCAAGGTTCAGGTCAGCCCGGACATCGCCACGGCCGTCGAGGCCCGCCTGCGTACGACACTGCAGCCGAAGTACATCACCGACCTGATCATCAACTGCCGTGGGCTGGAGACAGCCACATCGGTCGCCGCCGAGGCTGAGCCGCCGGCCGCCACTCTCACCCTCGCGGTGAACTGCCGAATCGTCAATCGTGGCGTGGTGACGGCGAAGGCCTATCGCATTCAGCAGTCGCTGCCGGTACAGCCGGACGCGCCGCGCCTGGATACGCTGGTGCCGCGCCTGATCGACGGTGCGTCGACCCAGCTGGCGGATCAGCTCTGGGCGGACGTGAAAGCGACGACCCGTTAAGCCTCGACCGTATTGGCCGCCCGCACGGCTTCCTGACACTCCACCAGCTGAGCCTGGGTGAAGCTCTGGCCGGGCACGGCCAGCAGCACGGCATCGGCCTCGGCTCCGCCCTGGTCGATGAGGACGTCGATCATCGCCACGCGACTGGCCGCGATCAGGGCGCGGCCCAGCGGCGTGCGCGCGCCCGCGTCGGCGGGATCGGCGCGCTCGGACAGGGCCTGCACCACGCGGGATGGGAAGTCCCAGTGCCGCGCCGCATGCAGCGACAGGCGCTCCATCTGCTCGGCCAGCGCGGCGATGAACGAGCGGCTGTACTGCGGTACCGCGTCGCCGTATTTCTCGAGCTCGGCCAGGATGGCCTGGGAGCCCGTATGGCTGACCAGTCCGGCCAGAAAGGCCTCGAAGGGGTCGCAGGCCGGACGGCCCAGATGGGAACAGGCGCGGGCGCAGCGCTCGGCGTGCTCCCACAGTCGTTCGCCGGCATGGTGGATGCCGTTTTCGCCCGTGCGCAGGATCGGCCGCATCACCAGTTGCATGACCACCCGGCGCAGGCCGTTCTGGCCGAGCAGCGTGATCGCCTGCTGCAGGCCCGTCACGGGTTTGGTCGAACGGAAGAAAGCGCTGTTGGCCACGCGGATGATTTCGCCGACCAGTACGCTGTCGCGGGAGACCTGTTCGGCCAGCATGCGGCTGTCGGTGTCGTCGCTGCGCAGTGAGCGCATCAGCTGCGGCACGACCGAGGGCAACCGGGGCAGCAGGCCGACGTCGAAACGTTCGCCGCCGAAGACGTCCTTCAGGCGGCGCAGCAGGCTCTGCTCGGCCGGCGTCATGGCGGGTTCGAACGATGGCGCCGCCGAGAGGATCAACCGGTAAAAACGGTCTTCCACCTCGTCGGCCGGCAGCGCGCCGGCGGGCACCTCGACGATCGCCTCCACCCCTTCGTCGGCAACCGGCGCGGGCGCAGACACAAGCGGCCATGCGTTGCTGGCCGCCGCCGGGGGAGTCGCGCCGCGAGCGCCGAACCACTTCCTGAAAAACCGGCCGATCACGGGGAAGCCTCGAGGCTGGGGAGGGAGGAAGACACAGTATATGGCGGCCGTGAGGCGAACGAGTTGAGGGATATAATCTTACGATGGAACCGCTTCCGCCCAGCCGACTCGTCCTGCCCGCCGGCGCGTGGCCTTCGGTGCTGGATTTCCTGTGCGAGCGCTTCCCGGCGATCGGCCGTCCGGTCTGGATCGACCGCATGGAGCGCGGCATGGTGGAGATCGACGGCGTGGCGATCGACCGGCTCGCGCCCTACCGGCCGGGTACCAGGCTGGCCTACCGCCGCGAGGTGCTGGCGGAGCCGACCATTCCCTTCGAGGAAACCATCGTCCATGCCGACGACGACCTCGTCGTGGCCGACAAGCCCCACTTCCTGCCCACGATGCCGGCCGGTCGTTTCGTCGAGGAGACCCTTTCCGTACGCCTGATGCGCCGGCTGGATAACCCGGTGCTGGTCGCGCTGCATCGGCTGGACCGGGGCACCGCCGGGCTGGTCGTGTTCTCGGCCCGGGCGGAGAGCCGGGACGCCTATACACGCCTGTTCCGCGAACGCCGGATCGGCAAGGTTTATGAGGCGCTGGCCGCCCCTCTGCCGGACCTCGTTTTTCCGCACGTCCGGGAAAGCCGGATCGAGCGCGGTGAACCTTTCTTCCGCGTCCGCGAAGCCGACGGCGAGCCCAATGCGCGCACCCGCGTCGAGGTGCTGGAGCGAGGCGAACACTGCTGGCGTTATCGGCTGCAGCCGGTGACCGGACGCAAGCACCAGTTACGTCTGCACATGGCCGCGCTGGGTGCGCCGATTCTGGGCGATCACGTGTATCCCGAACTGCGCGATGAGCCCGCGGACTTCAGCGAGCCGCTGCGGCTGCTTGCCCGCGAACTGCGCTTCGTCGACCCCGTCACCGGACAGGACCGCTCGTTTCTAAGCAAGCGTTCACTCGACCTTTGAGGCGTGCGGGCGCAAACTGTGCGCTTCCTCGCCGCTCCTTTCCGGATGACTTCCGCTCCTGGCTTCCGCACCGTTGCCCTGATCATCGCAAGCGCGATGTTCATGGAACAGTTGGACGGCACCATCCTGGCCACCGCGCTGCCGGCCATGGCGGAGTCCTTCGACGTTTCCCCGCTGCACATGAGTGTGGCGCTGACCTCGTACATGCTCAGCCTCGCCGTGTTCATCCCGGCCAGTGGCGCCATCGCCGATCGTTACGGTTCGCGCAACGTCTTCCGCGCCGCCATCGCGTTGTTCACGGTGGGATCCATTCTCTGCGGTCTGTCCGGCAACCTGCCGCTGCTGGTGCTGTCGCGCCTGCTGCAGGGTATCGGCGGCGCCATGATGGTGCCGGTGGGCCGCCTGGTGCTGCTCCGTTCGGTGCCCAAGTCCGAACTGGTCAGCGCGATGTCGTGGCTGCTGGTCCCTGCACTGATCGGGCCCGTGGTCGGGCCGCCGCTGGGTGGCTTCATCGTCACCTGGGTGTCCTGGCGCTGGATTTTCTACATCAACGTGCCGATCGGTCTGGCAGGCATGTGGCTGGCGACGAAATTCATTCCCGACATCCGTATTCCGGACAAGGTGCGCTTCGACAAGCTCGGTTTCGTGCTGTCGGGTGTCTCGCTGTCGTGCCTGGTGTTCGGGCTGGAAATGGCCAGCCGGGGCGCGACGTCGATGGCAGGTTCCACGGGGCTGATGGTGGGCGGCCTGATCGTCGGTGCGATCTACGTATGGCATTCGAAGCGGACGACCAACCCGATCCTCGACCTGTCGCTGATGCGTTTCACCACCTTCCGCCTGTCCGTGATCGCAGGCTCGCTGACGCGTATCACGGCCGGTTCGGTGCCGTTCCTGCTGCCGCTGATGATGCAGCTGGGCTTCGGTCTTTCGGCGGCGCACAGCGGCGTGATCACCTTCGTGTCCGCACTGGGCGCGATGTTGATGAAGGCGACCGCGGCGCCGGTGCTGCGCTGGTGGGGTTTCCGCGCGACGCTCGTCTGGAACGGCGTCCTGTCGATGGTCTGCGTGGCCTTGTGCGCCGCGTTCCGGCCCGAGTGGCCGCTGTGGATCATCTACGTGGTACTGCTGTTCAGCGGGTTCTTCCAGTCGCTGCAGTTCAGCGCGTACAACACCGTCGCGTATGCGGATGTGCCCAGCGAGCGTTTTTCCAGCGCGACCAGTTTTTACACGACGTTCCAGCAGCTGATGCTGTCGCTGGGCATCTGCGTGGCCGCCGCGGCCTTGCACGTGTCGGTGACCTGGCACGGCCGTGAGCATGCGCAGCTGCCGGACTTCAGCGTGGCGTTCCTGGTGGTGACCTTCGTCTCGCTGCTGGCCGCGCCCGTGTGTCTGCTGCTGCCGAAGAATGCCGGCGCGGAGATGAGCGGACACCGCCGCCGCTAACGCCGTCGCTCACGTGTAGGAGCGCGCCCCGCGCGCGACCCGCGACCCGTCAAGGCAGCGCAATCGCCTCGCTGATCCAGCTCCCCACCTTCCCCGGCATCGCCGCCAGGCGCCTCGCCTGCGCGATGAACGGTCGCCTCGGAATCTCCACCGCTCCCATGCTCAGCAGATGATCGTTGGTCACCTGCGCATCCAGAAACGGAAACCCCCAGCCATGCAGCAGTCCGCATAAGCCCGCCAGCGCTACCTTCGATCCACCCGTGCGCGCACTGAACATCGACTCGCCGCAAAACAGGCGCCCCACGGCCACACCGTAAATGCCGCCGACCAGCGACCCGCGATCCCACACTTCGACGCTATGCGCATGCCCGCGCCGGTGCAGTTCTTCGTAAGCGGCGATCATGTCCGGTCCGATCCACGTGCCCGGCTGGCCGTTACGCGGCGCCGCGCACGCACGCATCACCCGGGCGAACGAGGTGTCCGCGGTGATCCGCCAGTTCGACTTGTTGAGCTGCTTGCGCAGACTGCGGCTGATGTGGACTTCGTCCGTGCGGAACACGCAGCGCGGATCGGGCGACCACCAGAGGATCGGCTCGTCTTCGTTGAACCAGGGGAAGACGCCCTGCGAATACGCCGCCAGCAAGCGATCGGCCGAGAGATCGCCACCCCACGCCAACAAGCCGTTGGGCTCGGCCAGCGCCGACTCGGGGTCGGGGAACAGGCCAGTGCGCTGGGGATGCAGTTGTGGCAGCTGGATCATCGGTCCGCGTAAGGCGAGTGAGTCATCAGTTCGTCTTTATAGGCTTCGCGGTGAGCCGCTTCGTGGACCAGGGCATCGGCCACGGCCTGGCGGAAACCTTCATGCGCAATGTAATGCCGTGAGTGGGTCAGCGTCGGCAGGAAACCACGAGCCAGTTTGTGTTCGCCCTGCGCGCCAGGTTCGAAACGCGCCAGACCCTCGCGGATCGCGTAGTCGATACCGCGGTAGTAGCAGAGCTCGAAATGCAGGCCGGACAACTCCACGCTGGCGCCCCAGTAACGTCCATACAACGCGTCGGCGCTGCGGAGGAAGAGCGCCATCGCTACGATGTCACGGTCGTCGCGTGCAAGCGCGACCTGCACATTCGAACCGAGCGTACGTCCCAGGTATTGGAAGAACCGCGCCGTGAGTGCGGCATGGTTGCCCTTCATGTCGAAGGTGAGCTCGTAGAGGCCATGGATCTGCCTCCACTCGGCATCGGACAGCGTGTCGCCGCCGCGCATTTCCAGGGTCAGGCCGGAGGCCGCCGCATGCGCGCGCTCCTGTCGTATATTCTTGCGCTTCTTGCGCGCCAGCGCATCGAGGAAGCCGTCGAAATCGGCATAACCGCGGTTATGCCAATGAAACTGATAGTCCGCCCGGATCAGCCAGCGGTCGTCGAAGGCGTGAAGATCGGCCTCGGCGAGGAAGTTGGCGTGGATGGAGGACAGGCCGAGGCGATCGGCTTCGTCCACCAGCGCGGCGGTCAGCCGATTGCGATGGATGTCGGCCCCGGGGCCCTCACGCACTAGCAGGCGCGGACCGGGCACGGGAGAGTAGGGCGCGGCGACCAGCAGCTTGGGGTAATAGTCCCCACCGGCGCGTTCCCAGGCCGAGGCCCAGCTCCAGTCGAAGACGAACTCGCCGTGCGAGTTGCCCTTGAGGTAGGTCGGGGCGGCGGCGACCAGCCGGCCGCCGTCGAAAATGGCAAGGTGGTAAGGCTTCCAGCCGTAA
Organism: Luteibacter sp. 1214; assembly: GCF_031455395.1. Taxonomy (NCBI): domain Bacteria; kingdom Pseudomonadati; phylum Pseudomonadota; class Gammaproteobacteria; order Lysobacterales; family Rhodanobacteraceae; genus Luteibacter; species Luteibacter sp. 1214. The sequence continues at coordinate 46,974 of NZ_JAVDSQ010000001.1, forward strand.
TCTTCACGCAGGCAGCCCTTGGTCTCCATGCCGCTGAGAAACGCATGCGACACGAAAGGGTTGCCGTCGGGCACGAGCGCATCCCAGTCGGCGGCAGGGATCTCGCCGAGTCCGTCGAGGAAGCGGATCTCGCTCATGCGGCGCGGTGCCCCGCGCGTCGGGAGGCGCGGGGCGGTGCCATCACGTCAGCAGGTGCTGCTGGTCGAGCCAGCGCTCGGCATCCAGTGCGGCCATGCAGCCGAAGCCGGCCGAGGTGATCGCCTGGCGGTAGACGTGGTCGGCCACGTCGCCCGCCGCGAACACGCCCGGGACCGAGGTCGCCGTGGCCATGCCGTGGGTGCCCGACTGGATCTGGATGTAGCCGTCCTTCATGTCGAGCTGACCTTCGAAGATGCCGGTGGCCGGGGTGTGGCCGATGGCGACGAAGAAGCCCTGGACGTCGAGGTCGCGCTTCGCGCCGGTGTTGACGTCCTTGACGCGGACGCCGTTGACGCCGGAGTCGTCACCCAGCACTTCGTCGATCTGGTGGTTCCAGAGCAGCTCGATCTTGCCGGCCGCGACCTTCTCGAAGACCTTGTCCTGCATGATCTTTTCCGCACGGAACTTGTCGCGGCGGTGGACGAGGTACACCTTGCGGGCGATGTTGGCGAGGTACAGGGCTTCTTCGACCGCGGTGTTGCCCCCGCCGACCACCACCACGTCCTGCTCGCGGAAGAAGAATCCGTCGCAGGTGGCGCAGGCGGACACGCCGCGGCCCTTGAACTTCTCTTCCGAGGCGATGCCCAGGTACTTGGCGGTGGCGCCGGTGGTGATGATCAGCGCGTCGGCGGTGTACTCGCCGCTGTCACCCTTCAGGCGGAACGGGCGGTTGCCCAGGTCCACACTGTGGATGTGGTCGAAGACCATCTCGGTTTCGAACCGCTCGGCGTGCTCGGCCATGCGGCGCATCAGCTCCGGTCCCTGCACACCCTTCTCGTCACCGGGCCAGTTGTCGACCTCGGTGGTGGTCATCAGCTGACCGCCCTGCTGCAGGCCGGTGATCATCGTCGGCTTGAGGTTGGCGCGCGCCGCGTAGACGGCGGCGGTATAGCCGGCGGGACCGGAGCCGAGGATCAGCAGACGGCTGTGCTTGGGGGTGCTCATGTATAATCCTTGAGGTTTGCTGCGACGTGTTTCGAGGTTGCGCAAGATCGTTGTCGACCCGGAAGAATGGGGAAGACGAGGGTGCGATTCAAGACATTCGCTTCATGATGGTGCCTCCCATGTCCCCGCATGGTGGCTTTTGTTCGTCCGACTTCTCTCGGTTCATTCAGGATCCTCCTCAAGATGCGCATCGGTATCCCCTCCGAAACCAAGACCCTCGAAGGCCGCGTGGCCCTCATTCCGGCCGCCGCGGCCGATCTGGTCCGCCGTGGCCATGAGGTCTTCATCCAGTCCGGCGCCGGCACCAAGTCCGGTTATACGGACGCCGACTACGCCGTGCTGGGCGTCACCGTGGTGCCCGACGCCGCCGCCCTTTATGAAAAGGGCGAGCTGATCGTCAAGGTCAAGGAGCCGATCGAAGGCGATCTGAAGCTGCTCAAGAAGCACCACCTGCTGTTCTGCTACCTGCACCTGGCCGCCGAGCCGGCGCTGACCAAGAGCCTGCTGGATATCGGGCTGACCGGTATCGCGTTCGAGTCCGTCGACGAAAACGGCGTGCTGCCGCTGCTGCTGCCGATGTCCGTCATCGCCGGCCGCATCGCCACCCAGATCGGCACCACGCTCCTGCACCAGCCCAACGGCGGCAAGGGCAAGCTGCTGGGCGGCATGGCCTCCACACCGCGCGGCAAGGTCGTCGTGCTGGGTGCGGGCGCCGCCGGTGGCAACGCCGCCGCGCTGGCCGCCTCGGCCGGTGCCAACGTCGTCGTCTTCGACAAGCGCCAGGACCGTCTGGCCGAGATGATGGCCATGGGCCCCAACGTCACCGCGCTCTACGCCTATGAGTCCTCGGTGGCCGAAGAAGTCCGCAACGCCGACATCGTCGTCGGTGCCGTGCTGATCCCCAGCGCCAAGGCGCCGCGCGTGGTCACGGAAGAGATGGTCAAGACGATGGAGAAGGGCTCGGTGCTCGTCGACATCTCGATCGACCAGGGCGGCTGCTTCGAGACCTCGCGTCCGACCACCTGGAAGGAGCCGACCTACGACGTCCACGGCGTGACGCATTTCTGCGTGACCAACATGCCGGGCGCCGTGCCGCAGACCTCGTCGACCGCCATTTCGGCCGCCATCCTGCCGTACGTGCAGCGCCTGGCCGCCGGCGACGCGTGGCGCGATCACGGTCCGCTGGCCGCCGGCATCAATATCGAGGGCGGCAAGCTCGTCCACCCGGCGCTTCAGGGCGTGGCATGATGCCGAAAACCCGATCCGAGGTCGTTTGCTAAGTGGCGCGCAGCGCGAAAGTCGTCAAGAAACAGGCCAGGACGCAGATCAAGGCCCAACGCGAAGGCTTGAGTGACGAACTCAAGCGTCGCCTGCGCGAAGCGGGAGCCCTTCTGGTGCTCCCGCTCGCCCTGTACCTGCTCGTCTGCCTGATCAGCTACAACGATCAGGACCCGAGCTGGGGCCACATGGGGGTCGCCGAGCACGCCACCAATTTCGGTGGTGCGGTCGGCGCCAACATCGCCAATCTGCTCCGTTACATCTTCGGCCTGGTCTCGTACTTCTTTCCGCTGCTGCTGCTGGCCCTCGGCGTGCAGGTGATCCGCCAGCGGGGCGAGCGCAACGTCGCCCCGTGGGAGCCGTCCCTGCGCCTGATCGGGTTCGTGTTCTTCTTCATCACCGGCCCCGCGCTGGTGTATCTGAACGTCGATTCGCCCGTGTTGCCGGAAGGCCCGGGCGGCATCGTCGGCAAGTGGGTCGGGCGCGGCGTGCATGCCGCGTTCGGCGACAAGGGCGCGCCGCTGCTGCTGCTGGCCCTGTTCCTCATCGCCGTCACCCTCGCCACTGGCCTGTCATGGTTCCGCCTCATGGACCTGACGGGGCAGGGCGTGGTGCGACTGGGCGGCTGGTTCGGCGGCAAGATGCGCCGCGCGCCGGACGTCATGGCGGCCCGCACCGCACGCGCCGAGCGCGAAGTGGTGAAGAAGGCCGAGGCCGTCAAGCAGGCCAGACGCGAGCCCGTACGTATCGAGACGCCCACCCCCATGGTGGTCAAGAGCGAGCGTGCGTCCCGCGAGAACCAGATCCCGCTGTTCACCGGCGCGTCCATCGAGGGTGAGATCCCGCCGCTGTCGCTGCTGGACGAAGCGCCGCCGCAGGGTCCCGGCTACTCCGAGGAGACCCTCGAGGTGCTGTCGCGCCAGGTGGAGCTGAAACTCAAGGACTTCCGTGTCGAAGCGCGTGTGGTCGGCGTCTATCCCGGCCCGGTCATCACCCGCTTCGAGCTCGAACCCGCCGCGGGCGTACGCGGCAGCCAGGTCTCCAGCCTGGACAAGGACATCGCGCGCGGGCTGTCCGTGGTCAGCGTGCGCGTGGTCGACGTCATTCCGGGCAAGAACGTCATCGGCCTGGAAATCCCGAACACCAAGAAGCAGATCGTCTACCTCTCGGAAATCCTTCGTTCCGAGCGCTACGACCAGGTGAAGTCGCCGCTGGCGCTCGCCCTCGGCAAGGACATCGGCGGCAAGGCCGTGGTCACCGACCTCGCCAAGATGCCCCACCTGCTCGTCGCCGGTACCACCGGTTCCGGTAAGTCCGTGGCGGTCAACGCCATGGTGCTCAGCTTGTTGTACAAGTCGAGCGCCAGGGACGTGCGGATGATCATGATCGATCCGAAGATGCTGGAGCTCTCGGTCTACGAGGGCATCCCGCATCTGCTGGCGCCGGTCGTCACCGACATGAAGGAAGCCGCCAACGCGCTGCGCTGGTGCGTCGCCGAGATGGAGCGCCGCTACAAGCTCATGGCCGCGGTGGGCGTGCGTAACCTCGGTGGCTTCAACAAGAAGGTGAAGGACGCGGAGAACAGCGGTCAGCCGCTGCTCGACCCGCTTTTCCGCGCCAACCCCGACATGCCGTCGATGACGGCCGATCCGCTCGAGCCGCTGCCGCACATCGTCATCATCATCGACGAGTTCGCCGACATGATGATGATCGTCGGCAAGAAGGTCGAAGAGCTGATCGCGCGTCTGGCGCAGAAGGCGCGTGCGGCGGGTGTGCATCTGATCCTCGCCACGCAGCGTCCGTCGGTCGACGTCATCACCGGTCTGATCAAGGCGAACATCCCGACGCGTATCGCGTTCCAGGTGTCGTCCAAGATCGACTCGCGCACCATCCTCGACCAGTCCGGCGCCGAAGCGCTGCTCGGTCACGGTGACATGCTCTACCTCCCGCCGGGTACGGCCACGCCGGAGCGCGTGCACGGTGCCTTCGTGGACGACCACGAGGTGCACAACGTCGTCGAGTGGCTGCGTGCGCAGGGTGCGCCCAATTACATCGAAGGCGTGCTGGAAGAAGTCCAGTCCACCGCCGATGGCAAGATCATTAACGACGCCGGTCTTCCGCAGGACGCCGACGGTGACGGCGACAGCGACAACGCTCTCTACGACCGCGCCGTGCGCGTGGTGACGGAGACGCGTCGCGCGTCCATCTCCGGCGTGCAGCGTCATCTGCGTATCGGCTACAACCGCGCCGCCCGCCTCGTCGAACAGATGGAGCAGGAAGGCATCGTCAGCGCCCCGCAGCACAACGGTAACCGTGAAGTGCTGGCGCCGCCGCCCCCCAAGGATTAATCGCCCCATGAACACCATGAAACCGGGCGCGCTACGTCAGCGCCCCTGGAGCCTGCTCGTCACCGGCGACCTCGTGCCCACGGCCGAGGTGCTCGACGAAGTCACGAGCGTGTTCGAACTCAATCCGTCCATCCCGGGTCTGGAGCTGCGCGCCGACGACGGCCGCGCCTGTTTCGTCACGCGCGAGTACCCGAGCGGACACACCGCCGAGGTCGACGACGCGCTGGAAGTGATCTTCGCCGAACAGACCGAGATCGCCGAGATCGTCGTGCTGGGTCAGGAAGCGCGCCCCGCACACACGGCCACCCGCGATGCGCCTTTCTGGCACCGCGACGGTAAGGCCATCGCCGACATCAGCGAGAAGATGGAGGCCGGCGAGATCTCGCCGGGAGAAGCCATCGACATGCTTAAGTCGCTGTTCGAAACCGATCGCTGACAATCGCGCCGAACCCTACGGAAGACATCCCATGAAACGCCTCCTGCTCGCCGCGACGCTGTCCCTCCTCAGCCTGCCGACTTTCGCCGCCACCGGCGCGGCTCGCGAGCGCCTGGATGCGTTCTCAAAGGGCCTGCATTCGCTGACCGGCCGTTTCAGCCAGACCCTGGCCAACGCCAATGGCGACCAGGGCAAGGTCAGCTCCGGCACGCTGGCGCTGCAGGCTCCGCGCCAGTTCCGCTGGGAGACCACGGCGCCGTACAAGCAGACGATCGTCGCCGACGGTAGCCGCGTATGGCTCTACGACCCCGACCTGGAGCAGGTCACGGTGCGCAAGCAGAGCAGCGAGGAAGCGCAGAGCCCGCTGACGGTGCTGACCGACCTGTCGCAGATGGACAAGGACTTCAAGGTCACCGAGCAGGGTGAGCACGACGGCCTGGTCTGGCTGCGCCTGCAGTCCACCTCGAAGGACCCCCAGTTCGACTTCGCCGATCTGGGGTTCGACGCCAGCGGCCTCGCCCGCATGGCCTTCAAGGATCAGCTCGGCAACACGACGCAGATTTCGTTCGCCGGATGGCAGAAGAACCCCGCCGTGCCGGCCAGCACGTTCGAGTTCGTCCCCCCGCAGGGCACCGATGTGATCGGAGACGCCCCGGTGCTGCAGACCCAGCCGGTGAAATAACGCACATCACCCCCTCCGGGGCGCGCTCCTACACGCGCGGGGCGCGCTCCTACGCGTCTGGCATTCATGCCAGACTCCGCCCGTCACACAGGATGTTACGGAGAGACCAACGGTATGTACGTCATCTGGGCCATTGTCTGCGCGGTGATCGGCGCCCTTGTCGATCAGGGGTGGACCGGCGCCGTCGCGGGGGCTGTCATCGGCTGGTTACTGGGGCGGCAGTCGCAATTTCGCGATGAGCTGGATGCACTGCGGACGCGGCTGGATGCGGTGAGTCCGGGCGCGGCGGAGTCAACGTCCGCGACGCCGAAGCCACTGACGCCGGCGGACTGGCCTGACGCCGATCCGGTGCGGATGCCGCGACCTCCGGTGCCTGTTGCGGGACCGGAGGGCCAGCCGGGGGGCTTTTCTTCACGGCCGCCGCCGGTGCCTTTGTCGGTGCCTGGGGCGGTTTCGCAGGCCCCGATCGCCAACAGGGTTGGCGCCACGCAGGAGCCGGGGACATCGGGTGAACCGGCAGTGTCCCGCGAGCCCTCCGTGCCCGTTGAGCCAGTCGGGCCTTCGTTGGTCGATCGGTGGATCGAGGCGGGCAAGCGCTGGTTTACCGAGGGTAACGTGCCGGTGAAGGTCGGCATGCTGGTGTTGATCGCCGGCGTGGGCGCGTTCCTGAAATACGCCTCGGATAACGGCTTGCTCCGGGTGCCGGTATCGGTACGGCTGAGCATCGTGGCGCTGGTGGCGATCGCTGGCGTGGCGTTTGGCTGGGTGCAGCGCGAGAAACGGCGTTCGTTCGGGCTGGCCTTGCAGGGCGGCGGCCTGGGTGTGCTGGTGATGATCGTGTTCGCCGCGTACCGACTTTATGGTCTGCTCGATGCGGGTCCGACGTTCGCACTGCTGCTGATCTTTGTCGCGGGTATGGGTGTGCTGGCGGTGCTGCAGGATGCGCTGGCGCTGGCCGTGCTCGGACTGATCGCCGGCTTCGCCGCGCCGATCATGGCATCGTCGGGGCAGGGCAATCACGTCGCGCTTTTCAGCTATTACGCGGTGCTCAACCTGGGCATTCTCGGCATCGCATGGAAAAAGGCGTGGCGCGTGCTCAACGTGCTCGGCTTCGTCGCCACCTTCGGTGTCGGCACCGCGTGGGGCGTGCTGAAGTACAGCCCGTCGCTGTTCGAAAGCACCGAGCCGTTCCTCATCTTCCACTTCCTGCTCTTTCTCGTGGTGCCGTGGCTGCACGTGCTGCGCTCGCCGAAGGGTCGCCGCGCCATCCTCGACGGCTGCCTGATGTTCGGCAATCCGATCGCCAGCCTGCTCTTGCAGGGCGCGTTGCTCGACTGGGAGCCGATGTCGCTGGCCATCTCCGCGCTGATCGCCGCGGGCCTTTATATCGCCATCGCGTTCGCCATCCGCAAACGCGAGGATATGGGCCTGCTGCGTGAAACCTGGGCCGTCCTGGCCGTGGCCTTCGCGACGATCGCGGTGCCGTTGGCGCTGAGTGCCGCTGTGACCGCCAGTGTCTTCGCGCTCGAAGGCGCGGGCCTGATCTGGCTCGGCTTCCGGCAGGAACGTCGGCTGCCGCGCTGGTCGGGTGTGTTCCTGCAACTTGTCGCTGGCGTGGCCTGGTGCCTGGCTCTTGCGTTCCGCACACGCTACCGGGACACCGCCTTCCTCAATCCCGAGTTCATCGGCAGCTTGCTGCTCGTGGTCGGCGCGGGTGTGGGGGTATGGCAGTTCGATCGTCATGGCACGTCCCGGGGCGTTTCCAGTCTCGCGCGGGTCGGTCTCCTGCTCTGGGCGGGCCTCTGGTGGTTCGTGGGTTTCGGCAATGAAATCGGGCGATTCGTGCGCGATGCCGGTGACACAGGCATCCCGGCGAACGTGGATGCCGCATGGCTCGCGCTGGTCGGCGTGACCGGCTGGTTGCTCGCGGAAGCCTGCCCGCGGACACGCAAGCTGGATCTCGGCGCCGTGCTGGCATTCTCGGTGCCGCTGTCCTTCCTGTTCTCGCTGCTGATCGTGCTGCAAGGCGCCAACGAGCGAGTGCAATGGCTCGCCGGTTGGCCCCTGGGTGCAGTCGTCGTCATGGCGGTGACCGGCTGGCTCGCGATGCGCGGCGAAGGTACGCACCGTGTCGCCGGCGTGGCGACCAGCACCGTCTGGTGGCTTCGCTGGCTGGCCCTGTTCACCTTGTCCATCGGGCTCGCGCTGGATCATGTGGCGGGCGTGGGGCAGGGCTGGCAGATCGTCGCCTGTTCGGTGCCGACCCTTTTGATCGCGGCAATCACGGCGTGGTGGCCTCGTCTGCTTGCGTCGCCACTGGCGATTTACCTGCGCGAAATCCGCGTCAGTGTCGGGGGCGCGATGGTGCTGGCGATGGCCGTCGTCGGCCTGATCGCACTCACCGCCGCGGGCAGTCCGCAGCCGTTGCCCTTCGTTCCCGTCCTCAATCCGCTGGATCTTCTGCTCATCGCGGTGCTTCTGTTTACCGCACGTGCGATTTCCGACGAGGCCGTTCCGTCGGCGATCAGGCGCACGCGGCCCGCTGCGCTCGCGGCCGCCTTCTTCATCGTCGCGACCAGCATGACGCTGCGCGCCGTGCATCACCTTGGCGGCGTGCCGTGGGATTCGTCGATGCCTTCGTCCAGTCTTGCCGAACTCTCGCTCACCGTGGTCTGGAGCGTGATCGGTGTCGTCGCCTGGGTGCTAGGTTCGCGCCGCGGCCAGCGCCTGCTGTGGATGGCCGGTGCGGGCACGATGGCCGTGGTGCTGCTGAAGCTGCTGCTGGTGGATCGCGGACATCTGGGCAACCTGTTCGGCATCGCGTCATTTATCGCCTATGGCCTGCTGTGCACGGTTATCGGCTATCTCGCTCCCGCGCCGCCCAAAGAGGGCGCGGTCATCGCTCCGGAGTCACCGCATGCGTCGTGATGTGGGTTGTTTGCTTGTTCTCGGTCTGTTTGCCGTGGGCGCCCGTGCCGAGGTGCCCGAGGCATTCGCCTATTCTTGGCCGATCGTCGCGCCGCAGGGTGGCAAGGCCTACCTCGTCGAACTGCCTCAGGACGCGTACGCGTGGGCATCGCGCGATGCCGGGCTCGCCGATGTCGTCGTGGTCGATGCGGAGGGGCGGCAGGTCGCCGCCGGCCCGTACACCGCCGCGGCGCCCACGTCGCATCCCGTGACGCTCGACGCGCCGTTGCGCGCCGTGCCCGCCGCGGTGGACGGCGTGCCTGGTGCGCGCATCCAGCGCAGCACCAACGGCGACATCGTGATCGAGCCGGGTCCGGTGGCGCCGACCGCCACGCCGCGCGTCTGGCTGTTCGACGCGCGCTCGGCGATCGCGCCGGAGCGCCTGGAGTTTGCGGCGATCGACCACGACGTGAACCTCGGCGTCGACGTCGATACCAGTAACGACTTGCAGGACTGGAACACGCGCGTGCGCGGCGCGTCGATCGTGACGCTCGGCAAGGGCGATGGCGCGGTGGATGCGCGCGTGATCAAACTGTCCGGTTCGCCGGCGCGTTACTACCGCGTCCGTGTGATGAGCGGCGAAGCACCGTGGGCGGTCGACGGCACGTCGTCCGTCACCTTGTCGGGAAGTGTCGAAGACGCGGCGGCAAAGGACGAAGCGAAGCTGCTCTGGCTGGACGTTCCCGTCGGTGACACGAAGAGCAGCGGGCAGGGCGTCGATTACGACTATCGCTTGCCGGCCGCGTTACCGCTGAGCGCCGTGCGAGTCACCCTGGGTAAGAGCGACAGTGTGGCCCGTCTGGATGCATCGGCGGTCGAGGGCACGATGAGCAGCGAGGCGCTGGGCACGCTCGTCGTCACCCCGGATGGTACGGAAGGTCGTCGGCCGCTCGAGGTGAATGCGCGCCGCCGCGATCTGCTGCGTCTGCATTCGGCGACGCCGCTGCGCGAAGCGCCGCATCTGTCGGTGGGCTGGCGGCCGGATCGCTTCGTCTTCCTGCCCGAAGGCAAGGGGCCGTATCGGTTGCTGGTGGGCAGTGCGCGCGAGCGGCGTCCGGCGTGGCCCGTCGGCGATGCGGTGACGGCCTTGCGTAAGAGCGAAGGCGCGGCGTGGCGGCCTGACGAAACGACATTGGGTCCCGGACAGGAGCTGGGCGGACGCGAAGCGCTGAGTTCGCCGGCGGCGCCATTCGACTGGACCCGGCCTTTGCTCTGGGTGGTGTTGTTGCTGGGGGCGGGTTTGATTGCAGGGATGGCGGGCAGTTTGCTGCGGAAGCCGAACGCGGGTGGCGAGGACGAAGGCAAGGGTTGAGGGCTAAGGGCGGCTCAGAGGCCTTGAGCGCATCTGCACGCCTGACGCGCGATAATAGGCCTTCACCCCCTCCCGCGAGTCCCATGTCTTTTCAGTCCCCCGGCCTTTTTGCCGAACCCGAAGCGCTGAAGCCCCTGGCCGAGCGTATGCGTCCGCGTGCCCTCGACGAGATAGTGGGGCAGCAGCGGGTGGCGGGCGAGGGTAAGCCGCTGCGCCGTGCGCTGGAGGCAGGCAAGGTCCATTCGATGATCCTGTGGGGGCCGCCGGGGTGTGGCAAGACCACGCTGGCCCTTCTGGTCGCCCGGTACGCCGACGCCGACTTCCGCGCCATTTCCGCTGTCATGAGCGGCCTGCCGGACGTGCGAAAGGCGCTCGCGGAGGCGGAAGGCAACTTCGCGCAGGGGCGCCGCACCGTCCTGTTCGTCGACGAGGTGCATCGCTTCAACAAAGCCCAGCAGGACGCCTTCCTGCCGCATATCGAGCGGGGCGTGATCATCTTCGTCGGCGCGACCACCGAGAACCCGTCGTTCGAGCTCAACTCCGCGTTGCTCTCACGGTGCCGTGTGCACGTGCTGGACGCGGTGAGCCCGGACGATATCGTGGCCGCATTGCATCGCGCGCTGGCCGACAAGGAACGCGGTCTGGGCGATCTCGAACTCGATGTCGACGAAGCGTCGCTGAAACTCATCGCCAGTGCCGCCGATGGCGATGTACGTCGTGCGCTTACCTTGCTGGAAATCGCCGCCGAGCTCGCCGAAAACGGCCGGATCGACGATGCGACGCTGGAGCAGGTGCTGGCGGATCGCACGCGTCGTTTCGACAAGAGCGGCGAGCAGTTCTACGACCAGATCTCGGCCCTGCATAAATCCGTGCGCTCGTCCGATCCGGATGCCGCCGTTTACTGGCTGACGCGCATGCTCGACGGGGGCTGCGATCCGCTGTATCTGGCCCGGCGCATGACGCGGATGGCGGTGGAAGATGTGGGTCTGGCCGAGCCGCGCGCGTGGCGCATGGCGCTGGATGCGTGGGATACGTACGAGCGCCTCGGCAGTCCCGAGGGCGAGCTGGGCCTGGCGCAGCTGGCGATCTGGCTGGCCATTTCGCCGAAGAGCAACGCCGCGTACATGGCGTACAACAAGGCCAGGGCCACCGTGAAGCAGATGGGCACGCTCGACGTGCCGATGCATCTGCGCAACGCGCCGACCAAGCTGATGAAGGGGCTGGGTTACGGCACCGGTTACCAGTACGACCACGACGTCGAAGGTGGCATTGCGCTGGATCAGCAGTGCCTGCCGGATGAGCTGACAGGGACGACCTTTTATGAGCCGGTCGATCGCGGACTGGAAACGAAACTGCGCGAAAAGCTGGAGGCGTTACGCGCCGCGCGTGCGGAAGCCCGGACGCGGAAGTAGTTCACCCGCTGTCACGGGAGTCCTGGCGGTCAGTCGTCTGCGGCATCTCGAGAGCGTCATTTTCCGCGGCCAGTTCGGCTGGCACCGTGCGATCCTCGTCCAGCCATCGCCTGGGTTTATTGAGCGAATGCTCCAGGCAGTGTGAGAACCACGACCCGATAAACCCCTCCCTCAGCATCGATCTCAGCCGCGCCGCGCCGGCGGTGCATCCCACCCGCCGCGCGATTTCGTCCCGGTCCTCGACGCCTTGCTGCTGCAGATCCGCAACGAGTGCACGAAGGTTGTTCCTGCGGGCGGACTGGGTGGACATCGTAAAAAGATGCTCCCGGAACTGTGACTTTGGCGCATACGTGGCGCTGGAGGCTGAGGGCTCGCTTTTTCAGGGCGTCCCCCGCGACCTTAACGACGGTATTTGCTGCATTGCGGTACGATACGGTGCATCCCCGCTGAGACTTTCCCCGATGATCGATCTGATTGCCATCGACATGGATGGCACGCTGTTGAACGCCGCGCACGAAATCACGCCGCGGGTAAAGCAGGCCATCACGGCGGCCCGGGCCCGGGGTATCCGCATCGTGCTGGCTACCGGCCGGCCTTTCTCGGGTGTCGAGGAATACCTCGCGGAGCTCGGCATGAACGGGGAAGGCGACTACTGCGTCACTTTCAACGGTGCGGTCGTGCAGAACGCCGCAGGCACGAAAATCATCGCCGAGACGACCCTCGGCTACGACGATTTCATCTACTGCGAAGAAGTCTCGCGCGACCTGGGTGTGCACTTTCATGCACTGTACGAGCGGAGCATGATGACGCCGAACGCGGACATCAGCTCGCACACCGTGCGTGACGCGTACATCTCACGCACGCCGTTGCTTTACCGCTCCATCGAACAGCTGGACCCGGCGTGGCGCTTCCGGAAGTTCATGATGGTGGATGACGGTCCCGTGCTCGATCGCGCCATCGCCAACATGCCGCCGGAACTGACGGAGCGTTACACGGTGGTCAAGAGCGCCTACGACTTCCTCGAGATCCTGCATCCGGACGCGGGTAAGGGCAGGGCGCTGGCCACGCTGGCCGCGCACCTGGGTGTCCCCAGCGATCGCATCATGGCGATCGGCGATCAGGAAAACGATCTGGTCATGCTGGAGTTCGCGGGCGTCGGCGTGGCGATGGGCAACGCGATCGACACCGTGAAGGCCGTGGCGAACCACGTCACGACGAGCAACAACGAGGACGGCGTGGCCGTCGCCATCGAGCGATACGTGCTCGACAGGCACTGAAGAACCCCTGCCGAAAGCCACTACCATCGTGCGTTGACGAGTCGTACGCTCGGACCAACAGCCCGGGTGGAGACGGCTCATGCGTATCGCGATGGCAACGCTGATCGGTGGTCTCGTGATGTTTCTCTGGGGTGCGTTCGCGCACATGGTGTTACCGCTGGGCGAGATGTCCATGCGGGCGCCACTGGACGAAGACAGGGTGATTGCCTCCCTGAAGCAAGGCCTGCCGGCCGAGGCTGGCATCTATGTGCTGCCGCACTTCGACAGGGGTGCCGCGGACGATGAAAAGGCCCGCGCCGCGTTCTCCGCGAAGGCGGTGGCCAGCCCGTTCGCTTTCATCGTTTATGAGCCGCATGGGCGCGATTCCATGCAGATGGGCGTCAACCTGTTTCATCAGTGGGTGACGAACACGCTCGGGGCATGGATTCTCGCCCTGGTGATGATCCGTGCCGGGGTGGGAGTGACGCGCGGGTTGGTGCTTGGCCTGGCGATGGGCGTCTTCAGCTGGTTGTCGATCAGCGTGCCCTACTGGAACTGGTACCGGTTTCCGGACGCGTTCACGGTGGGGTCGCTGCTGGAGATCGCGTTCGGGTGGCTGCTGGCGGGTGCCTCTATCGGATGGTGGTTGAGGCGGGGGGTATCGCCAGCAGGCCCGGATCCCACCGGCCCACTGTAGGAGCGCGCCCCGCGCGCGACCCAGTTCGCACGAAGAACATCTGACCAAGGCAACCCGCAAGCGCCAGCAAGTCCGACTCCTACCCAAGAGCGTTATTGCCGGGTAGCCTGCGCGGACCGACTTGGGGAAGTCTCGCCCGTGACGTTATTCGAAAGCCTTCTTCTGCTGCTGCTGGCGGCCATCGTATTGCTGCAGGTGGCGCGGCATCTGTCGTTGCCGTACCCGTCGATGCTGGCGTTGGCGGGCGTGGGCGTGGCGCTTCTGCCGGGGGCACCGGACTTTCCGATCGATCCGCAGACCGCTTTGCCGTTATTCATCGCGCCGGCGCTGATGGATGCGGCGTTCGATTTCCCCGTGACCACCGCCAGGCGCTTCTGGATCCCGCTGGTCATCTTCGCGCTCGGCGGGGTGCTTATCACGGCCCTGCTGGTCGCGTGGGTGGGCTGGGCGTTCGCGGGCCTGCCGATCGCCGCGGCGCTGGTGCTCGGTGCGATCGTGGCACCGCCGGACGCGGCGGCGGCCACGGCGATACTCTCCGGCATGGCGATTCCGCGCGCCACCGACGCGATCCTGCGCGGCGAGAGCCTGTTCAATGACGCGGCCGCGCTGTTGCTGTTCAGCGCCGCGCTGACCGCGCAGATGTCCGGCGGACTCACGGCGGCCCAGGTCGGCGGATTCGCACTGGCTGCGCCCGGGGGTGTGTTGTTCGGCATGGTCGCCGCGTGGCTGATGCCGTACATGAGCCGGCTCGTCACGGGCGCGCTGGACAGTAACCTGCTGCAGTTCGTCAACACCTTCCTGGTCTGGATCATCGCCGAGCACCTTCACGTATCGCCCGTGCTCGCCGTGGTGGCGCTGGCGATGACGCTCGCGTCGCGTACGGCGCGACCGACCTCGCCGCGCATGCGCGTGCAGTCGTACGCGGTGTGGAACGTCGTGGTGTTCGTGCTCAATGTGCTCGCCTTCCTGCTGATGGGCCTGCAGGCGCGGCGGATCATCGGCGACATGAGCGGCGAGCACCTGCGCCACGCGCTCGCCTTCACCGGGCTGGTGATCGCCATCGTCGTGGTCGTCCGGCTGGTCGTCGCGCTGGGCTTCAATCGCGCGGTGGCGTGGTACCGCCGCCGTTCGGGACGGGCGGAGCCCGCCACCTGGCGGCAGGCCACGCTGGCCGGGTGGTGCGGTATGCGCGGGCTGGTGACGCTGGCGACGGCGTTCATCCTGCCGGCGGAGTTCCCGCAGCGGGACACGGTGGTTCTCGCCGCCTTCGGCGTGGTGCTGGCCACGCTGGTGGTGCAGGGGCTCACCCTCGCGCCGATGATTCGGCTGCTGGGGCTGGATCATCGCGCGGTGACCGAGCGCGAGCTCGTCGCGGTCCGTCGCGGTCTGGCCCGGGCAGCCCTGCATCGGCTGGAGGACGAAGCCAGTGAAGAGGGCGCGCGGCTGGCCGCGCTGTTCCGCATCGAGGTCGACGCGCTGGACGAGCCGCCACGTGGCGATGCGCATCAACGGCACTGTGCCCTGTCGCTCGCCGCCATCGCCGCGCAGCGGGCGGAGCTCGAACGCTGCCGTCTGGAATTTCAGCTCAGCGACGACGATTACAACTTCCTGCTCGAGCAACTCGACTGGCGGGAACTGACCGTGCTTCCGCCGGAAGCGACGCGCATCGGTACGGCTTAGCCGCCGCAGCGGCTTCGGCTCGAAAAATCAGCATTTGGCCGATACGGCTGGTGGGGCGTCACGACATACCGTGACCACTCCTTCCACCGACCGGATCGTGTTATGCCTGGCGATTATCTGCGTCCCAAACCCGACCCCGTGTACGCGACGGCACGCTGCGGCCGTGCCGTCGTGGCGCGGCCACCGGGCGCACCCGTGGCCGCCAGCCGGCAGCGAAGCGTCCGCCGGTAAGGGTAGTCAATCGGGGGACCGACGATGGATTCGCAGCATCATTTCACCGCCATCGATGGCGGCTTTTGCCGTGGGCGGCTCGCATGATGCCCGTGTCGGTTTTGCTTGCGGACGAGCAGGCGCTGTTGCGCGACGGTGTGGCGGCGCTGCTGAGTCACTCCACGCGCTACCAGGTGATCGGCAGTACCGCGGACGGTCGCGACTGCGTGCGCCTGGCGTTGCGACAGCAGCCAGGGCTGATCGTCTTCGACTGTGCCATGCGCGGACTCAGTGGTCTGGAAGCGATCCGGCGGATCGCACCACGCTGTCCACACACCCGGCTTCTCTGCCTTTCCGGCTACGAGGATTCCCGATGGGTACGCGCCGCCTTCGACGCTGGCGCCCATGGCTACGTATTGAAGCGCGACGGTTTCGACGTGCTACGTGAGGCGATCGATACGGTGATGCGCCAGCGTTACTTCATCAGTCCGGACATAGGGCATCTGCTGGTGGATGGTCTGCGTCGCCAGGATGGACCGTCGTTTGCGACGACCGGAGCGCTGAGTGCGCGCGAGCGCGAAATCACCCAGCTGTTCGCCGAAGGGCTCAGTGCACGCGACATTTCCGAGCGATTGCACGTCAGCATCAAGACCGTCGGCACGCACCGGGAACACATCATGGCGAAACTGGGCATCAACGGTATCGCACAGCTCACGCGATACGCCTTGCGCGAAGGACTCACCACGCTCGATCCGTGAGTCCCGCAGGTCAGCAACGGCGGCCGCGCGATTCAGTGTTTTGCCGATGCCGCCATTGCCACCACCCACGGATAGTGACTCCACGGACGCCACCGCGTCTTTTCAGGAGCTCACACCATGGCCGACTTCAACAGCTTCTTTCCCACGCTACTCAGACATGAGGGAGGGTTCGTCAACGACCCTGCGGATCCGGGCGGCGCGACCAACAAAGGCATCACGCTGGGCACGTTTCAGCAGTGCGCCAAACGCCTTCTGGGTGTCGAGCCCACGCTCGATAACCTGCGTGCGCTGAGCGACGCGGACGCGGGCAGGATCTACAAGGCGTTGTACTGGGACAAGGTGCACGGCGACGAGATCGCGCTGCAGGATCTGGCGAACATCGTCTTCGACTTTCAGGTCAACGCCGGTGGTAACGCATCCAGGCTGCTCCAGCGCGTGCTCAATGCGCAGGGTGTGACCCCACAAGTCGTCGTCGACGGCGCCATCGGTGCCGGTACGCTCGCCGCGCTGGGCAAGGTCGATAACGTCGCGGTTTACACCGCGTACAAGCAGGGGCGCAAGGACTACTACAAGAACCTCGTCGCCCAGCGGCCGGGGCTGGGCAAGTTCCTGAAAGGCTGGCTCAACCGCGTCGACTCTTTTCCCGATCTGCCGCAAGCCGCCACGGGAGGTCCCTGAGCCATGGCCGCGCAGACCTCGCTCAATACCCTGATCGAAGCCATTGCCGGCGCGGTGGTCGATGCGCAGGACCGCATCGAGCAACACCAGATCTCCCACCTCAGCGAGTTTTTCGATGAGGACAACCGGCCCAAGAGCGTCGTCATCCGCATGCCGTCCCTGCATCCGCAGGCTGGCGAGGACGATGAAGACCTGTACCGCGCGCCGATCCTTCCCCTGGTCTCGACCAACGTGCTGCGCATCAAGGATGTCGAGATCACCTTCGACGCGGACCTCGGTCCGCTGATCGAGGGCGACCCACCGGGTGATGACGCGCCCCATGAGCCCGGCTGGAAGGGGGCGAGCGCCGCGTCGCGCCCCCACCTGCGGGTCGATCCCTCGGTCGGTGGCAGCGATCGTCGCGGCGGGTCCGTGCACGTGGTGCTGCGCGTGGAAGGCAGCGAGCCGACCGACGGCGCGTCGCGGCTGATGAATCACCTCGCGCAGACCCAGGGGATCTTCAAGACGTTCAAGCCGGGCGACTGAACACGTCGGTCGCGCTGAACCGCTACGCGCATTCCGCGTGTCGCGTCACATCTCACCAGGAGTCACATCATGGCTGACGAACTCGTCAACATGTCGAGTCAGTTCAAGGGTCTGCCCATGGGCGACCTGATCGGTTCGCCGCTCAGCGCCGCCTGCGAAGCGCAGGTCAAGCTGGCCCAGGCCACCGCGGATTTCATCAAGGTCATCGGCTTTCTGCCGCCGGCCGCGAACGATCCCAATGGCGTGGGCGATACCCGTACCGCCACGTTCCGTTTCAAGCGTCCCGTCGACGATCCCAATGTCCAGGGCGGCACCGCCGAGGAAGACGTCGAGATCGTGGTGCCGCTGCTGGCCATCGTCAAGGTGCCCAGCCTCAGCATCACCAAGGTCGACATCACCTTCGACATGGAAGTGAAGTCGTCTTTCAGCAGCACAGAAAGCGAAGACAAGAAGGGCGAGTTCAGCGCCGAGATGTCGATCGGCTGGGGCATCTTCAAGGCCTCCGCCAAGGTGTCCGGTTCGGTCGCCACCCATAAGGAAAACACCCGCAAGTCCGACAACTCGGCGCGTTATCACGTCGAAGTACACGCGGAAGACGGTGGCATGCCGGAAGGCCTGTCGCGCGTGCTGGACATCCTGCAGACCGCCTGCGCGCCGCGCAAGGTCGGCGCGCCGGTGGCCGTGCCGGGTAACGCCTTGCCGAAGAAGACCAAGATCGCACCCGCGGCCATTCCGGCGCCGGCTCCGGCTCCGGCAACGGGTCCGGGCCCGGGTCCGTAAGCGGTTTGTTCCATACCTCGAGTCGCGGCGTCCGCAAGGCCGTCGCGATTCTCTCCAGGAGACCCAGTGATGTTCGATCTGACTGACGTCAAGTTCGTCAAGCGTGTGGTTGTCGGCAGCGACAACCCCAACCAGATGAGTACGGAGGCGCAGGTGGAAGAAGCGCGCGCCTTGCTCAATCGCTGCCTCACCGATTCGCCGAAAGGCTCGATCATCGGGACGGAAAAGAGTTTCACCATTCTGCAGGTCGGCGAGCATCAGGTCGTGCTGCAGTGGCTTTGCTATCACGTGGGCTTTCCGCGGAAGCCGTCGTGGATGACCGAGGGGTAGGGTGCCATGGCCGAGTGCAGCTTCGATCAGTTGTTGTTCGCGTTGCGTGTTTCCGTGGAGGCGGCCAATGACGGTCTGCGCCGTCGCCGGGGCTTGCATTACGAACACGACCGTGCCGGAAACGAGGCATTGCACGTGGATATTCCGCGCGGTCCCCGCGACGATGCGACGCTGGATCCCGTGGTGATACCGATGAGCTGGTTCCGCGATCCGCGCCTGCCGCAGGTCACCGAACTGTCGGTCGCGTTCGACTGTCGCCTGCGCTACGAGCGGGTGCGCGGTGCGGCCGATGCACTGATCATCGACATGAATCCACCCCCGCCTCGCTGGTTCCGGCGACGCCCCCTGCACCGCATGGTGATCCGCTTTCGTGCCGCCGACGCCTGGCGGGCCGACGTGTCGCTCGATGGACGTCCGGTCGTCGTGTCGCATGCCGGGGCGTCGTGATGGACAGGCTCTCCGGCCTGCGCGTGTCGACTGCCTGGCAAAGCGCCCTGATCGCCAGTACCGAGGTTGCTCCACGGTCGCGTCGCGGCCGCAGCGCCGTACGGGTCACGGCATACGTTCTGTTTCTTGCCGGCTTAGCCGGCTTCGCGGTGTGGCTTGCTCGGTAGCGTGAGCCCACCACCCAACATGTAAGGAGATCACGATGCATCTGAACACCATGAAGTGCCTGAGCCTTGCCGCTCTCATCGCGGCGCTGCCGACCCTGGCCGTCGCCGCCGAGCCCCAGGGGGTATGGCAAGGCCTTATCCAGCAGGCAAACTCCGATGTCGCATTGCGGCTTACGTTTGCACCGCAGCTGGTCAGGCTGCATTTCAACGAGCCGCTGTCGTGCGACGTGCCGGCCCGATTTCTGAAGGCCGACGGCGACACGTTGATCTATCGCTTTGCCCCGTCCGTCAACGGCGGCAGGTTCTGCGACGGCGTGTTGAATCACGATCTTCGGATCAAGGTAGCCGCCGAGCCGAAACGTGAGCTGGATCTGGTCTTCGACGGTCCGCGCTCGACATGGCACGGCCGTCTGGCTCCGGTCACGTCCCCCTGACCACAGCGAGGTCGCCATCATGGATTCCGTGGTTCTCTTCACCCGTTTCTGGCTGCTGCTGGCGGCCGTGGGCGGCGCCATCCTGCCTGTGGCGCTTGGCAACGAGGCATCGCGCAAGCGGGCCGTCGTCCAGGTGGTATGCGGGGCGATGATGGCGATCTTCCTGGGGCCCGCGCTGGAGCGGCGTTTTCTTCCCGACTCGCCGGCGGAGGTACACGCCGGCGTCTCTTTTCTCATCGGTTGTTTCGGTTTACGCCTGACGATGATCGTGCAGCGACTGATCGACTCGCGCGGTGAAACACTGGCCAATCGCGTCATCGACCGTATCGCCGGAGGCGATAACCTGTGAATACACTTTTCTTTCTTTACACCGACCTTGCCTGCAGTGCGGTCATCATGGTCTCGGCCTGCTGGCTGCTGACCGATCTCAGCCTGCGGCGCATCAACCGCACGTGTCACGCCTGTATCGCCGCCGGTGCCTTTGCCAACATCCTTGGCATCGTGGCGGACCGGATCGGTTTTCAGGACATCAGCTACGGCAACGTCTGGCCGGGCGAGGTCGTGGTCAACATCGGCCTCGCGGTGATGCTCGGCGCGACGTTCTGGCGCTCGGTCGGTCGTCGTCTACAATGGACTCCTCTGCAGCGCGAGGGCGTCGCACGCAAGGAGTGATCCATGAACACCGACACATCCAGGCCAGACATTCAGGGGTTCTGGGAGCCGCGGACGGGCACGGTGCAATACATCGTCGCCGATCCGGTCACGAGGCACTGCGCCATCATCGATCCGGTGCTCGACTTCGACGAGAAGTCGGGCTCCGTCGCGACGACGTCCGCCGACGCCTTGCTCGATGCGGTGGCGTCACAGGAGCTCACGGTCGAGTGGATTCTCGATACGCATCCGCATGCGGACCATTTCTCCGCCACGGCCTATCTGTCGTCGAAGACCGGTGCGCCGATGGCGATGGGCGCTGGCGTGCTGGACGTGCAGCGCATCTGGGGCGAGATCTACGGGTTGCCACTGGATCAGCTGGACGGGCGTTACTGGGACCGGTTGTTCAATGAAGGCGATACGTTTTCCATCGGCTCGCTGGAAGTGCGCGTGATCTCGTCGCCGGGTCACACCGCGCCATCGGTGACCTACGTGATCGGCGACGCGGCGATCGTCGCGGATACGCTGTTCATGCCGGACAGCGGCAGTGCCCGCGCGGATTTTCCCGGCGGCGATGCGAGCGTGCTGTGGCATTCGATCCAGCGGATCCTGTCGCTGCCGCCGGAGACGCGGTTGTTCACCGGGCATGACTACCAGCCGGGAGGTCGCGAACCACGCTGGGAAAGTACGGTGGCCGAGCAACTAGCCACCAACACGCATGTGGCCGGCCTGGATGAGGCTGGGTTCATCACGTTGCGCCATGGGCGGGACAGGGTGCTGCCCATGCCGAAGCTGCTGCTGCCCGCGTTGCAGGTAAACCTGCGCGGTGGGCGGTTGCCGGAGCCTGAGGCTAACGGTCGGCGTTACCTGCGGATTCCGCTGGATGCGTTTTCGGGGTCGGCCTGGTAAGCATTGCGGGCAACGGGTGGAGCTACCTAAGTAGCTTTCGGGAGCGCGCGTTCACTCAGGTGTTCTCTCTCTTCACCCGCGTTGCGGTGCGCGCAAACATCCATAGCGCTAGTTTCGTAAGTCTTATCCGGGAGACAGCGCCATGACTATCAAAACCATCGAAGATCTCTTCATCCACGAGCTGTCCGATATCTACAGCGCCGAGAAGCAACTCACCAAGTCGCTGCCGCGACTGGCACGTGCATCGACGGCTCCGGAGCTCAAAGAAGCATTCACGTCTCACCTCGAGGAAACGCAGGGCCAGGTCGAGCGCATCGATCAGGTCGTCGAGCTTCTGGGTATCCGTCTGAAGCGCATCAAGTGCGCCGCGATGGAAGGGCTGGTGGAAGAGGGCAAGGAAGTGATCGACGGCGTCGAAGAAGGTCCGCTGCGCGATGCCGCCCTGATCGGCGGCGGAAACAAGGTAGAGCATTATGAGATCGCCTCTTACGGCACCCTCATCGCGCTGGCCAAGCAGCTCGGCTACACCGATGCCGTGCCGCTGCTCGTCGCGACGCTGGCTGAGGAGAAGGCGGCCGATGAGAAGCTGACGCTGTTGTCCGAGCAGTTGTCGAAGCAGATGCGGGCTGAGAAGGCCGCCTGATAACCTGACACGGGACGGATATCCCGTGTCATCGACGGGCTGATGGCGCCTTCCCTGAGGCGCCAGTGGCGGGGTTCGACGAGGATCTGGCATCGGGCGGGCATGAGGCCCCCCGAATTTGCGATAATCCTCCGTTCGAACACCCACGGAACCCGACCCATGCTGGATCCTGCTCTCCTGCGCGGCAAACTCGCCGAAACGGCCGAACGCCTGCGCGCCGCCCGGAACTTCGACCTCGACGTCGCCACGATCGAGCGCCTCGAATCCGAGCGCAAGGCCCTCGCCACCGAGACCCAGGAGCTGCAGAACCTGCGCAACACGCGTTCCAAGGCGATCGGCCAGGCCAAGAGCAAGGGTGAAGACGTCGCCCCGCTGATGGCCGAGGTCGCCGGCATCGGCGACAAGCTCAAGGCCAACGAACAGGCCCTGGCCGACGTCCAGGCCAAACTGGCCGACATCTCGCTGGGCCTGCCCAACCTGCCGGACGAGTCCGTGCCCATCGGCAAGGACGAGAACGACAACCTCGAGATTCTCCGCTGGGGCCACGCCCGCGCGTTCGACTTCGAGGTTAAGGACCATGTGGACCTGGGCGTCCGCCATGGCTGGCTCGACGGCGACGCTGGCTCGAAACTCAGCGGCGCGCGCTTCACCGTCCTGCGCGGCCAGCTCGCGCATCTGCACCGCGCGCTCGCCCAGTTCATGCTCGACCTGCACACCACGCAGCACGGATACCTCGAGCACAACGTGCCGCTGATCGTGAACCCGGCCGCGATGGAGGGCACCAGCCAGCTGCCGAAGTTCGAGGAGGACCTGTTCGCGACCCAGATCGGCGATGCGAAGCGCTACCTCATCCCGACCTCCGAAGTGACCCTGACCAACCTGGTCCGCGAGAGCATCGTCGAAGCCGACGAGCTGCCCATGCGCCTGACCGCCCATTCCATGTGCTTCCGCGCCGAAGCCGGCAGCTACGGCCGCGACACCCGCGGCATGATCCGCCAGCACCAGTTCGAAAAGGTCGAAATGGTGCAGATCGCGACCGCCGAGACCAGCATGGCTCAGCTGGAGGAGATGGTCGGGCACGCCGAGACGGTCCTGCAGAAGCTGGGCCTGCCGTACCGGAAGGTGCAGCTGTGCACGGGCGATATGGGCTTTGCGGCGGCGAAAACGTATGACCTGGAGGTCTGGCTGCCTTCGCAGAATACGTACCGCGAGATCAGCAGCTGCTCGAATTGCACGGACTTCCAGGCGCGGCGGATGCAGGCCCGGTGGCGGAACCCGGCGACCGGGAAGCCGGAGCTGGTGCATACGCTGAATGGGTCTGGGTTGGCTGTGGGGCGGACCCTCGTTGCCGTGATGGAGAATTTCCAGCGGAAGGATGGGTCGATTGAGGTTCCTGAGGTGCTCAGGCCTTATATGGCGGGTTTGGAAGCGATTGCGTGACCTGACCGGGGGTCGGTCGGGTACAATGGCGCGCCGCTGGGGTGCAATGCCTTGGTGGCGTGCGGTAAAAATACGGAGAGATGGCCGAGTGGTTTAAGGCAGCAGTCTTGAAAACTGCCGTAGGTGTGAGCCTACCGTGGGTTCGACAAGGCGGCGAAGCCGCCGCAGGACGCCCGAAGTGCGGTCCCGACCAACGGGAGGGATTCGTCGCGAAGCGGCGAACAATCCCACTCGGCGTCCGAGCCACCTCGACGGTGATCGGAGCTAGCGTAGAATCCGAGACGCGCAAAGCGCCTCATACAATACGGAGAGATGGCCGAGTGGTTTAAGGCAGCAGTCTTGAAAACTGCCGTAGGTGAAAGCCTACCGTGGGTTCGAATCCCACTCTCTCCGCCAGCCATCGAGAAAAAGCCTGTTTTAAGGGCAATTTGAGATGTCTGGGAGAAAAAAGGCGCTTGGCGAAGTCGGTTGGCGAAATGCACCATGCGACTTGCCCACCATTTGCAGCGCCACCCCTCGGGGATGTGGCACTTCTGCCTGACCGTTCCGAAAGACCTGCGGGCCGCCTTGGGCCTGCGTTACATCAAGAAATCCCTACGCACCCGTGATCCGCTGCTTGCCCGGTGGTGGGCCTACGCTTTGGGCGCGCACTATGCTCAAATCTTCGCCACGACACGCGGAGCAGGGGCAGGCGCCACGATGGCACAGGAACCACCAAACACGGACGAGCCAGAGGCGAGCACGCCTGGCGCTCCGCGAAATCGGGTAAACCTGAGGACAGGGACCGGCAACGAGCTGGTCGACTACGCGTGCGAGATCCGAGTGGATGGCTCCATGCGGTTCGAAGCCACAGACCAGGCCGACCACGAGCGACTGATGGAGGCGTTGCGGGAGGCTAAGAAGCCGGTGCCTTCGCACACACCGAAACCGCCGCGGCCGGCTCCGGTTCAATCTCCTCATCCCGACACTCAGGTATTGGCCGGCATGATGGAGGCGTTCAACACCTCGCTGGTCCAGGCGAGGGCAGGTGCCGCGGTGGCGGTTAGGCCCATCGTTCCAACGCGACCACGCGAAATCGGCAAAGCGGCCGACCAATGGCTGCGGAGCATTAAGGCCGACACCATCCCCAAGACCCTCATCATCAAGACCGCGGCGGTGATGGGCTTCGTCCGGCACGTCGGAAGCAAGAAGCTCATGCACGAGGTCCAACGCGAGGACGTGCATGCATGGGTTGAAGCGCTCAGGGCGAGCGGCCTGCAAACGCCGACGCTGGTAAACAAGACCTCGTATCTACGCGGCTTCTTCACTTGGGCAGTGTCGTCGGGCTGCTACCCGAAGTTTCCGAAGGACGAAAATCCGGCCGCCGGCCACGTGGTGTTCCGCAAGCAGGAAAAGCACCGACGCAAGGCTTTCGGCTTCAAGGCATTCAGTCCGGAGGAAATCCAAAGGCTCTACGCGCCTGATGCGCTCGCTAGGTTGAGCGAAGGCGCCCGGTGGGGCGCGGTCATCGGGCTTTACACGGGCGCGCGCGTGTCGGAGATCGGCCAGCTTGCGCTGGTGGACTTCACTACGGTGGACGGGATCCCGTGTCTGACGATCACTGACGAAGGAGAGGGTCAGAGCGTAAAAAATCTCCCTAGCATCCGCACCATCCCGATCCATGCGGATCTGCTTGCACTGGGTCTGATGGAGCGTGTCGAGAGGTTGCGGGAAGAGGGTGAAAAGCGCTTGTTCCCAAAAGTGAAGATCGGTTCGGTGAACGGGCAGGGCGACTGGCTCTCCAAAGCATTTGGTCGGCACATTCTTGCGGTCGGCATCACCAAGCCGGCTAAGGGCAAGCATGGGTTTCATAGTCTTCGCAAAACCGCCATCCAGACGATGAAGGCGGCGAAGGTGCCGTTGGAGTGGCGTTGCGCTTACGTTGGGCACGATCTCGACGAGGAACACGTTGAAACATATAGCGGCGATTACGGACCCGGAGAGATGCTGGATGCTGTCGGGACCGGTTTGAGCTGGAACCTCACGCTGGGCTCTATCCGGAAAATCCTGCTCTATTGAGCTGGGTGCGCGATACTAAAATTTGGCTATCGGCCAGCTGCTCAGTCCGGTCGAAGCACTAGCGAAAAGTTGGAGACCCCCGCATTGATTGAACATCCCTTCCCGACGGATGCCACGGCCAAGCGGTTGTATGCACTGGCCGTTGACTGCGCTTTTCCTGGATGCTTTGAGCCCCTCTATCGCGAAGACGAGGCTTCGGGCTCGTGGGTGCTCAACTCGCGCATTGCGCACATCTGTGCGCGCAGCGAGGGAGGGCCGCGATGGGACGACGAGCAACCTGCGGATGACAATCGTTCGGATAGCAACTTGCTGCTTATGTGCATCAAGCATGCTGCTGCAATTGATGAGCCGAGCGGGCAAAGTGACTACACGGCCAACGTGCTCCGTGATTGGAAGGCCGCTCAAATTGATGCTCATCGTAAACGACGCCAAGGCTGGCCCTTGACGGATGCCATGGCAAGAGCCGCGGTTTCGGCGTCCTTCTCGAACGTCGAAATTGCTATCAGCAATTCTACATTGGACCTCGGGGGAGGTGGCGGCCATGCACCTGGGGCCGGCGGAGGCGGTGGGGGTGCCATCGGCCCAGGAGCTCGTGGGGGAAATGGAGGGCGCGGCGGAACCTTCTTGGATCTGGTTGAAGGTCAATCTGGGCACGTTGACCTTGCCCATATCTTGTCGGATGCATCTATGGATCTACCGCCTGGCTCGGGCGGCGCGGGTGCAGGCGCCATTGGCCCTAATTCGATCGGTGGAGACGGCGGGAACGGTGGCAACAGCTTTCGTGGTTCATTCGCCGTCGAGCCTGGCGACGAGGTTCAGATCGAAGTCGGACAAGGGGGGCGGGCCGCGCGTCTCCCGGGCCAACATGCCGAATGTGGGGGAAAAACCTCTCTAACCATTCGTTCCAGCGATGGCACGATCAAGGACGTGTTGAGTGTCGACGGCGGCGAAGGAGCATTGTCAGGTCGCTTGCCCGATGATTGGTTAACCATCTCGCCATCCGACGTCGATGGTGGATTTCACGTCAGCACTTTGCTCACGGCGAACGCGTTCGAGCTACGCGAAGGACTGCTATTCGCCCTGGGAGCCGGATGGACAGCGCTTAATGTTCCCATTCTGCCGGTGGAAACAGTTTGGCCAGTTGCCTGCATCGCCACATGGAAGAATTTGATCGGAGGCCACTGTCGAGGACTTCAATTGTGTCTCGTCAACCCGGAAGGGGCTGAGGTGTCTCGATTGGCGCTTCACTTGCCATCGCCTGATGGGACGGGGAACAGCCAAACTTGGATACAGCAATTGGGTGCACCTCTGGATCGTGAGGGGCGCTATCGCATCCAGCTTAAATCCGGGCAATATCTGTTTCAAGAAATTGAGATTAAAGTTAGCTCGGCTTCGCGAAGCTATGGGATGTCGACATAGCAGATGCACACCCGTGCGGACGAAATCGAACCTGCACTAGATCAGGTCCTGTCCCTGCTCTGTTGGTTTCTGCAGCGCGAGCCAACGAAGCTGGACATCAGTAAAATAATTACTGCAAGAGAGGAGTGCGGGAACGCAGATCCGAGCCCGGCCACCTAATTCGATGTTAGACGCGTAGTGCATTGCTTGCGCGTATAGCGTCGAACAAACCACGGCCTTAGAGCTGATACGAATCGGCCTTTGGTTACTGTCCCATAGTCCTCGACCTCGCCACGCGTTCCAAGCCAGACGTATCAGGTAACTAAAATCGTAAGTCTGTTTGCCCTGAGTAAGTGCGCCGATCACAATCCTATACCGTTCGAGATCGCTCATCCTCGGGCGGCGAAGTTTAAGGGCATGCTGTCCATCGGCATATTCTTGAAGATTGCGTATCATCACGCCGCGACGAAGACCAGGTATCTTGAAATTGGCCTCGACCACGTTTTGTCCATCGCCAAGACAGACAGCGGCGTGGGTCCACTGGGCATCCTGCTCCTCATATGCGCTCGCTTGCGCTTTAACAATACCTCTGGATACCCAGTCATTTTCACGCCCACCAAATGGACGCGTTAAAAGTAGATCGCCAGGCGCAATATTTTGGTGATCGATCAATCGCCCAAAAGCACGAGCTTGTGGAGGCAGTGTTATGTTCGAGGGAGTGGTACCGGAGGCCGCGTCCGTCGGCAAAAGTTCCAAGTGACGAACCCTTCTTAGCGGAAGAGACGTTTGATGAGCGAATCTTCACGATTGCTCACAATCAAGACCTTCGTTAGGTCACGCTTTTGGCCGACTTCAACCCGGGTCCCATGACGAAGTCCCAACTCGTCAAACGACTGGCCGCCATATGAGAAAATCTTGCCATCGAACTTCTTCACCATCAGATTGCTGGGGCGGAAGCTTAGGCTCTCACCGTCATCCATCACGACATAAATAATCGAGTCGCCGAACGTGCTTTCGACGCGACCTGTGTGAAGGGTGGCGCTTTCTGTTGCTAGGGCGGCGGTGGTGCTCATAGTTTCATCATCGTAGCTCTCCATAAAAAGTCAACCTTTTTAGGATAGCGGCGATCTTTGCCTTTCCATCTGGTTCACCAGAGAGGTTTCGATCAGGAAGACACACCGGTCATAGCAGGCTTGCCGTGTTGGGTGTGGGATTGGTTCCGATTTGAATTGGTCTCACCCCATGAGACCCCGCCCCGCCATGTTAGCCCCTGAACCCACCTCATCCCCTTTATGAGGTTCAGCGGCCATCCCGTTGATCCTGGCACTGGGAAATTTTGACCCTTTCATTTTCACCTAAAAAGGTGAAAAGTGGCCGCCATGACGCTCCTTCTCACCCATCGCCAACAGAATGTCCTCGACTTCATCCGCGCCCGCCTCCAGCGGGACGGGGAGGCCCCGACGTTGGAAGAAATCGGCCAGGCCTTGGGCATCGAGCACGTCAGCGCCGTTCTGAAACACGTTCGCTCGCTCCAGACGAAGGGGCGCCTCGTGATTGAGCCCAACCGGCCCCGCGGCATTCGTCTGATCGCGGAAACGGACCCCATGGCGGCGGACACCCTGGACCTTCCCTTGGTGGGGCGCATTGCCGCCGGTGAGCCGCTGTTCTCATCCGAGCGGGTCGAGCGTTCACTTCGGGTGTCCACCTGGCTCTTCAAGCTGAAACCCGACTACCTGGTCGAGGTGGTCGGTGACTCCATGCGGGACGAGGGGATCCTCAATGGCGACCTGGTCGGGGTGCACGCCACCCCGGTCGCCCGCCACGGCCAGATCGTCGCCGCCCGCGTCGGTGGCGATCGCTTCACCATCAAGCGCCTCCACCATCAGGGCGATGTGATCCGCCTGCTGCCCAACAGCCCGGGCTACCACCCGATTGATCCCGACCCCACGGACGACTTTGCCATCGAAGGACTGTTTGCAGGCTTGGTCCGGAGAAGCTGATGGGCGCCGTCGTTGCCTTATCGGACCTCGTGGAAGCCCGGCAGGTCTGGCGTGGCCGTGCCGCGCCCGTGCCTGCTGGCGACCAGCCGACGGGCTTGGCCGCCCTGGATGCCGCGCTGCCGACCGCTGGCTGGCCGGATGCTTCGGTTTCCGAAATCCTCATGCCGCTGGATGGAGTAGGTGAGCTGCGCCTGGTGCTGCCCACCCTGGCCCGCCTGACCCAAGGGAAGCGTCCCGTGGTCGTCATCGCGCCGCCCTACGTGCCGTTCGCCCAGGGCTGGCGCCAGCGGGGCCTTCGCCTGGCCCAGGTCCACTTCGTCCGCGCACCCGACGCCGAGGTGCTGTGGGCGGCCGAACAATGCCTCCGCTCCGGGGCGTGCGCCGCCGTCCTGGTCTGGCCGAAGCAGGCCGACGACCGCGCCTTGCGGCGGCTGCAGGTGGCCGCGGCGGACGGCCAGGCGCTGGGCTTCGTCTTCCGCGACCGCCGCCACCTTTCGAACAGTTCGCCCGCGCCCCTGCGCCTGGAACTGGCCACCCAGCCCACGTTCGCCGTCTGGATCCGGAAGTGCCGCGGCGGCAACCCTCCAGCGCACCCGGTTCCGTTCCCGGACACGGTGCATTGAGGGCGACTGGCGATGCTTTGGGCCTGCCTGTTGCTGCCATCCCTGGCGCTGGATGGGGTTCTCCGCCGCCAGGCTGATCCTGGACCGTTGGTCTTGGTGGATGGCCCGGTCCAGACCCGGACCGTGGTCGCCGCCAATGGCGAGGCAAAGGCGGCCGGGCTGCGGGTGGGCCAGCGTCTCAGCGCCGCCCAGGCGCTGTTGGCCCAGTTCACGGCGTTGCCCCACGACCCGGCCGAGGTCGAACGGTGGCAAACCTTCCTGGCCGGGGTGGCTTACCGCTATTCGTCCGAGGTGGCCCTGCTGCCGCATGCCCTGGTCCTGGAAGTCAGCCGGAGCCGGGGCTTGTTCGGCGACTGGCCGGCCATCGAGCGGCGCTTGCGAGCGGATTTGACTGACCTGGGCTTTCGACACCGCCTGGCGGCCGCGCCCACCCCGCACGGGGCCTACGTGCTGGCCGGCATCCGGGATGGCTTGGCGGTGGCGTCCCCGGATCACCTGCGACGCGCCTTGGAGCCGGTCCCCCTTGGGAAAGCTCGGTTGCCGGTCGAAGCCGAGCGATTGCCGGGCATGGGCATTCGGACGCTGGGCCAACTCTTGCGCATGCCCCGCGATGGGCTCCGCCGCCGGTTTGGTGCGGCGTTACTCGACACGGTGGATCAGCTGCTGGGCGACCGTCCTGCCGGTCTGGACCTCTTCGTGCCGCCGGACACCGTGGATTGGCGCATTGAGCTGTCGCACGAAGTCGAAAACGTTGCCGCGCTGATCTTCCCGGTCCGGCGCATGACGGCGGATCTGGCGGCTTACCTCGCTTGCCGGGACGGGGGCGTGCAGCGTTTCGTTCTTCACCTCGAACATCGGGAAGGAGCCACCGAGGTCACCATCGGCTTGCTCGCACCGGAACGCGCGGCCACCACGTTGTTCGAAGCAGCGCGCGGTCGTTTGGAACAGGTGCGTTTGCCGGCGCCGGTGCTGGCGCTCCGTCTGCGAGCCGATCAGTTGCCTTCCTTCGTCCCTGAGGGGAGGGACCTCTTCGATGAGCGTCCGGCGAACGCGCTGCCGTTCGGACAATTGCGCGAACGCCTTCGCGCGCGACTGGGCGACGAGGCCGTCTATCAGCTGGCGACCACGATCGACCCCCGACCGGAACGGTCGCAATGCGTGGGCGCGCGGGACGAGGGCGAGGCCGAAGTGCTGCCGCGGCCGACCTGGTTGCTGGAACGGCCCATTCCGCTACGCGGACCCACGCCCACCGTGCTGGCCGGTCCCGAGCGCATGGAGACGGGTTGGTGGGACGGCGACGTGGTGCGTCGGGACTACTACGTGGTCGAAACCTCTCAGGGCCAACGGGCTTGGGCTTTCCTCCCGCCGGACGAAGCGCAAGGTTGGATGCTGCACGGCTGGTTCGCATGAGCGAACCGGACGCATCCGCTTACGCCGAACTCCATTGCCTCTCCAACTTCTCGTTTCAACGGGGGGCTTCCACGGCGCGCGAACTGTTCGAACGGGCCAAGGCCTGCGGCTACACCGCGTTGGCGATCACCGACGAATGCTCGATGGCGGGGATCGTGCGCGCGTTGGAAGCATCCCGGCTCACCGGCGTCCGGCTCATCGTGGGCACGGAAATCCAGCTGGCCGACGGGCCCAAGCTCGTGTTGCTGGCCGAAACCAAAGCGGGCTACGTCGCTTTGTGTCGGATCATCACCCAAGGTCGTCGCGCGGCGGAGAAGGGCACTTACCACCTGACGCGCGCCGACCTGGCTGACGGATTGCCCGGAACGCTCGCGTTGTGGGTGCCAGGAAGGGAACCGGAGGCGGAGCAGGGCGTGTGGGTGCGAAAGACCTTCGGCGACCGGGCCTGGCTCGCGGTTGAGCTGGTCAAAGAGTTCAACGACCCGCGCCGCTGCGCCCAGCTCGAAGCGCTGGGACGCGAGGTGGGGCTGCCATGCGTCGCCGCGGGTGACGTGCACATGCACGTGCGGCGACGGCTGGCGCTCCAACACACGATGACCGCCATTCGACACCGGCTGACCATCGCCGAAGCCGGCGCCGTGCTGTTTCGGAACGGGGAGCGGCATCTGCGCCATCGAGCGGTCTTGGAGACGTTGTATCCGCCGCACCTGCTGGCCGAGACCGTGCGCATTGCCGGCCGTTGTCGGTTCTCCCTCGATGAGCTGAGCTACGCATACCCCGCCGAACTGGTGCCCTCCGGCTACACCGCGACCCGATGGCTGCGGGAGCTGACGGACGCGGGAGTGCGCTGGCGCTGGCCGGAGGGGCCGCCGGCCAAAGTGCGAGAGCAGATCGAACACGAGCTGGGCCTGATCGCGGACCTGAGCTATGAGTCTTATTTCCTCACCGTCCACGACATCGTGCGCTTTGCGCGCGGCGAGGGCATCTTGTGCCAGGGTCGCGGGTCGGCGGCGAACAGCGCGGTGTGCTTTGCCCTGGGCGTGACCGAGGTGGATCCGTCCCGGTTCAACCTGCTGATGGAGCGGTTCATCAGCAAGGAACGGAACGAGCCGCCCGACATTGACATTGACTTCGAGCACGAACGGCGCGAAGAAGTCATCCAATACATCTACCGGAAGTATGGCCGGGAGCGCGCAGCGCTCGCGGCCACGGTGATCTGCTACCGCGGCAAGAGCGCCGTGCGGGACGTGGCCAAGGCCATGGGCTTGCCACTGGAACAAGTGGATCTGCTCAGCAAGGTGTTCGCCTGGTGGGACGGGTCCGTCCCGTTGGACCAACTGTTGCGTGAGCGTGGCTTCGACCCGAGCAGCCCGGTGATCCGCAAAGTCGTGGTGCTGACCGCCGAACTCATGGACCAGCCCCGGCATCTCTCGCAGCACGTGGGTGGCTTCGTCATCGCCGATGCCCCGTTGCACGAACTGGTGCCTGTGGAAAACGCCGCGATGGCCGATCGCACCATCCTCCAATGGGACAAGGACGACCTGGACACCATGGGGCTGTTGAAGGTGGATTGTCTGGCGCTGGGGATGCTCACCTGCGTTCAGAAGTGTTTGAACCTGCTGCGACGGCACGAGGGCCAGGCGCTGACCATGGCGACGTTGCCGCCCGAGGATCCGGAAACCTACGCGATGATCCAGAGGGCGGACACGCTGGGCGTGTTCCAGATCGAAAGCCGGGCGCAGATGGCGATGTTGCCGCGGCATCGGCCGGAGAACTTCTACGACCTGGTGATCCAGGTGGCCATCGTGCGTCCGGGACCCATCCAGGGCGACATGATCCACCCGTATCTGCGACGCCGGCGGAATGAGGAGCCGGTGGACTACCCATCCGAGGACCTGAAAGCGGTTTTTGAACGCACCCTCGGCGTGCCGTTGTTCCAGGAACAGGTGATGAAACTGGCGATCGTCGCCGCCGGCTACACCGCAGGCGAGGCCGACCAGTTGCGCCGCGCGATGGCCGCGTGGAAGCGGCATGGGGGCATGGAGCACCACCGCGAACGGATCATGAAGGGCATGTTGGAACGGGGCTACACCACGGCCTTCGCCGAGCAGCTGTTCGAGCAGATCAAAGGGTTCGGCTCCTACGGGTTTCCCGAAAGCCATGCGGCCAGTTTCGCCGGCATCGTCTATGCGTCGTGCTGGCTGAAGTGCCACCACCCGGCGATGTTCGCGTGCGCGTTGCTCAACAGCCAACCGATGGGTTTTTACGCGCCCAGCCAAATTGTCCAGCACGCGCAGCGCAGCGGCATCGCGGTGCGTCCCGTGGATGTGCGTTACAGCGATTGGGATTGTTCGCTCGAACCCAACCCGAGCGGTCGCGGTGAGTGGGCGATCCGATTGGGCTTCCGCCAGGTGCGCGGGTTTGCCGAAGGCGTGGCGCAGACGATCGAGCGAGCACGGGAACAGCGTGCTTTCGTGGACATCCCGGATTTGTGCGCGCGGACTGGGCTGGACAAACGCCATCAAGACCTGTTGGCGGAAGCGAGCGCGTTGCGCGGGCTGGCTGGGCATCGGCACCGGGCTCAGTGGGCGATCGCCGGCGTCGAAGCGCAGTTGCCGCTGTTTGGGGAGAGCCCGGCGGAACAGCCCGTGGTGCTGCCGCCCCCAACGCAAGCCGAGGACACCTTGGCCGACTACGCGCGCACTGGGGTGAGCCTGGGACCGCACCCGCTTCGGCAGATCCGCCACAAGCTGCGCAGCGCGCGGTGGCTGGACAGTCGGACCCTGCGCACCTTTCCCGATGGCCGGTGGGTGCGAGCCGCCGGCATGGTCACTCTGCGGCAGCGGCCGCAGACCGCGTCGGGTGTCACGTTCCTGACCATGGAAGACGAGCACGGCCTGCTCAACGTGATCGTCTGGCGGAAGATCGCCGAAGCCCAGCGGCGGGAGCTGTTGGAAACCCGGCTGCTCGGAATCGAGGGGCAGTGGCAGGTGGAGGAGGGGGTTTGCAATGTGGTGGCGAGGCGACTGGTGGATCTGAGCCATTTGCTGGGAGCGCTGGACGCGAGGTCGCGAGATTTCCGGTAGCTTTGCCCAGGCGATCCGTCTAACCGACAAGTTCAGAGGTGTCTGATCTATGGCTTTTTGGGAGTCAATTAATCCTGGCACATGTTGCATTTGCGGAGCGGCCGGGCCCTTGACCGGTGAGCACCGCATCAAGCGGTCACTGATGAAATCAGAATTTGGCAGTGAGCCAGTGGTCCTTGCCTCGTTCGATCCGGAACGGCGGTATCGTCCGCTACAAAGCCTGCGCTCTAAGTTGCTTCACTTTGAGTCCGGGCTTTGCGCTCGGTGCAATAACGAACGGACTCAGCCTGCCGACCGCGCTTTCGACGATTTTTTTGAAGCGCAGAAAGAGCGACTAAGTCGGCCTGATGAACATGGGATTGCGGTAAACGAAGATTTGTTCAAGGCTGAGGGTCCTGGCGTTATCCCATTGGCCCAATACTTCGCAAAGCTCATCAGTTGCCATCTGGCGGATCAATGTCAAATTCGTTGGCGTCGCCTGGCAGACTTCGTTTTAAACCCGGACATCGCGTTCTTCCCAGCGTTTGTGGTGACGAACGACCCGGCGGCGTCGGAATATCGCGAATCAGTCGGAGTGCGGTCCTATGCGTCAAACGGTGGCTTCGGGATGGTTTGGTCAACCGATGCCGACAGCGTGGTTTTCCTGCGTTCGTCACGGACTTTCGGCGAAACTCGCGTCATCTTCTGGTTTCGACCAAACGAGGAAGAACAGGCAGCATTAAAGCTGGAGCACCCAACGATCTGGCGGGAGTGGCGAGAAATAGCCCTGAACCCAGCAGTTGAACCTGCCGCTGACGATCTTGCCCGGCTGGGCCTTGAATGATTACGCGTCGCCCTTGTTCACAGTCTGATAGTTGTAGGTGATATCCAGCGGGTCATCCAGGATCGCCACCATGTCCATCAGCCCGCCGGCCTGCGGATCGAGCCAGGCATCCAGGTGCTCAGGCTTGATCGCGATGACGCTGCGGTCGTGTCCAGCGGCGACGAAGTCGGGCAGGGGATCGCCGGTGATGGCGGCCACCGTGTAGAACCCTGGTTCTTCGCCCTCGGGCTCGACATAGCGCCACAGACAAGCCAGCAACAGGTCCTGATCCGGCTCCGGGCGAAACTCTACCTCCACCGAGGTCTCCCGCTCTCCGGGAACCAACAAACGGCGTTCCAAGTCATGGAGGGCCACTGACTCATAGATGCGGCGTGCCAACATGATCCCGTGGGTCTTGCCCCACAGCTCTCGCCAGGCGGTGGTGAGCTTGTCTCTGCGAGCGTTGTAGGTGCCGTCCCACTTCTTCTCATCGGCCGCCGTCCAGCTGGGCAGCCGGCACCGGTAGCGCATGGGC
Organism: Luteibacter sp. 1214; assembly: GCF_031455395.1. Classification (NCBI taxonomy): domain Bacteria; kingdom Pseudomonadati; phylum Pseudomonadota; class Gammaproteobacteria; order Lysobacterales; family Rhodanobacteraceae; genus Luteibacter; species Luteibacter sp. 1214. The sequence continues at coordinate 82,069 of NZ_JAVDSQ010000001.1, forward strand.
ACCACGCGGCGCTCCCCGGTGGCCGGATCTCGGATCAGCACCGGGGTGATGCCGCCGGGCCAGATCCGGGCATAGCCGTCACCCTTGGCGTGGTCGTGGACTTCGGCCAGTTTGGCTTTGGCCGCCGCGACCTTCTTGGTCGCGACGCGCTGATCGGTCTCGGCCTTCTTGGTGGGCTTGGGGCCGGTCAAGACCGTCTGTGCCTTCGTCAACCGGGCAGTCTGTTCGGCCAGTTCCTGTTCCAAGACGAGAGTGGCGGCCTGGTAAGCGTCTAGCGCGGCCGCGCGGGCTTCCTGTTCGTCGGGTTCGTCAGAGTCCAGGAAGGCGTTGCGGATGCCCTTGGGGACACTCTGAATCCAGTTGCCGTTCCGCTTCGACCAGCCCGCCATTTTTACGTAGGCATCCAGGTCGAGGTCGCCCCCGAAACGTTGGTAGGCCTTGAAGTCGGCCTGAATTTGAGCGGAGTAGCACATGGGAAGAGGATAGCGCGGTCGCCCATTCCCGTGGTCAAGGGCGACGGCCTCTTGCGCCCCACGACGCCACATTGATCCCCTTGTGACCCCAAGCGGGAACGGACACGCACATCGAGTGGCCTCGTGGAATCCTCGCACGACGGCCATTTCCCGTCGGTTGATACGAGTGAGCCCTTGGCAAGCAGAACGACTCACGCTTAGGTTGTGTTTCTAGTAAGTGCACAGGCGCATTCACCCAAAAGGTGCCGTGCAGAACGATGCAGCGTGACGAAAGTCGCGTTTCCGGATGCTTCCTAGAACTCAGTGCAGTTTTCTCATGCTGGCCGCATTGACATTCATTGTGGTTCGGCTTGGATGCCCTTTTGCAACCTCCGCCTCGTTCCACACATAAAGGATCATTGATGTATTTGCCACCTTCACTCATTACTTATCATCGCCTCTTCGAACCATCCATGTTCGAAGCCGCTTCTCGTTTGCAAAAAAGGCCAATCTTCGATGGGCGAAGCGGCGATTTCCATGATGTCGGCGACGAAGATCCAGAGAGGACCGTCGTGAAAACGTATGTCGTTGCGCCCGATGACAGTCCCGCATGGGCTTTCGACGTTGAAACCCTCTTGAATTCGGTGGATGAAGCCACGGAAGGTGGGCGCGAGGCGCTTGCGCACCACGCGTGGATTTCGATGCCTAACGGATACGATGAAGACCGAGCGGCGAGGTTGACGAAGCGCGTGGCTTCCTATGTCGCGTGGCGGTTCAACGTTCCGGTATCGGTGACGCTTTGCCACGAATGGAATGAGCCGGAAGTGGTTGAAGGAAAATCAGAGCCACGACGTTGCGCAGAATTCTCAGCAGAATTGATATTTCCGGCGCGAGAACTGGCGGCCCGCGGTGGACGCGAAGGGGATCAAGCAGACCGACGAAATTTCGTCGAGAAGTCAAACGAGAAAATGAGCAAGAAAGTGCGAAAAGCGATTGAGGTGCTTGTTGAAGAAGCAGACCACGACCTTTGCGCGGACAGGCGCGTCCGCTTTACCTGAATCGTCTCACCGTGAAGCTTCGCGCTTGACGGAACCGATCGGTGAAGCCCCAAGAAGCGGCCCGCGAGGTCAGCGCGGTCCAGGTGAGCCGGGATGGTTGATGAAGCCGTCCCGGCCTTGAGAGCATGATCATCTGGTGTGAACAGGATGGATCATGCCCCTGGCTCAGCTTTGTTCTCATCATCAAGAACAGCACATCCAGCCCGCCTGAAACGTTTCCTGGCAACGGTGCCTCACTCAGTCGTTCGGCACTCGCGATCAGAGCCGCTTTCTGACAGCCGGTGACACGCTGGAAGGTGGCAAGACATACTCCAACAGCGCTGCGGAATGTATCGCTTCCGACAGCGCGGCTTTCTTATGCGCCTTGGCGGTGTGTCGAATGGCGGCTTGGCCGCGTCGGGTGCCCCTGTCTTTTGCCGCTTTTGCGGCATCCAGGACGAGAGAAGCTTTTTTCAGTCGCTCGTCGGCGCGCCGGTGGTTGGATTGGAGCTTGCGGTGTTCAATGTCATTAGGCTGGACACTCATGTGATTCCACCTTCCGTTGTGTTTAGGTTGACGCGTTCGTTAGGGCGTTGCTGACGATGCCTTGCTCTCCCTTCACTCGGATCCATTCCTCTTTGAGGATGATTTGCGCTTGGGACAAGATCTGCTCGATGATCTCGCCGATGCGCGATTGAATGACGGATGTTGGCTCTTTGGATCGTGTTCGATCGAACTGCTGAACGTTGGCTTCGAGACGTTGGATCAATTTCACTAACTGGTTGTGGTTATCTTCATTCGGGTTCAGCCGCAATCGGATTCGCAAAACGTTCTCGTGTGCTCGAAAACGAATATCAGCCACTTCTTTTTCGAACCTTGGAAGCTTAGCGGCCACAGAGGTTCCGCCCTTCGCACGCCTTTGTGAGTTGATCTCTTCTGACGCGCGATCCACGATTGCCTGCCACCGGTATGAAATGTCCTGCCACATAGCCAAATAGACAGAAAGGTCACTGCGGAGGCCGTTGATCCATTCTTGGCGCTTTGCCGCGATGTTGTCGTGGGCCAGCCTTCGGCTTGCGGACAGTTGAATGTCCAATTGCCGAATGGAAGACTCCTGTTGCTTTTCCGCGATTTTCTCATGCGCTTCCAGCTGTCGAGCGGCCGTGGCTAGCTGGTCTTGTGCAATGTCGCTTTGAACTTTCAGTTGACGCCTCATCACAAAGACCTGAATCACGGCACCCACGACGAGGGAGACGAAGGCGACACCTCCGGAAAGGGCGGCAACGTAGACCTTGTTGAAGCTGTCCACGTTCGCGAGGCCGGCGTCGAGGAGGGCCTTAAATGCCATTAACTCGTCCGAGTTTGGCGGCGATCCAAAGAGCATGCAGATGAACCCCTTTTGGTTGCGGTGACAGATAAGGCATGGCGGTCGGGCGGAGCCGGATGCTACCGCTTCGGCGATGGCGCATGCACCGGGTGGTCCGCCCCCGGTTTACGGGGCCAATGCAACGTCCAAACCACCAGCAACAAGCAAAAGCGAAGAGCGCGTCTATGAGTTGTTCCAACACGCCGCTAAGAGCCAAGTCAAAAGCGAAAATCATTAGCAAATGCCTGAAAAGAAGGTGCCAGAGCGAAGCGCACACCGCAACGTCGGGCGTGTCCCTCTCGCTGCCAACTGACAAACCCTGATCGACATCTCGCGTGTCGTTCCTACGTCTCCTGCCGTCGACGCTGCCGACCCGGTTCGGAAGACCTTGCAAGATTTGCCGAAAAGACATGATTCTTTCGGGATTGTGATGCGCGTCATGTCAAGTTCGATTGACAGTCATCGACCCTCCGCTTTGATGGGTTGCACGAGGCAGCGCAGTGCTCATCAAGCTCTGCGCAGGCTATTTGACGGTCTTCGGACCGATGGAACAGACGCACCGCCTCACGCGGTAGATAAGGAATGCCATGCGACATGCTCGACCCCACCTCGAAGTCCACTCTCGATCCAAAGGCCATTCTGCGGTCGCCGGTGCGGCATATCGGCTCGGCCTGAAACTCAAAGACGAACGCACTGGCCTTTGGCACGACTACACGCGTCGTGCTGCGGGGGAGGAAATCGTCTTTGCTACCACTGTGGCGCCTGAGGGCGCTCCAAGCTGGGCGAGCGATCCTGCCCAGCTTTGGAACTGGGTGGAGAGCGTCGAGAGACGCAAAGATGCACAAGTCGCTCGCGACTATCGCATCCCCATTCCCTTGGGGTTGGATGATCGTCGAGCCGGCCAACTGGCCGAACGGTTGGCCCGGTTCATCATGTGCGAACTCAGCACGCCGGTTTCCGTGGGGTTGCACCGCGACGCCTCAGTCGATCTTTTCGGGGATGTGAAACCGCAAGAGAAGCAGGGGTATCACGCCCATCTCTATTTCCCATCCCGTCCGCTACTGGTGTCCGTTCCGGACGGCGAGGATCAGGAGGCGGCCAGCACTGCAACGTTTGGTCCGCGCCATCCGATGCTGATCAGCAGAAAGCTCGGCCGGGGCATGGTCGAGATGTTCAACCGCACTTGGGCCGAGATGTCCACCGAGGCGGCAGCCGATGCCGGTATCGACGCCCAGTATGACCACCGCAGTTACGTCCGGATGGGTCTGCCGATCGAGCCGCAGCCCACCTTGGGCGCCGAAGCCACTGCGCTCGAACGAAAGGGCTTCTTCACTCGAAAGGGAGACGCGGTCCGCGAGATCGTCGTGATGAGCAAGGTCTACGAAGCCGCCCATGCCGAGGTCGCGGCGGCCCAGCAGGACCAGGCCCGGTCGGACGTGGCGAGAGAGCGTTTGGCGGGGGTGGAAGCGGAACGCCCGGCGCCGATGACACGGACGGACGCCATGCCAGGCAAATTCGACTTCGTGCCGTCAGAGCCAGCGACGGGTTCGGCTTCTCCTCAGCTGGCCGAGATGGATGCCCGACCTGCGTTGTCGCCCGACGCGGCACTGGTGGAGCGCTTCACGGCCATCGCTCCGCACCCAGCGTCGGCAGACGACGACGCGCGGTGGGGAGCGTGGCTTCGGCTCGTGCGCACCCTGCAACGGGCACTGGCGGTCCTGCGCGAGCTCGGCGGACGTCGTGCTGAGCACGAGGGAAGGGCCGAGCGTGCCACCGCCGCGAAGCTGGAAGCCGAATACGAGCTGGACGAGGCCCGACGGCGTCGCATCGTAGCTTCTGAGCGTGCGGCCAGATGGGCCAGGGACCATCGGTTCCGCATGTTCGCCGCGAAATGGGCGACCCGCGGCAAGCCGAAGGCCTGGCGTGAGCTCGCCGCCGAAGTCACGCATCGACACCACGCCGTGCAGGAGATGGAGGCTGCAGTGCGATTTCGGTCGGTGAGGGCGGACGACCTGAAGCGCCAAGCGGCCGCAGTTGCCCAACGTGAGCAGCGGGCCAATGTCGTGTTCCGACGGACGGTCGAGGTGTTGGCCAATATGCCTGGTGAACTCATGCCGCCATTGCTGGCCGCCATGAACCCGGTCGAACGCGCCGCGTTCGAGGAGGTGTCCCCGCTGCCGGCACCGCCGCCGGACGTTCCCACCGCTCCCGTTGCCCAGGAGCGTTTGGATTACCGGCCACCCATTCAACGGGCCAGACCATGACGCAAGGTCAGTGCAGCCGTTTGTTTTAACCGCGGGGCGAACTGGCATGGCCGTCGAACGATCACCCGCACCGTTCGACGGCGTCCAAATGAACATGTCCGCGGTGCATCCACACCAGGCACATGTCAGTTCCAACCCCCGACTTCTTTCCATTGCTTCATCGCACCCAGAGAGAGCCCGCCATTGGTCGGGCTCTCTCTTCGTTCGCGTGGTTTGGTCGCCTTCGCAAGATGCGAAGTCAAAAAATTATGCGGCGCGCCGCGCTTTGAACTGGCGCGCGAAGGGGACAGTATTCATCAGGTGTGTAACCCACAAGTTTCGCGCAGAAAAACTTTCTGACTTCGCGCATGAGAAAAATCATCTCAATGTAATAGAGAGAAATCTCTCAACGATTTAGTTAAGGGAGCGGCCGCGGCGGGCGCAAAAAAAGCCCCGGGCTTTCGCCCAGGGCATAGGGACCGACGGTGGCTTGTGGAGAAGGGGCTGGCTACGGGCCCGCTGACCGCCGCCCGGGTTTACGCATCCACGCCTTCAACTCGACGTCGTGGGCGGAGGTGAGCAACCGACCGAAGATGCCGCTGGCTGCGGACGGGTCCGCGAAGAGACCGTCCCACTCGTCCACCGTCCGGGGTGAGATCACGATCACCGCCCCGTTCCCTCGTTCGCGGACGTCGACCACACGCCGGAGGAGGTAGGTGTCTTTCACCGAGGCGCGCTCCAAGGCGAAATCGTCCAACACCAGCAGGTCAAACCGCGCCACATGTTTGAGGAAGGTGGTCAGTGTCTTGGCCTCGCGGTGATCGTGCAGCACCGAAAGCAACTCAGGCACCCGCACATAGTGAGCCGACCGGCCGCGATCCACCGCCATCTGGGTCAGTCCAGACGCCAGGTGCGTCTTCCCGCTCTGGGTGGGGCCCGTGATGATCAGGTTCTGGCGCCGGTCTAACCACGCCAACGTTTCCAGATGCCGCAGTTTTGCGGTGGCCAGGCCCCGACTGGCGCTCGGCTCCCAGTTGGCCATGACGAGGCCGGCGGGCAGCACGGCCTTCTTCCGGAAGCGCTCCGCCCGCAGGCTGGAGGCGACGTTGCGTTGTTGGGCCACGAGCTCGGCCACGCATTCTAGGGAGCACCGATCGGCGTTGGCCGGGTCGGCGACCCAATGTTCCAGCGCCAGGGCCATGCCCGGCATGCGAAGGCTCCGCAACGACCCGACCAGCTGATTGACGTTGATGTCAGTCATGACGATTCTCCCGGATGGCGCGCGCGCTCATGTCGAGCTTCGACCGCACGACTTCGCGTTGGCGGCGCTCCGCGTTGGCCAGAACGCGTTTGACGGTCGAGATGTTGGGCGTGCCTTGTTCATAAGCCCAGCCAATGGCCCGGTCCACAGCCTCGGTCCCGTGGGCGCCGGCCAAGCTCTTGATCGCTTCGCTGGGCTTCCACCCCAGCATCCGCCGATCTTGCGCGAACTGGTCGGTGACAAACCGGACGATGTTGGGGCCGGCCTCCTGCGCCCATTCCTTCAACATGTCCGGCGTCCGCTCCGATTGGGCCCGATGGGCCACGGTCTGGTGATCGGGCAGGGTGGTCGAGCCGCCCACGTCATTTCTGCGGACATGCGTGGCGACCGTCTTCCGCTGGTGGACGACGGTGACCTGGTCGGCGGAGACCCGAACGTCGACCGACTTGCCGACGAGCGTATGCGGCACCGAATAGAAATGACCCTGCACCGGCACGTGGTAGTCGGGGGCCACCGCTTTGATCGTCATCCAGTCGGCATACTCGAACGGCGCCGCCGGCAACGGCCGCAATGCGGCGCGTTCGATTTCTTCGAACCGCGCGCGACGACTTGGCTCTCCACGTGTCATGGGACGGTTGTTGGCTTGCTCCAAGAGTCCGGCGATCGCCTCATTGATTTCGTCCAGGGAATGGAACGTCTCTCTGTTCAATCGGGACAGGATCTGTTGCTGCGCGAATTTGACGCCGGCTTCGGCCTTCGCCTTGTCCTTTGGTCGCCACGGTCGGGCGTGCAGGGCGACGGCACCGTAGTGTTTGGCCATGTCCCTGTAGGCCTGGGTGTGCGATGCCTTCAAGTTGTCGGGCACCAGGATCTCGCTGACCCCTCCAAAATAGTTGAACATTCGGACATGGGAAAGGATGAAATCGTGGGTTTGCTGCGTGGCCGTGGCGGTCACGAAGAGCAACGAACTGCCGCCGAGCACACCGATGAAAATTTGGGCGGCCACGCGTTCGCCGGTCTCGCGGTCCATGTAATAGGCAAGCTTGCCGCTGTTGTCCACGAAGACGCGTTCCCCGGGAATGTGGGTCTGCCGCATCACGGTCGGTTGGCTGTCGCGGTAGCGCCGCAATTCGGCCGAGAGGTAAGAATACGAGGGTGTCGTTGCCGGATACTCTGACTTCTGGTCTTCCCACCAGACCTGCAACGGCATCCGGCACCGCAGCAGCTCAGCATCGAGCTCGGCCAGGTCGGGAAGCAGATCGGACTTACGGCGTGGAGACGGCTTGTTGAACACCCGATGGAACGCGTCGAAGTCGCAGTCTTTCAGCGCGTCCCATGTCAGGGCCTTTTCGGCCGCCAACTTTCGGTAGCGCCGGACGGTGGACTCCGCGACCTGGGTGGCCGAAGCAATGTCGTAATTGTTGAGGTGGGTGGTGAGGATCAATCGGACAGTATCGTATTGGCGCATCGGGATGTGACCTTGCAATGGGGGGATTTTGGGCCACAGCTGCCCGTGCCGAATTCGAACGAATCGGACGCTTGACAGGTGTGGGGTTTGGCCCTAAAACGCTCCCCGCAGGGCCTAGAAAACACTGCGGGTAGCGGGACCGGTGAGTGGATGCTCTCCGGTCCTTTTCTATGGGCTGGGCACGACATGAGGGACGGGGACTGGGTCTACGGGGCTCTCCTTTCGCATCGACGGATGACAGTCGCCGGTTGCTGCGCAACGGCGTTCGGTTCGGATGCCGTTCCTTGTAGTCCAATCCCGAGGTCTGTCAATCGACCTAGGCGAAAAAAGTTTCCCGGCCCTGTGCCACGTTCCTTTCCACTTGCAGGCGCCACCCGATTGATCGTTGCGCGAAAGGCAGATTGGGCGATCAGATAGCGCGGTCGGTGGACGATAGTTATCACCGCCGCGTTGGGGGAACATTGAGCGAAGATGCACCTGACGCGCAGGAAGGAATGACGGTGGACGACGATCACAAGTTCATGGTCGCGCAAGCAGATGCGGCCCGGGAACACATAGAGGCCATCCCGCGTGCGATGGCGGCGCTTCGATTGGAGGCGGCTACGCCCCGCGTCCGCATAGTGGCCCAACTCGCGCGGGCTTCCATCGATTTCGGTCGGGGAGCCGCCATCCTCATGGCCGAAGGCTTCATGGACCTGGGTGCACCGGCGATCAGCCTGCATCGCATGCAGATGGAGCAGGTGCTACGAAGCGCATTTTTCAGCGGGCCGGCAACGGAAGAGGAGGTCAACTATTTCGTCAAGAATGACAAACTTCGTCACCGGCCCAGGGAGTCAGGCCAGAAACACGCGATGACTGTCAACGAGCTTACGGCCATTGTGGAGCCTTACCTAGATCAAGACGAGCCATTCAACGGCAAGCTGGGCCGTGTGGTTAAGAACAGTTACGGCACGCTGAGCGCGCTGGTCCACGGCGGGCACGCCTTGCTCAACGCATATGGCGGAGGAAGCGATCAGGTCGGCTTTGACATCCCGCGAGATGCTGCCTGCCAAGTTCTCGATCACGTCGTTGCCTTCGCCAATTTCGCTCTGGCGATCGTGGCGCGATCGGCGAACGACGGCCCGGAAGCGCTTTCAGAAATTTTGGAGGCGCCGTTCCGGTCTTTCACCACGTGGACTGAACGAAGGGAAATGCGCAAAGCCGCTGGATAACGAGGCGCCGACCGCCTCACCTAGCCAAACCACCGTGAGAGATCGTCGTGGTCACGTTGTTCCTAAGGCGGCGCCAAGTTGTGGCCCTGCATGAGCACCGTAGGCGTGTATCGGTCATTGAGCACCAGGACATGGTGCTTTGCCCGCGTGATAGCCACACGGAAGAGGCGCCGCGATGCCTGATGCGGATGAGCCTCGTTGCGGTCAAGCGGACAACTGTGGTGGTCGTCGAAAACGATGACCACATCAAACTCTTTCCCCTTGGATGCGTGGATCGTCATCACATGGATGCCATGGGCTTCTCGCCGGCCGGACAAGAGATAGTCTTCCGCAAGCGCGGCATCCAGTGAGGCGCGAGCCCCCGCATATTCGCCTTGCCTCTGCCAGAGCTCAGTGAAGCCATTCGCAATCCGCTGGCCTCGTTGAAATAGGACAAGTTGATCAACGTCTTTCGAAATTGAAGCGATGTCATTGTTTCCGCTTTGCCTTATCAGACCCCGCATATCCAGCCAGTCCCGCTTGGGATCTCCGCTGAATGTATGGGTTGAGGTCGCGGCTACAACTTGAAGAAGTTTTCCCGCGGCGGTGTTGGCACCAGGCTTCTTCCCTGAGCGGCACTGGATTGCCGTTGCTGCGAGTTTGGCAGCAATCGCAAGATTTCCTTTCTTGCCACGCGCACGAAAGACCCCCGCAGAGAGATCCAAGGCTTCTGCCACGTCAAGAAGCTGTTGTTCTGGGCCGCGGCGTGGTTCCATCAGGAAGGCCACCAACCTGCTGGACAGAAGCACTGCTGCTTCATCAAAAACCACACGATGGGGAATGCCCTTCCTCGCGCCATCCTCGCGAAGCGCCTGCGACACGAGGTTAACCCCTCGACCCCACGTGGCGAGGATCGCCATGCTTTCGATCGGTTTTTCTCCGGCGGCAGCGCGGGCAGCAGTTAGAGCCCGACCGACGGCCATACGGATGGCATTATTTCTGTTGATGGCATCCGGTCGAAACATGATCTGAGACACGCCGCGGTATCCAGAGCCCCGTGGTGTTCCGAGTAAAATGTCGTTTCCAAATGTCGAAATTTCGGAGTCAGGACTCCGATGGTTTTGGCCTTGCAAGTCGACGCGGATGGGATGAAGTTCATCGAGGATCTGGTTGACCCGGTCCGCGCTGACACCTTCACGGAAGTCGTAAATCTGCTGGTCAAGGTCGGCAAGACATATCAATTGCGTATGCTCGGCGAGCAGGCGCACGCAAGCCCATTGGTCGTTGGCCGTGTCTTGAGATTCATCCACCACGATCAGAGGGAAGCGGGCCGCAACGAGTCGGCGGATACGTGCGCTTCGTTCAAGGAGCAAGCGCGTTTTTTCGGCAAAGAGGTCGAATGAGACCTTGCCTTCTTCCCTAAACAGACGTTCGCGCTCCTCGTTCCAATCCAAATCTTGACTTTCGGCAAAGTTTTTGAGCGCCTTCTCATCTTGAGGAAGCAACAACTCCAAGCGTCGCTTGGTTCCTAGCAAGTAGCCATAGGTTTGGAGGATTTCCCAAAACAGGGAATGGAAGGTCTGGATGGACAGCCTCGCCTGAAGGGCCTTGGGTAGCTGAAGTTTGCTGGCATCTACGACCCGGGCCACTGCGGCCCTGGAAAAACTTAAAAAGAGCACGTGTTGACCGGGCGACAGGCCCCCTTCAACAACACGTTGTGCCTTGGCGAGGGCGATGGTGGTCTTGCCACTGCCGGGGCCACCTGTGACCAACACCGTTTCGGTGGCGTCCAGGATGCGCTGTCGGTCCTCGTCGATGACCAGCGCCATAACCTATGCAACCGGTTCAATGGCTGGTGCTGCTGGCGGCTCATCGAGAGCGATTTTCTTAGCGGGCCTCGGATTTAGCAGGTAGACGCTATACAGAAAACCTTTGATAGTCGCTGGTAACTCTGCGACGCTGCACGTTCCTAAAAGCCGTGCCGCGCCGCCGTCTCCTTTCAAGCCCCGAAGAACGCCGACAGTGTGCTGTTTGAGGGTTTCGTCGTTAGCGGGGCGTTCGGCAGGAATACCATGTTCACCTTCAGGATTGGCTGCGCGGTGTGCAGCCAAAAATGCCCATTGCCGATCAAGCGGCACTTCGGTGGCCAAAAGCATTTCAGCGCCTTTCTGCTTTATCTCGCATGCGATTTCGTAGGTATCGTTCAACGCTTTTAGCTCTTCTTCCGTCCGCTTCTTCCGATCAAAAAATGCGAACGCGGGAATGCCGATTTCTTTGAAGAATAGGCCCAGTTTCTCAAGGTTTCCATCACCTTCGGCATTAACTATCGTGATACCGGCGACATCGAGAGGAAACAGGTCATCGTCAGCTTCCTCTAGTTTCTGCGCAACCACAAAGAGGGCATCCTGCTCCGTGATGCCTTCGCCCACGATCACGCCACGTCCAAGCATGGCCTCGGCCAATATGCGACGGAAGTTCTGGCGATAGTTCTTGGCCTTCATCCCTTCGGGCAGCCGGATCGGAACCCCCGACAGCACGCCATTTGGCTGTCGGACCAGTTTTACAATCCCATCGGTCTCGAAGCGCTCAATGACATACGGAGAATGGGAAGTGACAAAGCATTGCGATGTTTTTTCGATGAGGTAGTTGGTGATCCTCCTCTGCGTGTGCGGAGGAAGAGCAATTTCGGGCTCTTCCATGGCAAATATCACGTTATCCTTCTTGAGGTCTGCAATGAAGGTCAGAAGTGCCAGAACCAACGTGTTGAGGGTGCCGGTGCCCGCGTGCTGAAACGGCACGGGGGTCTCGCCGTCATTCATAGTAAGGAAAAACGCAATTGTTTTCCTCAGGTGTTCCCGTGTCAGTTGGGACACAAATAATCGCGTGGCGCGGCCTTCTCCAGAAGGCGCTATGTATTCAGCCAATCTTTGCTCAATTTCCTCAAGGATAGGACCCAGTTCGTTGGCATCCGCATCCACAGGCGGGTCGAGCGTGGTCAGACGCTTGCGAATGCCCTCCCACAGTCCTTTCCGGGCATCCTTCATTCGGAGAATGTTATCGAGCAATGTGCCCCGCTCGAGGCTTAGCGCCCTCGACCCGGTCCGGATTGTTCGTAAGTAGAGGAAACCAAGAGCGCGTTTCACGCGGGAGGGAATAGGGCGAGGCTCCTCTTCGTCGTCGACATTTGCACGACCAAAGATCGTCCTTGCTTCGAACGTATCGTCATCAATGTTGTAGTTGCCGATGGTCACTAGGCGGAGGCAGGGTTTCACTGCAGCGCCGTCTACAGCCTCAATGTCTCCCTCGCCGAGCAATTTTTGCTCAGCCTCATGCCAGAACTCTAGGTTCGCAGCACACATGTTGGACACATCTTCGCTCAGATCAACCAGAACTGCCTCGATCTTAAGCGGGACCAACGTTTCCCCGTCGTCTGCCAGATAGGTGGCATTCCGAAAGTCGAATTCCTCGATAGGCGGGTAACGATTGAGCCGGTCTGGACCCAAGACGAGGTCGAGGGCTTCGCAGACCGTACTCTTTCCTACGTTATTGCCCCCTATGAGGAGCGTGTGCCCGTTAAAATGAAGTTCCGCGTCCGAAATGCCACGAAAATTCTTGATGGTTAGACGCACAACGCGCATGACCGTGATCTCCTGACCTGGTCAGTGAAAGGGAGAACGGCGAGGCCCCATCCGTCCTTGGCTCGCACGATGTTGCGCCCGCTCATTCTTGGAAGCAAGAACCTTACATATGCCCGCAACCACTGGTGCATAGCCCCTTTAATCCGGACCATATGTTCTGGTCGGACTTGGCCGGAGCGATTGGGTAGACTAGCTGCGGTAGGGTAACGCGGCGGACGTAAATGGTCACCGACCACGGTCGGTTTCAGAGCCAAGTCACCGTCTGTGTCATGGGTGGATCCGTCCTTGTTCTCTTTCAGCTACTTCCTCTCAATCGCTCGCCTAACCGGATGCTGACAGCGAACACTGCCGCAGCGCAGGCCGGATCCGGAACGCTGCCAAGTGGTCCGAAGAGGCGCACGACCACGGCTGCGGCGCGTTCCAGATCCCAGTCACCTGACTGACGCGCTCCGCAATGAAGGCATTGCGCTCGGAAGCGCGCTTCTTCCATGTCTCCGTCGAGAAGGGCCCGGCACATCGCGCGGCTGTCTTCCGACATGGCTGCCGTGTCCAAGATCGATTGCTCCGTGCCTAGGTTCATGTGGTTCTCCGATCGGTCCGCGGCACCGTCAGACGATACCCTTCCTAAGGCCGTTCGGCGAGGGGGCTGGGCGCCTGCCGTTACCGATGCCATGTAGCTCAGCGCTGGAAGCCGGGCAGTCGCCGCGTCACCTCCATGGCCACCGCATTCGCCTGTGTCTCAGTCAACCCGCCAGCCAAAACGGTGGACCGGCCGGCATGTTCAACTTCGACCGTGTAGCTTACTTGTGTAAGTAAGTGAGCCGTCGTGGCAGCAACTTGGCTGACGCCGGCGACGACACCCACGCCGCCGACGATCACCGATTGGCGGGACTGGGAGTTGCCACGACGAATGGCATAAATTTCCCCAGGAGCTAAGAGGGTGCCGCTCGGGAGACGGATGCCCTGGGTGGAAACTTGGAAAGGCCTCCGTTGGACTTGGCGGGTTGCGTCATGGCCTGCCTTGAAGAGCTTCGTGATGAGGACGCCGCAGCCGACAAGCGCAATGAGGCCAAGGATCACGGGTAAAGGCGAGTGCGCGTCCACCTTGGCACCCAAAGCTGCTCCGGCCCAGCCTGCCGGGAGCGCGAGGCACCAGGACACGACCGTGACGCGGGCAGGCAGCGCCGCAGGGGTGGTCGCCACGGTCGTCCAACCGTGCTCTTCCGTGACCCGCATGGGCGGGTGTTTGATCGCATCCCGATCTCGGTGTCCAGCCGCCAAGTGCCGGGTGATGAGAGCGAGGACGAAACCGAGGGCGATGACCGCGAGCAGCGTGATCATCGCGACGGCTCCTGCGGGCGGGATGAGTTAGCGTCGATGCCAACGACCCACAGGGTTTTGCCTGATCGAATGTCGATGGTCGGGTTGCTGTGGCTCATCCAGCCGGTCAGCCACATGAGCCTGACCAGGATTTCGTGATACTGGTGCGCAAGAGTTCCGGTTTGACTATCGGTGCCGAGGTAAAAAAGCATGTTGGGAGGGAGTTCCGTGTCGCGTGCGTCGCCGGGCGCTGTATCTACGTGCGACATGCCCTGGATGTTTTGCGCAATGCTGAAAGCCAGCGTTCCCTGGCCGCCGCCGGGGGCATCCTCAGGCGCGGTCATGAAGTGTGTCTGGCCCATCGCGTCAGTGAAGGCGAGCGGCGAGTTACAGATGTCGAACGTTTCAGTCCGACGGTCTTTCGGCGAGCGCCAGATCGTTGCCTGTGCCGTCCAGCACGCCTGGTCGGCTCCGGCACGTGTGAAGCGGACGGCGACGCGCGGCCAGGCATCGCCCATCCGATGTTGATCAAAGATGCCCACGATCGCGCCAGGAATGGACGGGTTGATCGGCCGGTAGTAAGCGCCGGTTGTCTTTGCGGGCCCCGCGGCCTGGCCGCCGGGAGCGGCAGAGGTGTTCCCCAGAACTTTCGAGGTCGTTTGGCTGACGGCCGCACCGGCGCGGTGCATGAACCTCTTGAAGCCAGACTCCTGGTCTTGCGCTTGGGCTGACGTGACGACTGCAATCACCAGCGCCGCAAACGCGGCACCGATCCGAATGAAGTTTTTCATCTGTTGGCATCCCTGTGGGCGAGGTGGACGCCGGGCCGGTGCTGGGCCGTCCCTGGCGAGCTGAAAATACGATCGACAACCGGAACCAAGGATAAACAAAAACACAAGGTCGGTGTAATCAGGTTCGTGCCATAGCTTGGGCGCCCGGTGGCATCTCGGGAGAAGGCTCATGGCATTGAAAGCAGGGGACGAGGGGCGCGCTCAAAAATCCCTCTATCGGCCAGAGAACACGGCCTTCCTCGCGACCTTACGGGCACTGCGGACCCGCGCTGGACTGACGCAAGGGGATCTCGCCGACCGATTGGGCCGATCGCAGAATTACATCACGGCTGCCGAGAGAGGCGTGACTAGGCTGGATGGGCTGCAGCTGCGTGACTGGTGCCTGGCCTGCGGGGTTGACCTGATCGTATGGGCCAAGGAAATTGAACAGGCTCTGGCGCCGGCGAAGGTTAAGCGCCGCGGTAATCCATCGCGGCCTGGCCCGATGTGGTGAGGCTGGGTTTAACGGATCTGCAACTAGGAGGGGCAACGGATGAAGCTGCGTTTACTGATCGACACATGCGTTTGGCTGGACTTGGTCAAAGATCATCGTCAGCTCCCGCTCATCGAGGCGATCGAGGCTTTGATTGAAGAGGGGGACGTGGAACTTATCCTTCCGACTATCGTTGTAGATGAGTTTGCACGAAACAAGGAACGCGTGGTCGCGGAGAGTAAGCGAAGCCTGTCCACTCATTTTCGACTGGTGCGCGATGCCGTCGCGCAATTCGCCCCCGCCGAAGTGCGCGATGCCACGATCGGTCAACTGAATGAAGTCGACCATCGAATTTCGACGGGTGGAGAAGCGGCAAACGAAGCTGTGGGCCTCGTCGAAAGGCTGTTCGCCAGGGCTTCACAAACAGAGCTGACCGACAAGGTGAAAGCGCGGGCGGCCGACCGGGCCCTCAAGAAGATCGCGCCGTTTCACAGGCAGCGTAATGGCATCGACGATGCCATTCTCATCGAAACGTATGCAGATGCCTTGATTGAGCGTCAGTCCGAAGACGATGTATATGGATTTGTGACCCACAACATTCACGATTTCAGTGAAAAGGGCGGCGACAGTCGATTGCCGCATGCAGACCTTGCTTCCTTCTTCGATGGGACATCATCCAGATACGTGACAAACCTCGCCCCCCTGCTCGGTGAGTTCGCCGAAGAGCTTGTTGAAGACATCCGGTTCAGCCGTGAACTTTTTCAAGAGCCACGCAGGCTGTCCGAACTACTTGAAGCCGAAGACAAGCTGACCCAGCAGATTTGGTATGGCCGTAAGGGGAACTTGCTCGACAGCTTCGAAAGCGGAAAGTTGAGACGCGTCCCCAAAGAAGTATGGGAGAGGGCGAGCGTTGAAGAGCAGCGAGGACTGATCGTTGACAGCATCTGGGACGGCATGATCGCAGCGATGAAGAGCACCGAAGAAGATTTTCCGGGCGAGTTGGGGCCTTGGACGGACTTCGAGTGGGGCATGCTCAGCGGAAAATTGTCAGCCATTCGGTGGATGCTGGGGGATCAGTGGGACATGCTTGACACCTGACCGCTTCTCGGGGGTCCCCGTCGGACTACCGCTGCGCGGTCACCCGTCGCCGACCTTTATGGATGAGGCGTTGTCGCAGCGCGGGCCCGCGATTGGTAGTCCAGCGCGGCAGTGAGCGAAGTGGACATCGCGCGGCGGTTGCTGGAGGACGGGGAAGAGCGATAGCCTTCCCGCACTTGGCCAAATCTGGGAGGAAACTCCAACGGACGAGCCGGGCGCCGGAGACGTTGGTGGGACTGGACGTTACTCACCTCCCACTCTCTCCGCCATAAACCCTCAAGGTGATCTTTTTCAGCCACTCAGGAGAGGCTGGAGAAATTCGGTGGTAGGAACCCGCATAGGCGCTTCGCATACGGTTAGCACATCACCTTGATCGTTCCCCGATCGGTGTCGTTGAGGCAGCGTCGTCGACAAGAAAATGCAGCCGCAATTAACCGCACCCGTCTCGTCGCATTCAACCCGGCCGGGCTCCATCATCGCTCATGTCGCGGCGACAACGGCGGGCGCGCGGGTCCTCGGTTGCTGTGGCATCCTGACGGCCTAGTTCTCAAGGTGAATAAGATGAAGGCATGCCTCCTCGTCGCCGGCCTTTGTGCGGCCATCAGCGGTCCGGGACGGGCGGCCGATCTGCAAGAAGCCCTCAACGCCCAGCTCAAGGCGAACGCTTTAGGTCACGGCATTCCGGCTCAGGCGGTGCGCGTTCGTCACAACGACCAGCTCATCTACGAGGGGATGACAGGTACAACGGCATTGGAGGGTGGAAAGCCCATCACTCCGAGCACGCCTTTTCCCATCTATTCGGTGAGCAAGTTATTCACCAACACGTTGATCCTTCAGCTCGTGCAAGAGGGGAAGATTAACCTGACTGCGCCTGCCTCGCGTTACGTCCCGAACCTGCCCGTGGCATGGCGCGCCATCCGCGTGGATCAGTTCATGAATCACGTGTCGGGACTACCCGATTTCTTCGACTCGCAGAATATGGCCCGCCCCTTTCCTCTTTCACTCGAAGCGGCATGGGACGTCGCGAGCCAGCGGCCAGTCACTTCCGCCCCAAACGTGCAGACGCGCTATTCGGGAACGAACTACTTGGTGTTGGAGGCGGTGCTCGAAAACGTGACGCACAAGCGATACCAGGCCCTTGTGGAGGAGCGAATCATTCGACCCTTGGGCCTGCATCACACGTCGCTGGAGCCTTCGCACGCGCCCCGCGACATGGTAAGCAGCTATCACGCGGAGAATGGGCGCGCCGTCCTCGATCCGCAGATCAACTGGCCCGATTACGCCATCGCCCAGGGCTGTATCGTCTCCACGTTGGAAGACTTGGAGACCTTCATGTCGGCTGTTGCCGATGGGAAGCTGGTTCCACGCGACGCCTTGGTCAAGTACTGGCATCCGTATGCCTTTCCCAATGGTAATTCAGGTGGTTTTGCATCCGGTTGGGAATACGGTGAAGCCGGCCGCTGGCATGAGCTGGGGCACGACGGAGGCACGAAGGTGCGCGTCCGCGTCCTCTATGGCGCGAACCTGGACGATCACTACGTCATCGTCTACTTGACCAACGGCAATCGTGACGATGTCTGGTCACGCACATTAGTGGACTCGGTGCAGGCG
Organism: Luteibacter sp. 1214; assembly: GCF_031455395.1. Classification (NCBI taxonomy): domain Bacteria; kingdom Pseudomonadati; phylum Pseudomonadota; class Gammaproteobacteria; order Lysobacterales; family Rhodanobacteraceae; genus Luteibacter; species Luteibacter sp. 1214. The sequence goes on from NZ_JAVDSQ010000001.1 coordinate 100,016, forward strand.
ATCGCCGTGCCTCGCTGACGGCAGTTTTCGAGCAGCTGGCCGCTCGAGACACTGGCGCCTTGCGTGATCGTGCTCAAGAAGAACGGGGCAGGATTAAGAATGATCGGACTTGACACGCCGAAACGGATGACCCGCCATGGCGGCCAGCAACACATGGTCGACCAGTGCGATCAGACGCTCTACTGGAATCGATTCCCCGACAGGCCCGGTGTGGTGAGCCAGGAGGGCAACGACGGTGTCGGAAAGGACGTCGAGCTTGTCCTTTGGCAGCGGCTCGTGGCCCGTCTCGGCCGACCGCGTGGCGAGCTCTTGCAGTTCCGTTCGGACGTATACGCGGAACCTTTCCGTCAGCGTCTGAAATAGGTCCGGGTGGGAGCGTGCCATCTCCATGGTGGCCGTGACAACCGGGGGGCTGCCTTCGCACTTGCCAGCCTGCTCCATGAAGGCAATAAGATCGTCCCGCAAGGATGTGCGCATCCAGCCATTGCCGAAATCGAACATATTCATCGGTCAGCGCCATCTTGGCTCCCCATCCTGATGGAAGCAGATTAGTTGAATCACCTGTGACCTTCCACGGCGGTCCCATCGTTTCGGGGCCTGTCTTGAGCCATCGAGTCCGTGGTGAGGTTCTGATGCGGACGCGTTACTCGAGGCACTTTGCCCTGGTGTCGGACGATCGCGGGTTAGAAAACGGACTGCCCTGAATAACGAAGGGTGTCCACGACCAGCCGGAATGCCGGTGTCATCTGGCGTCGGCTCGGGTAATACAAGTGATAACCCGAGAAGGGCGGGAGCCACTCGGACAACACCGACATCAACCGGCCCTGGTCCACGAGAGGTTGAACCATCGTGGCGGTGAGGTAGGCCAAGCCGAAGCCGTCCAGCGCCGCCTCAAGCATCGGATGGATGCTGTTGAAGGTCACTTGCCCGGCTACACGCACCTGGACGTCTCGGCCGCCGTCCTCAAACTCCCAGGCATACAGCCCGCCGTGGGTGGGCAGACGCAGGTTGATACACCGATGCCGGGTCAGATCGCTCGGAGCGGCGGGCGTCCCGTGGGCTTCCAGGTAGCCGGGTGAAGCCACCACGGCCATGCGCATGGATGGCCCTATCGGGACCGCAATCATGTCCTTGGCCACCAGTTCTCCCAGGCGCACCCCCGCGTCATAGCGTTCGGCCACGATGTCCGAGAGGCCGTAATCGGTGATCAACTCCAGTTGTATGTCGGGGTAATCGCGGAGGACCGGGCGCAACCTCGGCCAAAGCAAGGTTTCTTGGGCGTGCTCATCGGCCGTGATCCGGACCGTTCCAGAGGGCCGATCGCGCAGGTCGCTTAGGGCGGCGATCTGCGCCTGGATTTCATCGAGCATCGGCGCCAGGGAAGCCAGGAGCCGCTGCCCGGCCTCCGTGGGGGCCACCGAGCGGGTGGTTCGGGCCAGTAAGCGGACGCCGAGCCGTTCCTCTAGCCCGCGCACCGTATGGCTAAGTGCCGAAGGGGTCACGCCCAGTTTGGCCGCCGCGCGGGTGAAACTCTGTTCGGCGCCTACGGCGACAAAGGCGGCCAGATCGTTGAGGTTGGGGAGGGGCATGATTGAGCGTCAAGCGACGGAGATTGTTGAGGCTATCTCAATATTCCATGAAGTAAAGGCCGTCTTATTCAAGGATTGGCGGCGGCCTATAGTCGACATCCCACGTTCAGAGCGGCCCCAGCCATGCAGCAGATCATTCGCAACGGATCCAAACCCGCCGTCCAGGGCTCTGCCGACTTCTTCACCGGTCAAGTCCGGATTGATGCCATCGCCCAGATCCCTGAACCGAGCCGAGCGAGCGTCGGCGTGGTGACCTTTGCCCCAGGCGCGCGGAGCAACTGGCACACCCACCCTCTGGGCCAAGCCTTGGTCGTCGTCGCCGGGCTCGGCTGGACGCAGTGCGAGGGCGGCCCAAAAAAGGAAATCCGCGCGGGGGACATGGTGGTCTGCGGGTGTAACAAGCGCCACTGGCATGGCGCGACCGAGACGACGGCCATGACTCACTTGGCGATTACCGAAGCGCTGGACGGGTCCAACGTGACCTGGCTGGAACCGGTCAGCGATGAGGATTACACCGCGCCGGTCGAAAGCGACTAGGCCCTCGGCTGCCCATACCCCTACTTAGCGAAGGCTCACACATGACTGCGAAAACTCCTACGACGGCCGCCCGCAAAGGCTTCGGTGACATTGCGCCCAAACTCGCCCAGTTGAGCGATGAGGTTCTTTTTGATGATGTCTGGGAGCGCCCCGAACTCTCTAAGCGCGATCGCAGCCTGATCACCTGCGCGGCATTGATCGCCACCGGCAAGTCCGAACAACTCGGCTTCCATTTTCCTCGTGCGATCGAGAACGGGGTGACGTCCGAGGAACTGGTCGAAGTGATCACGCACATGGCGTTTTACAGTGGCTGGCCCAATGCCATGTCGGCCATCGCCAAGGCAAGGGAAACCTTCTTGAAAGGCCGTTGATATGGGCGTAAGCCGGTCAGACCTGCGGACGATTGCTGAAGGCAGATCATTGACGCATTCACGATTGGCGGCCTTATCAATCCGTGGGCATGGGGCAACACTGGAACGCGCGCCATTCGAGCAGCAACGGGAATGGCAACGGCGTCCTTCAACTTGTTCCAGTGGTGATTCCCATGCGCAAGGTTCTTTTGATGGCGGGCCTACTCGCCGGTACCTCCACGACCATCGCGACCAAGTCCCCAACAGCGGCAGACAACTTTTTTAAGAGCGACAAGGTCACGATGGAGCGGGTGACCGCGTTCTTCCGCACCAACCTCAAGTAACGCAGGCGCGCGCCTACTCATTTTCTTTGGAGACCTCCATGCTTGCCACCTTGATGTATGCCCCCGGCGATGTGCGTGTAGAGGACATCGCCGAGCCTCAAATCCTCAAGCCGACGGACGCCATCATTCGTCTCGCCGCGACCTGTATTTGCGGGTCTGATCTGTGGCCCTATCGCGGGCATGAGCCCTTCGATGGTGCCAAGGCCATGGGGCACGAATACTGCGGTGAGGTGGTTGCGGTGGGCGACGCCGTCACTACCGTGAAGCCGGGCCAGTTCGTCGTGGGCTCGTTCTGTATCTCGGACAACACCTGCCCCCACTGCCAATACGGGTTTCAATCCTCGTGCGAGCAGCGGGAGTTTATGAGCGGGGCGCAAGCCACGCTTGCGCGGGTTCCCTTGGCCGACGGCACGCTGGTTGCCCTAGACGAGAAGCCGGCCGACGATCTGATTCCGAGTCTGTTGGCGGTGTCCGACGTGCTCGGCACTGGCTGGTATGCGGCCGATGCGGCGCGCGTCCAGTCTGGCTCGACCGTGGTGGTCGTGGGGGATGGCGCCGTGGGACTCATGGGCGTTTTGGCGGCCAAGCAGATGGGTGCTGCGCGGATCGTCGCTATGAGTCGTCACAAAACCCGCCAGGACTTAGCGTTGGAGTTCGGCGCCACCGACATCATCGCCGAGCGCGGCGATGCGGGCGTGGCCGCTCTCAAGGCCCTGACCCACAATGTGGGCGCCGATGCGGTTCTGGAGTGTGTGGGCACCCAAGAATCCATGGCCCAGGCGATCGCCTGTGCCCGGCCGGGTTCGATGATCGGGTATGTCGGTGTGCCCCATGGGGTCCAGTTCGACGGGGCCCAGATGTTCTTCGACCAAAAGGGCCTGCTGGGTGGTCCCGCGCCGGTGCGCCGCTTTCTGCCAGACCTGTTGGACCTGGTGCTGGCCCGCAAGATCAATCCTGGGCGCGTGTTTGACCTGGAGTTGCCCTTGGCAGACGCGGCCGACGGTTACCGCGCGATGGACCAGCGTGAGGCCATCAAGGTCCTCCTGCGGACCTGATCAGCGGCCCGCGCATCGCTCCCAAGGGCGGCGCGCGGGCACGGCGGCGCCGGTGCGCAGGCGAGGCGGTTGACACTTTTGCCAGATGCGTCACGCTCCAGGCATGCCATCCATGAAACTCATTCAGCAGTCGGGCACCCATCCATTCGGCGAGGTCTGTTCATGAGCGCGCCGAAATCCGCCGACCTCCAGGCCTTCCTGGCCGTTGCGCGCGACCGGAGTTTTAAGAAAGCCTCCGTGCGGCTAGGGGTCACCTCGTCGGCGCTAAGTCATACGATCCGCCGCCTGGAGGAGGGCCTGGGCGTTCGGCTTCTGGCACGCACCACGCGCAATGTCTCGGCCACCGAGGCGGGTGAGCGACTCGCCGCAGCGATTGCCCCGCTGTTCGACCAGATCACCGCCGAGGTCGAGGCTTTGGGCGACCTGCTCGACAAGCCCCGGGGCACCCTGCGGATCACTGGCACGGATGACTCGATCGAGCTGTGTATCCGACCCATGCTGGCCAACTTCCTGGCGGCGTATCCGGAGGTTACGGTTGAACTGTTTGTGGACTACGGGTTCACCGACCTCATCGAAGAGCGGTTTGACGCGGGCGTCCGCCTGGGCGAGGCCATCAGCAAAGACATGATCGCGGTGCGCATCGGTCCCGACTGGCGGATGGCCTTGGTCGCCTCACCCGGCTACTTCGCGCGCCACCCACCGCCGGCGACGCCTCACGACATTCCCCAGCACACGTGCGTCAACATCCGTCACCGAGCCTCGGGACCCATCTACGCCTGGGAGTTCGAACGGGACGGGCGCGCGTTTACTGTGAAAGCGGAGGGCCCGCTGGTCTTCAATAGCAGTGTTCACGTGCTCAATGGTGCGCTCGATGGGATCGGGTTGGCCTATGTGCCCGAGCCGATGGCCGCCCCGCACATTGCTGCCGGTCGCTTGATGGAAGTGCTCGCCGACTGGTCCCCGATGTTCGAGGGGTTCCATCTCTACTACCCGAACCGGCGTAACCCATCTCCGGCCTTTGCTCGGTTCGTGGAAGCCATCCGCTTCCGAGGGTAGGCCGGCGATCACGGCCAAGCGCTCCGCCCGGGTATTCGGGATTGATGAGCCTATTTCAGTTAAGCAAGTAATAGGAGGCGGGTTATCGGGCCCAATCGGCGTCCCTATGATGAATCGGTCAGCCGAATCATTGTTGGAGCAGTCATGCGGTCCCCGTCTTCCCCCCGCCAACTCACGCCGTTTCAAGACGAGCCCCGCTGGGGCGCCGTCTTCGCGATGGCCCTGTGCGTGGCGGTGCTCATCGCGTCGGAGTTCATGCCGGTGAGCCTGCTTAGTCCCATCGCGCACGATCTGGGTCTTACCGAGGGCCAAGCCGGCCAGGCCATTGCCATCTCGGGCATCTTCGCGGTGCTCACTAGCCTGTTCATGACGGTGCTCATTGGGCGGGTGGACCGGCGCGTGGTCTTGCTTGGGCTTACGGCGGTCATGATCGTATCCGGCACCACCGTGGCCTTGGCACCGAACTACCTGATTCTGATGATTGGCCGCGCCCTGGTCGGCATCGCGATCGGCGGGTTCTGGTCCATGTCGGCCGCGACGGTGATGCGCCTGGTGCCCGCCGAGTCGGTGCCACGGGGCCTCGCCATCATCTACGGCGGCAATGCGGTCGCCTCGGCCGTCGCCGCGCCTTTGGGCAGTTTCGTGGGCGGCCTGATCGGTTGGCGGGGAGCATTCTTCAGCGTGGTGCCGTTGGCCCTTGTCACCCTCATCTGGCAGGCGGTCACGCTGCCGCGGTTGCCGGTGAAGGAGAAGGCTACGGCCGGGGGCATGTGGGCGTTGTTCCGCAACCGCCACTTCAGTATCGGCATGGTGGCTGTCATGTTGGCCTTCATGGGTCAGTTCACGCTGTTCACGTATCTGAGCCCCTTCCTGGAGCAGGTCACCGGCGTCGGTGTCTCGATGCTGTCGGGGTTGCTCTTGGTGGTGGGCGTTGCTGGCTTCGTCGGCACCTCGATGGTGGGCCGATTCCTCGATGGCCGGTTGAATGCCACCTTGGCGGTGGTCCCTTTGGGCATGGCCGTGACGGCCTTGGCCATGGCCTGGGCGGGCCACTTCCTTGGAGGTATGGCTGCCTTGCTGGCCGCTTGGGGCGTGCTCGCGGCAGCCGGTCCTGTCGCGTGGTCCACATGGCTGACCAGGACCGTGCCTGACGATGCCGAAGCCGGGGGCGGCTTGATGGTCGCCATCATCCAGTTGGGCATCACGGTGGGGGCGACGGCGGGGGGAATGGTGTTCGATTCGAGGGGAGCCATTGCCACGTTCATGGGGGCGTTCGTTATCCTGCTCCTGGCGAGCGCTGCAGCATATGCCGCCAGCCATGTTCACCGGCGCACGGCTCCGGGGCCGATAACGAGCGCAGCATCGGCGGTGGAGGCTTGCCGCGACTGCTGATCGCGAGCCACCATTGGGTTGCTGCTCCACTGTCCGAGATTTCCGAATGAAGGAACGGCAACGAGCGGCCAGGCCGGGCGATCCAGGACCTTGCGGCGCAGGCTCGATCAGGAGCATCGTCAGGTGCCGCGATGGGCGGCGTGTTTCGGGAACAGGTCATGGCCAAGAACGAAACCACGGGTAAGAAAGCGGGCACCGCCGCGAGCAAGACGTTGAAGAGTTCTTCAGCATCGAAGGATGCGAAGACCGCAGCAGCGTCCGCGATGACCCAGCGGCCCGAAAAAAAGAAGAAGTAAACCCAAGGGCCCGGGAAACCGGGCCCTTTCAGTTGGGCCGGGTGTATCGGCCGCACCCGAGGCATCTGTGGCAGATGCTCCACCGACGCTGTTTCGCCTCCCCCATGAGGCAACCGCAATGCGGGCAGGTAGGGCCCTCGCCGTTCATCCACTGGCGGATGCGCCACCCTTGCCAAGCGACCAGGCCGGCCGTGATCACCGTCCCCAGCCCCATGACCACCAAGGGAGCGTCGGCTAACGGGGAGGTGGGGGCACCCATCCCCAGAGGCAGGTCCGCGACCGCGGTCGCGACCCACGTGGCCACTCCACCCAAAAAGCCCGGCTACCACTTGGACAGGTTAACCCTTGATCATGCGGAGCCCGCCGTCGTCGTGCTCCAAGTTCGCGATGGGCAAATCCTTCGCGCCCTGGCTGCCTGACGGAGCGTCCGCGGCCGGTCCCAGTCCGGCCTTCCGGCGACAGACGTGGGGAGGCAGAGGCTGGCTTGGAGAGAGGTTCGCGTCATCGCTGCTTGAGGTCTGCGGTTTACTCGGTGACGTCATTGGCGGGGTCTTGGATTCACCGAATCTAGCCCCGGGATGACCGGTCCTAGCGTGCCAGCCGTGCCTCAAGCACGGATGCCCGCCTCGCCGTCTGATTCAATACGCACTGGTTCGCATCAAGCAAGCTGCCTGTCCCACCTTCATCGGCTGCGCAATCGCGATCGCGTGCCACAATCCATCCTCGTTCCTCGTCACGCAACGAAGTGCGAAGCTCAGGCGCGAGTGAATCGCGTAGCCGTCGGTAGGCGGCATTCAAGCGTTTGTCCTGCGCATCGTGTTCGGTACCGATGCAATCGTTCAGCGCTGCGGTCACACCGCTCGACGCTTCGACGCATGCATAGAAGGACGTGCTCAAATCGCCAGTTGGCAGGTCAACAATCTTAAGGTCGGGCGCAAGTCCGGATGGAGTAACATCTTTGCTGTTGATTCGAAAGACCCGGTCCTGAGTCGACAGTAGGAACGTGTTGTCCTCCAGGTCCACTACCTGGAGAGGTTTACTCGTCCAGCAGGCGCGCGTGCGGTCGAAGTCGGCGAGGATTTTGGCTCGTTCGATGAAGTCCTTCTCGGTATCTTGATACCTCGTCCCGCGGGTCTCGACGACGTATGGCTGGGGCTCGCACGATGCTTGCCCCGAGAAATACTTCTTCTCCTTGCCGGGTGATGCGTCTAGTAAAGCGCGTTCACCGTTGCTGACATAGCCGACCCCCAATGCGGCACCGAAAACGACGTCGTGACCCGCGTCTCCGCTCTGCCATGCAGCATAAGTGGACGGTTGATCAAGATTGACGGTATAGGCAAAGGTCTTGACTTCACTATATCGATACCCATGCGAGTCGAAGAATGTGACGCGTTTTCCATCGGTGGTGACACTCACGGTATCTACCTGTTCACCGCTGAAGAACTCGACGGCGCGCGCCACGCCACCCAGGGGAGCGGAGATCAGCCAGATGCGAGCAGGCCTTGAAGTCTTGTCGAGATAGAACTGGGCAGTAGGAAAATCGCGTTGGGCGGGGCCGTTGGTTGGCCATGGTTGCTCAGCCACAGGCAGCCTGCTTGCAGCCGGAGCCGAGGAGGCCAGAGTGGGTGTGCAGGCGAACGTACAAGCCAGGGTGATGGCTCGTAGACTACCTTTTCGTATCAGTGAAATGCCGTCCATGCTTAAATTCGCTTCCGTTCCCAGGGTGTCGAAAATCATACGACACTCATCCGATATATGGCCGACCCGCTAATACGACAGGGATACGCATAGACGGAGGCAATTGAAGCCCTCATCGCCTGGGTCGTAGCGGCGTCCTCGTCTTTCGGATCAGGTGTGGCGGCCCCGAACGGGCGCGAAGACGCGTCGCGTACTAGCGAAATACAGCCGTCCTGTTCTTGCACGAGGATGGTGCAGTCCTTGGGGTTGCAGTCACCCGCCTGACTTTTCCACATGGCATCAACAGTGGCGCTTCCGTGCAGGAACGAAAACTTGTTGTCTTTGCTGTGGCGGCTTCGCTGGCGCGAATATCCGTCCGCTACCCCGGCATGTCGCCGTGGCACTCGAGTGATCTTGAGGAGGCTCAGACTGCCCGTCGTGCGGGCTGGCGCCGCGGCCGAACCACGCATAGCGGTGGGCTCGGATATTTTGTCTGCGATTTGGCATGTCGTGCCGAGTTGGCGGCGGCCCGAGCATGCGGCACCATCGGACCCTTGGATTTTCCACTCAAGGACCATGCCATGCCTTCACGCGCGCGCGGGACCACTTGGCTCCTTCTGTTCGCCGTTGCGTTGTCCAGCTCGGCTTGTGCCGCCCAGTCGCCGGCCGTGACCATCCGTACCCAGTCCTATCCCCGACCGCCGTATTCGGAAGCCACCTATTACGTCTACGAGCGGGATGGGAAAGTCATCTGTACGAAGTTGAAGGTTTGCGACAAATACGAGCACTGTGACGTGGACTACCACGCCGGTGCCTTCCTCGAGCTGCTGGACCAGCGGACGGGCGATCCGTATGGCATCACTGCTGCAGTGCCTATTCCGAAGGCCAAGCGTGCCAAGCATGAGTGCTTGGCGAAGTTTGTGCCCGACGCCCTGTAACACTGCCCATCACAGGACGGACGGTGACGACCCAACGCGAAGCCGATCTGCTTGTCGCTGCCCATGCGCCGGCACCTCGCCTAAGGAACTGGCCAACTTTATGGCCCAGGTGACCCAGGAGTCGGGTGGCGTAACCCCTCTGGGGGAGGGCTTTCGTTACCCTCGGGGCGTCGATACCGTTCCGGTCCGCTCCGCGCGCGCGAGTCCCGACGGCCCGGCCGCACAGCGAGCGGCCATGAACGGCGATTCGAAGCCACTGGCGGAACTCATGTATGGCGGCAATGAAAGCAATAGGCTGGGGGAGGGTTATCTCTACCGGGGGCTACGCGCTCTGTCGGACTCGGCTAATACCTCGATTGCTCGGAGCAGTGCGCAGTGGCCGCATACTATGGAACATGGCCAGCAGCAACCACCATTACTGACGCGCTAACTCCACGATAGCCAATGAATACCCTAATAACCCCAGACGGCCGATATCTGATCGTGAGAGGACGGCTCTGGCGCACGTCCAATCCAGGCCTGGATGAGCAGCAACGGGGGTGCTTGGTCAACGAACTGATGGACGCCCGGCGTGCCGTCAAAGTGGCAAAGGCCAATCAGGACGCGAAGGGTCTCGCCGCCGCACGCCGCGCCGTGAACGACGCTAAGGTTGGATTGGGGGAGCGGGGCCCGGTGTGGTGGACCGATGGCGCCGAAGACCTCAACCGGCACATGGTGAAGAACACGGCCTACGCGGAGTGGTTCGCCGGAACGCAGTTGCCAAAAAGCTAGATAGTGATGAACAGGGAAGTTTCGTCGCCCTGAATTATTCTGGCTGCTTTGAATAAACACGTTGTCCGGAATGCCGGAAGCCACCGCGCGGAATCGAAGGGCCCTCACTGTGATGCACGTATCTCACTGATGTCCGTCCGCAGCGAGAACTGTTTGGTCCTGCGTGGTTTGACCAGGATCCTGAAGCAACGAAGCCGTAAACGAGCCGTGTCGGTACGCGCAGTTCACAGGTATTGACGAACGGCGTTACGCGCAAACCGACTCCTGAGTGCCTACGAAGAGTTGCGCGGTCCAGTTTAGACAGGCAGGCATGTCACCGTCCTTTCCGGCGATTTACATGTGACACATTGACCAAGATGCCTGTCACAGCCGTCGAGAGCCCGACAACGAACACCGAGACACCCAGATCCATGAAGCCGAAAATTGCGATGACAAATCCGATGAATCCTATGGTCACCCCGCTCATCGTAATTCGAAACCCGATGTATTGACGGTCGTTCAGGATACTTGACCACTTGATGCCGTTCACCTTTTCGACCTCATTTGCAAGTTGACTGGGGCCTTGCTAGTTGTCTCTGGCGCAATAGTAGTGAGTAGCGCATACAAATGCTCATGCCGGCCAACTTTCGCACTGAAGCCGCAGCGCGACAGATAGTGACGTTGCGCGTCTCGGCTAAAGCCAGGACGCGACTCCTCCGTGCCTCGAACAAGTGCCTCTCCGGTTAACGCTGAAACTAAATGTTCCGTCGCGACATTGGGCTGATGCGCCCGCCGGCGCATGGTTATCTGTCGTGTGCGCCGGACGATGGACTTGGACGCCGCTTCGGCTTGTGTAATACCCGTCTTCGACCAGCGTTGCAGGTACTGGAGTGCCGGTCTTGGGCCCCCGCGGTTGAGTCGCAGCCTCGCTATTCGCTAAATGGGGAGCGAGCAGCAGCAAGGCGAGGAGCGACAAGGAAATCTGGCGGATCATGCGCAGTGCCTGTCATGCGGAGAAGCCCGCAATCCGCTCCGAAGCAACCGACGTGCCACTGAAGAAATTGCGGGTCGCCACTGCTTTTACTCGCCGAATTTGCGTATCGATTCAACCAGCCCATGCGTCCAGAACTACTTCGAACGGCCGATATAGCTTAGATGACAGGCCTCTCGGCGACGTAGTGCGGGAGGCGCAAAACAACTCAGATGAAAGCGGTTGGTTCAGTGATATGGATGAAAGCGCCAGGGACACGGTAAACGGTCCGAATGGTTCCGATCTGCCGAAAAGGTTACGCGTTTCGGTAGGAGCGTTCGGCCTCGCGATACTTGCGGGCGGTTTCCTCTTTACGGGCCGCGCGTATCGCCTGAGCTATTACGCACATTTGCATCTGAATGGGTCTGTTTTCCCCGATGACGCGCAGGCGCGGTCGTTCGACGCCGTTATCGCCTGGGGTGACGTGGTCACTTCCCTCATATCGCTGATATCCCGAACGGTCGCCCGGCACCATTTGGGAATGGTCCTCGGGCCAACGCTGGGTCTTCTTCTATTCGTCGTGACCCTGGCAGTCATTCGCGACGCGCCACTATGGACGATCTGGCGCAAAGTGTCACCCGCCGGCAAGAGAAGGCGGATGACGGGGCTAATTGCGCTTTTGCGTGGCCCCGGGCGCATGGTGCTCGCATTCCTAAGATGGATCGCTCCACCTAAGGAAAAGTTTCGGCTGGTCGAGCGCTTTTACCAAGCGATGTTAGGTCTCTACGGCGCCTATGTTTTTCTCGTTCTCGTAGGTCTTGTATTCGTCGCGCTGGTATTGCCTTTTCAGCACGCGGGCGAAGATGCCGCTTCACGTGATGCCAAGGATGGATTCTCGGGACAGCCGGACGTAGCGTTGGTCCTAGATGGTAAAGCTGCATCGTCATTCAAGCTCGTCGAGTGCGGTGCAGACTTCTGTGCGTTATTCGGAGGTGGCCATGCGATCACGGTTCCAAAAGACCAAATTAAGTTAGCCGTGAGCGCTCCTCCTGGCGACGCCCCCAAAACCGTAGCTGCAGCGAAGGACCACACGGTATCCCGGGCATCAAGCGACTAAGCTTCGGGCCTGCAGAGTCTCGTGGCACCTTTGGCTTGACGCGACGGCTCGTTGGGGACGACCCCTCAACGAACCGCGGCCACGCATTCCGACACGTCGATGCACGTGTGGTGCGTGACGCTCAGGCGTCGACTGGGTGATCCAGCACCATGGGTCACCACCGATGCGCAAAGCCAAGGTAGAACTGCTGGTCTGGCGTCTGATCGTTCAGTCCGAAATTCGCGCCCACATCCACCTGGAAGCGAGGCGCGATTGCGAAGCTCAACGCCACATCAGCCGATTGCTGCTTGATCGTACCGGCGGGGTCCCAGTTGCGTTGCTCCCAATATTCCACGGCCAGGGTCAGCCGGTCCGAGAGGGCGTGCGCCACGTTCACCAGATTGGTCAGCGCCGTGTGGTGCCCATCCCCGTCGGCGTCCGCAAGGTAGTCGAGCTCCGGACCCAGCGTGAGCGAAAAGCCGGCGGGTAGCGTGACGCCGACGGGTACCGCTAACCCGCCCTCCCACCGATCGTTCCCCAGTCCAGAGCGCGCGGTAGGTGCTTTCACGAAGGGAATGACCGCCACCGAGGCCTGGTCGGAACTGTAGAGCCGGGTTTTCAGGCGAACGACCAGGTCCCCCTGACCGTGTCGACGCTGGTGGTTGCCGTCTGCACGAGTGTGGACCCGCACGTCAGGCGCCCATGTGGCTTCCAGGTCGGTGGCGCCTCCAAGGCCGTATTTCAGTGTCGGATTGAGTGGGTACGAAGTGTCCGTTTTGTTCGCCCCTTGAGCATCATGAACGGTGTTCCCAATGTCCGTTTCCAGCTGCCAATGGCCTTCGGGAACGGGGCAGGTGGCATTGGCTTTGGTCGGGCGGTCGGTACACAGAGGGCTGTCGTCGGTGGCTTGCGCGTGCGCGAGGCCAGACAGGGAAAGCGCGACGAAGGCGGCAATGAACGCAGGTGTCTTCACAGTGGTTCCAGATGCGGCTCCTGCCAGCTGTGGCCATGGAGCGGAACCGAAGACAATAGGGACGGCGCCGTAAAGACGGTGGCCGCTGTGGCCCTGTACCCGTAAAGTTTGCGCAAGAAATTGCGGTGCTCGTCAGCGTGTCGTTTCCTTTTGGCGACCAGCCGAACCGTCAGCTCTCTTTTTCGACCGCACCCGCCGCCTGCACCAGCGCCCGCTGTTGCGCATCGCCTTTGCGTTCGCTGTAACGGTCGACCAGATAGTCGCTGCGACCTCGAACCATGAGAGTGAACTTCATCAGTTCCTCCATGACATCGACGACGCGGTCATAAAAGGCTGACGGTTTCATGCGTCCGTCTGCCTCGAACTCCTGCCATGCCTTCGCCACCGATGACTGGTTGGGGATGGTGACCATGCGCATCCAGCGGCCGAGCACGCGAAGCGCGTTGACGACATTGAAGCTTTGCGAACCGCCCGAAACCTGCATCACCGCCAGCGTCCGGCCCTGTGTCGGGCGAACGCTGCCGTCTTCGAGTGGCAGCCAGTCGATCTGGTTCTTGAATACGCCCGTGACCGATCCGTGCCGTTCGGGGCTCACCCAGACCTGGCCTTCCGACCAGGTGGACCATTCGCGCAGACGCTGCACCTCGGGATGGCTCGCCGGCACGGCGTCAAGCATGGGCAGCTCGTGCGGGTCGAATATCCTCGTCTCCGCACCCAGATGCCTGAGAATGCGCTCGGCTTCCAGGGCGAGCTTGCGACTGAACGACTGGGGCCGCAGCGACCCGTAGAGAATAAGGATCCGCGGTGCGTGGCCGAGGTCATCCGGATGGCGCAGCTGCGCCCCGTCGGGCGGAGACAGGTGATCCAGATCCAGATGGGGCAGATCGGTGTGCACGGGCCGTGTGTCCTCGGAATGGTTCCGACTATTCTAGTTCCATCTCTCCCAGTTCCATCGAAAGGAAGGAATTCAAACCGGAGGCCCTGTCTCAGGCAACCGACCGATCCCTGCGTTCTGATCGAACTGCAGCTGTCACGGACGTAACGGACGCCGTTGCGTATGTTTCCGACTTGCAGGCGGTTGATCGCCGGAGCGGAGTCGACGTACTCCAGTCCGGTCTCAGTGCGTACCCAAAGCCCACGTACTCAGCGAGGGCAGGTCCAGTGGCTCTCCAGCAGGCGCGATATCGTCCGTGTGCACCGCTTTGCGTACCACCCCTGTCTCATCGACCAGCATGAGTGTCGGGTAGACCTTCACGCCTGCGCGGTCGGCCAGTTCGGCCTGATCCGCCACGACGGCCCAGTTGAGCTTGCGGGTGATCGCGAAGTCTCGTGCCGTAGCCGGATCGTCGAACGTAAATGCCACGACCGCCATGTCCGGATGTGCCTGGTGAAAAGCGGAAAGCACGGGGGTTTCAGCGATACATGGACCGCATTGCGCAAAAAAGAAGCTGGCCAGGAAGGGCTTTCCGCGCAGCGCCGCGGTGGAAACCGGCGCGCCGTCCAGCGTCGTCGCGTGGAAGGTCGGGAAGGGGTGGTCCTGAATGGCGAGCGCTTTCGGCTTCGTCTTTGCCGCGGCCTGCCTGGCGATCTTTGCGTCATTCTCGAGCTTGAACGTCACCCGGTGACCGGTAGCGTCCTTCTCAAGATCGAACGGCCGCTTGGCCATGGCGGCCTGAAAGCGTTCGTACGAGATCGGGTTCCCCGCCTCGTCTTCGAAAGAAGTCCGGTAATCGCCCGGGATACCAAGCTGATTGAGGAAGGGCTTAGGCAGCAAGTCCTTTGCGAGATCGGACCGGGTGTCGGCCATGGAGAGGCTGCTCAGACAGCAAAGAGCGAAGACACAAAGAAATTTTGCCACGACGGCTTCCAGGGAGCTGCTTCGGGAGCTCTTACGCTACACATGTAGCGTGCAAGTTACAACGGTAGCCTTGAAGCGTCGTTTTATGGCTGCGACGTCGCCACGACCCAGCTCCCATCCTGCGCGCGCGTGAACGAGACGCGGTAGTCGCCCGGATGAAAAGGCTGGAAATCAGGCGTCACTGGCGCCCCCAGCGTCGTGACGTGGAACCGATTCGTAGCGCTGCTGCTCACGGGAAGGAATCGCAAGGTCATGCCGTGAAGGCCAGCCACCGTTTCGATACCGGCATGGACGCGCCACGCCGAGACTGCCGTTGCCCATCCCAGGGCGACAGCGAGCAGGGCGGCAATCCAGTGACGAAAGTCATGCGCGCGGTACGACTGCCCGGGATCGAGGATGGCGGTCATCCTTCTGCGCAAGGCGGGCAGCGGGCCGGCGATGGTCGATCCCATTGCGGTCGGGATCTTCGACTGCCGCAGAGCATCGATCAGCGCCTGGCCGTATCCGCGTCGCGTCGCGTCGTCGGTACCGAGCAGAGCGGCCTCGTCGCATAACTCTTCCCGCGCGGCCAGCAAAGCTTGATGCAGAGAACGCAGTGGTAGGCACCAGGGCATCAGCGCCATGGCCCACGATTCGAGCAGGAGATGCCAGTTGTCGCGCCTGTCCGCATGGGCGCGCTCGTGGCGAACGAGCGCCGCGATCACCGCCGGTGGGTATGCGAGCACCGATGCGGGAACGATCACGGCGGGATCGCGGTAACCGATCAGGAGTGGAGAAGGCACTTCCGCCACCAACACCGGAATATCGTCCTGCATCGACGGTACGGCTGCCCGCCTGAGCGTCCGTGTCCTACGCAGGGCACGGACGAGATGCGCGATGGCGCGCATTCCCCACAGTGACGACGCGATCAGCAGGCCGTTGGCAACCCACAGCAACCAGGTCTGTGCCGGCAGTGCGTCCGGCAGGAGCGCGGTGAGGTAACTCATCGCCTGCGTACTCAACTGCTCCGCCATGGTTCCTGGAAAGCCGCTCACGATGAGCAGCGCCGCAGGCAGCACCGCCGTCAGCCAGAAGGCTACGGTCGTCAGGCGGTAACGCGTTGCCGCTTGCAAGCCATCCTGGACGCACCTCAACGCCACGAGCATGCCGGCTCCCGCCAGCAGCGATGCCGAGAAGGCGATCACCGTCGTAATCGGATTCACGACTTGCGCTTGCGCCCGTTGAGCATGCGGTCGAGCTCGGCGAGTTCGTCCGCGTTGAGGATGGCACTACCCGTCAACGCCGAGACAGGCAGACTGCCGGGAACTTCAAGCACGTGACGGAAGAGATGCGACAGCGAATTTCCCAGTACTTCGACCTTGGTCGTCGCCGGGGTGAAGACGGCAAGACCGTGCGCCTCGCTTCGTGTGACCAGCTCCTTTGCGCGCATACGCTCGAGCACGGTGCGCGTCGTCGACACGGCCCACCCGGTACGGGCGGCGAGTTCGTCGTGAAGCTCTCGGGCGCTCAAGGGATTCTTTTCCCACAAGGCTTTGAGGACTTCCAGTTCGCTATCGGAAAGTTGCATGGGCGTTCACACGGGCGGGAAAGGCATGCTACACATGTAGCGTCCAGCCATGCAACCGTGACATCGCGGTGCTGACGCTTGGTAAATGTCCCGTCAGGTTCGGTAGCGCGTCGCAATGATGCCTTCCCGTCCCGCATCCTCCCGCAACTGGGTGAAAGCCTCGGCGAGGGTCTGGAAAGACGACGCATCCTCAAGCGTGGGAATGGTGACCTCTTCCCCAAGATCGAGTCCGCGTAGCGCGGCGTCGACGAGCTGTTCCGAGGTAATAAACGAACCCGCCGGAAACAGGGAGTCGTCGACACCCGCTGCGGCAAAGAACTCCGTTTTTACCGGACCAGGCAGTACGCATTGAAACCGTACGTTCGTTCCTCGGGTTTCCAGATTCAGCGAGCGGGTGAAGTTCAGCACAAACGCCTTCGAACCGCTGTAAGCCGCTCCACCGGCGACGGCGCGAAACGCACTGATCGAGCACATGTTCACGACGGTACCGCTCCCCCGTTTCGTGAATGCCTGCATGGCGGCGAGGGACAGGCGCGAAAGGGCGAGAACGTTGACGTTGATCAGGGTGGCCAGGTCGTCCACCTTCGTGTCGGAGAGGGCGCCAAGTTTGCCCATGCCTGCGTTGTTGACGAGAAAATCGACGCTCGCGTCATCGGCGATGACTTGCTCGACACTGCGGCACCCTGTCTCCGTGGAGAGGTCTGCCGTGAGGGTGGTGACTTTGATCCCATGGTCACGGGTGAGCTCAGCGGCAAGTTGCTCGAGGCGGTCCGTGCGGCGTGCGACCAGCACGAGATCGAAGCCGCGCCTGGCGAGTCGGTCGGCATAGGTCAATCCGATACCGGATGACGCGCCCGTTACCAATGCGGTTCGATGTTGACTCATGGTGCGATGCTCTTCGAGGGATTGTCGTGATGCCCTTATTCGACAACGGCGGCGGGTGCGCTTGGATGCGTGTGTTACGGCACTTCACCCCAAGTGGCGAAAGGCACAGATCAGCTACCCCTACAGACAACTGCAAGTTGATTTGCTACGGTTTGTCCCGTTGCCTGCGTCGATGCTCTCGAAGCCTCGCAGGCAACCATCGCTCAAAGCGGTGAGAAGCGCGGGCCAAGGGTGGTGAGACACCCTCGACCCGCTGACCAATCCAACTAAGAGACAGTTGAAATGGCTACCCCCGATCATACGGTACTCGCTCGCCCGCCGGATCCCCCCGGCGACAACCCCACCGGTCACCGGGACGTCTGCCGACCTCGCAGACACGGTTGAAGAACCGCGGCAGCGGCCGTTTAACTGAGTTTGTTCTCAGCCGTACCATCCGGCGCGTACGCGGCCGGATCGGCAAAACGCGCTGACGCCGCCACACACTTCGTCAATCACGCCGCCCCGGCGCCTGGTCACAGGCAGCCGATGAACCCGCGAATCCGTTTGATCCGCGGCACGCCTTGCTTACGCCCGGCGTGCCGCACCTGGATGCGCGGGGTGGGTTGCTACCAAGGAGAGTTTCATGAATACGTCCCAGCGCCAGTCGATGGACGATGGCCTCAGTTACCACGCGGACCCCGGAGCCACGCCGCATGACCTCATGAACGAAGCAACGGAGTGGCTGCAATATGCGCGCGGGCTGAATGGCTTGCTAGCCGACCTGATCCACGAGTCGGACGCGATGGATTGCCAGCGCGTCGCGCTGGGGATGGAAGCGATCGGCGCATTGATGCGCATGGGCATCCATTGCATGGCGCAGGCACACGTACGGATGTGCTGGGGGCAAGCGGACTGATCGCCTTTCGCGGCGAACCCATCGGAGCGGACTGTCATTACGTTCAATTTGGGAGCGTTCTTCCTAGACGTCACGGCAGGCGACCCGGATGCTGAGCAAAAAGGACCCTGTTCATGTCATCCCGTGCAACTATTCCGGCATCGTTCTTCGGTATCGTCCTCGGCCTCGTAGGGCTAGGAGGGAACTGGCGGGTTGCCGCGTCTCTCTGGGGACTGCCGGCGATCGTGGGTGAAGCGGTGATGTTCCTTGCGCTCGTCGTGTGGGGAACGCTCATCGTGGCTTACGCGTACAAGTGGTGCTTCGACCGTGCGGCGGCTGCAGAGGAAGCGCGGCATCCGGTGCAATGCTGTTTTATCGGCCTCGCGCCTTCGTCGACCGTGCTGATGGCGCTGGTGATTCACCCGTACGCGTACCACGCTGCCGTCGGCGCGCTGGTTGTCGGCGGGGTGGGGCAGGTGACGTTCTGGCTCTGGCGATTCGGGGCCATGCTGCAGGGCGAACGCGACGTCGTCACGACGACACCCATTATCTATCTGCCGTCTGTGGCCGGAAACTTCATCATCGCTATAGGATGCGGTGTCCTCGGGTTTTCTTCGTGGGGGATCCTGTTCGCCGGCGGGGGCCTGTTGAGCTGGTTCGCGCTGGAATCCATCATCATTTTCCGACTCTTCCATGCGAGCGCACTTGCCGTGCCTCTGCGCCCCACGCTCGGCATTCAGCTCGCGCCTCCCGTCGTCGCCGTGGCCGCTTGGCTTGCCAACACGAAGGGTCCTCCCGATCTCGTACTGCAGGCGATCTGGGGATACGGTCTGTTGCAGGCGCTTCTATTGATCCGGCTGCTACCGTGGATTTTGAAGCAGGCTTTCGCACCGGCTTACTGGGCCTTCAGCTTCGGCGTCACCGCACTCTCCGGCGATGCGCTTCAGATGACTGCGCGTGGACTCACGGGCGCTGTCGCCGACATGGCGCCGGTGTTGTTCGTCATCACCAACGCGGTCATGGCTGTCCTGATGGTGGGAACCGTGGTTCGGCTCGCACAGAACAAACTGATTCCGCGACCCGCACCGGTCGCGCCATTCGGACGTGCACCCTGAGGTGAACTACCGGCCTGAAGCAACGCGGTGGAAACGTCAGCGAGATGTCCGTTGATCGTCGCTATCGACAGGCATCGCGTTCCTACGCTTTGGGGCGGACACGCTTTTTCGCCAGGGCAGGCGAGGCGGTTGGCTTCATCTCGAAGAAACGAGCTTGCGCGTCGAGATCAGGGTAGTGAGGCGCGTCGAGCATCTTAATGACGTCGGAGCCATGTCCCAGTGCGAGTAACAGCCGCAGGAGATTCTCCGAAGAAACGGGGGACCCTTTCTCCGCAGCTTTGATCGTGCTTTCGGAAACGCCAGCGCGCCTGGCGAGATCGGCCTGTCGCCACGCGAACGCCATCCGCTGCCGCCGAATCCGGATTCCGACCTCGCGTGGGAAGTCTTCCGGGGAGGGCGCGGGAGGCCGCTTATTGGCAAGCAATTCCGCCAGTGATTTCATGTACTTATGATAGGTTGGCTGCTAAGAGGTTTCAATCAGCCCCTTAATAAGAGGTGTTATCAAACCTCTTAGACGAAATCTATGGCAAATAAAAACCCGCGGAGGGGACCGCGGGTTTGGGAAACATCCGTCATTGCAAAAGGCAGCAGGGGAACTGCCCGGATATGCTGGGACCGGTGCCTCTCGGCAACCTTGGGAATAAATATACTTCGCAGTACATGAATCGTACGTGAGCCCGGACCTGCGGCCAGGCAACCTTTTTGAAAAATCGTAAAACGCTTGTCCCCCAACGGCCTTGACGACCGGACGGTACCTGCGCGCGCGTTCAATGTATCGCCTAAAATGGCCAGATTAACGGTACGCGAGGAGTGTTCCCCCTAATGGACATCAGGATAGAAGCCGTCGTCGCATCGAAGACGGGCTTTGCCGCTCACCAGAACGCCGTGCCGCTCCTTCGGGACCTCTCGGTCATCCATACAGGCACGGAGGTCTTCGACAATCTCACCCTGGAACTTACGACTGATCTGCCGTTCGTGGAGCCGAAATCCTGGCGACTCGACCATCTGGGCGCGGGTGACACGCTGCGCATCGCTGATCGGGATATCCGGCTGGTGGCCGCGTTCCTGCACGACATCGCCGAGAGCATCACCAGTGAGCTCTCGATACGCCTGATCCACGGCGAGGCGCTGCTTGCGCGCGCGAACTTTCCCGTTGAGCTTCTGCCGAAGAACCAATGGGGTGGGGCTGCCTCCATGCCCGACCTGCTTGCCGCCTTCGTCATGCCGAACGACCAGGCGGTGGACCGTATATTGAAGGGGGCATCCGACGTCCTGCGCCGAGCCGGCAAGAAGGACGCGATTGATGGGTACGAGGCGCGTTCCCGCACACGCAGTTGGGAACTGGTGTCGGCTATCTGGTCGGCCGTCTGTGGGCTCAAGCTCAGCTACGCGCTCCCTCCGGCGAGCTTCGAAAGTCAGGGCCAGAAAATTCGCACCCCGACCATCGCGCTTTCCGGCGGTGTCGCGACTTGCCTGGACACGGCGTTGCTGTTCGCCGCTGCGATTGAGCAGGCTGGAATGAATCCGCTGGTTATCCTGACCAGGGGGCACGCTTTCGTCGGCGCGTGGCTGCAGCCGCAAGAGTTTTCCAGTCTGATCACGGACGAGGCGTCATCCGTCCGCAAGCGCATCGAGTTGAAGGAGCTGGTGGCCTTCGAAACCACCCTTTCCACGAATGCTCACGCGCCAGGCTTCAGCGTCGCGGTGGAGCAGGCTACCCGTCAGCTCAATGACGATGATTTTGTGATGGCCGTCGATGTGCGTCGCGCACGCATGCAGCGAATCAGGCCGCTCGCGCTGGGGTCGGGCTCACAACCGGATACCGAGGCCGCGACACCTGCCGAGTCCGCCAGCTTCGATGCGCTTGAGAACGCACCGCAGCTGCCCGCGTTCGATGTCGAAGTTCCCGCCGAGCCGGATACCCCCGCCGGAAAGCTGGAACTGTGGCAGCGGAAGCTGCTGGATCTGACAACACGCAACCGTCTGCTTCATGTGCCGGAAAGCGCAAAGGCCATCCGCCTCATCTGCCCGGACCCTGCACTGCTCGAGGATCGGCTGGCCGAAGGCAAGCGTATTCGCATCGTTTCCATGCCGGATCTGACGGCCAGTGGCCGCGATCCCGCTCTTTACGAGCAGCAAAATCGCGAGAACCTTCGTGACGAGTACGCGCGCAGCGCGCTGGAGCGATCAGAAGTCCTGGCAACCCTGGAGAAGTCGAAGCTGGAGGCTTCGCTGGTCGACATGTATCGCAAGGCGCGCAGCGATCTGGACGAAGGCGGTGCGAACACGCTGTACCTCGCACTTGGCTTCCTTAAGTGGAAGAAAGCTGCGGAAGATCCGAAGACGTACTCCGCGCCGCTCATTCTCGTGCCGGTCAAGCTCGAACGAAAGAGCGCGCTCTCCGGTGTCGTCATGACCATGATCGATGAGGAACCGCGGTTCAACCTCACGTTGCTGGAGTTGCTTCGTCACGATTTCGAATTGGTGATTCCCGGCCTCGGTGGCGACCTTCCCACGGACGAAAGCGGCATCGATGTCAACGGTATCTGGAATCGGGTACGTCACGCGGTTCGGGACGTTCCTGAATTTGAAGTGGTACCCGATCTGGTTCTGGGGACGTTCTCATTCTCCAAATACCTCATGTGGAAGGACTTGTCCGACCGTTCGGAGCAATTGCTCGAAAGCCCGATGGTGAAGCACCTTCTGGGAGATCGAACTGAAGCCGGTGTGTTCTCAAACACGGGGGAGTTTCCGCGGCCGGAAACCCTGGATCAGGTCACCGATCCGGCCAACCTGTTCATCCCTTTGCCAGCGGACTCATCGCAGTTGGCCGCGGTTGTGGCTTCCGCCGCGGGGCATAGCTTTGTTCTCGACGGGCCTCCAGGAACGGGCAAGTCGCAGACGATCGCCAACATGATCGCGCATAACTTGGCCTTGGGCCGGCGGGTACTGTTCGTAGCAGAGAAAATGGCCGCTCTGGACGTCGTGAAGCGTCGACTCGATGAGCGAGGGCTGGGCGAATTCTGTCTGGAACTGCACTCGAGCAAGGCGTCCAAGGCCGAAGTCCTGAAGCAGCTGGAGCGTGCCTGGGATACGCGCGATCTGCTCTCCGCCGACGAATGGCGCGAAGAGGCGGCAAAGGTCAAGATGATTCGTGACCGCCTCAATGGTTTGGTGGGCGTGCTTCATCGTCGCTGGCCGAACGGTCTGACGATTCATACGGCTATCGGCCGTGCGGTGCGCGACGTCACTCCGGCGACCCCCCGTCTGGCCTGGCCCGCTACGACGCGGCACAGCGCCGAGGAGATTGCCCAGCTGCGTTCAGTCGCCGAACGTGTCGATCTCAATCGGCAGGTGCTGTCGCAAGCGAGCGGACTCAATGTGGTTCGTACAGGCGAATGGTCGAACGGATGGCAGGAAGCCCTGGTCGGTAGTGCTCGTACACTGGCCGCCGCCATCGACGCCTGCCGGTCGGACGTACACCGCACAATTGAGGCAACCCGACTGCCTCTCAACGAGACGGATCACGCGGGCGTCGGTCTGCTCATCGCCTTCACACGGTTACTGGCCGCCGCCTATGACGTGGACCTGCGCTTCGTCTTCGCGCCAACGTTCAGTGCGGTTCAGGCCGCAGTTGGGACGGTGCTCGAACAGATTCAGTCTTACCGGGACGTCGAGAAAACTTTGTCGGTAGCGTATGCCCCGGAGGCCGTCCGTCGAATCGAACTGGCACGGTTCAACGCGGAGTGGGTGGCAGCAGGTGAGAAATTCTGGTTCCTAGCGACGCTGGCGAAGAAGCGGGTCAGCAAGGCACTTGCCCTGGCCGGTGCGACGGGAAGCGTGCCTGATGTACAAGCTGACCTGCCGAGGCTGGCTGAGATGCACCAGTTGCTGGGCAAGATTGACCTCGCGGGTGGCGAACTGATTGGCGTGCCCGGCTGGAACGGGTTGTCGACAGACGTTGCCAGGGTCGCATCGGCGTTGGAGCTCGGAGCGAATATCCGTGCCTCGCTAGTCGCGCTAGCGAAGTCGCCGGAGCATCTGATCGAACTTCGGAAGGCCGCTGGCTCCCTCATTGTCGACGGTAACGAGATGTTGGGCGCGGGCGGGACCGTTGTGGGTGCGGCTACGCACCTCAAAACGACGTACGACGCATTCAAGGGCGCGCTGGCGAAGTTCGCCGAACTCACCGGGTCGGTCTTGAACCCCGATGCCGATCTCGATCACCTCTACGGGTCCTGTCAGGCGATCCTTTCACAGGAGCGCCAGATCAAGGCATGGTGCGATTGGTGTCGGGTACGCGACGAAGCGCATACGCTCGGACTGCGGACGATCATCGAGGTCGTCGAGCTTGGAGCGCCCCCATCGGACACGGCAACGGACATGTTCGAGGCGGCCTACGCAAGGTGGTTCGCCAGTGCTGCCATTGACGCCGAGCCGCTCCTGCGCGGATTTGTGGCCTCCGAACATGCGAATGACATCGAGAACTTCCGACGTCTTGATGAGAAAGTCGCCAAACTTACGGTCCGGTATATCCGAGCTAAGCTCAGTGGCGTAATCCCTGCCAAGAACGATGTTCCCAAGAATGGCGGATACGGGATCCTGAAGCACGAATTACAGAAGTCGCGCAGGCATAAGCCCGTCCGTCAACTCGCTGCGGAGATGGGTGACGCCATGGCAAGGCTGGCGCCCTGCATGCTGATGAGTCCGCTTTCGATCGCGCAATATCTCCCTGCCGATCAGGCACTCTTTGATCTTGTGATCTTCGATGAGGCATCCCAGATCGCACCGTGGGATGCGATCGGATCCATTGCGCGCGGCAAGCAGGTGGTGATTGCTGGCGATCCACGTCAGATGCCGCCGACCAGCTTCTTCAATCGCGCCGCCAGTGCGGACGACGACGATACGGCGGAGGATCTCGAGAGCATTCTCGATGAGTGCCTTGGTGCGGGCGTACCGAGTCATCGCCTCACCTGGCATTACCGGAGCCGGCACGAAAGCCTGATCGCCTTCTCCAATCACCGTTATTACGACGATGAATTGATTACGTTCCCGGCGGCGGAGACGCGCCCCAGCGCTGTCGAGTGGCGGCGCGTGGGAGGCGTGTATGCGAAGGGCAAAGGGCGCAACAATCAACGCGAGGCGGAGGCGATCGTGGCCGAGACGGTCAGGCGTCTGACCGATCCGGCTTTCATTGCGTCCGGCCAGTCGATTGGCATCATTACGCTCAACTCGGATCAGCAGAAGCTCGTCAACGACTTGCTTGATGCCGCTCGTCAGGTTCATCCGGACATCGAGCCGTATTTCCAGCCAGAGCTGGCCGAGCCCGTCATCGTGAAGAACCTTGAAACGGTGCAAGGTGATGAGCGCGACGTCATCATGCTCGGCATCGGCTATGGGCCGACGGCCTCCGACGCGAACACGATGTCGATGAACTTTGGGCCGCTTAACAAGGAAGGTGGATGGCGCCGTCTGAATGTCGCTGTGACGCGTGCCCGGCGCGAAATGCTGGCCTTCACGTCGTTCGATCCATCGATGATCGACCTCAATCGAACATCCGCCAGAGCGGTGGCCGATTTGAGGCACTTCATTGAATTTGCGCAGCGCGGGCCCCGGGCGCTGGCGGAAGCCGTGCGGGGGTCGGTGGGTAGCTATGACTCGCCTTTTGAACGTTATGTCGCCGACGGCCTTCGGGCTAAGGGGTGGGACGTAGTGCCTCAGATTGGCGTATCACGATTTCGTATCGATCTGGGTATCGTGCATCCGGACCGGCCCGGTGACTATCTGGTTGGCGTCGAATGCGATGGTGCGACGTATCACAGCGCTGCTACAGCTCGTGACCGTGACAAAGTTCGCAGCGCCATCCTGCAGGGGCTCGGGTGGAAACTGCTCAGGGTATGGTCGACAGAATGGTGGGTGGACAAGGAAGGCGCACTGGGCCGTCTGCACCTTGCTATTGTCGATTTACTCGAGCGATCTCGCGCAACCTCTCCGGCGAAGGCGCCTGCCGTGAAGGCCACCGACCCGACGACATCGGAACGTCTGCTGCCCAAGGACGTTCCTGAGGTCGTCGTCGCCGAGCCTGAGGAGGTTGTCCAAGCCGAGAAGTCCTCAGGCCGCGTTGAGACAACAACCGTCTCGCAGGATGTCATTATCGCTCGTCGCGTAGACACGGTGGATGCACGCCGTGCGAAGTACGTTGTGGCGGATCTCGGTGACCTCGCCGGTTCGGTCGATCCGGCACGTTTCTATCTCCCTGAATATGACGAGGCGTTGCGGATCATTATTCGCCGGGTGCTTGAGCAAGAATCGCCCATGTCGGATACGCTGCTGGTGCAGCGCGTCGCAAGGGCTCATGGATTCTCGCGGGCAGGGCGACTGATCAGGGAGCGCGTGCTCGAACTCGTCGACCGTTACCATCACGTGGAGCCTGATCCGCTCGAGGGCGCTTTCGTCTGGGTTGATGCCGATGCGGTAAATATGTGGACCACTTATCGTGAGCCGTCTGGGCCAGGGGACGTTCGGTCAATCGAGGAGGTGTCGATGCACGAGCTCGTTGCCTCAGCGCGCTCCGTGAGCGGCGCGGATCCAGTGGTCGAGATCGGCCGAGTCTTCGGCGTCAGGCGGCTGAGTGCGCAGGCGCGGGTAAGGATTGAGCATGCACTGTCACTCGGTTCGTGAGCGCTACAAATGCCGCTTAGAGGAGATCAACGATGGTTAGCTTGACTCTCGGCATACCGTCCATCGATACCGGGAAGGTGCATGCACGCTCGCGTTGACGCCTGGTACCTTCCGGTGACCGAATTCGCCGCCTCGGCCTTCATCACCCACGGCGCGGTCCCGGAGGCATCGATCGAGCGCGCGGCGCTGCTGGCCATGATGCTGGCGACGCAGCGCCCGCTGGGGCGCGGGGACCTCTATCGCCTGGTGGACGAGGCGCGCGAACTCTTCGATGGCCAGCCGCTGGCGGACGGCGAGCGCGATCTCCTGGCGCAGCGTGTCGTCCTCGCGGACATGGGATTTGGTGAGGTCGCAGGCTTGCTTGGCGATCAGGGCGTCGCTTTCGCCGATGTCGAGGTCATGGCGGCCGAGGCGTGGCTCGGCGAGGACGGCGAGTTCTCGCACGGGTTTCAGGCGGCCTGTCGTGAAACCTTCATGGAGGTGAGCGTTCGACTCGAAGAAGACCTCGGGGCGGACGACGAGGACGGCGACGTCGAACGACCGATGGCGGGCGATCAGGTCGTCGAAGTGGTCCGTCCCACGTTCCACCTTCGTGGAACGACGGATCAGGTCCGCGCGGTAAGGGCCATCGCGGCATCCTCGAGCGAGCATTACGCGATCACCGCATTTGCCGGAACCGGCAAGACGCACCTCATGTTCGCCCTCGCGACCAGCGGTCGTCGTTTCACGCACCTCGCGCCGACCCATGCGCACCAGCACGCCTTCAACGAGCGCGTAGGGACTCGTGCGGTCTCCAGCGTGGTGCTTCGCACGCTCGCCAATGACATGGCCACCGCGCACGTCCAGGGCAACAGCATTCGCTGGGTGCGCGCGCCGACGGTGCGCGAAGCCAGTATGCCGCTCGAAGCACGGTTGCAGGCCGCAGGCATCGTGTCGATTGCCGGCGATAGTCCGGCCAGGGTGCTTGCGGCGGTCGATCGCATCATCAACCGGTGGTGCTACTCGGATGCGCCTCAGATCGGCCCGGAGCACGTGCGCTTCAACGACGGCCTCTCGGTGGACGAGCGCGCGGCCTACGTGGCGATGGCACGCCGCGTGTGGGAGCTGATGCTGCAACCGCTCGGGAGCAAGACCGAGCGTCCGTTCACCGTTCGCGCGTATCACCTGTTCAAATGGCTCGACGTCGAGGGCGCCTCGTTGCCACCGATGGGCACGCTGCTCATCGACGAGGCCCACGATCTGCCCGCGCCGCTGCTCGCCCTCATTCGTCGCTACCCCGATGGTTGCGTGACCATGGGCGATCCCTATCAGAAGTTGAGCGGGGTCATGGCCAACTACGGGTCGGGCAAGGCGTTGACGCTGACCCGGTCGGTACGCGCCGGTGGTCAGGCGGTCGGACTCATCCGGTCGGTGCTCGACATGCACAGTACGGAGCTGGTCGTCGAGTCGCTCGAGGGTTCGCGCGAGCACTACACGCGACGGTATTTCTATCAGTCGACCGACACGCTGCCACTCGCAGGGCTTCGCGTCTATGGCAGCGTGTGGTCCATTCTGGAGGACGCACTAAGGCTGAAGAGCCAGGGCGTGCCGTTCCGGTTGTTGCCCGCCACGGAGAGCGACCTGGCACGCGCCACCGAAGATGCGATCGGCATGCGACGTGGGGACCATGTGACGCGGTACTACGGCAACCGGGAGTACACGTCCTGGAGCGCGCTGGCAGGGCACCTGGAGAGGATCGGCTACAGCAGGGTCGTGCGGCTGTTCGAACGGGATTTCGGCAGCACGGATATGCAGTCGCTGCTCGGCGCCCAGAAGGACGCGGAAGCGGAAGGGCTGACCCTGGGCCTGCTGGAGCATTGCAAGAGCCTGGAGTTCAGCCAGGTGACCTTGTGGCCGTGTTGCTTCGACACGCTGTCGGGAGCGCTCGAGCGACGTCGCGCTGACGAGCGCGTGCGCGCCGTCTATCTCGCGATGAGCCGTGCGACGGACGAACTGTGGTTGCCAGGCGATGCGCTCGACATCCTTGCCGACAGGGTGTCGCGGGGACGCGGCCAGTTCACCTGAACGCGATCAGCCTGCGCTGGTCGCGAACCTCCGCCAGGAACTTCTGCGGGGTGGTACCGGCGATGACATGAAAGTCCGCGATGAGATGGGCCTGGTCGTAATAGCCCGCATCCACCGCGACGCTCGACCAGTTCGATTCGCCGTTATTCAGCGCGCTGCTTACGGCGCGGTCGAACCGTTTCAGCCGGGCGAACGTCTTGGGATTGAGGCCCGTCACCTCCTGAAAGACGCGACGCAGATGACGATCGCTGATTCCCAGTTGCGTTGAGACATCGCCGACGTTGGCGTGTTCCAGCAGTCCGGCTGCCCGGCGCACAAAGCCATGCCTGGCATCCATCGGCGTCGACGCGACACGCAGGGCGATCACATCTTCCAGCACGGAGGCAGCGGTGGCGGAATCACGGGCATCGGACAGCTTCCCGATCAGATCCTCCGCAGCGCTTCTGCTCCAGATCGCCTCGATCGGAATCGTCCGACCCACCAGCGCGCTCGCCGGCACGCCGAACACGGCCTGGTGAGTCTCATAAGGAACACGGACAAAGGCGGCGCGGTGACCGCGGTAAATCCGCTTTCGATGAACGCGCTGACGTGCACCGAGTGCATGAACGTCCAGTCCGCCGGGAATTGACGGGCCGTAGCGCGCGACCAGATACATATTGGCGCTTGGGCTTGCGACGAGGTCGAGGTGAGTCGCGGATGCCGGAAAGGGCATGCTCAACGGGTCGTGATAACGGTGCATCTCTGTGCGCATGGGGTCAGTCTGAAGACAAACCGGACGGCTAACAAGCCTTGTCCGGTTTATCCAATTCTCCGGAAATCCCGCGAGTACGCTGACCGTCCATTCTTTCGGAAAGGCGGTGTCGTATGAAGGTCCTGGTTACCGGAGCGACGGGTAAGGTGGGTTCACGTCTCGTGAAGCGCCTGATCGAGCATGGCGAGCAGGTGAGGGCGTTGGTGCGCGACGAGAAGCGCGCCCGGGACATGCTGGGCGATCAGGTGGAACTGGTCCAGGGCGATCTGCTCGAGCCTGATTCCTTGCCTGAGGCGGTGGAGGGTGTGGACGCGGTGGTTCATTGCGCCGCGTTTTTTCGTGGCGCGACCGATGAACAGGCGCATGCGACGAACGACCTGGGAACGCGGCATCTGGCGGAGGCGAGCAAGAACGCCTCGGTAGGGCGCTTCGTTTTCACGAGTACGGGCCTGGTGTACGGCCCCAAGGGTGGAGCGCAGACCGGCGAAGAGGATAGCTGTGCGCCGGTAGATGCGTACCCGGTGAGCAAGCTTGCCGCCGAGAAGATGCTGTTGTCGATGGACGGGCTGGATGTCCGGGTGCTTCGTCTTCCCTTCGTTTATGGCGCGGGTGATCCGCACATCAACGAGGTCCTGCCGTTCATGCGTAAGTTCCCCGCCGACATGCGGATGTCGCTCGGGCATCATGACGACATCGCTCAGGCGGTCGTTCGCATGCTTCATGCGAAAGCGCCGAAGCACCGTATCTACAACGTAGTCGACGACGAAGATCCCGATCTGGCGACGTTGTTCAGGGCGGTCGACGAGCTGCCTCCGGATGGTTCGGACGCTGAGCGAGCCAGGATCTTCAATGTGCGCATGGACGGTCGCCGCATTCGCGAAGATCTGGGCTTCGCACCGGTCTTTCCGCGTCTGCGGGATGCTGTGGAGGCGGGGGCTCTCTAGGCCGCGAGACGGCTCAAAAGTCTTCCACCAAGCCACAATGCTCACGATGGCCGGTTACGGGGTGTCCGCGGAGACATGGCTTCGGACATGTCGGACAGCATGGGCGCGGGCTCCGCGCGGGAAGAGGATGACAAAGTCGGGATCCGGGCTCATCGCAGCCCGTTGACGCGGCTTTGTCGCCCCGTCCCCGACCATGCCCCATGCCCGCCGATTCCCTCACATACACCCGTTCCCTTCGAGTCAACGAACTGCGCCGCAGCGGCCTGCTGGACCGGCCGGGGAGCGCCCAGTTCGGGCACCTCACCGAACTTGTCCGGAACGTTCTGAGCGTTCCCGTCGCCATCGTGTCCATCGTCGACGAAACCCGCCAGGTGTTCGCTGGTCACTCCGGCCTGCCCGAGCCGTGGGCGTCGATGGGCGAAACCCCGATCACTCATTCGTTCTGCCAGTACGTCGTCGAGCGGGGTGAAGTGTTCGACGTACCGGATGCGCGCGCCGAGCCGCTGGTAAAGAACAACCTCGCCATTCCCGATCTCGGCGTAGAGGCGTACCTTGGCGTGCCGATCCACTCGCTCGACGGTTCACTGATTGGGGCCCTGGCCGCGATCGACACGAAGCCGCGAGCATGGACGGCGCACGATCGCAGCGTGCTCGAGATGATCGCGATCATCGTCGACAAGGAAATCCGCGTCGGTTCGTCGGAGCGAAAATTCCGTACGCTTTTCGGGGAGATGCGTGAGGGCTTCTACGTCGGTCAGCTCATTCGCTCGGCCGATGGCGCCGCCGTCGACTTCCGTTTCGAAGAGGTCAATCCATCTTTCGGCAGACTCACCGGTCTCGACCCGGCGGCGACGACCGGTGCGATGCTGGGCGATGTCGCGCCGCTGGCCATCGATGAATTGCTTCCGGTGTTCGAGGGCGTATTGAAGGATCGCTCGGCGGTCGTGCATGTCGGTCGTTCGACGCTGGTCGACGGCCGCTGGTTCGAGACCCGTCTGACGCCGCTCGACGGCGACCGGCTGATCGGCTTCTTTACTGACGTCACCGAGCGTCGCAGAAACGAAGAACTGCAGGATGTGCTCAACCATGAGATGAGCCATCGTCTGAAAAATACGCTCATGATGGTTCAGGCGCTGGCCGTGCAGACCTTGCGCGGCGTGACCGAGCGGGACGCGGTCGATGCACTGGAAAAGCGCATTCACGCTCTGAGTTCGGCGCACGACATTCTCTTCCGGGAGAACTGGCACGGCGCGCCCGTGCTCGCCATCGCGCAGTCGTCCTTCGGGCGTTTCTGCCTGGAAAGCCGTGTGGATTTCATCGGCACGGCGTTCGAACTCGGACCGAAAGCCACGCTTTCCCTGTCGCTCCTGCTTCACGAGCTGACGACCAACGCGGTGAAGTACGGCGCTCTTTCGAATGCCGAGGGAAGGATACGACTCAGTTGGTCAACCGACAGCGAACAGTTCTATCTGAAGTGGCAGGAAGTGGGTGGGCCGCTTGTGAGCGAGCCCGAACGCAAGGGCTTCGGCTCTCGTCTGATCAGGATGGGCATGGGGTCGGGCGATGTTCGTACGGAGTACCACCCTAAGGGGTTCGTACTGACGCTCTCCGCACCGCTTTCGCATCTACAGCAGGTATGACCCAGTGGGCCAGGCATCTCCCTTGAAACCCGTGGTTCTCATCGTCGAAGACGAACCGTTGCTGCGCCTCATGGCGGAAGAGCTGATCGAGGACGGTGGCTTTGACGTCGTCTCTGTGCCGGATGCCGCGTCGGCCGTGCGGATTCTGGAAACCCGGCTCGACATCCGCATCGTGTTTACCGACATCGATATGCCCGGTGGCATGGACGGCATTCGCCTTGCCGCGATGATCCGCGACCGCTGGCCGCCGATCGAGATCGTGGTTACGTCCAGTCATGTCAGTATCGCGAACCACGAGATGCCAGCGCGCGGAGTCTTCCTTTCCAAGCCGTATGACGCGCAGCAACTCGTGGGCCTGCTTCGGAGCATGGCGGAGCGGAGGCCGGATGTGCCGGATCCTGCGCGCCCGAGGTGAGCTGAGCTGAGGTGCATCGACCTTATTCATCTGTTTGGCCGCGGAAGCGCGCCCGGCAACGCCCTGAACGCGAACAGTGACCTCGCCATCGCTTACAGATCGCGTCGGTAGAAGCGCGTGTCCACCGCCATTCGGGGAAACATGGCCGGTAGCCTCTCTGGATCGACCACTGTAAACCCGTGTTTCTCATAGAAACGATGTGCGGCAAGAAAGCGGGCGGTGGTGCCGAGGTAGAGCGATCCAAATCCACGCTTCCTCGCGGTTTGCTCCAGGACGTCCAGCAGCCCTGCGGCCACGGACGGCCTGATCCCACGCCAGTCGCGATGGACGAACATCTTTCTAAGCGCGCCGATCCCGCCGCCGATGTCCTTCAGCGCGATGGTCCCCACGATCCGGCCACGCTGTCGGGCGACCCAGAAGTCACCCTGGCCGGTACGATAGTAGCCGTCGATGTCGGCCAGATCCGGTTGATCGTCCCGGGTGATCGGGAGGCCGAATTCCTCCCTTTGTATGGACACGATGAGATCTGCGATGGCGTCGGTATCGGCGTGGGTCGCCGGGTCGAACGTGAGCATGCTATCTCCGCAGCGAATGGCCAGCGTAGTGCTCTAGACGGCCGCCTTCGGGCGGACGGTCAACGACTGACTGATGACAGCGACGGGACCGCGCTCGTCGTATACCGTGCTATGAGTCACCCCGAGCCCTGCCGGTCCGAACGACGCGTGGCTTGCCAGCCCCAGCCAGCCGCTCTCGGGAGAGCGCAGGATGTGCGCGGTCAGATCCACATTGGGAAACGCCACGTCACCGGGCAGCCGCCTCGGGCAAAGGCCATTCGCGACGTCGACGACACCGAGCATCCTTGCGAGAGGGCTGGTGGCGGCATCGGCGATCAGCGGAAACCCCGGTCGCACCCAGCTGGTCGCCTGACCGGTATCGACCTTGATCTGACGCGTTTCCACACTTCGTACGAAGCCGCCCGGCCACAGGGATGAGAAGTCCCACGGCGGGGTGTCCGCCAACGGAGGCATAGACGGGAATCCGTCCCCTGCGATCGTCGACGTGTCGGATGTCGCCAGCAGCCATGCGCGCAGTGTGATCGCGATGCGTCCCTGACAGGTGAGGGTGGCCTCGACGAGCTCGATGGTGCGGCCCGGGCGGATCACGTCGACCGATATATCGAACGCGTCCATGGGAAGCACGCCATGGATGTCGTAGGTGGCACGGCTGATGGTCAGAACGTCGGTCCGACGCGACGCATGGTGCGTTTCGATTTCGCGGGCGAGCAGGCCCATGACCGGCGCGATGTGCTGTTCGTCGGGATTCCAGCCCCCGCCGACGTGGTCGGTGGGACGATAGCGCCCGGGTGCGATCTGAACGAAGTAGGCGTCGGCAACGGGCGTGCTCATCAAAGCTTTTTTCTGCGCAGGGAAACGGCGAGGTTAGCCGAACTGGCCGATCGACCTCAACGCGCCCGACAACGCAGGTATGTCAACGAGTTTCAGCATCAATCCGGCTGCTCGGCATCGAGCATGGCCTTCAGCGTCAGGGCATTGGGAACGGCCTCTCCGCGTGCCGTGTTGTCAAAAATGCACCACGCATCGCGTCCGTCGCCGGCTGACAACCTCATCCTTGTGGCGACGCTGTCGATGAACGTGCGGTCGTATGCGGAATAGTAGATCTCGGGGGCGCCGTGCAACCGAATGTAAAGAAGCTCGGGGTGAAGTATTGGCTCGACACCGGCGACCGGCGACGGATGGGCCTGGACGATCGATATGCCCGCTTCTCGTAACAACGCATCCGCCTTCGCCGTAAACCAGGAAGCGTGTCGCGGTTCGCACACGACGGGGGTGGATGTGACCTTCCGCAGAAGGCGAAAAAACGCTCTGGCCGTTTTTGAATCCAGCGCGAGGCTCGGGGGAAGCTGGATCAGGATGCAACCGAGCTTGGCCTTCAGTCCCGACACCTCACGCAGAAATGCGGCGAGCGGCGCTTCACAGTGCTGCAGGCGAAGCTCGTGCGTGATCGTTCGAGGCATCTTCACGCTGAAGCGAAAGCTTTCAGGAACGCTTTCCCCCCAGCGAAGGTAGGTCTTCTCCTGGTGCGACCGATAGAAGGACGAGTTGATCTCGACGCAGGAAAACACCCGCGCATACCGCTCCAGATGAGTGCCCTCGGTGCCGAACGACGAGGCGACCTTCGACGCAAGCGACCAGCCCGCGCAGCCCACTCGCAGGGCGGGCGATTCGGAAGCGTGAATGGTTCGGTTCATGCGGGCAGTCTTGGTCAGACGGCGTGAACGCACGGTGGCCTGACCGGACAACGTCGCATGAGGTCTTCACCGGGCCTCCTGACTCGGTCACGCAATGAACACCGCCGACACGCTCTTTCGTCACGGAGGTGGGGCAACGATTCGTTCTTCTGAGAGGAGAGAACACCATGAGCGACCGCGACAGCGTGCAGCATTCCTCCATCGGCGTCGGTGGGTCGAACAATCCAGCGGCCAACCCCGGCCAGGACAAGCCGGCGAACGAGCCCTCGGACCAGGTCGGTCAGACCCGGCCGGACGATGTGGCGACCGACGGCGCGGATCAGAAGGGACAGCGGGATCCGGGCAAGAGCGGTCAGCGATAGGGTAGGGAGGCACGCTTTTGAATTACTAGCCTCGCGGGTATATCAAATTGGGATTCGCAAGATTAAAATCATGTTTCGCCGATATGGCAAACACATGTCTTAATCCGCTTTTCAGGGATCCCAGAATTGAGCAACTCCGCCTCGCTGCGCATCGTTCCCCTTGATAGCAAGGCCGATCTGGACCGGTTCATCAAGGTACCGGGCGCGATCCTGGGATCCGATCCCGCATGGATCGCGCCTTTATTTCTTGAACGAAAACTCCACCTCGGTGCAAAAACCAACCCATGGTTCGAGCATGCCCGGTGGAAGGGCTGGATCGCCTATCGCGGTGATCGCCCGGTCGGCAGGATCAGTGCCCAGATAGATTCTCTGCACCTGCAGCGCCACGCCGACGGTGCGGGCTTCTTCGGCATGCTCGACGCCGAGGACAACCCGGAGACCTTCGCCGCGTTGCTCCGGACGGCGGAAGACTGGCTCCGCGGCGAGGGTATCGAACGCATACGCGGGCCGCTCAGTCTGTCGATCAACGATGAGGTGGGCCTTCTCATCGACGGCTTCGATACGTCGCCCTATTTCATGATGGGGCATACGCGACCGTATTACGGCTCGCACATCGAGCAGGCAGGCTACGCGAAAGCCAAGGACATGTTGGCCTATGTCGTCGCGCCGGACTTTCCCGAGCCTAAAGTGATGAACCGTTTGCTCGGCAAGTCGAAGCAGCGCATCCGCGTGCGCCCGCTCGACCGCAGCCGTTTCGATGAAGAACTGGCCACGCTGCGCGATATTTTCAACGATGCCTGGGCCGATAACTGGGGCTTCGTGCCGTTCACCGAAGCCGAATTCAAAGATCTCGGTCACACCCTGAAGGTCTTGATCGCCTCGGAGCTGATCCAGATCGCCGAGGTGGACGGCGAACCGGCCGCGTTCATCGTCGCCTTGCCCAACGTCAACGAAGTGATCAGGGACTTCGACGGCAAGCTGCTGCCGTTCAACTGGGTCAAGTTGCTGTGGCGGCTCAAGAAGCGCTTCCCGAAGTCGTCGCGCGTGCCGCTCATGGGCGTGCGTCGCAGCTTTCATAACACGCCGCTCGGTCCCGGACTGGCATTTCTGGTGATCGATGCCGTCCGACATCATCTGGTGGCGCGTGGCGTCGAGGAGGTCGAGTTGTCCTGGATCCTCGAAGACAACGCCGGCATGCGCAACATCATCGAAGCGATCGGCGGTCGTGACTACAAGCGCTATCGCGTCTACGAAAGGCAGCTCTGATGGCGAAGCAATCCTCGCGTGGAACCGTGGCGGTCGTCGGCATCGTCGCGGTCGCCGCGATCGTATGGTGGGTCGGACACGGCAAAAAAGACGGTGCCTCGGTAGCCGATCAGGCGGTGCCGGTCGTCACGGCCACCGTCCGGCAAGGCGGATTCGTCGTCTATCGCGTGCAGCCGGGAACGGTCACCCCGTTCAACAGCGTGCTGGTGCGGAGCCAGGTGGATGGAGTGCTCACGCGCGTCGCCTTCAGCGGCGGGCAGCAGGTCAGGAAGGGCGATCTGCTGGCCGAGATCGATCCGCGAGCCTCGCAGGCACAGCTCCAGCTCGCGACCGGCGATCTGGGCCGCAGTCAGGCGCAGCTGGCCAATGCGGAAGAAACGCTCAAGCACTATGAGGCGCTCCTCGCGCAGGATTCCATCTCGCGTCAGCGGGTCGCCGATCAGCGCTCGCTGGTACGGCAGTACGCCGCCGAGGTGAAATCCGAGCAGGGCCGTATCGGCAGCGCCAACCTCCAGGTGTCCAACGCGCGGATCGTCTCGCCGATCTCGGGAATGGTGGGCCTGCGGCGCGTCGACCCGGGCAATCTGGTGGGCCCGTCGGACGCTCGTGGCATCGTCACCGTCACGCAGTCGCAGCCCAGCAAGGTCCTCTTCTCCGTACCGGTCAACGTGGTTCCGCGCGTACTCGCGCGCCTGAACGGCGGTGCCTGTATCCCGGTCGATGCTTACGGCGACGGCCCTGACGACAAGCTGGGTACCGGCCATCTTCTCGCGGCGAACAATCAGGTGGACCCCACGACCGGCACGGTGAAGTTCGAAGCCGAGTTCGCCAATGCCGACGGCGCGCTGCTGCCGAACCAGTTCGTGACCGCGAAGCTCCCCGTCGATGTGTTGCCGCAGGCGATCCTGGTGCCATCCGCAGCGATCCAGCAGGGCGCGCAGGGGCCCTTCGTCTACGCGATCAAGGACGACAAGACCGCTGCCGTCGTGCCGGTCAAACTCGGTGCTCAGGACGCTTCCACCACCGTCATCGCCTCCGGTATCGCAGCGGGGGCGAAGGTCGTCGTCGAAGGCGCGGACCGGCTGCGCGCCGGAACGAAAGTGCAGGCCACGGCAGCAGCCGAGCCTGCGCCGCCCCCCGCGGCGGACGCGCCTTCCTGTCATCGCGACGAGGCGAGCGCCTCAGCGCGGACGTCGACCGCGCGCTCGTGAACCCGTCCCGTCCGTTTATCCTCCGGCCGGTCGCGACCGCGCTGCTCGCCGTCGCGATCCTGCTGGTCGGCCTGTTCGGGTATCGCTTTCTGCCGCTCTCGGCGCTGCCGGAAGTGGACTTCCCGACCATCGAGGTCGTCACCGCGTATCCGGGGGCCGGACCGCAGGTGGTGGGGGCGACCATCACGGCGCCGCTCGAACGGCAGTTCGGCCAGATGCCAGGGCTGAGCCAGATGTCGTCGACGAGTTCGGCGGGCGCCTCGACGATCACCCTGCGCTTCAATCTCGATCTGCCGCTCGACGTGGCGGAGCAGGAAGTACAGGCTTCGATCAACGCGGTGTTACCGTCACTGCCTGCCGATATCTCGCAGCCGCCGATCTACCGCAAGGTCAATCCGGCCGATGCGCCGGTGATGACGCTGGCGCTGACGTCCCCGACGTTGCCGCTCCGGACGCTGCGCGAACTGGCGGATACCCGGCTCGTGCCCAAGTTGTCTCAGGTGACCGGCGTCGGCCTGGTCAGCCTCGGCGGAGGCCAGCAACCGGCCATCCTGGTACAGGCCGATCCGGCGAAACTGCGCTCGCGTGGCATGACGCTGGAGGACCTGCGCGGTTCTATTCGCGAGGCCAATTCGAACGTGGCCAAGGGCACGCTGGACGGCGCGGTGCGTTCGTCCAACATCGCCATCGCGGATCCGCTGGACAGCGCGGAAGCCTTCGCGAATCTGACCGTGGGCCATCGCGAAGGCGCGGTGGTTCGCCTGCGCGATGTAGCGAGCGTGAGCGATGGTGCGGAAAACGCACGTCTTGCCGCCTGGTCGGGCGAGCGGCCCGCCATCATCCTGCAGATCCGCAGGCAGCCGGGCGCCAACGTGGTCGAGGTCGTGGATCGCGTCCGGCAGGTGCTGCCGCAACTGCAGGCGACACTGCCCGCGGCCGCCGATGTCACGACACTGGCCGAT
This sequence comes from Luteibacter sp. 1214, assembly GCF_031455395.1. NCBI lineage: Bacteria > Pseudomonadati > Pseudomonadota > Gammaproteobacteria > Lysobacterales > Rhodanobacteraceae > Luteibacter > Luteibacter sp. 1214. The sequence continues at coordinate 137,903 of NZ_JAVDSQ010000001.1, forward strand.
CGCACGGAGTCGGTGCGTGCCGCCGTGCACGACGTACAGATGGAGCTGGTATTCGCCGTGGTCCTGGTGGTCCTGGTGATCTTCCTGTTCCTCGGCGGTGGCGCCGCGACGCTTATCCCCGGTGTGGTCGTGCCGCTGTCGCTGATCGGCACGTTCGCGGTCATGTACCTGGCCGGCTTCTCGATCAACAACCTGACGCTGATGGCACTGATCGTGGCGACGGGTTTCATGGTGGACGATGCGATCGTCATGATCGAGAACATCGCACGCTATGTCGAAGCGGGCGAAGAGCCATTCGCCGCCGCGCTGAAGGGCTCGCGCCAGATCGCATTCACCGTGGTCTCGCTGACCTTGTCGCTGCTGGCGGTTCTGATCCCGCTGTTGTTCATGGGCGGGGTGGTGGGGCGCCTTTTCCGCGAGTTCGCGGTCACCCTCGCGGTCGCCATTCTGATCTCCGGCGTGGTGTCGCTGACACTGACACCGATGATGTGCGCACGGATGCTCCGGCGCACGCCCGTGCGCGAGGGCAAAGCGTGGCATGCCCGCGTACTCGCGCGTTACGAGGCCGGTCTGAGCTGGGTCCTGGCACGGCAGACCGCGACACTCGTCACGGTCGGCGCGATGGCGCTACTTGCGGTCGCGCTGTATCTCGTCGTGCCGCGCGGTCTGTTTCCCGCCCAGGACAGCGGCGACATCCAGGGCGTCACCATCGCGCCGGCGACCGTATCGTTCGCCGCCATGAGCCAGCGGCAGCAGGCGTTGACGCATGCGATCCTGCGCGATCCGGCCGTGGCCAGCGTCGCATCGTTCGTCGGTGTGGGTGACGGTGCGCCGTCCCTCAACAGCGGGCGACTGCTCATCCACCTCAAGCCGCTGTCGCACCGCGACCGCGCGCCCGCGGTCATGAAGCGACTCGCGGACGCGGCGTCCGGCGTCGCCGGCATTACGCTCTACATGCAGCCGGTGCCCGACCTGACGATCGACGACCGCCTCAGTCCGGGTCAGTACCAGTTCTCGGTCGAAAACGCGGACTCCACCCAGCTTGCGGCCTGGCTGCCGCGGGTGCTGGAGCCCTTGCGGAACGACCGGCACCTGGCCCATGCCACCAGCGATCAGCAGGTCGACGGTCTCGAGGCTTACGTCCATGTCGATCGCGAGCTCGCCAGCCGCTACGGGATCACGTCGGCGGCCGTGGGTGACGCGCTGTACAACAGCTTCGGCCAGCGTCAGGTCGGCACCTTGCTCACCCTCGCCAGCCAGCGTCGCGTCATCCTCGAGGCCTTGCCCGCCGCGGGCGGTACGGCGAGCGCGATGGAGGGTGTCTATCTCTCCGGCCAGGGCGGGGCAGGCGACGCCGGTGCCGACCCGGCGGATCCGGCGGCGTCGCTGATTCCCCTCGCATCCATCGCGAAGGTGACGGAGCGGACCGCGCCGCTGGTGGTCACCCGAATCGACCAGCTGCCCGCGGCCACGGTGTCGTTCAATCTCGCTTCGGGCGTGTCGCTGGACGGTGCAATGGAAGCCGTGGATTCGGCGTGGCATCGACTGAAACCGCCGGCCGGCATGCAGATGCGCTGGCAGGGCGCCGCGCAGGCCTTCGAAGCATCGCGCGGCGGACAGCCGTGGTTGCTGCTGGCCACGCTGCTCAGTGTCTACATCGTGCTCGGCGTACTTTACGAGAGCTACATCCACCCGTTGACGATTCTTTCGACGCTTCCCTCAGCCGGCATCGGTGCCTTGTTGGCGCTCATCATCGGCGGCTTCGAGCTCGACGTGATCTCGCTCATCGGCGTGATCCTGCTGATCGGCATCGTGCAGAAGAACGCGATCATGCTGATCGACTTCGCGATCGATGCGAAGCGCGAGCAGGGCCTTCTCCCGCGCGATGCCATCGTGCAGGCGTGTCTCCTTCGTTTCCGTCCGATCATCATGACCACGCTGGCCGCGATGCTGGGCGCGTTGCCGCTGATGCTGGGCGGCGGTATGGGCGCGGAACTGCGTCACCCCCTGGGTGTGGGCATCTTCTGGGGGCTGTTGGTCAGCCAGTTGCTGACGCTGTTCACCACGCCGGTGATCTACCTGGCGTTCGAGCGTGTGCTGCAGCGGAGCGGGCGTCGCTCGTGAGTGAGACGGCATGAATCTGTCGCGTCTCTTCATCGACCGGCCGGTAGCGACCTCGCTGCTCTGCCTCGGGCTGGTGGTCGCAGGGGCGCTTGCCTGGCGGCTGCTGCCGATCGCGTCGTTGCCCGAGGTGAACGTGCCGACCATCAAGGTGTCGGCCGAATTGCCCGGTGCCAGTCCGGCGACGATGGTCTCGGCCGTGGCGACGCCGCTCGAGCGCGCGCTCGGGCGCATCGCCGGGCTCACCGAGATGACCTCCGTCAGTACGACGGGAGGCACCGACGTGCGACTCACCTTCGACCTGTCACGCAACGTGGTCGGGGCGTCGCGCGACGTGCAGGCGGCGATCAATGCCGCGCGTGCGGATCTGCCGTCCGATATGCCCGCCGCACCGAGCTATCGCGAGGTCAGTTCCGCCGACGCGCCAGTGCTGGTGCTCGGCCTCACCTCCCGGCATGCGACGCCGAGTCAGATGTATGGCGTCGCGTCGACCACCTTCAGCCAGACGCTGGCGCAGGTGGATGGGGTGGGCGAGGTCGAACTGGTCGGAAGTTCCGTTCCCGCCGTGCGTGTGGCCCTGAATCCGCAGGCGATGAACCAGCGGGGTGTCGGCTTCGAGCAGGTGCGCCATGCGGTGTCGGCTGCCGTGTCGAATGCCGCCGGCGGCGCGATCGAGACCGGTGACCGTTACCTGCAGGTCGCTACCAACGGTCAGTTCGACAAGGCCAGCGCGTTTCGCTCGGTCGTCGTGGCGGGACGCGATGGTACGGCCGTGCCGCTCGGTGACATCGCCCGCGTCATCGAGACCGAGCGCGACCCGCATCAGGCGGCGCTCGCCAATGGCGAGCCGGCCGTGCTGGCCCTGGTCCGCCACAAGCCCGGCTCCAACACCATCGATGTCATCGACGGGGTGATGAAACGGCTGTCCGCGCTCCAGGCTTCGCTGCCTGGCGACATGAAGGTGAGCGTCATCGTCGATCGTGCCACCTCGGTCCGCGGCTCGCTGCGCGCGGCCGAACATACCCTCGCGCTGGCCGTCGTGCTGGTCGTCCTGGTCATGCTGGTCTTCCTGCGCGACCTGCGCGCGGCCCTGATCGCCAGCGCCGTGGCGCCGATCTCGCTGCTCGGTGCGATGACCGCGATGTACCTGCTGGGGTACAGCCTCGACATCCTCTCGCTGATGGCACTCACCATCGCGGTGGGCTTTACCGTGGACGACGCGGTCGTCGTCGTCGAAAACATCGCGCGCCATATTGAAGAAGGGGTACCGCCGCGCGAGGCGGCGCGTGTGGGTGCCGGTGAGGTCGGTCTCACGGTGGTGAGCATGAGCGCGGTCCTCATCGCGGTGTTCATTCCCTTGTTGCTTATGGGCGGCTACGTCGGTCTGTTCGTGCGCGAATTCTCCGTCACGCTCGCCGTCGTGATCGCGATCTCGCTGGTGGTTTCGCTTACTGTCGTACCCATGCTGTGCGCGTTGTGGTTGCAACCGGCAGACGCCCGTCGCGCACCAGGGCGGATGCTGCGCTGGAGCGAACGTGCGTTCAGTCGCCTGCAAGCCGCTTACGACGACAGCCTGGTCTGGGCGCTCCGCCGCGCGCCGCTGACCATGCTCTCCCTGCTGGCCGTGCTTTGCCTGAGCGTTTTCCTCTACATCACCGTGCCGAAGGGGTTTTTTCCACGGCAGGATACCGGTGAGCTCACCGGCGATTTCGACACCGACGCGGATGCCTCCTTTCCGGTGGCGCGCGCCAAGCTGGCGAGCTATCTCGAGGTGGTGCGTGCGGATCCGGCCATAGCGAGTGTCGCGGGTTATGTCGAACACGATTCGGGATCGCTGTTCGCCACGCTGAAGCCGCTTTCGCAGCGCGACGCGACGGCGGACGAAGTGGCCGCGCGTATCAATGCCAGGCTGGCGAAGCTTTCGGGCGGCACGTTTACCGTGACGTCGGTGCAGAACATCCGCACGGGTGGACGTCGCAGCCGCGCTTCCAACGAATACACGATCCAGGCCGACTCGTCGGTGCTGCTGGCGACATGGGTGCCGCGTATCGCGGAGGCCATGGCAAGGTTGCCGGAGTTGTCCAACGTGCACGGCAGCGGGAGCGGGACGGGCGTCGCGACGGCGCTGCACGTCGACCGGGATGCCGCGGCGCAGTTCGGTGTCAGCTACGCACGGATAGACGGCGTGCTGCGTGACGCGTTCGCCGGCCGCCGGGTCACGACGATGTTTTCTCCGTCGAGCCAGACGCCGGTGCTGATGGGAATCGCGCCCGAGTACGCCACGTCTCCCGACGTGTTCAACCACATCGAGGTTCCCGCGGCGAACGGTGCCAGCGTGCCGTTACCCGTGCTCGCCCACGTCCGTCAGCACGACATGCCGCTGACGATCGCGCATTTCGCTCAGTCCGTGGCGACGACGATTTCGTTCGACAGGGCGCCTGGTGTCTCCCTTTCTCAGGCAACGCTTGCTATCAGGAAGGCCGTGGATGGGATGGCCGTACCGACGTCCGTCCGCGGCAGCCTGCAGGGGTCGGCGGGCGCGGCTCGCCAGGTGGCGGACAGCGAGCCGGCCCTCATTCTTGGCGCGTTCCTCACCCTGTTCATCGTGCTGGGTATTCTCTATGAGAGCTGCGTGCACCCGCTGACGATTCTGTCGACGTTGCCGTCGGCTGCCGTGGGTGCCGTCTTTGCGCTGATGCTCTTCCGGACCGACCTGGACGTCATCGCACTGGTCGGGATCTTCGCGCTGGTCGGTATCGTGATGAAGAATGCGATCATGATGGTGGACTTCGCCCTGGCCGCGCAGCGCGGGTCGGCGCTGACGCCAGCGGAAGCCATCCAGCTGGCATGCCGGCTGCGCTTTCGCCCCATCCTGATGACGTCTCTCGCCGTCATGGTCGCCGCGGTGCCGCTGGCGGTCGCGCGCGGCGACGGTGCCGAGATGCACCGGCCGCTCGGCATCGCGATGGGCGGCGGCCTCGTGGTCAGTCAGCTCTTGACCCTTTACACGACTCCGGTTGTGTACCTTTACCTCGATCGATTCAGCAAGTGGGCAGGCAGATGGATGCAGAAACTCGGCAGGCGCGACGACGCGGGTTGGTCAACCGGCCGCGAGGATCCGCTGCCGTGAGTGTGCGCATGCCTCCCCGTGCATGGCGCGTCGCCCTCGTCACCCTGGGTGTGACCTTCATCGGCGCCTGCGCTCCGGTGGGACCGGACTATGTGCGCCCTTCCGCGCCGGTACCCGCCGCTTACAAGGAAGCGGGCGCGCATGCGTCGTCGGGTGCGCAAGCCGCCATTTCAGCCAGGTGGTGGGAGATTTACGGTGACCCGGCGCTCGATGCGCTGGTGTCGCAGGTCGCGGTGAGCAACCAGTCGCTGGCCGCCGCGGCGGCGCGCGTACGCGAGGCGCAGGCGCTGGTGCAGGTCGCCAGTGGTGCCTCGGTACCGGCGGTCAGTGCGGGAACGCTGAAATCCGGCCGCAAGAACGAGAACGACTTCGGCCTGGGTGTCAGCTGGGAGCTGGATCTGTGGGGGCGGATCCGCCGTGACGTCGAAGCCCATCGGGCAGCCGCCGACGCCAGCGCCGACGATCTGGCCGCCGCAACCCTTTCGATGCAGGCGCAGCTGGTGCAAAGCTACTTCGCGCTGCGTCAGGACGATGCGCTCATCGTACTGCTCCAGCAGAGCGCCGAGGCCAGCGATCAGTGGCATCGCATGGTGGGCAACCAGTACGCCCAGGGACAGGCTTCGAGCGCGAACGTCGCCGAGGCGCTGATGCGGGCGAGCACGGCGCAGATGCAACTGGCGGATACCAGGAGTGCGCGGGCCCAGCTCGAGCACGCGATCGCGGTGATGCTCGGCAAGGCGCCGGCGGACTTTGCGATCGCCCCTGCGGCGTTCGATGTGCAGGTGCCGGCGATTCCCGCGGGCGTACCTGCCACGTTGCTCGAACGTCGGCCTGACGTCGCCGCCAGCGAGCGTCGTATGGCGGCGGCCAGCGCGCGCATCGGCGTGGCCAGGGCGGAAGCGTTGCCGACGATCAACCTCGCGGCCGGCATCGGCATCCTCCGCGGTCCCACGGGGACGGCCGATGTGCGCGCACCGTTATTCACGGGTGGACGGCTGCAGGCACAGGCCGCCAACGCCAGCGAGGCCTATAACGAGGCTGTCGCCAATTACCGCCAGACGGTGCTCGATGCTTTCCGCGAAGTGGAAGACGGTCTCGTGATCACGAGCACGCTGTCCGGTGCGGCGGAGCTGCAGGACAGGGCCGCCGCGGCGGCCACCGAGTCCGACCGGGTCACGCGAAACCAGTACAGGGAAGGTGTCGCCGACTATTCCGCCGTCGTGGAGGCGGCGAATGCTTCCCTCGATGCGGGCCGTGGGGAACTCCAGCTCCGCGTTCGCCGGCTGGACGCCAGCGTCAACCTGATCATGGCACTGGGCGGCGGGTGGTCTTCTCCGTCGCCGCCCGTCCCTGAGCACCGATCACCTTAAGCGGGGTAGCGGGCGATCAGCGTTTCGAGGCGTGAACGAATCTCGTTGGCCAGCGGAGCCGGCGTGCGGTAGTGACGTCGGCCGGAGAGGGCCTCGGCCACCATTTCGTCATGGCGCGAACCCATCAGGCCATTGATGGCCGCGAGAAATCTCGACATGCGCAAGGCATGCTCGTCGGGACCGAGCGAGCGCAGGGTGTCGTAGTAGGACACCTGCATGCTGACGATCTTGCGCACGGTGTGGAACTCGTGGCCCGCGAAGTGCGTGCGCGACACCGCTCTGGCCAGACGCCGCATTTCGGCCCGCTGCAATGCGATCAGCCCGGCTTCGGTATCGATGCGCGTGCGTTCCATGGTCCGCCGCACCATCGTCCACACGGGCCTGGACAGCAGCACGCGGAGCCTCAGCCCGTGACGGACGATGCCGCCGCGCCTGCCGCTGCGGAATGCGTCCTGCAAGTGGCCGAGCACGCGTGTCGTCAGGTCGAAAAGATAGCTGGAGGTGTGACCTTCGCTGTACAGACGCTGCGCAAAACGGAGATGTTTGTATCGCGCGCGGATGTGCTTGAACTGCAGGCGCTCGTCCGCGCTCAGACCCTCGTTGCGGAGCAGCTTTCCGACGAGTCCCAGGAGTTCTTTTCGCCGCACGCCTTCTTCCCAGAACTGCAGGCACAGCGCGTAGCAGTCGCGCATCGTGCCCTCGGGGCAGCTCAGAACGATGGGGTCGGGCAGGGCGACATGCGCATCGACGATATCGTCGACATCGACGGCGTCGAACAGACGTCGGAGCGCTTCGGCCGGAAAGGTCGGCCATGCGGGGTCACGGCGGCGGCGGATCATGTCTGCGCTTCCTCGGGCTTGTAGAACGAAAGCGTGTGTCGCTTGCGATACGCGCCGATCGTCGGAATCAGCGAGAAGAAGGCCTCCAGGCACTGTCCGCCGAAGTAGGCGATGGCGGCGCCCATGATGCCGAGATAATGCGACAGTCCGACCAGCAACAGGGCGTAAAGAAGGGCGGCCAGCGCCTGGGCGACCAGCGCGGCACGCTGACGGCTGGCGATGTACAGCAGCGATTCGAGCGGGAAGCCGGCCATCGAGACCACCAGGGCGGCGGACATGACCTGGAGCAGGTTGTACGACTCGAGGTACTGCGCTCCGAACACCGTCGAGATCAGCGGCTTGCCGACGACGATGACCAGTAAGGCGACCAGAACACCGACGCCGCCGGCGAGCATGGCCGAGCGCAGCCCAAGCTTCCACGGACGTGTGCTGGCCGGATCCATGCGCATGATTTCCGGATAGAAGCTTTTCTGCATCAGCGACGCCGGTGTGCCGGCGGCGTCGAAGAAGGTCAGCGCGACCTTGAACAAGCCGGCTGCGGTCGGTCCCAGGATGATGCCGACGAGCACGTTGGTACCGGCGTTGCGGGCGGACCAGATCGAGTGCGCGATGTTGGTCGTCCAGACGAAATCCCAGGCGCCCTTGATACGGCGCGCGGGACCGAACAGGCCCGGGCGCAGCGCATGATCGATCCGCTGGCGGCGAAGTTCGCGGACGGCGAAAAGCCACAGCACGCCGTCTCCGACCAGGCTCGAGACATACCAGGTGGCGATGAAGCCCGGAAATCCGAGATGGCCAAAGTACGCGATGACACTGCCGGCCGCGCGCAGCAGCGGGGTAATGGCTTGCTGAACAGCGATCAGGTCGAAGCGATCGATCGAACGCAGGATGCCGGTCGGCGTCGCCGCGGTCATCGTCGGAATCAGGGTGCAATAGGCCAGTGCCCACCAAAAGTCCGCGGGCGAGATGCCGACGGCGTGGCCGAGCAGGGGGAGCAGCACCATGCCGCCGACCAGGGCGACCGCGCCGCTCGCCAGGTCCAGTCCGAAGGATAGTCCCGTGACATCGCGAAAGCGCGCCACGTCCTGATGGGCCAGCGCGGGGGTGCCGAACTGCACGACGAATTGCCAGGTCTGGAACTTGACGAAATCACTGACGCTCTTCGCGTAGGCCTGAACGACCACCAGCGTGCCGAACAGCTCCGGCGTCATGCCACGTCCCGCGCACGCGAGCGACAACAGTCCGAGCAACGCACTGGCGACGTTGCTGGATGCCAGATAGGACGCGTTGCGCACGATGGCGCGGAAAGCGCCATCGGAGAACCAGTGCTTCATGCTTTGGCGCCAGTCCAGCTGGCGAACGCGGCACAGATGGCGTCGATCTGCTCGGGCGTGTGAGCGGCGCTGACGCTGCAGCGGAGCAGCGATTCGCCCCCGGGCGTGGCCGGCGGCACCATGAGATTCACATAGACACCGTGTTTGAGCAGATGGTCCCAGAAGCGCAGCGCCTCGAGTTTGTCGCCGACCAGTACCGCGACGACGGCGTTCGCCGGGGCGCCAAGCCGGAAGCCAAGCGCGCCCAGGCCCGCGTGCAGACGCTCCGCATTGTTCTGCAGGCGCAGCCGCAGGTCGTCGGCGGCCGCGAGCGTGCGCAGCGCCTGCCGGGTGGCGGCGATGGTCGCGGGCGGCAGTGACGCGGTGAAAACATAGGGTCGGCTGGCATAGCGCAGCACCTCCAGGTCCGGCGAGTCGCTGACGCAGAAACCGCCCGTGTTTCCGAGGCTCTTGCTGAAGGTGCCGACGACGTAGTCGACGTCGGCGAGCACACCCTGCTCATCGGCCAGACCGCGCCCTTTGCTGCCAAGCACGCCCATGGAGTGTGCTTCGTCCACCATCAGCGTGGCACCGAACTCCTGCTTCACGCGGGCGAAATCGCGCAACGGCGCGCGGTCGCCGAGCATGCTGTAGACCCCTTCGACGACGATCAGCGCGTTGGCCGCGTCGTCGCCAAGACGGCGCATGCGCTTGGCCAGATCGGCAGCGTCGTTGTGGCGAAAACGAATGACGTTGGCGCCGCTCAGCCGGCAGCCATCGTAGATGCTGGCGTGGCTGTCGGCGTCGATCATGACGACGTCGCCGGTGCCCACCAGCGCGGAGATCATGCCGAGGTTGGCCTGGTAGCCGGTGGAGAAGACGATGGCGTCGCGTTTGCCGTAGAACGCCGCCAGATCCACTTCCAGCTCGCGATGTCCCGCGTAGCTGCCGTTGGCCATGCGCGAGCCCGTGGTGCCCGTGCCGGCCGCCTCGAGCGCGTCGCGCGCCGCGGCGATCGTGCCGGGATCGAACGTCAGGCCGAGGTAGTTGTTCGTGCCCGCCAGGATCGTGCGGCGGCCGTGGATCAGGCCTTCCGTGGGCGAGAGGATGCGGTCGATCTGCACGCCGAACGGATCGATCCCCAGGGTGGCGAGCTCCTGCCGGACGGCTTGTACCGCCTGAAGCCTGGGATTCTCTCTCATGCGTTTGCGCTCAGCGTCGTTTCGATCTGCGCCGCGAGGTCGCCGACGGTCTTGATTTCGGCGAGCGCGTTGATGGGGATCGAGATGTCGAATTCGTCTTCAACCGCCAGCACGAGGTCCATGACCCGCAGTGAATCGAGGGCCAGTTCGCCGGTGAGCTCCGTGTTCTCGCCGATAGACGCGACGCGGCCCTCCGCGAGTGGCTCGAGGATGTCGACAAGCTTTGCAACGATGTCTTGATGGTTCATCAGGGTATTCCGTTCAGTGCGTCACGGTGTTGCCGAGCGTGGCGGCAAGACCACGTTCAAACCCGATCTCGGGCGTCCAACCGGTGGCGCGGGTAAAGGCGCGGCCGTCGCATACCCAGTCGGCATGCGTCAGCTCGCGGACCTTGCCGGGGGTCAGCATGGGGGCGTAACCGAACACGCGCGCCGCGGTGCGGTTCGCTCCGGCGATCGCGCGTAATAACGGCGTGGGGATGAGGAGGCGACGGATCGGCGCGTTGTCACGCAGGACGCGTGACGCCGCGCTCAGGACGGTGTCCCAGTCGTAGCCGCCCGCGTGACCGTCGTCGAGTTCGAAAGTCTGCCCCGACTGTGTGTCCGAGCGCAGCCAGGCCACGATAGCCGAGGCGAGATCGCTCACATGGATCAGGGAAAAGCGACCGTCGCCGCTGCCGGGTATCGGCGCGATGCCGCGCGCCATGCTCTGGAAGAGCGGAAGCATCTCGCGATCGCCTGGCCCGTAGACCGCCGGCGGCCGCAGCGCGGCCCACACGAGGTCGCCGGCATGGGCTGCCAGGGCGCGTTCACCGAGCCACTTGCTGCGTGAGTAGTCGGACAGCTGCGGCTCGCGGGCCGCCAGCGACGACACCAGCAGGAACCGGTGGCAATGGCTTTCTTCCCGCGCCGCACGCACGATGTCGATGACACCGGCTTCATTGACCACGTCGAAATCGGCGGCGCGCGCGCCGCGCACGTTGCCGGCGCAGTGCACGACCGCGTCCGCGCCTTTCACAAGCGCGGCGAGGGCGTCGCGATCGTTGAGGTCGCCGGCGATCCACTTCACGCCGGGCGCGTTCTCCAGAACTCGCCCGGGACGAGGGCGATAGAGCGCCCGCACGCGGTATCCGGCGGCCACCAGCCGTTCGCGCAGCGCGGTGCCAATGAAACCCGTCGCCCCCGTCAATGCAATGACGGGATGCCCTGAGTCGGCGAGGTCGTTCATCGCTACGCCGCGGCTCCGGTCGCTTCCCGCATCGACTGACGCTCGAGGTATCCGGCACGCGTCGCCGAGCGTGACAGCTTCCCGGAAGAGGTGCGCGGCAGTGTATGGCGGGGCACCAACTCGATGATGCAGGCGATGCCGAGTTCTTCGAGCACGTCACGCCGCACGCGCCGCACCAGGGCCGCGCGGACATCCGGATCCAGCGAATTGCACTGTACGACCACCGCGGCGATTTCCGCGCCCCCGGGGCCGGGAATGCCGAACGCCGACGCATCCTGCGAGCGCAGTTCCGGTTGGCGTTCGACGATGCGTTCGATGTCCTGAGGCAGGATGTTGCGCCCGTTGACGATGATCATGTCCTTGTGCCGGCCGGTGATCACCACTTCGCCATCGACCACGTAACCGATGTCGCCGGTGTCGAGCCAGCCGTCATCACCCATCACCTGCGCGTTGAGTTCCGGCTGGCGGAAGTACCCCGACATCAGGCTGGGACCGCGCACGAGGATCCGGCCGACGTGGCGTTCCGGCAGGCGACGGCCGGCGTTGTCGCGCACGTCGAGGTCATGGCCGGGCAACGGTCCGCCGCAACGGACGAAACCGCTGCCGGTGCCTTCGGCGACCGGCGTGGCGCGCAGGTTCTCCGCGAGGTCCACGGGATCGAGCCACTCGACCACGATGCCGGTGTCCAGCGGTGCGAAACTGACGGCAAGCGATGCTTCGGCCATGCCATAGGAGGGCACGAACGCCTTCGCGTCGAAGCCGGCGGGTGCCAGCATCTCGGCGAAGCGCGCCGGTACTTCCGGAAGGATGGGCTCCGCGCCGATACCCGCGGCACGCCAGTGCGACAGATCGTATGACTCGATATCCGACGGGCGGACGCGTCGTGCGCACATTTCGTAACCGAACGGCGGACTGTAGGAGATGGTGGCCTTCGATTCGGTCATCAGCTCGAGCCAGCGACGGGGACGCATCGCGAACTCACGCGTGTCCAGGTAATCGATCGAGCGCTGGCTCGCCACGACGGTCAGCAGGCAGCCGACCAGACCCATGTCGTGATAGAACGGCAGCCACGATGCGAAGCGGTCGCTGTCGCGCAGGTCGAGGCCGTCGTTGATCGATCCGCGGGCGTTGGCAAGCAGCGCTTCCTGGGTGATCACGGCGGCTTTCGGGGTGCCGGTGCTGCCTGAGGTGAACTGCAGATAGGCCACTTCGTGCGGGCCGATGGGCTTCAGTTCGACGTCATGGCGGGGCAGGGCGTCGAATGCCTGCGGCTCGCCCCACATGACGATGCCCAGGCCACTCACGGCTTCCCCGAGGAAACCCTGGAACGCGGGCGAGGCGACGGCGATCACCGCCTCGCAGGCCTGCAACATGCCGCGCAGCTTGTGGACGTAAGCGTCGTGTCCGCCCAGGTTCACCGAGGAAGGCAGCGCGACAGGTACGAGGCCCGCGTACTGGCAGGCGAAGAAGAAACGCAGGAAATCCGGCGTCGTCTCCGCGACGATCGCCAGGCATGCGCCGCGTTCGAGGCCGAGGCTGGCCAGCTTCTTCGCGAGGTCGCGCGCCTGCGCTCGCAAGGTTCGATAAGGCAGCGCGGTGTCGAGCTTGCCGCCAGCGTAGAAATTTGCACCTGTTACGCCGCATGCCGCGTAGTCGAGCGCCTCGGCCAGACTGGCAAAGTCGCCGCGTCGCATGGGCACCGTATTCGTGGTCGGCGTCGCCAGGCCGGCCTGCATCGCAATGTTTCCGTCTGCGCTCATAGTCTTAGTCGCGTCTCAACAAGTCCCATGCCACCGGGGCCAACCCCCAGTGTTACTGGTCTGTTACTGGGTTATTGCCGTGCTTTTACTGTACCCAAGGGTACCATAATCCCAGGATTTGTTAAGAAAAACCTCAAGCCGGCGTAAGATTGCGCTAGGCCGCCCATCAGGCGGCGCTCAGGCGCCGTGACCCGGCAGATCATCGATGGCGGCCATGGCCGCCGCGAACACGTCGGCGTATGGGGCACGGGTGTCCAGATCGAAGAGGCGGGCGCCGTTGAAGCGCAGCCGTGACATCACGGCGATCTTGTCGTTCAGCTCTTCCGGGCCGTGGTCCGGTTTGCGCGCATGTGCCGTGGCGAAGTCGATATCGAGCTTGATGACGAGCGAAGGGCGATACGTCGCCATGCGTTCGTACAAGCGCTGCTCGCGCACGGCAAGCTTGCGCACGAGCCAGTGTTCGCTGCGCGCGAGGCCCAGGCCGGGACCGTCATAACGAAAGCCCGCAATCTCAGCCTGGGGATAGCGGTCCGTGATGATCAGTGTGCCGCGCTCCGCGAGCCGGCATACCCGGCGCAGGTGAGCGGCACGCCAGACGGATAACCCGTACATGACGAGCGACCCGAGCACGCCGGGCACCTTGTTGCGCATGTCCTGAGCGCTGGCGGCTTTGGCCGCCAGACGCCTTTCCAGTCGGGGGCCGATCAGCGGCAGGCGCTTGATCTTGTCGCCGGTTTCGCCGGATATCAGCCCGAGGTACCGGCGCTGCACGCTGCGCGTCTGCTTCAGCGTCCTGACGATATCGTGGGTCAGCGTCGATTTGCCGGTCCCGTCGCATCCCACGACGGCGATGAGCCGCGCGATCGGCGGCCGGAGGGTTTCAGTCGTCGTCATGTCGACAGCAACGGTAGCGCCGTGCTCACGGCGCGCAACGAACGGTCGAGAATGGCACCCTGATCGTCACGGCCATCGAGGTCGAGGATCCGCGCCCCGTTGAACCGGAGCGTCGGCAAGGTAGCGACCTTCTGGCGAAGCGATGCCATCTTGTGGTCGGGTTTGCGCGCATGCGCCGTCTCGGCATCGACGTTGAGACGGATGACGAGCGCTGGCACGCTCGACGCCATCCATTGGTAGAGGCGTTGCTCGCTCGCACGGAGACGGCGGATCCACCAGTTGCCTCCTTCGGTCTTCGCCAGCTGCGGGCCGTCGCAGTAGAACCCGGGAATTTCCGCCTGCGGGTAACGATCCGTGACCACCAGGACGCCGCGCCGGCACATGGCGAGCATGCGGCGGAACTTGTGCGCGCGCCAACGCGACAGCATGTAGATCACCAATGCCGCGACGTTGCCGGGCGGCATCGACGGTTTGTCGTGCACCTGGTCGGATTTGCGCAGCAGATACGCGTTGAAGCGTGGCCCGATCAGGGGCAGCGTGCGGATCCACTCGGCGATCCGGCCGGACGACTGACCGAGGTACAGGGCCTCCGTGGGGCGTTGTTCGCGCAGGTGGGCGACGAGTTTCGCCGCCAGGGTGGACTTGCCGGAGCCATCGCAACCGGTAAGCGCGATCACCCCCACCGTCGGGTGGAAGTCATCGGAATCAGAGAGGAGAGGCACACCAGATAGCCGGTAGCGCAGGATGAATACAATTTTATTACATGGCATATTCTTGCGTCTACGGTCGTCTGACCGCGCGCATCAGCGAGATTTAATGAACCATTTTTTCAGTCCGGTAGCGGTATCCGGGGCAAAGGACGGCGCCATGGCGCCACTGATCGCGGTCATCGGCTGCGACGGTTCCGGCAAGTCGACGGTCAGCGAACATATCCTCGCCTGGATAGGACGTTACGGTCCCGCGGCCAGCGTTCACCTCGGCAAGCAGGCCGGCAACGTCGGCCGCGCGGTAGCGCAGTGGCCCCTGGTGGGAGGCGCGCTGGGTCGGGTGATCCGGCGCAAGTCCGATGACGTGAACAACCGGATGAAGGAGGCGAAGCAGCCCAGCCTGCTGCCCGCTCTGGTCATCAGCGCCTTCACGCTGCGCCGCCGGCGCCGCTTCCGGCGCATGCTCGCCCTCAGGCGCCGCGGGCTGATCGTGGTCACCGATCGCTTCCCGCAGCTGGAAATTCCCGGCGCGTACGATGGCCCGGGATTTCCCGCCGTCGAAGGGGGCTCGCGTTTCGTGCTCGGTCTGGCTCGACGCGAGTACGCCATGTTCGAATGGATGGCCAGCCACCGACCCGATATCGTTCTCCGGCTGAATGTCGACCTGGACATCGCGTGCGCACGGAAGCCGGACCATCGGCGCGAAGCGTTGGCGCGGAAGATCGCCGTGACACCGCAGCTCGCGTTCAGTGGTGCGACGGTGATCGACATCGACGCCAACCAGCCGCTCGAGCGAGTTCTCGACGATGCGAAAGCAGCCGTGGCACGGGTCATGGCTGAGCGCGGGTATACCGCGCGCCCATGAGGCGCAAGGGCGCCGTAACGAACGGCTTACTCGCTGCCCGCCGCGACCGGCTCGGCCAGCGCATCGCTGGTGAGCCAGACACCCGCATCGTCTTCGATCCGTAGCCGGATCGGGACGGCGCGGGTTTCGCGGATCACACGCGCCCTGGCAAGCGCGAACTGAAGCGATTCCTCGCGAGTGGGAAACCCGCCGAGATGCTGGCGGTCCTGGAAAACCGCAAAGGCCTCGGCGCCAGCGTTTCCCTGGGGCAAATAAAAGGTGATCGTGTCACCGAGGTCGCGAGCTTCCATCGTGTTCGTTCCGTTATTTCAGCCGGTCATCGTGGGCAAGGCATCATGGAGTAAGCACGACCTTCCGACAATCTTCCTCCTTCTTATCGAAGATTTCGTAGCCGCGGGCCGCGTCGGCCAGCTTCATGCGGTGCGAGATGATGATGTCGGGCTGCAGCTTGCCGTCTTCGATGAATTCGAGCAGTTCCGGCAGGTACTTCTGGACGTGCGTCTGACCCATGGCCAGCGTGAGTCCCTTGTCGAAGGCGTCGCCGATCAGGAAGGCATGGATGAATCCGGCATAGACACCCGGAATGCTTACCACGCCGCCACGCCGCGTAGCGGTGATGCACTGGCGGAGCACCTCGCCCGAACTCGTTTCGATCTTCAGTGTGCTCAGCACCGTCTCCGTCGTGCTGCCTTTCGCTTCGAAACCGACGGCATCGATGGATGCGTCGACACCATGGCCCGCCGTCTGCTCGAGGATGAACTCGGACGGATCGAGTGCACCGAAATCGACGGGGATCACGTCGAACGCCGAGACGGCGAAATCCAGCCGGTACTTTTCGGAGTCGACCATAAAGATGCGCTCCGCGCCCAGCATGCGCGCGCAGGCGGCGGCCATCAGGCCTACCGGGCCCGCGCCAAAAATGGCCACGGTCGAACCGCGCTCGATCTTTGCGTTGAGTACGGCCTGATAGCCGGTGGGAAGGATGTCGGAGAGAAAGAGCACACGCTCATCCGACAGGCTGCCGGGAACCTTGAAAGGCCCGACGTTGGCTTTCGGGACACGAACGAATTCCGCCTGACCACCGGGAACGCCGCCGTAGAGGTGCGAATAGCCGAAGAGGGCAGCCGGCGGCGTCATTTTCGCTCTCTTTCTGAGGGACGCACCCTGATCGGGGTTCGTCGTCTCGCAGGCGGCGAACAGGTCATTCTCGCAGAAGAAACACTTTCCGCAGGCGATGACGAAGGGGATGACCACGCGGTCGCCGACAGCGACGTTGGTGACATCGGCGCCGGCTTCTTCGACGACTCCCATGAACTCGTGCCCGAAGATATCGCCGTGCTTCGTTTCAGGGATCTTGCCGTGGTAGAGATGCAGGTCCGAGCCGCAGATGGCGGTGGCTGTGACCCGGAGAACGACATCGTCGGCGGCCAGGATCGTCGGGTCGGGCATCGTTTCGACGCGTACGTCCTTGGAGCCGTGGTAGGTAAGAGCCTTCATGCTGTTTCTCCCGTCAAAGCCCGATCCTCGTCCTGCCGTGTTGAAGGGGAGGTGTTGGTCGCAAGCGGTTTCGCAGCCGCCACATCGACAAATGCCAATGGCCGACGCTCGGCCAGCCGCACGCGAAGCACTCCTTCACGCCGCGTTACGGTCGCTGTTACACCCCGCGAGGCACGGTCAGGAAATCATTGTCTCCGCGGCAGGTGCGTGACGATGAATCCCATGGCTGAGAGGGTGTAACGATGGCTTATCGAAATCAAAAGGCGCTGAATTTCGTCGTCGCCGGCTTGCTCTTGCTGCCGCTGGGGGCGCTTGCCCAGACAAAGGCCGACGAATCCGCTCAGGTCAAGACGCAGACGGTGGCAGGTCATCCGCAGAAGGTCGTCGAAACACCGAAGACGAAGCGGGCTGAGGCGGCGCAGGAACTGACCGATCCGGTAAATACAAAAAAAGGCTCAGGCGATCCGCGTCGCCGGGACGCTTTTGGCACACCGGTGCCCGAGCCGCTAAAGGGCCAGGGTACGAACGTGAGCTCGGACGCTGTGCGGGCGGCGGACAAGAAAAAGTAACGTGCCTAAGCCGCGACAGGGCAGGTGACGTCCAACCTGTAACCCGTTCGACGTGAGGTCAGCCATCGACGCTGCGGGAAGGCGCGTATGAACTGCTCCGACGCGTCGTCTCCCGTCATCGGGTAGTTGGTATCTCCGGTCCAGTGAACCAGTACGATGTCCGCCGTGGTCGCCAGCCGCGACATGCGCTGCGTCATGACGGCGAGTTCCTCGCTGCTGAGGTAATACAGCACTTCGGAGATGACCAGCGCATCCGCGTCGGCTTGCGTCGCCCATTCCCCCTGCGGAAGCTGCGCCTGCTCGAACGCGACGTGCGGCAGACCTGCGCACCGTTTCCGTGCGGCGGTTATGGCGACATCCGATGTATCTACACCGGTGAGACGCTCGGCGCGCGCTCCAAGAAGAACACTCAGTTCGCCGATGGACGAACCCAGTTCGATGATGTGCTCATACCGGTCGCGCGGTAACGCGGCGAGGGTCTCGGTGTACTTCCGGCGTTCGTACTCGCTCGTTCTGAAGTGCCACGGGTCGATGTCCTGCCGGTACAGCGTGTTGAAGTAGTCGGTGTCGAAGGTCACCTTGTCGGCCATACCAGTGTCTCCGTCGGGTGATCGAACATGGCGAGGAAGCTCGCTTCGAGCTCGAAAGCGTGTTCGGCATCTGTAATGACGCCGCCGTGCTGTGAGCGGTGGGCCGCGATCGCCCGTCGCTTCGCGAGGAGTGCTGTCGTTATGTCGACACGGTATCCGGTCGCCGCTTGTGTCGGCAGGCCGGTCTCGTCCGCCAGCCATGTCCAGACCGGATATTCCATGACGGCGACACCTTCCGGCCAGTCGATGTCGTTCACGATCGAGCTTGCGGCGCGGTGGTCGCCGTGCGGGTCCGTCCGTGCGGTGACGCACACCAGGGCGGGTGACGGCACACAGGCCCGCAGCGCGTTCATCGCCGCCTCGCGCGTCGTCGCAGACAGCGCATCGAGGCGCGCGTCCCCAAGGGCAAGAAATCGCGCACTGGTCGGAGGGATGCCGAGCGCGAAGAGCGCATCGGTCGCTTCCGCTCGCCGCCATCGCGCCAGCGTCTCCGGTGGAAAGGAAGGCGAGCCGACGTGTGAGCCCTCACCATCGGTCAGGAACACGACGGTAACCGGGGTGCCCATGGACTGCGCCGAAGCGAGCAGCCCTCCCATGCCCAGACTCTCATCGTCCGGATGGGGCGCGATGACGACCAGCGCGCGCCCGGCGAGCAGGTGCTCCGGCGACGTGAGAGGCAGCCGCCTGAGCGATGCGATGTATTCGCCGTCACCGTCCGTCACGACGGCCACCTGTCCAGCGCGGCTCCCTGGTACGCGGCGGCACTGGCCCCGGCGGCATCGCGTATGGCGTCGGGCACCGGCTGTTTCAGATACGTCGCGAGATCCCGGCAAATGCGCTCGACGGGGTGGTCCTGGTGCAAGGCGCGGAGCCCGATCGACCGCTGAGCCAGCTGGATGACGTCCGTGGCCACCTCTTCGACGACCAGACGGGCCATGCCCACGTATGAAACGACATCGGCAGGCGTCGCCGCCGGATCGTCGGCCATGCGTGCGGCGGCCTGAGTCCACAAACGCCCCGTCTCCACACGCATGACGGCCTCGGCGAGCCGTGCTCTCTGATGCGGGTCCGCGTCACGTCTCGCATCGACGAGATTCTGCTTCATGAGGTCCGCCAGCGCACCGGCGGCACCCAGCTGCGCGGCGACGAAGCGCCACGCGCCCCCTGAAAAAACAGGCTGCCGATGATAATCCTGATCGGCACCGAAGACCTGTCCCGGCTCGACGACAACGCCATCGAGCTTCACGGTACCTGTCGCGGTCGCGCGCATGCCGTGGACACGCCATCCGGACAGATCGACGACGGCACGACCCACGTCGCACCAGATCATCAACAGCTTTCCGTCCTCCGTCGTGGCGGTGAGCAGAGGCCGCTGGATGATGCCGGCGCCCGATGCGTAGATCTTGCTGCCTGAAAGGCGGAAGTGCTCCCCGTCCGCGAGCAGACGCAAGGGAGCCTCCGGCGCGGGTGCGTTCCACACGCCGGTCAGACCGCCGTCGCGTACGTAGCGCATCAGCCGCTGTCGTTGCGTCGTGGAGCCGTGGTGCCACAGGAGCGCGAATGCGTTGACGTGTCCTTCGAACAGGCGGGCCAGGGACAGGTGAGCGGCACCCAGCCGTGTCAGCACGTGGTAGAGCGTCATGCTGGCCTGGCGGTCGATGCCCAGGCCGGCGCCGCCCTCGTCGACAGGGAGCACGGCGCCGAGCAGGCCGATGGCCCTGAGTCGGGCCAGGGCCTCGGTTGGAAAAGTCCCCGGGACATCGTCGCTCCGTGCCAGGAGCGACAGATCGTCCATGCATGCGTTCAGGGCGCCGAGGAGCCTCTCCCGCGCGTTCTGCCCATCGGCGTACAGCGCGTGCACCGTCATGCCGGGATCTCCCTCAGGGCAACGTTGAGCCGTTTCGCGAGCCATGCCTTCGCCTTGGTTATCTCACGGGGCAGATCGCCGGGTGACAAGGGCACGCGCGCCAGGGAAGGGGAGCACCGTTCCAGCCACTGCCACGTGTCCCCGAAGTGCAGGGACGGGGCGCCTGAGATCTGATGGGCGGGCACGCCGAGTGAGTGTGCAAGAGCGGCGTCCGGTACGCCTGGCATGAACGTCCGTCGTGCGCGAGCCCGCTGCGTCGCGCGATAGACGTGCGTCGAGCAGGCCTCGATCATGGCGTCGCAAGGGAGGTCGTGCTGTCGCGACCTGTCGCTGAGCGTATCCGCCATGCCGCCGCTTGCCCGACCGGTCAGTCGGGACGACGTTTCGACCCGCGGCGAGGGGGCATGTCGGACCGACAGATCCCGGGCAAGGCAGGCGTCCACGAGAGCCCGGTCCTCACCGTACGGCGGCGCGGGTAGTGCGCGCAGTTCGCGAAGGGCGTCGGCGCGAAAGGCAAGATTGGCACCGGAGCATCGTCGATGCCGCGGCCAGGGATTGTGGGGGACAGGATCGCAAAGCGCGTCGATTTCATCGAGCAGACTCGCGTATTCCGCCTCGATCCGATGCCGCGACCGCAAAGACTCCGGCCAGACCGCGGCGGTCTCATCGACCGTGATCTCGCCAGCGACAGCATCCGCACCGCCGTCGATCATCGCCTGGATCTGGACCATCCATTCGCGAGGCACCCGGCTATCCGCGTCGGTGGTCAGGATGGTGCCGCCGCGCCGCTCACCCAGTGCCGTCAGTGCGAGCGAGAGTGCCGCCGCGCGCGCGCCGCCAGCGTGATTCAGGGCCGGGTCGAGGGCCACCTCGATGAGTCTGAGGGGCAGGCGTGTGCTGCCCCGCCAGGCGGACGCAGTTTCCCAGCTGGTGTCCGAACAGCCATTGAAAACGAGGATGACGGCGAGAAGCTGGATGCCGCGGCGATCCATACGGGCGAGCGCGTCAAGGCATCCAGCGATATTTTCAGCCTCATTACGTACCGGGATAGCCACGACGACGGGCGGCGTGTCGGTTTCCATCGACGGCCCGGTCCACCGGTTGGTCCGCAATGTGGTGAATCCTGTCATTCGTCAATCCCCTGCGCAGTGGACGAGAAGAGCGCAACAGGCGTGAATGGTCCGCATCGGAACGGTGGTACCTTCAGAATCGCGGATGCCGGCCGATAAACGGGGACTTGAGGAACACCGAAACGATGGACAGCCAATTGACCTGCGGGGCCTGCCGCGACAGCGATTCACTTGCCGCCGGAATTACGATGGCGTTTCAGCCCATCGTGGACGTCGCCGCACGTACCGTCTTCGCGCACGAAGCACTGGTACGCGGCATCCATGGCGAGGGAGCCGCTGAAGTACTCAGCGGCATCGACGAATCGAATCGTTACGGTTTCGATCAGGCGTGCCGGGTGCGCGCGCTGGAATGTGCGAAGGATGCCGCGCTTCCCGCGCTGGTCTCCATCAATTTCCTCCCCAACGCCGTCTACAATCCGGAGCATTGCCTACGGGCGACCCTGGCGGCAGCGGAACGGGTGAACTGGCCGCTGACCGACATCATCTTCGAAGTGACCGAGCACGAAGAGATCACGGACCACGCGCACCTGCTCTCCATCCTCGCGGCTTACCGGGCGCGCGGATTCAAGACCGCGATCGACGACTTCGGGGCGGGATACGCAGGACTGAATCTGCTGGCCGACTTTCAGCCGGACCTGCTCAAGCTGGACATCGGCCTGATCCGAAACGTCCACGAAGACGTGGTGCGCCAGCGCATCGTGAAACACATGGTCCGGTTATGTGAGGAGATCGGCGTCCGCGTCATCGCCGAGGGCGTCGAGCTCGCGGAGGAGGCGAAGGCGCTGTTCGACCTGGGTATCTCGTTGCAACAGGGCTTTTTCTTTGCGCGTCCGGCGCTGGCCCCGCTGCCGGACATCCGTTTTATTTCTGTGCCTTAGACCAGCCTGGGCCGCGGCGAAGACGGACAGGTCCCCGATCGACATCCTCCGGGGATAGTCGCTCCGCTCCCTGAGTGACGACGACGCGCCCGCTACGCGCGAGCGCGGCGGCGACTTCGCGTACCTGTGGCATGAGTGCCCGCCAGGCGGCTTCGTCGGCGGCGAGCGCCCGCGCGACATCCGACGGACAAATCGACGCCTCGGGAGCTCGTCGACCCAGAAGCTGGATGATTGTCGCCTCTATGTCCATGCTCGCTCCCGCCGGTGAGGCCTAAGCCGAAGGCGCTTCGCCCTCAAGCGGCGACCCGCACTCGCGGCACGCTGAGGGTGAAACGCGTGCCTTCGTTGGCGTTCGAGTCCACCCGAAGGGTTCCGCCGTGGCCTCGGGCGATCTCGGACGCGATGTAAAGGCCAAGACCCAGCCCGGGCTGGGAGCGTGGCGATTCCGGCCGGAAGAACGGCTCGAACAGGCGTGGCAGGAAGTGGGCGGGAATGGGCTCGCCGGCGTTGGCGACACAGACCTCGATGCCGTCTCCGGACTGTGCATAACTCACGACGATCGGCTGGGTGGGATCGCCGTGGGCCACGGCGTTGTTCAGCAGGTTGGCCATCAGCTGCCGGATGCGCCGGTCGTCGAAGCGTACGCCACAGTCGATCTCACCTTCGGTCACGATCTGGCACGTGGGGTTGCCCAGGCGAACCTCTTCCGCGACACCATCGAGAACCATCTGCAGATCGGGGCCTTCCTCGAGGTCGAGTTCCAGTCGTCCGGCGAGTCGGCCGCGGACCAGATCCATCACGTCGGCGATGAGTCCCGTCATGCGGTTGAGGCTCTGCGTCAGATTGCGGGTCAGGCGCCTGGCGCGCTCGCCTTCCTGCAACGGTTCGAGGAGTTCAGCGGCCAGCTTAGCGGCCTGCAAGGGGCTGCGCAGGTCGTGACCGACGACGGCGAGGAACTGTTCGCGCAGCGCGCCTGTCTCCGCCTCGACTTTAAGGGCGTTTTCGGCGGCTATCGTGCGGTCGTGGAGGGCGAGATGGGAGGCGACGAGTTCGGCGAACATCGTGAGACTCGCGAGGATCGTCCCTTCGTCGAAGTCGCGCGGCGCGCTGTCGATCGCACACAAGGTGCCGAAGAACTTGCCGCCTTCGGTCAGGATGGGCACCGAGACGTAGCTTTCCAGCCCGTAGATCCGGGGCGTGTGGTGCGCCGAAAAAACAGGATGATGGCTGGCATGACCGAAGATGACCGACTGGCGATGCTCGCGGATTTCGTCGCAGATGGTGCTGTTGAGGACGAGGTCGCCGCCCGGAAGCAGTCCGAAGTTCAGGTGGTCGAGTACGGCGCAGGCGGTCCAGCGATCGTCGGTGACGCGGGCAATGGCGGCGAAGCGCATTCCCGTAACCTTGCAGACCGCTTCCAGGACCTTGGGCACGATCGACAGCCGCTGGATGGCCTCAACGGAGGCCTCGACGCTCAGGGGTGTCAGGGATTCGGTCATCGGCCAAGCATAGCCGGGAAACCGGCGCGCCGCTGGATCATCGGCACGGCGGTCCATGATCCCGACGGTGGCGGGAACCTCCGTCCCGTCCCGTGACGAGGACGGAGGCCCTTCAGCCTACTGGAGTATGTTCGCCGTCACGTGGTAGACGCGACCGCCCCAGCCGTCGTCGGGGAAGGCATCGGACACTTTCAGGTACACGGGCTTCGACCCGTCTGCCGCCGCGCCGAGGTACGGGGTGAGGTCGATGGTGCGGTCCGCCTTGTTCGAGCCATCCGTGACCGGCTGCGACTCCTGAAGCACCGTGGTCCAATGCGCGTTGTCCTGGCTGACCTGCACGAGGAATTCGGCATCGATGGTCAGCGTGACATGCGCGGCGGAGGTGTCCGCCGGGAACGGGAAGCGATACGTGAAGTGGGCATGGCCATCGGCGAAGCGGTTCTGCACGCCGTTGCTCTGCGACCCGCCCGCGTCGAACAACCAGGGGTTCTCGTCGACCGTGCCGGTATCGAAGTCGATCGCATGGGCAACGAGCACGTCGGCCTGCGTCGTGAAGCGTAAGCCCGCCGCTTTCAGATACACCGTCACCATGTGGTGTCCATCCGCCGCTTTGCCAGGCACGGTGACGTTCAACGGCAGCTTGCCGCTGACCGGCGCCGAGATGCCGTGAGGCTGAAGGGCAAGCAGATTCGCACGTGGCGTCGCGTTCCATCCCGAAGGTACGTCGACCGAGGCGAGAGCGAGCACGGGGAGGAAGCCGGTGGCCGAAACGCCGAGGTCGACGGGAATCTTCGTCGTGCCGGATGCCGACGGCATGATGACCGGTTGTGCCGGAGACAGCGTCGCCGCCAGCGACTCAAGCGGTGTCGCGGCGGGCACATCGCCAATCAGCGCGCTGAGCGCGCTAGCCTGCGTACGCCAGTCGAAGACGTTGGGATGATCGTTATCCGTCGCTCCGGACCAGCGGGTGCCGAGTCGTCCCGCCGCGTCGCGATCGTTCGCCCAGACGCTTTGCGCCTGGTGGTCCAGGAAGGTGGCATAACGGGGGTCATGCGTGGTGTCGACCAGATCGGTCCAGTAGCGCGTGAAGATGCCCTTGAACTGCTTGCCATTGTCGTCGCAGGTCTGATCGGCTGCGTCGCAGCTCTCGGTGAGGATGCCATTGGTCGCTAACGCGTCCGGTCCGATCGCCGCGTCCGCAAGGCGCTTCACTGCCGCCAGGATCTGTGCATCCCCGGTCGCGCGATACAGCTCCAGGCCCCCGCCCATGGCGAGCCCCTGGTTGTAACTCCAGACGGTCTGGCCGTTATTGGTGCATGCGTTGGTCAGTCCGTCGTTGACCAGTCCGTCGGCATTGACCATGCCGCTGCCCTGGAACCAGGTCCATGCCGTCTTCGAACGGCCCAGCCACAACGTGTCGCCGGGAATGCGGTTATGCAGTTCGGCGGTGAGGCGGATCCACAAACCGTTGGTGATGGCATTCTTGTACGTGCGCTCGCCGTCCCACCAGACGCCACCACCACAGGTGCCGGTGTCCCAGTAGCCGTTGACGTAGTTGGCGATGGTGACCGCCATGGCAAGGTACTTGGGATCCTTTGTCAGGTCATAGGCCTGCAGCCAGGTCAGGGCCCACCATTCCGAATCGTCGATCGCCCGGCTGGTGAAGTTGCCCAGCAGCGGATCGCCCGACAACACGCCGGCGGGAAAGGCGCCCTTGTCCTTCTCGAACGTGTTGTCCAGCTGACCGAGGTAGCGGCGGTCGCCGGTGCGCTGCATGTAGTCACCGATGGTCTGCAAGGCGACGGCGGAGTTCCACCAGCTGGAGGGGAACCAGGCCTTCACGGGATCGTAGGTGGCCATCAGCACGTCGGCTGCCACACGCGCACGCGCAACGGCGGTCGGACCGTCGACTTGCGGCCCGGTCAATGGCGCGTGTTCCGCGGCGGCAGCAGGCAAAGCCGCTGCCATGGTCGCAAGGCTTGCTATGGCCAGCAGCGATTTGAAACGGGCACGCGTCGGCACCAGCCGATGCGCGATCGGCTTGAACTTGATCATCGGATTCACTCACCGCTCCTCAGGGATACCCACAACCCATCTGTCCGTCACCGGACCGTGGGTGGTCATCCAGTGGGGAAACGTGCACGCAGGGCGCCGTTTTCGACAGGTCTGAAGAGGCGTCGGCTCGTGCGAGTCGGCGAAGTGTCGCAGAGGTGGTTCGTTGAAAATGAGAACCAGGTCAAGGCAGCGCGGTGCTTTCAACGGTAACCAATTTAATCCCGGCTCGCGATCAGCTGAGTTCCTTGATGATGGCGACGACGGCGGCGGCGACGGCCTCGGGTGCTTCCAGAACCATGAGGTGCCCGGCGCCTGGAATGGTGATCGTTCCTGCGGCCATGGCGACGAGACGCGGCGGCACACCGAGCGCACCCACCGACTTTGCGCCCTGGATGAGATAGGTGGGAACCGATGCCATGACGCTCGCGACGGCCATGGCGTACCCGGGATGCACGGTCTCGACGAGCAGGGCACGCGCCATGGCATGTATCGCTTCGGCGGACTGGTGAGCGAGCCAGTCTTCGAGACGTGCCAGCTGTTCGGTGTCGAACGCCATCCGCTCCTGCGCGACGAACGCGGCCGGGTTGGCGCGAGCTTTCTCCAGCCACGCACGTATCGCATCGCCCGACATGGGGGCCAGGCGCGAGGAGAGGAATGCGTCGCTTGGCGCGAGGTTTCCTTCCGCACTGACCAGACCTGCGACACGCCCGGGCCAGGCCTGGGCAAAGCGCACGCACACGGCCGCCCCGCCCGAGTGGCCCACCAGCAGCACCGGCGTGTCGCCGAATCGCTCGGAAATCTGACGTTCCAGGTGCTCGACCTGGTCGGCCACGGACTGCGGAAGGCGATGCGCGAACTCACCGAAGCCAAGAAGATCGGGGCTGATGACCCGCGACGGATCGAGTCCCGCGCGCAATTCCGGAAAACGCAGATGGCCGATGAAACCTTGGACGTAGACGACGGGCAGAGGCATTCGGCGGTCCTTGCAAGGAGATGCAAAAACTTATCACGCACGCCGCCCAAAAGGGTTCGTGTCAGCGGCCTCGGCGTTACGGCGAGCGAGGCCTCGCGGTCAGCAGGGCATCGGCAATGACGTCGAACAAATGCGCCGCTTTCGGGGCAAACGAGGGCTGGTCATTGAGCCAACCCAGCGCCGCGATGAGTGACAGCAGATCCGCCCCGTCGATGTCCTTGCGGGCCAGTCCCGCGTCCTGGGCACGCAGCAACAGTCGGGCACCGTCCGCGCGAACCTTCGTGCACGAGGCATGTAGCGCGGAGTTTTCATCGTCCATCGCGGTAGCCATCAGGTCGACGACGCCGCGGAAGGTGTGGGTGAACGCGACCGCCAGCCGTGACCATGTCAACAGCGCCTCGTCGGGAGCGCAGGTGGCTTCGATGTCGGTCGCCTTCCGTGTCAGCTCGTCCATGGTGGTGCGCAACAAGACTTCGAGTAATGCCTCGCGTGTGGGGAAATGGCGGTACAGCGTCCCGAGACCGACCTCCGCCCGCCGCGCGATATCGCGGAGTGACGCATCCGCGCCCTGTTCGGCGACGACCTCGGCGGCGACGGCCAGTACCTGATCGTAATTTTTCTTCGCGTCGGCTCGCATGGGCTTCCATTGACAAGTGGAGCGGTGCTCCATATATTGAATCGGAGCACTGCTCCATTAAATATAACTCAAGAGGAAAGGCCATGGGTAAGCTGGACGGTAAGGTCGCGGTCATCACGGGTGGCAGCAGCGGTATGGCGCTGGCCACCGCGCAACGGTTCGTGGAAGAAGGGGCGTATGTGTTCATTACCGGGCGCACCAAAGCGACGCTCGATGAGGCCGTGAAGCTGATCGGTCGCAACGTGACCGGCGTGCAGGGCGATGCGGCCAATCTTGACGATCTGGACCGCCTTTACGACACGGTGAAGCGCGAGAAGGGCAAGGTCGACATCATTTTCGCCAGCGCTGGCACGGGCGAGTCGGCCATGCTCGGTGACATCACCGAAGAACATTTCGACAACGTCTTCGGCCTGAATACGCGCGGCACGCTTTTCACGGTGCAGAAGGCTCTGCCGTTGCTGACCGAGGGCGCATCGATCGTGCTGAACGGATCGATGGTCGTGGTCAAAGGATTCCCGTCGTTCGGCGTGTATTCGGCAAGCAAGGCCGCGTTGCACGCGTTTGCGCGCACATGGCTGAATGAGCTCAAGGACCGCCGGATCCGCGTCAACGTGCTGCATCCCGGACAGGTGCGCACGCCGATTCAGGAAAAGCTGTTCGATGAAGCGACGATCCGTCAGTTCGAGTCGATGATCCCGCGGGGCCAGATGGGCACGTCGGAAGAGATCGCGAAAGCGGCTCTCTTCCTGGCATCGGACGATTCGACCTACGTCAACGGGGTTCAGCTCTTCGTCGACGGCGGGACGTCGGCGATCTGATTTCAGGCGCCTTGCGGCCTGGTCACGGAGCCGCGTGGCGGCTGAGCAGGCCGTAAGGCGTGATGGCATCGCGCAGGGATGCCGAGGTCATCGCGCCGTAGGGCAGAACGGTCTCCGCGGAGGACATCGCTTCGTGGCTCACCGCGCCGTAGGGAAGCACCGTCTGCGGCGCTGCGTGCACGTCGTGTCCGACGGCTCCGTACGGGAGCAAGGTATTTGCCCCGTTCGGCACATACAACACGGCAGGCGCCGTGTCCGTATTCGCGGGAGCCATCTGCTGCGATGCCTTGCGGACCTGCGGCGCGACGACAAGGAGGCCAGCGGCAAAAACCAGTGCGGCCAGGGGGAGCGCACGCGACGGCGTGCGGGCGAGGGCGGTAGTGTTCATGGTGTTTTCGACTTGGGGCGTTCGCCCCCGGTTGCTTCTGTGAGCGTAGAGCGTGCGCGGCAAGCGCGTTCCAATCCAATCGTTACTTGCTATGGGGGCGATAGCGAAGACAAATGAGCCTTCGCACGTCACCCAGTCTTGTAAGACGGCCGCCTATGGATAGACTAGGGGTTCACCAGGGGAAGGGAACAGGGATGTACTGGCATAAGCGTGTGTTTATCGCGTTCGTCTGCGTGCTGTCGGCAACTGCGCTTGCGCAGGACGGTCCTGCGC
Organism: Luteibacter sp. 1214; assembly: GCF_031455395.1. Classification (NCBI taxonomy): domain Bacteria; kingdom Pseudomonadati; phylum Pseudomonadota; class Gammaproteobacteria; order Lysobacterales; family Rhodanobacteraceae; genus Luteibacter; species Luteibacter sp. 1214. The sequence goes on from NZ_JAVDSQ010000001.1 coordinate 166,505, forward strand.
GTCAAAGCAGTTCGGCGGGCGCCGCCGCTACCCGTCCAGGCGGGTTACTGCACCATACGACCGACGCCGAGAAAGCGGTCATCGGGGACATGGCGCGCTTCGATGCCGAACCCGATCGTCTTGCCCGCTGCCTGCATTACCCGGATCCGCGGGACGTGCACTGGGATCACCGCGAAGTCGACTTGCTGTGCCACTTCCAGTTCGACCCCTTGATGTCGCTCGGGCAACTTCAGCAGGCCTTCGATGCGAAGGGCCCCAGGGCTCTGGAGCGATATTTCGACGGTTTGCTGAGAGATCAGGCTCGCATCGAGACCTCGTGGAAGCTGGACGAGGCTTTCCTGCGTACCTTCTCGTGCGCGTGCAAGGAAGCGCGCGATCTTGCCGATGCCTGGCTCGCGCGTTCGCCCGATAACGTCTGGGCGCACGTTGCCAGCGGTCTGCAGCATGTAGCCGCGGCCGGTGAGGCGCGCGGGGGCGCCTTCAGCCAGGACACCTCGGACGAGCGGTTTGCGCGGATGGCACAGCTTGACGCGAGAGGCGCTGAAGACCTGCAGCGAGCCCTCACCGCTGTACCCCATCTGACGCCAGCCACGTACGGCATGCTCTGGGTCGAAGCGCGCGAGGGCGAACGGCTGGAAGCGAGGGAGCGCCTCGAAAAGGCTCTGCACGAACATCCCGACAATTTCATGTTGCATGAGGAAGCGGCCAGGCTTCTTCAGCGTAAATGGGTGGGCTCGGACGCCGATCTCCTCGCCGAGCAGGAACGTGCACGGGCGGCCGGCGCGATCAATCCGTTGCTGATCCTCATCGTGAGCCAGATCGAGTGGACGCGACGCTCGTGCGGCGACGAATGCGCATGGAGCACGGCCGACCTGGAGGCGATGAACCAGATCGGTCCGAGCCTGCCCGTCATGCGACAGATCGCACAGCGGCGCGCACGCGCCGGCGGCCCGGCGGACGCGGCGATCTACGCCACCGAGGTGCTTCGCATGTCACCCACCTCCGAAGTAGCGAGCCGGACCGAGCGCGGCCTCGCCCGCCTGTCGATGAATGATGTGAAAGGCGCCGAATCCGATGCGGAAGCCGCACTCGCGGCGAAGCCCGATTTCGAGCGGGCGCTCCAGCTGATGCAACTGATCACGATGCGGCACCGGTTCGACAGCGGACAAGGCCCCGACAGACTGCGTAAGCAGCCCACCATCTGAGCGGCCACTGCCGGTAAACTCGTCGTTTGACAGACGGGCAGGGAGCGGCCATGACGCGCATCGCAGCACTTTTCGACGGCCCGCTTGACCTGATCGGCGACGTCCACGGTGAGATCGACGCGCTGAGGGATCTGCTGTACCGGCTTGGCTATGGTCCGGACGGCACGCACCCCGAGGGGCGTCGGCTGGTCTTTGTCGGCGACCTCTGCGACCGCGGTCCCGACAGTCCCGCCGTGCTCGACCTGGTCAGCGGGCTGGTGGAGAGCGGACACGCGCAGTGCGTGCTCGGCAACCACGAACTGAACATTCTCTGCGGCGCCATCAGAGAGGGCAACGGATGGTTCTTCGAGCACGACCACGATCGTGCGGAGGGGAAGTTTCACACGTCCGCGGCTGTCGACCCGACCATGCGTTCACGGTATCTCGCTTTCCTGGAAGGGCTGCCGCTGGCCCTCGAGGGACCTGGACTTCGCGTGGTGCACGCCTGCTGGCACGCGGATTCGGTCGGAAGGGTGCGGGCGGCTTCCGTCACTGGTACCACCGCCATGTTCGACCAGTGGGAAGAGGAACTCGAAGCGAAACTGGAGGCCGACGGTGCATTCGTCGGTGCCCGTGACGAGCGGTTGGCGTTCGGCGAACTCATGCATGATCCGAACGCCCTGATGCCCATGTTGCCCAACACGGCGGTCTTGGACGAGACGCGCCAGATGGCCAACCCCATCCGGGTGCTGACCTCCGGGGTCGAGCGTGTCGGTACCGCGCCGTTTTACAGCAGCGGAAAATGGCGCATGGTCGAGCGCGTCGCCTGGTGGAACGAATACGCCGACGATGTGCCGGTCGTGATCGGTCACTACTGGCGCTGGCCGTATCCGGTCGATCGCGCCGCGTTCGGCAAGGGTGGTCCGGACCTCTTCGGCGGCGCCTCCTTTGACGAACCGTTGGGAGCGCGAAAGAACGTCTACTGCATAGACTATTCGGTCGGTCGGCGGTTTCAGGAGCGGCTGCGGGGCACGGACTTCCAGACGCGACTCGGCGCCCTGCGCTGGCCCGAGCGAGAGGTTGTCTTCGATGACCTGGCCACCGCTGGAGTCGCAGGATCGGTCGCGCGCCGCGGTTAGCGCGACGCGAAAACGTCTTCACCATCGGTTCGGTCGATCGCACACAAATGTGAAGACGTGTCGATTATTCGGCTGCCGCATTTGCCGTCGAGAAAGTGGGGAATTCGGTTACCATGGCCTCTGAACAGGTGCGCCGCCCAGGCTGCGGACCCCCGTCCGTCCCGACCTGGTTCCCCCATGCCTCTTCCCCGTATGACGACCGGTACCGCCGGGCTGGACACGATCCTCAAGGGCGGGTTGCCCGTCGACCGCGTCTACCTGCTGGAAGGCCAGCCGGGCTCTGGCAAGACGACCCTTGCCCTGCAGTTTCTCCGCGAGGGCGTGCGGAACGGCGAGCGCTGTCTTTATGTCACCCTCTCGGAAACCACGGACGAACTGACCGAAGTGGCGGCCTCGCACGGCTGGTCGCTGGATGGGATCGACCTTTTCGAACTGGCCTCCGCCGAGGCCGTTCTGGGCGACGGTCGTCAGCAATCGATCCTGCACCCGTGGGAGATGGAGCTCGACGGCACGGTCCGACTGATCCAGGCGGAGGTCGAACGCTTCAACCCGAGCCGCATCGTCTTCGATTCGCTGTCCGAACTTCGCCTGCTGGCCCAGGATGCGCTGCGTTACCGTCGTCAGGTGCTGTCGCTCAAGCAGTTTTTCGCGCCACGCAACATCACCGTGATCCTGGTCGACGACCTGACCGGTGAGGGCGGCGAGCGTGATGCGCACCTGCACAGCCTTTGCCACGGCGTGCTTTCGCTGGAGCGCCTGACCCTCGATTTCGGCGCGGCGCGTCGACGCATGCAGGTGCAGAAGCTGCGCGGTGTGGATTTCATCGCGGGTTACCACGATCTGTCGATCGAGACGGGTGGCATGCGCGTTTATCCGAGGCTGGTTGCTTCGGATCATCACAGGCCTTTTGTCGGCGACGCGGTGCCCAGCGATATCGCCGAACTCGACGATCTGCTGGGAGGCGGCCCGCTGCGAGGTACCAGCACGCTGCTGACGGGGCCCGCAGGGTCGGGGAAAACCAACGTCGCCCTGCAGTTCGTCGCCGCCGCCTGCCAGCGCGGTGAGCATTGCTGCATTTTCGAATTCGACGAGCGTACCGGGACGTTGCTGACCCGGGCCGACGCGCTCGGCTTCGACCTGCGGCCGCATATCGAAAGCGGTCTGCTCGAGCTGCGCCAGATGGACCCCGCGGAAATCTCACCCGGTGAGTTTGCCTGGAGTGTCCGCGAATCCGTGCAGGACAAGAATTGCCGGGTTCTGGTCATCGACAGCCTCAACGGATACCTCGCATCGATGCCGCAGGAAAAGCAGCTGATGCTGCAGATGCATGAACTGCTTTCCTTCCTCAACCAGGCAGGCGTACTGACCTTGCTGATCAACCCCCAGCACGGTCTGGTCGGCACGATGTCGACGGGTAACCTCAACGTCAGCTACATGGCGGACACGGTCATCCTGTTCCGTTTCTTCGAAGCCCAGGGGCGTATTCGCAAGGCGTTGTCGGTCATCAAGAACCGCAGCGGCGCGCACGAAGACACCATTCGCGAATTGCGCATCGACAGTCAGGGTTTGCGTCTGAGCGCGCCGCTGTCCGATTTCCGTGGCGTGCTCACGGGTACGCCCGAATTCCTGGGAAGCCCGGCGCCCTTGCTGGATGAGCTCAGTGCCGTTCAGTAAGACGGTCCTGCTGCTGGCGCCTTACGGACGCGACGCGGAGAGCCTGGCGTCCATCATCGGCGAGAACGGCTATCGATCGGCGATTGCCTCCTCGCTCGAAGACCTCGCGCAGCGCCTCGACGACTCGGTGGGCGCTGTGCTGCTCACGGAGGAAGCGATCGCCGGTGACCCGGCGGCGCTCGTCTCGGCACTGCGCCATCAGGAATCGTGGTCCGACATTCCCTTCGTGCTGCTTCGTGCGCCGCGTTCCGCAGGTCCCGGTAAGCGTGCGGCGCTGCCGGACGAAGCCCTGAACGTCGTCGAGCTCGAGCGCCCGCTGAGCGCCGCTTCGCTGGTCAGCGCCGTCACCTCGGCGCTGCGCGCGCGGCATAAGCAGTTCATCATTCGCGACCAGATGGTGCGGCTCGAGGAAAGCCAGGCGCTGCAAGCCGAGAGCGAAGCGGAGCTGCGCCTGATTGCCGATTCGATCCCCGTATTGATCGGGTTCGTCGATACGAACCTGGTTTACCGTTTTGCCAACCTCGCTTACGAGGAATGGTTCGGCGTGCCCGTGAAGGAGATCCTCGGTCGGCGCATGCCGGATGTACTGGGACCCTTGACGTGGGCTGAGCGAGGCGAAGCGATCGACCGTGCGCTGCATGGACGTCCCGTGCGCATGGAGGTCAACTGGCCGCGCCGTGACGGTCGCCGGCGCGACGCCGAAATCCGTTATCTGCCTCGGTTCGATGCCGATGGCCGTGTCGACGGATTCCACATCTTCGCCACCGATGTCACGGTGCGCAAGGTCGCACTCGAAGCGACGCAGCAGCAGGCGGCTCTGCTCGAGTCGCGGGTCGCGGAGCGCACGGCCGAGCTGAAAGCCGAAATGGCCGCGCGCGAAAGCAGCGAGGAAGCCTTGCGGCAGGCGCAGAAGATGGAGGCGGTCGGCCAGTTGACTGGAGGCATCGCGCATGACTTCAACAATATGCTCACCGGCATCCTGGCCGCGATGGAGCTGATGCGCATGCGCCTGGATGCGAAGCGCTACGAGGGCCTCGATCGTTTTCTGGATATCGCCTCGACATCGGCCCAGCGGGCCGCGGGGCTCACGCAGCGGCTGCTGGCGTTTTCCCGCCGTCAGTCACTGGACCCGCGCCCGGTCGATGTGGAAGTCCTGGTGCGCTCGATGGAAGATCTGCTGACGCGGACGCTCGGCGAGCGCGTGCAGCTGCATATCGACCTGGGGCATGTGCCGCATGCGATGGTCGACCACAACCAGCTCGAGAGTGCGCTGCTCAATCTGGCGATCAATGCGCGGGACGCGATGCCCGAGGGTGGTTCGCTGTGCGTCAGGACGACGGTCGAAACGCTTCCCGACACGTCGGACGACACGGTGTACGTGGTCATGTCCGTCACCGATACCGGCACCGGCATGGACGCGGGCACGCTGGACAAGGTATTCGAACCGTTCTTCACGACCAAGCCGATCGGACAGGGCACGGGGTTGGGCATGTCGATGATCTACGGCTTTGTCCGGCAGTCGCATGGACATGTCCGCATTACCTCCGCCTTGCGGCAGGGTACGACGGTACGGCTTTATCTGCCGATGGCGACCGGGACCGAGGTTGCACCCGAGCAGGGTCGCGCTGTCGTGTTGCAAGGTGGCGGTCAGCGCATCCTCGTCGTGGAAGACGATGTGCAGGTACGCTCACTCGTCACCGAGCTGCTGGAACAGCTGGGTTACGACGTGGAGGCCGTGGAGTCCGCGGATGCCGCGCTTCCCCTGCTTGCCTCCGCACGTCCTCTGGACCTGCTGGTCACCGATGTGGGGCTGCCTGGACTGAACGGCCGCCAGCTTGCCGAGATCGCCCGCCAGTCGAGGCCTGAATTGCCTGTGCTGTTCATGACAGGCTACGCGGCGACCACCGCGACGCAGGGGGAGTACCTCGATGTCGGCATGACGCTCATCACCAAGCCTTTCAGCCTGAGTGCGCTGAGTTCGGCGGTCAGCGCGATTCTGGGGAGTACTCGATCCGCAGTTGCCGCGCACGGGACCTGATGGCTTCGCGCTGATCTTCGCTCAGTCGTTCGAGCGAGCGCCACTGCAGAGCCGCGCGTGGATGATTCCAGAATCGCGCCCGGTGGCGGTCGAGGAAATCCCAGTAGAGCGTCGTGAACGGGCAGGCGTTATCGCCGACCGCTTCGCCCGGCTTGAAGCGGCAATCCGTGCAGTAGTTGCTCATGCGCTCGATGTAGCGGCCCGATGCCGCGTACGGCTTGGATACCATGCGGCCGCCATCGGCGAACTGGCTCATGCCCAGTGTGTTGGGTGCTTCCACCCATTCGACGGCGTCGACATAGATCGCGAGGTACCACTCGTGGATCTGTGCCGGCGCGACGCCGAACAGGAGCGCGAAGTTGCCGGTGACCATGAGACGCTGGATATGGTGGGCGTAACCGGTCTGCAGCGTCTGGGTGATCGTTTCCCTCATGCAGTGCATGTCGGTGTCACCGGTCCAGTAAAAGGCTGGCAGCGGTGCGTCGGCGCGCAACGCGTTGGAGGCCAGCAGGCGCTCCGGCGATAGCCAGTAGACGCCACGCACGTATTCACGCCAGCCCAGGATTTGCCGCACGAAGCCTTCGATCGACGAAAGACTGACCTCGCCGCGATGGTAACGGCCGAGGGCGGCGTCGATCACCTCGGCGGGCGACAGCAGGCGCAGATTCATCGAGGTCGACAGACGTGCATGGTAAAGCCACGGCTCGCCGGTCCACATCGCATCCTGCCAGTGGCCGAAGGCGGGCAGGCGGTGGTCGAGAAAGTCGGTGAGTGCCTCCAGTGCCTGCTCGCGGGTGACCGGCCAGTCGAACCGGTCGAGTTCACCGGGATGGTCCGGCAGCGTGGCCTCGATATCGTCGAGGGCGCTCTGGGTGATGGCATCCGGTTTGAACGCCCTCGGGCGTGGGACCCAACCGGGTCCTTGCCGACCGAAGCTGCCCCGGTTGTCGGCGTCGTAGTTCCACTTGCCGCCGACGGGCTTTCCGTTCTCGAGCAGGATGTCATGCCGCTGGCGCATCCAGCGGTAAAAGTTCTCCATGCGCAGTTCGGTCTTGCCTTTGGCCCATTGGGCAAAGTCATCGACCGAGACGAGGAAGTGGCGATCGGGCCGCTCGACGTATTGCACGCCGCATGCGGCGGCCACTGACTGGATGCCTGTACGCAGGCGGTGTTCGCCGGGACGGATGACGATCAGGCGTTCGGGCTTGAGGTGCTGGAGGGTTTCTTGCAACAGCGCGGTGAGGTCGTCGGGGCCGGCGTCGTTGAGCTTCGCGTAACGCAGCGGAAACCCTTCTCGCTGAAGTTCGGCTGCAAAGTGCCGCATGGCAGCGATGAACAGGGCACTCCGCGCCTTGTGCGACCACACGTGTTCGGATTCGCCGCGTCGCTCGGCTATCCAGACGAGATCGGTCGCCGGATCGAAGTCATCGAAGGCGGAGGAGTTCCGGTTGAGCTGGTCACCGAGGACGACGACGAGGTGGCGAATGGTCATCGGTGGAGTTTATCTCCGCCGGGAGCCATCCCGCCGCCTCAACCGGTCAGAGCAGCGTGCACGCCCCCGCGGTAGCGCGGCCGCTGGCGAACGTCACGCTGGAGCACAGCACGCGGACCGCCGTGCCGGCTTTCAGCATCGAAACGCCCGACCACGCGTCGGCGCCGAGAACCATTCTGGGATCGGTCGCGCTGCCGCCACTTGCCAGCGTCAATACCGGAACACCCGGACCGTCGGCGTCGACGCTACGAACGTCACCCGTGATTTCCAGCTGTCGATGAGCGAAGTGCTTCGCGGCGACATCAGGATCCGCGGCAAAGGCGCCGGCCAGATCGCCGGCCGAAATCGCTTCCTTCGCCTGCATCGGCGGCCTGGCCGCGTGATGGCCCGCCACGACGGCTACCTGCCTGGAGGGCGGTTGAACCGAATCCTCGCCGGAAGGATGGCTTCGGCAGCCGCCCAGCAAGGCGAGGCCTGCAAGGGCTACGGAAAGGATGAGGGGGTACTTTGAGGTGTTCATGGGGGCTCCTGGCGGCCAAGATGGGGGCCGCCGTCGCCTTTTCCAGAGGGCACCTCGCAGGTTCAGGCGACCAGGACGGCCTTACTCCCGTCGGACGGGGCGTATGCCATGGCCTCGTCGATCTGGTCGAAGGCGAATTCCTTGCCCAGCCGGGTCCGGAACAGGGGATCCCCGATCACGCCGCCGAGCGCTCGCAGTGCGGCAACCAGACCTGTTGACCGAAACGGAATTCGTGATCGTGGCGAGCCCAGCGTATCTCGCCGAACACGGTGTTCCGCAGCGGTTGTCCGATTTGGACAAACACAGCTGTATCGTGTTCGCGCGTGGTCGCGAGCGTCGCCCGTGGACCCTGAAACAAGGACGGGAAACCGTCGCGTACGTGCCGCATGGGTCGCTGGTCACAGGCGATGCCGAACACGTGCGGGCAGGCGTGCTCAGTGGGCTTGGTATCTCCCAGGTACCGATGTGGCTGCTGGCAAAGGAAGTGCTTTCCGGCGAGGTGCAGGTGGTGCTGCCGGAGTTACAGCCCGCACGCATACCCGTGCATGTCGTTTATGCGGCGGGCCGGCGCATCCCGATGCGCGTCCGGGTGTTTATCGATTATCTGGTGGAGGCGTTCGCCGCGGCTGAATCCTGAAGGTCTTTCCCGATCGCTCCCAGCAGTCCCACCATCCATCGGGTTTCCGCCGTATCCATCATGGGTGCGAGTGCGAGCAGGTTGCAGGTCATCGGCTGCATGTCGAACGGCAGCTCGAAGAGGGTCAGTGGTGTACCCGGATTCGCCACGACGACGATCGTCTTTCACCGGGCGACGAAAACATCTAGGCGGAGGGTATGGCACCATGCTTCTCACGGCACATCCTGAAGGAGCGGGTTTTGGCAAAACGTCTGTCGGTTGGCAAGCGCAGGCTCGGTGCAGCGCTTGGCGCATCACTCAGCATCTTCGTTGCCATCATGATCCCGACGACCGGGAATCTCTGGTCCATGTGCGGCATGTTGCTGCTCTGCTGGAACATCGCGTTCACGCCTGGCCCATCGATCGCGACGCCGCTGGGCGAAGTTTACGAGCGCGCGCGGGCCGGTAGTTTTCGCACGTCTACGACATCGAAACTCGTCAGCCTGGCGGGCATGCTTCTGATCGTCGTTGGTACGTATTACACGTACGCCCGGTGACGATGCAGGGCGCATCCGTTAAGTTCGTACATCGTTCCACTCCAGGGCGTGATTCCGTACAAACATGTAAGTTCAACATGCGGGAATGTCAGTCGTTGGGCAATGGATTTGGCCGCACCATGGTATTTCAGGCCCCATGGAGTAATCGATATGAATTTTCGCATGAACATTTGTGTACGTATCGGCCCCGCTAGGGCGCTCCGATGAGGGTGGCGTGGATCGGCCTGGGCAGCATGGGCGCCGCGATCGTTCCCCGCCTCGTGGCAGCCGGACATCGCGTGTCCGTATGGAACCGTTCGCGGGAAGCGATGGATGCGCTGGACGGCGTTGAAAGGCTCGAGCGAGCGGCGGACGCGTTCGGGCACGATGTGGTGATCAGCATGCTTGCCGATGATCGTGCGGTCCGCGACGTCTTGATCGAGAGCGGTGCCATTTCACGTGCTGGAAGGTCGACAATCCACATCGTGATGTCGACGATTTCGCTGGCGCTCGTGCAGCAACTCAAAACCTTGCATGACGAAGCCGGGATGGCTTATGTCGCCGCGCCTGTCTTCGGCGTACCGGCGGTGGCAGCTGCCGGAGCGCTCAATATCCTGGCCGCGGGATCGGAAGAAGCGATTGCATCGGCCCAGCCCTTGTTCGACGTGATGGGTAAAACCACGTGGCGTCTCGGTGCGGATCAGCGCATGGCGCATGTTGCGAAGATCGCCGGCAATCTGATGATTACCCAGGCCATCGAGTCCATGGCTGAAGCGACGGCGCTCACTGAAGCGTACGGCTTATCGGCGGACGTCTTCCTCGGCGTGGTGACGCAGACAATGTTCGCCAGTCCGAGCTATCAGCGCTATGCACATAATATCGCCCACGGCTCGTACGAACCGGGTTTCAAACTTTCCCTGGGACTGAAAGACGTCAATCTTGCGCGGGATGCGGCGGAGTCCGCTGCACTCGAGCTCCCCGCGATGAGCGTCGTGCGTGAAAGCCTTTCGCGAGCCGCGTCCGCCGGTCTCGGTAACGAGGATTGGTCCGCGCTCGCGAAAGTCGTACGTGGGGAGGTAAGCGGGGAGAGCGCTACCGTGACAGATGAGTGCGGTGTGCGCGGGGCGGGCAGGGCCGCCGTGCCGCCACGGCCCTTAGTGCGCGATGACCGGCCCGGATGACTGCCGCGCCCCTGGCGGGAAGCCGTGAGACCGTGCCGCGAACGCAATAGACAGTGCGGCGAGCGCGAGGACCAGCGTGGCCCACGGAAACGACACCGCTCCGAAGTGATCGAGCAGGACGCCGCCAAGCAGGCCGCCGCCGGCGATCGCGCTGTTCCAGGTCACCACGTTCATCGACAAGGCGACATCCGCCGCATCGCCTGCCGCATCGGCGAGGGCGGTCTGCAGGAGGGTGGCGGCACCGCCGAAGGTCAGTCCCCATACGGCGACGGCCGCGCATACCACACCGGGCGATCGCATGCCGAAGCCCAGCGCGAGACATGTCGCCGCGAAGACGGCGAGACTGCCAAGAACGGAAGGCCGCAGACCCCGGTCCACGGTACGACCGGTCGCGTAGATGCCTGCCAATGCCGCTACGCCGAAGACGAGAAGCAGCTTGTCCAGGTCTCTCAGCAGGCCGGAAGGTGTCGCCAACGGAGCGATGTATGTATAAAGGATGTTGTGTCCGAGCATCCAGGTGAGCACGACGCCCAGGACAGGGCGCACACCGGGCATGCGTAGTACGGCGCGCAGGGCGTGCGATGACTTGGCTGGTTGCCCAGCGTAATCAGGGACCTTCAGTAGCACCCACGCGATCAGCACGAGCGTCAGGCCTGACATGCTGCCGAAGGCCCAGCGCCATCCGATGGCTGCCCCCAGCCACGTTCCGACCGGCACGCCCAGCGCCAGTGCGATCGGGGTACCCACCATCGCCAGTGCCATCGCCTTGCCTTGCTGGGCGACGGTGACCATGCGTCGCGCATAGCCTGCCAGCAGGCTCCATGCAAGACCGGCCGCGGCACCGGCGAAGAATCGGGCGACCAGTGTCAGCGTAAAGCTGGATGACCACGCCGTAAGTGAGTTGAAGACGAGGAAGCCAACGATCGACAGGAGGAGCACGCTGCGCCGCCGCCAGTTCTGCGTCGCGACGGTCAGGGGAATGGCCGCGATCAACGAGCCCGCGGCATAGGCCGTCACCGTCTGTCCGGCCGCGGAAGCATCAATGCCCAGACCGTCGCCGATCTGTTTCAGCAGCCCGGCGGGAAGGGTCTCCGTGACGATGCAGGTGAAGCCGGTCATCGCGAGGGCGAGTAACGCGGCTATGGGGAGCTTGGGGTCTGAAGGCTTTGCCACCGGAATTCCTGAATTGATCGAGTTGTGTATCAGTCGATACAAAAGTAGGCGGTGGCGGTCTCGTGGTCAAGGACTTCTGTATCGAGTAGTATATAAATCATCCAACGGAGGACCTTTCGATGGCTCAGATGGGGCGACCGCGCGGCTTCGATCGCGACGCCGCGGTAAAGCAGGCGATGCACCTGTTCTGGGAGCGTGGGTACGAATCCACCTCGCTGAACGACCTGAAAGCAGGTATCGGCGGCGGGATATCGTCGCCAAGCCTTTACGCGGCTTTCGGTTCGAAGGAGGGTCTGTTCCACGAGGCGGTCGAGCTGTATCTCGCGACGCACGGGCAGGTCATGGAATGCCTGTGGGACGCATCGCTGTCGCCACGTGAGGCCATCGAACAGTCGCTGCGTCGCTCAGCGCGCATGCAATCCGAGCGTGGCCATCCGCGCGGCTGCATGATCGCGCTGGGGGCGATGGGCGCCTGCTCGCCGGAGCACGCCGACACCGACAAGCCGGTGAAAGCCGCACGTGAACGGAATAAGGCGGGGCTGCTCGCCTGCGTGAGACGCGGCATCGCACAAGGCGACTTTCCCGCGGAGCTGGACGCCCAGGCAACCGCTATGGCGCTTTACGGCTTCCTGCTGGGCATGTCGACCATGGCGCGTGACGGCGCGTCGCGCGCCATGCTGGAAGGCGCGGTGAGCCGGATGATGGATCTCTTAGGACCGGCACTTAAGTAGCTTCTGCAAAGAAAGCTTAGTTTTTTGCTGATGCGAATGCATTCGATTTGCGTTAAGATCTCGCCGCGAAACGATGAGCCAGCCCTGCGGCAAGCCCTAGTCGTCACATGAATCGGGACGGCAAGACGGCCGTTCCATGGGTTTTGCTTGCCTGGGGTTTTAGCCATGTTTCATCGTTCATCGAGCCAACTGCGGCTGACTTTGCTTTGCCTTGCCCTCAGCGCGGCGCTGCCCGCGATGGTCCACGCCGAAACGGCCGTTGAGGACGCCGACAAGGACGCCAAGGACAAGAAGACGACCACCCTGGACACGGTCAACGTGAAGGGCCAGGCCGTCTCGGTGTACACGACGGACCAGACCAGCGCGACCACGCGCCTGCCGCTGACCCTGCAGGACACCCCGCAGTCGATCAGCGTGATCACCGAGCAGCGGATCAAGGACCAGAACCTGACCAACCTGCGCGACGTGCTGGACAACACCACGGGTGTCTCGTCCACGGCGTACGATTCCGAGCGCGTCGTGTTCTGGTCGCGCGGCTTCCAGATCGAGAACATGTCGTACGACGGCGTGCCGATCGCATCCAGCCTGAACATCAGCTCGGCCGACTCGTCGCTGGACACCTCGATCTATGAGCGTGTCGAAGTGATACGCGGTGCGACCGGTCTGCTGAGCGGCGCCGGCAGCCCGTCGGCCAATATCAACTTCGTGCGCAAGCATGCCGACAGCCGTACGGCCGAAGCCGATGTGAGCGTCAGCTACGGTTCCTGGAATACCCAGCGCGAGACCGTGGACGCCTCCGTCCCGCTGAACAGCTCCGGCAGCGTGCGCGGCCGCTTCGTCGCGGCGCATGAAGACGGCGACTCGTATCTCGATCGTTACCATACCCAGAAAAACGTGGCCTATGGCGTCATCGATGCCGACCTTGACGACAACACCACGCTGAGCGTGGGCTATGACTGGCAGAAGACACGTCCGACAGGCGTCACCTGGGGCTCGTATCCGGTGTACGACGACGCCGGCGGTTTCATCCAGTGGCCTCGCAGCTTCTCGCCGGCGGCGGACTGGACCCACTGGAACAACACGACGCAGACGGCGTTCGTCGACCTGAAACACAGCTTCGACAACGGCTGGCAGCTGCACGCGATGGCGAGCCACCGCAAAACCGATGCGGACTCCGCGCTGTTCTACGTTTACGGCTGGCCCAACCGCGACACGGGCGAGGGCATCACGCCGTACGCGTACAAGAGCTACCAGCGCGGCAGCCAGAACAATGTGGACCTTTATGCGTCCGGTCCGTTCAGCGCCTTCGGTCGCGAGCACGAACTGGTGGTTGGCCTGACCGACTCGCACTATCGGACCGATTACTTCGACTACCCGCATGGCGACCTGCCGGACGTGGGTAATTTCCTCCAGTGGACAGGCGACTATCCGTATCCGGATTTCTCGTCGTCGAGCGAGCGAGTGTCGATCGCCCGGACCGAACAGAGCGGCGCGTATGCCGCGGCGCGCCTGTCGCTGGCTGACCCACTGAAGCTGATCGTCGGTGCACGCTATGCCAGGTGGAAAAATGACACCAACGACAGCACGGCGGGGATCTATCACGAGACCGCCAGCAAGACGATCCCGTACGCCGGCCTGATTTACGACATCACGCCGACTTACTCCGCGTTCGTCAGCTACACCCAGATCTTCGATCCGCAGAACAACCGCAAGGAAGACGGCGGCTTCCTCGAGCCCGTGCTGGGCACGAGCCGCGAAGTGGGCGTCAAGGGTCGTCACTTCGACGGTGCACTGAATACCTCGCTGGTCTTCTTCGAAACCCGGCAGGACCATGTGGCCGACGCGCTTACGGGCGTCTACCTGCCGGACGGCATCACCCAGGCCTACCGGTCGGTTGACGGTACGAAGTCGCGCGGCTATGAGTTCGAGGCATCCGGCGTGCTGTCGCGTGACTGGAACGCGACACTCGGCTGGTCGCACTTCAACGTGAAATCGCCGGACGGCGGTGCGCTGCGTCCCTCGTTGCCACGCACGCTGGTTCGCCTGTTCACCTCGTACACGCTGCCGGACGCATGGAGCGGGCTCACCGTGGGTGGCGGTGTGAACTGGCAGGGTCCGTCGAAGGCGTATGTCGACGGTGCCAACGGGCCGAACGTGCTACGCCAGTCGTCAGTGACGCTGGTCAGCGCGATGGCCCGCTACGCCTTCAACGACCGCGCATCCGTGCAGTTCAACGGCGATAACCTCCTCAACAAGAAGTACTTCGTGCTCGACGATTCCAGCGACCTGTATTACGCGCCGGGCTCGACCTGGACGCTGTCGTTCAACTACAAGTTCTTCTGATAGAACGTCTCGACAAGCCGGAGGAAGATCGCCGGCTTTTCAGCTGCCCATGCGGGAGCGGATGGCCGACTGAATCTGCTCCAGCGTGATGTAACCGCGATGCTCGCTGTCGATGTCGTCGAAGTGCTCGGCGATGCGCGGCATACCCGCTTTCGCCTCGTCCCGGGTCAGTTTGCCATCGCGGTCCTTGTCCGCCTGGTTGAAACGCTGTGTCAGCTGGGCCATGGCCTGCTGCGCGCGACCGTCGGCTTCCTGGGGCGAAGCGATGGCGAAGGTCGGGACAATCATCAGGCAGGCGGTTACGTAGAGGTATCGCATATCGGCTCCTCGGGACGTGGCGGTATGCCTCGTCGTCGGGAGCAGGTTAGTCACCGGGTGCGTTGCGTATGTGTCGGAAGCGGCGAAACTTGTTTCAAAACGTTACCGGCGCTCAGCCATGTATCGCCCCGGGGACGTTCCCAGCGCCTTGCGGAACATGGTCACGAAACTACCGGCGCTTTCATAGCCCAGCCGCTCCGCGACGCTCTGAACGGTCGATCCCGTGCCAAGCCACCTGACGGCCAGCATCAGGTGGATCTGCTGGCGCCAGCGGCCAAAGCTCATGCCGGTTTCCCGGGGAAGGATGCGGGCCATGGTTCGTTCGCTGAGTCCGGCGCGAGCGGCCCAGCTATGCATCGTGCCGCGGTCGGCGGGCGCGGCCATGATCATCGTCGCGATTTTGCGCAAGCGGGCGTCCGTGGGCATAGGCAGGTGGAGGTTGCCTGTCGGCATCGCCGCGATTTCGTCCAGCAGCAGCGTTACGACGTGCGATTCGATCCCGCCCTCGGGATAGAGCAGGGGGAAGCTCGCCGAGCGGATCATGAGCTCGCGCAGGAGCGGGGAGACCGCGATGGAGCAGCATTCGGCCGGCATGTTCGCCGTCACCGCCGGATCGATGAAGAGCGTATAGCCTTCGAGTCGGCCGGCGATCGTGATGTTGTGCAGCACGCCCCCGGGTACCCAGATGGCGTGCTGGGGCGGCACCGTCCAGAGGCCGCTCTCGACTTCGCAACTGGCGATGCCGCGCACCAGCATCATGAGTTGCGCCTTCCGGTGCCGATGAAAATCGGTCTCGATCGGGCTCAGGTTCTCGGCGACGACACCGAACGTGATGGCGGGCCGGGGAACGTCATCGGGTTCGATCCATTCGGCATTCTCGGCGCCGGGCGTGGGCGAGTCGGTAAGGATCGGCATGCGATGGACTTGTGTCCGGTCCGGGTGGCGGTGGCAGGAATTCCAAACATTCTGGCGTTCTTGCGCAATGGCAGCAAGCTCGCCGCGGCCTAGGCTGTCCGTCCATTGCTGCCGGACTCGCCGGCAGCAGCTCACCCTCATCCGGAGAACCGGCAGCATGGAATCCTTGAGCACGGGGCGTGTCGCTGACACGCTGGCACGTCTTTTCGCGGAAGCGGAGCTGGCGGATCGCCCTCTGATGGAGCGGTTTGCGGAGGTCGAGATCGACGATGCGTTCTTCGCGCAGCAGATCGCGCTGGAGCAAGACGACCTGCGCGGCGTCTACCAGGGTTACGCGGAAAACTTCCTCAACGTGGCGCCTGAATACGGACGCTTTCTCTATCAGTGTGCGCGTGCCGGCCGAGCCACCCGCATCGTCGAATTCGGGACATCGATGGGCGTATCGGCTATTTATCTGGCCGCCGCCTTGCGCGACATGGGTGGCGGTCAGCTGGTGGGCAGTGAGATCGAGCCGGCCAAGGCCGAGCGAGCGCGTGCGAATCTTGCATCCGCCGGACTCGCGGAGTTCGTCGATATCCGGGTCGGCGATGCGCGCGAGACGCTGTTGGACGTGGGTGGCCCGATCGACATGGTGCTGCTCGATGGCGCCTTCAGCCTCTATCTGCCGATACTCAAACTGCTCGAACCTCATCTGACGTCGGGGGCGGTCATACTGGCGGAGAACGCCTTCGATCACGGCAACGACTACCTCGACTATGTGCGCGATCCGACGCATGGCTACCTGTCACAGCCCATCCCGGTGAGCGAAGGGCGGGGCAACGAATATTCGGTGTTCGTGCGATGACGGGGCAGCCCGGGCGGTTCGGGAAGACGCTGACCCGCATGTTCATGAAGCAGGCGCAGGTGACCGCAGTCGAGACCCTTGCGGGCGGATTCCATTTGATTTCGCTGCAGAGCGACGCCTTCAGAGACGTGGCGTGGGCACCCGGGCAGAAAGTGCAGGTCGCCATGGGATCCGCGTTCACGGCCCGAACCTTCACGCCCGTCGACTGGAATGCGATATTGGGAAGAACGAGGATCGTGGGCTACGCGCACGGACACGGGCCTGGCTCTCAGTGGCTTCGGAGTGTAAAGCCAGGTGCGCCATGCGATGTTTTCGGCCCTCGTGCATCCCTCGATCTGAGCGGTATGCAAGGCGAGCCCGTGGTATTCGGTGACGAAACCTCGATGGGTCTGGTGTATGCCCTTGCCGAGCGGTTCCCCCATCAGAAACTGCGCGGCATCCTGGAGGTCAGTCACGCAGCCCGTGCCGGTGAGGTCATCGCCCGGCTGGCGCTCGAGGGCGTGGAAATTCACGAGCGTTTGCCGGACGACGCCCATTTCCCGGCCGTAGAGCGCCGCTTCGCCGCGCTGGCCCCCACACCGGCCAGCTTTGTTCTTACGGGCAAGGCGACATCGATACAGCACGCCAGCCGCGCGCTGAAGGCACTGGGTGTGTCTCGGGCGCGCATGACGTCTAAGGCGTATTGGTCCCCCGGTAAAACGGGCCTCGACTGACGTTGGCGAATTCAATCGCACGGCGTCCTCGTGCGATAGCGGGATGCTGGAATCGTGTGTGGAGCAGGACGCAGAATGAGGTCTTCGTGCCTTCTGCGACTCGCCCCCGGAATCCATCATGCGATCACACGTTCTTCTTGCCGCCATGGCCCTGTTCGTCGCTCCAGCCTCGTTCGCCGCGACGCAGGATTATTCGGTCGGGCCGCAATATGACACGACGCACGTCTATGTGGCCCCCGGCGACGTCGACGCGTTCGTGCGCAGTTTTGCCGCGACGTTCGGCGGTCAGTCCACGCCGCAAGCCGTCGTCACGGTCACTCCGACGCCATCGTCGACGTCATCTCAGCTGGTGAAGAGCCCCGTGGGCGCTATCTCCGTATTCGGCTTCCGCACACCGGTGCCGTATCCGTTCGGGCTGGAGCGCACGGGTTATCTGGTGACCGATCTGGATGAGGCGGTCAGGGCGGCCAATCATGCAGGCGCCGCTACGCTGGTGGCGCCCTTCGATGATCCCATCGGTCGCGACGCGGTGGTGACGTGGCCGGGCGGCGTGAACATGCAGCTCTACTGGCACACGAAGAAATCCGAATACGCCCCACTGGCGCACGTGCCCGAGAACCGCATCTATCTGCCGGTGCAGTCGGCTGACGTTTTCGTCAAGGCGTTCGTCGCTTTCGCGCATGGCAAGGTCGTATCGGACGAGCGTGCCGCTCCGGTGGCGGATATCGGCGGCAAGAGCGGCGTGTTCCGTCGTATCCGTATCGAATCGGGCTACGGCAAGGCGACTGTGCTGGTGACGGATGGGCACCTCGACTGGCCCTATGGCGCGGAAACCACGGGCTACGAGGTCGGCGATCTGGACGCGACGCTGGCACGTGCGCGCGACAATGGCGTAAAGATCCTGGTCGACATCCATGCGGAAAGGGATCGCCGCGCCGCGATGCTGCAGTTCCCTGGCGGCTACGTCGCGGAAGTGCACAGCGCTTCCAGGTGATCGGGTGCCCGCGATTCGACGGGGTAACATGCCAAGGCCATGACGACTTCCGGATGGATCGTCGTGAAGAGGGTGTGAAAAATGACCTCTCGAATCGCTTGCACACCGGCGCTTTGGCAACACATGGTGGGCGAGACTGGCGGGACCGTCATGATATCTTAGGCAGCTAACAGGGCGGCTTTGGACAGGGCGGTATGACTTCTCAGGTTTCCGGCGCATCGCGCTCACGCGCGGTGGACCAGCGCACATCGCTGGCACTTATCGTCGTCATCGTATTTTTCCTCGTGACGGGTCTGCTTGCCTGGCAGAACATCCGGAGCATCCGCGACAACAACGAGAAAGTCATTCACTCCCAGCAGACCGTCACGGCGCTGAGTGAGATCCTTTCCAGCGCGCAGGATGCGGAGACCGGACAGCGTGGGTTCCTGCTCACCGGCAACGATCGCTACCTCGAGCCCTATCGCGCGGCTGTCGCGGGCGTACCCGCCCGACTCGACACCGTGCGCGAAGCCCTCAGGGACAATCCGGCGCAGCTTGCGCGGCTGAAGGAAGTCGGCGCCCGCCTGGGCGACAAGTTCGCGGAACTGAAAACCACGATCGAGCTGCGTCAGACGCAGGGCTTCGATGCGGCCGTGGCGGTGGTCAACAGCGACCGGGGCAAGGCCGCGATGGATGCCATCCGGTCGCAGCTGGGCACCATGCAGACGGAAGAGCTGGCACTGCGCGACAAGCGTGTCGCAGAAATGACCTCCGCGTACAGCAGTGCGCTCACCAGCGGTATCCTCAGCGCGCTGCTCGGCGTCGCGCTGACGGTGGTCGTGGGCGTGCTGATCCGTAATGCCTCGCGGGCGCGTCAGCGCAGTGAGTGGCTGCAGGCCGGCCAGCTGGAACTCGCCAGCGTGATGCGCGGTGACCAGGGCACCGACGAACTGGGTGCGAACGTTCTCGCCTTCCTGGCCCGCTTCCTCAATGCGCAAGCCGGCGCATTGTTCGTCAATGCCGCGACGTTCTTCGAGCGGATCGGTGTGTACGGGCTTGCGCCAGGGCATGACACGGTCGAGCGTTTCCTGCCCACCGAGGGCTTGCTCGGCCAGGCGGCGGCGGAACAGCGCATGCTGGTGGTCAATGACGTGCCGGACGGTTATCTCTCCGTCGGCTCGGCACTGGGCAAGGAAAAGCCCCGCCAGCTCGTGATGCTGCCCGTCCTGGTGGACGGTGAGGTCAACGGCGTACTGGAACTCGGGTTCTTCCGTCCGATCGACGATGACGCGCTGACGCTGCTCGACGAGGTGGCCTCGGATATCGGCGTTGCGCTGCGGTCGGCGACCTACCGTGCCGAGTTGAGCCGCCTGCTCGAAGAAACGCGGCGGCAGTCGGATTCGCTGCAGCACCAGAGCGAAGAGCTGCGCGCGTCCAACGAAGAGCTGGAAGAGCAGAGCCGCGCGCTCAAGCAGTCCCAGCACGAGCTCGAACAGCAGCAGGCGGAACTCGAACAGACCAACGCCCATCTCGAAGAACAAGCCAGCCAGCTTGAAGTGCAGCGCGACGACCTCTACCGCGCCAACGAACAGATCGAAGCCAAGGCGGAGGAAGTCCAGCGTGCCAGCCGCTACAAGTCGGACTTCCTGGCCAACATGTCGCACGAATTGCGGACGCCGCTGAACTCCGCCCTCATCCTGTCCAAGCTGCTCGCGGACAATCCGCGCGGCAATCTGACCGAGGAGCAGGTGAAGTTCGCCCGTACCATCCACTCCTCGGGCAACGACCTGCTCACGCTGATCAACGACATCCTCGACCTGTCGAAGATCGAGGCGGGCCATATCGCCATCCAGCCGGAGCCGTTCGCGGTCGACCGCATGGTCAATGGCCTCATCCCGGGTTTCCAGCCGATCGCCGAACAGAAGGGGTTGTCCTTCGAAGTGACGATGTCGCCGGGTTGTCCGGCTGTGCTGGATACGGATCGTCAGCGCCTGGAGCAGATCCTGCGCAACCTGTTGTCCAATGCGTTCAAGTTCACGGAAGAGGGCGGCGTACGCGTCGACGTATCGGCCGGTACGCAGGGCGATGTCGTCTTCACGGTCAGCGACACCGGTATCGGCATTCCCATCGAGCAGCAACGGCGTATCTTCGATGCGTTCCAGCAGGCCGATGGCACCATCAGCCGCAAATACGGCGGCACGGGCCTCGGCCTGTCGATCTCGGTCGAGCTTTCGCGGCTTTTGGGCGGCGGCATCACCGTGGAGAGCGAAGTCGGGCAGGGCAGCACATTCATCCTGACCCTGCCACTCAGCATCGCCGATGCCGGTGTCGACGCCGCCGCCAGCAGCGCGTCACCGGCGCGTCCTCGCATCGCCGCGTCGGGCCAGGGTCATGCTCCGCCGCCTCGTGTCGAACCCCCCGCTCCCGCGCCGGCCATCGTTCCGCGCATCCCCGACGATCGCGAAGACGAGGCCGATAACCGCCGCGTCATCCTGGTCATCGAAGACGACGAGGCCTTCGCGAGGATCGTGCTGGATCTGGTTCGCGAGATGAACTTCCGCGGCCTGGTGGCTACCAGCGCGCAGGAAGCGCTGGCGCTGGCGAGGAAGTTCCTCCCGCATGCCATCGTGCTGGACGTCGGCCTGCCGGATCAGTCGGGCCTCTCCGTGCTCGACATCCTCAAGCGCGACGTGCGCACGCGCCATATTCCGATCCATGTCGTGTCCGCGGAGGACCATTCGCACGCGGCGTTGTCGATGGGCGCCATCGGCTACCTGATCAAGCCGGTGCGCCGCCCCCAGCTGGTCGAAGTCCTGGACAAGCTGGACGCCCGTCTGTCTCGCGACGTGCGACGTGTCCTCGTGGTCGAGGACGACGACGTGCAGCGCGACGCCATCCGCAGTCTGCTTTCGACGGCGGACGTCGAAACCGTGGACGCGGGCACGGCGGCCGAATGCCTGGAGCTGCTCAAGAGCCAGACCTTCGACTGCATGGTGCTCGACCTCTCCCTGCCGGACGCGTCGGGTCTGGCCTTGCTGGAAACGCTCAGCGCCGAAGGCATCTACGCCTTCCCGCCGGTCATCGTCTATACCGGGCGCGACCTCACGGCGGAAGAAGAGTCGCGCCTGCGCGTCTATTCCCGCTCGATCATCATCAAGGGCGCCAAATCGCCCGAGCGTCTGCTCGACGAGGTGTCGCTGTTCCTGCACCAGGTCGTGACCGATCTGCCGGCCGAGCACCAGCGCATGATCCAGGAAGCCCAGCACCGCGACGCCGTGCTGGAAGGCCGCCGCATTCTGGTCGTTGAGGACGACGTGCGTAACGTCTACGCGCTGATCAATATCCTCGAGCCGCGCGGATGCGTCCTCACGGTCGCACGCAACGGCAAGGAGGCGATCGAGGCGCTGAACAAGGCGGCGGATGTCGACGGACAGCCGATGGACCTCGTGCTGATGGACGTGATGATGCCGGTCATGGATGGCCTGACCGCGACGCGTCATATCCGTAGCGACTTCCGCTGGAAGAAGCTGCCGATCATCACCCTGACCGCCAAGGCGATGCCGGACGATCAGGAAACCTGCCTGGCGGCGGGGGCCAGCGACTACATGGCCAAGCCGCTCGACGTCGACAAGCTCCTGTCTCTGGTCCGTGTGTGGCTGGCGCGATGATTTCGCCCGTGGAAATGACCGATCGCGTCGAGGCGATCGAGATCGACCTTCTGCTGGAGGCGCTGTACCAGCGCTTTCACTACGATTTTCGCGGTTACTCCAAGGCGTCGGTCAAGCGGCGCCTGAAGCAGCTGCGCGAAAGGCTGAGCTATCGCACCTATTCGGCGATGCTGGAAGGCCTGCTTCACGACCCCTCGGTCGTGCCGCAGGTGATCAGCTACCTCACCGTCCAGGTCAGCGAGATGTTCCGCGATCCGTCGTACTTCCGCGCGCTGCGGGAGCATGTCGTGCCGCACCTGCGTACCTATCCCTCGCTGAAAGTCTGGGTCGCCGGCTGCAGCAGCGGTGAAGAACTCTACTCGCTGGCCATCCTGTTCCGGGAAGAAGGGCTCGAGCAGCGCACGATGTTCTATGCGACCGATATCAATCCGGGTGCCCTCGAGGCCGCGTCGGCCGGCGTCTACAACCTGGACCGGATTCGCGGGTTTACCGAGAACCACCAGCAATCGGGCGGCCGGTCCTCGCTGTCCGACTACTACACGACCGGATACGGCAAGGCGACGTTCGATCGCAGCCTGCGCGAACGCGTGGTGTTCTCGGACCACAGCCTGGTCACCGATGCGGTCTTCGGGGAGATGCACCTCATCTCGTGCCGCAACGTGCTCATCTATTTCGACAACACGCTTCAGGATCGTACGCTGAAGTTATTCAACGACTCCCTCATTCGCAGGGGATTCCTGGGGCTCGGGTCCAAGGAGAGCATCCGCTTCTCCAGTCAGGCCGCCGCGTTCCAGGATTTCGTGCAGGGCGAGAGGATTTACCAGAAGACTTCCGACGATGCTTAAAGACACAAGTACCGCAATGAGCCCGGTTTATTTCCTGCTCGTCGACGACCTCGAGGACAATCTCCTCTCGCTGGAAGCGCTGCTCCGGCGCGAAAACCTCGTCCTGCTCAAGGCGCGCTCCGGCGAGGAGGCACTCGAGCTTTTGCTGGTTCACGACGTGGCGCTGGGCCTGCTCGACGTGCAGATGCCCGGCATGGATGGTTTCGAGCTTGCCGAGCTGATGCGCGGCAACGATCGCACTCGGCATGTGCCGATCATCTTCCTGACGGCGAGCACGGCGGACAACCAGAGAAAGTTTCGTGGATACGAGGCCGGTGCGGTCGATTTCATCCAGAAGCCGATCGAGTGGGACATCCTGCGCAGCAAGGCCAACGTGTTCTTCGACCTCTACCGTCAGAAGCAGCAGATCGCCGACCAGCGCGACCGGCTCGAAGCCTATGCCGAGACCCTGACGCGTTCGGACCGCTACAAGGATCAGTTCCTGGCGATCCTGGCGCACGAGCTGCGCAATCCGCTGACCCCCTTGCGCATGGGACTCGACGTGCTTCGTGGGCATCCCGCGCGGGAGCGCACCGAACAGATTCACGGCGTGATGGATCGGCAGCTGGTGCATCTCGTACGGCTGGTCGACGACCTGCTCGACGTATCCCGCGTGAGCCAGGGGAAGATCGCGCTGCAGCGGACGAAAGTGCGGATCGCCGACATTGTCGAGGCCGCGCTCGAGGCAAGTCAGCCCTTCGTGGATGGGGGCAAGCACGCCCTGCGGGTCGACGTCGCCGATACCCCCATGTGGATCAACGGCGACAAGACGCGACTGACCCAGATCGTCGGCAACCTGCTGAACAATGCGGCCAAGTACACGCCGACCGGCGGCTCGCTCGCCGTGGATGCCACCCGTGAGGGTGACGAGGCGGTGATCGTGGTGTCCGACAACGGCATGGGCATCCCTCCGGCCATGCAGGCGAATATCTTCGAGCTCTTTACACAGGTCGGTGAGCACCTGACCCGTTCACAGGGCGGGCTCGGTATCGGCCTTGCGCTGGTGAAGCAGCTGGTCGGCATGCACGAGGGATCGATCTCGGTCAGTAGCGAAGGCGAGAACCAAGGCAGTCGCTTCACCGTTCGCCTGCCGCTTCTGCCGATCGGGCAGCCGGCTGACCGCGTCCTGTCGTCGGACGACCGGGGCGCGAACGACGAGCGCCTCAAGGTCCTCGTCATCGACGACAACGTGGATGTCGCCGAGACGATCGGCTGGTTGCTTCAGGAGATGGGCCACGAACACCATGTGGTGCTGGATGCACGGCTGGCCCTCGACGCGGCGCACGCGTTTCAGCCCGACGTGGTCCTGCTGGACGTCGGCATGCCGACGATGAGCGGCTACGACGTCTGCCGCGCATTCCGTCAGGATGCCTTGCTGAAGCACCTTCCGATCATTGCCCAGACGGGCTGGGGTCAGGCCAACGATAAGGCGGCTACCGCCGAAGCCGGCTTCAACCATCACCTCGTCAAGCCGGTCGGCGCCGTCGATTTGCGGGATGCACTCGCGCTGGTGACCGACCCGGCCCGGAACGTCGTGGTGTAGGACCGTGCCTGCGCGCGAAACCGTGTGGACCGGGTTTCGCGAGCAGGCGCGATCCTGCATGGCGCCCTTTGCTGCTAGTAGTCATAGCTCACGCTGAGGCGCACATAACGCGGCACCTGCCTGACGACCGCCTGACCGTACTGTGGATCGGCCACGCCAGGGTCCGTCTGCGAGTACGGATACCTGTTCAGCGGCCGCTGCTCGTTGAAAGCGTTGAACACGCTGGCGGTGAAGGCAAGCTTGCCTTCGCCGAACGCCGGTTTGTAGGTCGTTCCCAGATCGAGCTGGCGGATCCACGGCAAGCGGCCCTGCTTGCCGGGCGGTGACGCGACGCCGTCGCAGTAATGGTATGACCCGCCGTACTTGCCCGGATCCGTATCGTCGGGGCCGTAATAGCCCAGGCAGATTTTCGGCGATCCTGAGGTGAGGCTCAGGTTGGCCGATACGAGCCATTCGGGGGTCAGCTGGTAATAGCCATACCATTTCAGCTGATGCGTGTGGTCGTTGTTCGTCGGGCCGTTGGTGTTTTCCATGATGTAGCTGTTGTCCCAGTCCTCGCTGGTGGACGCCGCCGTCTGCTGGAGATCGGAACGGAGCTGCCCCTCGGTGTTGCCGTAGCTGCGCGAGAACACGTAGTCGACCTTGCCGTACCAGCGACCGTCGAACGGATGCTCGAGGAAGCCTTCGAGCGAGTAGTAGCGACGCTTCAGTCCCTGAAAGCCCAGCTCGTTGTTGCTCAGCGGTACGCTGACGAGCCGGCCGGAGGCGTCGCTCACATTGAACGTATTGGCCCGGCCCGGATTGAACAGGTAGCAGCTGTTGGTGGTGGTCACGTCGTAACCCAGTTCCGCCGCCTTGGCGACGATGCGATCGGTATCGCAGTAATCGTCGATGGCGCTGCGCAGAATCCGCTGCGTAAGCTTCGCCCCGTAGACCCAGTCGTGCCCCAGCGTCCTGGTAAAGCCGAGAATGAACTCGTCCTGATACTCGGACTTGAGGTTGCTGGCGGTCACGGTGCGTGGATCGGGCAGCACGCCGTAGTAGTTGTTCGACGATACCGGCTGCGAGAACGAGGTCAGCCCGGTCGGCAGGCCCTGCGCATCGATACCGCCATAGGTAAAGTACTGCGAGGTACTGAGCGATGCGCCAGCGGCGTTGAGGCCTGGGTTCAGCGGCAGGCCGAGGTAGTAGCGCCCCGCGTTGCCGTACACCTTGAAACTGGAATCGCCGTTCACGTCCCAGCTGAAGCCCAGACGCGGTGCCCACTGAGGACGATGCTGCGTGACATAGGCATCGCCGTCGCGGTTGTAGTTCTCGAACTGGTCGTTACGCAGGCCCAGCGACAGCAACCACCGATCGTTGACCTGCCACTTGTCCTCGACGTACTGGGCCCTCTGGTCGGCGCGCACGCTCGCGAGCGAACTCACGACGTGGCGTACGACGTAGTAGCCGCCCTGGCCGTTGACGACGCCGCCCGTGGCCGGCACACCGAGACCGGTGGAGATCGGCGTATCGGGATCGGCCTGGCCGTAAGTCCAGTAATAGCCAGGGCCCGAGGCCTCGGACCCCTGATCGAGAGCTTTCGTTACCTGGTTGTCGATACCGGCGCTCAGGGTGTGATCGCCCAGCACATACGTGATGTCGAACCGTGTGTTGGTGCTGCGTGTACCTCGGCCCGGGTTCGTGAGCGTCGCGAGCGTCTGGTTGTTGCCGATCGGCGAGCCGCCGTTGAGCGCCGGGTTCTGGTTGATCAGTCCGCTCGCGTAGGTCAGGCTTTCGTCGTACGAGCCCGGCTGGTCGTACTGGTTGAGCTTCATCTTGCCGTAGAGCGCGGAGACGGTCAGGTTGTCGGTGATATAACCGGTGTATTTGCCGGACCATACGTCACCACCGGTCTTGATGTTGTCGTCGGCGCCAATGCGCTGACCACGGCTGAGTGCGGAGTAGTCGTAATCGTAGATGGTGCCCTGCGTCTCCCGCTTGCTGGAGGCACTGGTGAACTCGAGGATGTGATTGTCGGTGATGTTCCAGTCGATCTTGCCGTACCAGCTTGGCGAGCCGTAGCGGTACTGTACATCGGGTTTCGTGCTATCCACGGCGTTATGTGTCGAGCCTTGCTCGCGCGTGAACTCACCTGCGAGGAAGAAGAACAGCTTGTCCTTGATCAGCGGGCCGCCGACGTAGCTGCTGACCGTGGTGATCCAGTCGCGGTCCTGCCGTCCAGGCTGGTAAAGGCTGCCGGCGACGGGCGAGGAAGGCAGGCCGTTGGTGTAATAGGTGTTCGCCGTTTCCGAACGCGCAAACGCCGGTTCCCAGAGCACCTGTCCGCCGAAATGCCACTCGTTGGTACCGCGCTTTCCCACCTGGTTGATGACACCGCCGTCGGAACGTCCGTACTGGGCGCTGTAACCGCCCGTGTAGACTTCCTGCTGATCGATCGCTCCGTAGGGCAGGGAGATACCACCGAGTCCGCGCTGTGGATCGGTCACGTTATAGCCGTTGATGTAGTACGCGTTCTCGCTGGCGGCGGAGCCACCGAAGCTGTTCAACGACGCGCCCGTCGGCCCGGTATAACCGCCGGCATTGGAGATCACGCCGGGAGCGAGCCGGGCGATTTCGTCGGCGTTGCGAGCCAGCGGAAGCTTCGAGAGCTGATCGGCGTTGATCACCGTGCGCGAATCCACGGCGGTCACGTCGATGTCCGGAAGCCGCGAGGCGTCGACCTTGACGCCTTCGAGGTCGGAGGTCGCCGCACCGAACGAGACATCCGTCGACGCGCCCACGCGAAGGCCGATGTCCTTGCGCGTTTCCACATCGGCGCCGTTGCGCCGCAGTGTCACCGAGTAAGTGCCCAGCGGCAGCTGGCTCGCGCTGTAACGTCCCTTCGCGTCGACACCGACTTCGCGGGTCAATCCATTGCCGCCCTGTACGACGACCGTCGTACCTTGCGCGTCGTTCACCTGGCCTGAAATGGCACCGGTGGTTGACTGCGCCCATGCCCCATGGTTACCGATCGCCGCGATCAGCGCCGCCGCCAGCAAGTGCCGGCGCATCATGATTCTGGATTGCACGTTCTAGCGTCCCCTGAGTGGTCTGAAAGCCTCTGTAGGCCCGGAAAACGGTCACCAGCGATAGGCGACACGCGTGTACAGATACCGTCCGCTGTAGCCGAACGGCGAGTAATCGGGATACGGCCAGGTGCCTCCCACGGCACCGTCGCTGCCGCTCTTGTATTTCCGCGGGTAGACGTTGGTAAGGTTGTCGACGCCTGCGGTGAAGGTCCATCCATGCGTCGCGTAGCTCGTGGAGAGATCGAGCAGCCAGCGCGCCGGAAACACCTGGTCGAATCCGGGGTTGCTCACCGGATCCTGGTTGACGGCGAACTGGCCGTAGCGGGTGAGCGCGCTGTGGACACTCCATTTACCCAGCGCGTAGTCGGCGCCAAGGGCGATCTTGTCGCGTGGCGCGCCGTTGGTGATGTAGCCCTGCGCGATGTGCCCGACGCGCACCAGTTCCAGCCCGCTCTCGGCCAGCGACGCGGGATTCGGCGCCACGGACAGGATCGAAGTGTGGTTGCGGTTGTAAGCCGCCGTGAGCTGCAGCTTGCCCGCGTTGCCGAAGTCGATGCGATAGCCGCTGCTCAGGTCGATGCCCCGGGTGCGCGTCTTCAGGGCATTGGTGAAGTAGCTCCCGCCCTGGATGTTGGCGAAACCTTGTCCCTCCAGGTATGCCTGCACCGGGTCGCCGACGAGGTTCTCCGATGGCACGATACGGTTACCGATGGTGATCTGGTACAGGTCGAGTGACAGCGTCCAGGTCCCCGGCGCATACACGGCACCCAGCGTGTAGTTATGCGACTTCTCCAGCTTCAGTGGCTCGGCGCCCAGCGCGCGCGCCACCGGGTCGCTCACCGCGAAGTTTCGGATCTGCGTCGGCACACCGCCGATCACATTGGTCGACGTGGTGGTGTAGTACTGCTGAGGAAGCGATGGGGCGCGGAAGCCGGTCGCCGCCGTGCCGCGCAGCGCGAAGCTGTCCGTGAAGTCGTATCGCGCGGACAGCGTTCCCGATGTGGTATTGCCGAAGTCGCTGTAATCCTCGTGCCGGATCGCCAGCGAACCGCTCAGCTTGTCGGTAATCTGATTCTCCAGGCTGACGTATTCGGCCACGTCGTGGCGGCTGTGCTGTCCCGCATCGGCGGGCTGGAAGCCGGGGAAGCCTTGCGAGCCCGTGCCAAAGTACGACGCCGGGTCGCCAGCCTCGATCTCATATTGCTGGTGCAGGTACTCGAGCCCGAAGGCGAGTGTCACGGGATTATTGAGCCAGCTCACGTCGAGGTCGCGGGCGACGTCGACGTCGAAGGCTTTCTGAGTGGCAATCAGGCGACCTGCGTTGAAGCGGGTGGGGCTCGCGGCACCGAGGTCGACGTTGAGCGTGTGGATCGGGTCGATACTGACGCGGTCGCGTCCGTAGTTGCCGCTGATATCCCAGCGCCATCCACTCGCGGTGGTGCCGCGCACGCCGGCGACGACGGCGCTGTCGATCGAGCGGACATCGTTGAGCGGGAGGTAGCCGCTGGGGTAGATGGAGCGTACGTTGCGTGCGCTGTCGTAGGTGCGGAACAGGGCAGGCGAGGTACCTTCGCGGCTGCTGGTACTGGCGAAAGCGTAGAAGTCGATGTCCGGCGCCAGCGCGTACTGCACGTTGAGCAGCGCCTGATGGGTGCTGATGTCCGGCTCGCCGATGCGCTGCGTCTGCTGGCCGTAAACAGGCGAAGAAGGATCGCGATAGTCGCGGCCGCCACGATTCGTGGCGTCCGCGTGCCCCTGCACGACGCTCAGGCGAGCGAAGCCTTTGTCACCGCCCAGCGGCACGCCAAGGCTTGCCTCACCTTGCCACTGCCTGCCGTCGCCGGCGCTCGATCGTCCCGCGGTGATGCTCGCTTCGTTGGTGCCGTCGCCCGCGGCGCCCTTCAGCACGATGTTGATGACGCCAGCGATGGCGTCCGATCCGTACTGAGCGGACGCACCGTCACGCAGTACTTCGATGTGATCGATCGCCGAGATCGGTATCGAGTTGAGATCGGCCGGTGCCGAGCCACGACCGAGCGCACCCTGCAGATTGAGCAATGCGCTCGTGTGCCAGCGCTTGCCGTTGACGAGCACCAGGGTCTCGTCGGGTGAGAGACCGCGCAGCGCCGCGGGGCGCACGATGCCGGAGCCGTCGTTGCCCGGCGCACGCGGGAAGTTGAGTGACGGAGCGAGGCGCGACAGCACCGCGCCGAGCTGCGTATCGCCGAAGGATTGCAAGTCCTGCGCCGACACCACGTCGATCGGCGAGAGCGAACTGCTCTGGCTCCGGTTGACCGAGCGGGTGCCGGTCACGACCACGGTCTGCAGCCTGGCGGCGTCTTCCTGCGCTTCGGAAACGGGAACGTAGAGACTGGCTGCGATGACGACGGACAGCGACAAGCGCGCGGGCAGGGCATGCCTCATGAATGAATTCCTGGATTTTACGGACGGCGACACGTCAACGCGGCGGCAGGCCGCGCGTGGCACAGTGGGGGCGATCGGAGGGGGTGGGTCCGCCGGTCAGGCGGAAGCGCGCAGGGGCGCTACAGGATCAGGCGAGGCGACAACAGCAACACGCACCGATCGACATGGCGATCGGGTGAGGCGTGTGGGTTGACTGCGGCATGATCAAGATGGGTTTACCTCGAAGGACGTCCAGAAGTCTGGGCGTTTAGAAGTCCGAATGGTGAACCCATGCTGGTGCAGTGCGTTTCGAATGTCAACTAGCCGCAAACGGCGGAGCTTCAGCCGGGGCTGGGTGCGCGAACGTGGCGGCGTTGCAGCACGATCCAGCCGATGGCGGCGGTCGTGAGTACGAGGATGGTCGCGCTGTACAGGTTGACCGCGGCAATCAGTCCTTCGTGCTGCACGACGAAACCCAGAGCGATGGCGGGTGCGCTGAATGACAGGTAGCTCTCGATATAGAACACGCCCATGAGGTGGCTGCGCTCATGCGGCGCGGCGAGGGGGAGTACGGTGCGCAACGAGCCCAGGAAGGCGCTGCCGAATCCCGCGCCCGCCAGCACCGAGCCCGTGAGCAGACCGGTCGTGCTTCCGTGTACCGCCGCCCAGCGGATGCACGCCGTGCCGGCGGCAAGCAACGTGGCACCGGCAAGCAAGGCATGCAGTGCGTGCCGCTTCATCGCCAGCCATACGGCGGCCGCACCGGTCAGCGTCAGCAGGGCCACGCTCGCGCCGCCGAGCCACAGCGAGGAAGAATGCGATGCCTGCGCGATCAGCGTCGGCATGAGTGAGAGGTAGAACGCGCCAAGCATCCACAGCGCGATGTTCAGGGGAGATACCGCCACCAGGGCCGCCCGTGCGCTGGGCGGCACGCTGACTCTGGGGCGCAGGCTGGCAAGAACGCCTGGCCGCCGCACGACCGTTTCGGGGGTGCGCCACGTGAGTACCGCGCAGAGGATCAGGAGCAAACCCATCACGGCATAGACCAACGACAGGGGCGCGGGGGCCAGCTGGGCGAGGGCGGTGCTGCCCAGCGCGCCCGCGGCGAGGCCGACCAGGGGAGCGATGCTGTTGAGATCCGGGCCGCGTCTGGGATCCGTGTCCATCAGGGCCGCGCCGAGCGTGCTGGCGGCGAGGCCGGTCGCCGCGCCCTGGACCGCCCGCGCGAGCAGCAGGGCGGGCGCCGAACCGGCGATGATGAAGAGCAGCATGGTTAGCAATTCCAGTGCGATCGCCATGCCAATGACCGGGCGCCGCCCCAGATGATCGGACAGCCGGGCCCCGGTCAACAGCGCCGCCAGCAAGGCGATCGCGTACATGGCGAACACGGCGGTGAGCCAGGTCGCGGAGAAGTGCCAGGTCTGCTGGTAGACGCGATACAGCGGCGTGGGCGCCGAGGACGCCGCGAAAAACACGAGCAGCGTCAGGCCATGGGTCAGCAGCGCACCGGTCGTGCTGGGTGTCGTACGGGGCGAGGACATGCGATACTTTCCACTAAAGCTAAGAATATGCATTAGTAAGCTACCCCTCCTTTCTCACTAAAGCAAATAAATTGCGTTAGTGCTGGCAGCTTGTAATACCTATGACCGACGTTTCAGACATGCCCGACCCCGCGTCCCGCCCCGGTCCTCGTTCGGGCGGCCGCAGCGCGCGCATCCAGGCCGCCGTCCATGCGGCGGTGCGCGAGCTGCAGGACGATGCGGGCCGCGAAGGTCTCACGGTTCCCGCGATCGCATCGCGCGCCGGGGTGACCGCGTCGACGATCTACCGCCGCTGGGGCGACCTCGGACGGCTTCTTGCCGACGTGGCGGTCGAACAGCTGTGGCCCGAAACACCGCCGGCCGACGAGGGATCGTTCGAGGCGGACCTTCGTGCGTGGCTGGAGCAGTACGTCGACGAGATGACGTCGGTGCCGGGACGAGCGATGCTCCGCGACCTGCTCGGTACACAGGATCACGCGATGGCAGGGAAGTGCCTGACCTTCTGCACGCAGCAGATCGACGTGATCCGCGAGCGAGCGCTCGATCGTGGCGAACATCCCGTCCCCACCATCGACGTCATCGACGGAGTCATCGCCCCGGTGATGTTTCGTATCGTCTTCGCGAACGCGACGCCCGTCCCGGAGGACGTCGACCGCTGGACGCGGACGGCGCTTCAGCCGCGATGACGGTTATCGTCGGCAAGCGCAGCGGATATCCATTCCTGGCGTGAGCCCCTGCGGTCGTGCGCCTGACCGCCAATTTATCGCCGCCGGGCGTGGCACCGAATTTGCTTCACGCTGGCATGGCCCCAACGCATCCCCGTCCAGCGATACCCGAACCGCGCCCGCAGCGCCTGAGCCGTCTTGTCGACCGTGCGCTTCGGATGGGCGCCGCGCTGATCGGACTGCTCATCGTCTGCGGGGTGGCGACGACAGGCGCCTTGCTGATCGCGCAGGGCAGAGTGGCTCACAGTTACGACGTGCTGCATGAAACCTCGCTGGTGCGCGAAGACGTCCAGGCGCTGCGGCTCCGGGTGGGCATTTTTATCGTCCGCGGCGATCGCGCGTCGCGTGACGATGTCGCCGCCTCCATCGGCTCCGCCCGTGCGCGACTGGCGTCCCTGCGCGCCCTCGTGGGTTCGAACCAGGCGCAGAAGCCGCTGCTCGATCAGCTTGCCGGTGCCTTTGAAGAGCGTGTGCGCAGCTCGACCAGGCTGATGTCGACGGCCGACTTTTCCGCGGCGATCGAAAGTCGCGCCCGGGCGATGACGGAGCCGGCTTATCAGGTCGTCAATGCCCGCCTCATGGATTCGATCGACCGGATGGAACGGGCTGAAGAGCTGTTGCTGGCGGAACGGCGATCGCGTCAGAGCGGCATCCTCCTCGTGCTCGGTATCACTCTGTGTGGTCTGGTTTTCTGGGCGGTGGCGATCCTTGCCAGGTTGCGTCGGGCCGCGCACGACCTGATCGGCGAACTCTCCGCGGCCTATCGCGACACGGCATTGAGCAAGGCCGAACTGGAGGCGTTCATCGATGCGTCGCCACTGGGCCTGTTTCACCTCGACGAGAAAGGCTTGCCGACGTACTTCAACGCCGAAGCCATCCGGATGGGTGAACTGGTGACCGAGGGTGGCAGCGTGGCGGACTGGCTGGCCAGCGTGCATCCCGAAGATAGTGATGCCCTGAACAGTGCATGGCACCGGCTGCTACGCACCAACGAAAGTCTCGAGGAGATGTTCCGGCTGGTCCGCAAGGATGGCTCGCCGGTTTGGGTCGAATCGCATCTAGCGCCGGTGCTTGTCGAAAACCGTACCACGGGTTTTGTCGGTGTCTGCCGTGACCTGTCGGAGCGCAAGGCGCTGGAAGAAAATCTTTTCGCCGCCAAGGAGGCCGCCCAGGTCACTCTCGAATCGATCGGCGACGCGGTGATCGCGACCGATGCGGAAGGCGTGATCACCTTTCTGAATCCGCGCGCCGCCGTCTTGCTCGAAACCGAAGCGCAACTCGGCGTCGGCATGCCAGTGGATGAACTGCTGCAGCTGGTCGACGAGGATGGCGAGGCCAGTCCGACGTCGCTGCTCCGGGCGATCGCGGAAAACCGTACGATCGATGTGATCAAGCCGAGGCGCCTCGTCCTGTCGGATGGCACGCGACTCGATATCGAAGACGTCGCCGCGCCCATCCGCAATCGTCAGGGCACGGTCATCGGCGGCGTTCTCGTCTTGCGCGATGTGAGCATCGCGCAGGCTATCGCCGAACGCATGCGTCACCTCGCGGAATACGACGTTCTGACGGATCTTCCCAACCGGCTGCTGTTCGAGGACCGGGCCCGCCAGGCCCTGCATGCGGCCATTCGTCATCGTGCGCGTGTCGGCTTGCTGTATATCGACCTGGACGGCTTCAAGCAGGTCAATGACACGCATGGTCACGGCGCGGGGGACGAACTCCTCCGGCAGGTGGCTGCATGCCTGGAAAGTACCGTGCGCCTTACCGATACCGTATGCCGGATCGGCGGCGACGAGTTTGTCGTGCTCATGCCTGAGGTCAGTGACGGCGAGGGGGCGATGAACCTGGCGGAGAAGATCGTCGCCGCCGCGCAGGGACGCTTCAGCTGGCACGGCGAGCCACTGGACGTGACGTTCAGCGTCGGTGCCGCGCTTTATCCGGACCACGCGACGGACGTCATTGCGCTCATGCGGCAGGCCGACCACGCCCTGTATCGCGCGAAACAGTCCGGGCGCAATCGCGCGCTCATGGCGCCGGAAGCGGCGAACACCGTCTCAGTCTGACTCCCGCCGATCCGCCCGGCCGGGTGCTTGCGGGTCGCGGCCGACGGGCGCATACCCCTGCTGGTTAAAATGTGACGAACTTGGCTATTTGTTGACCAAGCGTGCCGCGTCTTCACATTCAACTCCTTGATTTTACGGTCGTGCAATACCGGCACGGCTCTTGCTTCTTCACGGTACCGGCCCTCTTGCCGGCGTCTGAATCGGGAGTGGGACATGGTGGTGCTGCGTGAGCTTGCGGAACGTCTGGTCTGGCGTGTAACGCTGAATCGTCGTCTGGGTGAAGTCTTCGCTCTGCCGGGTGGCGCGTCGCTGGCGAGCCGTTCGGCACCCTGGATTACCGAAGCCTCCTGGTGGGGTAACCATGACGCCGGCGCCGAGGCTTCCGCCTTGTTCGCGGCCATGCACCGTGACGACACGCTCGAAGCCGCCTTCCGTGCTCACCGCCTGCAGCGTGCCGGCCGCCTGAGCGGTATGCCTGGCGTCACCATGCATGCCGAGGCACTCGAGATCGCCCTGGTGTCGAACGCTTCGTGCGGAACGGCGTCGGTGTGCAGTGCGTCGATCCAGCTGGTCCGGTCGCTGACGGATGAGGGTGTGCTGCTGACGTCGCAGCCGTAACGCGCGAGGCGCCAGAGCTGCTCGTTGCGCGTTGCGCGGCACGTATAATGGGCGGTCCCCACAACCAAGCCGCCCTCATGTCCGCCGAGCGAATTCGTCATCCTCTTCTGCGCGATCGTGTCGTTTCCGCCGAAGCCGCGGCCGCGCTGATCCAGCCGGGCGAAACGGTAGCGATGAGTGGTTTCACCGGCTCGGGATACCCGAAGTCGGTGCCGATGGAGCTGGCGAAGCGGATCGACGCGGCACATGGCCGGGGCGAATCGTTCCGCATCAAGCTGATGACGGGTGCATCCACGGCGCCGGAGCTCGACGGCGCGTTGGCCAAGGCGGACGGCATCGCGCTGCGCATGCCTTTCCAGACCGATCCCGACGCCCGTCAGCGAATCAACGCGGGCACGCTCGATTACATCGACATCCATCTCAGTCACGTGGCCCAGCACGTATGGTTCGGCTTCTACGGCGAGATCGATACCGCTGTGGTGGAGGTGGCCGGCATTCGTGAGGACGGCAGCCTGATCCCCTCGACATCGGTCGGCAATAACAAGACCTGGCTCGACCTCGCCCGCAAGGTGATCATCGAGGTCAACGAGTGGCAACCGGAAGGCATCGACGGTATGCACGATGTCTATTACGGCACGGCCTTGCCGCCCAACCGCAAGCCGATTCCGCTGGTGCACGCCGACGATCGCATCGGTGTGCCGTCGCTGCACTGCGACCCCGACAAGATCGTCGCCATCGTGCGGACCAACGGCCCCGACCGGAACAGTCCGTTTGCCGCTGCCGACGAGTGCAGCCAGCGGATCGCCGGGCATCTCATCGAATTTCTCCAGCACGAAGTGGCGAAGGGCAGGCTTCCCGCCAACCTGCTGCCGCTGCAGTCGGGTGTGGGCAATATCCCGAATGCGGTACTGGCCGGGCTCGCCAGCAGCGGATTCCGCGACCTCACCGCCTTCACCGAAGTGATCCAGGATGGCATGCTCGACCTGCTGCGCAGCGGTGTGCTCAAGGTGGCCTCGTGTACCGGTTTCGCGCTGAGTCCTGAGGCCAACGAAGAGTTCAAGCGCAACATCGATTTCTACCGTGAGCGCATCATCCTGCGCACGCAGGAGATCTCGAATCATCCCGAGCTGGTGCGACGACTCGGCTGCATCGGCATGAACGGGATGATCGAAGCCGACCTCTACGGCAACGTCAACTCCACGCACGTCATGGGCAGCCGCATCATGAACGGCATCGGCGGATCGGGCGACTTCGCCCGCAACGGTTTCCTGTCGATCTTCCTCAGTCCGAGCACGGCGAAGAACGGAAGTATTTCGTCGATCGTGCCGATGGTCAGCCACGTCGATCACACCGAGCACGACGTTTCGATCATCGTGACCGAGCACGGTCTGGGCGATCTGCGCGGACTTCCTCCCCGGCACCGCGCGCGACAGCTGATCGATCGTTGCGTGCATCCGGACTATCGTGCGCAGCTCGAGGATTACTTCGACCGCGCCTCCCGTGACAGCTACGGCAAGCACACGCCGCATCTGTTGCCCGAGGCGTTGTCATGGCACCAGCGCTGGCTCGACACCGGGAGCATGCACGGCACGGTGTGAACCGGCGGTGCGGTGCGGGGCCGGTCTCAAGGGCCCTGCGTTTGCCAGCCGCCGCCGAGGGCGAAGAACAGGTTCACCTGAGCCTCGGTGACCTCACGGTCCGCGTCGGCCAGCGCGAGTTCGGTGGAGACCCGGGTGCGTTCCGCGTCGAGGCTGCTCAGGTAGGGCGAGCGTCCCGCACGGAACAGGGTCTGCGCATCGGACGAGGCCTGCGTGGCATCGTTCAGCGCCTGCTTGAGCAGCGCCTGTCGATCCAGCGCCCGCGCATAGTCGCACAGCGCGGTCTGCGCTTCCTTGAGGGCCGTGAGTACCGTCTGATCGAAGGCGGCAAGCTCGGCATCCGCACCTGCCTCGCTGGCGCGAACGCGCGCGTGAGACGAGCTGGTCGGTACCGTCCAGGAAATCAGCGGTCCCAGCGACCAGTAGCGTGCGGGTGCCTGACCGACATCCGCCAGCGTGCCGTTGCTGCCGAGGCCGGCGCCCAGCGTGATGTCCGGATAAAGCTCGGCGGTCGCGACGCCGATACGTGCCGTCGCCGCGGCCAGATGACGTTCGGCCTGTCGGACATCCGGTCGGCGACGGAGCAACGTCGCGCCGTCGCCGACCGGTATCGGCGTCGACAGGTGCGGTGCCTCGTCACATGCCTCGACGGTGGAGGGCAGACGTCCGGGGGTTTCACCTGTCAGGGCGGCGAGCGCGTAGCGCGAAGCGTCGCGCCGTTTCTCGATCGGCGGGAGTTCGGCGCGTGCAAGGTCACGTTGTGTCGTGGCACGCGTCACGTCGATGCGCGTGCCCCTGCCTGCCGCCATCATGCGCGTGGTGGTCGACAGGACCTGCTCCTGGATGCGCAGCGTCTCCTGCGCGACCGACAGATCGTGAGTCGCTTCGCACTGCCCGAGATAGCTGCGCGCCACCTCGGCGGCGACCGTCGTGCGCACGAGATCCCGTGCTGCGCGCGTGGCTTCGGCATCGGCGGCCGACGCCTCCGTGGCCCGCCTGAGCTTGCCGAAGAGATCGAACTCGTACGACGCGGATGCCGCCACCGACGACAGCGTGAAAACGGGCAGCTTGTCCGATTGCAGGTATGACTCGGCGGACAGCTGGTTCCGCGACGCCGAGGCGGATGCGCCGCCGGACAGGCCGCCCTCCGCACGCGCCGCATCCAGCATGGCGTACGCCTGACGGAGGTGTGCCTCGGCTTCGCGAAGCGCAGCGTTCGCCTTGAAGGCCTGCGTTTCCAGCGCATCCAGCGTCGGGTCGTCGTAGAGCTTCCACCACGCGTCGGCGGCGGCATGCGACGTGTCCACGGTTGCGGTGTCCACGTCCACGAAGGCGGCCTGAGCCTCGGGACGCTTCACCACCGCGCGGTCCGGCAAGCGGTAATCGGGGCCTACCGCCGCGCAGCCCGAAAGCAGCAGGCCGATCGTTACGAGTGCCGCGTGCCGGCGCATCACGAATGGGCCGCCGTCGCCGGGGGCGTGTGTCGCGTGTCGACGGTCACCGTGACCGTGCGGCCGGCGATCAGCCGCAGATCGTCCGGTCGCCCATCGATCGATATGCGGACGGGGATACGTTGCGCGAGACGGACCCAGTTGAAGGTGGGATTGATGTTCGGAAGCATCGTGCCGTCGGCGCTTCGCTCGCGGTCGGCGATGCCGGCCGCCAGGCTGACGACGCGGCCGTGCAGTAAGGCCGGCTCGCCCATGACCTCGATACTGACCGGTTGGCCGGGCTCCACGCCATGCAGTCGTGTTTCCTCGAAGTAGCCGTCGACGTGGAACGACGCGGCATCGACCATGGAGAACGGTGCATGACCGGCCGTGACGTAATCACCGGCGCGGACGACGCGGTCATTGAGATAACCGTCCGCGGGTGCGCGGACGACGGTACGGTCCAGATCGAGACGCGCCGTATCGGCGGCGACCTCCGCGGCGTGCAGATGCGCCTCCGCCTCGGCGACCTTCGCGTGAACCTGTTCGACGCTCTCGGCGGCGACGAGATCCTTCAGCGCATCGTTTCGACTGGCATCGCGATGGAGTTGCGCCAGGGCCGCCCGGTCTTCTTCGACGGCCGCGGCGGCCCGGCGAAAGGCCAGTTCGAAGCGTGCGCGGTCGACGAGGAAGAGAGGATCGCCCCTTTTTACGAACTGGTTGTCG
This sequence comes from Luteibacter sp. 1214, assembly GCF_031455395.1. Lineage (NCBI taxonomy): Bacteria > Pseudomonadati > Pseudomonadota > Gammaproteobacteria > Lysobacterales > Rhodanobacteraceae > Luteibacter > Luteibacter sp. 1214. Next base: position 205,165 of record NZ_JAVDSQ010000001.1, read on the forward strand.
GTGGCATAGACCTTGTCGACGAGTCCTGAAACGTCCGGCGAGACAGGCAGCGTGTCCGCACGGATGTGCGCGTCGCGGGTCCACGACGCGCTGCGGTACGAGGTGTAGACGTGCCAGCCGACTACGGCTGCCAGCGCCGCCATGGCCAGCGTGGGCCAGATCGAGCGGGCATGCGCGAGGCGGCCGCTCATGACGCCGCCCCGGGCATCAGCGCGAGCATCGAGCCGAGGACGACGATGTAAAGGGCGACGTTGAAGAGGCCTGGATGCCAGATGCGCGCGTAGAATCCCGAGCGCGCAAGAACGCCGCGGATCGCGCCCTTGAGGAGGTATGCCGCAGTCATGAGGACGAGGAACGTGGGGACGAAGACCCCGTAGAGATTGAGGTCGCCGGAGAGGCTGGTGTTCACGGAAGTGCCGGTGAGATGCGTAAGGGAGAGACGGGTTCGGAGAGCGCGAGTCGGTAGGCGATCAGCAGCGTGGCGAGCTGGCCGTCTCCATCTCTGCGATGCATGGCGGCGGCGTCGATAAGCGTGAGCAATGCATCGGGAGGGTCGATGCGCGTACGCCGCGCGACGCTGTCGAGCAGCCAGGCCCTGCTGCGCGCGAGTACGTCGTCGATGTCGGTCGCGGCGCCGCGTGCGATGCGTTGCAGATCCAGTAGCGCCAGGCAGAGGCGCATATCGCGCACCGCATCCATCCGGATCAGCGATTCACCCGTCGCCAGCGCGATGCGCGGCAGCCATTGCATCGTGCGATCGAGGACACGGGTGGCTCGCGCGACCTGCTTCGGGGCGGACGCTGGCTGGGCGAGCAGGGCAAGGTCCCGCGCATTGGCCAGACCGAGGCGGTGCGCCGCGCTGTCGCCGCCGAGCGGTCGCGTGACCAGGGTCCAGGCCAGCGCGAAGCCCAGTCCCAGCATCATCCCTGTCGCGGAATTGGCGAAATCCTCGAAGCCGACCGCCGCATTGTTCTGCAGGGCGATGGCGCTGACGGTCTGCGACGTGACCAGCACGATACCCGTGGTCATGGACGGACGACCGGTGAACGCCCCGAGCACGAGGAAGAAGGGTGCCATGGTCGCGACCACGCCCATGAAGGTGGTGATCCGCGGCAGCACGAGAAAGAGATACGTGCCGGCCGTGACGACGCTGATCGCCTGCCAGACCAGGAAGCGGCGCACCTGCGGCGCCGGATCGTCCGACGCGGCGAAGAAGGCGGTGGCGATGGCCACGAGCACGACCCCGCCGGCGCCGCCCGGCCAGTCCGTGAGCAGCCACAGCCATCCGGTGGCGATCACCGCCATCGCCGGCGATGCGGCGGCAAGCAGGCGGGCACGGAGGTCGTCATGACGAGCGCGGTGGTCCAGCGTGTGCGCGCGATAGATGAGCGGCGTGGGCTGTGGGCGATGCTCGGTGAACGCGGTATGCAGCAGTAGGACGTCCCGCCAGAGGTCGATGACGTCCGTGAGGCGTTCGGTGGCGTGACGATGCAGCGCGTGCGCGGCGGGCGTGGTCATAGCCGTCGTCAGTCGCAATGCGCCGCATCGTGTGCGCAGGACGTCGCCGGTCGTTATCGACGCGGTCGTCCCCTCGTGCATCCAGGCGATGGTCGCGTCCAGCACGTCCTGCAGGCCACCATCGCGCGTGTCGGCGCGTCCGTCGAGCGCGACGAGCGCGTCGCTCAGAGACGCCACCTGTGGAAGCAGCAGGGTCATGCGCATGCGGATCTGGCGTGCCTCCTCGGCCTGGCCGTCGCGCGTGCTGTCATAGGACAGATGCGTAATGAGCGCGTCGAGAGCGAGCACGTCGTTGAGCAGGCGGAGACGCAGCGGAGGCGGTGCCGACCGGTCCAGGTGCCGCAGGCGCTGCCCGGTCCAGTCCCCCGCGTCCTTCAGCAGCGAAGCGACGCGTGCATGAAACAGCGGCGATACCCGGCTGGGAAAGAGCACCGTACTGACCACGCTGGCACAGACGATACCGAGCAGGATCTCCTCCGTGCGTGCGACAGCGATATCGAAGATCGAACCGGGGGCGAGAATGGCGGGTATCGCGATCAGCGGTGCGGTGTACGAGGCGAGCAGGAAGGCGTAAGCACTGGGCGTGTTGTTACCCAGCGAGAGGTAAAGGGACACGCCCATCCACGTGCCGAGTGCGAACACCAGCAGCATGGGTGACTCGGCGAGCGCGGACACGAGGAGCAGCGCGACGGCGGCGCCGATCGCCGTGCCGATTGCGCGGTACACGCCCTTCGAGCGCGTCGCGCCCGAGAGCGGATGCGACACGATATAGACCGTCGCGAACGACCAGTAGGGATTCGGCAGTTGCAGGAACAGCGCCATATAGAAGGCCAGCATGCCGGCAAAGAACGCTTTGCCCGAGTAAAGCCACTCGAAGCGCGTGGGCGCAGCCATGGGTTTCGTTCCTCAGCTGCCCGGGCGGATGGGCGCGAGCAGGGCGAGGCGGTCGACCAGGGCTTCGTGCACGCGCAGCGCTGCCTTGAGGTCGTCGGTCGAGACGCCCTCGAAGAGTTCGGCGCGGATCTCGACGAGCCTTTTTTCCAGTCCCTCCACCATGGCCTGACCGGCGTCGGTCAGCCAGAGGGTCCGTACACGGCGGTCGTTCGGGTCGGGCTCGCGCCTCAGCAGGCCTTGTTCATCCAGCCGCGCCAGGGTGCGAACGAGCGAGGGCTCGACGACGCCGAGCTGTTCGGCCAGCGCGATCTGGGCGATGCCACCGCCGGCGCGTCCGACCAGGATCAGCGGGACGACACCTGCCGGGGTAATGTCGAAATCGGGAATCCGCGCAAAAAGCAGCCGCAGCCAGCGCCGGCTGGTCGAGGGCAGCAGCGTGGTGAATTGCATTTGCAGTCTGGCGGGAGGTCCCATCCGAAAAGCTTAGCATGCTATGAATTAACCTGGGAGCCCGGGCGTCCTGCTTCAGCGCGATCTTGCTACCGTCGGAGCGACGCTCGCAGCGAGGCATGACCGGCCATTGCCGTCTCCACGCACGTGATCAAAGCCTTTACCGTTCGCGTGACGTACCGGCGCGTCGGCACGACGACGTGGACGTCGAGGGGAGGGTAGCCGAACTCGTCGAGCACACGGACGAGCGCGCCGCTCTCCAGCTCGTTGCGCACGAGCGCCGTCTGCACGCCGCCGATGCCGCGTCCCGCGAGCAACGCTGCGATCAGCACGAAGCTGTTGTTCGCGACGAACGTCGGCGATAGAGGAACGGCTATCGTGCCGCCTGTGCCGACGAGCGCGAGGTCGTGATCCGCGCTCCCGCTGAAACACACGTAGCGATGTCGTGTCAGGTCGGAGGGTGTAAGCGGTGCGCCGTTGGCGGCGAGATACTCCGGAGAGGCAACGAGCGCACGTTCGAGTGCGCCGACGCGTCGTGCGACCAGCCCGTCCGGAGCGAGCGACCCAAGGCGAACGGCGACGTCCACGCCCTCCGCGACGATATCGGCGACGCGGTCGTCCAGGGCGAGATCCAGGCGGACGTCGGGATGTTCGGCCTGAAACGCCATCAACGCGGGGACGATGAATCGCTGCCCTATGCCGTTCGGCGCCTGGATGCGAACCCGGCCGGTCAGCCGCTTCCCGTCATCCATGACGGCGGCTTCGGTGCGCGCCAGCGCCTTGAGTACGTCCAGCGCATTTTCGTAGTAGCGCATGCCCGCGTCGGTCAACGACAACCTGCGGGTCGTCCGTTGAATCAGGCGGACGCCGAGGGTGGCCTCGAGCGCAGCCACGTTCTGGCTGACGGAAGGCTGGCTGGCGCCCATGGCCCTGGCGGCGGCGGAGAAACTTCCCAGTTCGGCGACGCGCACGAACACCTGTAGGGCGGCAAGGCGATCCATGAGAGGTCCATTGCTATTTCTTATAAGTCTAAGCGAAATCGATGGGCTAATAAGACGGTGGAGTGATCAATACCATGACGTTTCACGCCCTGCGGAGACGTCTCATGCCACAAAAAACTGCCCTGATCGTCGGAGCCACCGGTGTCATCGGAACGGAGCTCACGCGATATCTGGCCACCCGCGACGACTGGCGCGTGATGGTCGTTTCGCGGCACGCACGTGGCGATGGCGACGTTAAGGCGATCGCGGTCGATCTTCTCGACGCGGGGGCCAGTCGCAAGGCGCTCGTGACGGCTGATCAGGTCACCCATGTGTTCTATGCGGCCTATCAGGACAGCGACAGCTGGTCGGGGCTGGTCGGCCCCAACGTGTCGATGCTGGCTCATTTGCTGGATGGCTTGCTGCCGGTCGCGCACGATCTGCGCCACGTGTCCATCATGCAGGGCTACAAGGTGTATGGCGCGCATCTCGGGCCGTTCCGGACGCCGGCACGCGAAGATGATCCGCCGGTCATGCCGCCCGAGTTCATGACCTCGCAACAGCGCCTGCTCGAGCAGCGGAGCCTGGGCGCGCCGTGGACATGGTCCGCGTTGCGTCCCGCGGTCGTGGGTGGCGCAGCCATCGGCAACCCCCTGAATCTGGCCATGGCGATCGCGGTGTATGCGTCGCTGTCGAAGGAACTCGGGTTGCCCCTGCGTTTTCCGGGAAGTCCGGAGGCGTATGGCCGGCTCATCGAATTCACGGATGCGGGTTTGCTGGCGAAAGCGGCCGAATGGGCGGCGACGCAGGCGCCGGGTGGTCACGCATGGAACATCGGCAACGGCGACCTCGTGCGCTGGTGCGATCTGTGGCCGCGGATCGCCGCCTGGTTCGACATGGATCACGCGCCACCGATGAGGGTGCCGCTGGTGGACGTCATGGGCGACAAGGAGCTGGTCTGGGACGCCATGCGCCAGCGTCACCAGCTTCACCCACTGGCGTTCGCGAAGGTGAGCGCGTGGCCTTTTGCCGACTTCGTGTTCTCCTGGACCTGGGACATGTTCGGCGACACCTCCAAAGCGAGGCGTGCGGGGTTCGGCGTGTATGAAGAGACCGCCGCGATGATGTTCCGGCTGTTCGCGGACTTCCGCGAACGAGGGGTCATTCCCTGAGTTGACCCCCGGCCGCGCTAGACTGAGGTTTTCCCGGGTGTTTCACGGATGCTGAAGGTCGAAGGGCTGGTCAAGACGGTGCCGGGTGGGCGTAGCTTGTTCGGCGGGCTGGATCTGTCGCTTGCCCCCGGGGAGTTTGTCGCGGTAACCGGCGAGTCGGGTGCGGGCAAGTCGACGCTGCTCAATCTGATCGCCGGGCTGGATACGCCGGATGCCGGGAAAGTGATGATCGGTGGCGTGGATATCGCCAGCCTCGACGACGACGGGCGCACCGCCTTGCGTCGCGATCGGGTGGGTTTCGTCTTCCAGGCGTTTCACGTGTTGCCGCATCTGGATCTCGCTCATAACGTGGCCCTGCCGCTGGCACTCCAGGGGCGCGAGGCGCGTGAGTCGCTGACCGCCGCGGACGCTATGCTCGAGGCCGTTGGCCTGGGCGGGCGAGGGAGCGCGTATCCCCGCGAACTCTCGGGCGGCGAACTGCAGCGTGTCGCGGTGGCGCGGGCGCTCGTCCACCGGCCGGGGCTGATCCTTGCGGACGAGCCCACGGGGAACCTCGATCCGGAAACCGCGGCACGCACGCTGACCTTGTTTGTCGATCGCGTGCGCGACGCCGGCACCGCCGTACTGCTGGTGACGCATTCGGCCGTGGCGGCCGCGGCCGCGGATCGCACGCTGGTGCTGTCGCAGCGCGGGCTCATCGCGCATGGCTGAGCGCATGCTCCTGCCGGTGGTCGGGCGCTGGCTGCTGAGCAGCGAATGGCGCGCTTACCCCGGGCGCGCGTTCTCCGCCGTCCTTGCCATCGCGCTCGGTGTCGCGCTGGGTTTCGCGGTGCATCTCATCAACGCGTCGGCGCTCGGCGAGTTCGACAAGGCCGTGCACGCGGTGAGTGGCGCGGCCGACTTCAGCGTGCGCTCGTCCAGCCCGTTCGGTTTCGACGAGATGCTCTATCCGCGTGTCGCGAAGCTGTCGCACGTGTCGGTGTCGCCGGTCGTGTCGTTGCCCGGGATCGTCGGCGGAAAGACCCCTGTCACCCTCGAAGGCATCGACCTTCTGCGACCCGCGCCGCCCGGCCAGTCGGCCGGTGCGGTCGACTCGGGTGGCTTCGGCCGGCTGCTGACCGGTGAGTCGATCTACCTCTCATCGGACGCGATGGTGTCCGCCGGATACAAGGTGGGCGACACGGTGACACTCGTCGCCAACGGTCACACGGTATCGGTGCGGATCGCGGGGAGTCTTCCCGGCGGTGCAAACGACGGCGCACATGCGGTCATGGATATCGGCGCGGCGCAGTGGCGATTCGGCACGCTGGGGCGCCTCCAGCGTCTGGACGTCCATCTCGCCGCCGGTGCCGATGTGACGAAGGCGAAGCAGGCGGTACGCGCGGTCCTGCCTGCGGACGCCATCCTCGCCGACGCGGCGAGCGACGTCGTCCGCAACGATGGTCTCTCCGCCGCGTATCGCGTGAATCTCGACATGCTGGCGCTGATCGCGTTGCTCACCGGTGGCTTTCTCGTCTACTCGGCGCAGTCCTTGTCGGTCGCCCGCCGCCGCCCGCAGCTCGCCTTACTGCGCGTCCTGGGGATGTCGCGGAAGACGTTGCTCGGGCAGGTCCTGGCGGAAGCGCTCGCGCTGGGTGTCATCGGTGCCGCATCGGGCATCGGTCTGGGCCTCGGTCTGGCCCAGCTCGCGCTCAGGGTGCTCGGTGGCGATCTGGGCGGCGGCTACTTCCATGGCCAGGCCCCGCAGCTGGTGTTCGCGCCCTGGCCCGCGCTCGTTTTCGGTCTGCTCGGCATCGCCGCGGCGGTGCTCGGCAGCATGGTGCCGGCGCTCGCCGCCTCGCGCATTTCGCCGGGTATCGCGATCAAGAACGCGGGTGACGCGGTGGATCCCCGCGTGCGCGCACGGGTGCTGCCCGCCATCGTGTTGCTGGCCGGCGCGCTGGTGGCGTCACTTCTTCCCGCCGTGGGCGGCATCGCGCTGTTCGGATATGTAGCGATGGCGTTGCTTCTGGCGGGTGGCGTCATGCTGATGCCGTGGCTGGCCCGTGCGCTGGTCTCGCCATTGCGCCGTGTTCCCTCGCGGTCGGTGGCGTTCCGTCTCGCCACCGCCAGGCTCTGGGGCGCTCCCTCGCAGGCGTCCGTCGCGCTGGCCGGTGTTCTCGCCTCCACGGCCTTGACCGTGGCGATGGCGGTGATGGTCACCAGTTTCCGCGGATCGGTCGAACACTGGCTGGGCGACGTCCTGCAGGCCGATGTGTATCTGCTGGCGGACGGTGGCGCCGGCGGCGGCTTCGATGCCGCGATGCAGGCGCGCTTGCGCGCGGTACCCGGCGTCGCCTGGCTCGGCACGCTGAAGGAAACCCCGTTGCAGTTCGACGAGCGGCGTCCCGCCGTCACGCTGGTGGCCAGGACGCTGAATGGCCCCGGTGGGCGACTGTCCCTCATCGGTCCGCAGGTCGCGGCGGGCCCGAAAGCGTTACCGGTGTGGATCTCCGAGCCGGCATCGCGCATTTATCGCTGGCAGCCGGGTGACACGATCACCTTGCCCCTGCCGGGATCGCCCCGCGCGACGGTTGTCGGCATCTGGCGCGACTATGCACGGCAGCAGGGCGCGATCGTGATCGACGAGGCGGCATACACGCGACTGACAGGCGACCGTACACGCAGCGGCGTGTCCGTCATGGTGTCCCCGGGCACGAGCGTCGACGAGGTGGCGACGGGCTTGCGCGCCGTGGTCCGCGCGAGCGGCGGCACGGCCACGATCAGCAGCCCGCGCGACATACGCGCGAAGGCCCTGCAAGCGTTCGACCGCAGCTTCCTCATCACGTATCTGCTCGAAGGCATCGCCGTGTGCGTCGGCCTGGCCGGCGTTGCCGCGACCATCGGCGCGCAGGTACTGTCGCGCATCCGAGAGTTCGGCATGCTTCGACATGTCGGAGCGCTGCGCGGCGATCTGGCCCGCATGCTGATGATCGAGGGGACGCTCCTGGGGTTGGTGGGCGGCGTGGCGGGCGTGGCGCTGGGTCTGGCCATGAGCCAGGTGCTCATTCATGTGGTTAATCCGCAGTCGTTCCACTGGACGATGGACACCTTGCTGCCCTGGCCTTTGCTCATCGGTGTGATCGGAAGTCTTGCGGTCGCGACGGCCGGTACGGCGGTTGTCGTGGGGCGGGGCGTGCTTTCGACGGACGCGGTGCGTGCCGTGCGGGAGGACTGGTGATGCGCGCGCGCGTACTCGGACTGGCAGCCATGTTGCTCACGACCCTCACCGGCGCGGTCGACGTCGCGGCGAGCGATCGGGTCACGTATACGCCCGTGTCGCCGGACGCGCCGGTGGCGCTCCCGCGGGACCACGGCGCCCACCCGGGTTTCAGGACGGAATGGTGGTACGTCACCGGCTGGCTGCGAACGAAGGACGGTCCCGTCGGCTTTCAGATCACCTTCTTTCGCTCGCGGCTCCCGTTCGACGACGCGAATCCCAGTCGCTTCGCGCCGCGTCAGGCGATCGTCGGACACGTAGCGCTGTCCGATCCCGCGACGGGACACATCGTCGAGTCGCAGCGTCTCGCACGTGAAGGCTTCGGTCTCGCCGGGGCGTCGACCGCGGATACCGACGTGACGCTCGGTGACTGGCGGCTGCGTCGCGACCCGGGCGGCAGCTTCGCGACGAAGGTGAGCGGCGAGGATTTCACGCTCGACCTGACACTGACGCCAGGCCAGCCCGCTGTGCTGCAGGGCGACCGTGGCTACAGCCGCAAAGGCCCTGGCACAGGCGAAGCGAGCGCGTACTTCAGTCTCCCGCATCTCAAGGTCGGCGGACGCTTGTCGCGGGGAACGAAGAACGAAGCCGTGCAGGGTGAGGCCTGGCTCGATCGCGAATGGTCGTCGAGCTTGCTCGATCCACGTTCGGTCGGCTGGGACTGGGCCGGTCTCAACATGGATGACGGCAGCGCGGTCACCGTCTTCCGCGTGCGCGATGAAGCGGGCCATGCCGTCTGGGCGGGCGGCAGCGTGCGCGGCGCGGATGGAACGCTTACGGTACTCGGCGCGGGCGATGTCGCCTTCGAACCGCGACGCCGCTGGCACTCGCCGCGCACCGGTGCGGATTATCCGGTGGAAACCGATGTCATCGTCACCACCCCGACCGGCAAACGTCGTTTCACCCTGCGACCGCTGTTCGACGATCAGGAACTCGATACCCGTCGCACGGGAGGCCCGGTGTACTGGGAAGGCGCCGTGCGCACCGAAGGGGGACGTGGTTATCTCGAACTCGTCGGTTACGGCGGCAAGGTCAGTCTTTGACGTCCGGACCCGCAGCTTCCTGTGCCGCGAGCGCGCGGCCGCGCCAGTTCATCAACGGCGTGGTGCTGGCGCCGTGCGCGACGATGCTGAGCGCCACCACCGTGAGCACCGCGGCGGCGGCGGTCTGCGCCTGCGCACCCCCGAGGCCATGCACGAGCGCGTAAGCCAGATAGTTGAGGCTGCCCAGGCCGCGAATCCCGAACCAGCCGAACAGCAGGCGGCGCTGCCAGGGTGCGCCGGAGCGTATCGTCACCAGCCACACCGCGGCGGGGCGGACGACGAAGAACAGCGCGACGGCAAGCAACACGCCATCGACGGTAAAGCGGGGTAGCACCGCCACGCCGACCAGGAACACCATGGCGGCACCGATCAGGCGTTCCATGGTTTCTCCGAACGATAGCGCATCGGACACGACCCAGCCGACGGTTTGCGCGGGATGGTTCGCTTCGGACGTGGCCCGCTCATTGGGATTGACGAGCAACTCGGCGGGCGCCCGCGCGCGGCTGTGTTCGTGCCGTGCTTCGTCCTCATCGTCTTCCTTGCCGACCGGTGGATGGCCGTGGGTGACGCCCATCTCTACCCGGCGTAGCCCGACGCCCGCCGCGAACGCCGCGAGAAAGCCCGAACTATGCAGTGCTTCGGCACCCGCATACGCCAGCGCCATGATGCCGAGCGCGAGAAAATCGCTCGGTGCCACGCCCGGTGCGAAGTGCCGGAGACGCGTGCCGATGTGGCCGAGACCCCAGCCGATGAGAAAACCGATGCCGATGCCTCCCACGCAGTCCCAGCCAAGCTCGACGCTGAACCAGTGCGGCCAGAAGCCGGCATCGCCGGACATTTCGCCGGTCATCCATGCGAGTGCGAGGACGAGGAAGGGTAGCGCGGTACCGTCGTTGAGGCCGGCTTCGCCGGAGAGCCCGACACGCAGCGCATCGTCGTCACGTGCGTCGTCGACGGAGACCAGACTGGCCAACACCGGGTCGGTCGGCGACAGAATGGCCGCGAGTGCCAGCGCGAGCGGCCACGGCCACCCGAAGGCGAAATGGCCAACGAGGCAAAGCCCACCGACGGTCAGCGCCATGCCGGGCAGGGCGAGGCGTATCGCCATGCGCCAGCCGGGATCGTTGAACGGCAGACGCAGCTTCAGACCGGTGATGAACAGCGAGACGATCATGCCCATCTCGGTGGCGGGTCGCAGCCACGCCGTGCTGTCCCCATCGAACGCGACGGCCGCCAGTCCCAGCAAAGCGGGGCCGACTACCGCCCCAGCCACGAGATAGAGGGCGAACGCGGTGATCGGGCTGCGTCTTATGAAGCCGGCACTCGCCGAGGTGGCGACCAGTAGCACGCCAAAGAAAATGATCCAGCCGAGGTATCCCATGGCCCAGCATCGCGGTCAGGCCATGAAACGGCCGCGAAGGATCAGGCACGACCCGCGCGCAGTGCCCCGGGCGCGGAACCGACCACGCGTTTGAACGCCCGGCTGAACGCGGCCAGCGATCCATAACCCAGACGGAAGGCCACGGATTCGATCGGCTGACGATCATGGGAGATCCACTGCGCGGCCAGACGCATCCGCAGCTCGGTGAGGTAATGAACCGGGGTCATGCCGGTCACCGCGAGGAAACGCTCCGCGAACACCGAGCGCGAACTTCCCATTTCCGCCGCGAGATCGGCGACGGTCCATGCGCGCCCTGGATCGCGGTGCAGGGCGACGATGGCCTTGCCCAGGCGGGGATCGCGCAGCGCCTGCAGCCAGCCCGCCGCGTCGCCGCAGCCGCATTCGACCCAGCCGCGCACGATGATCGCCGCGACGACATCGGCAAGGCGCGCGAGAATGCCGGCGAAGCCGCTCCGCTTCGCGGCGGACTCGCGTTCCATCGCGGCGAGGATCGGCGGCAATTCCGGGTACCGGTCGAGCAGGGTGCCGACCTGCATCACTTCGGGCATGGCGTGCACCATGGGTTGCATCCCGCCGAGCTCGAAGTCCATGCAGCCGCTGAAGATCAGCGCGCCGTCCGCCCGTGTCGCGAACACGCAGTCAGGATGGATGTCCTTCACCGTGTCGCAGAGGGGTGTTTCGTCGAAGGTGGCGATATGCCGGGTGGTCGCCTCTTCGGACGAGAGCAACGCATGAGCACGCCCCTGCGACATGAGCAGCGCATCGCCCGTCTTCAGCGGATAGATCGTGCCGTCCTCGGTGCGCAGCAACACGGGGCCACGGCCGATGAAGTAGAACTGCGCCTTGCCGGGTGCGGCGTCCACGGCGATGCCGAACGGCCGGGCCACTTCGATCCGACGGTATCTGACGCCGACCAGACGCATGCCCAGCAGGAGTTCACTGGCGGCATCGGTGTCGTGGATAGAGAGCGTAGCGGTCATGATCCGGACGAAAGATCAAATTTTGAGGATGATGCATCATATACCGTCCGGACCTGGCCGGGTAACCTCATGTTTTCTCCGACCAAGATACCGACCACATGGATACCTGCGCAGACACCGCCGACGCGGTGACGGAAACGACGGCTCCCGCCTGGGGCGCGGTCTTCGCCATGACGCTTGGCGTCTTCGGGCTGATCACCGCCGAGTTCCTCCCGGCCAGCCTGCTTACCCCCATGGCGCTCACGCTCGGCGTGACCGAAGGCATGGCCGGGCAGACGGTCACGGCGACCGCCGTGGTGGCGCTGTTCACCAGCCTGGTGATTTCCGTGGTTACCCGCAACACCGATCGCCGGCACGTCCTGCTCGCCTTCTCGGTCCTGCTGATCGGCTCCAACCTGCTGGTCGCCTATGCGCCCAACCTGACCGTGATGCTGCTCGGTCGCGTCCTGCTGGGTGTCGCCATCGGCGGTTTCTGGACGATGTCGGCGGCGACCGCCATGCGGCTCGTGCCCGAAGCGATGGTGCCGCGTGCGTTGTCGATCATCTTTAGCGGCGTATCCGTGGCCACCGTGGCCGCGGCGCCACTCGGGAGCTACTTCGGCCATCTGATCGGCTGGCGCAACGTGTTTCTGATCGCCACCGCGATCGGCGTGTTCGCCCTGGTGTGGCAGTGGTTCACGCTGCCGCGCATGCCGTCGAACGGCGCCGCACGCATGGGTACGCTGCTCAAGGTGATGAAACGTCCCGCGATGCGCACGGGCATGGTCGCGGTGATTCTGGTCTTCACCGGGCACTTCGCGTTCTTCACCTATCTGCGCCCGTTCCTCGAAACGGTCACCGGCGTGGGCGTCAACGGCCTGTCCGCGATGTTGCTGGGGTTCGGTATCGCCAATTTCGTCGGCACCTCGCTGGCCGGCTTCCTTCTGGAGCGCAATCTGCGGCTCATGCTCCTGCTGATGCCGCTCGCGATGGGTGCGATGGCGCTGGCGCTGGTCACGCTCGGTCGGGCGCCCGTCGCCGATGCCGTGCTCGTCTCGCTGTGGGGCATGGCGTTCGGCTGCGTGCCGGTCGCCTGGACGACGTGGATCACGCGGACCGTGCCCGATGAGGCCGAGAGCGGCGGTGGCCTGATCGTCGCTGCCGTGCAGCTCGCGATCACACTGGGTGCCGCGGTAGGTGGCGTGATCTTCGATGCGTCGGGTGCGACCGGCGTCTTCGTGGCATCCGCGGTTGTGTTGCTCGTGGCGGCGGCGACGATTTCGATGCGCTTGCCCGCGGTCGCTGCGTTGCCTTCGGGTGCGAGCGCCGCGCCCGGTCTTCACTAGGCACGGTCGCTCCAGGAGCTTGCGCACGTGCGCGCTTCTGCAACGGCGTTTTCACCGGACGCTGTTCAAGCTTCGTGGTTGGTTGCGCATCGAAACGATGCGCAAGAACTTACGAGGCGAGCATGGCGAAGATCGTTCCAAAGACACCGGAGGAGCGCGCTCCCCGTCTCGCATCACTGCGCAATCTGAAGATGGCGCGCTCGGCGCACGCCTTCGTGCGCGGTAACACCGTGCAGTTCTATGAGTGGCTGGAGAGAGCCGGACGTACATTGCCCAGCGGCCCCGACCTGTGGATCTGCGGCGACTGCCATGTCAGCAACATCGGACCGGTGGCCGATATGCAAGGCGGCATCGATATCCAGATCCGCGATCTCGACCAGTCGGTCATCGGCAACCCCGCCCACGACATCGTGCGGCTCGCGGTATCGCTAGCCACCGCGGCGCGCGGCTCGGATCTGCCAGGCGTGGTGACGGCGCGCATGGTGGAACAGCTGATCGATGGCTACGAGCGGGCGATGGGCAGCGGCCGCAAGGAGTACCGTCTCGTCGACCGGCCGCCGTCGATCAAGCTGGTGATGAAGACGGCGCTCAGGCGGCGGTGGAAAGATCTTGCGCGCGAGCGCATCGACGGGGCGCATCCTCGCATCCCCGAAGGACGTCGTTTCTGGCCGGTGACGGAGGAGGAACTGGAAGAACTGCGCGCGCTCGTGCACACGGAAGGCATGCGTTCGCTGGTAACGCAGATCGTGCATCGCGCCGATGACGCGGCGATCGAACTGGTCGATGCGAAGTACTGGGTAAAGGGATGCAGCTCGCTCGGACGCTTGCGTTACGCGTTGCTGGTGCGCGTCGGCGAAGGCAAGGGCGAACTCTGCCTGGTCGACGTCAAGGAAGCGCTGCGCGCCGCCGCGCCGCGCAGCGCGGAAGCGATCATGCCGCGCGATAACGCGACGCGGGTGCGTGAGGGTGCCCTGCATCTCGCACCCAACCTCGGCCAGCGGATGCTCGGTGGCAAGGTGCAGGGACGCTCGGTCTTCGTGCGTGAGCTCAGACCGCAGGATCTCAAGGTCGACATCGAGCGGATGGAGGAGGGCGAGGCAATGGACGTCGCGCGTTACCTCGGCAACGTCGTCGGCCGTGCGCACGCCCGCCAGCTCACCCGCGAACGCCGCAAGGCCTGGCTGGGCGAGCTCGCGCGTAACCGCCCGGCCAACATCGATGCTCCCTCGTGGCTCTGGCGCAGTGTCGTGGAACTGGTCCAGGCGCACGAAGGCGGTTATCTGGAGCACTGCAGGCGTTACGCCACCGCCGCACCCTGAGTGCGTTTTCACGCGGGGCGCTCATCGTGCGTGCTCCACTCCGCGTCGAAAACGACCGATGCCCCAGGGGAACCCATGAACAGCAGCGTGCCCGAGACGAAACCGACCGTCGAACCCGAGGTTTCCAAAGCGCTGGACAGCGCCGCCGAAGACGCGGAGATGCCGCTGCCGAGTGACCCGAAGACGGTCTTTCTCGGCGGCCTCTTCCTGCTCGCCGTGCTGGCGGCGTCCTTCGTGGCGCGCGAGGTGATCCTTCCGGTCGTCCTCGCTTTCATCCTGAAACTGCTTCTTCAGCCCGTCATGCGTCTGCTGGCCCGACTGCGCGTGCCGCGCGTGCTCGCCTCGTTGCTGATGATCCTTGCGCTGTTCGGCATCATCGCCGGGCTGGGCAGTGCCCTGAGCGGTCCCGCCGCGAACTGGGCGAAGCGACTGCCGGAAGGCCTGCCCCGCCTGCAGGAACGGGTCAAGGTGATCAGTGGTCCGCTCGACAGCCTGAAGGGCATGCTCGCACACGCCAGGGGCATGGTCGGCGCCGGCGACGAGGGTCATCCGGCGCAGCCAGCGCAGCCGGCGTCCGCCGGAACGGCCGACATCCAGTCGGCCATCCTGTCCGGCGTACAGACCTTTACCTCGGAATTCCTGACCACCTTCCTGGTCCTGTTCTTCCTCCTCAATTCCGGCGACACCTTCCTGCGCAGGCTGGTCGAGGTGATGCCCCGCTTCAAGGACAAGCGTCAGGTCATCGATATATCCCAGCAGGTCGAATCGGACGTGTCGTCGTATCTGGTGACCATCACGGTGATGAACGCGGCGGTCGGCGTTGCCACCGGCCTGGCCATGTGGGCACTCGGCTTGCCCGATGCGGCGCTGTGGGGTGCGGTGGCCTTCCTGCTCAACTACGTACCGATCCTGGGCCCGCTGGTCGGCGTGGTGACCTTTCTGGGGGTGGGCATGCTCAGCCTCGATCCGTTGTGGAAGGCCTTCATGCCGATGATTCTCTACGGGGCGATCCATGTGATCGAGGGCGAGACCATCACGCCCATGCTGCTGGCGCGCCGGTTCACCCTCAATCCGGTGCTGGTGATCATCTCCCTGTTGTTCTGGGACTGGATGTGGGGCGTGCCCGGCGCGATTCTCGCCGTACCGATGCTGGCGATCACCAAGATCGTCTGCGACCGGATCCGGCCGCTCGCGGCCTTCGGGCATTTCCTCGAGGGGGAGAAACACGGGATCTCGCCTTGAGGGGCTCCTGGGACATGCGCCTGGCTCGATGCATTAAGTAAATTCGGCAGCGGCCGATACTTTTGCAAAGTGTGACGTACGTCACAACGGGGGTGAGGCATGAAGATCGGAATCAGGATCCTGGGTACGGTCGCCGCGTCGGTGGGCATCGCCGTCGTCGTTGGCTTCGTGGGGTTGCGCGGCATTCGTGCGGCGGACCAGGGCGCCCATCGGATTTACGGCGAGGCGCTGGTGCCGATCGCCGAGGTGACGGACGTTCGCCATCACATCGACCAGCAGCGAACGGCGCTGAACCGGTCGCTGCTCACGGATGCGCCGGATGCCTCGGATGTGGCTCATGCCCGGATTCAGGTCCTGCGTGCCGAGGGCGATGAAATGTGGAAGCGTTATTACCCGGACCATGTGGATACCGACCGCGAGCGTGCGGCCGCGGACGCCTTCATCGCCGCGCGGAGTGCCGTGCGGCCGCTGGTCGACGCTCAGCTGGAATTGCTCAAACGCGACCATGCCGCGGCGACGCACAACATGCTCACCGTGGTGGGCCCGTCCTTGCAGAAGGAGACGGATCTCATCGCGCAGCTGGTTACGATCAACCGCGAGCAGGCCAAGGCGACCTACGACGGCATGGTTGCCGATGGAGAGCGCTCGGCGGTCGAGGCGCTGATCGCGCTCGTCGTCGGCGCCGTGGCGATTGCCGTCATCGGCTTCTTCCTCCGCCGCGCGGTGATGCGACCGTTGCTCGAGGCCCGGGCACTGGCTTCGCAGATACGCGATGGCCAGCTCGGCAACCAGCTGACGGTGAGCGGGAACGATGAGCTGAGCGACACCTTGCGCGCGCTTGCCGCGATGGACGAGCAGCTGACGGTGATCGTGCGTCGCGTACGGGAAAACGCCGTGCAGGTGAATGCCGCCGCGCGTGACATGTCCGCCGGTAACGACGATCTTTCCAACCGGACGCAGGAGCAGGCGTCGTCGCTCGAGGAAACCGCGGCGTCCATGGAGGAGATGGCGGCGACGGTGAAGCAGAACGCGGACGCGGCGGGCCATACCCAGCGTCTGGCCGACAAGCTACGCAACGATGCGCAGGCCAGCCACACGATCGCCAGCACGGCGGTCGAGGCGATGGGGCGCATTTCGCAGGCGAGCACCGATATCGGCGAAATGGCCGTGCTGATCGACGAGATCGCTTTTCAGACGAACCTGCTCGCGCTCAATGCCGCGGTGGAAGCGGCGCGTGCGGGTGAACAGGGTCGGGGCTTCACCGTCGTGGCGGCCGAAGTTCGTGCGCTGGCGCAGCGCAGTGCGGCGGCGGCGAAGGATATCCGTCGCCTGATCGCGAGCACGCGTGACGAAGTCGGGCAGGGTAAGGAACTGGTGGAGTCGACCGGACGCTCGTTGGCGGGCATGGTCAGTGACGTGGGCGCCGTATCGGGGCTCGTCGGCGAGATAGCCGCCGCCTCGGTGGAGCAGTCGGCCGGTGTGGACCAGGTCAATCAGGCGGTCTCCGCGCTGGACGAGGTCACCCAGCAGAACGCGGCGCTGGTCGAAGAAGCCAGCGCCGCCAGCCGGGCCACGCTGGAACTGGCCGAGGCGCTGATGCGCGATGTGGCGTTCTTCAGGCTGGGCGATGAAGGGGCCGGAGTGGCACCTGCCGCTGCGGCGGTGAGCCGCCTGCAAGCCGCTCCTGTGACGGAGCCGATGCCGGCGCGCCTGCCCACCCAGCCGCGCTCCGTACCGGTGCGTGTCGAGGAAGCGGTCTGGCAGGAGTTCTGAGTCGGGGCGGGGTGCGTGGTGCGGCGCGGCGTTGCTGCCTGCTCGGGGTCAGCGCGCGAGGCGGGCGCTTTGCGCTGCCGGCTCGCACCAGAGCGCCAGGATGAGCAGACGAACGACGCAGCTGAGCGCCGCCACCGTCAGCAGGGATGTCGCTCCGACCAGCCACAGATCGAAGGCTTCCACCGGGTCGCGTGGGTCGATGGTGGCGGCCAGCGGGGCAATGCATTCGCCGAGCCGCCAGGCGACATAAGCCAGGCCTGGTACCAGCACGGCGGTCACTGCGTTCGCGGCCCGTGAGGAAGCCGGTGCCGCCGCGACGACCATGGTGAGGACGATGCCGATCAGTCCGGCCGATCCAAGAAACAGCAGCTGTGACATCGGGGTCCTGCGAAAGGAAATAGAAAGCTAAGCCGATACTAAGCTTCTCCGGTGACGTTTGGGTGACTTTGGCCGGACCCATGACTTTTGGCCTATTCAGCCGAATTCGCGTCGCGCCGATAGCTTTGCAAATGTGACGGGGGTCACAGAAGGGGCGGGATGACGATCGTGGAGCGTGGTTCGCCGCTCAAGGAAATTCCGATGGGAGACCTGAGGCTGGGCATGTTCGTCCACAAGGTCGGGGTGTCATGGGTGTCGCATCCCTTCTGGCGGACGAAGTTCCTGCTTGAAGCACCGGACGATCTGGCGACGCTCCGCGCGCTCGACGTGCCGACCATCTGGATCGATACCGACCGCGGAATGGACGTTCCGCCGGCAGACGTTCCGGTAGCGGCGGGCGGGTCCGGCGGCGAGGCGGAGAACGATGTCACGCCGGGCGAACACCCCGCCGCGTCACCCGCGGCCGTTTCCGTTCCGGACCCCGTGGCCACCGCAGCCGCCCTGTGCGAACGCGCGCGCGGTGTGGTCGTGCGTATGTTTCAGGACGCGCGGCTGGGACGAGGCATCGATGCCGTGGCCGCGCGCGAGCTGGTCGACGACATGTCGCGTTCGATCGAGGCGCATCCCTCGGCTTTGCTGAGCCTCGTCCGCCTCAAGACCGCGGACGATTACACCTATATGCACTCCGTCGCCGTGGCTGCGCTCATGCTGAGCTTCGCCCGGCACCTGGGTCTGGATGCCCTGCGCGTGCGCGCGGCTGGCATGGCGGGGATGCTGCATGACGTCGGCAAGTCGCAGGTACCCCTCGAGGTGCTGAATAAGCCGATGGAACTCAGCGTCACCGAGACGAATCAGGTCCGCAAGCATCCGCAGATGGGCCACCGCCTGCTGGTCAGCCGGGGCGGTGTCGATAACGAGGCGGTGGATGCATGCCTGCACCACCATGAGAAATTCGACGGCACCGGCTACCCGCACGGGCTGGTCGGTGAACAGATCACACGGCTGGCGCGCATGACCGCCATCTGCGACGTGTACGACGCGATCACTTCGGATCGCCCGTACAAGAAAGGCTGGGACCCGGCGCATGCGGTTCAGCGCATGGCGAGCTGGCGCGGCCACTTCGACCCCCGCCTGTTCCGCGCCTTCGTCCGCACGGTCGGCGTCTACCCCACCGGTGCCCTTGTCCGCCTCGAGTCGGGCAGGCTGGCCGTGGTGCTCGACGGCTCGCGCGACTCGCTCACCCAGCCGCTGGTCCGGGTGTTCTATTCCATCGTGGAAGGACGCCGGGTCGACCCGTTCGTCCTCGACCTTGCTACACCCGGCTGCGAGGATCGTGTCGCGGCCAAGGAGGCACGAGGTGAGTGGTCGGAAGCGGAGCTGGCGAAGCTGGCCTTGCCCTGACGGGCGCCCTGGCCGATCTCAGCCCTCGCCGAAGGCCCGGTCGATCTCGGTGGATACGTTCACCATGGCGGCGCCGTAGCCTGGGAGCGGCTCGGAACCGGGCGGCCCGAGCAGGCGGGTGAGGGCGTGCGCGGCTTCGGCGATGCCGTCGAGTCCTTCGGGCGCCGCGAGCGAGGCGATGCGACGTGCACGAAAACGGCTAACGTCGAGATTGCCCGATACGGCGGCCTCGTTCATCTCCACGGCGTCGAAGATGATCTCGCCCATCGTGAACGTGTCGGCTTCCTGATTTTGCTGCATCTTCCTTTTCTCCCCGATGGTCGGCCCAGAGCATAGCTCCGCTGACGTGGCGACGGTGTCGACGCCCTCCCGCACGAGTGCGGCGCATGGCCGATCTGTGACGATGTTCGCATCGTACGATCAGAAGGCTGAAGGTGCATCGGTTTCTGCCGAAACCGTCCGGGTGGCAGACCGACGTAGACCGGGGCTCTGAATGCGTGCGGAGCGCCTACTGGGCATGCATGGCGGGGAGGGCGCCTTCGACCCGGCTCCGGTCGATGCCGCGCTTCGCGATCGCGGCGAACTCGTCCACCGTGCATTCGCCCGGATGGCTGCACCCGGCCACGTGAACCGGCCTGCGACGCATGGCATCGAAGCGCCCCTCGCGTAGCTGTTCCATGGACGGCATCAGGGTGTCGATGCGGATCAGGCGTTTGCCATCGCGCTCGACCAGCGCCATGAGCAGCGCACCGCCCGGGGGGTAATCGTCCGGACGCGATGTATCGTGCCAGTCCAGGCCCAGGACCCCCGCCACGTTCGCAAGATTGGTGTCGTGTCCGACGAGCACCACGACGCCCTGGTGCGACGGGGTCAGGGATGCGACGTCCGTCGTGACGCCATTGGCCGCATCCAGCGTGGCAACGATATGCGCAACCAGGTTGGAGGCCGCAAGCGACGCGGCGGGCATGGCCTTCTTCGTTACGGCGAACTGGTCGTTATGCAGCGTGATGATCCGGCCAAGCCGCGTGACGCCGCCGCGGCCGAAAGCGACCGTATCCAGCGTCATGCCTTCGACATAGGCGAGCATCAGGTTCTCGCTGAGTGTGCCAGCGAGTTTCATGGCCTTCGGCAGCGCATCCGGTGTGGACAAGAGGAGCTTCTTTCCGTCGCGTCGGGCGATGTCGGCACACGTAGCGCTTTCGCAGCCCAGCAGCACGGACTGCAGTTCATCCAGTGCAGGGGGCGTTGAACCGAGGGTTGCCGGTGCCGCGTCGTCGTCATCGTCCTTGCGGTAGTGGAACAGCGGGTTGTTGGTCGCGCCGTCCATGGCAAGGTACGTCGTGCCGCAGCCCGGCGTCAGCCCTTCACGCAGGGCCACGCTGCTCTCGCGATTGCGTGGCGTGCTGTCGCCGATGAGGACCAGCGAGGATCCCGTGGGGCATGACTTCGACATGGCACCGTCGGCGACCAGTTCCTGGCGAAGGCGCGAGCCGATGGCCCGCATGCCCTCATGACCGTGCGCCGTGAGCATGCCCGGTGCCACGGGCCAGTCGGGCCAGCTGGCGTTCGCATAATCGACGTAGTTGGCGTTGGGTTTGGTCGGCGAGCGGATGCCGTGGCGCAGTAGCACGATCTCGACCTGCACGTGATCTTTCGCATGCGCCATGGGCGCCGCAAGCACCGCCGCAGCGAGGAGTAGGGCGAGCGCGGCCCTCACAGCTTCACCGACAGGTCGAGAAAGATACCGCGACCGGGCAGCCCGAAGTAGAGCGGATCGCCACTGACCGACTGCGTGCCGGCATAGCCGGTGTACTTGTGCACGTTGAACAGGTTGTTGACGTCGATGCTCACGGAAAAGCCCTTGGTTCCGGCGGGGCCTTTGTCCGTGCGGTAGCCGGCGGCGGCGTCGACGCTCATGTAGCCGGCGATGCGCTGATCGTTATGGAACGCCAGGTTGCCATCGTCGTCGGACGTATTGTCCAGACCGTACTGGTGGCCGAGGAACTTGCCCATCAGCGAACCGAAGTACCCGTTGCTTCCGCTGTAGAGCAAACCCAGCGCGGCCGTGACCTTCGGTGTGCCGGCGACCTGCACGCTGCTGTTCTTGTACGTGGCCTTGTTGTAGCTGGCATTGCCGTAGAGGCTCAGCGTGCGCGTCAGCGCCCAGGTCCCTTCGACTTCCGCACCCTTGTAGATGGCGCCGCCACCGTTGACGTACGTGCTCTCGTTGCCGTTGTCGGTGGCGACCTGGGTCTCGGTGATGTAGTTGGAAAAGTCGATGTAGTAGACATCGGCGCCGAAGGTCAGCTGGCGTGACGCGAAGGCCGTGCCCAGCTGGTAGTTCTTCGTGGTTTCCGGGCTGAGGCCGTGTGAGCCGTTGACCTGGATGACGTCGATGGGCGGTGCGAGGAAGCCCTTGGCGGCCTGCAGATACGCGCTCCACTCATCGCTCAGGCGGTCGTGCACGCTGATCGAGGGCAGGGTAGCGTGATAGGTCGCTTCCGCATCGAGCGGCACCGGCGGGGATACCTTATTCAGCGGTGCGTCGATGCTGCGGGTGACTTCCGAGTAGCGCACGCCCGGACTCACGGTGATGCTGTCCGTGGCCTTCCAGTCGTACTGGAGATAAGGCTGCAGCGTGTCGGTGCGGTCGCTCAGCTCGTAGTTCTGGACCGGGCCGTACTTCGTGCCGGTCTTCTCGCCGGTGGTCAGGTCGAGCGGATACTGGTACCGCGCATCGAGGTTTCGTTCGAGCCAGACACCCGTCTGCAGCGTGCCGGGACCGAGGTCGCGGCCAAGGCGAAGCACGTTACCGAACGCATGAAAGCCGGAGTCGGACAACTTGCCCGGCACGTCGTCCGCCACGGTGCGCACCTTCTTGCCGGCCGCATTGTAAAACGTCACGCCACTGTCGGCAGGGTCGATGTCCGACGCATCGCTGGCCTTGCGCGCCCAGTGGTCGAAGCTGTTGTAGTAGAGCTTGTCGTCGACGGTCCAGTCACCGACCTGGCTGGTGAGACCCAGATAAGTGAAGCTGGAGTAGTAGGCGGCGTTGTTCGCACCGGCGAAGTTCTGCAAGGTCGGATCGTTGCCGAGCCCGAAACGCCAGCCGTAGCGGTCGATTTCATCCTTGGTCGCGCCCTGCACGGTGTTCTGGTGTTCGCGGTTGTAACTGGTGACGAACGTGAGTTCGGTGGTGGTACCGAGCTGCGTGATCGTCTTCAGGAAGATGTGCTCACGGCGATCGTCGGTACCTTTGAGGTAGGTATCGCTGGATTCCTTGGAGATGTCGGCGAACACGCGCGTGTTGCCGAGGGTTTCGTCGGCGGTGACGCCGCCGGCCCGCGTGTCCCAGCTGCCCAGCGTGAGGTAGGGCGTGATGCCCGGCTCGTCGGACGGATCGCGCGAGCGCAGTGCGATGGTGCCGCCGAAGGTGGCGTTACCGATGGTGCTGCCGCCACCCGGGCCACGGTCGATCTCCGCCTGGCCGAGCACATGATTGTTGAAGTAAGCCGAGGTCGTGTGGTGCAGGTCGCTGGCGTCGCCGAAGGGAATGCCGTCGAAGGTGATGTTGAACTGGCCATCCTGGAATCCACGCAGGCTGATCCCTTCGTTCTTGCCCAGGCCCGGACCCTCGGGTGAGGTCACGGTGATGCTGGGTGCGTACTTGATGATGTCGTCGAAGTTGGCATTGAAGCGCAGGCCGTCGCGGATGAAACGCTCGTCGATCACTGAGGTCGGCTGGGTGGCGTCGAGCGGCGCGGCGCTGGGTGCCAGCGTGTCCACCGCGTTGGCTGATACGCTGACCGGCGCGAGGTTCTTCGCGTCGTCATGGGTGTCGATGGCGCGCAGTTCCCTCGCCGGCGCCGGGCCGGCCCCGACGTTTCCCGGCACGATCTTCACCGTCGTCGGGGTAACGAAGCGGTAGGTCAGGTGCGTACCGCGGAGCAGGGTGGCCAGCTGCTTTTCGGCGGTAACGCCGCCCGGAGCGGCGGTGCTGCGCGCGTCGTCCGGCACGCTGGTGTCATAGACCACCTGCCAGCCCGAATCCTGCGCAAAGCGATCCAGTGCCTGCGACAGCGGCATGGCGGCGATCGGTGTCGTGCTCACCGTGGCGGCGCGGAGCGTGGGCGAGGCGGTGGCCGCGAGGGCGAGGGCGATACAGAGCGCGAGCGAATGACGCATGGGAACGCTTTCCTTTGAGGGGTAGAAGCATGGCAACGTGTGGTGCCGACCCCATCAAAGAGTCCGTTCGCGGGCCATCGGGTACCGCCGATTCGATGAATTTTTTCTTACAGCGTCGTTTAGCGTTTCGCCGAAACGAACCGGATGCGTCCTGGTTCGCGGATCACGCGGACGTTCGGCAGGCTGCCGAGGTAGCTGACAAAGGCTTCGACGTCGCTCGCGTGGAAGACGCCGCTGATACGTTTGTCCGCCAGGTCGGGGTCGTCGATGGTCAGCGGTGCCTGCGTATACGCGTTGAAGCGCCGGGCCACGTCGGCCACGCTGCTACCGTGGAAGGCGATCTCCGCCGGCAGCCAGGGGGCGACCGTGGCAGTGGCGTGATTGGCGTGACCCAGCAGACGCCCGTCCATGGCGACGCGTGCGTCTTCGCCCGCGCCGAGCGCGACGATAAGATCGGTCGACCATGCGGAGCCGGTGACGCGCTGGCTCGCGCGATCCAGCCATGCCACGGGGCGCTGCGATACGGTCACGCGTCCGCTGACCACGCTGACGTCGGTCTCGCCGTCGCGAAGACCGACGTTGAAGACCGTGCCGATGTCGTCGATCCGCTGGCCACCCGCCATCACGGACAGTGGGCGCGCGGGATCCTTGCCTATGTCGAAACTGGCATGGCCGGCGATCAGCGTGATGCGGCGTGCATGAAGATCGAAGGCAACGTCCACCATGGCGCCCGGTGCAAGCTGGAGCCATGTGCCGTCATCGAGTGCAACGCTGCGGACGGCGGCAGCGTCCGCCGCATAGCGCACTGCCGGGGTTTCCCGGGCCGGCCATGCGCCGATGAGTCCGATGGACACGGCGATCGCGACGCTTGCGGCTATCGCGAGGCGTCGGACGGTGCGGGCCCGCTGACGCTCATGGCGGTGGGCTGTTGCGGGTTCGGCTGCGGCGGATGGTCGCTGCCCATCCTGCGGTGCCGCGACCCTGGACGCCTGGCCGCCACGAACGAACGGCAGCACCGACGGTTCGCTGTCGGCCAGTGCGCGCAGTTCGTCGAGCGTAGCGATCTCGGCCAGCGTCGCTGCGCGCATTTCACCGTGCAACTGAGCGATGGCGAGGTATTCGGCCACATGCTGGGGCGACCGGCGCAGCCAGTCGAGAAAGCGCTGGCGGGTGCCCGCGTCGACCTCCTCACGCATGTCGAGGTGCCAGGCCGCGGCTTCTTCGGTCGTGCGTCGCGATACGCGCGTCGTCCGTGCTTCATTCATAGCGCAGCATCCCTTGCCGGCACGTAGCCAGTCCCTTGACGATGTATTTCTTGACCATGTTGGTGGAGATCGACAACTGCTCCGCGATCTCGCGGTAGGACAGGTCATCGCGGTAATGCATGACCAGGACGGCGCGACATTTCGGCGAAAGCCGTCCGATCAGTGTCGCCAGTCGTTCACGGCGCAACGCGCGATCGACGTCGGCGCCCGCGTCGCATGGCGTGGCGAGGCGTTCGATAACGTCTTCGAGCCCTTCACTGCTGATCGGCGCGCGCTGTTTCATCTGCGCGTGTTCCTTGACCAGGTTGGCGGCGACGGTGAACAGATAGGCTTCGGGGTTGCGGACGTCCGAAGCATCGCCCTGACCATTGCGCAGCAGGCGCAGGTAGACCTCCTGCACGAGGTCTTGCGCATCCCAGCGATGGGAGACGCGGCGGCGGAAGTAATTGGCGAGGGTGGGACCCTTGTCGACCAACAAGCGCGCCCAACTCGACGGCGTCTCGTGGCTCAAGGTCGCTCCCGGTTCGTGTGACGAGCCTAGGAGGCGTTTGTGGCAGCGGTGTTACGGCGCAGGGCCGGCTTCTGTAGGAGCCAGCCCCGCTGGCGATGCTCTTTACAGGTCGAACGAAGCCGACACCATGAACGTACGCGGCGTTCCCTGGCTCAGGTAACCGCCGTTGGCACTGGCCCAGTACCCCTTGTTGGCGACGTTGCGCACCGTCAGGCGGAACGTGACGGGTACGCCCTCGAGGTGAGCCGTCGTGCGTGCACCCACGTCATACGTCGTCCATGCCGGGAGCCTGAGCGAGTTGGCGGCATCCAGATACTGCTTGCCCGTACGGACGGCGCGCGCGCTCAGCGAAATGTCCGGGGTGTTCGGAATGTCCCACTCGGCACCCAGGTTCGCCTGGAAGCGCGGCGTGCCGATGGAGTCCTTGCCTTCGTTGACCCCGTCCTGCGTGTCGGTCTGCTCAGGCTGGATATAGTTGGCGCCGCCCAGCAGGCGCAGGCCCTTGACCGGCTCACCGAAGAAGCTCCATTCGACGCCGCGGTTGCGCTGCTCGCCGTTGACCACGTAGGTGATCGTCGAGGGATCGACATACGCGTTGGGCTGCTTGATCTGGAACAGCGACAGCGTGCTGCCGAATTCGCCGGCGTCCCACTTCACGCCGACCTCGTTCTGCTTCGACTTGTACGGTGCGAACACCTGGCCGGCATTCGTCACCGGCAGGCTACCGTACGTATCCGGCGCCTGGCCACCCTGGGTCAGCGCTTCGATGTGGTTGGCGTAGATCGACCACTGGTCGGCGAGACGGAAATTGACGCCGACAATCGGGCTGTTGGCGAACTGGCTGTACTCCGAGTTCTTCACCTCGGTGCCATAGTCGTAGCCGAGTACTTCGAGCTTCTGGCGTCGGGCGCCGAGGGTCACCTGCAGGCGGTCGTCCATGAAGCCGAGGGTGTCGGACACCGCCACGCTGCGAAGGATCGTACGCCCCGTGATGCCCGGATCGGCAATAGGACCGATGTCGTAGTCGAACGCCGGAACCGGCACGTAGGTCGGCGAGTAGATGTTGGTCTGGATGGGCGTCAGCGAGCCGGCGTACGCCGCCTTCTTGCGGAAATTGAGTGCCGAGAAACTCACGTTGACGCGCTGGCTCACGTCGCCGTCGAATTTGGCGTTCAGACCCGCTTCGCCGGTGGCGGTGTCCGCGATATAGGGCACGGTGAAGCGCGTCTCGGTGGCGCTGCCGCTGCCGTTGAGCAGCGTCGGGCTCACGTAGTCGCCATACTCGTTACCGTGATGGACACCGGCGGCCACGTAACCGGTCAGCCAGTCGGTGAAGTCATATTCGGCACGAACCACGCCGAAGGTATCTTCCAGCGACGAGTTGGACCACGGCTGGGCATAGTTGGTCTTCGCCGAAGGCGCGCGCGGCACATAGGTCAGGCCGCCGTTGTAGACGACCGCACGGCCACCCGTAATGTCCTGCTTCTGATAACCGAGATCGGTCGTGATGCGCAGGTTCTCGCCCTGGAAGTCGAACGCGACGCCGAGCGCGGTAACGCGACGCTTTTCGCCATCGATGGCGTCGCCACCCTCGCGGTGGACGGCGTTCACGCGGATACCGAATTCCTTGCCGGCGCCGAACCGACGGCCGATATCGACGCTCTCGCCGATCTGGCTGTCGCTGCCCCAGTCCATGCCGATGCGTGTGATGGGCTCGGCCTCGGCGCGCTTGGGCGCGATGTTGATATTGCCCCCGACGGCCGTGCCGCCCGGGCTGATGCCGTTGAGAAAGGCGCTGGCACCCTTGAACACCTCGACGCGGTTGACCAGCTCCGGCGCCAGGAGCTGGCGTGGCAGGAGACCGTAGAGACCGTCGAAGCCGATGTCGTCGCTGGCGACCTGGAAACCGCGGATCACGAAGGTCTGCGAGAAATTGCCGTAGCCGAAACCGGTCCGGACCGACGGGTCGTTCGAGACCACGTCACCCAGCGAGCGGGCCTGCTGATTGCGGATCAGCGTGTCCGTATAGCTGGTCATGCTGAAAGGCACGTTCATCATGTCCTGGTTACCCAGCACGCCGAAGCGGCCGCCCTGGGCAACCTGCCCACCCGCGTAGGCCGCCGTAGGCGCGACGACATTCGCCGCTACCTGCATGCCGGACAGGGTGGTGACGTTGTCCGTGTGCTTGTTCTGATCGTCCGGCGCGGATGCATCGGCCGCGTGTGCGGCACCGGTGACGAGAAGCGCACCGATCAGAGAGGCGCGGATGGACACGGCGAGGCGGCGACGCGCCTGGAAGGAGGTGGCAAGCATGGTGGTCCCGAGGGCGAAAGTCGCCCGACTAGAAGCGAATGGAAATGCGAATCGATCTTATTATGATCGATCCGTGAATCCGCCGCCAGTGGCGGGACGCGGCGGCCATTTGACTTCCGGGGCGGTGCGCATGAGCATGGGCATGCCTTCTTGATGCCGGGCGCCAGGATGAGGGACGCCATGAGCCTTGAAGACACCTTTCTCGTCGTGGGTATCGGCGCTTCCGCCGGTGGCATCGAAGCCCTGCAAGGTTTTTTCCAGGGCGTACCGGATGAACTGGACGCCGCCTTCGTCGTCGCGACCCACCTGAACCCCGAACGCGAGAGCCTGCTGCACGAGGTACTGGCGCGCTTCACCTCCCGGCCCGTCTCGGTCGCTGTCCATGATTCGCCTGTGGAATCGGGGCATGTCTACGTACTGCCCGAAGGAGCCACCCTGACCACCGCCCAGGGGCGCCTCGTGCTCACTGCGACCGTGGGTCGCGGCGAGGTCAAGCCTGTCGATCTGCTCCTGGCGTCGCTGGCCACGGACTTCGCCGAGCGGTCCGTCGGCGTGGTTCTTTCCGGAGGCGATGGAGACGGGACGCTGGGGGTCAAGGCGATCAAGGAGCAAGGCGGTATCACCATGGCCCAGGCGCCCGATGGCTTCGGCCCGCGCCATCCCAGCATGCCGGACACGGCGATCTCCACGGGTTTCATCGACTTCGCCTTGCCCGCCGAGCGTATGGGGGCGCGCCTGCTCGACATGATGCACGCGGCGGATGCCCTCGAGCGGACCGGCATCGCATCCAGGGAGGCGGAGCAGTCCCGCGCCGACCTGCTGGGCCACATCTACAAGTTGCTGCGTGGCCAGCTTGGACACGACTTCAGCGGATACAAGACGAAAACCTTCGTCAGGCGCGTGGAGCGACGCATGCAGGTACACGACATGCGCTCGATGGATGAGTATCTGGCGCTGCTTCGCACGGACGCGCAGGAGGTGCACGCGTTGTTCCGCGACCTGCTGATCAGCGTGACCAGCTTCTTCCGGGACGCCGCCGCTTTCGACGCGCTGGCGGCCAGCGTGATACCCCGGCTCTTCGAGCACAAGGGAGCCGACGATGTCGTACGCCTCTGGGTGCCCGGCTGTGCCACGGGTGAAGAGGTTTACTCCATCGCCATCGTGGTACGCGAATACATGGATGCGTTGAGCGCGCCGCCGAAAGTCCAGTTGTTCGCCACCGACATCGATGACAGCGCGCTTTCCGTGGCCCGCGCGGCTCGCTATCCGGAAGCACTGATGACATCCGTGTCCGCTGAGCGCCGCGAGCGATTCTTCACCGCCGACGGGGACGCATACGTGGTGGCCAGGGAAGTGCGCGACCTGTGCATCTTCTCCCCGCACAGCCTGATCCGCGATCCGCCGTTTTCCCGCATCGACCTCGTGTCCTGCCGCAATCTGCTGATTTATTTCGGCGCGGATGTGCAGAGCCAGGTGATTCCGATCTTTCATTACGCCCTTCGTCCGGGCGGTTTCCTGTTTCTGGGCTCCGCTGAAAATGTCAGTCTGTTTGACGATCTGTTCGAATCCCTGGAGAAGCGCCATCGTATCTTCCGTCGCCGTTCCGACAGCACTCGCAATCTGCGCCTTCCGGTGGGTCCCGCGCGGGGTACCGGCGGGTACGCCGCCGTGATGTCCCCACGCCGTACCGACGTGCCGGGAACCGGTCTTCGCCAGCTGGTGGATCAGCAGGTGCTGGATCGCTTCGCGCCTGCGCACGTCGTCGCCAACCGCGATGGCGACGTTGTCTATTACTCCTCGCGTACGGGCAAGTATCTCGAGCCGCCCGCAGGCGCGCCGACCCGTCACCTTATGACCATGGCGCGGAAGGATATCCGGCTCGATCTGCGAACCTGCTTCCGTGCCTGCGTCGAGAGCGGCCGTGCCAGCAGCCGCGAAGGCGTCATGGTGGAACTCGAAGACGGGCGCATCCAGGTCCTCACGCTGCACGTCGAGGCCCTTCAGGGCGGAGACGCCGCCGATTCGCTATACATCGTCCTGTTTGTCGATCAGGGAGTGGTCCAGAGTCGCGGCGATGCGATCGATCACCTCGGTCGTGGCAGCGCCGACGGTTCGCAGGTGGAACACGAACTGCGCGAGACGCGCGATCGCCTGCAGTCGATGGTAGAGGAGTACGAGACCTCGCTCGAGGAACTCAAAGCGTCCAACGAAGAACTCGTCTCGGTCAACGAAGAACTCCAGTCCACCAACGAGGAGCTCGAAGCATCCAAGGAGGAACTGCAGTCCGTCAACGAGGAACTGCACACCGTCAATGGCGAGCTTCACGGCAAGATCGACGCGCTCGACCGGGCCAACAGCGACCTGATCAACCTGTTCGACAGCACGAACGTGGCGACGGTGTTCCTGGATCGCGGTCTCGTCATACGCTCCTACACACCGGCTGTCGCAACGGTCTTCAATATCCGGGGCAGCGACCGCGGCAGGCCTATCACGGATCTGTCCACGCAGCTGCTGATTCCCACCCTGCCGGAGGACATCGACAAGGTCTTCCGGTACCACGCGCCGATCGAGCGGCGCACCACCAGCGAGGACGGGCGGCGGCACTACCTCCTTCGTGTCGCCCCTTATCAGGCTTCCGATGCGCAGGTGGACGGCGTCGTGGTGACGTTTCTGGACATCACGAGCCTGACCCGCTCGGAAGCGCGACAGAGGATGCTCATCGCCGAGTTGCAGCATCGGACGCGCAATCTGCTGACCATCGTGGAGAGCATCGTCCGACGCACCGTCAAAGGTTCGCAGGGCCTCGACGAACTCAGCGTCCGTCTCGGTGCGCTCAGCCGTGTGCAGGGTCTGGTGGGAAGCCAGTCCGGTGAGTCGATCGACCTGAGCGATATGCTTCGGCTGGAACTGGAGGCTCACCCGGTGCCCGCCGGCAAGGTCTCCATCGAGGGTCCCGCCGTGCCGCTCAGCTATGACGTGGCGCAGACACTGTGCATGGCGCTGCACGAGCTGACAACGAACGCGGTGAAGTACGGTGCATTGCGGAACGACGGTCGTGGCACCCTCGCCGTGACCTGGCGCCTCATCGGCGAGAGCGAGGAAACGCTGTCGTTGACGTGGAAGGAAAGTGGCGTGGCGATCGCGAATCGCGAGGTCGGAAAGGGTTTCGGACGGGAACTGATCGAGCAGGCGCTCGCGTTCTCGTTACGTGCCAGGCCCTCCTGGCAACTGGAGGAAGACGGTGTCCGCTACGTTCTCGACATGCCGATGAACAATCGCGGCGTCCATTACTGATCGGCGAGGGGGGGGGGCGAAGACCATGGGTATGGAACTGACCGGCAAGGCGGTCATGGTGATCGAGGACGACTACGTCATCGCGCAGTCGCTCGTCGTTCTCCTTCGATCGGCAGGTGCCAACGCCATCGGACCGTTCGGATGGCTCGATGAAGCGATCCGGCATGCCGCATCGGACGCCTACATCGACGCGGCGCTGGTCGATGTAAACCTGCACGGCGAGTATTCCTATCCCGCCGTCGATGCCCTCCTGGCTCGTGGAGCGCACGTCGTGTTCATGACCGGCTATGCGCGCGACAGCATCAAGCCGGCCTACAGCAGCTGCACGATCTGCACCAAGCCTTTCAGGCGCGCCGACGTGGTCGAGGCGTTGCTGTCCGTCCCCGGCCGCCAGCGCCCGGCACACGTATCGTAAAGCCGCCCCCGGACACGGCCGGGGGCGGCGTATCGCGTCAGCGACCGAGGTCGCTCAGGAACCGCCTGGTGTACTGCAAGGCACTGGTGCCCGACACCGAGTTGCACGTCGGCGAGGCAAAGCCGCCGTTGTTGCCGTTGGTGCATGGCGTGTCGCGGTCGAGCGACCAGAAGTGCACGCCGGCCAGCTTGTTGGTCGCGGCGTACGCCGTCACCTCGTCGATGTCCTGAAGGGTGAAGGTCTCGCTCGACACGTCGTTGACACCGATCATCGGCGTGAGCTCGATCTTCGTCAGCGGAATGCCGTAGGTGTGCTGCAGGTTCTTCGCCGCCTGGATGGCCGACTGACCCATGTCGCAGCTACCGCCGCTGACCACGCAGATACCGGCACCGGCGGCACCGTAATCCATCGTCATGAGGTTGATGGTGTAGTTCTGCAGGCCGGATGCGAGCACGGCACGGACCACCGTGTCACCGGTGCTGTTCAGGCCGCCGTAGCTGCCGTCCGAAGCGGCCAGGGTGGCCAGCGTGAACGAGAAGCGCAGGTTCGGATACAGGCCCGCGGCATACTTGGCATTGGCGATCAGCGCGTTGAGCTGCGCGGGCGTCTGGCCGGCCTCGATGTCGAAGTCGATGCCGACGAGGTGCGATGAGTTGTACGTCTGGATGAACTTGGCCATGCCCGCGGTGCTGCCGCAGGTAAACGTTCCCGCCTGACCGCCGGTGGAGACGACGTAATTCACGCCTGCACTGTTGAGCCGCGCGATGTTCGCGCTGGCAAATGCCGCGGCGGGAACGCCGCCCCAGTTCTCGCTGCCGCATTCGCCGGTCGCGAAGGCGAGGGTGATCGCACCGATGTTCGGTACCTGCGTCGAAACCAGGCTGCCGCTGCCGACGACCGGAATCCGCGTTCCGGTGACCAGCGTCGACATGATGTTGGTGTTCCAGTCGAGGTTGATCGTGATGTCCTTGTAAGGACTGAACAGCAGGTCGCCCGCCGCGGGCGGCGGGTTGGTCGGCGGATCGCCGCCCGGATTGCCCGGGTCGGTGGGCGGCGTGGTGGTGCCGCCGTCGCAGGCGCCCTGCGAGGTCCACGGCTGACCGGAACCGGCACCGCCGCTGTTCGTGGCGGGATCGTTGCCCTGGGTCCACCAGTTGGCGACGTAGTTGGTGCCGTTCTTGCTGGCCACATTGCCACCGGTATAAACCGTGCCCGCCTGCCAGGCGGCGGCGCATGCGGTGGCCGCGTGCGCGGCATTCACAGGGACGACCGAGGAAAGAGCGAGCGCGATGGCGAGGGCGAGACTGCCTGTACATCCGCCCAGTACCGCACGAGACCGCATAGCTGATGCTTTCGGGAACATGGAGCGCCTCCGGATCGAGTGGTGCTTGAAAGGGAAGGGGCGCGCGCGACCACGGCGGATTGCCGGCGTCCACGTCCCCTGACCGCGTCCTTGCGCGATACGACCAACCACGATTGAGCGCTTACGGTTTAGTCCCGAATGACAACGTTGTCTATTTGAAATGTGACGAAATGTGACGGGCGCCATGAAAGCCGCAGCGCCCGTTTTGCGGCATCGCAGGGTATTTCCTTCCTCGATCCTGTATACGCGATGTCCCGGTCGTGATGCACTGCGCAAGCCACTTTGCGTCCACCGCAGTGGCTCAAATGTCCCGCATGACAACGTGGGTCAATCGATCGGCGTGACGGCGTCGCGGTCGCGAGCCGACTTGCCGGAAGCGCATAGGCGGTCAGGCAAAGAGCACGGTGGCGGAAGGCGGGATCGTCGGTCGGGCTGGGACGGAGAAAGGGTATTCCGGTCTATTCGCCCTGATGCTGAGGCAGCGATTCGATCGTGGGCGTGCGGTGCTTCTTCAGCTCGTGCGTTATCGCGACGATCAGCGCCGGCATGGTGTCGGGATCGACGATGGTGCGAAGGGTCTTGCGCAGCGCGCGCAGATCCTGCTTGCTGCCTATCGTGTCGGACAGGGCGGACATCGTCCTGGCGAGTGCCTTGTCGCGTTCCGCATGGTGCGAGGCGGGCATGCCGGCCGCCTTGCGTGCCTTACGGATCAACTCCAGTTGCATGCGCAACCGTCGGGCCCGCCTGCGCCAACGGTGCAGGTTGGCCGTCGTCGCCGACGTGCGCATGCGCTTGCGTGCTTTGGCGACGCGCTTTTCCGAGTTCGCGAGCGCGTGTTCGACGGCATGCCGTGACAGTTTCCGCCACGGAAGCGCGGCGATGGCGTGGGCGAGTTCGCGAATCCGTTTGCGGCGCTCAAGAAACCGGGGATCCTTGATCAGCGCCGCGGTAAGCCGGCCCTCGCTGCGTAGTTCCAGCGCGTCGATGGCGTGCTTCCATCCATCGGACGGGTCGGCGCCGGCAAGCAAGCGGGCGGTGAGAACGGCGACGTGTGCGTCGCGCACGGAAGAGAGGCTTACGGCGAGGCGATCGATGGCGATTTCGAGTGGTGGCAGGGCGTGGTCGAACACGGTCGCCCCGAGTCTCAAAAGGCTCTTCAGGCGCCGCAGGGCCTTGCGGGCTTCGTGGATGCCCTTGTGTGGCTGCTTGCTGTCGCCCAGCGACCGAATGGCTCGATGACATTCGCTGGCGGCGAACGTGGCGAGAGCCGTGGCGAGTTTCGGGGCGGTCGGCATGACGCATTAGTACCATGCTTAAACCATCTTCACACCGCGCCGGTGCGACTGACACCTATGTGTCATACGCGCTTGCTACCTCTGGGCGACCAAGACCGGAGGCGAGCCATGAACAGTACCGTCCTGACCGAAGAAGCCGCGGGGTCGCCACGAACCCGCTTGCTCAGCCTGGGAATCTTTACGCTGGTATTGCTCGTTGCAACCGTTTACGTTGCGATGCAGCTCGGCCACGACCTTCATGTCGCGCCTACCAGCCCGGTATTCGAATACGTCCTGCTCGGCATCGCGCTGTTGATCGCGCTGGGCTTCGAATTCGTCAACGGGTTTCATGACACCGCCAATGCGGTGGCGACGGTTATCTACACGCGGTCGTTGCCGGCTACCTTCGCCGTGGTCTGGTCCGGTGGCTGGAACTTCGTGGGCGTCCTGATCTCGAGTGGTGCGGTGGCCTATGCCGTGTTGCAGTTGCTACCGATCGGACTCGTGCTCAACGTAGGCAGCGGGACCGGTTTCGCGATGGTGTTCGCCTTGCTGCTCGCATCGATCGTCTGGAATCTGGGCACGTGGTATCTCGGGCTGCCATCGTCGAGTTCGCACACGCTGATCGGCTCGATCATCGGCGTGGGCCTGATGAACCAGATGATGAATCCCGGTAATGCGAATGCCGCCGTCGACTGGAGTCAGGCACTGAGCGTCGGCAAGGCCTTGTTGTTCTCGCCGCTGATCGGCTTCGGTCTCGCTTTCGCCCTGCTGATGCTGCTGAAGAAGTTCGTCAAGGCACCCGAGTTGTACGCCGAACCGCATGGCGACAAACCGCCGCCGTTCTGGGTACGCAGTCTGCTGATTCTGACGTGTACCGGCGTGTCATTCGCGCATGGCTCCAATGACGGCCAGAAGGGCATGGGCCTCATCATGCTGATCCTCATCGGTACCGTGCCGAGCGCATATGCACTGAACCGGGCGGTGACACAGGATGAGACGCAGAGCTTCGTCTCGGTCGCCC
The DNA here is from genome assembly GCF_031455395.1 of Luteibacter sp. 1214. Taxonomy (NCBI): domain Bacteria; kingdom Pseudomonadati; phylum Pseudomonadota; class Gammaproteobacteria; order Lysobacterales; family Rhodanobacteraceae; genus Luteibacter; species Luteibacter sp. 1214. The sequence continues at coordinate 239,945 of NZ_JAVDSQ010000001.1, forward strand.
ACCATGCGAGTGAGACACTGCAGAAGTACGCGCAGGGTGCGGCGCCGGTAACATCGGCACGCAGCGAGATCGAGCACTACATCCAGTCGCGCGAGGCGACGCCGACGACGATGGCCGCCCTGGTTCAGCTCACGGACAGCATCGGCGCGCAGGTCGCCAACCGGCCCACGCTGGCCGACGTGCCGGAACATGAAGTCAACAACGTTCGCAACAACATGTACCTGAGTTCGGAAGCGCTGCGCCTGATGGAAAAGGACAAGAAGCCCGCGTTCCGTGCGGAGGACAGCGCCATCCTCGGCAACTACCACGGCTTACTGGACAAATCGACCAAGTTCATTCCGCCCTGGGTCAAGGTCGCCGTCGCCATCGCGCTGGGCCTTGGCACGATGGTCGGCTGGCGGCGCATCGTGCGCACCGTGGGTGAGCGCATCGGCAAGCAGCACCTGACCTATGCGCAGGGCGCGTCCGCGGAGGTGGTCGCCATGCTCACGATCGGTGCCGCCGATCGCTTCGGATTGCCGGTGAGCACGACCCATGTGCTCTCCTCGGGCGTGGCCGGCTCGATGGTCGCGAACGGCTCGGGTCTGCAGTGGAGCACGGTGCGCAGCATGCTGATGGCGTGGGTGCTGACCTTGCCGGTATCCATCGCCCTGGCCGCGGGATTGTTCTGGCTTTTGCGTCACGTCTTCTAGACGGGAGAGGCCTGCAAGGCGAGCAGATCGTTTTCGATCGTGGTGCTGTAAGCCTCCAGTGGCAGATCGTTCGGCAGCGTGCCGAAAGGATCTTCAATCTGGTCGCCGAGCGCATCCAGGCCAAAGAAGGTATACGCCAGCACACCCACGACCAGAGGCGTGAACCAGCCCATCAGGCCGACCAGGCAGAACGGCAGCAGGAAGCAGTAGATGTGTACCGTCCGATGCAGCAGCAGGATGTACGCGAACGGGATGGGTGTGCCCTGTATGCGTTCGCAGCCACCCAGTACATGCGACAGCTTGCCGAGTTCGGCGTCGATCGCGGCCAGCAGGATGGGTTCGACGCGAAGCGCCCGGGCGATCTCCGCGTAGGCGGCCCCGGTGCGCGCCAACAAGGCGGACGGGCGATTGGGCATGGCGAGGACGGCCTCGCAGGATGCCGGGTCGAGCCAGCGCCCGAGCTCGGTGGCGGGGTCGCTGCCGCGCAGGTGATGACGCAGCGTGTGCGCATAGGCAATCAGGTGATACGTAAGCCGGCGCGAGTCCGCTGCTTCGATGCCCGGCAGAAATGCCACACGCTGGCGGGCCAGGTTACGCATGGCGATGATCATTTCGCCCCAGAGCGTGCGGGCCTCCCACCATCGCTGATAGGCCACCGTGTTGCGGAAGCCGAGAAAGATGGCGAGCGTGAGACCCATGAGGGTCAGCGGTGCCGCATTGAGACCGGCCTTGAGCGCGAAGAGGCGATGGTCCAGCAGGACCACGATCAGCGACAGAAGCACGGTGTAGAGGACGCGACGCCAGATCATGGGCACGATCGACCCGTGCACGCCACTCAGGGAGAAAAGGAGCGAGCGCAGGCTGGGCGTGCGGGTGCGGGTCATTCGTCGACGGACGGTTTCTTGGAGCGCGGCTTGCGCGGCTTTGGTTCCGCGCTGGCGATCAGGCCCTGGAGGTAAGCGATGCCCTCTTCAGGCGGAAACCATGCCACCACGTCAGCCACACTGAGCTGGTAACGAAGCCGCAGCGCCTCGAACTCCGCCCTGGCGGGCGCGAGGGGATCGACCTTGGGGGGCCGGCCGCGGCGCTTTGGCGCCACCGGTTCAGGCACTACCGGCTCGGGCGCGACGACCGGCTTCGTCGTCGCATTGCCGGATAATCGGTCGAGGGCGGCCAGTTCGTCCTGGAACTGCTTGAAGTCATATTTGCCGGACGAGTTCATGGTCATGCTTCGATCGTGGGTCGGCCCATTGTGCCACGACGATCCCATTCCGGCCTGAGACGGATTGCCCCGGATCGGGCAATACTTCGATCAGGGGCGTCGTCCTTGAGCCCCCATATCGGTAGGGGCGGACGGCACCGTTTGCCGGTGCCGTCCATTGCATCACGTCGGCGCGGTGGCTTCCGAGCCGGTGGAAATGTCGTCCGCGTTGTTTCGCTTGAAGACATCCTTGGCCACGTCGCGCTGGCGACCGCTTTCGGTGTGCACCGAAATGAGAATGCTGCCTTCGCGAACTTTCGCGTCGTAGCGTTTGGCCTCGAACTCCGGGATGCCCATGCCCACCAGCGCACCCAGGATGCCGCCGGTGGCCGTGCCCACAGCGGCGCCGCCCAGGGCGGCCATGATCGGTCCGGCCGCGATGAAGGGGCCCACGCCGGGGATGGCGAGCGCGCCAACGCCGGCAAGCCAGCCCAGGCCTGCGCCCAGACCCAGGCCGAGGACGCCACCCGTCGTGGCGCCTTCGGGCGCCTTGGTGTGGTGCTCGTGTGCGAAGTCACGGGTGCCACGGCGGTCGGGCAGGAGCGCCGAAATGTCGTCGCTCGTGAAGCCCGCCTGCTTCAGTTCCAGCACGATGTGCTCGGCCTGCTCGACGGTACGGGTGGTGCAGTAGACAGATGCTTTCATGACGGTCCTCGCTTTCAGTGCTTGATATCGAGCTGGTTTTCGACCTGGCTCACGCCGGCCACGGAATGCACGATGCTTTCGACCCGCGCCTTCTCGGCGGCGTCCTTGACGGGGCCGCGAAGGGTGACCACGCCCTTGGCGGCGATCAGCTTGAGATTATGGGCGGCGCTGGAAAGGCCGTCATCGGCGACAATGGCGGCGCGCACGCTGGCCGCCAGCTTGATGTCGGCAGGGTCGTTCGACTGATCGAACGGGGTCGCATGCTCGGTATGGCGGTCGCGCTGATTGATCTGCGTGTTGTCGACCTTCGACGTGTCCTGGGCGAACGCGGGTGCGCTGATCAGGGCGGCGAAGGCGAGAAGCGGGGCGATACGAAAGGTCACGGCGTCAACTCCGTCGCGGGGGAGGGCGCAGTACGCGGCAGACGCCGTGAACCGGCGGTGCAATCCGCGCGACGGGAGTTTCGCTCAGGCTAACGGTGGATGAATCAGGCGGCGCGAAATGTCACGACCAGCACATCGCGATGCGATGCCTGACCCGGATCCAGCGGCGTTACCGGCGTCACGCCGTGAAACACTCTGGGGTCGTGGATCAACGCGGCATCCAGCGGGCGGGCGAGAGTGAACTCGCCCAGCGACGTGCCGTCGGGTGCGTGGATGGTCGTCGTGCCGCGGGCGATGTTTTCGCGGTCGACCAGCAGAACCAGGACATAGTCGACGCCATCGCGATGGCTGCCTTCGGGAGTCGGTTCACCGGCGGCGCCGGCCGTGGCTTCGATGCGAAACTGATGGACTTCGACGTGCCACTGCTCGATCTCCGGCGACAATCCACCGAAGAAGTCGCGGCAGAATTCGAGGATCGCACGCAGCGTCGCTCCCCCGGCGATCTCCGGAAGCACCGGCTCGAACCAGCGGGCGATGTCGCCCTGCAACGTGTTGTAAGCCAGCGTCTGGAAATGCGCCTGATGCGGGCGCTGCTCGACATGACCGAAGCGAGAGGCGGCATAGACGGCGTGGCGACGACGGCGAAACCGTCCTGTCGCTGCCAGATAGGTGTCGGGCTCCAGGGCGTTCCAGCTGGCACGAAAGGTGTCCCAGTCCGCGAGCGGTGCGATATTCGACACCAGCTCCCGCATGTCGTCTCCCTGGACGAAGGCGAAGCCGTCATCCCGAACCTGGTCGTGTAAGGTCGTCTCGGTCGCGGTGGGAGAGGGGTTCATCCACACAGTATACGACCGGGACCCTTGCTTGCGCCGTGCGGCAAACGGCCCCGGATGCCTTACCGATATCTGTCAGGCGCGTTCCGGTCCGACACGATGCGGATGCACTCCCGGCTCAGGGCGCACGTAGCGGTTGCGGCTTGTCCAGTGCGGCGACCAGCGGCCCGTCGCGATCGTAGATGTCGGGCTTGTAGCTGAGCTTACCGTCGTCGGCGATGTCCACCGTCCAATAGGCGAGCAGCACGGGCACCGCGGTGGGCAAGGTGACGTTCTGTGTCTTCTTCGTCGCGATGCGCTCATCGATCGCCTGACGGCTGAACTTGTCCGGATCGTTGAACAGCAGCTCGACCAGGTCGAGAGGATGCTCGACGCGGATGCAGCCGGAACTCGTGTCGCGCTTGGCCTTGGAGAACAGCTCCTGGTGCGGCGTGTCGTGCAGGTACACCGCGAAGGAGTTCGGGAACCGGATCACCACCTGTCCCAGCGAGTTGCCCGGGCCCGCGTCCTGCCGCAGTGTGATCCCGCGCGGATTGGCCCAGTTGACGCTGGATGCCGCCACCACATTGCCGCCGCTGTCGAGTACCCGGATGCGGTTGTTGGCGAGGTACGACGGATTGCTGCGGATCTTGGGAAGCACGTCGTTCTTCAGGATCGTCGGCGGCACGGTCCACGTCGGGTTGAACGTGACGTAGGTGATCTGCGACCGGAAGATCGGCGTGCTTCGATAGGGCTTGCCGACCTGCACACGCGACTTCCATACGGGATTTCCGTCACGGTAGAAGCTGATCTTGTAGCCGGCCACATCGACGACGACAAACGTACCCTGCAGCGAATGCAGCAGCCAGCGTGCGCGCTCGAGATTGGCGCGGACCTGGCCGATACGTTCCTGGACGGGGACGTTGAGTGAGGCCAGCGTGCCGGCGCCCACGCTGCCATCGGCGTCGAGATACTGGTCGGCCTGAAAGCGTTTGACCGCGTCCGCCAACGCGTTGTCGAAGTGGTGTCCGTGAGCGAGCGTCGGGTCGAGGTAGCCACCAGCCACCATGCGAGCGCGCAAGGCTTCGACGCGGGCGTCCTTCATGCCGGGCTTGAGCGTGGGGCCTTCGGGGACGCTGGGCCATCCTCCCTGCGCGGCGGTGGTTCGCAGCTGCGCCAGTGCATCGCGTAATTTGGCGTAGAGCGGGTTTTGCGGCCTCGCCATGGCGAACGCCTGGTCGACGCTGCGCTCATCGACCGATGTCTGCAGCATGGACATACCCTGTTGGGGATCGATGGCGGCGGCATCGAAGTTCCAGGTCGGATCGAGCCGGACGGGGTCGACCTTGCCGCGGGCCAGCTGCACGAGTGCCGTGATGTATGCGCTGCTCGCAGCCATGTCGAAATCGGCCTTCTGTTCGGGCGTGGCGCTGGCGCGGTCGGGGGATTCGGCAAGCGCCTTCAGCTCGCTGAGGTGGTAATCCTCGGGAAGAAGCCCGTCGGCGTCGACCGAGGCGAGGCCCCCGAGCAGTTGCTGGACATTGCTGTCGTCCGTCCATGCCGCGGTGTAGTGGCGCTGCATGTAGAAGTCGGCGAGCGCCTTACCAAGCGCGGCGTCCTGCCGTGAAATCGGGCTGCCCTGGATCGGCGCCATCTGCTGGATGCGCGCGTAAAGTGCCTGGGCGACGGGATCGTCGATGGCTGGCGGAGCAGGGGTGGACGCCGCCGTCGCGGGGTCGGGCGCGACGATGGGAGGCGGTGACGCGGCCGATGCCGCTGTCGTCGGATGTACCTGCGGGCCCGCTGCGGCGACGAGCGGAAAGATGGACCACGCGAAGAGCGTGGCGCTGCGAAATCTGGCTTCCATAGTCATTATCTATCGCTTCCGGTGGAACGGCGGGCTTTACTTAAGCATTTCACATATATGAATGGCAGAGATGTGACGGCTTTGTGGTCAATAAATGATCAGCGCGTTAGGATGGCCTGTCGCACTTCACCCGGCTGGTCGCATGATTCGATCGTTTCGGACGCTCCTGGCGTCGGCGCCACTCGTTGGCGCACTGTTCTTCCTTCCCGCGCAGGCCCACGCCGCCGACTCCCTCGGCGAAGCTCTGGCTCATCTCGCTCCCTCCGCCGATCCGAAGGTGATCGATCTCGCGGTGAAGGCAGCTGAGTGTGCGCAGACACAGGGCGGGGCGCCGTCGGACCGCCTGGCGGTGATCGACTACTCGAAGCCGTCGTCGCAGCCACGCCTCTGGGTGTTCGACACGGTGAATCGGAAGCTGCTGTTTCAGGAACTGGTCGCGCACGGCAAGAACAGCGGCGACGCCAACGCCACCAGATTCTCCAACGCGCCCGAGAGCCTCGCATCCAGCATCGGCCTCTTCCGTACGTCGGATACGTACATGGGGAAGAACGGGTACTCCCTGCGCATGTCGGGCCTGGAGCCCGGCGTCAACGACCAGGCACTCGCGCGGGCCATCGTCATTCATGGCGCCGCCTATGTGAATGAGGCGATGGCGAAAGTCGCCGGTCGTATCGGTCGCAGCTGGGGTTGTCCCGCCGTTCGCACGGCCATCGCACACAAGCTGATCGACGCGCTGAAGGGTGGCCAGATGGTCTTTTCGTACTACCCCGACCAACGCTGGCTGGCCTCTTCCCACTACCTGAAGTGCAGCAACGGTCAGCTTGCCAAAGTGGAAGCCAACACCGTCGCGCGCGCCGGGATCTGATCCTCCCTCCCTGGTCGCGCTAGAATTCCCGGACCCTAACCGTGGAATCGAGCATGAAACACGTTCTTGCGATCGCTGCCTGTGTCGTCCTGGCCGGCTGCGCCACCAGCGGCATGACCGATACCCTGCCCAAGCTCAGCAGCAAGACGGGCAAGAATGTCACGGCCTATGTGCAGTGCGTCGAACCGAAGTGGCAGGCACTCACCAAGGACGCGAAGGGCAACGCCAAGGACGACGAAGGCCGCGTCACCGCGAACGACAACGGCAAGCATGAGCGCCTCGACGTGACCGCCAGCGGCGCGGGTGCCCAGGTGGTGATGTACGAAATTCAGAAGGTGAAGGGCGGCGAGTACGACGGCCGCTATCGCGAAGAGGCCATCTCCTGCCTGTAAGCGCGGTGCCCGGCCCGGTACTAGATGACGATGGGCTCGATCAGTTCGGGCCCATCGTTTTTAGGTGAGCCGACGCGCTTGCCGACCGGATGAAAGACGAGGTCCGGCCCGGCCGCCGAGCCGAGGGCTTCAAGTGCCGGTTCGACGGGCGCGAAGAGCCAGTCCTCCCACGCCTCCGGCGCCAGCATGACGGGCTGACGATCGTGCACGTCGCCTGTGACCTTGCCAGGCTCGCCGGTCACGATGGTGAAGCTGCGTACCGGCTCGTCATCCGGTCCTCGCCAGACTTCCCATAGCCCCGCGAACAGAAGCAAGCCTCCGTCGGCGGCCTGGATGAAATACGGCTGCTTGCTGCCTTTTTCGCCGGTCCATTCGTAGTAACCGGACGCGGGTACGAGGCAGCGACGCCGTCTGACCGCCGCACGGAACGCAGGTTTTTCGGCAAGACCTTCACGCCTGGCGTTGATCGTCTTCGCACCGATGGAGGCGTCCCTGGCCCAGGAAGGTATGAGCCCCCAGCGAGCGAGTCCGCTGTCGGCGCGGCGATCGCCGGCGGTGACGATCAGTGCTCGCTGGGTGGGAGCGATATTGAACCGGTCGTCGCGCTGGTTGATTTCGCTGGTCAGATCGAGCTCGAGCCGCTCGAGTACGTCGCGACCCTGTCGTGACAGGCTCGCAGGGCCGAAGGTGGCGTAACGTCCGCACATGATTCGAGCGTAGCGATTTCGCGTGATCTTGATGTTTATGCTGCTCCGATCGACGACCGGGGGTCGATCATCGCTCGGAGGAAACATGGAATCTGTCCGTTATCGGCGCACGCTGGGCCAGCAGGCCACTTACCTCGTGGAGTACGACACCGAAGGTTACCGGATCAGTCGCGATGGACGGCTTCGCCGGGCGCGGCCACTGGGCGCCGCCTGCCAGGCCATGGGCCGCCGTGAGCGGCAACGCGCCGCACGTCAGTTCGCCATCGACGACATCGAGAAGCTCATCGGGATGGAGGAGTGAGGCTCAGGCGACCGGACGGGCGCTGCGCGCGCGATCCACGGCGTCGAGCAACTGGGCGCGGTCGAACGGTTTTTCCAGGAAGACCGCGGTGCGCGGAAACGGCGCGAGGTCTTGCGGAAGCCGGCTGGAGATGACGACGATGGCCGTGGAAGGGCGTTCGCGCAGCGTCGCCTGCAGCAGGACACTGCCGCGCCTTTCTCCGGGCGTATCGGCATGGATGACCAGCAACGCGAGGTCGTCCATTTCATTGAAGGCTTGCTTCGCCGCCCGGTACGTGACCACGCCGCGTGCGTCGTAGCCCGCATCGCTGAGTACCATGGCCACGGTCTCGGCGACCATGGCGGCACGGTCGAAGACGAGAGCTGGCTGGCTGGCGAAGTCATTCATGGCGCGATTCTATCCCGGGCGTGCCCCGCACGGGTGGTTCAGCTTTGCGAAGATTCGGGCGGCCAGCTGGCATTGATCGCCTTCATCCGTGCGATCAGGTCGCGGACCTCGTCGTTGCGGTCGGCGATCCGCTTCTCCTCCGCCGCCTTCTGCGCCGCGAAATCGTGGTTCGTGCCCTGGACGGTGGCATGGACCAGCCGGCAGGTCTCCTCCGCGGACGCGGCCCGCGTGTGGAAGCCCAGGCGATCGGCCAGGATCTCCATGCGCAACCCGGGATGGGTCTGCTCCAGTTCGCGGGCGCGCACGAGGAAGAACTGCTGCCACTCCCGCTCGGGAGCGCCGGAGAGTATGGCTTCCACGCGCGGGATGTCGGGGCGGTCGAATTGCTCGGTATCGTCCACGGCCTCAAACGAGTCGATGTCGATCCAGTCGCGGCTGGCCATTGAGGTATTTCTCCAGGACGATGATAGTAATCGGTAGGGGCGCGCGATTGTTCGGCGTCGGATGTGCACGATCCGTCAGGGACCGGGGCACCCGTTCACCGAGCGTCGACGTTGCGAAACCAATGCTCTTCACATTCATCAACGAGGCTTTCCCCATGCGCCATCTCCGTCTTGCCGGGCTCGCCGGCGTGGCTCTCCTCGCCGGGTGCGCGACCCAGAACGAACGTCACGTCGGCATCCACGACGTTCTGTCCAGCACCGTCTTCGCCAACCAGTCCCCGACGGACGGGGATGCCACCTTGAACATCGTGCGCGACCAGGGCTTGTGGGGCGCCGGATGCTCGAGCGCCATCTATCTCGACGACAAGGCGGTGGCGGACATGGAGATCGGCGAACAGCTGGTGCTGCGCGTGCCCTCCGGTACGCGGAAGCTGAGCCTTCTTCCGCACGGGTCGTGCTCGGCCGATCGCGTCGACGTCGACGCCAGCGTTGGGCAGGGCGAAACGAAGAACTTCTCCATCCCGGCCAGTGGTCAGGGGCTAGGCACGCAGGCGCCGCCCAGGGCGTAAGACTTGCCATCGGCGTCGCGGAGGCGCAAGAATCGAGCTGTCGCCGCGACACCGGCAAGGGGGTTCCGTGCATCGACGTACCGTGGGTCAGTACTCCGTGGAGGTCCGCACGCTGCGAACCGTCGCCGGCTTCTGGAAAGCCGCCTATATCGTTGAGCCGGCCATGAGCGCCGGCCCCCGCGATTTCGTGATGATCACTCTGCTCGATGAGTTCGAGGACGAGCGCGTCGCCGTCGATGCGGCGATGGAGCGAGGCGTCAGGCACGCCGACTGGCTCGTCGCGTCACGCGGCGCATTGACGCGTTGACGTGACTGATCCGGCGACTCCGCCATAACGCGGCCGCGACGACCGTCCGCCTAGCTTCGCCCCCATGGGCCTCCGGCCCCTTCAGGCGGAGCCGACCTTGCAGCACACGACCCTCTACGTCCCTTTCAACGCCTCGACGCGCGGTCCCTGGATCCTGCGTCGAAACGCCGAGCTGGTCGGCCAGTACCCGACCCGAGAAGACGCGTTACGGCACGCGATGAGCCTGACGGCGGCGCTGCGTGCCCAGTCGGGCCAGCAGGTGGACATCAAGATCGAGGATGAATCAGGGCGCTGGCAGGCCGCCGACATGGAAGCCGCTGGCCCTGTCTGACGGCACCTGGTCGCTCTGTCGCAGGATATGAGATCGGGCTGGGGGATAAGGGGCATCTTCCTGTCCGGATGCCCTTCATGGCCGCTTATCTTCAAGCCCGACGTACCGACGAGGCCGACTCGGTTCTGGCCACGAGCCACGACGGGCGTACGCTCGCCAGTCGCCTGACCGATAAATACGGCGACCGGGTCGCCACGGCGTTCACCGTATTCGGACGGGAGGGCAGCTTCGTCCCGTTGCCTTCGGACCTGCCCGAAGGACTCTCGCGGGCGCTTACCGCCCGAGGCATCGAACGCCTCTACAGCCACCAGCAGGAGGCCTGGGATGCCGCGCGTGCGGGGCGTAACGTCCTCGTGGCCACGCCGACCGCCTCCGGCAAGACGCTCTGCTACACCTTGCCGGTGATTTCCTCGGTTCTGGAAACCGGCGGCAAGGCGCTGTACCTCTTTCCGACCAAGGCGCTCGCGCAGGACCAGGTCGCCGAACTGCTGGATATCAACCGGGCGGGCGACCTGGGCATCAAGGCCTTCACCTTCGACGGCGACACGCCGGGCGACGCAAGGCAGGCCATCCGCCTGCACGGCGACGTGGTGGTCAGCAATCCGGACATGCTGCACCAGGCGATTCTTCCGCATCACACCAAGTGGGCACAGTTCTTCGAAAACCTGCGTTATGTGGTAATCGATGAGATCCACACGTACCGGGGCGTCTTTGGTTCCCATCTGGCCAACGTGCTGCGCCGGCTGAAGCGGATCTGCGCCTTCTACGGTGTCACGCCGCAGTTCGTGCTCTGCTCGGCCACCATCGGCAATGCCACCGAGCATGCGCAGGCGCTGATCGAGGACGAGGTGGTCACCATCTCGTCCAGCGGTGCGCCCAGCGGTGACAAGCACGTGCTGCTCTGGAATCCGCCGGTGATCAATCCGGATCTGGGCCTGCGGGCGTCGGCGCGCTCGCAGACCAACCTGATCGCCCGCGTCGCCATCAAGGCGAAGATGAAAACCCTGGTGTTCGCCCAGTCACGGCTGATGGTCGAAGTGCTGACCAAGTACCTGAAGGACGTCTTCGATCACGACACCCGCAAGCCCGCACGCATTCGCGCCTACCGGGGCGGCTATCTGCCGACGGAGCGGCGTGAAGTCGAGCGTGCGATGCGAGCCGGCGACGTGGACGGGATCGTGTCGACGTCCGCGCTCGAACTGGGTGTCGACATCGGCAGCCTCGACGCCGTCGTCCTCAACGGGTATCCGGGTTCCATCGCGGCGACATGGCAGCGCTTCGGTCGTGCCGGGCGCCGCCAGCAGCCGTCTCTGGGCGTGCTCGTCGCGACCAGTGCTCCGCTGGACCAGTACCTCATGCGGCACCCGGCCTTCCTGACCGAAGCGACGCCCGAGCACGCACGCATCCAGCCGGACCAGCCGCTCATCCTGCTCGACCACATCCGTTGCGCCGCGTTCGAGCTGCCTTTTCTCGCCGGGGATACCTTCGGTCCCGATGACGCGGAACCCTATCTCACGGTGCTCGCCGAGTCGGAGGTGCTGCATCGCGAGGGTGACCGCTGGGAATGGATCGCCGACTCCCACCCGGCGAACGCGGTGAGCCTGCGCTCGGTCGCGGACGGCAATTTCGTCGTCGTCGACCGGACGGAGGGGCGCCAGACGATCATCGCCGAGGTCGACTATTCCGCCGCCGCTCTGACGCTTTACGAGGGTGCGATCCACATGATCCAGTCGGTGCCCTACCAGGTCGAGAGGCTCGACTGGGAAGGCCGCAAGGCGTATTGCACGCGAACGCGTGTCGACTACTACACCGACGCCATCGACTACACCAAGCTCAAGGAGCTGGAGTGTTTCGACGGCAGCAAGGCAGGGCAGGGCAGCTCGCGCCACGGTGAGGTGCACGTCGTGCGTCGGGTATCGGGTTACAAGAAGATTCGTTACTACACGCACGAGAACATCGGCTACGGGCCGGTGAACCTGCCCGATCAGGAACTGCATTCCACCGCGGTGTGGTGGCAGCTGCCGCAGACGGTACTGGACGAAGCGTTCCGTTCGCGTCAGCACGCCCTGGACGGGTTTCTGGGTGCGGCGTATGCGTTGCACACTTCGGCCATCGTCGCAGTCATGGCCGAGGCGCGCGACCTGCAGAAAGCGGTCGGTTCGGGTGACGGGGGATGGTCAGCGCAGGTGGACTCCTCCGGTCGCGGGCAGATCCATGCGCCTGATGGAGGCATCGCGCTGCCGGACGCGCTCGAGCGGTTCCTGCCCACCGTCTATCTGTACGACAACTTTCCCGGCGGCGTCGGCCTCAGCGAGCCGTTGTTTCACCGCTCGTCTGAGCTGCTTCGGCATGCGCTGGCGACCGTCGAAGGCTGCGAGTGCAAGGCGGGCTGTCCGGCCTGTGTCGGACCGGTGCTGGCGGCTGATGAAGCGCGCGGTGAGAACACGCCGCGTGCGCTGACGGCTCGCGTGCTGAGGTTGCTGGGTGCCGATGCGCGGATCGGTGGCGATGCATGAGTGATCTGGCCGCGCGGCTGCGGGCGCTCAGGAAGCAGGCGGGCATTCGCGAGTCCGGGCCAGCGCCGACAGGATCGGCTCCCGCCAGGGGACGATCCACCGGGGATGCTTCGTCCGAGTCACCGGGCCAGACGGCCCGGCGGGAGCCAACCCTGTCGGCGAAAGAGCCTCGTCCCGGTATCGATCTGGCCGCGCTGCGCCGCATGGCTGGCGTACGCGAACGCGTCAGTCAGCCCCGCGCTCCTTTGCGCTCGTACACCCGTGACGTTCCCGGCGATGAGCTTTCCCCCGGCCTGCGTCTTCTCGAGAAGCGTTTCGCCTCGTCCGAACCGCCCGCCGAGTTCGACCTGACCTTCGCGCGTCTCGCCACGGCGCGGCGCGAGCACCTGCTGCACTTCGACACGGAAACCACGGGCCTCGCCGGCGGGACGGGTACACGCGCTTTCATGATCGGCGCCGCCGACTGGCACGACGGCGCGCTCCGCGTGCGTCAGCTCTACATCACGACCATGGCCGCCGAGACGGCGATGCTGAAGGCGTTCTCCGAATGGATCGATCCGCACACGGTGCTCGTCAGCTACAACGGCAAGTCGTACGACGCGCCATTGCTCGCCACGCGTTACCGGCTGGCCCGGCTTACGAATCCGTTATCCGGCCTGACGCACGTCGACCTGCTGCACCCGATGCGGCGGCGCTACAGGCAGGACTGGGAGAACTGCAAGATGCAGACGGCCGAACGTCGGCTGTTGCGTATCGTCCGCGAAGACGACTTGCCGGGGTCTGAAGCGCCACGTGCGTGGCTCTCCTACCTGCGTGGCGGCGCATCGACGGACCTGATCCGCGTCGCAGACCATAACCTGCAGGACGTGCGCAGCCTCAGCGGCCTCCTGATCGAGGCGCATGGCTGGGCGGCGAAGGACGCCCTGGCGGCTTCGCTGGCCGATTACAAAAAATAGACGCTGGGCCGCGCACGCTCGACGAGGATCAAAACCATGCGGTGAGGAGTTCGCGTCATGAACGAAGCCACGAAACCCTGCGATCACGCCGGCTGTAACTGCCAGGTGCCGGTGTCCAGGGACTTCTGCAGCGAGAGCTGCCGCATGGCGTCTGAGAGCCAAATGGGAGGCGCCGGCTGCGAATGTGGGCACGCCGCGTGTCAGCAGCGCCACCGATCCGGAGGTACCGACAATGAGCAACGACACTAAACAGCCGACACCTGGCTACCGCGAGGACAACCCCAAGCCGTCGCACGGCACGCCGAAGGTTCCGGGCGAGGGGCATCCGAAAGAATCCCAGAACATGCCCAACGACAAGCCCGGTAAGCAGGGCTCCTAGTAAAAAGGCCGCGCATCCTGCGATGCGCGGCCTTTCTTCAAGCACGAAGCCCGGCGGCGCTGACGATCAGGCGGCCTTGCGCAGCAGGCCGCCGATGCCGGCCACCGCGCCGCCGATCGCCTGGGCCTTGTGATCGTCGCCCATGGCGACACCTTCCGCTCGGACGAATTCGAGGTCGGTCACGCCCAGGAAGCCGAACAGTGCCTTCAGATAGGGCTCCTGAAAATCCATTGCCGCCGCCGGGCTGCCGGCGCTGTAGATGCCGCCTCGCGACGACGCCACGATGACACGCTTGCCGCCGGCCAGGCCTTCGGGCCCCGTCGCGGTGTAGCGGAACGTCTTTCCGGCGACCGTGATGCGATCGATCCAGGCCTTGAGCGAGCTGCTGATGGAAAAGTTGTACATCGGCGCACCGATGACCACGACGTCGGCGGTAAGGAACTCCTCCATCACCCTGGCGCCTTCGGCGGCCTGCGGATCGTCTTCGCCGGCCGGCAATGCCCAGTGCGGCAACGGCTCGGCGTGGACGTCGCGATAGGTGACTTCGACATCGGGATGGTTGGCGACGAATTCGGCGACGATGGCCGAAGTCAGGCCGCGGGAGACCGAGTGGGCGCCCAGCGCGCTGGCATCGATATGCAGGAGTTTCATGGACAGATTCCTCGACAAGGGCCGCCGTGGCGGTATGCCGACAAGTTACCCCGCGCACAATGCCTTGATTAGTCGGCGTGAGGTAGACTGATTGTTCTAAACGAGAAACGACGGACTCCCCGATGGAAGGCGCGCTGCAGGACCTCAACGACCTCTATTTCTTCGCCTCGGTGGTGGAACATGGGGGTTTTTCGGCGGCGGGGCGGGCCCTGGGTATCCCCAAGTCGCGCCTCAGCAAGCGGATCGCCCAGCTCGAAGACCGTCTGGGAGTCCGGCTGTTACAGCGCACGACGCGCCGCTTCGTCGTTACCGAGATCGGCGAACGCTTCTACCAGCACTGCCGCGCCGTCCTCGAAGAGGCCCGCGCCGCACAGGATGCGGTGGACGAACTGCGCACGGAACCCCGTGGCGTGGTGAGAGTCAGCTGCCCGATCTCCCTTGCCCAGAACGTACTGGGCCCGATGCTGCCGGCTTTTCTGCTCGAGCACCCCAAGGTCCAGGTCCGCGTTACCGCGACCAATCGCCGGGTCGACCTGATCGGTGAGGGCTTCGACGTGGCGATCCGCGTGCGCGAAAAGCTGGACAGCGACGCCACGCTGGTCCTTCGCAGCATCGGCTACGCGCGCAGCCTGCTCGTGGCGAGTCCGAAGTTTCTTGACAGCTACGGCCGACCGAAGACGCTGGACGATCTCGCCCAGGTGCCGGCGCTGTCGATGTTCGAGCACGAGGGTGCGCAGGTGTGGGAGATGGTCGATGCCAGCGGCAAGAAGGCCGCTGTCGAAGTGAAGCCGCGTCTGGTCAGCGGCGATTTTTCGGTGCTGATCGCCGCCGCCGTCCAATGTTGCGGTGTGGCCTTGCTTCCCGAGGAGTATTGCGGTCCGCTGATCGCCAACGGTCAGCTGGAATGGGTGCTTCCGGATTACACCACCGCCCAGGGTACGTTGCACTTCGTCTACCCGAGCCGGCGTGGCCTGCTACCGGCGATCCGCAGTTTCGTCGACTTCCTCGCCGAACGGCTGCCCAAGGCACGGTCGGACTTCCATAAGGACTGCGAGACGGTGGCGGGTGATCCCGCCCAGGCAGGGGCGCTGCAGATGGCGCGCATGTTAGGATCGGATCATTCGGCGGCGTTTGGCCGTCCAAACGAATAAGGGCGTTCAATGCAGCTCGAAACCAAGCTTCCCAAGGTCGGCACGACGATTTTCAGTGTCATGAGCCAGCTCGCGCTGGAACACAAGGCGGTGAATCTGGGGCAGGGTTTTCCCGATTTCGAGCCGCCGGAGGCACTGCGCGACGCGGTCACGCGCGCCATGGCCGAGGGCAAAAATCAGTATGCGCCGGGCGTCGGCATCCCGAAGCTGCGCGAGCAGATCGCCCTCAAGACCGAGCGGCTCTACGGCCATCGGGTCAGTCCCGATACGGAAGTAACGGTCACCTCGGGCGCCACCGAAGCGCTGTTCTCGGCCATCGCCGCCGTCGTGCGCGCCGGTGACGAGGTCATCGTCTTCGATCCGTGCTACGACAGCTACGAGCCGGCCATCGAACTGCAGGGCGCGGCCGCCGTGCATATTCCGCTGACCTTGCCCTCCTTTGGCATCGACTGGCAGAGGGTTCGCGACGCGATCACGCCGAAGACGCGCATGATCCTGATCAATTCGCCGCATAACCCGTCGGGTGCGGTCCTCTCGCGCGCCGATCTCGACGAGCTCGCGTCCATCGTGCGCGATTCCGGCATCGTGGTGCTGTCCGATGAGGTCTACGAGCACATCGTGTTCGATGGCGCCGAGCATCAGAGCGTGCTGCGCCATGCGGAACTCGCCACGCGGAGCATCGTCGTTTCGTCGTTCGGCAAGACGTATCACTGCACGGGCTGGAAGGTCGGCTATGCCATCGCGCCGAAGGCGCTGACCGCCGAGTTCCGCAAGGTGCATCAGTACCTGACCTTCTGCACCTTCAATCCGGCGCAGCAGGCGTTTGCCGAGTTCCTCGAGTCCACGCCGGAGCATTACCTCGAGCTTCCCGCCTTCTATCAGGCCAAGCGCGATCGTTTTCGCGAGTTGCTCGCACCGTCGCGACTGAAGCTGCTGGACGTGCCGGGCGGATACTTCCAGCTGGTCGATTACAGCGCGATCCGCGATCTCGACGACATCAATTTCAGTGAATGGCTCGTGCGCGAGGGCGGCGTCGCCGCCATTCCGTTGAGCCCGTTCTACGAAAGCGCCCCGGACACGCGGCTGGTCCGGCTGTGCTTCGCGAAGAACGACGCCACCATGGAAGCCGCCGCGGAGCTGCTGTGCAAACTCTGACCGTCACGCTTATCCAGGGCGCGACCCGCTGGCACGACGCGGCGGCTAACCGCGAGTATTACGGCGCGCTGGTGCGCGGCGCCGCGCGGAGCGACCTCTTCGTTCTGCCGGAAACCTTTCTGTCGGGCTTCACCAACGACACGCTCGGCAATGCCGAGACCATGGACGGCGCGAGCGTCGCATGGATGCGTGCGCTGGCCGGCGAAGTGAATGCCACGATCACCGGCAGTCTGGTGATCCGCGAAGGCGAGACGGTCTTCAACCGGCTGATCTGGGCGTCGCCCGATGGCTCGCTGGCTTACTACGATAAGCGACACCTGTTCCGCATGGCGGGCGAGCACACGCGCTACGGTGGCGGTAACGAGCGCCTGATCGTCGAGCTCAAGGGGTGGCGTATCCTTCCGCAGGTCTGCTACGACCTGCGCTTCCCGGTGTGGCTGCGCAACGGTCGTCGTGAGGAAGCCGCGGGCGGCATGGATTACGACCTCGCGCTGTTCGTCGCCAACTGGCCGGCGCCGCGTCGTCAGCCGTGGCGCACCTTGCTGCGTGCGCGGGCGATCGAGAACCTGGCTTACGTGATCGGCGTGAATCGCGTCGGGGTGGACGGTAACGACCATCCGTACGCGGGCGACAGCGCGGTCATCGATCCGGTGGGCGAGCCATTGGTCGAACTGGGGCCGCAGGAGCAGGTGGTCACCCTCGTGCTCGATCCGAAGCCGTTGCAGGCGCACCGCGAGCGGTTTCCTGCCTGGATGGACGCGGATCGGTTCTCTCTGGACGTGTCGGTCTGACCGGATGTAGGAGCGCGCGGGGCGCGCCCTACCTTGCGCTGAACGGCACTACCGGCCCCGCCTTGAGGCCCTTCCGCCACGCTGCCAGCTTGTCTTCGATGCCCTCACCGACGTCGATCTGCGGCTCCGACGCCTCGAGCGAATCCTTCTTCTCCCACGCCGCGATTTCCGTCTTCGCCTTACCGAAGGCTTCCACGAAATCGCTGGTGGCATTCAGTCCGTCGGTGAGCCAGGCACGGCCGAAGTACGTGATGTCCGAGTCGGCGCCGCAGCCGAACGAGGTGCGGTCGGTGCGCGCCGAGGTCATGACCAGGGTGCCTTCGCCGCGCAGCTTCGGGACGAAGCCGCCGGAGTAGCACGCGTTGACCACCACGACCTTCCAGCGGAACGGGTGCTTGGCGAAGATATCGGCCAGGCCGTCGACGTCGAGCTGATCCAGCGGAATCGGATCCATATCCACGAGCAGGGAGTGGTCGCTGCCGCCGTGGGTCGCGACATAGAGCAGCAACACGTCTTCCTTCGGGTCCATCACCTTCGACAGTCCGGTCAGGGCGGCCTCGAGATTGGTCCAGCTGGCGAGGGGATGGGTCGACAGCGTTGCCGGATTGTTCTCCAGCACCAGCGTATGCCCCGGGCTGCCGAACCGCGTCGTCATCAGGCGATCCAGGTACTCGGCCTCGTTGCGGAACACGTCCTCGGAGCCGTCGCCCGCGAAAGCGATGGCGTAGACGTTGGTCTTTCCCGGTCGGCGCTTCGCCAGCCTGGCCAGCGATGCTCTGACCTGATCAGGCTGTGCGGAGAAAACCTGCTCTGGCGTGGGAGCATCGTCCGGCCACGCGCTCGCGTCGAGCTCGACGGGCTGATCGTTGTCGGCGTCATCGATCGCTGTCGCAGGAGCGGACGTGCTTGCCGGCCTGGCCGGCCCGGCGGTCGTCGCAACCGGCGCCGGCGCAACCCCGGGCGCGGAGACAGCGGCGACGGGTCGCGTCGTCACGGGAGCAGGCCCGAAACGAAGGACGCCGACGGTTCCCAGCACGCCGACCGCGAACGCGGCCAGCACGTAGATCGCCGTGCGTCGGCGTGGATCAAGGAATGATGGCATCGAAATCCGTTACGGCGGGGTGGCCGGCGTCCACCAGCGGAAGCGGCGGACGGATGAGGTGGGTGGTGAGCATGCCGGCATCGCGGGCGGCGTCGAGCTCTTCGCGGATGTCGGAAAGGAACAGAACCTGCGCGGGTTCGAGACCGATCGCTTCGGCGATCTTTCGGTACGACTCCGTTTCGCGCTTGTGACCCGTGTGCGTATCGAAGTAGCCGGAGAACAGAGGAGTGAGATCGCCGTTTTCCGTGAAGCCGAACAGCAGCTTCTGCGCGGGCACCGAACCCGACGAATACACGTAGAGCGAGAGCCCCTGCTGATGCCAGGCCCGCAGGCGTCCCGCTACTTCGGGATACATGTGGGAGGTGTAAACGCCCGACTCGTAACCTTCACGCCAGATCATGCCCTGCAGCGCCTTCAGGGCCGTGGACTTGCGGTCTTCGTCGATCCAGCGAATCAGCAGGTCGATGATCTCACCCCGTGTCGCCTCGACGATGCCAGCCTCTTTGGCGGCTTCGTGCAGCCAGTGCTGTACCTCGGGTTCGTCCGTATGTGTTTCCACGTAGGCCGGCAGGTGCTGACGGGCATACGGAAACAGCACGTCCTTGACGAAGTCGATCGAGCTGGTGGTGCCTTCGATGTCGGTGAGGACGGCGCGGATATCGGACATGCGGGGGAAGCCTGCGGGGCGGGGAGACCATGCAGGATAAACGACGACCAGGGCCGGCGGAATGGCCGGGCGTCACGGGAGGTCGCGGAACGTGAACAGGCTCGCTGGCTAAGGCGGGGTATCCAACCCCAGCCACCACCTCGCGGAGGTCATCCGCGAGGTGGTGAGAGCCGTCGTGCGCGCCGGCCGAAGCCCGTCGCGGGCAGGACTCAGGCTTCGCTGGTCTGCCCGGCGGACGCGTGCGGGTTCATGCGCGGGAAGCGCTCCGCGATATCCGTTCCGGTGAAGTTCGCCACCCAGCCCTCGGTGTTGGTGAACAGGCGAATAGCCACGAAGTAGGGCGACTCGCTCATGTCGAACCAGTGAGGCGTGCCATCCGGTACGCCGATCAGGTCGCCCTTTTCGCAAAGCACCTCGTACACCTTGCCGTCGAGATGCAGGGTGAACTGACCGGCACCCGCGACGAAGAAGCGTACTTCGTCTTCGCTGTGCGTGTGCTCGTTGAGGAACTTCTCGCGGAACGCGGCACGATCGGGGTGATCGGGTTTGAGGCTGATGACATCGACCGACCGATAGCCGTTCTCCGCCATCAGCCGATCGATGTCGGTGCGGTAGGCGGCGATGACTTCGTCCTGCGTCGCACCCGGGGCGATTGGCTGGCCGGCTTCCCACTGCTCGAAGCGCACGCCGACCGCATGGAGCGCCGCTGCGATGTCGGCATGATTCTCGAGCACCGCGACCGGCGCTTCGTGCTTGTTGTCTTCGTAGATGCGCAGACGGCTCATGGGGTTAGCCTCCTCAGGTCGAGTTCGCAGCCCAGCAGAAATTCGAGTGCCTCAAGGTGACGGCGCGTCTCGGCCATGTCCCGACCCCACGTGTAGATGCCGTGCCCGTTGATCAGGTAGGCATACAGCGGCTTGCCGGAGTCGATCCAGGCGTCCACACGGGCTTCGAGCTCCGGCATGTGCTGGGTATTGGGGAAAACGGGGATGTCGAGCACGCTTTCATGCGTGGTGTAGCCCGTGATGGCCTTCTGCAGCTCCCAGCCTTCGAGGCGCACCCGGCCCTCATCTGCAAACAGGCGCGAGCAGACGCTCTGCGTTCGCGAATGCGTGTGCAGCACGACGTTGGCTTCGGGAAAACGGCGATACACCTGCGTATGGAGTCCGGTCTCGGCGGAAGGTCGGTTGTCCGAGCCGACGGCCTTGCCATCCATGTCGACGACCATGATGTCGTCGCGTCCCAGCCGACCCTTGTCGCGGCCGGAAATCGTTATGGCGGCGAGCTCGTCGTCGATCCGCATCGAGAAGTTGCTGCTGGTCGCCGGAGTCCAGCCGAAGGCCGCAAGCTCGCGTGCCGCATCGGCGATGGCGTCGGCGCGCTCGGCGAGCAGGGCGGGATCGAGGTGGGACAGGGTCTTCGACATGGAGATTTGGACGTCCAAACGGGTATGAAGTGTATCACGCACGCCAAGGCGGACTTTTTTTCCGGTCTGCTGCGACCAGACGTCGCGGAGCGGAATGCGAACCACTGCTATTTTGGCAAATCGCGTACGCTTCAACTGGGTGCGAGCCATCTGGCCCGCAGGTTGCTTTATCGACGGAGGTTAACCAATGTCGCAAGACGATAAGAATATGGAGGGGCGCCGCCGCTTCCTCAAGGCCGCCGCTGGCGGCGTGGCCGCTGCGGCGGTCCTCGGGACGGTGCCGCGTTTCGCGAACGCGCAGGACCTGCCGCACCTCGCCACGAGCGACCCGACGGCTTCGGCGCTGAAATACGTCGAGGACGGCAGCAAGGCCGCTGGCAAGAAGGATCCGAAGGACGCCTGCATGAACTGTAACTTCTACAGCGGAAAGGCCGGCGCCGCATGGGGCCCATGCCAGCTGTTCCCCGGCAAGGCCGTGGCCGCCAAGGGCTGGTGCGTTTCGCACGCCGCGATGATGTGATTCCGGCCTGACGGTGGAAAAGGGAAAAGCGCCTTCGGGCGCTTTTTTTGTGGTGGGCCGGACGGACCGCTTTCCCGAGCCCAACCAAAGAAAAAGGCCAGCTCCACAGCCGGCCTTTCCAGCCCATGAAATCATGGGAATCGCAAAATGCAGCCCAAGCGCGTCAGGCCGAGGAGCTGACCCGCCTGACGCGCTGGGCGGCAATCCGGGGCCCACTGCCAAGTGATTTACCCGCGGACTGAGGATCATACTCCCCTCCCGCCGCAGGCTGCCAATGGCAGTTAAATGACAGGCTAATTTCTGCCTATCTCGTCGCAAAACAAGACCTTCCAACGAAAACCTAATACTTTCTGTAAGATTTTTGTTAGCGGCTTACACGCGTGAGGAGCCGTGCTTCAGCCGGCTGTGGCGATACCCGTACGCGCCATAGATGGCCATGCCGATCAGGGTCCACGCGCCCATCAGCGCCCAGTTGTACCAGCTCATGTAGAACAGCAGGGCGATACAGCTGGCGATGCCGGCGAGGCAGGTGAACCAGACCCAGGGCACACGGAAAGTACGCGGGAGCCCCGGTGCGGTGAAGCGCAGGATCAGGACGCCGCCACACACGGCACAGAAGGCGATGAGCGTGCCCATCGAGGTCAGGTCGCCGAGAACGTTCAACGGGAAGACGGCGGCGAGCAACGCGATACCGACGCCCGTGATCACCGTGTTGAGGTGCGGCGTGCGGTACTTCGGGTGCACGGTGGTGAACACCTTCGGCAGCAGCCCGTCGCGACCCATGATCATGAAGATGCGTGGCTGGGCGATGACCATGACCAGCACCACCGAGGACAAGCCGATGAGGGCGCCCACTTCGACCACGCCGCGCAACCAGCCGAGTTCCGGATGGTTGCGGATGGCGGTGACGACCGGCTCGGACGTTCCGAGCTCGGTGAACGGGACGAGGCCGGTCAGCACGGCGGCCATGGCGATGTACAGCACCGTGCAGATGCCGAGCGAGGCGAGGGTGCTGATAGGCATGTCGCGCTGCGGGTTCTTGGATTCCTGCGCCGCCGTCGAGGTCGCCTCGAAGCCGATGTAGGCGAAGAACACCATGGAGGCGCCGCGCAGAATACCGGACCAGCCGTACTTGTTCTCTCCCTGGTTCTCAGGGATGAACGGGTGCCAGTTGGCGGTATCGATGTGCTGTGCGCCGACCACGATCACGGTGATGATCAGGGCGGTCTTCAGCAGCACCATCGCCATGTTGATGCCGGCGGACTCGCGGATGCCGACGTAGCAGAGCCAGGTCAGAGCCAGCACGATACCTACGGCCGGAAGATTGAACAGGGCGCCGGTGGTGACCAGGTGGCCATCGACGTAATCGAGCGGCGCGTTGGTCAGGACGGTCGGGATATGAATGCCGACGTGGTCGAGCAAGCTGACGAAATAGCCCGTCCAGCTGACAGCGACGGCGGACGCCGAGACGCCATATTCGAGGACGAGGTTCCAGCCGATGAACCAGGCGGCACCTTCGCCGAGGGTGGCGTACGCGTAGGAGTACGCGCTACCGGAAACGGGAATCATCGAGGCGAACTCGGCATAGCACAGCGCGGTGAACGTGCTGCAGATGGCCGCGAGGATGAAGGAGATGATGATCGCCGGGCCTGCGTGCTCCGCCGCGGCGACGCCGGTGATGACGAAGATGCCGCCGCCGATGACCGCGCCGATGCCCAGCGCGGTCAAACCCCAGGGGCCAAGGGTGCGGCGCAGGGCGGGGCCGTGCGCGTCGTCGGGTTCAGCCTGAGGGGCTTTCTTGGCGAGTAACTGCTTGAGCATGGGCGGCCCGGAAAGAAAAGACGTTAAGAGAATAGCCGCAAACGGAAAGGCCGGCGGGAGCCCGCCGGCCTTGTCACGTGCGCGTGTCGATCAGGAGAGCGACTTGCGCAACTTGCTGTGTGCGTAACCGTAGCCGAAGTAGATCAGCTGGCCGATGACGATCCAGCCGCACATCAGCCGCCAGTGTTCTTCAAACGCCTGCCAGAACAGGTAGACGCAGGCGAGGGCGCCGATGATGCAGATCGGCCAGACGAACGGAACGCGGAAGCTGCGCTTCAGCTCCGGACGGGTGTAACGCAGGATCAGCACGCCGATGCAGACGGTGGCGAAGGCGAGCAGGGTACCCATGGAGACAAGTTCGCCGAGCACGCTGACGGGGAACAGACCGGCCATGGCGGCCGCGGCGACGCCCACGATGATCGTGCCGATATACGGCGTGCGGAACTTCGGATGCACCTTGGCCATGGTCTGCGGAAGCAGGCCGTCCTTCGCCATCGAGAAGAAGATGCGCGGCAGGCCCATGAGCATCACGAGGATGACCGAGGACAGGCCGGTGATCGCACCGAGGATGACCAGCGCTTTCAGCCAGGACAGATGCGGATACAGACCAAGCGCGGTGGCGACCGGCTCCGGCGTGTTGAGCATGCGGAACGGGGCGATACCGGTCAGGACCAGCGCGACGGCGATGTACAGCACCGTGCAGATGGCGAGCGAGCCGAGAATGCCGATCGGCATGTCGCGCTGCGGGTTCTTCGCTTCGCCGGCGGCGGTGGAGACCGCATCGAAGCCGACATAGGAGAAGAACACGATGGTCGCGGCGCGGAAGATGCCGCCCCAGCCGTAGGTACCCGGGCCTTCCGCTTCCGGGATGAACGGATGCCAGTTGGACGGGTTGATCACCTGGATGGCGAAAGCGAGGAACAGCAGGATCACGGTGACCTTGATCGCCACGATGATCGAGTTCACGAACGCCGACTGAGTGATACCGACGTAGCACAGGCCCGACAGCGCCGCGATGATGCAGACCGCGGGGAGGTTGATCAGGGTGCCGGTCGCCTGGATATGCCCCTCGACGAACTGGTACGGCGCCGACGCGAGGGCGGCGGGCAGGGCGAGATTGCTGCCGGTGAACTGGCCGACCATGCCGAGCAGTTCGTTGAAATAGCCTGACCAGCCCGCGGCGACCGTCGCGGCGGCGAACAGGTATTCGAGGACGAGATTCCAGCCGACGAACCAGGCGACGTACTCGCCGAGCGTGGCATAGGAATAGGAGTAGGCGCTGCCCGAGACCGGGAGCATGGCCGCGAATTCGGCGTAGCAGAGGCCGGCAAGGGCGCAGGCGAAACCGGCGATAAGGAAGCTGATGACCAGTGCGGGACCCGCGTGAAGCGCGGCGGCCTGGCCGGTGATGACGAAGATACCTGCACCGATGACGGCGCCGACACCGAGAAGGATCAGGTGCTTCGCGGTGAGTACGCGCTTCAGCTCGCTATTTCCGTGGGCGCTGGTGCTGATGTGCTCACCGGCGTCTACGTGCGGCGCGGCCTCGATCGGATGCGTCGCGAACAGGTGTTTCAACATGTGTCTCCCCTACTACCGGAATGTAGCCTTTTATTATTGGGACCGCCGCGTGACTCACGGTGGACACGCCGCTGTCTTAAAGCGCTGGCACGGCACCATAGCCCAGCGGGCATTGGCCGTACAAGCTGCGATGCGGGGCGTGCCAAGGCCCTGCACGGACAGGGTGCGGATGTCGAGCATGACTTACGGCGGTTGTGCATGGCGCGGTGCTGCTTTCTCAGAAAACCATGTTCAGCGCGGCCTGCGGTGCCACGTAGTCGCCGGCGTTGCGGCCCGCGACGGTGAACTGGACGCCCGCGATGAGCCCCATCGTGGGGCTGAAGTGGTACTCCACCGCCGGAGCGAGGCTGATGTCATGGGATGCTGCGACACGGTGGCGGGTCGTCTGCCCGTGGCGCGACCGACCGCTGACGGACACCGCACTCGCGCGGTTCCAGATCGCTTCGCCGACCAGGCCCCAGTGCGTGTCGAGGACATATTCGGCGGCAAGAGTCGCGTTCCAGGCCTGCCCGACGCGTGCCCGGCCGCGAAATCCTTCGGCGGTGCCATAAACGCTGCTGTCGTGTACCTTGACGTGCCCCGGCGACGGGCTCCAGGCGAGTTGCCCGCGCCAGCGCAGGGCGTGCTGGTTCGCCAGCCAGTGCAGCTGCTGCGCGCCGAGGCTCAGCGTGGTTCGCGCGGCGCCGTTGCCCGTGGCATTCAGCGGATTGGTGTCCAGCCGCTGGTATGTGCCGGTGACGAAGCGCTGCGCCACCGCCAGGGCCAGCACCAGGCCGGTGCCGTCGGCCGCGGGAGCGATGAGGCGCTGTTGCACGCGCAGTACGGAGTCGCCCATGCGAAGACCGTCGGTATGCCGTCCGCCGCCGGACGTGCGCGAGGCGTTCAGCGTGAGCTGAACCGCACTGCTGTCGGTCAGGGCGTACGTCATGGGAACGGCGACCTGCCATTGGCGGTACATCGGATGCTGCTCGCGGCGGTGGCCGGTGTTGTCGTAGCTGCCTCGCGTATTCGTATGGATGAGGTAAGGCTCGATGTTGAGCATCCCCATCGGCATCGTGTTGACGGCGGGCGTCACGAGCGGGCCGGTGAAGCGGGGCGACTCCTGCTCCGGCGACGCCTGTGCGGCGAAGGCTGCGGGTATCGTCAGGGCGAGAACGAGGGCGGTGACGTTGGGGATGTAGCGCATGCTGCGATTCCTTGCTGGGCTGAACTGCCATGCGCGTCGTGCGCATGGACCCATCCTAGGCGGCCACGCCCGGTGAAAAACATCGGATTAGTCCTAAAATGTCGTGCGAGAATGCTCAGCCCGACCGTCACCGAAGCACCCGCATGCACGCCGAACGCCACGCCTTGCTCGATGCTTTTCGTCACTATGGCGAACGATGGCCGGCCGAACCGGATGTGGAGCGATGTGTCGCCTGGTTACGCGATAGCGAGCAGCCATTCCATCGCGAGACGTTGGCCGGGCACTTCACCGGCTCCGCATGGCTGGTCAGCGGCGACGGCGAGCGCGTTCTGCTCATGCTGCATCGCAAGCTCGGCCGCTGGCTTCAGCCGGGTGGTCATGCCGATGGCGATCCCGACCTGGCCGAGGTCGCCCTTCGCGAAGCGCGGGAAGAGACCGGACTGCGGGATCTCGAGGTACATCCCGTCATCTTCGACGTCGATACCCATCGCATCCCCGCACGGGGACACGAGCCGGAGCACTGGCACCATGACGTGCGTTACGTGGTGGTCGCGCGCGGCGACGAGACGTTCGTCGTCAACGAGGAAGCACTCGCGCTGGCGTGGCGTCCGGTCGCCGATATCGCGGCGGATCCGGAAGCGGATGTGTCCTTGCGACGCATGGCGGCGAAGTGGCTCGTCATGCGCGATACGCTGATGTCGTAGCGCGGTGCCTCAGTCCTTATATTTCGCCGGTGCCGGATGCAGGGTGCCGCACTCGGTGCACGTGCGCGCCTCGACCGACCGGTAGAAGCGCTCGAAGACGGGCGGGAAGTCGTTCTCGATGCTGTCCAGCGGGAAATAGGTCTCGAACAGCTTGTGGTTGCAGTTTTCGCAGAACCACATCAATCCGTCCCGTTCACCCGCCAGCCGCCGCCGCTCGACGACGAGGCCTACCGAATCGAGCATGCGTTGCGGTGAATGCGGGACTCTCGCGGGCAGGTAGAAGACTTCGCCGGCACGGATCGGTATGTCGCGTGCCCGACCTTCGTCCTGCACTTTCAGGACCATCTCGCCTTCGAGCTGATAGAAGAACTCCGGGCCCTCGTCGTAGTGGTAATCGGTGCGCGCGTTCGGGCCACCGACGATCATGATGATGAAATCGCCATCGACGATGCATTTGTTGCCGACAGGCGGCTTGAGCAGCGCGCGGTTGTCGTCGATCCATCGCTGAAGGTCGATCGGGGGGAGCAGACTCATGGCCGGGCGTCGTATGAGAAGTCACCGGATCATACTCCGGTGACTTCGGGTACTTCCCGTCGTGGCCCGCACTGTCGTACAACTGCGCTCTTTCGTCACCGGATCGCCACCCATGCCGTCGTGGTACCACGACCGGGTCCCCACACCCGAACGCCGGCCGCCGCCGCAAGGCAGGCGCGAGGCGGCCGTCGTGGTCGTTGGCGGCGGCTTCGCCGGGCTGAATACCGTCCTCGGTCTCGCCGCACGGGGCGTGCGCGACATCGTGCTGCTCGATGCCGAGACCATCGGCTTCGGCGCGTCCGGCCGCAACGGCGGCTTCGTCTTCGCCGGTTACTCACTGGGTGAGCGCGCGCTGCTGGAACGTGCCGGCCCCGGCCGTGCAAGACAGCTCTACGGCCGCACGGTGGATGCCGTGAACCTCATTCGCGAGCGCATCTCCACCCTCGCCATCGACTGCGACATGGTCGACGCCGGGGTGGTCTGGGCGAACTGGTTCCGCGATGCCGGCCTGCTGCGTGCGCGCCAGGAACTGCTCGCGCGGGAGTACGGGGCCGACTGGCAGTGGATACCCGCGAACGCCATGCACGAGTTCGTTCACAGTGCTCGCTATCACGATGGTCTGTACGAGCGGAACGCCCTGCACATCGACCCGCTGGCTTATGCGCGCGGGCTGGCGCGCGCCGCCGAGAGCGCAGGAGTCACCATCCACGAGGGATCGCGGGTGCGCATGCTTGAGCGTCGCGGACCACGCTGGACGCTGCGCGTGGGCGATGCGGAAATCGAAACGCCGAACGTCGTCCTGGCCTGCGGCGGCTATCTGGCCGGGCTGGATCGCGACATAGACCGCGCCGTGCTTCCCATTGCGACGTATGTGATGGTGACGGAGCCGCTGGGCGAAAGCCTGGGTGCGTGCCTGCGGACGCGCGCGGCGATCTACGACACACGCTTCGCCTTCGATTATTACCGTCCCCTGACGGACACGCGGCTGCTCTGGGGCGGTCGCATCTCGGTGCGCGACCGGTCGCCGCGCGCCGTGCAGCGATTGCTCAGGCGCGATCTGGCACGCGTCTTCCCGTCCCTGAAAGATGCGCGGATCGAGAAAGCCTGGTCGGGCCTGATGAGCTATGCACGCCATGAGATGCCCCAGGTCGGCACTCACGGCAACGGACTCTGGTACGCACAGGCATTCGGAGGCCATGGGCTGGCACCAACCTGCGCGGCGGGCGAAGCGCTGGCCGATGCGATCGCCGGCGGAGACACGTCCCTCGCGGCCTACGCGGACTTCGGTCTGGATCCCGTGCATCGCCCGTTCGGTTATCTTGCGGCTCAGGGGACGTACTGGAATCATGAATTCCGCGACTGGTTCAAGTCGCGACTGGAAGGATGACATGAGCGAGGAAATCAGCTGGGCCGACTTCGAGAAGGTCATGCTCGTCGCAGGCACCATCGTGCGCGCGGAGGCCTTTCCCGAGGCACGGCGCCCGGCCTACAAGATCTGGGCGGACTTCGGTCCGCACGGCGAACGAAAGACCAGTGCGCAGGTCGCCGCGATCTATGCGGCCGAGGAGCTGGTGGGCAAGCAGATCGTCGGGGTGATCAATTTCCCCGAGAAGCAGATCGGGCCGTTCCGGTCGCAGTTCCTGTTGACCGGATTTCATACCGATGAGGGCGTGGTGATCACGACGACGGAGCGGGCGGTGCCGAACGGGGCCAGGCTGGCCTGATCCCCGCCGGACACCGCCTCACCTCACAGCGATTCGAAGATGCCGGCGGCACCCATGCCCGTGCCGATGCACATCGTCACCATGCCGTATTTCTGTTTCCGGCGGCGGAGGCCGTGGATCAGCGTGGCGGCGCGGATGGCGCCGGTAGCGCCCAGCGGGTGGCCCAGCGCGATGGCGCCGCCCAGCGGATTGACCTTCAACGGATCGAGGCCGAGATCGCGGATGACCGCGAGCGCCTGCGCCGCGAAGGCCTCGTTCAGTTCGATCCAGTCGAGCTGATCCTGGGTGATGCCGGTCTGCTTGAGTGCCTTGGGAATCGCTTCCTTCGGGCCGATGCCCATGACTTCGGGCGCCACACCGGCAACGGAGAAACCGACGAAGCGCGCAAGCGGGGTCAGACCGTGGTCCTTGATCGCCTTCTCGCTGGCGATCAGCAGGGCGCCGGCACCGTCGGACATCTGCGAGGAGTTGCCCGCGGTGACCGAGCCGCCGAACTGGCCGTTGCGGAACACCGGACGCAGCTTGCCGAGGACCTCCAGCGTCGTGTCCTTGCGCGGACCTTCGTCGGTGTCGATGACGCGACGGTCTTCGCGAACGCTGTGGTTCTTCAGGTCGGGGTAGCGGTCGTCGAGCTGGAACGGGGTGATCTCGTCCCTGAACTCACCGGCGGCGATCGCCGCGAAGGCACGCTCGTGCGACTGCAGGGCGAAGCGATCCTGATCCTCGCGGCTGACCTTCCAGCGCTCGGCGACCTTCTCGGCCGTGATGCCCATGCCGAACGCGATGGCGCGGTTTTCGTCGTTGTCGAAGATCGCCGGATTCATGGCGATCTTGTTGCCCATCATCGGCACCATGCTCATCGACTCGGTACCGCCGGCGAGCATCAGGTCGGCCTCGCCCAGGCGGATGCGGTCGGCCGCCATCGCGATGGCCTGCACGCCGGACGAGCAGAAGCGGTTGATGGTGACGCCCGGGACCTGCTCCGGCAGGCCCGCCAGCAGCACGCCGATGCGTGCGACGTTCATGCCTTGCTCGGCTTCCGGCATCGCGTTGCCGATGACGGCGTCGGCGATCAGGGCGGGGTCGATGCCCGGGGCCTGCTCGATGACGGCGCGGATGACATGCGCGAGCAGGTCGTCGGGGCGGGTATTGCGGAACACGCCGCGCGGCGCCTTGCCCACCGGGGTGCGGGTGGCGGCGACGATGTACGCGTCTTGCACTTGCTTGCTCATGATTGGTTCCTTTAAGTGGTGAAGTCGGATGCGTAAGAGCGCGAAGCGCGTCAGTTACGCAGCGGCTTCCCCGTCGTCATCGTGTGCGCGATGCGGGCCTGGGTCTTTTCGGTCTGTGCCAGTTCGACGAAGTGGCGACGCTCGAGCGCGAGCAGCCACGTCTCATCGACCAGCGAGCCACGCTCGATCTTGCCGCCCGCCAGGGTGTCGGCGATGCGGCTGGCGATGTCGATGTCATGCGGCGAGGCGAAATAGCCTTCGGCGAGATTCGCGAGCGAGGCTTTGAACGTGGCCGTGGCGACGTCGCCGCCGACCGGGATGGCGCGGCCGGGCATGGGCGGGCGATAGCCGGACTCGGCCAGGGCGACCGCCTGGGCCTTGGCCACGTGCAGCACCTCGTACGAATTGAAGACCACGATGTCGTCCTTGCGCAGGAGACCCATGGATTTGGCTTCGAGTGCGCTGGTCGAGACCTTGGCCATCGCCACGGTCTCGAAAATCTTCTTCAGGAACTCGAACGGGTCTTCCGGGTTGGCCTGCGCGGCGCGCACGGCGAACTCCTTCAGGCCACCGCCAGCGGGCAGCAGGCCCACGCCGGCTTCGACCAGACCGATATAGCTTTCCAGCGCCGCGACCGTACGCGCCGAATGCATCTGGAACTCGCAGCCTCCACCGAGGGCCAGGCCGCGAACGGCCGCGATCACCGGCACCAGCGAATACTTGATGCGCATGCTGGTGGCCTGGAAGTTCGCCACCATGGCTTCGAACTGAGCCAGCTTGCCGGCTTGCAGGAGGCCCAGCGCGCCCTTGAGGTCCGCACCGGCCGAGAACGGCTCGGACGGCTGCCACAGCACGACGCCGCGAAACTGCTGCTCCGCCAGGCCGATCGCATGCTGGATGCCGTCGAGCACGTGATCGTTGACCGTATGCATCTTGGTCTTGAACGAGATCACGCCGATGTCGTCGCCCGAGTGCCACAGGCGCACGCCGTCGTTCTCCCAGACCGTGGTGCCCTGGTCGAATTTCTCGCCCAGGATCGGATCCGGGAAGGCCTGGCGCGCGTAGACCGGGTGCGAGGAACGCGGCTTCTCCGCGTTGGCACTGGCCGAGTACGAGCCGGCCTTGCCGTGCACGCCGGCCCGACCGTCGGTGACCCAGGCGGGCAGGGGTGCGCTGCTCATGGTCTTGCCGGCGGCGATGTCTTCGGCGATCCAGCCGGCGATCTGCTGCCAGCCGGCGGCCTGCCAGAGCTCGAAGGGACCGAGCTTCCAGCCGTAACCCCAGCGGATGGCGAAATCGACGTCACGCGCCGTCTCGGCGATATCGGCCAGGTGGAAGGCGGTGTAATGGAAGAGATCGCGGAACACCGCCCAGAGGAACTGGGCCTGCGGATCCTGCGACGCGCGCAACCGGGCGAACTTCTCGGCGGGATCCTTGATTGCCAGAATGGCCGAGACCTCGTCGGAGGCCTTCTGCTCGGACGGGCGATAGTCCTGCTTCTGCAGGTCGAGCACCACGATGTCCTTACCGGCCTTGCGGTAGAAACCCGCGCCGGTCTTCTGGCCGAGCGCGCCCTTGTCGATCAGACCTTTGAGCCAGACCGGCGGCTGGAAATACGAGTGCCACGGATCGTCCGGGAGCGTGTCGCCCATGGTCTTGACCACGTGCGCCAGTGTGTCGAGGCCGACGACGTCCGCGGTGCGGAAGGTGGCGCTCTTCGGGCGGCCGATGGCCGGGCCGGTCAGCGCGTCGACGGTGTCGAAGCCCAGGCCGAACTGTTCGGTGTGGTGCATGGTCGACAGCATCGAGAACACGCCGATGCGGTTGCCGATGAAGTTCGGGGTGTCCTTGGCGTAGACGACGCCCTTGCCCAGCGTCGTGGTCAGAAAGGCTTCGAGGCCTTCCAGTACGCCCGTGTCGGTCAGTCTGGTCGGGATCAGCTCGACCAGATGCATGTAACGCGGCGGGTTGAAGAAATGCACACCCGTGAAGCGGTGGCGCATCTCTTCGGGCAGCGCCTCGGCCAGCCCGTTGATCGACAGGCCCGACGTGTTGGACGCCAGCACGGCGGTCTTCGACACGTGCGGGGCGATCTTCTGATACAGGTCGAGCTTCCAGTCCATGCGCTCGGCGATCGCTTCGATCACCAGGTCCACGTCGGCCAGCTGGGCCAGATCGTCCTCGTAGTTCGCCGGGATGATCGCGGCGCCAAGCGTTTTCTCCGCCAGCGGGGCGGGCGACAGCTTGGCCAGGTTGGCGATCGCCTTGAGGGCGATGCCGCTCTTCGGACCTTCCTTCGCGGGCAGGTCGAACAGCACGGTTTCAACGTTGGCGTTCGTCAGGTGAGCGGCAATCTGCGCGCCCATGACGCCGGCGCCGAGTACCGCGGCCTTGCGAATGCGTAACGGTGTTGCGGTCATGATGATCTCCGGTGGTACTTGGGATTCGTCCACGGTCAGCGCGTGGCCGTGGAGTTCGAAACGTTGGGGCTTCGCAGGCCGGCGGCGGCGAAGCGGATGAGGTGCTCGGCGGCGCTCTCCCGGTGGTCGCGTTCGTCCACGTCGTTCTTGCGCTGGATGATTCCGAAATCGGCCATCGCATAGGTCAGCGCGCCGGTGACGATGTCGAGGCGCCAGTAAATCTCCTCCTTGGCGAGACCAGGGAGCAGGCGGCCGAACTCGGCGGCGAACTGCCGCAGCACGTGGCCGTAGTTCTCGGAAAGGAACCGGCGCAGCGTCTCGTTGTGCTCGGCATAGGCCCGGGCCAGTACGCGGACGAAGGCGGCGCCGCCCCCGTCGTTCCGGGACAGGTCCAGAGCCGGCCTGATGTAGGCGTCGAGGATGTCCTCCAGGGACGTCCCGGCCTTGCCAGCCACCCTGGCCAGTGCCGCCAGGCGCCGGCTGTTCAGCTCGTCCAGCCGGCGGCGGAACACTTCCTCGATCAGCTTGTCCTTCGAACCGAAGTGGTAGTTGACCGCGGCCAGATTGACCCGGGCGGCAGCCGTCACCTGGCGCAGCGACGCCCCGGCGAAGCCATGCGTGGCGAACAGGGCCTCGGCGGCACCCAGGATGCGTTCCTTGGTGGTCCGCTCGCGGGACGCGTAGGGTGCGCTGGTCATGTCGGCGGACTCCGCAGGCGGCAGGTTTGAATCAAACGATCGTTTGAGAATACGCCCGGGTCCGCGAAAGGGTCAATGTGCGAACGCACATGACGCCGGAGGCCTGCAAACGGCTTGCGATTGAGCTAGAATCTGTCAAGATTTCGTGAGCTAAGTCAGTCATTCCTGACGGCTTTGGCCCCAAACTTTCACCGGGCGTCCCCGCGGACGCTGGCAGACTCGTTCACCCTTTTCCCATTCCCCGGAGCAAACGTATGGCGCTGGAGCGCACCCTTTCGATCATCAAGCCCGACGCCGTCAAGAAGAACGTCATCGGTGAAATCCTGACCCGCTTCGAAAAGGCCGGTCTCAAGATCGTTGCCGCGAAGCTGAAGCAGCTGACCCGCGAAGAGGCCGAAGGCTTCTACGCCGTCCACAAGGAGCGTCCGTTCTTCGGCGCCCTGGTCGACTTCATGATCTCCGGCCCGGTCATGATCCAGGCCCTGGAAGGCGAAGGCGCGGTCCTCAAGAACCGCGACCTGATGGGCGCCACCAATCCGAAGGAAGCCGCCGCGGGCACGATCCGCGCCGACTTCGCCGAGTCCATCGACGCCAACGCGGTCCATGGTTCGGACTCGCTCGAGAACGCCGCGAACGAGATCAAGTACTTCTTCAACGACTCGGAAGTCGTTTCGCACTGAGACACGCCGTGAATACGCCTGCTGACAAGGTCAACCTGCTCGATTTCGATCGCCAGGGGCTGCGCGATTTCTTCGCCCAGCTCGGCGAGAAGCCCTATCGCGCCGAACAGGTCATGAAGTGGATCTACCACCGTCTCGAAAGCGATTTCGAGAATATGACCGATGTCGGCAAGGCGTTGCGTGAAAAGCTCAGCGCCAGCTGCTATGTGGGCCCGCCCAAGACCGCGTTCGAAAAGACCGCGGTCGACGGCACCCAGAAGTGGCTGCTCGGTATGGATGGCGGCAACGCCATCGAGACCGTGTACATCCCGGAGCCGACCCGCGGCACGCTTTGCGTGTCGTCGCAGGTCGGCTGCGCCCTGAACTGCCAGTTCTGTTCCACGGCAACGCAGGGTTTCTCCCGCAACCTGTCGACGGCCGAGATCATCGGTCAGGTCTGGGTCGCGGCCAAACATCTGGGCAACGTGCCTCACCAGCAACGCCGCATCACCAACGTGGTGATGATGGGCATGGGTGAGCCGCTGCTCAATTTCGACAACGTGGTGAAGGCCATGAGTCTGATGCGCGACGACCTGGGCTTCGGCCTGGCCAGCAAGCGCGTCACGCTCTCCACGGCCGGCCTCGTTCCGATGATCGACAAGCTTTCGACGGAAAGCGACGTCTCGCTGGCCGTCTCGCTTCATGCGGCCAATGACGAGCTGCGCACCGAGCTGGTCCCGCTGAACAAGCGCTACCCGCTGGCGGAGCTCATGGCGGCCTGCGAGCGCTACATCAATCGCGCGCCGCGCACCTCGATCACGTTCGAATACACGCTGATGAAGGGCATCAACGATCGCCCCGAACATGCCAGGCAGCTGATCAAGTTCATGCGCCGCCTGCCGGGCGCGAACAAGGTCAACCTCATTCCGTTCAATCCTTTCCCGGGAACGCGCTTCGAGCGCTCCAATCAGGAAGACATCCGCAACTTCCAGACCCAGCTGCTCAACGCCGGTGTACTTACGATGCTTCGCCGCACCCGTGGTGACGACATCGACGCCGCTTGCGGCCAGCTGAAAGGGCAGGTGGTCGATCGCACGCGCCGTCAGGCGGAATTCCGCAAGAAGCTGGAAGAGGGAGTGGTGAATGCGGCTTGAGCGGTGGGGGATGCTGGTGGCGCTCGTGTGGGCGTGCACCGGCTGCGTGGGTGACGGCTCGGTCCTTAAGCCCGCCACGGCGGCGGATGAGCGCGCCAAGGGAGCTCAGGTGCACACCGAACTCGGTCAGCGCTACATGGAGAGCGGCAACCTGCAGGGCGCGATGGAAAAACTGCAGAAAGCGCTGAGCTTCGATCCCAGATATGTGCCCGCCCACACGGTGATCGCGGTGCTTTACGAGCGGATCAACGATCCGGTCAATGCGGAGCTGCACTACCGTAAGGCCATCGAGTTCGATCCGAAAAAGGGGTCGCTGAACAACAATCTCGCCGTGTTCCTGTGCAAGCAGGGGCGTGCAGGCGAGGCCAAACCGTTCTTCGATCGTGCCCTGGCGGATCCGTTTTACGAAACGCCCGACCTGGCCATGACCAACGCGGGCACCTGCCAGATCCAGGCTCACGATTACGAGGCCGCGGAAGGTTACTTCCGCAGGGCGCTCGAGCGTAATGGCAACAACGCCGATGCCCTGTATCAGATGGCTTACCTGTTGTACCTTAAGAACGATGCGTTCCGGGCACGGGCCTTCATGCAGCGCTATGAAGCGCTGGCCAGGCCCACTCCGGATTCGTTGAAGCTCGGTCGCGATATCGAGCTCCGTCTGGGCAACGGGGAGGTTGCCCAGGACTATGCCAAACGGTTGCGCTCACAGTTCCCGGATTCGGAACAAGCGCGCTCACTCGAAGCCAGCGCACGTCAATGACATCCGTACCTTCGAATTCTTCCGGTCGGGACGATCGCGAACAGGATCTGTTCGCCGGGCTCGCGCCGAACGCACACACGGAGCAAGCCATGGATCCCCAGCTCGATGTGAACGCTGACGAGGGCGGTCGCGTCCTCATCGACCTCGGCGCTGGCACCACGGGCTTCGGAGCCCGTCTGCGTGCCGTCCGGGAGGCGCGTGGCTACACCATCGAGGCCTGCGGTCAGGCGTTGCGTCTGCCGTCGCGCCTGCTGCGCCAGCTCGAAGCGGGCGAGTACGGTGGTATCGACTACCAGGTTTATCTGGCCGGCTATCTCAGTAAATACGGCAACCATCTCGGCGTCGACCCGGAAGCCATTCAGGCCGAGCTCGCGCGCCTGACCCCGCGCCAGCCGGAGCTCGTCGTCACCGGTGGGGTGTCCCATTCGCGCTATCTGCTCGAGCGCTATGTGACCGCCGCCACGTACGTCGTGCTGACCGCGGTGATCGTCGTGCCCATGGTGTGGCTCGGCGTACGCGGCACGCTCGATCGCGACATGCCGCGCCTGGCTCCGCTGGATGCCGCTCCCGTCGCTCAGCAGGATGCCCCGGCCGGCGCCTCGTCCACCGCGCTCGCGAGCGATGCCGCCCCCGCCAGGCCGGCGGCCGTGTCCGAGTCCCGCGCCGAGGACCAGCAACCGCTGCTGGCGTCGATGGCCATGTTCCCGCCGCTGGACAGGGGTGCCGCCAGGGCGCCGCTGGCTACCGCCGCCGCCGCGCCTGTCGTCGATGACGCGGCGAAGGCTCAGGGGCAGGGCGCGCACAGCCTTTCCCTGTCCTTGCCGTCCGCGAGCTGGGTCGAAGTGACGGCCGCCGATGGGTCGCGTCTGGAGTACGGCATCCTGCCGGCCGGAACGCAGAAGTCCTACCGCAGCGACAGCCCTCTGGATGTCCGCATCGGCAATGCCACGGGTGCCCAGGCATCGGTGGACGGGCAGGCCGTGCAGATCGACGCGTTCCGCCGCGCCAACGTCGCCCGTTTCCGTGTGGATATCCGCGACGGCAAGGCGACGCCGGTCTCCAACTGATCGCCGCGAGCGTGGTTCCGTCTCAGCGCGGCGCCGCCGGCCCGCGCTTTTCGGTTATCCTTGCCTATTGATCCGCCCCGTCATCGTCAGATGGCAGGTGCGGGCTTGTTCCCTTCAGGATGTGCTGCGCGGAGCGCAGTGGGTGATTGCATGTCTTTCGACGTATACGACGACTACGAACAAGGCGAACGCGTCCAGCAATGGCTGCGCAAGAACGGCGTTTCGATCGCCGTCGGCATCGCGCTGGGCCTCGTGCTGATCTTCGGCTGGCAGCAGTGGAAGTCGCACCGCGCCGGTCACGAGCAGGCGGCGGCCGGCGAATATTCGGCGCTCCAGGCGGCCGTGGCGCAGAACAACGCCAATGCGATCGACGTCCACACCGAAACGCTGCTGAAGGATTATGCGGACACCGCCTGGTCCGTCTTCGCAGCGGGCGAGCGGGCGCAGCGCAACGTCATGGCCGGTCAGCTCGACAAGGCTTCGGGCGACCTGGACTGGGCCGTGGCCCATGCCAAGGACGACGCGCTCAAGACACTCGTGCAGCTTCGTGTCGCACAACTCAAGTTCGCCCAGAACAAGCCACAGGACGCCCTCACCGCGCTGGACGCGATGCCGGGCAAGTCGTTTGTGGCCATCGCGCAGGAACTCCGCGGCGATGCGCTGGTCAAGCTTGGACGCCACGACGACGCACGCAAGGCCTATCAGGCGGCGATCGCCGCGATGGGCGACAGCGCACC
This sequence comes from Luteibacter sp. 1214, assembly GCF_031455395.1. Classification (NCBI taxonomy): domain Bacteria; kingdom Pseudomonadati; phylum Pseudomonadota; class Gammaproteobacteria; order Lysobacterales; family Rhodanobacteraceae; genus Luteibacter; species Luteibacter sp. 1214. The sequence continues at coordinate 277,498 of NZ_JAVDSQ010000001.1, forward strand.
GCAACGCGGTGTGGTTCAAACAAAGCTCGATGATCTGGCAGTGGCCGGGAAGCAGGGTGCATGAAACGTTTTTGGGCAATCGCGTTGACTTCGTCGCTGGTCGTTCTGGCCGGCTGCCATTCGTTCAAGAAGGAAAACGTCGAACCGCCGACCCCGCTCGACAAGAAGTTCGAGCCGACCCTCAAGGTCGAGCGTCTCTGGAAGTCCAGCATCGGTGACGGCGCCGCCGAGTCCGGTGTGCGTATGCGTCCGACCGTCGTCGACAACGTGCTTTACGCCGCCAGCACCGACGGCAAGATCGCCGCCTTCGAGGCGTCGACCGGCAAGAAGCTGTGGTCCAAGAGCACCCGCCAGCACGGCTGGTTCGGCTGGGGCGACGCCAAGCGCGAAGACGCGCGCTTCTCCGGCGGCCCCGGCGCCGCCGGCGACCTCGTCGCCATCGGTACGCTGGATGGACATCTGTACGGTATCAACGCGAAGGACGGCGAGCGTCGCTGGTCGTCCGAGCTGTCGTCGGAAGTCATCACGGCACCGGTCATCGTCAACGGTCTGGTCGTCGTTCGCTGCAACGACGGTCGCATCTACGGCATCGACGCCAGCAATGGCGAGCGCCGCTGGGTGTTCGACCAGGCCCAGGTGCCGCTCCTCAGCCTGCGTGGCAACGGTCGCCTGCTGATCGCCAACGGCGTGGTGTTCGTCGGCAGCGATGCCGGCAAGCTGATCGCCATTCGCCTGGACAACGGTGAGAAGCTCTGGGAGCAGACGCTCGCCAGTGGTGAAGGCCGTACCGAGATCGATCGCCTGAACGACGCCGATGGCTCGCTGGTCCTCGATGGCACCACGCTTTACGGCGCCGCGTACCATGGCAACCTTACCGCGATCGACGGCCCGAGCGGGCGTCCGCTGTGGAACCACGGCTTCTCGACGTTCACCTCGCTGGACGTGAAAGACAACGCCGTCTACGGCGTCGACGACCAGTCGCAGGTTTTCGCCTTCGACAAGAGCAGCGGCGCCAACATCTGGAAGCAGGCGGGTCTCAAGTACCGCTGGCTGACCGGGCCGGCGATCCAGGGCAACTATGCCGTGGTCGGCGACCTCGACGGTCACATCCACTGGCTGGCGGTCGGCGACGGCAAGATCGCCGCACGTGAGCGCCTGTCCAAGAAAGCCATTCGTGCCCAGCCCCTCGTGGTGGGTGACACCGTGTTCGTTGAAGATGTCGAGGGCCACATCGGCGCCTACCGCATCGCGACGAACTGATCCACAGGATAGATGTAACTCCCATGTTGCCCGTCGTCGCTTTGGTCGGCCGTCCCAATGTCGGTAAGTCGACCCTCTTCAATGCGCTGACGCGTAGCAGGGACGCTCTTGTCGCCGATATGCCCGGCGTCACTCGTGACAGACACTACGGTGTCTGTCGTCTCGGTCCCCGACCGTTCGTTGTCGTGGATACCGGCGGCTTGTCCGGTAGTGATGAAGGCATTGAAGGCCTCACCGCGCAGCAGGTTCGTCTCGCGATCAGCGAGGCCAACCTGCTCGTCTTCGTGGTGGATGCCCGCGATGGCGTCCTCCCGCTGGATGCCGGCATCCTCACCGAGCTCCGCCGCAGCGGCAAGCCGGTCATCGTCGTCGTCAACAAGACCGACGGCGTCGATGAAATCGTGGCGCTGGGCGAATTCGCTTCGTTCGGCATCGCCGAAACGCTGCCCATGTCCGCTGCGCACAACCGCGGCGTCGACGTGCTGGTGGCCAAAGCCATCGGTTACCTGCCGGACGACAGGGATAACGACCCCGCGCTCGAAGATCAGGGCATCCGCGTGGCGATCGTCGGTCGTCCCAATGCCGGCAAGTCCACGTTGATCAATCGTCTGCTGGGCGAGGATCGTCTCATCGTTTCGGACCTCGCCGGCACCACGCGCGATCCGATCCGGGTATCGCTGGAGCGTGACGGCAAGCGCTACACGCTGATCGATACCGCCGGCGTGCGCCGTCGTGCACGCGTCGAGGAAGCGGTAGAGAAATTCAGCGTCATCAAGACGTTGCAGTCCATTGCTGCGTCGCAGGTGACGGTCGTTCTGATCGATGCCCGGGAAAATCTCGCCGACCAGGACCTGACCCTCATCGGGCACGCCATCGAAGAAGGCCGGGCGCTGGTCATCGCGGTGAACAAGTGGGACGGCATGGACTCTTATGCCCGCGAGCAGACGCAGAAAGCGCTCGAGCGCCGCCTGCAGTTCGCCGAGTGGGCGAAGACGGTCTTCATCTCCGCGCTGCACGGCTCCGGCCTGCGCGAACTCATGAAGGCGGTCATCCGTGCTCACGGGGCAGCGACGAAGGTGCTGACGTCCAGCGAACTGACCCGGACGCTCGAGCAGGCTTACGAGGCCTATCAGCCGCCGTTGGTGCGCGGGCATGCGCCCAAGCTGCGTTACGCCCATCCGGGCGGATTCAATCCGCCGACGATCGTGATCCACGGCAGCCGGACCAAGCACATTGCGCCGGCTTACCGCCGTTACCTGGAAGGGTTCTTCCGCAAGCGTTACAAGCTGGAAGGCACACCCATCCGTATCGATTTCCGCGATGGTGAGAACCCGTTCGCCGGCAAGAAGAACGTCCTGACGGAAGGCCAGCAGCGCCGCCGCCGGGAAATGATCCGCAACGCGAAGCGACGCGAGAAGTAAGCGTCGCCCTCGCAGAGGTGCCTCGCATGACCGAAGACCTGGGTAGGGATCGCTGGCTGGCCGAGTTGCGCCAGCGGGTGCCCGAGATCGCCGCGACCGATGCCTTGTCCCGCCAGCTGGACGGGGCATTGCTGATCGATGTCCGTGAGGACAACGAGCGCAGCGAGGGCTCGCCGGCCGGTGCGAGCGGGCTCTCACGTGGATTTCTTGAGCTGCGCATCGAGCAGATCGAGCCGGACCGGCAGCGCGAGATCCTCGTGCTTTGTGGCAGCGGCCAGCGCTCGTTGCTCGCCGCCGAGGCCTTGCAGCGCATGGGCTATGCACGGGTGTCCTCGGTCGCGGGCGGCATGGCGGCGTGGAAGGTCGCGGGCTTACCGGTGCTTGCGGGTGCGCTCGATAGCGACGCCGCTGAGCGTTACGCCCGACAGGTGTTGCTACCGCAGGTCGGTGAGGCTGGGCAGTCCAGGCTTGCCGACGCTCGCGTGGCCGTGATCGGGGCGGGCGGCCTGGGGTCTCCGGCGTTGCTTTACCTCGCCGCGGCCGGCGTCGGGCATCTAACCCTGATCGACGACGATCGCGTCGAGCGATCCAATCTGCATCGCCAGGTCGTCCATGCGGACGCGCGCGTGGGCATGAGCAAGGCGGAGTCGGCCCGGATGACGCTGCTTGCGCTCAACCCGCGCATTCATGTCCGTGTCGTGGTCGAGCGCCTCCGCGCGGACAACGTCGAAGCGATGATCGGCGGCCACGATGTGGTGATCGATGGCGCGGACAATTTCGCCACGCGCTACCTGCTGGCCGCGGCAACGCGGCGCCTGGGGCTGCCGATGGTCTATGCCGCGATCGAGCGCTTCACCGGCCAGGCGAGTGTGTTCGATCCGCGACGCGCGGATTCTCCCTGCTATCGCTGCCTGTTCCCCGAGCCGCCGGCGGCCGCCGATGCGCCCAACTGCAGCGAGGCCGGTGTGCTGGGGGTGCTCCCCGGACTGGTGGGCATGGTGCAGGCCACCGAAGCGATGAAGCTGATCCTTGGCGTCGGCGAAACGCTCGTCGGACGATTGCTGACTTACGACGCCCTCGGCATGCGTTTCCGCGAGCTGAAGCTGAGGCGCGATCCGCAGTGCCCGGGTTGCGGAGACGGGGCGTCCTTCGACGGCTATGTGGATCTCGAGCGGATGTGCGCGATCGCCGGCTGAGGCGTTTCGGGTCGGCTGCGGGCTTCATCCTTACGGAAAGCCGGAAGACTCGCTCACAATCGATCCCCGGACACGACGGAATACATCGCAGCGTCGACAGGTTTATTTCGTAACACCAATCGGTTACGAAGCATTCCTTCGAATATGCCTCCGATGCGTTCAGCTGTCTTCCGGCTCGGCACGTTGTCGTGCGCCGCGACGATTTCCAGCCGCGAGACCCGCACGGCCTCGAAGGCGAACTGGACCGCGAGCTTGCCCGCCCGTGCCGCGACGCCCCGGCCCTGCGCCGACTCACGCACCCAGTAACCGAGGTTGGCAAAACGGTGCTCGCGATTGAGGTGGTTCACGCCCATGCCGCCGAGCAGTGCGTCCGTCGCTGCATCGAACACGAGGAACTCATGGCCTTCGCCCATCAGCCAGGCCTTATGGCAGGTTGCGATCCATGCCGCCGCGTCCATGGGTGTGTATCCCACATGGCACCAGTCCTGCCAGCGGCCGACGGTCGCGACGGACTCGCGTACGGCTTCGGCGAGGGCCTCCATGTCGCCGGTACGGTGCGGGCGAAGCGTGACCTGCCCATCGGTCAGGGCGTTTGGGTAGGGAAGGGTTTCGATGGCCATGCCGGAGAGTATGCAAGCGTCGTAAGCTCAGGGGATAATGTCCGGTTTCCACAGGGCGATATCCCATGACCGCACGTATTCTCGACGGCAAGCGCATCGCCCAGGAACTGCTCGAGCATATCGGGCGTCGTGTCGCCAAACGCGTTACCGAGGGGCATCGCGCACCTGGACTCGCCGTGGTTCTGGTCGGCGAAGACCCGGCCTCTGCGGTCTACGTCAGGAACAAGCGCAAAGCCTGTCAGCAGGTGGGCTTCAAGTCGTTCGGCTACGACCTTCCGGCCGAAACGTCGCAGGAAGAACTTTTTGCGCTGATCGACAAGCTCAACGCGGATCCGGCGGTACACGGCATCCTCGTACAGTCGCCCCTGCCGGCGCATATCGATGAAGAAGCGCTGGTCGACCGGATCGATCCGATGAAGGATGTCGATGGCTTCCAGGCGGTCAATGTCGGCCGCCTTGCGCTGCGCCGTTTCGGTCTGCGTCCGTGCACGCCCAAGGGTGTGATGACGCTGCTGGGTCATACCGATCGCCCGGTACGCGGCGAGCACGCGGTCATCGTTGGCGTCTCTAACCACGTCGGTCGGCCGCTTGCGCTTGAGCTTCTTATCGCAGGAAGTACAGTCACTTGCTGCCACAAGTTCACCCAGAATCTCGAAGGCTTCGTGGCGCAGGCGGACATCCTCGTCGTGGCCGCGGGTAAGCCGGGGCTGGTCAGGGGGGAATGGATCAAGCCGGGCGCCGTGGTCATCGACGTAGGTATCAATCGCCTGGAGGACGGGCGTCTGGTGGGCGACGTGGAATTCGCCCCCGCGGCCGAGCGTGCGTCATGGATCACGCCGGTGCCGGGTGGGGTGGGACCGATGACGGTGGCGACGTTGATGGAGAACACGCTGGAGGCGGCGGAGGCTCTCGACGGTTGAGAGGCAGGGGGTCGCCAGCATGGCCGGCTCCTGCGGGAGCGGACTCGTCGCGCTGTCGTTTTGCTGCAACGCACGCTATAATGCCGCGATTTACTCGCGGGACTAATGCTATGCGCATCCTTGCCGAGGCACTCACTTACGATGACGTGTTCCTGGTTCCCGGCCACTCCACGGTTATGCCCCGTGATGTGGATACCTCAACGCGGTTCACGCGCGGCCTGCGCCTGAATATACCCATCGTGTCCGCCGCCATGGACACCGTGACCGAAGCCCGCCTCGCCATCACGATGGCCCAGAACGGCGGCATCGGCATCATCCACAAGAACATGACCGCCGAGCTCCAGGCCGCTGAAGTACGCCTGGTCAAGAAGTTCGAAGCCGGCGTCATCCGCAGCCCGATCACCGTCCGTCCGGACACCTCGATCGGCGACGTCATGGCCCTGACCCGCGCGCACAACATCTCCGGCGTGCCGGTGGTCGACGGCGAGAAGCTGGTCGGCATCGTCACCAGCCGCGACCTGCGTTTCGAGCGCAAGCACGACGACCCGGTGCGCAACATCATGACCCGCGAAGATCGCCTGGTCACGGTGAAGGAAGGTGCCTCGCACGACGAAGTCCTCGAACTGCTGCACCGCAACCGCATCGAAAAGGTCCTGGTCGTCAACGACAGCTTCCAGCTGCGCGGTCTGATCACGGTCAAGGACATCCAGAAAGCCCGCGACAATCCCAACGCCGCCAAGGACTCGCATGAGCGCCTGGTCGTGGGCGCCGCCGTGGGTGTGGGTGGCGACACCGAGCGTCGCATCGAGCTCCTGGTCGACGCCGGCGTGGACGTGGTCGTGGTCGACACGGCGCACGGTCACTCGCAGGCGGTCATCGACCGCGCGGGCTGGGTCAAGAAGCATTACCCGCAGGTCCAGGTCATCGCCGGCAACATAGTTACCGGTGAGGCGGCGCGTGCGCTGCTCGACGCCGGTGTCGACGCGGTCAAGGTCGGCGTGGGTCCCGGTTCCATCTGCACCACCCGTATCGTCACCGGTATCGGCGTGCCGCAGATCACCTCGATCGACATGGTCGCCACCGCGCTGAAGGGCGAGATTCCGCTCATCGCCGACGGGGGCATCCGTTACTCGGGCGACATCCCCAAGGCACTGGCCGCCGGCGCGTCCTCGGTCATGCTCGGCTCGATGTTCGCCGGTACCGAAGAAGCCCCGGGTGAGGTCGAGCTGTTCCAGGGTCGCTCCTACAAGAGCTACCGCGGCATGGGCTCCATCGGCGCCATGCAGCTGGGCTCCAAGGACCGTTACTTCCAGGACGAAGCCGACGCCGACAAGCTCGTGCCGGAAGGCATCGAAGGTCGCGTGCCGTATCGCGGTCCCCTGCGCAACATCATTCACCAGATGATGGGCGGGTTGCGTGCCTCCATGGGTTACATGGGCGCGGCCTCGATCGAAGAGATCCACGAGAAGGCCCAGTTCGTGAAGGTGACCGGCGCCGGTGTGCTCGAAGCGCATCCGCACGACATCCAGATCACGAAAGAAGCGCCGAACTACCGCCGGGACTGATGCGCTCACGCGCTCGACCCCGGTGACCCAGGACGCCCGCCGCAAGTGGGCGTTCTGCTTTTTCAGGCCAACGCGCAGCGCGCGGGGCCGCCAGAAATTTCATACTGCCAGGCCGCCACGATGACCGATATCCACAGCGACAAGATCCTCATCCTCGACTTCGGTTCGCAGTACACGCAGCTGATCGCCCGCCGCATCCGCGAGATCGGCGTCTATTGCGAGGTGTGGGGCTGGGATCACGCACCGGACGAGATCGCCGGCTTCAACCCGAAGGGCGTCATCCTGTCGGGCGGCCCGGAATCGGTGACCGAGGACAACTCGCCGCGCGCGCCCCGGCAGGTCTTCGACCTCGGCGTGCCGGTGCTGGGCATCTGCTACGGCATGCAGACCATGGCCGAACAGCTCGGCGGCAAGGTCGAGGCCGGCCACGATCGCGAGTTCGGTCCGGCCACCATCACCTTCGGCAGCTGCGCGCTGTTCGACACGGTGGTCGAGGACGGTGAGGCGCTGGGTGTATGGATGTCGCACGGCGACCGCGTCACCGCGATCCCGGAAGGTTTCAGGGTCACCGCGTCGACGTCCAGCCTGCCGCTGGCCGCCATGGCCGACGACACGCGCCGCTTCTACGGCGTCCAGTTCCACCCGGAAGTGACCCACACCAAGCGCGGCATGGAGCTTCTCCGCCGCTTCGTCGTCGACCTCTGTGGCTCGGCCACGCTGTGGGACGCCGCACACATCATCGAAGACGCCGTCGCCCGCGTGCGCGAGCAGGTCGGCAGCGATCGCGTGCTCCTGGGTCTCAGCGGCGGTGTGGATTCGTCCGTCGTGGCCGCGCTGCTCGAGAAGGCCATCGGCAACCAGCTGACGTGCGTCTTCGTCGATACGGGTCTGCTGCGTTTCCAGGAAGGCGACCAGGTCATGACCACCATGGCCGAGCACATGGGCGTGCATGTCATCCGCGTGGATGCGAAGCAGCGTTATTTCGACGCGCTGGCTGGCGTGGAAGACCCGGAAGCCAAGCGCAAGGTCATCGGCCGCCTGTTCATCGAGATCTTCGACGAAGAGTCGGCCAAGCTCGAAGGCGTGAAGTGGCTGGCCCAGGGCACGATCTATCCCGACGTCATCGAATCCGCCGGCAGCAAGACGGGCAAGGCCCACGTCATCAAGAGCCATCACAACGTCGGCGGCCTGCCGGAGCACATGAAGCTCAAGCTGGTCGAGCCGTTGCGCGAGCTGTTCAAGGACGAAGTCCGCCGCATCGGCGTCGAGCTCGGCCTGCCGCGCGAGATGGTCTATCGCCATCCGTTCCCGGGTCCGGGTCTGGGCGTGCGCGTGCTCGGCGAGGTCAAGGCGGAATACGTCGACCTGCTGCAGCGTGCCGATGCGATCTTCATCGAGGAGCTGCGCAGCCACGGCCTGTATGACCGGGTGAGCCAGGCTTTCGCGGTGTTCCTGCCGGTGCGCTCGGTGGGCGTGGTCGGTGACGGCCGGGCTTACGAGTGGGTGATCGCGCTGCGTGCCGTGGAGACGATCGACTTCATGACGGCGCACTGGGCGCACTTGCCGTACGACTTCCTTGATAAGTGCTCGACGAGAATTATCAATGAGTTGCGTGGTATTTCTCGCGTCGTTTATGATATTTCGGGGAAGCCGCCGGCTACGATTGAGTGGGAGTGAGCTGGCCCGTCGGACTGATCGAGTGGAAGGGGACCATCAGCGCTTCATGTTGGCGCTGAGTGGCTAGCACGGCGCTTCGACATCGGGATCATGCAGCGACTGCCAGAGGCCGCGCAGCGCGTGATCCTGGCGCGCAATCTGCTGCCCAGTCGAGAACTATCTTCGGCCGCTGAGGCGAATGCTTCAGCTTCTTTCTCGTTACCGTCGCCATCTTGGAAGGCGTAGGCCACGAGCATTCAGGAGGGCTGCAGATAGATCGCCCATCCGCGAACCGTCAGGTCGCATCCGCATTCTGCAAAGGCCTGATGTTGGTGGCGCCGTCCTTGTTACGCATTGCGTTGTGAATACGCAGTACGTCCTTCGCTGGCGGCAATCCAAATTCACGAGCGTACTCGCGGCTGAACTGGGTCGGACTCTCGTAGCCCACTTCATGCGCCGCCGTGGTGACGCTGTAGCCCGCAGTAACCAGCCACTTGCGCGCCTGCAGCAGGCGAATCTGTTTTTGGTACTGCAGCGGACTTAGCGCTGTCACGGCTTTGAAGTGACGGTGGAAGGCCGATACGCTCATCGCAACCTCCTCGGCCAGTTCTTCCATCCGCAGCGGGCGCGCATAGTCCTGGCGGATACGTTGAATGACCCGGTTCATGCGCGCCAGGGCGGTGTCCGGCGTCGCGATGTCATGCAGCATCCAGCCCATTGGACCTTGCAGTACGCGGTAAAGGATCTCGCGTTCATACGCGGGTGCAAGGGCCGCAATATCCATCGGATGGTTCATCAGGCGCAGCATGCGAACCCAGGCATCCAGCAATTCGACGGTCATGGCAGCGACCGAGAAGCCCGTTTCGCGGCGTCTTGCCGCGGCAGCATTGGGCAAATCGGACAGCAATTCCGCCAGCAGCGACGGGTCGAGCGTCAGGCTTACCGCAAGATAGGGCGCGCCCGAATCGCTGCTGCGCACGATGCCGGCTGCAGGCAGGTCGACGGACATGACGAAATAGGTGGCAGGATCATAGTGCAGGGTCTGTCCGCCCACGGTCATGGACTTACTACCCTGCAGGATCACGTTGACCATGGGCTCGTAGACGGCGGCAAGCTCGTGTTCCGGAACGGCTCCCTGAACCATCGCCACGCGCGGGATGCCAGTCTCGGTTCGACGATTTTGCGCGTGAGCGGCAAGGCTCCGCAGTTCGGTCAATGGGTTCTCCATGACACCCATTGGACTTCGACTTTCGGCTGACGGCAAGCGATCGAGCAGAAATAGGCAGGAATGAGGCACGATCGGGTGAGCCAGCGACGCCACGCGCACCTATCGTATCGGTACCGAATTTCAAGGAGCCATTCATGGGAGTCATCGTCATCACCGGCGGAAGCCGGGGCATTGGCGCGAGCACCGCAGTCGAATGCGCGCGGCGCGGATTAGGCGTCATCCTCACCTACAACCAGAATTCAGGCGCTGCTGAAGACGTGGTTCGCAGCATTGCGGTCGTGGGAGGCAAGGCGGTTGCGTTGCCGCTGAATGTCGCCGATGTCCGCACCTTTACAGGCTTTCGAAGCTCAGTGGAACAGGCGCTGGTATCCACATGGGGAGTGAGCCAGTTGGCCGGCCTGGTCAACAATGCGGGCTACGGTCTGTTCAATCCCATCGAAACCGTCACCGAAGACCAGTTCGACGGCTTGATGAACGTGCATCTGAAAGGCCCGTTCTTCCTCACTCAGGCGTTGCTGCCGTTGCTGAGCGAAGGCGCCAGCATCGTCAACCTGACGAGTGCGACCACGCGGGTGGCCACTGCGGGCGTTGCGCCCTATGCCGCATTCAAGGGGGGCCTGGAGGTACTGACGCGCTACATGGCCAAGGAATTCGGCGAACGCCGCATCCGGGCCAACTCGGTATCGCCGGGACCCATCCGCACCGAACTCGGCGGGGGACTGAACACTGAGTTCGAGGCGCTGCTTGCCTCTCAAACCGCCCTCGGGCGCGTGGGCGAGCCAGAAGAAGTGGCTCGTGCGATCGCGTCGCTGCTGACCGTGGACGGTGGCTGGGTCAACGCCCAGAACATCGAAGTCGCCGGCGGCTACGTCGTCTGAGGGCCATCCCATGATCGATCACATCTTTCTTACCGTGGGGGACACCGATCGCTCGGTTGCCTTCTACGAGACAGTGCTTCCCATCCTCGGAATCACCAGCCGGCTCGACTATGACGGGAAGGACGGCCCGGTGGGCCATCCCGACCTGAAGGGTTTCGGCGCAAAAGGCCGCATGTCGTTTTGGCTACGGCAAGGCGTTGCGGCGCCCGGTGCCGTGCACATTGGCTTCATTGCGGATTCCGAAGACGTGGTGAATGCCGCCTTCGCGAAGGCCCTGGCCGCCGGTGCGACCGAGATCCATGCGCCCGGGCCGCAGCTTCCCTACGATCCCCGCTACTACGCTGCGCAGGTCAGGGACCTGGATGGCTACAGCCTGGAGTTTGTCTACAAGAGCTGGCAACACGGGGCCTGATGGGATGACTCAGCAGACCGCAAACCTACGAAGGATCGCGAATGCCCTCATCGCTGCGACCAACGCCTTCGACGTGAAAAAGACATTGGCCTTGTTCACAGCGGATGCGGTGATCGACGACCCGTCCACCGGCCATCGCTTCGACGGCCACGCTGGCATCCGGCGCTATATCGAAGAGTATTTCATCGGCTATCACACGGTGACAAAGTTCGTGTCGATCGAGTTCCTCGACGACAACCGGGCGCGCGTGCGGGTCGATTTCACCGGGGATTTTGGTCGCGAGACCGGCCTGTTGGAGATTTCGGTCGACGCCCGGGGACTGATCCTGCGCATCGACGCTTCGCTCGACTAGCCGATCCCGAAGAATGATCCAAGCCGGGCGGCGCTTGCGACACCTGAGCTGCAGGCGTGATGCTTCACCTTCGGTCAGATCACCGCAGGCGCATTCCCGGCGGGAGACGCGGTGGAACATGCCAGCAGCTGAGCCACGCTGAGTTGGTCGGCGTGCTGTTCCAGATGGGACACGCGCGACTGGCCTGATATCCGAATAAATACAATTTATCTTTAATTCAAATAAATGGCGAATATTCGTATATCAGATAACTGTGGTCGCGAACCTCGGATCAGTCAGTTGCAGCCAGCGCCACCGCATCATCGCCAGCAGGAATATGTGACGGACTTCCCGCATCGTTCGCCGCAAGCCATACCGCCTCGGCGACCTGCACCGACCGCGTGATGGGATGATTGCCTTGCCAGCTGGCGAATACGTTCTTCGCCAGTTCCGCGTACGGCTCGGGAAAACCCGCCGCCATGCGTGGCTGGGCGTTCTCGCCGAACCGCGTGTCAGGCGCGCGGCCCGGCAGCACAACACGAACACGTATGTTGAACTGCTCCAGTTCGAGCGCCAGCGAATCGGAGAAGGCATTCACCGCGGCCTTGCTCGCCGTATAGACGGACAGCAGATGCAGGGGGCGGAGCGTCACGGTCGAGGTCACATTGACGATCACGCCGTCCTTGCGCTCGCGCATCTGCGGAACGAAAGCCTGCGTCACGGCGATGGTGCCGAGCGTATTGGTCTCGAATACGTCGCGGGCAACGTCCATTGGCGTGCCCTCCAGCGCGTTGAGCATGCCGATCCCCGCATTGTTGACCAGAACGTCGATCGGGCCGGCGTCCGCCACGGCCCGGCGGATGCTGGCCGGATCGGTAACGTCGAGTGCGATCACCCGCAGGCGGTCGGAGCGGGGCAGGACGTCTTCGCGTGGCGTGCGCATGGTGGCGACGACATGCCAGTCGCGGTCGAGGAAGTAGCGGGCGATCTCGAGGCCGAAGCCGGACGAGCAGCCGGTGATCAGGACGGTTTTCATGGGATCTCCTGGGTGGGGTGTGCAGGAGAGTCACGATACGGCCCGGCATCCGGACTTGCTACAATCATTCGTCCCATTATCGTTTGCAGGAGTCCGGTCGTGGTCGATCCGCTCGCCGATGTCGTCAGCTTGCTACAGCCGAAGCCGACGTTTTCGAAGGCAGTCAGCGCGGCGGGGCCCTGGCGCGTTCGCCGGAAAGAAGCGGGGCAGCCGTTTTATTGCGTCATCCTCGATGGGTCCAGCCGGATGCAGACGAACGGAGAGGCGCCGATCACGCTCGAGGCAGGCGACTTCATCCTGATTCCCGAAGCCTTCGACTTCACCAGGTCGGGCCTGGTGGAAGTGCCGGACGACGCGCCGGATAGCTTGCCCGCGGCCATGCCCGATGGCCGGTTCCGTCTCGGAACCATCGACGCGCCGGCGGATGTGGAATACCTGATCGGTCACTGTGCGTTCGGCTCGCCGGACGCCGATCTGCTCGTCTCGCTGCTTCCCCGGATCGTGCTGGTGCGTGGCGAGCGTCGCCTCGCTACGCTGGTCGAACTCCTGCGCGATGAATCGCGCGCGCAACGGCCGGCGCGCGATGTCGTACTCGCTCATCTGCTGGAACTGCTTTTCATCGAGGCACTGCGATCGACCGGTACGGCGGCGTCGCCCGGGCTGGTACGGGGACTGACCGATGCACGCCTGGCCCTCGCGCTCCGGCAGATGCACGCAAGTCCGGAGAAGCCCTGGACCGTCGTGGAGCTTGCGAAGATCGCGGCGCTGTCTCGCTCGGTGTTTTTCGAGCGCTTCAGCCGCGCCGTGGGGGTGGCTCCCATGGAATACCTGCTGTCGTGGCGTATGGCTCTCGCCAGGCGGCTGCTGCGTGGGAAAGACATGGGCGTGGCTACCGTCGCCGGGCGTGTCGGCTATAGTTCGGCGAGCGCGTTCAGCGTCGCCTTCGCGCGTCATGTGGGCATGCCGCCGACGCAATTCAGAGACGCGTAGAAGCGCGTCGGGACGATATGCGATGCCCGGTGATGTATCTGCTGCGATCGCTCAGGCGTCCTGTTCGCCCATCGGAACCCGCTCGACCAGGAAATCCACGAAGGCCCGGATGCGCGACGCCAGGTGCGGATGTCCCACGAATACGGCGTGGGTCGCCTGACGCTCGCCGGTAGCGAACGCGTCGAGGATCGATATCAGCCGCCCTTCGGCGATGTCTCGCTCGACGTGGTAACTCGACAGGCGGGCGATACCCACGCCTTCCATCGCCATGCGCCGCATCGTCTCCCCGTTGTTCGCGCGAAAATTGCCGCCGATGGGCACCTGACGTACCTGTCCCGTAGCGGGATCCAGGAAGGGCCACGAGGTAAACGCCGGACCGAGGTTGAAGGCCAGGCAGTTATGTGAGGCCAGGTCATCCGGCGTGGTGGGTACGCCATGGCTTTTCAGATAGGCCGGCGAAGCGAAGACGACGAACCCGGCCTCGCCGATCTTGCGGGCCTTGAGGCCGGAGTCGGGCAGGGTGCCGACGCGGATGGCGACGTCGGCACGATCGTCCACCAGGTCCACGATGCTGTCGCTCAGCGACAGGTCCAGTTCGACGCGCGGGTACAGGGCGAGAAAGTCGGGCACCAGTGGCACCACCTTGCGCACGCCGAACGACACCGAGGCACTGACTCTGAGCCGCCCGGAGGGCGTCGACCGGGCGCCATGGGCGACCAGGCGCTCCGCCTCATCGATATCGGCCAGGACGCGCAAGGCGCGCGCGTGATAGACCTCGCCTTCAGGCGTGAGCTGCAGCGTGCGGGTGGTGCGTACGATCAGACGGGTGCCCAGACGCGCCTCGAGACGTGCGACCAGCTTGCTGATCGCCGACGGTGAGAGGCCCGCGGCGCGGGCGGCGCCGGCGAAACTGCCGGCCTGCACGACGCGCATGAACGCTTCCATTTCACCGGCGCGGTTATCCATGAAAAAACCTCTATTCGTGAATTCAAGGAACGGGTGTCGGTCCGCGGGACGCCTTGTCGCCCGGGCGACCAGCTTTCATATTACGTCCTGATCACGGCAGCTCACGATCATCCAAGCCATGTGGCCTGCCGATCGAACTATATTGATGAACTGAGCGACTGAATGTGCCGCGTGACTCTCATTCGCTCGCGTGCTTGCCGATTCCCCTGCTGATCACCATGTCGGGAGCCATCCCGACCCTTTTTCCGGAGCCACTCATGGCGCAGCCCGCGCTTTTCAAACCCTTCCGCGTACGTAATCTCGAACTGGCCAACCGGATCGTGATCGCTCCCATGTGCCAATACTCGGCCGACAACGATGGCCGCATGACCGACTGGCACCAGATTCACCTGGGGCAGCTGGCCTTGTCCGGTGCGGGTCTGCTGACCATCGAGGCGACGGCCGTCGAGCCGGAAGGTCGCATTACCTGGGGCGACGTCGGCCTGTACGACGACGCCACCGAGGCGGCCATGGGCAAGGTGCTGGAGAGTGTGCGCCACTGGTCCGATATGCCGATCGGTATCCAGCTCGGCCACGCCGGGCGTAAGGCGTCCACCGAGACACCCTGGGCCGGTGGTCATCAGCTGGCGCCGGATGACGTACACGGATGGCAGACGGTCGGTGCTTCGCCGATTCCCTTCCAAGCGGGCGATGTGGCTCCGACCGAGCTCGACAAGGCCGGCCTCGCGAGGGTGCGCGACGCGTTTGCCGCCGCCGCCGTGCGTGCGGCGCGCCTGGGCCTGGCGTTCGTGCAGTTGCACGGGGCCCATGGCTACCTGTTGCACCAGTTCCTTTCGCCGCTGTCCAACCAGCGTAGCGACGAATACGGCGGTTCGCTTGAGAACCGCATGCGTTTCCCGCTGGAAGTCTTCGACGCCGTGCGCGCCGCGTTCCCCGTCGATCGCCCCGTGACCATGCGTGTTTCCGCGACCGACTGGGTGGACGGCGGTTGGGACCTCGAGCAGACCATCGCCTTCGCCAAGGCGCTGGAGGCGCGTGGCTGCGATGCCATCCACGTTTCCACCGGCGGCCTCGACGAACACCAGAAGATCCCGGTCGGACCGAGCTATCAGGTGCCGTTCGCGCGCGGTGTGAAGGAAGCGGTCGACATGCCGGTCGTGGCTGTCGGTCTGATCACCAGCCCCGAGCAGGCGGAAGCCATCGTGGCCACGGGCGAGGCCGACCTGATCGCCCTGGCGCGCACGATTCTCTACGACCCGCGCTGGCCCTGGCATGCCGCCGCCGAACTGGGCGGCACGGTCCATCCGCCCAAGCAGTACTTGCGTTCGCAGCCGTCGCGGCATCGCCACCTGTTCGACGTCGAAGGGCTGGTCGAACCGCAGGCCGCGTGGCGGCGGGATGAGGGTGGCGCTTACCGCTGAGTTATCGCTGGCAAGCAGCGCCGGTCCGACGTGCCGCAGGGTCGACCCCTGCGGCATTTTCGTTCAAGCGAATCTCTGTACCAATCGGTACACTGCGACCTCCATCGACACAGGAATCCGATCGTGGCCGCTCCGTTCCCTCCCTTCACGCACGCTACCGCCGTTCAGAAGGTCCGCATGGCCGAAGACGGCTGGAACAGCCGCGACCCGGCGAAGGTCGCGCTGGCATACACCCGCGACAGCCAGTGGCGTAACCGCGCCGAGTTCGTCCATGGCCGCGAGGCGATCGTCGCCTTCCTCACCCGCAAATGGGAGAAGGAGCACGACTACCGTCTGATCAAGGAGCTCTGGGCCTTCGACGGCAACCGTATCGCCGTCCGTTTCGCCTATGAATGGCACGACGACAGCGGTCAGTGGTACCGCTCATACGGCAACGAGAACTGGGAATTCAGCGCGGAAGGCGAGATGGAGCGCCGTTACGCCTGCATCAACGATCTGCCTGTCGCCGAGTCCGATCGCAAGTTCCACTGGCCGCAGGGGCGTCGTCCGGACGATCATCCGGGACTCTCCGATCTGGGACTTTGAGCGCGATGGCTCGCGAGGTCTACGAGCGTGCGGAGATCATCCCGCTGCTGGCCGAGGCGTTTCGGGAACTCGGCTACAACGGGGCGACGATGAGCCGTATCACCGAGCGTACCGGGCTGGGCAAAGGAAGCCTCTATCACTTTTTTCCCGGTGGGAAGGAAGAGATGGCGGCGGCCGTTCTGGCGGATATCGATGCCTGGTTCGATGAACACATCTTCAAGCCGTTGCGCGGCGCCGAGCCCGGTGTGGCGATCGAAGGGATGTGGAAATCCGTGGATGCCTATTTCGATTCAGGACGACGCGTGTGTCTCGTCGGGGCATTCGCCCTGGATGAGACACGCGACCGCTTCGCGATGGCGGTGAAGAACTATTTTGTCCGTTGGATCGATGCTCTGAGCGAATGCCTCGGTCGGCTGGGACAGTCCCGGGTCATGGCGCGCGAGACGGCGGAAGATGCGGTCGCTGGCATTCAGGGGGCGATCGTTCTGTCGCGGTCGCTGGGCCAGCCCGGCATTTTCAGGCGTGCCGTGGCCCGGATGGCTTGTCGGACAAGTGCTGGACGCTAATATGTACGAACGATCACTTGCAAGTACGTCCTGATCTCCGGCACCGACGGATCGCCTCTCATGCCCACCATAGAACCCACACGCTGTGCCTGGGCCGGATCCGACCCGCTCTACACCGAGTACCACGACACGGAGTGGGGCGAGCCTCTGCACGATTCGCGAATGCTCTGGGAGCAGCTGATGCTGGAAGGTTTTCAGGCTGGGCTCTCGTGGATCACCATCCTGCGCAAACGCGAAAACTTCCGCAAAGCGTTCAAGGGGTTCGATCCGGTCAAGGTTGCCCGCTTCAGTGAGAAGGACATCGTGCGCCTGCTGGACGATGCCGGCATCATCCGCTCGCGCGCCAAGATCGAGGCGACCATCAACGGGGCGCGCATTTATGAAGACATGCACGCCCGCGGCGAAGACTTCGACAGCTACTGCTGGTCGTTCACCGACGGCAAGGTGATTCGTGGCGACGGCCGTACGGCGCCTACGCAGACGCCTTTGTCGGTCACCATCTCGAAAGACCTCAGGAAGCGCGGCTTCAAGTTCGTCGGTCCGACCATCACCTATGCCTGGATGCAGGCCGTGGGTATCGTCGACGACCACGCCCTCGGCTGCTTCCGTCGCTGACGAAACGACGTAGAATCCCCGGCCTGCCTGACGGAAGACCGCTCTTGTCCGCACCTC
The DNA here is from genome assembly GCF_031455395.1 of Luteibacter sp. 1214. Classification (NCBI taxonomy): domain Bacteria; kingdom Pseudomonadati; phylum Pseudomonadota; class Gammaproteobacteria; order Lysobacterales; family Rhodanobacteraceae; genus Luteibacter; species Luteibacter sp. 1214. The sequence continues at coordinate 295,221 of NZ_JAVDSQ010000001.1, forward strand.
CGGTTTCCAGCGACGACCGCTTTACCGACGCCGATCGCGCGTGGATGGCCCGTGCGCTTCAGCTGGCGGAACACGCGCGCGATGCGGAGGGCGAGGTGCCCGTCGGTGCCGTGCTCGTGCAGGGTGGCGTCGCGATCGGCGAAGGCTGGAATCGCAACATCACCCTCAACGACCCCACCGCGCATGCGGAAATCCAGGCGCTGCGGGCCGGAGGCCAGGCTGTCGCCAACTACCGGTTTCCAGGCTCCACGCTGTATGTGACGCTCGAGCCTTGCACCATGTGCGCGATGGCCATGATCCACGCACGGGTCGGGCGCGTGGTGTTCGGCGCGACCGACCCCAAGACCGGCGCAGCCGGGAGCGTGTTCGACACGCTGGTTTCGCCGTTGCACAACCACCGGGTGAGGGTCGAGGGCGGCCTCGGGGCTGACGTGGCGAGCACGATGCTGCGCGAGTTCTTCCGCGCGAGGCGCCAGGCGCCACGGGTTGAAGGTCAGGCGTAGGGCGCGAGCGCGTCCGTGACCGACTGCTCGATTTTCACGTCGATCAGTGCGTCCGCGCGGGTGACGCCGAGGTTGACCGAGGCGATCGGCAGACCTTTGCGCGAGGCTTCGAGAACGAAGCGGTAGCCGGAGTAGACCATCAGCGACGAGCCGACCACCAGCATGGCGTCGGCCCGGGCCAGATGTGCCCAGGCCGTGTCGACACGGGCGCGGGGGACATTTTCACCGAAGAAGACGACATCGGGTTTCAGGATCCCGCCGCAGACCGTGCAGGTCGGGATGACGAATGCGCTGAAGTCCACCTCGTCGAGGTCGGCGTCGCCATCGGGCGCCACCGTGGCCTGCAGCGCGAGCCACGCGGGGTTCGCTTCCTCGAGCCTGGCCTGCATGGAGGCGCGCGTCGTGATATCGCCGCATTGCATGCAGCGCACGCGGTCGAGGCGTCCGTGGAGGTCGACCACATTGATGCTGCCGGCCGCTTCGTGAAGCCCGTCGACGTTCTGGGTCAGCAGGAGTTCGATGCGCCCCTCGTGCTCCATCCGTGCCAGTGCCCGATGCGCGAGGTTGGGGCTCACCGATGAGAAATGGCGCCAGCCGATCATGCCACGCGCCCAGTAGCGTGCCCGGGCCGGCGGACCGCTCATGAACATCTGCAGGGTCATCGGCGGGCTGCGTTTCCACGCGCCCTGACCATCGCGGTAGTCGGGAATACCGGAATCGGTACTGATGCCTGCGCCAGTCAGCACGAAGAGGCGCGGATGGGTGTCGATGAAGGTGTGCAGGGTACTCACAGTGCCGGGCACTATAGCCGATCGCTCAGCTGTGTTTGCGCAGCACCTGAAGCGCATGCGCGGCGTCTTCCCCGAAGCGCCGGATCGCCGCGTCGACGCTGGCATCCCGTTCTTCCGCCAGGCGGCGCTCCAGCGTGAGTCCCAGGCGCGCGAGGTCGGTGGCCTCGGCCATACCAAGCGCACCGGAGACCCGGTGCAGCCAGGCCTGCAGATCGGCGATGCCGGGCTGGGCGAGCAGGACGTCGAGTTCGGAAAGATCGCGGCTGAGTGAGCGATCCAGTGCCGAGATCACTTCGCGCAGCGCATGGGTGCCTCCGAGCGTGGTCCGCAGGGTCTCGATGTCGATGCGCGGAGGATGGCGTGGCAAGGTCAGCGTGACCTCGATGATGACCCGTGTACCCCGATCCGGCGCGCACTCCCTGTGCAGGACGCCATCGAGCGAGGCGATCAGCCGGGCGGCAGTGTCCAGGCCTAGACAGTCGTCGAGCGTCTCGCCGGGATCGGCCACCGTGATGTGGACCAGCTGGCCGTCCGGCACATCGCCGACGACATCGACCTGCAGCGCGACATGTGCATGGACGGTGACGGCGAAGGCGCGGTCGAGCAGCAGGCAGAGGACGTCACCGAGCGCTGCGTAAGGACCCACGAGATCGGGCGCCAGGGCGGGGTCCAGCTCGAGCTGAAGCGTGCCGCCGCGCTGCCGGGCGAGGCCCGTGTAGTAGTGGCTTACGCGCGTCAGCAGGTCGGGCAGGTCAGCGCTCGCACCCATGCGGACGCAGGCCCGGGCGATGCGTTCGCGCCATGCGTGAACTCGCGCGTGCAGGCGCATTCGTAGTGGCGATGCCGGCGGCGATGTGCTCAACTCTGCGCCCCGCCGCACGGACTGGCTACGGAGAAAGGATTACTCATGGTTCACCGCGTCATTCTTGCGGATGATCATCCCGTCGTTCTCAAGGGCATCAGCCTGGCCCTGACCAAGGACGGCCTTGCCGACGTGGTCGGCGAGGCGCAATCGCCCGATGAACTGCTGGCTGCGCTCGCCGCGCAGCCTTGCGATGCGCTGATTACCGATTTCAGCATGCCGGAGCCCGGACGGGACGGCCTCGCGTTGCTTACGGAAGTGCGGAAGCTCTATCCGGCATTGCCGATCATGGTGATCACCACGCTGGCCAATCCCGCGCTGTATCGCGAGATTCTCGGTACGGGCGTCCGCGGACTGATCGGGAAGTCGGGCGACACCCGGGAAATTCCCGAGGCATTGGCGCAGATCGTGTCCAACCATGTGTACCTGGGTGCCTCCGTTCGCGAGATGATCGTTACGCCGCAGGGCGAGCCGGTGGGCAAGGGCACCCTGGCGGACCTGTCGCCGAGGGAGCTGGAGATCCTGCGGTTGTTCGCCGCGGGTAACAGCGTGACCGACATTGCCCGCGCCACGGGCCGTGGTCTTTCGACCGTGAGCCAGCAGAAGACGAATGCCATGCGCAAGCTGCGGCTGGACACGGATGCTGAGATCTTCGAATACATCGACCGGCTGCGGTTACCGCCGGCCGATGAGAGCGATGGCAAACAAGATAGTCGCAGGCGACCGCGCCGGACATAGAAAAAATCTCAAAAGTGCACACCGGTTTGACAACGCCATTCAGGCGGCATGCCTACAATGCCCCGGTCCGGTGCCCTGACGGCACCGCCCAAGGAGAGCTATCGGTGAGTGCCAAGATCAGCCCGCTGGCGGGAAAGCCCGCTACGGAAACCACTCCGGTCGACGTCGCCGCCCTGCTTGCCGCGTATCACGACCTGCGACCCGATCCGTCGGTACCCGAGCAGCGCGTCGTCTTCGGTACGTCCGGCCACCGCGGCTCCTCGTTCGACCGTTCGTTCAACGCATGGCATGTGCAGGCCGTGGTCCAGGCGATCTGTGAGTATCGCCGTAAGGAAGGCGTGGACGGGCCTGTGTTCGTAGGCATCGATACACACGCGCTGTCCGCCCCGGCGTTCGAGAGCACGATCGAAGTGCTCGCCGCGAACGGCGTGCCGACTTACATCTCGGCCGGTGGGGAATACACCCCCACACCCGCGGTCTCGCACGCGATCCTGGTGTTCAACCATGGGCGCGAGAGCGGCCGTGCCGACGGCATCGTCATCACGCCGTCGCACAACCCGCCCGAAAGCGGCGGGATCAAGTACAACCCGCCGCACGGTGGGCCCGCCGATACCGATGCGACATCCTGGATCGCGGCCCGCGCCAACGCGCTGATCGAGGGCGGCCTGCGTGACGTGAAGCGGCAGCCGTACGCACAGGCGCTGAAGGCGTCGACGACGCAGGAATACGATTTCCTGGAACGCTACGTGGCCGATCTGGGCAATGCGCTCGATCTGGACATCATCCGGAACAAGGGCGTCCGGATGGGCGTGGACCCTCTGGGTGGCGCCGGCGTCCATTACTGGCGCGCCATCGGTGAGCGTTACAAGCTCGACCTGACCGTGGTCAGTGAGACCGTCGACAAGACCTTCTCCTTCATGTCGCTCGACTGGGATGGCCGTGTCCGCATGGATCCATCGTCCGCCTATGCGATGCAGCGGCTGATCGGCCTGAAAGATAAGTTCGACGTGGCCTTCGCCTGCGACACGGACCACGATCGCCACGGCGTGGTCGCGCCCAGCACGGGACTGCTGCCGGCCAATCACTACCTGGCGGCCGCCGCGTGGTATCTGTTCCAGAACCGTCCGGGCTGGCGCGCGGACGCGGCCGTCGGCAAGACGGCGGTGAGCACGGGTCTGCTCGACCGCATCGCCGCGCATCTGGGCCGCCCGCTGCGCGAAGTGCCGGTCGGGTTCAAGTACTTCGTGTCCGGACTCTACGACGGCAGTCTCGGCTTCGGCTGCGAGGAAAGCGCTGGCGCGTCGTTCCTGTCGAAGGACGGCGGGGCCTGGTCGACCGATAAGGACGGCATCGTCGCCGCGTTGCTTGCTGGCGAGATGACCGCGCGGCTGGGCAAGGATCCCGGTGAGATCTACCGGGGTATCACCGGCGAACTGGGTGATCCGGCCAATTCGCGCATCGACGCGCCGGCCTCCCACGCGCAGAAGGCGAAGCTGTCGAAGCTCGCTCCGGACCAGGTCGAATCCAGGACGCTCGCCGGCGATCCGATCGTCGAGGTGGTCAATCAGGCGGGCGGCCAGCCGATCGGCGGGATCAAGGTGATCTCCGCGGAGGCATGGTTCGCGGCCCGTCCGTCGGGCACCGAGGACATCTATAAGGTCTACGGCGAAAGTTTTCGCGGCAACGATCACCTCCAGCAGGTGCTGGCTGAGGCGCAGGCCATGGTAGACAAGGCTCTCAGCTGAAACTAAGGTGTTGACGAGGGCTAAAGTTAAGCCCTCGTCAAGCCGATAGGTAGGGGTCCCCTTACTAACGGCACTCGCGTGAATTTTCTCAAGTCGACCCAGGCCCGCTATACCGTAGCCGTGCTGGGCTCTTTTATCGTACTGGTGATCCTCACTCTGATCGTCGTCCGGCTGTTCGTCAGCCCCGACCTGCGGGCGACCGAGGCGCAACTCGTCGGCCGCAATGTCGACGAGATCGGCACCGTCATCACCAACAAGCTCAAGCAGGTCGAAGCGCAGCAGCGCAGCATCACGCAGACGGTGGCGCTCATGGACAGCGCGTCCATCGACCGTCTCCAGCCGGGTCTGGTCGACCAGTACGGCGATCCCGACGTGTTCGGTGGTGGCATCTGGCCGCTGCCGTTCAAGCGCGAGGCGAGCAAGGAGCGCGACAGTACCTTCTTCGCCCGGGATGCCAGCAACAAGCTCGTGGTCAACACGCACTGGAATCAGCCTGACGCGCTCAAGTACTGGGAGCAGAGCTGGTACAAGAATGGCCTCAGCGCTCCGCGTGGTCATTGTCTCTGGGCCGATGCCTATAAGGACGATGCCAGCGCACAGCCGCGCACCAATTGCGCCATGGCGATCTACAAGGGCGATGACGTGTTCGGCGTCTCCACCATCGACGTCACGCTGGGCTTCTTCAACCGCCTGGTCGCCGACATGGAGAAGAAGGTCCATGGTCAGATCCTGATCGTCGAGCCGAACGGCACGGTGGTCAGCAACAGCACCTACATCAAGGACGATATCGTCCTGAAGAAGATCCCCGATCTGGCCGCTGGCTCGGCGATGATCGCGCAGGTGAAGGACGCCCTGCCGAAGGTGGCCAAGGGCGGTCAGGTCGAGCTCGATTACGACGCGGATGGCGAGTCGCACACGCTGTTCCTGAAGCCGATCGCCGGCACTCCGTGGGTGCTGGCCACGAGTCTCCCGACCCGGCTGCTTACCGAGAACAGCGCTCGCATCCTGACCAAGCTCGCCGCGGTGCAGGTGCCTCTGGCACTTCTGCTCATCGTGGCGCTGGTGCTGGGCATCCGTGCGCTGATGAAGCAGCTCGCGACCCTCAAGGCCAACATCGACGACCTCAACTCCGGCGACGCCGATCTGACCCGTCGCCTGGCGAACGGCAGCGGCAGCGAATACAACGGCGTGGTCGAGAGCTTCAACGGCTTCATCGCCCGTCTGCAGGGCATGATGCGTCAGGTGCGCGACAGTTCGTCGGCCATCTCGTCGGCGGCCACGCAGATCGCGAGCGGCAACATGGATCTCTCGCAGCGTACCGAGGAGCAGGCCAGCTCGCTGGAAGAGACGGCTGCGTCCATGGAAGAACTGACGGCGACCGTGCGCCAGAACGCCGATAACGCCCGTCAGGCCAATACGCTGGCGCGTGAGGCAGCCAACGCGGCGCGCGATGGCGGCGGCACGGTGAACGAAGTGGTCGTGACGATGGACGCGATCAGCCAGTCGTCCGCACGCATCGCCGACATCGTGGGTGTGATCGACGGTATCGCCTTCCAGACCAACCTGCTGGCGCTCAACGCGGCGGTGGAAGCGGCCCGGGCGGGCGAGCAGGGTCGCGGGTTCGCGGTTGTGGCAAGCGAAGTCCGCAGTCTCGCGCAGAGTTCCGCCAAGGCGGCGAAGGACATCAAGGCGCTGATCGCCGAGTCGGTCGACGACGTCGAGCGCGGTTCGCAGCTGGTACGCGTCGCCGGCCAGCGCATCGGTGAACTCACCGGCAGCGTTGCCCACGTCGCTACCTTCATGGAGGAGATCATGGCGGCCAGCACCGAGCAGAGCCAGGGCATCGACCAGGTCAGCGGTGTGGTCACCCAGCTGGACGACATGACCCAGCAGAACGCGGCGCTGGTCGAGGAAGCGGCTGCCGCGGCCAAGGCGATGGAAGACCAGACGCGTACGCTCGAAGCGGTGGTCGGCGGGTTCAGGCTCTGAGATAAGGGGCGCTTGGTACCATGGGGGCTTTCATCGCCCCCATGGTCCCGTCATGTCGTCACCCCAAAGCACGCTCAAGGTCGTCGTCGGCTCCCTCAATCCCGTGAAGATCGGCGCGGTACGCAACGCTATCGCACCGCTTTTTCCGGGACGGCTGATCGAATGCGAAGGCATGCACGCACCGTCCGGCGTGCCGGAACAACCGATGACCGCCGCCGAGACTCGCGAAGGCGCGATCAACCGGATGGAATACTGCCGCGCACACGGCGGCGAGGCGGACTTTTACGTGGCGCTGGAGGGCGGCGTGGACGTCACCGCGGATGGTCCGGGCACCATGGGCTATGTCGCGATCGCCGGGGGCGATGACGTATCGGTCGGCTGCAGCGCCTGGCTGCCCCTGCCGCCGGCCGTTTACGAGGCGCTGGTCGATGGCGAGGAGCTCGGTCCCGTCATGGATCGCCTGTTCGGCACCGTCAACATCAAGCAGCAGGGTGGCGCCATCGGCCTGGTCACGAATGGTCACGTGACGCGCGAGAGCGCGTACACGCAGACCATCATGCTGGCGATGGCGCCGTTCCTGCATCCGGAACTCTACGGGCTGGTCGCGGCGGAAGACGCTTAGCGCATGCCACCCGAGCCGAGGATCAGTTCGCCGGTCACCCAGCGTGCGTCGTCCGAGGCGAGGAAGGTCACGATCGGCGCGATGTCTTCCGGCTTGCCGACGCGGCTGAGCGGGGTCTGGCTGGCAGCCCAGGTTTCGAAGTCGCCGCCGGCGATGCCCGCCGTGTGCGTGCCTTCGGTGATGACCATGCCCGGGTTGACCGAGTTGACGCGGATGCCGCGCGGGCCGAGCTCGCGCGAGAGCACGCCGGTAATCGCGTCGACCGCGCCCTTGGTGCCCGTGTAGACGCTGCTGTCGACCGGTGTGATACGCGTGACCGCGGATCCGATGTTGATCACGCTCGCGCCCTGGCCCAGGTGCTTCGACGCGGCCTGCGTCACCAGAATGGTGCCCAGTACGTTGATATCGAAGATGCGGCGATACAGTTCTTCGGTGGTGGCCTCGATCGATGCGAACTCGTAGACACCGGAGTTGTTGACGACGATGTCCAGACGGCCGAAGTGCTCGATGGCGGCGGCAACGAGCCCTTCCGCGTCGGCCTGCTTCGAGACGTCACCGCCTACCGCGACGGCCTTGCCACCGGCCGCCTCGATGGCTGCCACGACCGCGTCCGCGCCCGCCTTGCTCGAAGCGTAGTTGACGACGACCGACGCGCCTTCGGCCGCCAGCGACCTGGCGATGGCGGCGCCGATACCCTTGGATGCGCCGGTGACCAGCGCGACTTTGTCTTTCAGCTTGCTCATGGGAGTGGTTCCTTGAATGACCGCCGATCTGGCCGTCGAAGAGCTATCCATGGGGTCGCCAGCGCAGGGGTGTCATAGGCGCCGCGTCACAACACTTATGCGGCGTACGCAAGATTGTTTAGGTGCGCCGGGGTTGAATCCATGATGCAATGCCGCATTGATGAACGGCATACCCTTCTGGAACTCCCGAGCCATGAGCACTTCGACCGCACTCGAACCCGTCGACTCGTTCGACTACGTCATCTTCGGCGCCACCGGCGACCTGACCATGCGCAAGCTGTTGCCCGCGCTGTATCGCCGCTTCGCTGAAGGCCAGGTGCCGTCGGACTCACGCATCGTCGGTACCGCGCGCTCGCCGCTCGACGACACGTCGTACCGCGAACGGGCGCAGAAAGCCCTGAAGGAATTCATCCGCGCCGAGGAATACTCGGACGACACGGTGAACCGGTTCCTCGGGCTGGTTCACTATGTGAGCCTCAATGGCGCCGAGTCCAGCGGTAACTGGGACGGCCTCAAGTCGCTGCTGGACGACGGCGCGACGAATGACCGCATCCGCGTCTTCTATCTCGCCACCTCGCCCGACCTCTATGGCGATATCGCGAAGAACGTCGACGAAAAAGGTCTTCGCACCGAAACGTCGCGCATCGTGCTCGAGAAGCCGATCGGTACCGACCTGGATACCGCGCGCAAGGTCAACGAGGGCGTGGGTCGCCACTTCCCCGAAAACAGCATCTTCCGCATCGATCACTACCTCGGTAAGGAAGCGGTGCAGAACATCATCGCGCTGCGCTTCGCCAATCCCATGCTCGAGCGCATGTGGGACCACGAGTCGATCGAGTACGTGCAGATCACGGCGGCCGAGACGGTGGGTCTGGAAGGCCGGGGTGGTTACTACGACGGCTCCGGCGCGCTGCGCGACATGATCCAGAACCATCTCCTGCAGGTATTGACGGTCGTCGCGATGGAGCGTCCGTCATCGCTGGATGCCGACGCGCTGCGCGACGAGAAAGTGCGCGTGCTGAAATCGCTGAAACCGCTGGACCGGAACAACCTCAGCGCCCATGTGGCGCGCGGCCAGTACGTACAGGGCACCAACGACGGTAAGCCGGTGCCGGCCTATCGCGAGGAGCTGCCGGGCGAAACGCCCAGCAACACCGAAACCTTCGTCGCGCTTAAGGCCGAGATCGATACGCCGCGCTGGCATGGCGTGCCGTTTTACCTGCGATCGGGCAAGCGCATGCCGGAGAAGCTGACCGAGGTGGTGATCCAGTTCCGCGCGGCGGAGCCGGGCCTGTTCGGTGAGGCACGTCCGGGCAGCCGTCTGGTGATTCGTGTGCAGCCGAACGAGAGCGTGACCTTGCCGCTGTTCGTGAAGCAGCCGGGTAACCGGTTTGCGCTGGACGAGGTGGATGCGTTCTCGAAGTTGAACGAGCCCTCGCGCATCGTCTATCGCGATTCGTATGAAGGGCTGATGCTGGATGCGGTGAAGGGCAGTCCGGCCTTGTTCGTGCGTAAGGACGAAACCGAGGCCGCATGGCAGTGGGTGACGCCCATTCTCGAAGCCTGGCATGACGACCAGACGGGACCGGATGCCTACGAAGCGGGCACCTGGGGACCGGATTCGGCCCGGGCGCTGCTGCGTCAGGCGGGGCATGTCTGGGTAGAAGATATCGCGGCCTGAGTCGTCGCCAGCAGGCCGGTTCCCGCCAGGTTGAGCGCTTACACGACCAATGAGGCTTCACCCGTCTCGCCACGCTCCAGCAGCGTGGCGAGGCGATCGAGCCCTTGCTTCAGTCGCACGCGCTCCTTCACTCCTCCCAGCGACACACGAATCGCCTCGGCCGGCGGCGCATCCAGGGAAAACGCCTCGGCCGGTGTCACGGCGAGGCCGTCCAGCCGCGCCGCGGTCGTCAGCGAGCGGGCCGTCCAGCGGGCGGGCAGGGGAAGCCAGAGGTGAATACCCTGAGAGGCGATGTCGACACGGCTCAGCGCGAAGGCCGCCATGCGCTGCCTTTCACGCGCCTCGCGCCGCACGCCTTCCAGCACGGCGGTCGCGGTGCCATCGTGAATCCACTGCGTGGTCAGGGCGCTCGTCATCGGAGCAGGCATCAGGCTCACGGCGCGCAGACTGGTCAGGAAAGCGCCACGCGCCGCCGCGTCGGGCGACACCACGTAAGCCGTACGCAGCCCCGGTGTCAGCGCCTTGGATAAGGTCGCTACGTAGTAGGTGCGCTCCGGGATGTGTCGGGCGAGAGGCAGCGGAGGGTCGTCCGCGAGCGCCCAGTACGGGTCGTCCTCGATCACCTGCAGGCCGTGCATCCGCGCCACGTCGGCCAGCTGGATCCGGCGCGTCTCCGGTACCGTCCGGGCCGTTGGATTGCATAGCGTCGGATTCAGGTAGAGCACCCGCGCGTTCTCGCGCGCCGCGGCGTTTGCCAGCTCGTCCGGAAGCATCCCGTCCGCATCGCCGGCGACGGCGATCAGGCGGCGCCCCAGTTTTGCCGCCGCCGTGATCATGCCGGGATAGAGCAGCGCGTCGGTCAGAATCGCCTCGTCCGGAACGGTCAGGGCGAGGATCAGACCGGCCAGCGCCGTCTGCGCGCCGGGGCAGGTGACGATGCGTCCTTCATCCAGCTTCCCGAGCATGGGCTTCAGCCAGAGCGCGCCGGCCGCGCGGTCCGCGGCGCTGCCACCACCGGCGTGGTAGCTCATCAGCAGGTGCGCGTCCGCATGCGTCAGAACCTGATCGATACCGCGTTTCAGCAGGTCCGCCAGATCGATTCCGTCTGGCGGGGGCGGCAGATTCATGCCCAGGTCCACGACCTGTGTCGTGTCGAACCGAGGCGCCGCGACGAATGTCCCCAGCGCGCCGCGCGCGTGGAGCAGATGGCGCTCACGAGCTTCGGCATAGGCGCGGGTAACGGTGGTGAGGTCGATGCCGAGCGCACGGGCGAGCAGGCGTTGCGGCGGTAGTCGATCTCCGGGACGAAGCCTTCCCTCGGCGACCGCGCGTTCCATGAAGCGGACGACCTGCAGGTAGCGCGGTCCCTTTTCGTCCAGCACGCCGGCCCAGTCGATACCCTGCAGGGAGGTTGTCCGTGTCACCTTGCCAACCATGTAGGGAGGGAATGGTCAGGTAGTATGCGCCTCATCGGCGCGCTGGGTCATACATCGCCAACGCGCACGGCTCAGGCGCTGCGTGCGCCCGAGAGAACCGACTCTAGAAGATCGACGACCCGCTGTCCCTCGCCCACGTGCGCGAGTTCGATGGCCGTGCGGCCGTCGAACTCGCCGATAGGCGTGCGCAGCAACCACTCCCAGACGGCGCGGCGGTCGGGCTCGATGAGCCTTGCGATGTCGGCGATGCGATGAATGATGCCGTTACGCATGGCTCAGAAGACGTGGCTGAGTGAGAGGAAGAAGCTCTGGGTGTGGTCGTCGCCGACCATCGGACTATCGTTCACGGCGTCGGGCAGCACGGTGTAGCGCATGCCGGCGGCGGTAATCCACGACGGCGACAGGCGGTACATGGCCGCCAGACCCAGCCAGGGCGCCGTGCCGCTGCCGGCGCGGTACGACGCCAGGCCGCTACGTGCCGCCTCGCGTCCGCTCACGCCGTAGTAGTAGTCGTTGAGCGCCCCATTGGCGCGGGTCACGCCGAGAGTCGGGGTGAGGGTAAGCGCGCCCTTGCGGATGGGATAAGCGTAGTTCGCATCGAGCGACGTGCCGCCACCATGCCCGGTGAATTCCTTCTGCGCCGAGGCCTGCAGGACACCCCAGTCGGCCGTGTGCTTCCAGGCGATGCCACCCATGCCGGAGATATCGCGATCGGACAGGCGGCGCAGCCGCGCATCGTTGCTGTCGTCGTGACGAAAGCGGTTGGCCAGCGGCGACACCAGGACCGAGATCTCATCGTTCGGTGTCTTATACAAGCGATAGCCGAACGAGGCGCCGCGGAAGTAGAACGACTTGCCTTCGTAATTGACCAGCGGCAGTGGCCAGGCCTTGTTGTCGTAGCTGCGATACGGGCTCGGGCTCCAGGTCGCGCCGATGCCGAGCGTCCAGTGCGCCTGGCCATCGGTGGAGGATTGCGCGTGGGCCGCGGGGACGGCGACGCCGGCGAGGACAGCGACAAGGGGCAGGGAGCGGAAGCGGGGCAGCGACATGCAAGGTAACCGTGGGGACGATGTCGGGCATGGTGGCGAGCCCACATTGCCTCAACATTGCGCGTCCGGTCAGGCCTTTAGCGCGTGTTAGCATCGCCCCCCTTCATGCCCGCGGTGCGGGCCGGGCGGGGTCGCGCATGCGCATATTGCTGGTGGAAGACGAGCCGGAGATGGCCGAGGCCCTTCAGGGAGCCCTGCATCGGCACGGCATGCTGGTGGATCTGGCGGGTGACATCGCGCATGCGACGGAGGCCTTGCAGAGCAGGGTGCATGACCTGCTGCTGCTTGACCGTCAGCTCCCCGACGGCGATGGAGCCACGCTCGTGGCGAAGGCACGTGCCGTACACGTGGACCTGCCCGTGATCATGCTGACGGCGCGCGGTACGTTGACCGATCGCATTCAGGGGCTGGATCTGGGCGCCGACGATTACCTGGTCAAACCGTTCGCTATCGAAGAACTGCTCGCACGCATACGCGCCATCTCGCGCCGGCCGGCGCAGATCGCATTGCCGGTCGCTTCCATCGGCAACCTGCGTTACGACTTCGGTGCGCGGGAAGTCTTCGTCGATGGCGAGCGTCTGCGGCTGCAGCGCAGGCAGCTCCTGCTGCTCGAGGCACTGGCCTACCGGCACGGACGCACGGTGCAACGCGAGGTGCTGCAGGAGGCCGTTTACGGTTTCGACGATGCGATTCAGTCCAATGCACTGGACGCGCACGTATCCAAGCTTCGCCGCGTGCTCACCGAAGGGGGCGCACACGTGGAAATTCACGTGATTCGCGGTGTGGGCTACCTGTTGCGAGAGGTGGCGAATGCATCACCCCGGTAAGTCACTGACGAAACGGCTGGCCTGGCGCCTCAGTGTGCTGCAGACGCTGACGCTGGTGGCGACGATCGCGGCGTTGACCTGGAGCCTGATCAATGCGCGGGCGTCGTACATCGACGATGCGGTGTCGAAGACCATCCTGCGCTCACTGGTCGTCCAAGGCGGGGCGTTGCGTCTGGACGACGATCGCGACATGGCGATGCTGCTCACGAAGTCGCCCGGTCTCTGGTTCGCGGCCGCGGACGAACAGGGGCGCTACCTGGAATACGGGCATGTTCCCGGAGCGTACGCGCCCTTCGTCGCCGCGCTGCCTTCACTGGAAGCCTCGGAAATCCACAGCGGCGAACCACCTTACGTGATGACGATGCGTCTGGCGGTCGATGAGCGGGACGGGGACCGTATACACGTGATGGTGGGCGGTGTGCCTATTTCCGGGCCCGCGGTGCTCGTCGCGAGGATCGCGTTTTACCTCGGATGGCGTATCGGCCTGCCACTGGTCTTGCTGACCCTCATCGCCGTGCCCTGGATCATCCATCGTGCGATGGCAGGCGTCGGTCGGGTCGCCCGGCAGGCCGAGGACATCGATATCGCCGATCGCGGAGCGCGCCTCGAGGACGGTGCGGTACCTCGCGAACTGCAGCCTCTGGTGCGTGCCTTCAATACCGCGCTGGCCCGGCTGGCCGAAGGTTACGACGCGCGCGACCGCTTCCTGACGGATGCCGCCCACGAACTGCGCGCGCCTATCGCCATCCTCGAAGCCCGTCTGGCGGCTCTTCCGCCCGGCGATTCGAGGACGAGGCTGCTGACCGACCTTGCGCGTCTGGCGAACATCGCCGAGCAGCTACTGGATCTGCAGCGCCTTGGCCGTCAGCCCGACACCCTCGGTGTTCTGGATCTCGTCGCCCTGGCGCGTGAGGTCAGCTCGGATGTCGCGCCGCTGGTGCTCGACGCGGGATACGAACTGGCCATGGACGCACCGGATCACCCCGTGAAGATCGTCGGTGATCGCCTTTCGCTGTCGCGCGCGCTGACCAATCTGATCCAGAACGCGATCGTGCACGCAGGGGGCAGGGGACTCATTCATGTCGAGGTCCACGACGACGGTGTGCTCCAGGTGAGCGATCAGGGACCGGGTATTCCCAGGGAAGAGCGCGCGCGCGTGTTCACTCCGTTTTATCGCCTTCAGCCGAGCAGCGTCGGTACAGGCCTGGGCTTGCATCTCGTGCAGGAAATCGTGGCACGACACGGCGGCGACATCGGCGTGACGGACGCGCCCGGTGGCGGCGCGCGTTTCCGGATACGGCTGCCTTCGGCCTGACCTCCGTCAGGCCGGAGACGCCAGAGCCGGGTCTCTCCGGTGGTGCGACGACGTTGCCATTGCATCCACGCGGTCCGCCCGCATTATGTGACGAACCCTCGAGGAGGTCCCCATGTCCGACTATCGCAAGACTCCCGAAGCCCTTTCCCGGCTCACCCCCGAACAGTTTCGCGTGACCCAGCAGAGTGGCACCGAAAGGCCGTTCCAGAACGCCTTTCACGACAGCCATGAGCCCGGTATCTACGTCGATATCGTATCGGGCGAGCCGCTGTTCTCGTCGCTGGACAAATTCGACAGCGGCTGCGGCTGGCCGAGCTTCACGCGTCCGCTCGAGGACGAGCATGTCGTCGAAAACCGCGACATCAGCCACGGCATGATCCGCACGGAAGTGCGTTCGACGCATGCCGACAGTCATCTGGGTCACGTGTTCCCCGATGGCCCGCGCGACCGTGGCGGGCTCCGTTACTGCATCAATTCCGCCTCGCTGCGCTTCATCCCCGTGGCCGATCTCGAGAAAGAAGGCTATCCGGATTACGTGGCCCTGTTCGCCAACGAAAAAGGAGGTGTCGTATGACGTCACGCGCCATTCTGGCCGGCGGCTGCTTCTGGGGTATGCAGGACCTGATCCGCAAGCAGCCCGGCGTGATCGCCACGCGTGTCGGCTACTCCGGTGGCGACGTGCCCAACGCGACGTACCGCAACCACGGCACCCATGCCGAAGCCATCGAAATCGAGTTCGACCCGGCGAAGATCGACTATCGAAAGATCCTGGAGTTCTTCTTCCAGATCCACGATCCGACCACGCTGAACCGCCAGGGTAACGACCGCGGGCTGAGCTACCGGTCGGCTATTTTCTACCTGGACGACGAGCAGAAAGCCGTCGCCGAGGACACGATCGCGGACGTCAATGCATCGGGGCTATGGCCGGGCAAGGTCGTGACCGAACTCGCCCCGGCGGGGGATTTCTGGGAAGCCGAGCCGGAGCACCAGGACTATCTGGAAAAGTATCCGAGCGGTTACACCTGTCATTTCATCCGTCCGGACTGGGTACTGCCCCGACGCGCGGCCTGATGTGACCTGATCCAGGCCCGGCGCCGCCGGGCCTGGCACGCGGGCGGGGCGGGCGGCGATCAGCGCGGGCGGATGGAAAGCAGGTCGGGCATGCGATCGATCACGGCCAGTGCACCGGCTTTCTGCAGATCCAGCGACTTGCGGTAGCCGTAGCTGACCATGACCAGCGCCACACCCGCGTCATGCGCCGCCAGCATGTCGCTCTCCGAATCGCCGACCATGAGCACGTCCGACACGGCGACTTCCGCCGCTTTGGCGATATGCAGCAAGGGCACGCCGCTGGGCTTGCGCTCGGGAAGCGTGTTACCGCCGACGATGGTATCCACGTACGGCAGCATGCCGCGAACCTCGAGCAGCGGACGGACGAACTCTTCGTTCTTGTTGGTGCAGACCGCGATCTTCACGCCCTGCGCATGCAGCGCCGCCAGTGTTTCGACGACGCCGTCATAGGCGACGGCATCGAGCGCGGTCTCGGCATAGTGTTCGAGAAATCCGGGCATCACCGCGTCGATATCGGCGTCGCTCCCTGCATCGCGGAACGCGTAGGTGATCAGCTTGCGCGAGCCCTCACCGATCCACTCGGTGATGCGCGCGGTGTCGACGGTGGGCAGTTTCCAGTCGGTCAGCGTGCGGTTGACCGACTCGGCAATGTCGGCGGCGCTGTCGACCAGCGTGCCGTCCAGATCGAAGATGACCAGCGAAAAGGGAAAGGTCACAGGCTCGGGCTCCGGGCGCAAAGACCGCCATTCTACGCCCTTGCCGCCCGCCGCTCCTGCATGAAGACGATCACATCGTCGACGGACATGGGCATGGCGGCATGGAAGCCTTGCAGGTAGTCGCAGCCATGCGCGATCAACCATTCCGCCTGCGATTCGCGCTCCACGCCTTCGGCGATCACGTGCAGGCCCAGGGTATGGCCGAGCGTCAGGATGGCTTCGCAGACGGATGCCGAGCGGACTTCGGAGTCGATTTCGGCGACAAACGCGCGATCGATTTTCAGCGCATCGATAGGCAGATCGCGCAGATAGGCGAGGCTGGAGAACCCTGTACCGAAATCATCGAGGTGCACCGGTACGCCCAGTGCTTTCAGGGCATCCATCGCGCGCAGGGCCTGATCGCCGATCACGGCGCTCTCGGTGAGTTCGACCTGGATCGCTCCCGTCGGCAGATGGTAATCGGCGATGGTCTGGCGGATCGCATCGACGATGTCGTCGCGCTGCAGCTGCACGGCCGAGACGTTCACCGCAAGGGCGATGTCCGCGAAGCCCGCCTGCGCCATGGTCACGTACGCCCGTCCGACCTCGCGCAACACACGATGGCCAAGAGGAACGATCAGGCCGGTTTCCTCGCACAGCGGAATGAAGACGTCCGGTGCGACGAAGTCGCCGTCGGGCAGTGGCCAGCGGATCAGCGCTTCGAGGCTGACGATCAGGCCGTCGCGGCTGCGGATGATCGGCTGGAAGTGGACGATGAAGGTGTCCTGATCCAGGGCGTTACGGATCTGCGCCGCCATCTTCAGACGGTTGATCGATGCCGCCGCCATGGCCGCTTCGAACACGTGCCAGGTGCCCGGCGCGCCGTTACCCATCTGCGCCGCGAGGGCGGCCGCGCCCAGGACCTTCTCGGCCCGCTCGCCGTCACGCGGGTGCAAGGCAAGGCCAACCCGCGGTTCGAGGACGTGCAACATGCCATGGACGCTGACGGGCGAGGTCACCGCGCGCATCAGCGCCGCCAGCATCTCGCCACGGCGCTCATTGTTCAAAATGGCGAGGACGAAGGTTTCCGCGGGACGATGGGCCACTGCGCTGTCGGGGCCCCTGAGGGCCGCGAAGCGGTCCGCCATCACGCGGAGCACGTCCTGACCGACGGCCTGCCCGAACGTATCGCTGATCAGCTCGAGGCCGCGCAGTTGAACGAAGGCCAGTTCGTAACCGACGGAGCGGCGACGGTCGTCGTCGAGGAATTCGAGCAGGGCATCCGTGTTGTGCAGACCCGTGGTGGCGTCATGTGTGGCCCTGTGACGCAGAACACGCTCGTTACGCAACCTTTCGGTGACATCTTCGGCCACCACCAGACGCGCGGCGTGCCCGGGGAAGTCGATGTCGGAGGCGTGGACCCGTACCTGGAGCAGGCTTCCGTCCGCGCGACGGTGTGTCCAGGGATGTTTTTCGGCGGCGCGAACGTCGCGGTTCGTAACGGCGGCCTTCAGGGCACCCTCGTCGGCGGCGGGCCGGATGTCCAGCAGGGTCATGGCAAGGAATTGCGTCCGCGTGTAACCGTACGCGTCGATGGCCGCCTGGTTCACGACCAGGAAGCGCAGTGTGTCGACGTCGTAGACCCAGCAGGGCATCGGATTCTTGTCGAAGATGATGCGGAACCGGCGCTCGGCCGTTTCGATCTGTTCGACATAGCGCAGGTGGTCGCGTTCGGCGCGACCGATGCGGCGCAGGATGTACAGCAGGACGATCCAGTACAGCAGGTAGAGCGCGCCGGTGAGCGCAACCACGGGGTACCAGCTTTCGACGACAGCGGCGCTTGCCGTGCCGAATCCCACCCACAGCGGATATCGTCCCGGCGCCGCGGCGGAAATGAGACGCTCCACGCCGTCGATGCGACTGACGCGGCGGCCCAGACGGACGTCGTCCGGTGCGAACAGCATGTCGACCGGCTTGCCGGTCAGTTCGGCATTCGCACCCGTCCGGGCGACGATCACGCCGAAGCGATCGGTGATGGCGGCCACGTCCTGCGAGCCGGCGTGGAGGTTGTCCACGACGTCCTGGAATTCGGCCTGCCTGAGGCGGACGAGTACCCAGCCCCCATCTGACAGAGGCACAGCCAGCGGCATGACCCAACCGTCGTTGTGTCGTGCGAGCGGACCCGTGCGCAGGTCCGCACCGCGCGTGAGGTCGCTACTCCACTGGCGGATAGAGGGTTCCGGATCGCCGGCGCTGATCGGCTGTCCCTGCGCGTCGACCAGGACGATGCTTTCGACCTGCTCATGGCGTGCCATGACGCCCTTAAGGTTATCGGCGACCAGTGCCTGCGCCTGCGCAGGAACGGTGCTGGCTAGATCGCGGGCATTGGCCGCGACGGCCTGCATCGCGCGCTCGATGGTATGCAGGCGCGCACTGAGCAGACGCTGTGCACCGTCCGCGAGAGCCTGCGCCTGAGCATGCGCCGCCTGCACGCGGTGACGGTAATCCTGAAACAGGACGGCCGCCAGACCGATGCCGATGATCATGCCTACCGCGAAGCCGATGGACCGGACCAGCGAAGAAGTTTTCCTGAACTCGTTGATCACGGCGATGGAACGCCTATCCCCCCTGGAAATGAGGACGCTAACAGTCTCTCGGATCGCCCGCAATCATCTTCACAGATGCGGCGAAGTGTGCATTTGCCAATTTTTGGGTGTTGATGCGATGCATCCGCCGACGTTTCCATGCCGTAATGACGGGTAACGCATGATTACTTAAGAAATCCGCATGAACACGCGTGTCCTCACGTTTATCGCTTACCAGGCGCTGTGGTTCGCCGTGGTCGTCGCCGCAGGACACGACCGCGGCTGGCTTGCCTGCGCAGCATGTCTCGCGTTCGTTCTCTGGCAATCGATCGCGTCAGCCGAGCGCGCCGTCGTCTGGCGGCTTGCCGTTCTCGCGGTGTTGCTGGGCATGCTTGTGGACGGAGGTGCGACGGTGGCAGGTGTCGTGCGCTACGCGGCGAAAGATCCGATGCCCTTTCCCGGTGGGCCCCCGTGCTGGATCCTCGGGCTCTGGGCGTCGTTCGCCGTAACGCTGCCGGGACCGATGCGCTGGCTGTCCGGCCGTCCGGTGGCGGCGGCGTTGCTGGGAGCCGTCGGCGGGCCGTTGTCGTACGCGGGAGCGCAAAGGGGTTGGAGCGCGGTGACGTTTCCGGCACCTGTCTGGCAAGGATACGCGTGGCTGGCGGTTTCCTGGGCTGTCGCGATGGCGGTGCTTGCCGTCGCGCTCGCACACCTGACGTCAGGCCGGGCAGCGACCGTCAAGCGGTAATGCGAGGGCGTCTTCCCACGCGTGGGACGGGACGTCACTCTTGCGCTCGGACGGGCTGAACTCGATGCGTACGTCGAGGGGCTTTCCATGGTCGTCGCGTATCGCGCCGGGCCCTTCGTACCGCCGAAGCAATCGTGTCGCCTCGGTGTAGGTCACGCTGATCGTCGGTGCGGCAAAGCCATACCAGGCATCCAGCCTGAGATCGATCCTGCGCTCCGGCCCCTGCGCCGCGGCGGCGGTGATCTTCACGGGAAAAAACTTGCCGCGTCCCGTCATCAGGAACGGGACGGACGCTCCGCCCCGGATGACGCGATCCCAGTTGGCCCGTACGTAGGCATCGAACCCGGCATCGATGACCGCGCCGGCATCGATGCTCAATGGATGCTCACTGCGCTGGCCATCGACTTTGCGTACATAGGCGACACGCTGGCCGCCTTCGCCACGGACGCCCTCCTCGTATCCGTTGCGCGCATCTTTGAAGTCGAAGTCCGGCTGTGTCGGCGCACCAGCCGTGCTTAGCCGCTTGCGGGCGAAGGCCCTGCCATCCGGACACTGAAAGACGATGGCGTGCCGTGACGCATCTTCGATGTGGACTTCCCGATAGATAAGCGTGTCGCTGCCACGGGCGAAGGCCTCGCCCGTGTATTGCGCCATCGCGAAAGAGGGCGAAGCGGCGGCGTACGCCGAAAAGGCGATGAGTGAGAGAGCGGCTGGATGGCGCATGGGACCTCGTGGCGAAGGGGCGTCATGGAGTTCATACGTGCAGCCTCGCCGTCAGGATGCGCGTTGGTGCCGTGCAGGCATCGTGACGCGATCCCTTTCCCGGTCTACCTCGTTCGCATGCCTTGTGTGTTCCTATTCGCCTGCTACTTGCCCTTACCGGCGTGTGGCGAACACGCCGTCCAGTGCCAGCTCCGCCGTGAAGCCGGCTTTGGTCAGCCGTGTAGCGATTTCGCGTGGCACGTCACGTCCGCTGGTCAGCTTGTTGGGGCTGCCGGTGTAATGGAAGAGACGCCCGCCACGACGGAGCACGCGGGCCAGCTGGCCATAGAAGGCCTGCGAGTAGAGTTCGCCCGCGATGCCGAAGCGCGGCGGATCGTGCAGCAGGGCATCGACGGACGCATCCGCGATATGCGCGATGGCGTGCGAGATGTCCGCGTGCGTAAGAGTCAGCCGTCCTCCGGTTTCGGGCGCTTCCGGGTCGGGCGACCACGGGTTGATATTGCGCAACCAGAGCACATCCGCGTTCTTTTCGAACGAGTCGATGCGCGCGACGCCGGAATCCAGACAGCAGGCGGCGAAATAGCCGAGTCCGCCGCAGGTATCCAGCACGACCTTTCCCCGGGGTTCGACCAGGGCCACCTTCCGCCGCGCATCGTCGACCGGCGACTCTTTCGACGTCGGCAGCATCTTGATGCCATCGATTTCGAAGGTCGGCGCGCCCCATTCGGTGGGAACCAGTTTGATCAGCGAGCCCGAAAACCTCGACACCGGTTCGAAGCTTTCCCCATCCCACCAGTAAAGGGTCCGGTCCTTGAGCTTGCGAGGCCACGGGTAGACCCGTTCGCGCCAGGTCCACGTGTCCGCGGCAAGCGATACATCGTCATCGGTACGCCCCAGATCCAGCGAACCACGCCACGTGCCCGTGCCGTCCTGTCGCGCCGCGGCCCACGCCTCGACGATGGGACGCGTGAGCAGCGGACCGGAATAGTGGGACACAGGCGAACTCCAGCAACGGGCAATCGACGATTTTACCTGTCAGAACGCCGATCCGACGGCTTTCAGCCACACGGCGACCGCGTGCGCACCCGGATCGGCGTGCCCCTGCGTCCGATCGCCGAGATAGGCGGACCGGCCCAGGCGTGGCCGCATCGTCCTGGTCGCCTCCACGCCTTGCTCGGCGGCGGCGATGGCGGCGTGGACGACGGCCCTGGTCTCATCGCCCCTCGCCACGGCGGCGTCGATCGCATCGGCGGCGGGGAGCAGGGCGTCGAGCATGGTGCGGTCGCCGGCTTTGCCACCGCCCAGCGCCTGCACGGCTTCGCAGCCGGCACGGAAAGCCGCAGCCCATGCCAGGGGCGCGTCGACCTTGCCCGCCTCGGCGAGGGTCGTGGCGGCCCGCACGATGAACACGGCATAGAGCGGTCCGGACGTGCCGCCGAGCACGCGCCGCAAGGTCCCGGCAAGGGCGAGCAGGGCGCCGGCGGGATGGGCGACGTCGAGCGTGGGCAACGCATCGTCGATCGCACGGGCACCGCGCGCGAGGCTGAGGCCGATGTCACCGTCACCCACGACGGAGTCCAGTGCGGTGAGCTCGGGCTCGGCGGTTTCGAGAGCCGCTGCCACGGCGCGCAGGCTGGCGGTGAAGCGATCCGCCTGGCTTGCGTAGGCCCACGCCGGGCCTGCGGCGTCCGCTGCCTTCTCCGTGGGAGCGACCGCAACGATCGACGGACGCGTCGTCGGCCGCAAGGGCGCATGCCAGGCCGCGGCGGCGGCGGGTGCCAGCAGGCGCCCGAGGCGGTGTTCGTCGAGCTTGAGCAGGCTGAGCGAGCAGCCGGGCATTTCCAGTGCGGTGAGATAGGTACCGACCAGCGCCGCGGATACTTCCACGCCGAGGTCGGCGAGCCGCGTCAGTGCGTGGCGCGCAACGATGTCGAGCTCCTGCACGGCGGTGCCGCCCAGGTTGTTGACCAGCAGCGCCACACGGTCCCCGCCACCGATGGCGCCGCGCGACAGCAGGCGCTCGATGAGCCGATCCAGCATCTCGTCGGCCCGCGCGATGGGGCCGCGCTGTGCGCCGCGTTCGCCGTGGATACCTAAGCCGTATTCCACTTCGGTCTCGCCCAGTTCGAACCCTGGCTTACCGGCGGCCGGTACCGTACACGACCCCAGACCCAGTCCCATGCTGACGACCGCGTCGATGGCGGCCTGTGCCTCGTCCCTGACCCCGGCGAGGATCAGCCCGGCCTCGGCGGCGGCGCCGGCCACCTTGTGCACGAGGACGGTGCCGGCGATACCCCGGCGACCGACGGCATGGTCGTCATCGAGAGCGACGTCGTCAGCGACGACCACCACCTCCACCGCGATGCCCGCCGCGCGTGCGAGCTCCGCGGCGAGGCCGAAGTTGAGCCGGTCGCCGGTGTAATTCTTGACGATGAGCAGGACGCCGGCGGGACCGGCTACGGCGTGAATCGCCGCAAGGACGGCATCCACGCTGGGCGAGGTGAACACCTCGCCGACCACTGCGGCGGTGAGCATGCCGGCGCCGACGTAACCGGCATGCGCGGGCTCGTGACCCGCGCCACCGCCGGAGATGAGCGCGACCTTTCCGGCAGCGGCGTGCGCGGCGTGGTCGGCGCGCAGTACGACATTCTCGCCCTCGATGCGAGCCAGTCGTACGTCGCCGAGGACGAGTCCTTCGATCATCTCGTCGACGACCTTCAACGGATCATTGATCAGCTTCTTCACGCAGCGCTCCTCGTGGATTCGATGGTGGGCGGATGCAGGCATAGTCTCACCATACGTCCGGTTACAAAAATGCGTGTAGGCTTGTCGGCTACTTTGCCCGCGAAGCTATCTCATGGCTCTCAAATCCACGGTCTTCAAGGCTGACCTGCAGGTCAGCGACATGGACCGGCATTATTACCAGGGCCATGCCCTGACCATCGCCCAGCATCCGTCGGAAACCGACGAGCGCATGATGGTCCGCGTCCTGGCCTTCGCGCTCAATGCGGACGATGCTCTCGTTTTCGGGAAGGGCATCAGCTCGGAAGACGAGCCGGATCTCTGGCGCAAGGAGCTGACCGGCGAGGTCGATCTGTGGATCGAGATCGGCCAGCCGGACGAGCAGCGCATCCGCCGTGCCGCCGGCCGGGCCAATCGCGTCGTCATCTATAGCTACAGCGGACGCAGCGCCGAAGTGTGGTGGAAGAAGACCGCCGCCGCCGTGGCGCGCACCCGGAACGTTTCCGTCATCGACGTGGCCCCCGCCACGGTGGAGGCGCTCGCCGCGCTGACCCAGCGCACGATGCAGATCCAGTTCATGGTGCAGGACGGTCAGGCCCAGGTGATCAGCGGCGAGTCGGTCGTGCCGGTCGAGCTGACGACGCTGGCCTGAGCCTCCGCGCGAGATCAGGGCACGCACTTGTCCGTGCTATTCAGCTTGGTCGACGCGATGCCGCCAAACGGGCTGATGCCGATACGCGACCCGGGCAGGCGTGTGGTGTTCACGCCAAGCCCCGTCGTCGTGGCGACACCGGCACACAGAACGAAGGCCATCGGCTGGCTTGGACTGGTGCGCGTCGACACGGGCGCGAGCTGACCCTGCTGTCCGAAGGTCACGACCGATCCGTCCACGGCGCGTGCCGAGACGTCATTCAAGGCGCCACCGACGCGAAGGATCTGCATCCCCGCCGATACACTTGCCGAGTAGACATCGCTCGCCTTCGTCGTCGCCACGGGATGCACGTACACGAGCCATCCCGTTTCATAGGTGCTCGCGCCGGAGCAGGTCGCGCCGTCGGTACTCGCGCATATCGACACATAGGTCGCGCGCAGCACGGCTTCCGTCCGCGCGTACTGGACCGCCGCCTGCAGGTTGTCGACCGAGGTCCGGAGCCGGTGGCGCTGCAAGGTCGTGCGGAATGACGGCACGGCGACGGCCGCGAGGATGCCGGCCACGATGATGGCGATCATCAGCTCCAGCAGGCTGAACCCACGAGCGCCGCCCGCGGACGGACGCGCACGCATTACCAGCAGGTTCCGTTGCTGGTCGGGCCGGTCGGGGACTTCACGCCCGTGTCGGTCACGGACAACGTCGTACAGACGTCGCGCGCCTGAGCCGCACCGGGCACCGGCGTCGCGGTCGCGTTATACGCTTGCGCATCGAGCGAGTTCACCGCGCTTACGGTGACGACCGCCGTGTAGTACCCGCTCTCCGACGTCGCCGTCGTCGTGGCCGCGTAGCCGATGGTGGCGAGGTCGGCATAGACGTTGTGCAGGGCGTAATACCGTTCCTCGGCATTGGCGATGGCCATGAGTAACTTCTGTCCGTCGGCGCGACGCGCCCGGAAGCCGTACTTGGTGTACGCCGGAAAAGCGATGGCGGCCAGTATCGCCATCACGACCAGCACGATCATCAGTTCGACAAGGGTGAAGCCGCGGCGTCGGTCGGGTGCGTGCATATCAGTTCTCACTGTTCAGGACGCGCCACGAGCGACGCCGCGCGGTCGGAATGCTGTTGGCGGCCGTCGCGCCCGAGGCGAGGACCTGGCCAGGCAGGTAGGACATGCCGCCGCTCAGGCTGGCCGCGGAGTAAAGCGCGCCCGAGCTGGCGGCGCCGCTGACACGTGCACCGGCCAGTGAGTAGCCCGCACTGAAGGTCGTCGCGGCGCCGATGGAAACGCCGAAGGCGGCGCCGCCGGTCGTGCCGTCGAGCGCGATGACCGAGCCGGAGCCGGAGGTCGTGCATGGGTCGCTCGCTGCCGGAATGAGCGTGCTGAAGGACACCGTGTTATTGCTGGAATCGAGGGCCGGCGTGACCACCACGCGCTCCCCGGCGGTCGCATCCAGCGGCAGATACCAGCCGGACCGGGTCGCCGCCACGGCGTTGTTCGTGACGCCGATCGCATTGGCCGAATTGACCGTCATGGATTGCCTGACGAGGTTGCCGCCAGCGACCGTGACCGGCGACGCCACGGCGGTGCCCGGATCGCGTATGCCGTAGAGCGCCTGCGTGGTGGTGTCCGCGGTATCCGCCGTGCTCAGGTAGCGCCCGGTACCGAATATCACCAGAAAGGCGGCGGACGTCGGATCGGCCAGGAGGCGCGGCGATGTCGTGATCGACTGGGCGTTGGCGGTCGCGGGCTTGAACAGCAGGCTCACGCCCTGTGAGGGGGCCGTTGCCGCCAGGGTGGTCGCCGACAGGTCGATGCGCCAGACGTTTCCGTCGAGGTCGCCGGCGAACGCGACATCGGCAACCTGGTCGCCGTCGTAGTCACCCACCGCGGGTGTGCTGAGGCCGTGACTCGACGTGGCCCCGGTACCGGAAGGGGTACGGATCTCCTTGAGCAGCGTGCCGGTCTGGGCGTCGAGAACGAACAGCGAACTGTAGGTGTTGCTTGCGGCCGCGGCGGTGCTGCCGTCCGGGAAGTAGCCGCCGGGTACCAGCACGACCCAGCGCCCGACGGTGCTGTTGCTGTCGCCGTTGTTGAAAGCGACGCGTGTGATGACCGGCGTGCCGAAGGTATAGCCGAGGTTCGCAGGGGTTCCGACCGTCGATACGCTGTCGCTGTTGAATTCCCAGAGGATCTTCGACGCTACGGCGGTACTCGTGTTGAGCGTGGCCGCCGATGGATCGGTCACGTCGATGCCATAGACGCCACGTCCACCCAGTCTCAGCGCGCCGACCAGCAGCGTGTGCCATCCCGCGGTGGTCTTGTTCGCGGTGTTGGCGGCGTTGAAGAAGACGTCGCCCGTCACGAGGCTTCCGTCGACGGTGGGAGTGAAGCTGAAGTTGGTCAGACGCGTCTGGGCGGGGAGGTTGGCATAGACGCTGGCCGGGATGTACCCCCAGATCTCGCGACCCGGAATGGCGTTCGCATCGGTGCTGAGCCGGGCATCGAAGGCATGCAGCATGCCGTCATTGGCACCGACATACACGGTCGCCGGGCGCGCCGCCCACTTCGCCAGGAAGGCGGAATAGCTGGTGGTCTGGTCCGTCTTGAGCGCCAGCGCCTCCGGCGAATTGGCGGGGAACGCATCGCTGTACGCGCCGTTGGGTGCGCCGACATACGTCGGCTGGGAACCGAACACCGCCCCGAGCAGGGACGTGCGCGAACGGAAGGTGGTGCCCTGGAGCGTCCGGACACCGGAAAGCCAGTCGACACGTTTGGCGCCCAGCCCATCGGTCGTGGCCGCGGACCCCGTCCCGTCGGAGGAGTCGAGGATCGCCTTTTGAGCGGCACTCAGCGTCGTGTAGGCGAAGGTGATGCCGGTGCCCGTGCCAGGCCCGGTCGCGGTAGCGATGAAGCGCGGGTCGCTGCTGAGATCGCGGGCGTTGAGGATGTCGCCCGCCGACCAGAGTGCGTCGCCGACACTGCCGTTGGCGTTCAGCAGACTCGCGGTGAGCGATCCGCTCCAGTCGGTCGTGTTGTAGCCGGCGGCGTAGGCGACCGCGCCCGTGGTCAGCACGTTGCTGCTGAGGCTGAGCGTGAGTGAGCTGGAGCTGCTGGCGATCACCGAGGACAGGATGGTGGTCAGGCTGCTGACGAGCGACGTGGGATCCGCAGCGCTGAAATAGCCGCCGCGACTGTTCACCGCGGCATGCCAGGTGTCGTCGATATTGCTCGCTCCGCCGCCCGTCGTCGGTATCGGCCACTGTTTGCCGCCCGCGCGCAACGCCGCGTAGTCGCCCGGATAGGCCAGCGTGCCGGAGATGCCCATGGTGACCATGTATTGCGACATGTGCTGCCAGCTTGCCGGGTCGTTGGACGGATTGAAGTACACCTCGCTGTTGCTGCCGGGGTTGGTGGAGCTGACGGTCGACGTGGCGCCGGTGACACCGGTCGTCAGGTCCGAGTAATAGGGCGGCACGATGTTCCTGAGGTCGGTTCGCAGATCCGTCGCCCAGTAATAAAAGGCGATATCCGCGAGGGATGGACTGGTCGTCCCCGCCTCGTTCCAGAAGATCCTGGACGTCTTGTCCGATGTCGAATAAGCGACTTTGTCAGGCAGCGTGGTCGAGACGGCGTCGGACCCGGCCGCCGCCGGGCTGTCGCCGTTCCAGTAGCCATCGGTGACCAGCATGTTGAAGTTCTTCCGGCAGGCAAGCTCGCCGGGATTGCTCGTGCTGCCGTTCCAGTACGGGTCCAGCGCTCCGGCCGATGTGGCGAGGCTGCGCTTGTAGAAGTCGCCGGCGACCTGCGTCGCGACGCGGGTCGGGGTTCCGCCGCTGGCCGGCACGCCGTAGATCCAGTTCATGAACTGGCTGCGCCAGCACGGGTCGCTGGTACTGGACGTCAGGCAGCTCGAACCGGTCGAGTTGGCCAGTTCGAGAATCTTGCTGGTCGACACCAGCGGCCCGTACGACTGACCGCTGTACGAGCCGGACGCGTTATAGGTGCTCGAACCCGACTGACTCTGCAGTGTCTGCCATGCGACGCGCACCGAACCATCGGCCATGCTGCCGAACACGCGTCCGATCGCCGCACGGGCGTTGAGGTTGCGCGACCGGTAGTAGCTGTACCAGACGGCGAAATTCTGCTGAATGGTGGCCGACTCGTTCGCCACCAGGTGGTAGACGCAGGTGCTTTCATCCGTGGGCGATGTGCAGACGTAGTAGAAACCGCCCGTATCGGTCGTCGTGGTCGTCGTCGTGGTCGTCGTGGTGGTGGTTACCGTCGTGACGATGGTGCAGGTAGTGATACTGAGCCGGATCCCGCCCACGCCGATGCTGATCACGGTGTTGCAGGTCCACACGCTGACGCTCGTGGGGCTGTTCACCACCGTTTTGACGCCGGTGAAACCGCTGAACGTGCCGCAGTTTCCGAGGATCAAGGTGGTGCAGGTCGTCGTCGTGACGCTGGTCGAGGTATCGCTCGTCGTCGTGCTGGTCGTCGTCTTCCCACGCACGACCTCCGGAATATCCATCTGCTGGCAGGCGTTGACGGGATTTCCGCGCGGGTTGGTGGTGGTGTAGAACCACGTCGTCAGCTCATTGGCGTTGCGCGCGCAAGGAGCGTTGCCGGCCAGGGTATTCGAGAGAAACCCGGCGTAGAAATTCTTCGAAAGGTCGACCACGATCGGGTCGAGGTAACCGCTGTTGTTGGGCGACCAGCACTTTTTCGTCAACGTGTTCGCGCAATAGCCGTCGCGCCAGGCCGCCTTGTACGTCGGCGTGCCCAGAGGAACACCATTGGCATCGGGCGGTACCACATAGGTCACCGTCGGATCGAAGTAAATCGGATTGCCCTTGGCCGAGTAGTAGTACTTCTTGTCGTAGTAACCGTCCATCGCATCGGGGATCGACGTGGCGTTCATCGAGCCGGAATCGTCGAAGGTCACGACGATGTTGGGTGCGACCCTCGAGGTGACGCTGGGCGGCGTCTTGCTCACCGTCACCGTACCCGCGATCACGCTCGGCACCCACGCCATCCACACCAGCGCGACCAGCAGGAGGGCGGCCCATGCGATGGATGGCTTCTCTTTCATCATCGGCTGGGGCCTCAGGTCAGGGTGCATGTGACGAGGTTCGGCGTGACGAAGGTGGTCTCGACGACGCGGATCGTGTTGGGACTGCTCCCGGTGGCGCGCGCGGTAATCCGGTACAGATAGAACTTCGCCGTCGCCGATCCGCTCGATCCGGCCTCTTTGGCGGCGCTGGTTCCGTTACCCGGGGCGAGGTCCTGACCGAGGAATTCGACGACATACCAGGGGTTGCGCGCCATGACGGCGGTCGACAACGCGGCGTCACTGCTCTTCTTCGTGTAATCGATGGTCACGCCGGCGCCCTTGTATTCGGTGGCGCCGTCGACCATCCAGACCGATGACTGCCGGAATGCCGTGACCTTCGCGCTGATCGTGGAAGGGTTGCTGGAGTTGTAGCAGGCGACGGCGGTGTTACCGCTGAAGAGGTTCCATTCGACGCCGCGCAAGGCGTTCTCGGCGGACCACTCCGCCTGTTGCGCGTTGCGCATCGCTCCGGCCATGCGCTCCTGCAACAATGAGCGACTGGATGTGCTGATCGCCACGATGGTCAGGATGAGCAGAAAGATCATCGCCAGGACGAGCACGGCACCGCGCTGCCGGTTCATGGGTTGTAGTTCCGGATCGACACCACGGCGGTGAACTCCCGCCGCAGCATGTGATTGTCGAAACCCTGCTGGCTGGGCATCACCGCTCGCTTCGTATCGTCGGGCGACGAGAGTCCGGTAACCGCGCTGTCTCCGTAGTACTGGTACTGGAGGTCGGTCGGGGTCAGCGTATACAGCGGGAGCTGTCCGTCCATCAGAATGTGAACCTCGATGCTCTGTACGGACCGCCACATGCAGCCGGGATCGGTCCCGGAAACGGTCACCGTCGATGACGCGCACGCCGTCGAGCTGTCGATCTCCGCCGCGGTGCGATAGCTGGTGTTGCCTGAGCCGTCCATCACCCCGTAGAGGAAATCGAGCCGTTCCACGCCGCGTACCACTTCGGCGCTCACCCCGTTGACCCGCTTCATCAGTGCACCGGTCTTGTGCCCGTTGTTGTCGTCCACGACCTGCAGAAAGTACGAAACGGTCTGGAAGTCCCGGTTGAAATCGAACAGTTTCGGTGTGACGCCGGACGGCCGGGCGGGAGCGCTGTAGTTGGTCGATGGCGTAAACGTCGCGGCCGACAGGGTAGCGGCGAAAACCTGGGCCGAATTGCAGTCGGCAAGCATGAGCAGGTCGCCGGTGGCATAGGCGGATAGCGGCGGCTCGCCTGTCTGAGGAACCACGGTGATACCGGCGACCGAGCTTCCGCTCAGCGTCAGCTTGCTCGTGGTGCCATCGAGCGCCCAGCCTCGTGCGCCGTCCAGGTAACGCAAGGTGATGACGCCGGTGCCAGGCACGCGGTTACCGACGGTCGTGCCCTGCTGAGGAATACCTTTGCCTGCCGGGTCTGCCGGATCTTGTGGCGTACACGCGGAGACGGTGCAGTCGTACCCTCGCAAGGCGAGGAAGGATGGCATCGCGAATGACGCGACAGGCGCGACGGGATACGTGTTGGTGCCGCTCGTCGAGCCCCAGGTCGTCGTGTTGTCGCTGATGGCGGCCTGGAAGACGGCGCCGGACACGAGTACCTGAGGCGCTCGCAGGTAACGGTCCAGTGACACGACTCCGTTCGACAAGGGAGCGGACTGACCGCCGACGTTCGAGCAGTACTGCGCGTTCGTCATGCGCAGGTCGGTCGTCAGCGCGGTCATCGCGAAGCGTCCTTCCTCCTGCAGTTTTGCCAGCTGGGTCTGCGTGACCGTGCTGCCGGTGGTCGTGAGAA
The DNA here is from genome assembly GCF_031455395.1 of Luteibacter sp. 1214. Taxonomy (NCBI): domain Bacteria; kingdom Pseudomonadati; phylum Pseudomonadota; class Gammaproteobacteria; order Lysobacterales; family Rhodanobacteraceae; genus Luteibacter; species Luteibacter sp. 1214. The sequence continues at coordinate 325,640 of NZ_JAVDSQ010000001.1, forward strand.
CGACGCTGACGATGCCGCCCGCCACGACGAGGCCGAGCACCATGGCGACCATGAGTTCGACGAGGGAGAAACCGAAGGAGCGGTTCATGGCTGGAAATTCCAGACATAGACCCTCGGAGCGGCATCCTGATGCTTACTGTCGCCGGCACCGCGCTCCGTCCAGCTGATCCGCATGACGCAGTTACCGGCGTACGGCGGGCGTACCTGGAGCTGCGTCGCATTCGCCGTGGTGCCATTGCTGCAGGCTATCGATGCACTGGCGTTGGGCAGGAACGTCCGGAGCTGCGAACTCCAGATGTACTGGTCGCGCAGCGCGAGTTTGGCCGGCGTGCATGCAAGGTCGGCCGTGCATGCCTGCGATCCGCTTAGCGGATACGCCGCCGAGTTGTAACCGCCGGCCCAGACCCCGAGCGGATTAGCGCGCATGCGGTCGGCCATGCTCATCGCGATGAATTCAGCCTGGGTCCGCTGGTACCCGACCTGATTCGAGCGAAACGAGGCGATGAGGAGACTGGAAAGTCCGAGAAGGCCGACCGTGAAAACCAGGACCGCCATCAAGACCTCAATCAGAGACACACCTCTGACATGTCTTGCCGAAGCCATATGAAACCTTGAAAAGCAGAAGTGCGATTCAGGTATAGGCTGTGCACGCGCGTCGCTTTACGTCTATTCGGTAGAAGCTAGGCCTTTACGGCAAAACATCCCACGGCATCGCTTCACCTCGAGTGGTTGCCATGCGCTTTTGCTGTCACTTTCACGAATGTGGACAACGTGCGAACGCTCCGTTGCAACCTCAGGGCAGACAACTGTCGGTGCTCGCGAGCTTCGTGGAGGCGATGCCGCCGTAAGGACTGACGCCGATGCGTGTGCCCGGCAGGCGGGTCGTATTTTGCCCCAGGACGCTGCCCGGCTGACCGGAGGGCATCGCGCACAGGACGAAGGCCACCGGTTGGCCGGCGTTGGTGCGCGACGCGACCGCTTCGAGCTGGCCCTGCTGGCCGAAGGTTACGACGCCGGTATCTACGCCGCGTGCGGACACGAGGGTCAGGGCCGCCGCCGCACGCAGGATCTGCATACCGCTGGCAGGCGTGGCGGAATAGGCATCCGAGGCTTTGCTTGTCGCCACCGGGTGGCTGTAGACGAGCCAGCCCGTGTCCCAGGTGGTCGACGATGCGCAGCTGGTGCCGTCCGTGCTCGGACACAGCGAGACATAGGTGGCGCGCAGCACCGCTTCCGTGCGGGCGTATTGCACGGCAGCCTGCAGCTCGTCGACCGCGGCGAGCAACCGGTGGCGCTGGATGCTCGCCCGGAACGACGGCACGGCGATCGCCGCGAGGATGGCGGCGACGACGATCGCCACCATCAGTTCGAGCAGGCTGAAGCCCTCCATGGAACGCGGTCGCGACGGCATGGACATCACCAGCAATTGCCGTTGCCGGTGGTGCCGGTCTGGCCCCTGACGCCGGTATCGGTCAGCGTCAGCGAGCCGCAGACATCCCTGGCCTGGTTGCCGACGGGCACGGCTGTCGCCGTATAACCCTGGCCGGCAAGCGCGTTGACGGTACCGACGGTGACGGACGCGGTGTAGTAACCGCTGTCCGAGGTGGCGGTTGTCGTGGATGCGTAACCGATGGTCGCAAGGTCCGCGTAGATGTTGTGCAGGGCGTAGTAGCGCTCTTCGGCATTGCCGATCGCCAGCAGCAGCTTCTGTCCGTCGGGGCGCCGGGCACGGAAGCCGTAACGCGTGTACGAAGTGAACGCGAGGGCTGCGAGGATCGCCATCACGACGAGGACGACCATGAGTTCGAGCAGGGTGAAGCCGGCCGCGCGGCGTGGCATCTTCATATCAGTTCTCGCTGTTCAGGACGCGCCAGGCACGTCGGCGGGCCGTAGGGATGCTGGTTCCGAACGTGCTGCCCGCGGAGGTCAGCTGGCCAGCCGCGTAGGCGGTGCCGCCGGAAAGGCTGGCCGCCGTATAGAGCGAGCCCGAACTGGCCGCACCCGTGACGTGCGCGCCGGCAAGGGAGTAGCCGGTCCCGAACGACACCGCGCTGCCGATCGAGACACCGATGGCGGCGGCGCCGGTCGTCCCGTCAAGGGCGATGACCGAGCCGGAGCTCGAGGTCGTGCAGGGGTCGTTGGCGGTCGGGATCAACGTGCTGAACGTCACGGTGTTGTTCGACGAGTCGAGCGCAGGCGTAACGACCACGCGTTCACCCGACGGGTTGTTCAGCGGCAGGTACCAGCCCGCATTGGTGGATGCGACGGCTTTGCTGGTGACACCTATCGCCCCGGTCGCGCTGTCCACGGTCATGGTCTGCTGGATCAGCGTGCCCCCGGCGACCGTGGTCGGCGTGGTCACCGCCTTGCCCGGATCGCGGATTCCGTAGAAGGCCTGAGTGGTGGTGTCGGAGGTATCCGCCGTGCTGAGGAAACGACCGGTCCCGAAGATCACCATGAAATACGCGGAGGTCGGGTCGGCGAGGAGTCGCGGGGAGGTCGTGATCGATTGCGCATTGGCGGTGTCCGGCTGGAACAGGAGGCTCACACCTTGCGACTGGGTGGTCGAGGCCAGCGAGGCGGCGGACAGGTCGATCCGCCACACGTTGCCATCCAGATCGCCGGCGAAAGCCACGTCGGCCACCTGATCGCCGTCGTAGTCACCGACGGCCGGCGTGGTGAGGCCGTGACTGGCGACCGCGCCGGTGCCGGTCGGCGTACGGATTTCCTTGAGCAGGGTTCCGGTCTGCGCATCGAGCACGAAGAGCGAACTGTAGGTATTGGATGCGGCGCTGATCGTGCTGCCATCGGGGAAGTAACCGCCGGGGACGAGCACCACCCAGCGCCCGACCGAATTGTCGGTGTTGGTGTATGCCACGCGGGCGATGACCGGCGTGCCGAAGGTGTAACCGAGGTTGGCCGGCGTGCCCGCTGTGGAGACGCTGCTGCTGTTGAATTCCCAGAGCACCTTTTTCGCGACCGCGGCGCTGGAACTCAGCGTCGCCGCCGACGGATCGGTGATGTCGATACCGAACACGCCGCGTCCACCCATGCGCAGCGAGCCGACCAGCAACGTATGCCATCCGGCGGACGAGTTGTTCTGCGCGTTATCGCCGTTGAAGAAAACGTCACCGGTGACCGGGCTTCCATCGACCGTCGGCGTGAAGGCGAATTTATTCAGTCGTGACTGCGCCGGCAGGTTGGCGTAGACGCTGGCCGGTACGTATCCCCAGATTTCCCGTCCGGGCGATGCACCGCTCACCGACGCGAGGCGGGCGTCGAAGGCGTGCAGCATGCCGTCGTTGGCGCCTACGTAAACGGTGGACGGCCGGTTCGCCCAGGTCGCCAGAAAACGGGAGTAGCTGTTGGCGGAACTGTTCTTCAGCGCCACCGCCTCGGGCGAACCGCTGGGGAACGTATCGCTGTAGCCACCCGTGGGCGCGCCGACGAAGGCCGGCTGCGAACCGAACACCGCACCGAGCAGCGACGTACGGGTGCGCAGGGAGGTGCCTTCCAGCGTGCGCACACCACTGAGCCAGTCGACACGCGATGCGCCCAGGCCATCGGTGGTCGCCGTGGAGCCGCTGCCATCGGACGAGTTGATGGCGGCTTGCTCGGTCGCGCTGAGGTTGGCGTAAGCAAAGGCGACGCCGGTCCCTGTGCCCGGTCCGGTACCCGTGGTGAGGATGCGGGGATCGCTGGCGGCGCGCTCGGTCAGCAACGTGCCGGCCGACCAGAGCGTGGTGCCGATGGAACCATCGGTGCCCACGGCCTTGGCCAGCAGCGATCCGCTCCAGTCCGTGGTGTCGTAACCCGCGTAGTAGGCGACGGCATTGGTCGTCAGTACATTGGTGCTGAGGCTCAGCGTCAGTGCGGTGGAACTGCTTGCGATGACGGAGGACAGGATCGTGCTGAGACTGTTCACCAGCGACGTGGGATCCGCCGCGCTGAAGTAGCCACCCCGGCTGTTGAGCGCCGCATGCCAGGTATCGTCGATGTTGGTCGCGCCACCCGACGTATTGGGTGTCGGCCATTTCTTGCCGTTGCTCCCCGTGCGCAGCGCCGCGTAGTCATCCGGATAGGTGAGGCTGCCCGAGATACCCATCGTCACCATGTACTGCGACATGTGCTGCCACGTGGCGGGATCGTTCGACGGGTTGAAATACACCTCCGGGGTGGCGCCCGGGGACGCGGTATTCACCGTGGCGGCGCTGCCGGTGATGCCTGTCGTCAGGTCGGGGTAGTAAGCCGGAACGTTGTCCTTGAGGTCGCTGCGCAGGTCATTGGCCCAATAGGCAAACGCGATGTCCGCGAGCGAGGGATTGGTCGTGCCGGTCTGATTCCAGAAGATTCTCGACGTACCGTCGCTGATCGAATAGGACGTGCCGTCGGGAAGTGTCACCGCCTTGTTGTCGTTCGGGCTGACCGTCGACGGGTTGTCGCCGTTCCAGTAACCGTCGGTGACCAGCATGTTGAAGTTCTTGCGGCAGGATAGCTCGCCGGGCGTGCTGGTGCTGCCGTTCCAGTAGGGGTCCTGCGACGTCGGCGAGGTCTTCAGTGTACGTTTGAAGAACTCGCCGGCGGCCACCGTCGCGACGCGCGTCGGCGTGCCGCCGCTGGCGGGAGCGCCGTACAGCCAGTTCATGAACTGGCTTCGCCAGCAGCTGTCGCTGGTGCTGGTCGCCGTACATCCCGTCGTGGCATTCGCCAGTTCGAGAATCTTGCTCGTGGACGCCAGTGGGCCGTACGAGGGGCCGCTATAGGAACCCGTGGTGTTGTAGCTGCCGCTGGCCGACTGGCTTTGCAGCGTCTGCCAGGCGACGCGCACCGCGCCGTCGCCGATGCTGCCGAAGACGCGGCCCACGGCGGCACGGGCGTTGAGATTGCGCGTGCGATAGAAGCTGTACCAGTTGGCGAAGTTCTGCTGGGTCGCCGCCGATTCGTTGGCGACCAGATGGTACGTACAGGTGCTGTCGCTGGTCGCCGAGGTGCAGACGTAATAGAAACCACCCTGGTCGTATGTGGTGGACGTCTTCGTCGTCGTGGTGGCGACGCTGCAAGTGGTCGTCGTCGTCTTGTTGTTGCCTCTTCCCGAGGTTGTTGCCGTGCACGTATAGGTTGAGCTGCTGCCGTCGCTGCCCGTGTATGTGTGGGTGCCGGTGGTTCCGTTGGCGCTGCCGCAACCGGTGTTCGTGCAGGTCGAATTGGCGGTCGACGTCGTCGTCGTCGTGGTCGCGCCACGTACGGACGTCGGGATATCCATCTGGCTGCACGAGCCATTGTCGTACCAGGTAGTCAGTTCGTTGGCGTCCCTGGCGCAGGGCGAGTTGCCCGCCAGCGTATTGGCCAGGAAGCCGGCGTAGAAGGCCGTGCTCAGATCGACGACGTTCGGCGCGATATATTTGCCACTCGAGGGAGCCCAGCACTTCTTCGTCAGTGTGTTGGCGCAGTAGCCGTCACGCCACGCCGCCGTGAACGTGGGCGTTCCCAGCGGGGCACCCGTCGCGTCCGGCGGTACGACGTAGGTCACCGTGGGATCGAAATAGATCGGGTTGCCGTTTGCCGAGTAGTACACCTTCGTGGCGTAACTCGCATCCATCGCGTCGGGGATGGCGGTGGAATTCATCGAGCCCGAGTCGTCGAAGGTGACAACGATATTGGGCGCCACCTTCGAGGTGACGCCGGGAGGCGTCGTGCTCAGTGTCACCGTCGTGGCCGCGGCCGGCATGGCGACGAGAAGGCATGCAAGCGCGCTGAGAGCCATGCGCCGGATGAAGGAGGGCAGGGACATGATCGAATCCTTCAGCTCAGCGTGCAGGCGACGAGGTTGGGTGTGACGAAAATACTTTCGACGACACGGATCGTGTTCGGGCTGCCGCCGGTGGCACGCGCCGTGATCCGGTACAGGTAAAACCTGGCGGTCGCGGTGCCGCTGGAGCCCGCTTCCTTCGCCGCACTGGTGGCGTTGTTGGGCGAGAGATCCTGACCGAGGTATTCGACGATGTACCAGGGATTGCGGGCCATGACTGCCGTCGACAACGCCGCGTCGGAGGACGCGGTCGTGTAATCGATGCTGACGCCCGCTCCCTTGTATTCGGTCGCACCGTCGGTAAGCCAGATCGAGGACTGGCGGAAGGCCGAGACCTTCGGACTGATCGTCGCGGGGTTGCTGGAGTTGTAGCAGGCGATCCCGCCTGCGCCACTGAACAGGTTCCATTCGACACCGCGTAGAGCGTTCTCCGCGGACCATTCGGCCTGTTGCGCGTTGCGCAGCGCGCCCGCCATGCGCTCCTGCAGGAGCGAGCGTCCGGACGTGCTGATGGCGACGATCGTCAGCAGCAGGAGGAAGATCATGGCCAGGACCAGTACCGCACCGCGTTGCCGCTTCATGGGTTGTAGTTCCTGACCGCGACGAGCGCCGAGAACTCGCGTCGAAGCATGTGATTGTCGAAACCCTGCTGGCTGGGCATCACGGCGCGGGCGCTGTTGTCCGGCGCCGCGAGTCCGGTGACCGCACTGTCGCCGTAGTACTGGTACTGGAGGTCGGTGGAGGCCAGCCCGTACTGGGCAACCTGGCCGTCCATCAGTATGTGCACCTCGATGTCCTGGACGGAACGCCACAGGCAGCCGGGATCCGTGCCGGTGACCGTGACCGTCGACGACGCGCACGACGTGGCGCTGTCGATCTGGGCGGCCGTCTGATAGCTGGTGTTTCCCGAGGCGTCCATGACGCCATACAGGAAATCGAGACGTTCGACGCCGCGCACGACCTCCGCGCTGACTCCGTTCACCCGCTTCATCAGCGCGCCCGTCGTATGCCCGTTGTTGTCGTCGACAACCTGCAGGTAGTAGCTGACCGTGACGAAGTCACGGTTGAAATCGAAGAGCCTGGGCATCACGCCCGAGGGTTGTGTCACGGATGCGTAGTTACTGGCAGCTGGCGTGAAAGTCGCGCCGGAGGCCGTTACCGCGAAGATCTGCGACGCGTTGCAATCGGACAGCATCGCCAGATCGCCCGCCGTGTAATCGGTCAGCGGTGGCTCGCCGGTCTGCGGCGCGATGGTGAAACTCGTGACGGTCCTGCCGCTGAGGTTCATCGTGCTGTGGTTGCCGTCGAGCGCCCACCCGCGTGAGCCATCGAGGTAGCGCAGCGTAAGCACGCTGCTTCCCAGCACCCGCTTGCCGACCTCCGTGCCCTGAGCGGGGAGAGGCGAGGTGTCGCCCGAGGTCGACGGGTCTCCCGGCGTACACGTGCTCACCGTGCAGTCGTAGCCGCGCAGGGAAAGAAACGGCGGCATCGCGAACGCGGCAGTCGGCGAGGCGGGGTAGGTGTTGCTGCCGCTGGTCGACGCCCAGGTGGTCGTGTCGTCATGCAGCGCGGATTGAAGGGTGGCGCCGGACACCAGCACCTGCGGTGCCCTGAGGTAGCGGTCGAGGGACATCACACCGTTCGACAGGATGGATGACTGCCCGCCCATGTTGTTGCAGTACTGGGCGTTGGTCATGCGCAGGTCCGTCGTCAGGGCGGTCATCGCGAAACGACCTTCTTCCTGCAGTTTCGCGAGCTGGGTCTGGACCAGGCTGCTCTGCGACGTAACGAGGAAGACATTGACGATACCGACCGCGACCAGCAGCCCGAGCGCGAGCGCGACCATCAGTTCGATAAGGGAGAGTCCTCGCGACGTGCGTGCGCGCAGGGGCGAGATCCCGGTCATGGCTGAAAATTCCACACGTAAGTCCGTGTACCGGCGTCCTGATGGGAGCTGTCGCCGGCCGCGCGCTCAGTCCAGTTGATACGCATCACACAGTTGCCCGCATAGGGTGGGCGGACCAGCAGCTGCGTGGCATTCGCCGTCGCGCCGTTCGTACACCCGATGGATGCCGTGGCGTTGGGAAGGAAGGTGGTGAGCTGCGTGCTCCACATCGACTGGTCGCGCAGCGCGATTTTAGCCGGCGGACATGCGCTGGCCTTATTGCATGTCTGTGTGATCGAGAGGGGATAGGACGCGGAGTTGTAGCTGCCGGACCAGACGCCAAGCGGATTCGCACGCATGCGATCGGCCATGCTCATCGCTAGAAATTCGGCCTGGGTGCGCTGGTAACCGACCTGATTAGACCGGAACGATGTGATCAGAAGGCTCGATAGTCCGATGAGTCCGACACTGAAAACCAGCACCGCCATCAGCACCTCGATCAAAGACACGCCCCTGACATGTCCTGGCGAAGCCATACTTCCCCTTGCATTTAAATCGAAATAAATCGGGGAAATGCTAGCTTCGCAATGATGGAGTGGCAACGAGGTGTGACCTTTTGCCGCCAGTACATATGCGTAGTCCGCATTCCGTGATGGTGCGATGCGCGCAATCTAGTAAATGAGACCATGCATGAAACAGCTAAAAACACGGTGCGAATATGCAAATGCTATAGCGCGTTTTTTTGCGTCCGCGAGATGATTCGATATTCGCCAGGTTTCGGTCGTCACGTCTGAAATCCGTCGCGCTCTCACGAAAAATCTCATCAGCATCGTGAAATGCCACGACAGGTTGCGATTTCCTGCCGGAAGAGCGGCTTCCTGCGGCAACGACCTGGATTTCACCGCGGCTGCACCGGTGCGGGCAAAAGATCGAGCCCGGACAACACCTCGGCCACGGAGCCGAAGGAGGGGCTCGTGCGTATATTCCTGTGGATAGGCATCGCTGCGGCCGTGCCAGCCGTCGGCTGGGCACAGTCGTCATTCACCGAGGCCCGCGAGCACCGCGCGACGGACGATGTCGCCATCAGCGCCTGCGGGGATGCCGTGAATCGCGAGGTGCGGTCGCGCAACGCCATGGCCAGTCAGGTCGAGGTCGACGAGGCGCACGCATCGCCCGCTACGGAAAGCAGGACCGACATCGCAGGCGGAGGGCATCTTCGCGACGGATCGGGCGGCACGCGTAAGTTTACGTTCCGCTGCTCATACGATATTCGTGCGGGCAATACCTCGAACGTATCGGTGTGGCTCTGACCCGCGGGACATTCAGCGACCTCAGGGCGCCCTGGCCATGTCCGCCGTCGACCAGCCACCACCGAGGGCGCGGATCAGGCTCGCCGTCGCCACAAGGCGCTGCTCGGTGATCTGAAGGCTGCTCTGTTCGGCTGAGAGCGCGGTGGCCTGGGCCGTCACGACCGTGGTGTAGTCGACGGTGCCCGCCTGGTATTCGTTTGTCGCGATCGTTTCGGCCTGCCGTGCGAGGCGCAGTGCCTCATCCTGCGCGACCGACTGCTGCGCGAGCACGCGCAGGTTGGACAACTCGTCCTCGACGTCCTGAAAGGCGGCGAGCACGGTCTGCCGGTAACTGGCGACACTCTGGTCGTAGGCCGCGCGCGCGGCTTCGACCGTGGATCTGCGCTGGCCACCGTCGAAGAGGGTCTCCGTCGCCGTTCCCGCCAGCGACCAGAGCTCATTCGGGGCGGACAGGAGCTTGCCCAGACCCGAGTATCCGGCTTCCGCCGACAGGTCGATGGTCGGGTAATACGCCGCCTGCGCCACACCGATCTGGGCGCTCTGCTGCTGCATCCTGCGCTCCGCTTCCGCGATATCCGGCCGGCGCTCGAGCAGTGCGGAAGGCAGCACACCGGCCACCTCCGGCAACGGCGTGTCCAGCGCGGCCGCCGGAATGGTCAGCTCGGCCGGCGCTTTGCCGACCAGCAGCGCGATCGCATGTTCGTACTGGTCACGCAGGCGCTCCGCGCCGACGAGGGACGCGCGGGCCGTGGCGAGAGTGGTCTGTGCGGTGATCACATCCGAACGTGCCACGGTGCCCGCGTCGTACTGGTTCCGCGCGATGCGCTGGCTGCGCTCATAGGCATTCACCGTGCGCTTGTAGAGCACGATGAGCGAGTCCTGATAGCGCAGTTCGAAATAATCGGTGACCAGCTCCGCCTGCGCGGAGAGGGTGAGGTCGGCCAGTTCAGCCGCGCTTGCCTGCGCGGAGGCCGTGTCGCTCTCGATCTGCCGACGGGCCTTGCCCCACAGATCGGGCTCCCACGTGCCCGACGCGGTCGCCGCGCGGCTGGTGCTGTTGCTGCGCGCACTGTGCTGGCGGCTGGCGGTCGGCGCTAGGTCCACCGTGGGCGACAGTCCGGCGCGCGCTTCGCCCACGACGGCTACGGCCTCGCGATACGCGGCTTCGTAGGCTTTCAGGTTCTGATTGTCGATGGCGACACGGGACACGAGCCGATCGAGCAAGGGATCGCCATAGACGCTCCACCAGGGACCGCGCTGCGCCGCGTCCTTCGGTTGCGCCGCCTGCCATCCGGCCGGCGCCTCCCTGAACGCGGCCGGGGCCGGTGCCGACGGGCGTTCGTAATTCGGCCCGACGGCGCAGGCACCGAGGGCGGTGCTGATCGCTGCAACGAGGAAGATGGGGGTCAGTCGGTTCATGGACGGGTATCCGGCAGGGCCGCGCCGGGGAACGCCCGGTGCCAGAAGCCCAGCGAGCGATGGCGGAAGCGGTCGAGGTAGAGGTAGACGACGGGCGTCGTATACAGCGTGAGCAGCTGGCTGACGACGAGACCGCCGATGATGGAGATGCCGAGCGGACGGCGCAGCTCCGCGCCCATACCGTGATCGAGCACCAGAGGTAAGGCGCCGAGCAGGGCGGCGCAGGTCGTCATCAGGATGGGGCGGAAGCGCAGCAGACAGGCACGCTCGATCGCCTGGAGCGGTTCGAGCCCTTCGTTGCGTTCGGCTTCAAGGGCGAAGTCGACCATCATGATCGCGTTCTTCTTGACGATGCCGATGAGCAGGAACACACCGATCAGCGCGATGACACTGAATTCGGTACCGGTCAGCAAGAGGGCCAGTACGGCACCGGCACCGGCGGACGGCAACGTCGACAGGATCGTCAGCGGATGGACGTAGCTCTCATAGAGGATGCCCAGAACGGCATAGACGGCGAGCAGCGCGGCACCGATCAGCAGCGGCATCGTGGCGATGATCGACTGCGACTTGCCTGCCGTGCCGCCGAACGACCCACGCACGGACACCGGCATGCGAATGGCCTGCGTGGCTTGCTCGATGGCCCTGGTCGCATCCGCCAGTCCATAACCCGGCGCCAGGTTGAACGACAGCGTGGTCGCGACGGCCTGGCCCTGGTGGCTCACCTGCACAGGCGTATTGCCGGTGGCCAGCGTGGCGAACGAGGAGAGCGGAATCATGGTGCCGGCCGTCGTGCTGACCGCGGAGCCGCTGGAGGCGCTTCCGCCGCTGGTCGCGATCGAGTTGGTCGCGGCGTTCGTCGCCGCGGAGGACGTGGACGTTGCGGATGTACTCGCCGCACTGGTGGTGTTCGACGTGGCATTGGTCGACGACGTGCCGCTGGCGGCTTCGCCCGACGTGCCGACGTAGATGCCCTTGATCGTCTCGGGATCCTGCAGGTACCGCGGCGCGAGTTCCATGACGACGTGGTACTGGTTCTGAGCCTTGTAGATCGTCGACACCGTACGCTCGCCGTAAGCGTCGTAAAGCGTCGCGTCGATGATGTCGGGTGTCAGGCCGAGCCGCGCGATGGTCGGGCGGTCCAGCACGACCCGGGTCTCGAGGCCGCCGGTCTGCTGGTCGGAGTTCACATCGGCGAGCATCTTGTTGGACTTCAGTGCGTCGAGCAGCTTGTTCGACCAGACACTCAGCAGCGCACTGTCATCGGACTGCAGCGTGTACTGGAACTGCGCGAAGCTCTGTCGGCCACCGGCGGACAGGTCCTGCATCGGGAACATCATCAGCCGGGCACCGGGAATGTTCGCCAGCTTCGGGCGCAGCCGGGCGATGACCTGTGCCGCCGATGCCGTCCGCTCCTCGAGCGGCTTCAGCGCGACAATGACGTTGGCCGTGCTGGTACCGCGGCCGCCGGTGAACCCGACCACCGTCTGCACGGCCGGATCCGCCTGCACGATGGCCTGCGCTTCGGTGAGCTGGGTGCGCATCGACTGGAACGACGTACTTTCGTCGGCGTTGATGCCGCCTATCATCAGTCCGGTGTCCTGCTGAGGGAACAGGGTTTTCGGAATGATCGTGAAAAGCACGACGGTGGCGCCGATGGTCAGAAAGAAGGTAAGTATTACCGCCAGCGGGTGCCTCAGCGCGATGCCGAGCGTTCGCGCATACAGGTCGTGAACCGCCTGAATGCGTCGTTCGATGAAGCGACTGACGCGGCCCGGCCGCTTCGGCGTCGTTTCGTCCTTCAGCAACAGCGCGCACATCATCGGAGTGGTCGACAAGGCCAGCACGAGCGAGATACCGATGGCGACGGACAGTACCAGCGCGAACTCACGGAACAGCCGTCCCACGATATCGCCCAGCAGCACGATAGGCAGGAATACCGCGATCAGCGACACGCTCATCGACAGCACGGTGAAGCCCACCTCTTTGGCACCGGTCAGGGCCGCCTCGACGCGAGGCATACCCGCCTCGCGGTGACGCGTGATGTTTTCCAGGACGACGATGGCATCGTCGACCACGAAACCCGTGGCGATCGTCAGGGCCATCAGCGACAGATTGTCCAGCGTGAATCCGCAAAGACGCATGATCGCGAACGTCCCAAGGATCGACACGGGCACCGCCACGGCGGGAATCAACGTGGCTCGCCACTCGCGCAGGAAGACCAGCACGACCAGGACTACCAGGACCACGGCGACGACAAGCGTTTCTTCGGTATGCGACAGCGAGGCGCGGATGGTGCTGCTGCGATCCGCGGCGATCGTCATATGCGTGCCGGCGGGGAGGGCGGCCTCCAGCTGCGGCAGCACCTTGCGGATACCGTCCACCGTGTTGACGATATTGCCGCCGGGCTGTTTGAAGATAAACAGCATGATGCCCTGCTTGCCATTGACCATGCCGACGTTGCGCAGGCTTTCCACCGAATCGTCGATCTCGGCGATGTCCTTGAGGTAGACAGGTCGCTGGTTGCGCCAGGCGACGATCAGATCCCGGTAGTCGCTGGCCTCGGAGACCTGGTCGTTGGCGTAGAGCTGGTAACGGAGCTTGCCCTCGTTGACCACGCCCTTGGCGCTGTCGGCATTGGCGGCGGACAACGCGGCACGCACGTCTTCCAGACCGATGCCGTACTTGAACACCTTGCCGGGATTGATCTCGACGCGTACGGCGGGCAACGAACCGCCGTTGAGGTCGACATTGCCGACGCCCTGCACCTGAAGCAGACGTTGCTCGAGAATGTTCGAGGCCTGATCGTAAAGCTGGCCGGTAGTCAGCTTGTCCGAGGTCATCGACAGAATCATGATCGGCGCATCGGCCGGATTGAACTTCCGGTAAGTCGGGTTGGCCTTGAGACTGGCGGGCAGATCCGCGCGGGCCCCGTTGATCGCCGCCTCCACGTCGCGTGCCGCGCCTTCGATATCGCGGTCCAGACCGAACTGCAGCGTGATGTTCGACGAGCCCAGGCTGCTCTGCGACGTCATCTCCGTCACGTCCGCGATCTGGCCCAGCCGGCGTTCGAGCGGAGCCGCCACGGTCGACGCCATGGTGTCCGAACTGGCTCCGGCCATCTGCGCCTGCACACGGATGGTCGGGAAGTCGACGTTGGGCAGCGGTGCCACCGGCAGCAGACGGAAAGCCAGGACACCGGCCACGGCGATGGCCGCGGTCAGCAGGATGGTCGCGACCGGGCGCCGGATGAAGATCGCGCTGAGGTTCACGATTGGCTTGCCTCGTGACCGGGCAGGCCGGCGCGATAGTGACGGAACCGCTGCGCGGCAAGGTCCAGCACCAGATACACCGCCGGTGTGGTGAACAGCGTCAGCAGCTGGCTGACCAGCAGGCCCCCGATCATCGCCACGCCGAGCGGATGGCGCAGCTCGGAACCGCTGCCATGGCCCAGAGCGAGTGGCACGGCCGAGATGAGCGCGGCCATCGTCGTCATCAGGATCGGGCGCAGGCGCAGCAGGCAGGCTTTGTGAATGGCCTCGCGTGGGCTGAAGCCTTCCTCGCGTTCGGCGGCCAGTGCGAAGTCGATCATCATGATCGCGTTCTTCTTCACGATACCGATCAGCAGGACGATACCGATGATGCCGATGATATCGAGCCCGGACCCGCTGATCTCCATGGCCAGCAGCGCTCCGATTCCCGCCGACGGCAGCGTCGACAGAATGGTGAGCGGATGGATGAAGCTCTCGTACAACACGCCCAGCACCACGTACATGACCAGGACCGCGGCCAGCACCAGATACAGTTCGTTGGACAGCGACGACTGAAACGCATCGGTCGCGCCCTGGAAGTTCACACCGAAGCTCCCGGGCAGGCCGACGGTCTTACGCGCCTGATTCACGGCGTCGACTGCCGCGCCCAGCGACGCGCCGGGCGCCAGGTTGAACGATACGGTGGTGGCAGGGAACTGTGCGAGGTGGCCGATCTGGTTCGGCTTATGTGTCACCACGACTTTTGCGATCGAGCTCAGCGGGACCTGTCCCGTCGTGGCGGTGGCCGAAGGCAGATAGATGGAATCGAGCGTCTTCAGGCCGCGCCCGAGCGTCGGATCCATTTCGAGGATCACCCGCATCTGACTCGACTGGGTGAACACGGTGCTGACGATGCGCTGGCCGAAGTTGTCGTAGAGGGCATTGTCGATGGTCGCCAGCGTGATGCCGAAACGCGCGGCGGTGGCGCGGTCGACCACGACCGTGGCCGCGAGGGCGTTGTCCTGCAAGTCGCTCGTCACGTCCGCCAGTTCGGAGGACTTGCGCAGCTCGGCGAGCAGCTTCGGCGTCCAGGTGGACAGTTCGTCCAGCGACGGGTTGTCCAGGATGAACTGGTACTGGGTGGCGCTGACCTCGGTATCGACGGTCAGATCCTGTACCGGCTGCATGTAGAGCGTGATGCCGGCGATTTTCGCGGCGTCCTTCTGGATGCGGCGGATGATTTCGTCGATGGAATCGTCGCGCTGATCCTTGGGCAGGACGTTGATCTGGAAACGGCCCGAACTCAGTGTCGTGTTGGTTCCGTCCACGCCAATGAAGGAGGACAGGCTGACGACGTCGCGATCCTTCAGCAGCACCTCGGCCAGCGCCAGCTGACGCTTGCGCATGTCGTCATAGGAGATCGACTGGGATGCCTGCGTGATGCCCTGGATCACCGAGGTGTCCTGGCTCGGGAAGAAGCCCTTGGGGACCACGATGTAGAGCAGGACCGTCAGCACGATCGAGCCTGCTGCGACGCCGAGCGTGATCCACTTGTGGTCGAGCGCCACGGTGAGAATGCGGTCGTAGCCGCCGATCACGCGATCGAACCATCCCGGCCGCTTTCCGGCGTCGGGCTGTTTCGGCTCGGCCGGATGCTGACGAAGCAGCCGTGCACACATCATGGGCACCAGCGTCAGCGACACCACGGCGGACAGGACGATCGTCACCGCCAGGGTCACGGCGAACTCATAGAACAGTCGGCCGATGACATCGCTCATGAAGAACAGCGGAATCAGCACCGCCAGCAGCGACACGGTCAGCGAGATGATCGTGAAGCCGATTTCTTCCGAACCCTTCAGCGCGGCATCCAGCGGACGCATGCCTTGTTCGATATAGCGGCTGATGTTCTCGATCACCACGATCGCGTCATCCACGACGAATCCGGTGGCGATGGTCAGCGCCATCAGCGAAAGGTTATCGAGGCTGAAGCCCCACAGGTACATGGCACCGAACGTGCCGACCAGCGACAGCGGCACGGACAGGCTCGGGATGATGGTGGCGCGGACATTGCGCAGGAACAGGAAGATGACCATGACGACGAGCGCCACCGCCAGCGCCAGCTCGAACTCCACGTCCTGGACCGACGCGCGAATGGTGGTCGTGCGGTCCGTCAGGACGGCCACATGGACGGACGAAGGCAGTCCGGCGGTCCACCGGGCGAGCGACGACTTGATGTTGTCGACCACCTGGATCACGTTCGCGCCGGACTGACGCTGAACGTTGAGAATGATGGCGGGCGTCGTATTCATCCACGCCCCGAGTTCCGCATTCTCCGATCCGGCCACGACCGTGGCGACGTCCTTCAGCTTGACCGGGCGGCCGTTCTTGTACGCGATGATCGTCTCGAGGTAGTCAGCCGGATCCTGGATCTGGTCGTTGGCATCGATCGTGTACGCGCGTCTGGGGCCGTCGATGCTGCCTTTGGGCGTGTTGACGTTGATGTTGTCCAGCGTGGTGCGCAGATCGTCGATATTGAGACCGTAAGCGGACATGGCGCGGATGTTCGCCTGCACGCGGATCGCCGGCTTGTTGCCGCCACTCAGCGTTACCAGGCCCACGCCGGGAAGCTGGGAGATTTTCTGGGCGATACGCGTATCCGCCAGCGTCTGCACCTGGGTCAGGGGCAGGGTGGGTGAGGTGATCGCCAGCGTCATGATCGGCGCGTCGGCGGGATTCACCTTCGCATACACCGGCGGTGCGGGCAGGTCGCTGGGCAGCAGACTGTTGGCCGCGTTGATCGACGCCTGCACTTCCTGCTCGGCGACGTCCAGGGTCACGGCCATGTCGAACTGCAGCGTGATCACCGACGCACCCGCCGACGAGCGCGACGACATCTGCTTCAGGCCCGACATCGTGCCCAGTTGCTGCTCGAGCGGCGCGGTGACCGCCGAGGTCATGACGTCTGGACTGGCACCGGGATAGAACGTCTGTACCTGGATCGTCGCGTATTCGACGGCCGGCAGGGCCGAGAGCGGCAACGAGCGCCATGCGACGAGGCCGACGATGAGCAGGGCGGCCATCAGCAGCGTGGTCGCCACCGGCCGCAGGATGAAGATGCGCGACGGATTCATGGGGCGGCCGTGGCGGCTGCCTTACCGGAGCCCGACGCCTTCTTCTCCTCCGGCACGACGACTCTGGCACCGTCACTGAGGTGATCCGCACCGTCCACGACCACGACATCGCCCACGTTCAGTCCGGAGGTCACGGCCACGTTGCCGTCGGCGGAAGGACCGGTCGTGATCTTGCGCAGCGATACCGTGTGGTCGCTCTTGAGCACGTAGACATAGGTGCCCGGTGTACCGGTCTGCACGGCCGTCGTCGGCACCGTCACGGCATCGCGCAGGGTGTCGACCAGCAGCGACGCGTTGACGAATTCGTTGGGAAACAGACGCCCGTCGGGATTGGCGAACAAGGCACGCAGCTTCACCGTGCCGGTGCTCGTATCGACCGCGTTGTCGATCGTATCCAGGGTGCCATCGGCCAGCTTCGTGCTGAACGTACGGTCCCAGACGGACACCGGCCGCGGCTTACCGTCGGCCGACGGCTTCAGCACGGCGGCCAGCGAATCTTCCGGCAGCGTGAACACGACCGAGATCGGATCCATCTGGGTCACCACCACGACGCCATCGGTGTCCGACGAGGTCACGTAGTTGCCGACGTCCACCTGGCGAAAGCCGGTCCTGCCGTCGATCGGAGAGGTGATGCGCGCATAGGTCAGGTTGAGCTTCTGCGTGTCGACCTGGGCCTGATCCGTCCGCACCGTGCCTTCGTACTCGTGCACCGAAGCGATGGCGGTGTCCACCGTCTGCTTCGATGTCGAGTCCTGTTTCATCAGCTGCTGGTAGCGCCGCAGATCGAGGCGCGCGTTTTCCAGCGTGGCCTGATCCTTCTGCAGCTGGCCCTGATACTGCGCCAGGGCGATCTGGTAAGGACGCGGGTCCACCTGCGCGAGTACGTCGCCCGCCTTCACCGTCTGGCCTTCGCGAAAGGCGATGGAGGTGAGGTAGCCGCTGATCTGCGCCTTCACGGTGGCGGTAGCCAGCGATGTGACCGTGGCGATCGATTCCAGCGTGACCGGGACGTCGGCCCTGGTGGCCGTCGCCACGCCGACCGAGGTCGCCGTCTGCTGTGCACCCGGACCTCCCTGATGGCCGCTACCGCCCGTACCCGACACCACCCGCCACGCGATGAACGCGGCGATCAGGAGTACGACCGCGACGACGGATACCCAAAGGCCGACGCGACGGCGTGACGGGGTGGAGGAGGATTGCGGTTCGGTGCGCGGGTGCATGGCGGGCCATCAGGGAGATTCGGATGGTCGACACGGTGACACCGGACCCTTGTTATAACAATGCATCTTGTTGATATCAAAACACATTTACACAGTGTGTCAGTATTTAAACAAACACCGCATTCGCTGGTTATCCGCCTCGGCGATGCCGCAGAATATCGACGAACCGCAAAAAGGCAGGGCGCGTTGGCCACTCCGCACATTCTCCTGGTCGAGGACGACCCCGGTATTCGCCAGCCGCTGGCTGACTTCCTGCGAGGGAAGGGGTTCGTCGTCTCCGAAGCCGACAGCGCTGAAGCGGCGGAGCCGCTGCTGGCACGCGGCGATGTCGAGGTGATGCTGCTCGACGTCATGCTGCCCGGGGAGGACGGGCTGTCGTTCTGCCGGCGCATGCAGGCCAGGGGTTCGCCGCGGATCATCATGCTTACCTCGCTGGGTGAGTCCACCGACAAGGTGGTCGGTCTCGAGCTGGGCGCGGACGATTACATGACCAAGCCGGTGGATCTCCGTGAACTGGTCGCGCGAATCCGTGCCGTGCTACGTCGACCCATGGCGGCCGATGCGCCCACGGTTGCCGCAAGCGGCGCGGATGGCCTGGTGCTGCGCTTTCAGGGATTTACCTTCTTCCCGGCAAAACGCTTTCTGCGCAGCGACGCGGGCGTGCGCATTCCGCTGACAGGTACGGAGACGGATCTGTTGCTCGCGCTGTGTCAGCATCCGCGCGAGGTGCTCTCGCGTGACGAGCTCATCGGCCTGACCCGTGGCCAGGGCTTCCCGATCTCCGCGCGCTCGGTGGATCTGCTCATCAGTCGGCTGCGTCGCAAGCTGGCCGGAACCGATCCGCTCGACGATCCCATTCGCACCATGCGTTCGGATGGTTATGCATTTCAGCGCGATGTGACCGCCGGATGATCGGCCGCTTCTTCCGCAGTACCGTCGGCCAGATTCTCTTGATCACGGCCAGTTCGTCGACGGTCACCTTCCTGTTTTCCCTCGCGCTGTTTTCGTGGCTTTACCCCAACGCGCCACCGCGTCCACCGTGGCCGTGGTCGGTCGCCTTTCGTATCGAAAGTCTGGTGGACGGTTTGCGTGGCGTCCCGGAGCGCGATCGCGCCGCGTTGCTGGCCGGCGTGCGCTGGCCGCTTACCGAGGCCAGACTGGCGATGGCGGCATCGGTGTGCGATGCGTTATCCAAAGACACGCGTGAGCTGGAAGCGGTACTCCAGGACGACCTTGCCGCCACGAGCGGGAAGGTCAGCGTGCGCGAATGCAGCGATGCACCGCTAGAGACCCGTGTGCAGATCCTTGTCGGCCTGGGCGAGCAGACGCTTGCGGTGCGGACGCATGCCGTCAACGGCACCCGTCGACGGCTGACCTTCCCGTTGGTCGGGGCACTCGTGTTCCTGGGTGTCGCGGTCGTTCTCATGTCCGTATGGGCGGTATGGCTGGTCATCCGTCCGTTGCGGCGCCTGTCCGATCAGGTCACGACGTTCGGTGAACAGATGTCGTTCGTGCCACTGGCGGAAGAAGGTCCGCTCGAGATCCGGCGTGCCGCGCACGCGTTCAACCTGATGCAGGAGCGCGTAACGCGCTCGATCCAGGACCGCACCCGCATGTTGGCCGCGATAAGTCACGACATGCGATCGCCGTTGACCCGCATGCGTCTCCAGCTGGACACGGCGGAACCGACACAGATGGTGCAGAAGCTGTCGCGCGAGACCATCCTGATGCAGGACATGGTGACCTCCGCACTCGGCTATCTAGGCAACCGGAGTTCGTCGGAAGCCTTCGAGCCGCTCGATCTGGCGGCACTGTTGCAGACGATTTGCGACGAGTACGCGGATGCCGGTGTCGAGATCCACTACACCGGGCCGGATGCCCTGACGGTCGTCTGCAAACCGAATGCGATCCAGCGGGCGGTCGGCAACCTGCTCGAGAACGCGATCGCGTTCGGCTCGCGCATCGATGTGATCGCCACATCCGCCGGCGACCAGGTGGCGGTGACGATTGGGGACGACGGCCCCGGCATCCCGGCTCATCAGCTGGCCGAAGTGATCGAGCCCTTCGTCCGGCTGGACCCGTCCCGTAACGCGCGACCGGGCAGTCTGGGCCTTGGCCTGTCGATCGTCAGCGACATCGTGCAGGAGCACGGCGGCCGCCTGACGCTGTCGAATCGCGTGGAAGGGGGGCTGCTCGCGCTGATCGAACTGCCCCTCGTCGCATCCGCCCAGTGATCAGTCCAGGCCGATCCAGCGGTGCGTCTCGGCCATGTTGAGGGCGAGCCTCGGGCTACGGCGGGCGACGCGCTCACGCTTCTCGCGGTCGGCGCGGACCGTCGGCCACGCGGCGAGATACGCTTCGAGTACCGCCGGATCGCCTTCGTATTTCGCGATCGTCGCCGGTGTCGCGGAGCGCAGGGCCACCGCGCCGTTGTAGCCGCCGAAACCCTGCGTGGCGCAGATGGCGCCACCGTCCGCGTTGCCGTCGGACGGGTCGGCCTGCAGATGGAAGTGCGCCGCGACATCGGCCAGGTCGGGGTCTAGCCGGCGCAGTGTCGGGACGCCGGGCGCCTTGCGGCCGAGTACGAACTGCAATGCCTGAGACAGCGCCTTCAGGCCGGTCTCGCCCATCGTGTGACCGTCGCCGACGGCCTTCGGCGTGCCCACGAAGAGCTTGGGCAGACCACCCTCGACACCCTGCCGCTGCGCCGCGCCGCGTAAGCCAGCCAGTGCGGTGCCGAGGTCGGTCTTGGAGTTGGTACGCGTGCCCGTCGCGTGCGCCGCGAGGTACTGGAAGTCGTGCACGCTGTAACCATGGCCGGCATGGGCCATGTCGAGCGCCTGTACCAGCGCGTTCTCACCGCCGAAGCCGACACCGGCGAAATGCGCCTTGCCACCGGCTTCCGCACTCTGGCCCCAGCCGACGATGATGGACGTAATATCCAGCTGGTTGACGAGGGCGAATTCCAGGGTCGTCACCAGCAGACCCGAGCCTCCGTGGCCGACCACGGTGCCGTCGGCATCGATGTCGAAAGGCGCGAGCGAATCGTGCACGCTGCGTACATTGCCGTCGTCGTGCGCGGCGTTCTTGGCGGCCAGTTTGTCGCCGGTCATCAGCGCACCGCCGCCGAACGCCTCGAGGATGCCGAAGCGTGGCTGCAGGGCGGCGTCGGCCGCGGTAAGGAGCACCATCTGCGGCTTCTGAAAACCGGGGTAGTCGAACAGCAGCTGCGGCGCGATGTCCGCCAGCGCGACCAGACTCGACGCGCAGGCGCCCACGGCGGTCATCGGCGCCTGCGGGACGCGCATGAAGCCGACATCGTCGGAGCGCAGCGACTCGCGCAGTTCCGGGTTCTTCAGAACGCGGCTGATGCTGTACGACGGCGACAGCATGGTCGAGACGAGGGCAGGGCCGTGCGAACCCAGCGAGTGCGCCAGCCGGACCGCGAAGGTGTCCTTCGGAAAACCGCCTTCGGGCAGCGGCGCATCCGGACGCAGCCACTGGCCCAGCGCTTCGTTACCGCCGAATGCCGTCGCTGACGCCACACGGAAGCCGAACGGGTTAGGGACCAGTTCGGACAGCGGGCGCGGCAGACCGGCCAGCGCGCCGAGCGCGCCATAGGCGAACAGCTGGGCCTGCAACGACGGGCTGAGCAACGGATCATCCTGGAAAAGACCGTGCATGTCCTTGAGCTTCGACGCGCGGATATCCTCGTATCGCAGACCGGCGAGGCGACGCAGTCCGACGGTCTCCAGATCGTGCGGCAACGGTGCGGCGATGTCGGTTACCACGCGCGGCGCCAGTTCGCGCACGTTGGGGACATGGCGGATGCCGCTGTTGGCGCGGAGACTGTCGCCGTGCAGGCGCTTCAGTTCGTCCAGCGTGACAGGCTCACCTGCGTGCTCGCCCCCGGCCCAGCGCATGCCGTCCGCTGCGCTGGCGGATTCCGGATCGATCTCCACGAGACCCGCGTCGAACGCGGCCAGCGGAAGGAATTCTTCCGACCGGGCGACGAGGGCCTGATAGGTTTCCGTCGAACCGACGGCCGACAAGGTGCAGGCCGTGCCGACGGTGACGAGGACTTGATTCGTTTTCAGGATAGCCATGCCCGGACGGGTACCGATACAGATGAATTCCCCATTATAGATCCGAAGACGCCACCCGTATCGACACATCCCTGTGATAGGGAGCCGCAATGACGGCGGGCTCCCACCACAGCCTGGTTCAGAAGAGACCCGGGTCTTCCGTCCGTGACGTATCCGGCGATCCATCCGGGTGTGTGAACCACAGCACCTGGTTACGCCCCTTCGCGCAATCGCCGCCATCCGTCGCCGCGGTCAGTACGCCTGTCGCGGTCGCGATATCCCTTCCGTAGCAACTGCCAAGGTTGTCCTTGAAGCGGAACACCTGCGTGCTGCGCTGGCCGGTGTGGCTGGTCACCGCACCGTCCGTGAAAACCAGCGTGTCCGCGGTATCGATGCTGTTGTCCACGTCGCTGCGATAGAGAACGAGGCTGCCCAGCTTCTTCGTGAACTGCCTCGAATAGCCCTGCGTAACAGCGCTCGGCGCCGTCGCGAAGTTGCCGGCCGCGTCGAACGTGTAACGGAAACTGGCGACCAGTGGATAATCGAAATGCGCCTCGCTGGTGACGGTAACGCCGAACGGACCCTGCCGTGTCTTCGTCGTGCTGTCGACCGTCGACAGCTGATCGATGCGCTGGTCATACCGCGATGGGTCGATGGCGAAGGTCTGGGTGTTGCGGAAGGCCACCGTCTGCGTCACATCGGTGGTGACCCTGCCGTGAGACGTATCGACATAGCCCGCGGTGCGGAAGCGACGCGACGCCTGGGTGGCCACCGAGCCCGCGACGACTCCCGCGTTGTCGGTCAGCCGGTTGTCGACCGCGGCGACGGCTGCCTGACCCTGCAACGTATTGGCCGTGACGCTGCCCGTGAGAACCTTGCGACCGCGATCGAGATAGACAAAAAGGTTGCCCGTCACCGCGAAATAGCCATTGGCTCCCGTGACGCCGATCGCCACCGCATGCGCCTTGCCGTCATTGAGCAACGCGGCGAACGGTGTAAGGTCCACGCGATAGGGCAGGAAATTGAGTGTCTGCACGCCCGGCGTGGGCCGCCACATGTACGGATCGATGCCACCGGTGAAGATCCACGGATACACCGGCGCGACGCCTGCCGCGGTTCCGTCGATCGATACCTGCACCTCGCGGTACGAACCGCCGCCGCAGCTCTGAGCCTCCTCAGCCAGCGCATCGGGCACACAGGAGTACCAGAACTCGTCACCACCCTGGCCCTGGGCGAAGACATCCAGGTAGGCGCGCTCGACGTTCGTCGGCAAGGTCAGCGTGCGTGAGAGGACGTCCGCGCCGGTGTTCAGGGTGACCGGACCGCCCGCCGTGCCGTCCGATAGCGGGAATACCGCATCCGGGGCATCGACCTTCGGTGCCAGTACGTTCGCGGGATAGAAGACCAGCCGAGCCGAGCCACTGATCACACCGGTATAGGTTCCGTCGACGACGTTGCCCAGGATGGCCTGACCCGTCTGCGCATCGCCGAGCAGACTCGCGAAGTCGCTGACATCGCGTTCGATGTGCCAGCTCGGCGAGACGGCGGCTGACGGTTCCTGCGTGGTACCGAAATAGATGTTCGCACCGCCGAGCCACAAGGACGCGGTGCGGTCGAACTGCCTTCCGGCGGTGACGGAGAAATCCGCTTCCAGCACGACCTTCGACCACGACTTGCCGCAGCCCACCGGTGGCGCATACGTATACGGGTGGTTGGAGAAGTCGGTAAAGCTGAAACCCTCGAACAGCTCGACCGTGCACGCCTTGCCCGGCGGCCTCGGTACCGCTGGGTCGGCTACCGCGACGTTAGCGGAACCGACATTGAAACCCGGCGCCGTCGCTGCGAATGCAGCGGGCGCCGTGTTTACCATCATGCAACCGAACAATCCCACCCACAGGCCTTTGCGGCCCGCCCCGACGATGACAGCCATGCGCCCGTTCTCCCGCGACAAACTGCCCCCTGCGCGGGAAACGTAGCATAGGTTTTACCACTGGTTATCGTCGAAGCTCCCGCTGTCGCCCGAATCGCCCTGATCCCACGAGCTGTCGTTGTTGCCCATGTCGATCGGATCGTCGCGCAGGTCGTCATACGCCTGACCGGACGGAGAGGCGTCCTGCTGCGGCGGTGGATTGGCGAAGCCCGCCTCGCGCGAGGTCTCACCCGAGCCGTGGCTACGGAACGCCTCGTCGAGCAGGGCGCCCGCGGCCAGACCACCCAGACCCGCGGCCACCGCGGCACCGGCGCCCGACGAGGGAGCCTGCGGCGGGTAACCGTAGTTCGGCCCATAACCCGGACCCGGGCCACCGTTCATGGGCGAACCATAAGGCGCGCCGGCGAAAGGCGGCGCAACATCACGGCGGCGGCGAGACCACAGGAAGGCGATGAGCGCGATAACTCCTGCGCCGATCAGAAGTCCGGACCATGGAAAGGACGCCTCCTTCGGAGGTGCCACCGCCGGGGCACCGCCGTAAGCCGCCTGGCGGGCAGCCGGGCGACTGGCCGACGGCGGCGCCATGGCCTGGTTGAGTTTGCTCTGGAACTGCTGGAACCGGGCGGGATCGGTGAAACGGGTCGCCGGATCCAGCGTGGCGGCCTTGTTGGCTTCCGCCCGGGCCTCACCGATGTTGCCTTCGTGCGCCAGGACTTCCGCCAGCACGTAGTGCGCCTTGGCGCTCTGCGGGTGTTCCGAAACGGCCTCACGCAACGCCGTCTCGGCGGCGGGGAAGTCGCCACGGGCGATCATCGCCTGGACGTCCTTCGGCGAATCGCCGGCGCTGGCGGCCGCGGCGACAAACATCAGGCTAAGGGCAAGCAACGTCTTTTTCATGTGTGTGTCCGAAGCGCGGGATGGCGGTTTGAGTCGCCGCACGACGGAAAGTTCGTGCGAGGCGTCCTGTTCCGGATGTGCGGACGCCACGCCTGAAGATCAATCGCGGCGACGTGCGGCGAAGTGTAGCCACGCCCCGAAGCAACTTCTTGCGAACGACATCCCTCCGTTCATGTCGACGATCGCTCCCGGTCCGCCCCGGCCCGACGGACACTCAGTGCATCGCGCCCATGCCGCCCGGCGCTGTGGGCATCGGCATCATGTTGACGTCCAGGTGATACATCACCCAGATCGAACCGACGATCGTCAGAACGACGATGATGGCCGTGAAGAGGGTCGCCATCAGCGTCCATCCGCCCTCGCTCTTCGTGTCCACATGCAGGAAGTAAACGACATGGACGACGATCTGGACCATGGCGAAGGCGAAGATCGTCAGGGCCGTGGCGCTGCCGCTGTGCAGTCCGCCGCTCATCACCAGCCAGAAAGGAATCGCGGTGAGCAGAACGGCAAGGGCGGAGCCGGTGATGAAACGTTGCTTGTTGCCGTGGCTGTGGCCGTGGTCGGCGGGATGGGCGGCGGCGGAAGTGGTCACCGGATGACTCCATACAGGTAGACGAAGGTGAAGACGCCGATCCAGACGATGTCGAGGAAGTGCCAGAACATCGACAGGCAGACGATGCGGCGGCGGTTCTCGACGCGGAGGCCTCGCTGACCGATCTGGATCAGCATGGTCACCAGCCAGATCAGACCGAATGCGACATGGGCGCCGTGGGTCCCGACCAGCGTGAAGAACATCGAGAGGAAGGCACTGCGCTGGGGTGTGGCGCCCTGGGCGACGAGTTCGGCGAACTCGTGCATCTCGACGCACAGGAAGCCGAGGCCCAGCAAGCCGGTGATGACGAGCCAGAACATCGTCCGCTTTACGCGATCCGACTCCATCGCCATCATCGCGATGCCGAAGGTGATGGACGACGCCAGCAGCAAGCCGGTATTGAGAGCGACCAGCGACAGGTCGAACAGCTGCTTCGGGCCGGGGCCGCCGGCATAGTTGCGGCCGAGCACGCCGAACACCGCGAACAGCGAGGCGAAGATGAGCGCATCGCTCATCAGATAGATCCAGAATCCGATCAGGGTGGCACCGCCACCGTGTGCGTGATCTTCCGTGGCGACGAACCAGGTGCGGGTGGCTACGGGACCGTCGTGGCGGCTTGGCATGGCTACGTTGCTGCTCATATCAGGCTCCCGTGGCCAGTGAACGCGTGCGCGCGTCTTCCGTCACGGCGATCTCGTGCCCGGGAATGAAGTAGTCGCGGCGATAGTTGAAAGTGTGCAGGATCGAGACCAGCACGATGCCGATGAAGCTGATCGCGGCAAGCCACCAGATGTACCAGACCATGCCGAAGCCCAGGGTCAGGCTCAATGCGGCCACATAGACGCCGACACCCGTATTGCGCGGCATATGCACCGGATTGAAGCCCGTGGTCGGGCGGACATAACCGTTTTCCTTCATGTCGTGCCAGGCGTCGAGGTCGTGCACGACCGGCTGGAAGGCGAAGTTGTAGGCCGGCGGCGGCGACGAGGTCGACCACTCGAGCGTGCGGGCATTCCATGGATCGCCGGTAACGTCGGCCAATGCCTTGCGCTTCACGATACCCATGACGATGCTCATGACGAAGCCGAGGATGCCGATCAGGATGATGACCGCACCGATGGCCGCGACGACGAAGTAGGGGCGCAGCGAGACATCGTCCAGGTGGTGCACGCGACGCGGCACGCCCATCAGGCCGACGATGTAGATCGGCGTCCAGGCCACCCAGTAACCGACCACCCAGCCCCAGAAGGCGACCTTGCCCCAGAACTCGTCCATCCGGAAACCGAAGGCCTTGGGGAACCAGTACGTCATGCCGGCGAAGAGGCCGAACACCACGCCGCCGATGATCGTGTTGTGGAAGTGGGCGACGAGGAACAGCGAGTTGTGCAGCACGAAGTCCGCCGGCGGCACGGCCAGCAGCACGCCGGTCATGCCACCGACCACGAAGGTCAGCATGAACGCGACCACCCACATCATCGGCAGCTCGAAGCGGATCTCGCCGCGATACATGGTGAACAGCCAGTTGAACACCTTGGCGCCGGTCGGGATGGCGATGATCATCGTCGCGATACCGAAGAACGAGTTCACCGACGCGCCGGAGCCCATGGTGAAGAAGTGGTGCAGCCAGACAAGGTACGAAAGCAGCGTGATGACCACGGTGGCGTAGACCATCGAGGAGTAGCCGAACAGCCGCTTGCCGGTGAACGTGGAGGTGATCTCGGAGTAGATGCCGAAAGCGGGCAGGATCAGGACGTACACCTCCGGGTGACCCCAGATCCAGACCATGTTCCAGTACATCATCGGGCTGCCGCCCAGCTCGTTCGTGAAGAACTGCGTGCCGGCATAGCGATCCAGGATCAGCAGGAAGAACGCCGCGGTGAGTGCCGGGAAGATCGCGATCGCCAGGATGTTGCTGCACAGCGCGGTCCAGGTGAACACCGGCATCTTCATCAGGGTCATGCCGGGGGCACGCATCTTGATGATGGTCGCCACCATGTTGATCGCGGACAGCGTCGTACCGACACCCGCTATCTCAAGGGACCACAGGTAGTAGTCGACACCGGAGTCGGGGCTGTACTGCAGCTCGGCCAGCGGGGCATACGACAACCAGCCGGTGCGCGCGAACTCGCCCACGAAGAGCGAGATCATCGTCAGCACCGCGCCGGCAGCGGTCAGCCAGAAGCTGAGGTTGTTGAGATACGGAAACGCCACGTCGCGCGCGCCGATCTGCAGAGGCATCACGAAGTTGATGATGCCTACCACCAGCGGGATCGCCACGAAGAAGATCATGATCGTGCCGTGCGCGGTGAAGATCTGGTCGTAGTGACTGGCAGGCAGGTAGCCCTGGTTGGCGCCGAAGGCGACCGCCTGCTGGGCGCGCATCATCAGCGCGTCGGAAAACCCGCGCAACAGCATGATGATGCCGAGGATGACGTACATGATGCCGATCTTCTTGTGATCGACGCTGGTGAGCCACTCACGCCAGAGCCAGCCCCATCGGCCGAGCCAGGTGAGCGCGGCGACGACGACGAGGCCCAGCACCGCGACACCGATGAAGGTACCGATCAGGATGGGCTCGTGGAGTGGAAGGGAATCGAGCGATAACCGCCCGAGTGGTGCCTTGAGAAAGCCTTGGTCTAGCATGGTCGGCCCGGGGTTCAGGCCCGCGGCCCACACGAGGCGGCCGGGGCGGAGAGGAAGAAGGGGTGTCGGCGCGAGGTTTCGCTCAGGGGCTGCCGTGTGGCATGGCGTCGTGGGGCATGTCGTCATGCATCGACGCATCGCTGGCGGCGGCCCTGGGTGCCTGGTAGCGACCCTGGTCGGCGGCGCGGTCCAGCGCCATGACATCGGCGATGCAGGGCGTGCCCGGCTTGACGCAGCGGTTGACCGCCCGGTTGAAGATGTCGGCCTCGACGGTGGCGAAGTGCATCACCGGCACCTTTTCGCTGGGCTCGTCGAGCGTAAGGTAACGTTCGGTCGACAAGGACTCGCCGGCGGACCTGACCTTGCTCACCCAGGCGTCGAAGCCCGCCTGACCCACCCCGTGCAGCATGAAACGCATGTCCGAGTAGCCTGCGCCGGTGTAATTGCCGGAGTAGCCCCAGGTGTCGCCCGGTTCATTGAGCACCGCGTGCAGCATCGACTTCATGCCCGGCATGGCGTAGATCATGCCGGCCATCGTGGGCGCGTAGAACGTGTTCATCTGGCTGGTCGCGGTGATCGAGAAGCGCACCGGCACATCCACGGGCAGCTCGAGTTCGTTCACCGTCGCGATGCCCTGCTCGGGGTAGATGAACAGCCACTTCCAGTCCATGGCCACAACCTGGATATCCAGCGGCTTCATGTCTTTGGGAAGGGGCTTGGTCGCCGAGATCCGGTCCAGCGGACGGAAGGGATCGAGCAGGTGCGTGCTCGTCCAGGTGATGACGCCAAGGCAGGCGATGATGAGGAGAGGGATGGTCCACACGACCAGTTCGATCCGGGTCGAGTGCGTGAAGTGGGGGTCGTATGCCTTGTGATTGCGACCTTTGCGGTAGCGCAGCGCGAAGATGACCGTGAGTGCCATGACCGGCAGGATCACCAGAAGCATCATGCCCGTGGCGACAAGGATGAGGTTGCGTTCCTGTATGGCTATGTCGCCGGTGGGATCCATCACCACCATTTTGCAGCCGCTCAGAAGGATGAGCGGCACCGCGACTAGTGCACTACGGGCCCAGTGGGCTAAGGGGGTTCTCGGGGTCATGGCGGAACGATAGGGCGGCAATTGCCGATCGATCCTGACCTGGGTCAATTTTGGCTGCGATGCCCGGTTGCGTGCCGACAGCGAACGCGTTTCGACGACATCGGGCCTGCCAGCCGTTACTTGCCGGTCAGGCTCTTCGTGCCGTCGTACACGTAACCCGCTGCCTCGAGCGTGAGGAAAGAAAGGCTGGCCCTGGGCCCGGGTTTGATACCGGCCTGGATGTCCTCGGCCTGGCTGGTGAGCGCCGTCAACTCGGTGGCCGGTGCGGTAAAGGCCACGCCCAGTCGCTGCAGGGCCTGCATCTGTGCGATGGACGGATGATCGGCGCCGTTGTGCAGGCGGCGGTAAGCATCGTTCGTCAGGGCTAGTTCGGTGTAAGCACCGTGCAGCACCACGACGATCGACCGATGTGTCGCGTCAGTGCCATATGCGGTGTATTCCGCGATCAGATCGCTGAGACCACGCAGGCCGGGGTTCAGACCGAACATCGCGTCTTGCGGCATATTCATGTCGAACACGAGCTTATAGACCGTCCCTGGAACCGGGCGGCCGGGGGCATCGTGAACTTCACGGATAGCGCCATCGATCGCAGGTGTCGCCGCCATTGTCGAAGTCACGATCAGGGTCAGCACAACAAGTAAAACACGCATCGTCAGAGTGAGACGCTGCCGACGCCCGACACCTTCGTAAGTAAGTTCCTGAGACATCTGATGTTCCCGCAGAGATTCGTGGCCGCATTATGCGCCGCCACGAAGCGACGAAACGTCCGAAAGCGACTGATCCGCCAGTCGTGAAAGCAGGCCCGCGAATCCATGTCCGGCACGCACCGCCAGTCATCGCTACGCGTCAGTGGCGCGGCGGCTCGCTGGACGCCTTCAACGCTGCCACCGTGTCCTCAACCTGACGGCTTGTCGCGTAGACCTTTTTCACCAGCGCGTCGTATTCGACCCGCCCGGGCTCGTCTGCCACAGGGTGGGCATCGAGAAAGATCGCCAGATTTTCGATGGCGTTGTCCAGCGCCAGCCCTTCGTCGCGCACGGGGTCGGACTAGCTTCGGGTTTGTTCGACTTCGGCCATCCATTGGCTGATCAAGTCCCGCCGCCCACGTCGAACAGAACACGTATCGAAAGCCGACGGATGTCACGCGCTGGACCAGCCCGCCACCGATGACGACGCTGAGTACGGTCAGCATGATCCTACGAGTCGCCGCGCCGGTATCATGGCTCAGGAGCGCGAACCAGGTGATCGCAGCGGACCAGCAGAGCATGACGACGAAGACGCCAATGAACCAGGCAACCGGCATCTCGCGACGCGGGCGGGAGGGCGACTCGCTCGCGGGCTCCGGCGTCTGTACCCATGCGGGTGGCGAATACACCGGCGTCGCGTGTGCGCCTTCCTTAGTGAGTGAAGCTGGGTCGACCCCGCGCTCGACCAGTTCGTCATACAGGGCACGCTCAGCCCAGTCGACGCGCTGGTCGCGGACCCATGCGCGCGCGAGTTCCGGTGTGTCCAGTCGGGACAGCCGCTCCCGGGCCCCGAGATATGCCTTTCAGTCGTCCATGAGGTGTGCTCCCCCGAGTCACGTCATCGGCCCCTGTGCCGTGAGGTGATTATGCCTCGCGGAAACCCGGGAGCGAAACTCGTGACAGACACACTCTTGAGCCTCTCTGCTCTCGGCCCGCGCATCTGCATCCTCGGCCCGTCGAACAGCGGTAAGTCGACGCTGGCTGACGCGATCGGGCGTAAGGCCGGCCTGCAGGTGGTGCATCTCGATCAGCTTCACCACATGCCGGGCACACACTGGATGCCAAGGCCGACAGAGGAGTTTCATGCGCTGCATGACGGGGCAATCATGCAGGATCGCTGGGTGATCGAGGGTAACTACTCCTCGTGCATGCCGTCGCGCTTTGCCCGTGCCTCCGGGGTGATTCTTCTCGATGTGTCGACGGTCAGGAGTCTCGGGCGTTACCTCCGTCGTACGTGGTTCGAACGCGGTCGTATCGGTGGCCTGGAGAATGCGGGCGAACGGGTCACTTGGGAGATGATTCGGTATATCGCGTTTTCGAGTTCCGGAAAGCGGAAAAACTATGCCGCTCTTGTTGAGAGACTGATGCTCCCATGTGTCTTCGCCTCGTCGAGTGCTGCCATCCATAGGCTCTACACTGCATGGTCTTTGGAACGCCGCTAGTGTCGAGCGTCCACGTCCAAAGGAAGCCTGTACATGCCGCCCGCATTCACCGTCTCCGTTCCGCGCCTGCAAACCGACCGCCTGACGCTCCGGGAATATCGCCCCGCTGATTTCGACGCCTTCGCGGCCCACCTTGCCGACCCCGAAAGCATGAGCCACCTGACCGTGCGGGACCGTGCGTCGTCGTGGCGGATATTCGGCTCGCATGCAGGCCTGTGGCTGCTGGCAGGAGCCGGCTGGTGGGCTATCGAGTCACGAGAGACCGGCGAACTGGTCGGAAACGTCGGCGCCTTCTTCCGCGACGGATCGAAGGTCATGGAGGTTGGTTGGAACACGTACCGTGAGGCATGGGGCAAGGGCTTCGCTAGCGAAGCCGCCGCGTGTGCACTGGCTTATGCGTTCGACGTTCGTCGTGAGCCCAAAGTACACGCCATTATTTCGCCGTCCAACGTCTCTTCCATCAAGGTCGCCCAACGTATCGGTCTAGTCGATGAGGGAGAGGTCGCGTTCGAGGGCAAGCTGGAAAGGAGCTACGCGCGCTACCGCGAGTCGGCATGACGCGCAGGGCGGAGCAGGGGTTCTTCACGGCAGAAATCCCACAACCGGCCTGGAAACCGTCAAAATAGGCGGTCCGTCGCCTGCGATGCCATCTTCCGGCACGCCCCTCTGCGCGGATTTATTCGTTACGGAACAAGATCTTGACCACTATGACACCCCCGGCCGGTGAGGCCGACAGCGCGCTGCTGGAGCGTTTGCGCGCCGCCGCGCAACTGCTTGAGTCGATTGCCGCCGACCGTCTGCTGCTGGAAGGACTCCCCGCCGACGATCGTCAGCGCCTGTTGCAGGCTGTGGCGCAGGTCTATCATCCCGACCCCGCCGAGCGCCGGGTCCGGCTGAAGGCGGCCCAGAAAGCCCGGCACGCGTCGAAGATCCAGGCCGAGGATGCGGTGCTCAACAATACGGGCATCCGCGCGCTGCGCCGGAAGCCGGTGTTCACGACGCCGAACGTCTTCGCGCCCGAGGGCTTCGAGGCCAATGACATCCCACCCGATGTAGATGCCGCGCAGCCGCGCGAGTCGATCGAGCCGAAACATTGCTACGTCTGCAAGAAGAAGTACTCGTCGATCCATTTCTTCTACGATCAGCTTTGCCCGGATTGCGCCGCCTTCAATTACACCAAGCGCACCGAGCTGGTCGACCTGCGCGGTCGCGTCGCGTTGCTGACCGGTGGCCGTGTGAAAATCGGCTATCAGGCGGGCCTCAAGCTGCTGCGCGCCGGTGCGGAGCTGATCGTGACTACGCGTTTCCCACGCGATTCGGCGGCTCGCTATGCCGAAGAGCCGGACTTTGCCGAGTGGGGTCATCGCCTGCAGGTATATGGCCTCGACCTGCGCCACACGCCCAGCGTGGAAGCTTTCTGCCAGGAACTCGTCGCGACGCGCCCACGGCTCGACTTCATCATCAATAACGCGTGCCAGACCGTGCGTCGCCCGCCGGACTTCTATGCGCACATGATGGACGGCGAGCGCGCCGCCCTGCACGACACGCCCGAGCACGTACGCAAGCTGGTCGGTCATTACGAAGGCCTGCGCGGCACCCACATCCTGCCTGAGGCCGGTGTGGCGGCGAATGCGCTGGCGGATCGGAACGGCGGCCTCTCCGGGCTGACCCGCGCCGCCGAGCTATCCCAGCTTCCGCTGCTGCCCGAAGAGCTGCTGGCCCAGAGCCATCTGTTCCCGGAAGGCAGGCTGGACCAGGACCTCCAGCAGATCGATCTGCGTGAGCGCAATTCGTGGCGGTTGCTGATGGCGGAGGTGTCGTCGGTGGAGTTGCTGGAGGTGCAGCTGGTCAACGCCATCGCGCCCTTCATCATCAACGCTCGCCTCAAGCCGCTGATGATGCGCACGCCGGAACGCGATAAGCACATCGTCAACGTGTCGGCGATGGAGGGGCAGTTCTATCGGAACTTCAAGACCACGCGCCATCCGCATACGAATATGGCAAAGGCCGCGCTCAACATGATGACGCGCACCTCGGCGACCGATTACCACAACGACGGTATTCACATGAATAGCGTGGATACCGGCTGGGTGACGGATGAGGATCCGGCGGGTCTCGCGGCGAAGAAGGTACTGGAAGAGCGGTTCCATCCGCCGCTGGATATCGTCGATGGTGCCGCGCGGATCGTCGATCCGATCATCAGCGGGATCAACACGGGCGAGCATGTGTGGGGGCAGTTCCTGAAGGACTACCGCCCGACCGACTGGTGACCTGCGGCCAGTCGGGTTCAATTCAGCTCAAAAACGAATCGTAATTCATTGATAATAAGCACGATTCAACCCTGCGATTCAGACTCCAGAAGCTTGCTACGTCTGGGGTTATCGTCTAGACTTAACATGTGCAAGGTCCTGTACAAGTCTTTGTTGGGGCCGAGGACACATACAAAGGTTTAGAAGGACAGGAGAACCCAATGCGCGTGGTCAGTTTTTCGGACGCCCGTAACAACCTCAAGGACGTATTGGATACCGTAGCAAGCGACTGCTCTATTACGGTCATTCATCGTCGTGACCATGAGGACGCCGTAGTCATGTCTCTCGCTGACTACAACTCGATGGCAGACACCATTCACTTGCTTAGTAACAAAGCAAACCGCGATCACCTTGCCAAATCAATCGCCCAGTTCAAGGCGGGCAGGTCGAAAAAACGAGAGCTGATTGAAGAGGATCACCAGGAGACCGCCTGATGGCGCGAAGTGTCAAGTTCACGGATGAAGCCTGGAAGGATTACCAGGACTGGGCTGAAGACAAGAAGACTCTGAAAAAGATTAATTCGCTTATCAAGGATGCGCAGAGAACGCCCAATGAAGGACTGGGTAACCCACATGAGTTGAGCGGCGACCTTGCAGGCTTCTGGTCCAGGTCAATCAACAAGAAGGATCGTCTCGTATACGCCTTCGACGACCTTTGCATCGATGTCGTCAGCTGTAAGTTCCATTACGGCGACCACTGACTCGGCGAATCAGATCGCGTCGTCCACCGACGGCGTCTCCACGGTGCCCTTGACCGGCAAGGGCACCAGTGCCCACGGCAACATCGCCTGCGTCAGCGGACCGATGCACAGCGCGAACAGCACGGTCCCGATACCGAACAGGCCGACGCCGCCCAGCAGCAGGCCAGCGAACAGTACGGTGACCTCGAGTCCGGTACGGACCAGTCGAAGCGACAGCCCGGTCACACGATGCAGACCCGTCATCAGGCCATCGCGCGGGCCACGCCCCAGCTGGGCGCCGATGTACAACGCGGAACCCAGCCCGCACAGGAAAATTCCGCCGACCGTGAGGGCGAAGCGCGCCCACAATGCGTCTGGCGACCTGAGCAGATCCAGCGCGATGCCCGCCACCGTTCCAATCGTCACCGAATTGGCGAGCGTGCCCAGGCCAGGTATTTCGCGTAGCGGGATCCAGAACAGCAACACGACGAATGACACACCCACGACGACCCAGCCGAAGCTTACCGGAAGATGCTGGGTAATGCCGATGTGGAGTGCATCCCACGGGGCCTGGCCGAGGTTGCCGCGAATCATCATGGCCGTCGACAGACCGTACAGCGACAGCCCGACCATCAGCTGCACGAGGCGTCGAACGAGTTTCCCGGCGCGTAGCTGTTCCACGGGGCCTTGCTGGTTGAGCGGGGCGATGGTCTTCATGCGTTCATCGTGCCCGTGATTGGCATCGCTGGAAATAGCCGCTTCCGCGCACCGGCGATGCGGCCGTCGCAGACAATGGGTTATGATCGCGACCTTGACGACCGGAGGATCGCGTGTCGCCGTTCAACTTATTCCAAAGGGTTTCGCGGGCACCGACCAACCCCCGCGCGGAGCAGGCGCCACGGGCGTTCGACGTGGCCGAGTTGTACGAGGGACCGGTGCAACTCACGACGGATACTGCGGAGTCGGCGGTCCGCCTCGATGAAAAGCTGCGCCAGGCATATTTCTGGATCGTCAACAACGCGATCATCAGCCCGCACTACGATATCGAATACCACGACGGCCCCTCGGCATCGTTTCCGGTGGGCGACACCCGGCGCCCCTTGGTCCTTCCATCGGCTCAGAGCTATTCGAGCTATGTACTGCTGCCGCTGCTGACGTTCGCCACCCGGCGAAAATGCCTCTTCATCGGAGGGCCGGGACGCGGAAAGACCGCCAGCGCCATCCTCATGGGCGTTCTGGCGGGCTACCCGGTGCGCGAGGTCCGCCGGGCCATGCAGCACGGGCATCCGCAGATGACCATCGCCGACCTGCTGGGCAATCCGCTGCCGGCCGACCTGGTTGCCGCGCAGGACATGGGCGACATCCGCATCGCATGGCGAAAGTGGCTCTCGATGCGCGTGAAGATCATCGATGAGTACAACCGCATTCCCACCCGCACCCAGAGTGCCCTGCTCACGGTCATGGGGGACAACTACGCGGAGGTGCTCAACCACGTCTACGAGTGCCCGGACTCGGCCTGGTACCTCACGGCCAATGACGATCGCGGCGGCGGTACGTACCAGGTCATCGAGGCGCTGCGCGATCGTATCGACGTGGTCGTCCAGGCACTCGCGTTCAATCCGCGCTTTCTCGACGAGATGCTCCTGCGCATCGAGGAGAACATCCACCCCGAGGAAGTGATGCCGCGCGACATCATCTTCACCGAGGCGGAAGCGGACCGCATGGTGGAAGAGATTCGCGGGATCGACGTTCCGCACGACGTGCGTCGGCGCATCGAATTCTTCTGCAGCCAGTTCGAGCTGATGGAAGGCGCGGGCGCGCAGTTCGAGTACCTGACCAAGGACACGGTTCGCCTGGCCGGCATCGACTGGGCCCAGGTGGTGGCCGCGGACAGTGGACGCGACCGTCTGAAGGATCTCGGCTGCCAGACGCTCAACGGTCTGTCCGTGCGGAACCTCATGACGATCCTGGTGTTCGCCAAGGCACTGGCCTATTTCAGGGGGCAGACGGTTGTGGCCCTGGACGACGTGCGACAGGTGCTGCCGTTCGTGCTCAACGACAAACTGCAGCCCGATCCGGATGCGCCATTCTTCGCGCTGCCCGAGAACGCGGCCTACCGGACCGACCGTGTGAGCTGGCTGCGCTGGCTGCTGGACGCCTCCAACGCCGAGTACGATCGCCTCGATCTCGATCGCAACGATCCGGTGGGGGATCTGTCCGCGGAGTTTGCCAGGGGACTCGACGGCCTGAGCGAGCGCGATACGCGCTCACGCATCGTGCGTATCGAACGGCTCGTGGAAGAGCGCGTCAAGGGGCGCAAACTCTACGGCCACCTCTATGACGACTTGTTGAAGCTGAAGTACCTGCATCAGCGATACACCAATTACCTGCACTGGCAGCAGGCGCGCTAAGGTGGTCTCGGCTCTTCTGGCCAACGTGCTGGCCGCGCGCCGCCCGTTGCTCAATCAACGGGTCGCCGAGGCCCGGCACCGGACGCCGGGGATGGACCTTCCGGCCTTCCGCGCGTTCGTTTCGGACACGCTCGATCCCATGTGCGTCGACCTGGGCAGCGTCGATGAGCAGGCGACGGTAGCGATCATCGAGGCTGCCTTCGGCATCGGCCTGGATCTGGTGGCACAGGGTCTGGCCGGACCCGGCGCAAGGCAGCCGTGGATCGACCGCGCCTGGCGGGAGCTCGCCTTGCCGATGCGACACCTGCTGACGACGGCACCGGCGGACACACTCGGTACGGTGAGCAATGCGGTGGTGCGACTCGGCGGCGTGCCGGGTATCGACGTCGGCCGATGGATTTCGGACCTGGCCACGCTCGCGCCGCGCTGCGCGACGCTGGAGGCACTGCGCACGGTCGGTGCCCTTTGCGCCTGGCGAGCCGGCATGGCACACCTGCGGGTTGCGGCGCTGGATCAGGCCGGCCGCATCGATCCGTCGCTCGCGGCGGCAGCCGTGGGCGCGCCCGATCAGGCCTGGACCGACCTCGAACCGCGTTTGCGCGCCGATCGATGGTGGCACCCGGAACACGGCGTGGCCTCTCAGGGACGAACGGTGGGCGGGTTTACGGGTTTTGGCGGACCGTTCGCCGAGCCGCCGGTCGCACGCGCCACCGCTGACGGCTTCGTCGTGCAAAGTGGTGAGCGCTGGTTTCTCGTGGTATGCGACGCCTTCGGTGCTGTGGTCCTTCCGGCGACCGCGGCGGAGTTCACGCAGGCGGACGTTGGGTCCGTGAAAACGCTTCCGATCACGCCACGCGGGGTCAACGTCACGGGGCGCGACGTAGCGGTGCGGATACCCGGCGAAAGCGCCTCGGCGGCGCTGGGCCGGCACAGCGCCGCCTTGTTCTCGCCGTTGACGCATTATCTCCACGTGCTGCCGGTGTCCGCGTGAGCGCCCCCTTGCCGGCCGACGATCCGCTGGCCGTCTGGCGAGCGGCGTGGCCCCGGGCGCTGGCTGTCTGGAGTCGCTTCACCCGGCTGCAGGACCCACGTCTCTGTGGCACGCGTGCCGAGGCGTCGAAGGAAGGCCTGCAAGGCAGCTTCGCCATGATCCGGCTGGTCGATCAGCGCGTGGTGATCGATCTGGAAGAAGTCTCCCGGCTGAGCCTTCACGACTACGCTCTCGAAATTCTCGCCCATGAAATTGGGCACCATGTGTTGTCTCCGGCCACGGCGACCGACCACGCGCGCCTCCTGGCCCGCATCCGGCGCGCACTGCCGACGCTCGAAGCGCAGGCGCCGATGGTGGCCAATCTCTATGCCGACCTGCTCATCAACGACCGCTTGCAGCGGCAGGAAGGGCTGCGCATGGCGGATATCTACCGACGCCTCGCGGCGAGCGACACGGGAGGAGGGCGGTCGTCCGTATGGATGCTGTACATGGGCATCTATGAACAGCTCTGGCAGCTGAGCGCGGGCTCGCTCGGCGGTCCGGTCGACGACGATGCCATGAAAGGCGACGCGTGGCTCGGCGCGCGCGTGGTACGTAACTACGCCGGTGACTGGCTCGACGGGTCCACGCGATTCGCCGCCCTGCTGCTGCCGTACCTCGTCGAATCCACGAGCGATACACGGATCGAAGCACTGATGGACACACGGCATGCCGGCCTCGGCAGCCACCCGTCCGGCCTGGATCGCCTGGACAGCGACGAACTCGCGCCCGTCATGCATCCGGCACTGGATCCGCGCGTGACGGGAGACGCGCCTCCGGCACTGGGGCCTCCGCACGAAGGCCAGGCCGCTACGGTGTCGACCGCGGCCGAACATGCCGGTGACGGTGCGCAAGCACGCGAGCCGTTCGAGTATGGTGAGATATTGCGTGCGGCGGGCCTCCAGCTCACCGACCACGACATCGCGGTGCGATATTACCGGGAACGTGCGTTGCCTCACCTGATCCGCTTCCCGGTGCGGCCACAGCCCGAGTCGATGGAGCCGCAGCCCGAGGGTCTCGAGCCCTGGGATCTCGGCGATCCGTTCGACACGATCGACTGGATGCAGACCGTGATGCAATCGCCCCGGGTCATTCCGGGACTCACCACGGTACAGCGGACCTACGGACTCGCACCAGGACGCGAACAGGGCAGTGAGCCTGTCGACCTGGACCTGTACGTCGACAGTTCCGGTTCCATGCCCAATCCTCAGACGCATACCTCATACCTTGCGCTCGCCGGTGCCGTCATCGCGCTATCCGCGCTGCGAGCGGGGTCGCGCGTGCAGGTTACCCTGTGGAGCGGCACGCAACAGGAGATGCATACCGAGGGATTCGTCCGCTCGGAGGACGCGATCCTTCACGTGCTCACCGGTTTTTTCGGCGGCGCCACCGCCTTTCCGATCCACCGGCTTCGTGGCACCTACGAAACGCGTACCCCACGCGATCGCGCCGTGCACATACTCCACTTGTCCGACGATGGCATCACCACGATGTTCGCCAACGACGAGCGGGGCAACAGCGGTTGGCACATCGCGGCCCACGCGCTCAGCGCAGCCCGCGCCGGCGGAACCATGGCACTGAATCTCTACAGTCCGCTACCCGACCATGTCGCCGACAAGGCCGCCACGGGCTGGACGGCCGACCTGCTGCGGGCGCGATCGGAAGGCTGGAGCATTCACGTGGTACGCGACATGGCGCAGTTGCTGACCTTCGCGCGCGACTTCAGCCAGCGCCACTACGGACGGATGGGCGCATGATCGTGCTCTGGCGGGTGACCACCCTTTGCAACCTTGCCTGCGGCTTCTGCGCCTACGACCGGCGCGTTTCCGTCCCCCGGATCCACGTCGATGCCGCCGAGGTGGAACGCCTGGCTTCGCTTCTTGGCCAGTGGGGAGCGATCAGCGGGGAGGATGTCTTGCTGAGCTGGCTCGGCGGTGAGCCATTGCTCTGGCCGGGTGTCCTGGATCTATCGCGACGGCTGCGCGAAGCACACGGCATTCGTGTGAGCGTCACCACCAACGGTACGACACTCGGGAGCAAGGGCGCTGCGCAGGCGCTGGCGGCGGCATTCGACGAAATCACGGTCAGCGTGGACGCCCTCGAGGGCGATCACGAACGCTTACGTGGATGGCCCGGCGGCTGGCTGAAGCTGGCGGACGGTGTTCGGCGCTTGCGGGACGCGAGCGGCTCACCGCGGCTCCGCGCGAACGTCGTGTTGATGCGCGACAACCTGGCTTCGTTTCCGACGCTCTGTGAGCGACTGGCGGACTGGGGTATCGATGAAATCACCTTCAATCAGCTTGGCGGACGCGACCGGCCGGACTTCTTTCCTCAGCATTCGCTCGGCGTCGACGATGTCACGACCCTGCGGCATCGGCTGCCGGAGCTGGTTCAGCGCATGAGCGAGCGTGGTGTGCGGCTGTGCGCGAGCGACGCTTACCTCGATCGCTTCGCGGCGACGGCGTCGGGGCGCGCGGTGCCGGTGACGGATTGCGAGTCACTTCGCCCCACGTTGTTCATCGACGAGCACGGCCGCATCGCTCCCTGCAGTTTCACGCTCGACACGTACGGTATTCCCACACGCGATGTGCTCACCGTGGACGACGTGAGCCACCTCCGCGAGCGCCTCGCCGCGGGACGGCGGGCTCGCGCCGCCTCGGTCTGCGCGGATTGTCCGTCCACCCAGGTGTTCGCCAAGTTCGGTACATGAGTATGAGCAACGGTCTCCCCCTCGAATGGCTTCTGCGGCGCCTGATCGACGTGCCGTCTGACTTTCTCGATCCGCCGCGGCGAGGCAGGGAAGGGCGCGTGCATGTGGCTGCCGTCGTCAATGACATGCTGACGCGCCACGGTGAGACGACGCCACCCGCCTTGCTTGCGACCCTCTCGGGGGATCTGGTGGGGGTGAGTGCGGCGCAGCTCACGCTTTCCGCGGTACTGGCCTGGCTTCTGGCCGACGAGCGCTGGCTGGCGGCCGGCGCCGTGCCTTCTGCCATGCCGGCCCTGTTCACCGACGCCATTCCCGCGTTGGCGGCCGAGGCGGACGCGGCGCGCTACGTCTTCGAGGCCGACCGTCGCGAAGAGCTTGTGCGCACCGTATTGGCACGGCTGGCATTGCTGCCCGAGGGCGAGACGGCCCATCAGGCGGCGGACCGGCTCGCCAGCGTCAGTGGCGTCGAACGCC
Source organism: Luteibacter sp. 1214 (assembly GCF_031455395.1). Taxonomy (NCBI): domain Bacteria; kingdom Pseudomonadati; phylum Pseudomonadota; class Gammaproteobacteria; order Lysobacterales; family Rhodanobacteraceae; genus Luteibacter; species Luteibacter sp. 1214. The sequence continues at coordinate 366,709 of NZ_JAVDSQ010000001.1, forward strand.
GCCGCCTGCTCGAGGCAAGCCGTGCCGCCGAAGAGCGGGCACGAGCCATCCGTGAGGCACTGGCCGCGAAAGCGGCCGCCGAATCCGCGGACAAGTGGACACGCGAGTGAGTTGTGAGCCCACCGATGCGGACCGGTATCCGACATTGTCCGACGCGGGGCGCGCCGTGCTGATGTATATGACCGAGCATCCGCATGCACCGGTGTTCCGCAACCGGAGTGGCAATCGCCTCTTGCACGAAGAAGTCGAGGGGCTGCGCGACTATGAGCGCAATGAAGGTCAGGCGCCGTTCGCGTGGTCGCCGGGTGTGACGCCACCCTGGCTGGGCGCTTTCGTCGCCCACGTCCACGCCGAGGTACCGTATTACCGCAGCCGAGGCCTGCCGCCTTCGTTCGACCGCATCGCCACCGTGGACCGCGGCGATCTCGCTGCCGACGTCGCCCGTTTCGTGCCCGATTCCGTTTCGCTGGACCGACTCATCAACTTTCGAACGACGGGGACGACGGGACACCCCCTGGTCCTGCCATCGCATCCGGTGGTGGCCGGGCGCTACCTGGCCTATCACAAGCGAGCGCTGCGACGGGCCGGAATCACCCTGCGGCAAGGTCGCGGCGACGTCGGGGTGATGCTGCTCGGCATGCAACGCACGTGCTTCACCTATGTGTCCGTCACACCGTCGATGGACGAGTCCGGGCTGGCCAAGATCAATCTTCACCCGGATGACTGGCGTGACGCGGGCGATCGTGCGCGGTACATCGACGCCATGCGGCCCGAAGTCATCGCCGGCGATCCCATTTCTTTCGCCGAGCTGCTTCGACTGCCTGTGCGGCACCGGCCGACAGCGTTGCTGTCGGTCTCGATGGCCTTGTCGCCGTCGCTGGCTGCCGCACTTCAGGAGCGTTTTGCGTGCCCCGTGCTGGATATCTACTCGATGAACGAGGCCGGGCCACTCGCGGTCTACGACGAGGCGCTTGGCGGGCATCTTCTTCTGCAGCCCGGGATGTTCGTCGAGGTCGTCGACGCGTTCGGTCGACCTGTGGCGCCCGGTGAGACCGGTGAAATCACGCTTACCGGCGGCTTCAATTTCTGCCTCCCGCTCCTGCGTTACCGCACCGGCGATCACGGCGCACTCGTGGCGAGCGACGAGGGTCCGGTGATCGCCCGGCTGCACGGACGTCAGCCCGTGCGTTACCAGACCGCCAGCGGGTCATGGGTGAACAACATCGACCTGACCCATGCGCTGCTGGCGTATCCGCTGTCGCGTTATACGGTGCATCAGTACGCCGATCGACGCGTTCTGCTGCGACTGGCACCCGGTGACGTCGTGCATGCAGATGAAGCTTCCGCGAGCCTCGCCAGCGCATTGCACGGTGCCGAGGTGACGGTCGTCCCGCTCGCCGGCGACGACAAAGTGCTGCAATACACCACCGATGTGCCGGAAGGACTGACGCGATGACGTTACTGGAAGGGGCGGCCAACACACTGGCTACCTTGTCGATTCTTCTTGCCGGCAGGAACAGCGTACATACGTGGTGGACCGGCATGGCGGGCTGTTCGTTGTTCGCCGTGTTGTTCTGGCAGACGAGGCTTTACGCCGACGTCCTGCTGCAGGTGTTTTTCGTCGTCGCCAGCATCGTGGGGTGGTGGCACTGGAGCCGGCGGGGTGCCGAGGGTGACGGTAACGTGCATCGGACCGGAGCGATCGCTCTGGCGTGGATGACGCTTGCGGCGGCGATCGCTACGGTGGGTTACGGCACGTTGCTGCATCGGTTCACCGACGCATACGCGCCGTTTGCCGACTCCTTCGTGCTGGCTGTGTCGGTGCTCGCCCAGCTGCTGCTCATGCGCCGGCGTATCGAGACCTGGCCGGTCTGGCTACTGGTGAACACCGTCGCGGTGCCGCTTTACGCCTCGCGTGGTCTGACCGTCACCGCGGTGCTTTACGCCGCGTACTGGGTCAATGCCCTGGTCGCGTGGCGACACTGGGTGCGCCTTTCCCGGACGGAGGCCTCGCCCGCGTGACCCGGTATGCGCGGGGACTGATCGTGGGCAAGTTCTGCCCACTGCATCGCGGCCATCAATATCTGATCGAGCGGGCGCGCTCCCTGTGCGAGCAGCTGGTGATTCTGAGCTACACCCGGCCCGAATTTCCAGGCTGCGAGCCCGCCCGGCGTGAGCGCTGGCTGGCCGACCTGTACCCGGATGCGATCCGCTGTGTGCTGGACGACGTCCGGCTTGCGGTAGCGTGCCGCCAGCGCGGGCTACCTGCGGTCTCGCTTCCCGACAACGATGCGGCGGATGCCGTGCAGCGCCGGTTCGTTGCCTGGGTCCTGCGGCACCTGATGGACACGGTGGTCGATGCCGTTTTCACCAGCGAGGACTATGGCGATGGGTTCGCCTCGGCGCTTTCGGCGGAGCAGCGTGCGCATGGCGGACCTGCCGTCGCTCATGTCATGGTCGACCCGCAGCGCGTGGCTGTGCCCGTGTCTGGTACGGTGATCCGTGACGATGTGCACGCGGCACGCCACTATCTGTCCCCCGCGGTCTACAGGGACTTCGTGCGTCGTGTGGCGATTATCGGCGGCGAGTCCACCGGAAAGTCGACGCTCGCGGCACAGCTGGCGGCAGCCAAGGGCACCGTCCACGCCGCGGAATACGGGCGAGAGTTATGGGAAGCGAAGCACGGCGCGCTGGTGCACGACGACATGCTGCACATCGCGCGCACCCAGATCGTCCGTGAGGAAACGCTGGTGGCCCAGGCGAACCGCTATCTGATCTGCGATACGACGCCGCTGACGACGGCGCTATACGCGGAGGTCATGTTCGACGCGGTGGCTGACGAACTCGACGCGTTGTCGCGACGCGCGTATGACCTCGTCTTCCTTTGCTCGCCGGATGTGCCGTTCGTACAGGACGGCACGCGGCGGGATGAAGCCTTCCGACAATGGCAGCACGAATGGTACGTGCGCGAACTCAAGGCTCGTAACGTGGCTTACCGGCTTCTGACCGGATCGTGGGAAGCGCGCCTGTCCGTGGCGCGAGCCCTGCTCTAACGGGCGTCATCCGCGGTTCCGTGTGCCTCGGCACCGCCCACACGCATCAGCAAGGCCTCGCAGGCGTCGTTCATCCGCGTGACCCGCAGTTGCTTGCCCTGCTGCGCGTAACGGCGCCGCAGCGCTTCGATGGCCTCGACGGCGGAGTGATCGTCCAGAAGCGCCCCGGAGCAATCCAGCTCGACATATGCCGGATCGTTTTCCACGTCGAACATGGTCTGCAATCGTGCCGTGGCCGCAAAATACAACGTGCCATGAAGCCGGTAACGACGACCTCCATGGGGCAAGGCCTCGCGCGTCACGCTGAGACGGTCCGCATGTTTCCAAGCGAAGGCGATCGCGGCGATCAGCACGCCGCAGAGAACGGCCGTGGCGAGGTTTGCCAGCACTGTGATGACGGTCACCGCGACGATCGTCAGCGCATCGGCCACCGGCAGCCGGCGCAGCAAAGGCAGGCTGCCCCAGGCGAAGGTCTTCTGCGCCACCACCAGCATGACACCCAGCAGAGCGGCCAGCGGAATGCGCTCGATCAGCGGCGACAGAAACAGGACGAAGCACATCACCAGCACGCCCGCGGTGATGCCGGACAAGCGGGTGCGCCCGCCCGAGGTCAGGTTGATCATGGTCTGGCCGATCATGGCGCAGCCGCCCATGCCACCGAACAGGCCGGAGACGACGTTTGCGGCGCCGAGCGCGATGCATTCGCGATTGGGCTGGCCTTCGGTCGCCGTGATCTCATCGACCAGATTCAGCGTCAGCAGCGTTTCGAGCAGGCCGACCATGGCCATCACGAGCGCATAGGGAAAGACGATTCTGAGGGTGTCCAGCGTCAGCGGTACCTGCGGCCAGTGGAGGACAGGCAGCCCACCCTTGATGGAGGCGATGTCGCCCACGTCGCGCGTGTGCAGACCGAACACCTGCACGAGCAGGCTGACGATCACGATCGATGCCAGCGCCGAGGGCAGGACCCGCGTGAGCTTCGGCAGGACATAAACGACAAGCATGGCGACCAGCGCCAGTCCCAGCATCAGATAGAGCGCGCTGCCGCTGAGCCAGCCGCCGCCGGGCGCATGCAGGTGCTCCAGCTGCGAGCTGGCGATCACGATGGCCAGTCCGTTGACGAAGCCCAGCATGACCGGATGCGGGATCATGCGTACCAGCTTGCCCAGGCGGAGCAGGCCGAACAGAAGCTGGATCAGGCCACCGAGAAGCACCGTGAGCAGGAAGTACTCACTGCCGTGCTGAACGACGAGGGCGATGATCACGACCGCCATCGAGCCGGCCGCGCCGGAGATCATGCCGGGACGGCCACCGAAGGCCGCCGTCAGCGCCGCGATGATCGCCGCGCCGTACAGACCCATGAGGGGATTGAGGTGCGCCACCAGTGCGAAAGCCATGGCTTCGGGCACGAGCGCGAACGCGGTGGTGAGTCCGGCCAGAACGTTCTGGCGGACGGAAGGCAAAGAGCGGGTCATGCGGTTTTCCTGTGTGGCACACGCCTGAGGCGGCGCGAATCATCCCGGCCATGCCTGCGGCACGGCACATCGCTGAAGCGTGGGCGTCAGGTCAGGGTGGCGTAAGCGACACGAGGGAATACACGGCTGGCGGACTCGAAAAGACGGCTCAACCCGCAACCTTGCCATGTTGCGTCGCGTCAATCAAGGCGCGATTCCTGCCGATACCGCGTAGTCGTGACCGGTGGCGACTACGAATGGCTGTGCTAGCTTCGTTGGGCCGCATCAGGCGGCCCCCTCAACTTCGGAGCGTTATCATGGATAAGCGCGACCAGCCGACGCAAAACGTCAATCCCTTCGGTGTCCAGATGGATGCCCCGATGCCTGCCGGCATCACGTCTAAGAAGTGGGCACCGAAGATCGACGATGTCGGCGATATCGGCCGGATCGGCTCCACGCACAGCGGTGGCGATTGGGGCTGAGTGTCCGGGCGTTATTTCGATCCGCCGTATATCACCGAAGCCGTCTCGTCACCGAGGCGGCTTTTTTCGTGAAGGAGCTTGCCAGTGATCAAGGCTGAGATGGCGCTGGCCGACCTGTCGTTCGCCCCTGTCATGCATGAGGCACGCCTTACTCTGGGCTCGAGCTACCTCGTTCCTCATAGCCATCCCATGCTGGAGACACGCCTGGTGCGGATGCCGGGTCGATGGTTTCTGGTTGTCAGAGAGCGCATGGCCACGTCAGGCAGCGACGAGCCAGAACCCGCCACTGTCGTCGACGCACAGGATGACGCGACGTATGACGCCCTGCATCGGGACTGTCTGCTCTGGCCGCTCGACTACGTGCTGATCGAGGCGGCACAGGCGGGACACCGTCTGCGTATCCGTGCGGGCGTGCTCGGCACGGCCCCCGTGTATTGCAGGGTGACCGACGACCGTGTCAGCGTCTCGTGGGACTCGGCGGATTTCGCCCGCGGGCCCGCGGTGATCGATACGGAGGTGGCGGTTCATCAGCTGGTCCTTCGTACGACCTATGCGGCACGGCAGCTGTACACGGGCGTGGTTCTGCTGACCGAGCGCGCGTCGCTGTTTGTCGAGCCGGGCGGCGCGCGGTATCGCTATCCGGAGGCTGTCGAGGATACGGTGCCCGTCGATGACGACGGGAAGGACACGCTGCCGACATTCGCCGCCGCCGTGGAGCGAGCCGTCTCACTGCGTCCGTGGCTCGAAGGGAGCGTGTCCCTCGAGCTCAGTGGCGGAATGGACTCGGCGACGGTCGCGGCAGCACTCGCGAGCCTGCACCGGAACATCGACAGCAAGGGCATCCTGCTCGACGGCGAGGTACGTGCTCCGCAGGTAAGGCGACGCCGGCAGATCGCGGATCGCCTCGGTCTGGCCGATCACACCGTCGACATCAGCGCTTATCCGCCCAGTCTCGATCTGGACACGCCGCGGGAGACTTACGGCTTCTGCCGTGAGTTCTATCTGGAAGCGTGTTCGGCGCTCTGGTCCTCGGCCCGCGACAAAGGACGCCACACCCTGTTTACCGGTGTCGGCGGCGACGAGCTGTTTCCCGCCTACCTCGACGAGATCTCCGCCGAAGCGGCGAAGGGCCCCCTCTGGGGGCGCGACGCCCGCAGCTATGCGGAAGGACTGCTGACGACGCGTGCGCAGGCGGTCGCACGTAGCCGGCCGCTCTTCGACGCGCCCGCCAGTCCGGTACCCGTGACATCGTTGCTGGCCAATGCGTGCCGCTCTCCGGATCTGTTGAAGCACGGGCAGTGGCCGGTTCATCCGCTGAGCGATCCTCAGCTTGCCTATCTGTGTCACCGGCTGCCGCGGAGCAGCCGCGAGGGCAGGGAAGTCATGCGGCGCTACCTCGAGAGCCGACTGGGGGGCGATGTCTTTCCGAAGGGTTATCTCAAGGAAACGTTCGCCCATGTGTTGCCGGCCCTCGTCGCGCGGCATGCCGACCGCCTTCTTGCGCAGCTGCGGGAGTGCGCACTGGCGGACCTCGGGCTGATCGACCGGGACGCTGTCGCGCGCCTGGTCCGGCATGTCGCTGCGACGCTGTCTCACCCGGCAACGTCCGCGCTCGCCTCGTTCCTCTGGCTGGAACGATGCGTGCGGCAGGCGAGCGCTGCCGGTTTCCATAGCGGGGCGGGTCCGGGAGCCGCTACCTACGGTACATAACGGTCGGCCGCGTGGCGCGATCGGATTTGGCAGTGCCCGTTGGCCTGCCTAAGCTCGGTCCATGGCTCCTCCCGACACATTCCCTGTCTCGCCGCGTGCACTTGCGGCCGCTGGCATTTCGCTCGATCGACTATGCGAGCGCGCAGGTGTCGCGCCCGCGACGCACTGGGTCACGGCTGACTTCTTCAAACTCTGGGCGGCGGCGGATCGCGACATCGACGATCGCGCCGCCGGGCTGCGCTTCGGCGTCGACGGCGTCACCCGGGGATACAGCGTGGCCGCCGTCGTGGGACTTCATGCGCCCGACTTTCGCCGTGCGCTTTCTGCGATCGCGCGGTACAAACGCCTGACGTGCCCCGAACTCGTGGAGATCGACGTCCGGTCCGACGAGGTCGCCGTGTGCTACCGGTGGCTTCAGGCGACGGGCGAGGTGCCGCGGTTGCTGGTCGACATGACCATGGCATCGCTGCGCGAGCTGGCCCGACGCGGAACGGCGGGGCAGGTAGCGCCCATCCGACTCGAGCTGACGCGACGTCCCGCGGACCGCGAGCTCCTCCGCGCGCACTTTGGATGCGACGTCCGCTTCGGTGCGCCGTGCGACGCGATGGTGTTCCGGCGATCCGCGCTGGATGTGCCGCTCACCACAGCCAATGGCGAAGCCTTTTCTCGTCTTGTGGATGGACTCGAAAAGCAGATGGCCCAGAGGGATGACGCCCCGGCTCTCGTCGGAGAGCTGCGCATTGCGATCGCTCGCCAGCTCAGTGAGGGCCGTCGCGTAAGCGTCGCCGAGATATCGCGCCGGCTCGGCCTTACCAGCCGTACGCTGCAGCGTCGACTGGCTGAGCAAGCCACCCGTTTCCAGTACGAGCTTTCCGCGGTGAGACGAACGACCGCATCGCGGCTTCTGGCCAACACCGACCTCGATGCGGTGGCGATCTCCATGCTGATCGGCTTCGCCGAACCCAATTCGTTTTCCCGCGCATTTCATGCGTGGGAAAAAACCACGCCCGCCCACTGGCGCGAGCGCTACCTCAAGGATCAATCCATGATCGACGCAGCGGTTTCTTCATGACCGGTAAACGTGTGCTCGTCACCGGTGGATCCGGTTTCATTGCCGGGCACTGCATACTCCAGCTCCTCGCCCAGGGCTACGCCGTGCGAACGACCGTGCGTTCCCTCGCGAGGGAAGCGTCAGCGCGCAAGACTCTCGAAGATGCGCGAATGATCCACGGCGAGCATCTGAGTTTCGCCGCTGCCGACCTGCTCGAAGATACCGGCTGGGCGGACGCCGTCGCCGGGATGGATTTCATCCTGCATGTGGCCTCACCCGTGATGCCGGGACACGTCGACAACGAGAACGACGTGATCGTGCCAGCGCGTGAGGGGACCTTGCGGGTGCTGCGTGCGGCACGCGATGCGGGTATTCGTCGCGTCGTGCTTACGTCGGCTTTTCATGCTGTGAGCTGGGGCCATCCTCATGAGGACCACGTGTTCACCGAAAAAGACTGGACGGTGCCAGACGGACCGGGCGTCGATGCCTACGGAAAGAGCAAAACGCTGGCGGAGCGAGCCGCCTGGGACTTCGTGTCCTCTCACGGCGGTGCGCCGGAGCTGACGACCATGCTGCCGGTCGCCGTCATGGGGCCTGTGATGGGGCGAGAAGTCACCGGTGCCAACCACGTGGTGCAACGACTGCTGACGGGGACGCTGCGCGCCTTCCCGGACCTGTACATTCCGATCGTCGATGTGCGCGACGTGGCGGCGGCGCACATCCTCGCGATGACGCATCCCGAAGCCGCAGGCGAGCGCTTTCTGTTGTCGAACGGTCCGGCCGTCGCGATGAAGGACATCGGGGCCATCATCAGGGCGGAACTGGGTGAGGCTGCCCGTCGTGTGCCGACTCGTTCCATGCCGAGCGTGGTCGTCCGCATCGTGGCACGCTTCCGGAAGGAGCTGCGCCCCTTCGTGCGCGATCTCGGCTACGCGAAACAGACCAGTAACGAAAAGGCGCGGCGGATGCTTGGATGGAATCCGAAGGCGCCGCGCGTGGCTATCGTGGATGCTGCCAGGAGCATGCTCAGGAGTGGCCTTTTGGGCTAGCCCCGCCGCCGCTCTCGCGAAGCGCTCTCGAGAAGCGTCGAACGCGTACGATATTCAGCCCGTCGATTTATTCTGACCGTGCGCGGCGAGCCGGATGGTCCGGCGATCCTATGCCGCAGCGCACATGGCGCCCCGTGGATTCTTGTTGCAAGATATTGCGCAACAAGGGGGATACATGGAAGCATCGCAAGGGGTGAGCGCCCACGGCAACCTGCCGTCCGGCGTGGGGATGAAGCTGGGCGCCATGGCGCTGGCTGTGGCATTGGCACTGGGGCTTTCAGCGTGCGGCGGCGGCGGTGGGGGCGGCGGTGGGGGCGGCGGCAACGTCCGACCCACACAGCCCACGCAGCCCGTCCAGCCCGTCCAGCCCACGTCGCCGCCCTCGGGCGGAAGCGGCACGACGCCCTCGGGCGAAATCGACGTCGCCGCGAACGACGTCGTCGTGCGAGCTGACAACCTGACCGGGTCGACCGATCTGGTAAAAGGCGGCGCGGGCACGCTCACGCTCACCGGCACCAATAGCTACACCGGGACGACGCTCGTGCAGGCGGGCAGTCTCTATGTCGATGGCGATCAGTCGGCCGCCACAGGCGCAGCGACCGTGGCCAGCGGCGCGACGCTCGGTGGCAAGGGCATCATCGGCGGAAGTGTCACGGTATCCGATGGCGCCACCCTGGCGCCGGGCAGCAGCGGCGCGATCGGTACGCTCACCGTCAACGGCAACCTCAGTCTGTCGTCGGGTTCCCGGCTGGACTACGGTCTGGGCGATTTTGTCGACGTCAAAGGCAACCTGACGCTGGATGGCACGCTCGGTGGAAGCCCGGCGTCCGGTTCCGCGACGGGGCCCGGCGTCTACCGGCTCATGAGTTACGGCGGCAGCCTGGTGAACAACGGGCTGGACGCACCGGCCGGCTGGCTCGTGCAGACCGGCGTGGCGCACCAGGTGAATCTGGTGAATGCCCAGGCTACGCGTCTCAGCTTCTGGGATGGCGATGCCGGCCCGGCGAGTGACAACGTGGTCAATGGCGGCAATGGCACGTGGCAAAGCGGCAACGCCGCGTCCAGAGCGAACTGGACGGACGCCAACGGCGTGACCAACACCGGGTTCGCCGATGGATCGTTCGCCGTGTTCCAGAGCACACCCGGCACGGTCACTGTCGACGCCAGCCAGGGCGACGTCAGCGTTGCCGGTATGCAGTTTGCGAGCAACGGCTATATCGTTAGGGGTGATGCGATTCATCTGACCGGTAGCGCGACCGATCCGGGGCAGTCGATCATCCGCGTGGGCGACGGCAGCACAGCTGGATCGGGCTATATGGCAACGATCGACAGCGTCCTGACCGGAGCGTCGGGCCTGGTCAAGACGGATGCGGGCACCCTGGTGCTCAGCGGCAGCAATACCTACACAGGCGGTACGACGATCAGTGGCGGCGTGCTTCAGCTGGGCAACGGTGGCACCACCGGCAGCCTTGCGGGCGACGTGACCGACAACGCCGTGCTCGCCTTCAACCGTAGCGACACCAGCAGCTTCAACGGCATCGTCAGCGGCGCCGGCTCCCTGCGGCAGATCGGCAGCGGCACGCTCGTGCTCACTGGCAACAACACCTATGCCGGCGGGACCACGGTCGACAATGGCATCCTGCAGATCGGCAACGGGGGTGCCACCGGCTGGCTGGTCGGTGACATCGTCAATAACAAGTACGTCAGGTTCAACCGAAGCGACGATGTCGTCTTCGGCGGAAACATAAGCGGTACCGGTTCGCTGTTGAAGGATGGTGCCGGCAAGTTGATCGTCACGGGTTCCATCACCGAGGACAGCGCCACCACCTCGACACGCCCGACCGTGATCACCGCCGGCACGCTGCAAATTGGCAACGGCGGAACCACCGGCTCGATCGCCGGTGACATCACGAACAACAGCGCGCTGGTCTTCGACCGGAGCGACACGGTGACCGTTGGCGGCATCGTCAGCGGCACGGGCTCACTGACCCAGGCGGGCACGGGCACGTTGATCCTGGCCAACACCGCCATCTTCAGCGATATCACCATCAGCAGAGGTACCCTGCAGATCGGTAACGGCGGCGGCAATTCGTGGCGCACCGGAAGCATCGCGAACAACGGCACCCTGATCTTCAACTTCGGTTATCCGAGTGGCGTCGGTGGCGGCACCGATGCGGTGATAAGTGGCAGCGGGAACCTGATCAAGCAGGGATCCGACCTGTTCGTCTTCAGCAACGACAACACCTACACCGGCGGCACGCTGATCAGCGGCGGTACGCTGCGACTTGGTTCGGGCGGCACCACCGGGTCGGTGACCGGCGCCATTACCAATAATGGCGTCCTGGGGTTCGACCGGTCGGACAATGTGACCTTTGCCAATCGGGTCACGGGTACCGGCGCGCTGCGGAAGGACGGCTTCAACACGCTCACCCTGACCGGCGATGTGGCAAGCACGGGCGGAACGAACGTCGCGCTCGGCACGCTCCAGATCGGCAATGGTGGAACGTCGGGCACGCTGGCGGGCGATGTCTTTGTCAGCGGCACGCTGGCGTTCAACCGCAGTGACGACCAGACCTTCAGCGGGAACATCAGCGGGGATGGCCAGGTAGTGAAGCTCGGCGGTAACACGCTCACGCTCACCCGCGGCAACGCGTCCAGCGGTGGTGGCGGTCCATGGTTCGGCACCGATGTGGTCGATGGCACCCTCAGGATCGCGAGCGGAGCGGCGCTGAAGTACTCGACCACCGTGGGCGGCAACCTCGCCCATGCGGTCCTGCAAGTGGACCACGGCGCGACCATCGCGTACACGACGCTTGCCGACGGCGCCACGTTGGACAACGCCGGCCTCGTGCATACGAACGATGCGTTCACGGCGGTGGGTGGTACCCGTGCCGCCTCCGTGCTCAACCACGACGGTGGCGTGATCGAGACGGTACCCCAGGTGGGTTACGTCGGTGGCGCCGTCAATCTCGGCGCGAACAGCACGTTGATCAATGCCTCGGGCGCCATCATTCGCGGAGCCATCGGTGTGGAATCGTCGGGCGTGGTCACCAACGACGGCGGGACCATCACCGGTATGACCGATGACGGCATCAATGGCCATATGACCGCGGTCACGAATACGAATGGCGGTCAGATCACCTCGGGGAGCGACTCGCGGATGCCAACCGCTCCCATCAGCGCCGGCATATTCTCGTACGGCCACGACGCAACGATCAGCAACCTGAGCGCCAGTTCGATCGTTGGCAAGCGCGTTGGCGTCGCCCTGAACGATGGCGGCACGGTATTCAATGACGGTGGCAGCCTCATCTCGGGCAGTACCGGTGTATCCACCTACAACCAGGACCTGACGATCGCCACCGTCAACAATACGAACGGCGCCCGGATCACCGGTACGCAGACGGGCATCAGGCTCGAGTTCGGCGGTGTCGTGAACAATGGTGCGGGCTCGACGATCGAGACGACCGCACCGGCATCGGGCGATTGCTCGGGGACGCCGGCCTGTGCCATCTACGTGCCGGTCTACGGTGGCGTCGGCAACTACGGTTCCGTGGGCACACTGACCCTGTCCAACGCGGGTTTCATCCTGGGCGACGTGCAGATGGACCCGGGTCGGGTCAACGACATCACGCTGATCGCCGGCGGCTACATTCACGGCGCACTGAAGATCGGCAGCAATACGGCATCCAACCTGACCCTCGATGGTGGTGCCGGCAGCAGCCAGCTGTATTCGACAGCGGTGACTGGCGGTACGACATTTGGCGGAAGCCTGATCAAGAACGGCGCCGGTATCTGGACGCTCGATAACAATGAGCTGCAAGGCGTGACGAACACATCGATCAACGCGGGCTCGCTGCGTGCGTCGCAGTCGCTCGCGGGTAATGTGACCGTCAATGCAGGAGGCATGATCGACGGCGTTCCCGGGGTCAATGGCAACCTCATCAACGCGGGCAAGGTCGCCTTGCATGGCGGCGATACGTCGGTCGGCGGCAATTTCAGCCAGGCGTCCGGCGGCAGGCTTGCCGTGAGTCTCGGCAGCAAACTCGCCGTTACCGGTTCGGCCGCGCTCGACGGTACGCTCGAGGTCACCGGTGCCGACAACGGGTATGTCAGCAATACGCACACGGATGTGCTTACCGCAACGGGCGGTGTCACCGGGACGTTCGGTGCGCTGGTCAAGGATTCCGGTGTCGTCTTCACCTCCAGCACGATCAACTACGGCCCGAACAGCGTGTGGCTCGACACGACGGGCCTCAACATCACGGCCGCCATGCAGAGCAGGGGAGCGGTGCTGACCCGCGCCTCGCTGGCCAGCGCCCAGCGCGTGCAGAGCGCATTTACGCAGCTGGACACGCGCATCGCCAGTGGGACCGTCTCGGCGGTTCCCTCGAACTTCGTCGAGGCGGCAGGGCAGTTCCAGCAAGCGCCCACGGTGCAGGCGGCACAGTTCTCGCTGGAAAGTCTGTCAGGCGAGCTGCATGCGGCCAGCGCCGCCATGACGTTCGAGGCGATCGATGCGTCGGGCCGTGCCATGTCCGATCACTTCGACGACCTGCTCGACAAGAAGGCAGGTTATGGGATGTGGACGCACAACCTCAGCACCAGCGGCGACATGGGGCGGTCCGGCTTCGACGGCGTTGGGTACCAGTTGAATGGCTGGATGGTCGGTAGCGATCAGCAGATCGGAAGCTCGGGGGTCGCGGGCTTCGCGTTCGGGCAGAGCCAGGCGCGTCAACAGCTCGACCGGAGTTCCGACCGCAATCGCAGCCGGAACACCGAAGGCATGTTCTACGCAGGAGCGTTAAACGGCAACTGGTACACGCAGGGGCGTATCGGGTTTGGCCACTTCCAGCAGGACGTGAATCGTCAGCTCCTGCTTGGGACGAGCGCCCAGGGCGTCGGGACACGGTACGGCGGCGATTACAACGTCGCCTACGGCGAAAGCGGTCTGAACCTGGACTGGGCGGGCACGCGGGTCTTGCCGTTCGTCAATGTCGAGTACGCGAACATCCGACGCGACGGGTTCGCGGAGCAGGGTGCCGGTGGATTCGGTCTGCAGGCGAATGCACAGACGGTGGACCGGTGGCAGGCCGGTGTCGGCTTGCGCGCCAGTCGACGCTGGGATTTTGGCGGTGGACGCTCACTGGATTTCCGGATGAGTGCGCAGTTTCAGCGAACCGTCGCCTCGCGAGGGGACGTGTTCGAGGCAGCCTTCGTCGGCCTTCAGCAATATCAGCCTTTGGTGGGCATCGGCCTGTCGCGCTACAGCGGCTTGTTCAATGTCGGCTTGAAGGCGGCGTTGTCGGAGCTTACGTCGCTGGACTTTGGCTATGATTATCAGCGAGGGCAGCGAGATCAGGCGCAGATGGTGTCGGCGCGATTGATCAAGGCGTTCTGACCGCCACGCGTTGCGAAGCATACGGACTGGAAGGCGGGATCGTTCCTACAGGCGGCTCTTCACTGAACCCGCCCTTCCGGCTCCGGAACATGGAGCGTGCACAACGCCGCCATCACCAGACTGATCCCGCCGATGCCCAGTGCCCAGATCGGCTGGTTGTGAAAGCACAGCCGCAGCAACATCCCCAGGATGCTTGCCGCCAGCACCTGCGGGATCACGATAAAGAAATTGAAGATGCCCATGTACACGCCCATCTTCGCGGTCGGCAAATGGTCGGACAGCAGCGCATAAGGCAGCGACAGAATCGATGCCCATGCGAAGCCGACACCGACCATCGACGCGAGCAGCCAGCGGGGATCGCGGATATAGAGGAATGACAGCAGTCCCGCACCGCCAAGGCACAGGTTCACCACGTGACTCATGCGTAGTCCCCACCGGCGCACCATCAGCGGGATGATGACCGCCGCAAGGGCGCCGAAACCGTTATACGCGGCGAACAGCACACCCACCCAGTTCGCGCCTTCGTTGTACGCGGCCGAGCTGGTGTCGCCCGTGCCGTACATCGTCTGCGTCACGCCCGCCGTGGCGTAGATCCACATCGCGAACAGCGCGAACCACGAAAACAACTGCACACCCGCCAGTCGCCGCATGGACTCCGGCATGCCGTAGAGATCGCCGGTGATTTCGCGCAGCATGCCCCGGCTACCCGTCCGGCTGAGCCAGCTGAGCAGAAGTCCGAAGACGATCAGTCCGCCCGCAAGGAGGTAGACCTCCTTCTCCAGCGAGAAGTGCCTGATCGCAACCAGGACAACGCCACCTGCCAGCAGCAAGAGCGCACCGGGTCTGCCGGCGCCCGACACGTCGACCGGCGGCCGCTCAGGCACGGCATCGGCGAACGAGCGCAGCTGCGCGGGTGAGTACTCGCGAGTGGTCAGCATCGTCCAGAGCACGGCGCCGAGCAGCACGGCGCCGCCGACGTAAAAGGCGTACTTCACCGTGTCGGGAATGCCTCCCTGCGGCGCCACATTGGCGACGCCGAAGCGCGCGAGTACCCAGGGCAACAGCGAAGCGACCACCGCCCCCGCACCGATGAAGAAGCTCTGCATGGCGAAGCCCGCGGGACCCTGCCTCGTCGGCAGCTGGTCCCCGACCAGGGCACGGAACGGCTCCATCGAGACGTTGATCGACGCATCCAGAATCCATAGCAGCCCGGCGGCTATCCACAAGGCCGGGGCGTTAGGCATCCAGAGCAGGCCCAGCGAAGCGAATACCGCGCCCGCCAGGAAGTATGGCCGACGCCGGCCCAGCCGGTTCCAGGTGCGATCGGAGTAGTGACCTACGATGGGTTGGACGATCAGACCCGTCAGCGGCGCGGCGATCCATAGCGCGGGGATGTCGTTGACGTCCGCGCCCAGCGTCTGGAATATCCGGCTGACATTCGCGTTCTGCAATGCGAGGCCGAACTGGAGACCGAGGAAGCCGAAGCACATGTTCCAGATCTGCCAGAACGAAAGCGCGGAGCGTTTCGTCATCCGTACGTAGCCGGCACATCCGTCAGGGATATGCTCAGCGCGCACGTAGCGGGTCTGCATGGTCGTTCCGGGTCATGGGTCTCTCTCTCCAGTCACCGTTATGTCATGGACCGGGCCAGGCCGCATGTTGCGGGCGCAGCATCGCCACGGGATGTTGCGCTTGTAAACCGGAGGGATCTGACGGCATAGTCGTTGGACAGTGTGACGACAGCGGAGAATCCATGCGGGTACGCCTCGAAGATGTGGCGCGCAAAGCCGGCGTATCGCCCAAGACGGTGTCGCGTGTGCTCAACGACGAGGCCAACGTGACTGACGCCACGCGTGAGCGCGTGCGTGCCGCCATGGAGGAAATGGATTATCGCCCCCATCCGTCGGCGCGCAGTCTGGCAGGTAACCGCTCGTTCCTGGTCGCGATGCTGTACGACAACAACGACAATCCGGCATCGACGTATCTGGCCGAGATCCAGGACGGCGTGCTCGAGGCCTGCGATGCGCATCGCTACAGCATGATGGTGCGACCGCTGCGCATGCGCGACAGCGACTTCATCCGCCGCCTCGATACACTCATCTCCGACCATCACCCCGATGGGGTGGTGCTGACGCCGCCCATTACCGAATACGCGCCGCTGTTGAAACGCCTGCGCGAGGCGGACGTTCCTTTTTCCGCGGTGTCGCCGGTGAAGCGAAGCAAGACCCTCGGCGTGATGATGGACGAGCAGAGCGCCGCGCGTGCGATGGTCGGCCATCTGCTTGAACTCGGGCACACGCGGATCGCCCATGTGATCGGCATCGCGAATCATGGCGCCAGTCGATGGCGCCTGGCAGGCTACCGTGATGCCATGGCGGCGGCCGGATTACCCGAAGATCCGGCGCTGGTGGTGCAGGGTGCCTTTACCTTCGCCTCGGGCGTGGAGGCGGCGCGCCACCTGTTCTCGCTCGCCGACCGACCGACCGCGGTGTTCGCGGCCAACGACGATATGGCGACCGGTGTGATGTGGGCGGCGGGCGAGTTCGGCCTCAAGGTGCCTGACGACGTCTCGGTCTGCGGCTTCGACGATACGCCGCTGTCGCGTCAGCTGTGGCCGGCCCTTACCACCGTGCTGCAACCGAGCCGCGAGATGGGCAGGATCGCGGCCGAGCAGTTGCTGGCCGAGTTGCGCGGCCGAGGCACGGGTAAGCTGGTCCAGATGCCGTTTTCCCTGCAGATCCGAGGCTCCACCGCCCTCGCTCCCTGAGTGGACCCGTGGCGCCGGTCGGCGCCGGTGCCATGCTGCATCGCAAATTGACAGCGCTGTCATTCCTGCCACGATGCGCCTCGGAAGCGTACCGCCGGTGCGCGTGGATGGAGCCTTCTCGTGCCATTGCTGCAGTCGTTGGGTCTGTTATCGCGACGCTTGCCCGTAGCGCTTTCCCTTGCCGGGGCCTTGTTGTCTGCCATTCCCGCCATGGCGGGCGACGCCGCCGCCGTCCATCCCGAACAGTGGCCGAAGGGTGCTTCGCCGCTCCCGCCCGATCCCGCGCTCGAAGCCCGTATCCATGCGCTGCTGCGGACAATGACGGTGGAAGAAAAGGTCGGCCAGATGATCCAGGCCGACATCAAGTACGTCACGCCGGACGATGTACGCGAGTATCGACTGGGCTCGGTCCTGGCAGGCGGTAATTCCAAGCCACCGGGGCAGCCGTTTCCCGTGGCCACGCAATGGCAGGCGCTGGCCGATGCGTTCTACCGTGCGTCGATGGACACGTCGCGGGGAGGCAAGGCCATCCCGGTGCTGTTCGGCATCGACGCCGTGCACGGGCACAACAATCTCGTCGGCAGCACGCTGTTTCCGCAGAATTCCGGGCTCGGCGCCACCCGCGATCCGCAACTGATTCACGACATCGGTGAGGTCACGGCGCAGGAGCTGCGTGCCAGCGGCATCGGCTGGACGTTCGCGCCCACACTCACCGTGCCGCAGGATGTGCGCTGGGGGCGCTCGTACGAAGGCTATTCGCAGAACCCCGAGATAGTCGCGGCATACGCCGCGGCGGTCGTTGAAGGGCTGGAAGGCAAGCCAGGTACGCCGTCATTCCTGGATGCCGGGCATGTCATCGCCACCGCCAAGCACTTCCTCGGTGACGGCGGTACGCACGATGGCAGAGATCAGGGCGACGCACGGATCAGCGAGGCGACGCTGCGTGACATCCACGGTGCCGGCTATCCGCCTGCGATCAAGGCGGGCGTTCAGGTGGTAATGGTTTCGTTCTCGAGCTGGAACGGCATCAAGATGGCCGGCAACAAGGCACTGATCACCGGTGTGCTGAAGGAGCGCATGGGCTTCGATGGGATCGTCCTCGGCGACTGGAACGCCCACGGTCAGGTACCCGGCTGCACCAACGAGGATTGCGCCGCCGCGTATAACGCCGGGCTGGATATGCTCGAGGCGCCTGACTCGTGGAAAGGTATCTATAAAAACACGCTGGCTGAGGCCAGGGCGGGCGTGATTCCGATGAGCCGCATCGACGACGCGGTGACTCGCATCCTGCGGGTGAAGATGCGCCTCGGCATGTTCGAGGCTGGGCTGCCGTCCACCAACGCGTTGGCGGCAAAGTCGGCCGAGGTAGTCGGAAGCCCGACGCACCGCGCCGTGGCACGCCGTGCCGTGCGCGAGTCGCTGGTGTTGCTGAAGAACGATGGCGTGCTGCCGATCGACCCGCGCAAGCGGGTCCTGGTCGCTGGCGAAGGCGCCGACAACATCTCCCGGCAAAACGGTGGCTGGACACTCACCTGGCAGGGAACGGGTCTGACGAATGCCAATTTCCCGGGCGCCACATCCGTATGGGCCGGCCTTCGCGCACAGGTGGAAGCGGCCGGCGGCAGCGCCGAACTGTCCGTCGACGGTAACTACACGCAGAAGCCGGACGTCGCCATCGTGGTATTCGGCGAGGATCCGTACGCCGAGTTTCAGGGCGACCTGCCGAACCTCGCGTACCGTCCCGGCAACGATCGCGACCTGGATCTGCTTCGCAAACTGCGCGGACAAGGCGTGCCCGTGGTTGCCGTGTTCCTCACCGGCCGCCCGCTTTGGATGAACCGCGAAATCAATGCCGCCGACGCGTTCGTGGTCGCGTGGCTACCGGGCAGCGAAGGCGAGGGTATCGCCGATGTGCTGCTGCGTACCCGCGAAGGATCTGTCGCCCATGACTTTCACGGCAAGCTTGCCTATGCCTGGCCGCGTAATGCGCTGCAGATTCCCGGCGCGATCGCAAAGGGTGACCGTCCGCAGTTCCCTTACGGCTTCGGGCTGACGTATGCCGCTGGTGGCACGACCGGCAAGCTGCCCGAGAACCCGGGGCTGGCCCTCAGCTCGGCCCAAGCCGGCGTCTACTTCACTCGAGGAAAGCCGGCCCAGGATTTCGTGGTGCGTCTGACCGGCGCGGATGGAGCGACCTCCGATGTCAAAGCCACACCCGCCGCCACGGCGGACGGCAGCCTGCATGTCGCTGCGCTCGACTTCAAGGCACAGGAAGATGCGCGAAGCTTCAGCTGGTCCGGTAAGGGTTCACGTGACGCGAGCGTCGCTTTGGTGGCGCCGACGCCACTCGATGTGGATCGTGAAACCAATGGCGACGTGCTGCTGGTGACGATGCTCAAGATCGATGCCGTCTCAGCGGATGATACGTCGAGCGTCGCCATCGGCTGCGGAACCGGATGCGTCGGCTCGGTGCCCGTCGGGAGCCAGCTGGCCGCGCTGCCCAAGGGGGAGTGGCTTCGCGTCGGCATTCCGTTGAAATGCTTCCGCGATGCCGGCGCGAACATGAGCAAGGTGGACCGTCCCTTTGAATGGTCCAGCCACAGCGCGGGGCGGATCGCTATCGCCGAGGTGTCGCTGGGCACGGTAGCGGACCGTACGTTGACGTGTCCGGGTCATGGCGCCGCGCCGTGACCCTGCAAGACGTTCTTAAGTGCCTTGTCGGCTTGCTGCCACGCAGCAAGCATTCATTGCGAGAGAGTTCTACTATCCAGCAATGACAGCGCTGTCATCTTAAATGACGGCGCGCAAGGGGAGTGGGGAAATCGTGTCATGGCCGTCGTCCGAGACGGACCACACAGATCCGAATCATCGAGGGAGAGTCAGATGAACCTGCGTCACAAGTTGATGTATGTCGCCATGTCACTCGCGTTCGCGCCGGGTACGCTGCTAGCGGCGGATCAGGACGCCACGGCACAGAACCCACCGCCCAGAAATCCCGAGGCCGCGGACAAGAAGATCCAGAACCTGGATGCCGTCTCGGTATCCGCAACCAAGCGCGATACGCCGTTGCAGAAAACGCCGGTGGCCGTGACCGCGATCGCCGTCGACACACTCGATCGCGAGCGGGTCATGACGGTCCAGGACCTGACCAAGCTCGTGCCCGGCCTGCAAGGCACCTCGCAGGGTGACCATGGTGTCGTGACACTCACCTTGCGCGGCATCGGCAACGACAGCGCCAAGACCGAGTATGCCGACCCCGAAGTCGCCACCTTCGTCGACGGCGTATACGCGCCGCGTGCCGAAGCCGCCTCGGGCCTGCTGCTGGATATGGATGGCGTGGAAGTGCTGCGCGGTCCCCAGGGCACCCTGTGGGGTCGCAATTCCACCGCCGGTGCCATCAGCTTCCAGACGGCCAAACCGGAGATCGGTGCGGGCTTCTATGGCAATGCCCAGGTGGGCGGGGGCAACTTCCACCAGTTCGGCTCGCGTGCCGCCTTCAATCTGCCGATCAGCGACACCTTCGCGATGCGTGTCGCCGTGGTGCACGAGCAGCACGACGGCTACGTCGATTACCAGAAGCCGTCAGGTCAGCTGCCCAGCGTCGCGGACCAGCAACAGGCGTATCTCGCTTCGTCCGCCTCAGGCGGCACGCTGGCCGGCTTCAAGCCGATCGATCCGGGCCAGTACGTCCAGGGTGGCGACAAGTACAACGCACAGGATCAGTCCGCGGCACGCGTCAGCGCGCTTTGGCAACCCAGCGAGACGTTCAAGTGGAACCTCTCGTACGAGTACTTCGTCGACCGCGGCACGCCCAGCATGAGCCTGATGCAGACACCACGCCAGGGTCAGGACTTCTGGTCGGCGCTGATCGATACCGCACCGTATCTGCATCGCACGTCCAACACCGTGCGCAGCCGCATGGACTGGAACATCAGCGACGGCATGCAGCTCAGCTACATCGCCGGCTACAACCATTACTCCGGCAAGAGCGACTTCGATCAGGACGTCGGTGTCAGCGTGCCCACCAGCTTCACCACCAACGGCGTCTACCAGGACGACCGCACCAACAGCTCGGGTTACAAGAACTGGAGTCAGGAAATCAACCTGAAGTCCACCGGTCCACAGACCGTGGACTGGATTCTCGGTGCGTACTACGGCTACGAAGACAACGACATCCGCTTCGACATCCCCATCATGAATGGCACGCGCTACGGCACGGTGAGCTGGCAGGGGTCCTTCATCCAGCCGAAGGAAACCGTGGAGTCGTATGCGCTGTTCGGTCAGGCTACCTGGCATCTCAGCGACCACTGGCGCCTCACCGGCGGCGCGCGCTGGTCGCATGACGACAAGGAGAACAAGGGCGGCGTCAACTGGGGCTGGGCATACGATCCGACCGTGCCACAGGTGCCGATCTCGCCGGACGTGTATCCGGATCCGTCGAACGGTTTCAGCGTCTCGCAGCGGAACACGGCCAAGTACAGCAAGGGCAAGCCGACGTGGCTGGTTCGCCTGGATACCGACGTGAGCGAGAACGGCCTGGCTTACGCCAGCGTGTCCACCGGCTATAAATCCGGCGGCACGCAGGACGCGGGCACGCTGTACAAACCCGAGACGCTGACCAACTACGAAGTCGGTACCAAGTTCGTCTTCCTCGACGGCCACATGACCTGGAATTCGGCGGTCTATTACGAAGACTTCAAGAACTTCCAGCTGTCCGCGCCCATCGTCTATCCGGACGGCAACCACGGCCTGGGCTTCTCAAACGTGGGCGGCAGCACCAAGGTCATCGGCTTCGAGTCGGAGCTGGCGTACCAGCAGAAGGGCGATCGCTTCAATCTGATCTTCTCGTCCATTACCAAGAAAGAGCTCGGCAAGCTGATCTACGCCGGTTCCAACGACTATCAGGGTCTGCCGGCGTGCCCGCCCGAGTCGAACCTCGCGAACTGCGCGGACGTCACCGGTAACGATCTGCCTCACGCGCCGAAGGTGTCGCTCACCGCCATCTACGAGCACGACTTTCAGCTCGGCAATGGCGGGCGCCTCACGCCACGCCTGAGCGCGCAGTACCAGAGCGCACAGTGGTTGAGCTACTTCAACCTGGGCGCGGGCGACAAGCAAAAGGCGTATACGCGCGGCGACGTGTCCCTGCGTTACAGCGAGCCGGGTGACAAATGGTGGGTCAACGCATACGTGCAGAACGTGTCCGATGGGCGTATCCGGACCAGCGCAGGCCGCTTCACCATGGCCGACGGTTCGTTGCAGTACGTGTCGCAGTACCTCGCGCCGCGCACGTACGGCCTGCAGCTTGGCGTCTGGCTCTGACGGGCTGAAAGGCAGGGAGACAGCATGGCGCGTCTGAAGAAGGTGCTGGTCGTCGGGGGTGGCACCGCGGGTTGGCTGACCGCGTGCTACCTGGCCAGGGCGGTCAACGCGGTCGATCCGCGAAGTGTGCAGGTGCACCTCGTGGAATCGCCGGACATTGGCCTGCTTGGGGTAGGGGAGGCCACGTTCCCGTCCATACGCGGAACGCTGGCCGCCATCGGCCTCGACGAGCGACGTTTTCTGGTCGGCGCCACCGCGACGTACAAGCAAGGCATCCACTACCGGCACTGGGTACGGCCGCCGGGTGCGCCGGGTGCGGATCATTTCTTTCATCCGTTCAATGCGCCCAGTCAGCGGCCGGGCGGTCCCGAGTTGTTGCCGTACTGGCTGCTCGGCGCCGCGCCGGCGGGGATGCCGTTCGCCGATGCGGTGTCGATGCAAACCGCGCTGGTCGATCACTCGCGTGCCCCCAAGCGCGTTAAGGATGCGGACTATCAAGGACCGATGAACCACGCCTTCCACTTCGATGCGGCGTGCTTTGCACGCGTGCTGGCCGAGCACGGTCAGGAGACGCTTGGTGTGGTTCGGCATACGGCGACGGTGGAGCGTACGGAGCTCGACGAGCACGGTGCCATCGCGCGCGTGGTGACGAAGGAAGAAGGCGAGCTCACCGCGGACCTGTATGTGGACTGCACCGGGTTGCGTGGGATGCTGATTGGCGGGGCGATGCAGTCGCCGTTCCGTAGTCGGGCGGATGTGTTGTTCGCCGACCGTGCGGTGGCGATGCAGGTGCCTTACGACGCGCCCGATACGCCGATTCCTTCTTACACCATCTCGACCGCCCAGGAAGCGGGGTGGATCTGGGATATCGGGTTACAGAAGCGGCGTGGCGTAGGGTATGTGTATTCGTCGCGGCATACCGATGACGAGCGAGCCGAAGCGGTCTTCCGGAAGTACCTGGGTGAAGCAGGGAAGGGCGGAAGGGCCATGCAGATCAAGTTCGAGACGGGGTATCGGCCTGAGCACTGGCGGAAGAACTGCGTCGCGGTGGGCCTGGCCGGGGGCTTCGTCGAGCCGCTGGAGTCGACCGGCATTGCCCTGATCGAGCTGGCGACGTATTTGCTCACGCATTTGTTGCCCGGCGACACCGACGACATGGAGAGCGCGGCACGGCACTACAACGAGATGATGGTGGCGCGATATGACCGGATCATCGACTTCATCAAGATGCATTACTGCCTGAGCCAGCGGCGCGACTCGGCCTTCTGGCTTGAGAATGCCGACCCTTCGAGTATCCCGCAGACGCTGCGGGAGAAGCTGGAGAAGTGGAAGACGAGGCCGCCGCATCGGCTGGATTTTGTCAGCGACCTGGAGATGTTCATGACCTCCAGCTGGCAGTACATCTTGTACGGAATGGAGTTCAGAACCGATCTGAAGCCGATGCGCAGTGCCTATCCGGATGTGGAGGCCGCGCGGCGGGAATTCGGGATGATTCAGCAGGCGGCGGTGAGGGCGCTGGATGACTTGCCGGATCATCGCGCACTGGTCGAGCAGCTTTGCGCTGAGCATCGACCACCCAGCCCGGCCCCACATGCCGGTCACCGTGACCGCATCGCGGAGCGTAGCCGTGTATGACGAGGTCAGGGATAAGCAAAGCGACCGATCCCATGCCAGCGGCTCGGCGTCAATGCGGCACCAGCAGCCTGAACGCCAGGGCGATCAGGCCCACGGCCACGACACCTCCCACGTAAAGCGCGACAAACCAGCCCGCACGCCCCAGCCACCCTTGCCTGCGCGCGCCCATCAGTGATATCCGGGGTCGTCGTGGCGCACCTTGCCGCGGAAAACCCAATACGACATGGCCGAGTACACGATGATGATCGGCACGATGATGGCCGCGCCGACCAGCGTGAACTTCTGGCTCGAGGGGGGTGACGACGCGGCCCAGATGTCCAGCGAAGGCGGAATGATGTTTGGGAAGATGCTGATGATCAGCCCGGTGTAGCCAAGGAAGAGAATCGCCGCCGTGAGCACGAACGGTTGTCGATCACGCTTCTGCAGGATGGCGCGCTGGATGCCAAAGACGCAAGCCAGTACCAGAACCGGAACAGGCAGGAAGAAAAACAGGTCGGGCATGGCGAACCAGCGCCGGGCCACGGCATCCTGCCCGAGGACGGTCCATGCGCTTACCACGGCGATGATCGCGAGCAGGGCCCATACGAGGGGCTTCATCGCGACGTAGATGCGCCGCTGGAGGTCGCCGTCGGTCTTCATGATCAGCCAGCCGCATGCGAGAGTCGCGTAGGTGACGAGCAGACCCAGCCCGGCGAGAAGTCCGAACGGTGAGAGCCAGTCGAACGGACCGCCGGCGAACTGTCGGTTCACGACGGGGATGCCCTGAAGCAGCGTCCCGAGAACGAGGCCCTGACAGAAGATCGCCGTGGCCGAGCCGAGCATGAAGGCGAGATCCCAGAGGCGCTGCGAACGTCTCGCTTTGGCGCGGATCTCGAAGGCGACGCCACGAAAAATCAGCCCGCAGACCATGCCGATGATCGGCAGGTAGGTCGCCGGTAGCAGGACGGAATAGGCGACAGGGAAGGCCGCATACAGGCTGGCACCGCCAAGGACCATCCAGGTTTCGTTGCCGTCCCATACCGGGGCGACGGTGTTCAACATCACCTGGCGGTCGTGCTCGCGATCGAAGAAGGGAAACAGCAGCCCGATGCCGAGGTCGAAGCCATCGAGCAGCACGTACAGGAAAACACCGAAGGCGATAATGGCCGCCCAGACCATCGGTAGATCGAAGGACATGGCAACCTCACTCGTCGATAGGGTCGGTCGGTCGCGAAAGCGGCCGGTGGTCGAAACGCGGCTGCCCCTTGCCGGTGTCGGAAGCATCTTCTTCCGCGGCGTCACGTGGCAGGTCCGGACCATTGCGCATGAGCTTCAGCATGTAATAGATACCCGTGCCGAACACCGCGAAGTACACCAGGACCAGGATCATCAGTGAGGTGCCGACCTGCTGAGCGGAGATCGCCGAAACCGCGTCGCGGGTGCGCAACACGCCGTAGACGACCCAGGGCTGCCGTCCGGATTCGGTAGTGATCCACCCGGCCAGCAAGGCGATCAGCCCGGACGGCGCCATGAGCAGGACGAAGCGCTGAAACGCCCGCTGTTCGTAAAGACGTCCACCGCGGCGTAAAACGAGGCCTGCGAGCGCCATGAGCAGGAGAAGCATCCCCATGCCGACCATCACCCGGAAGGACCAGAACACGATGGTGGAGTTGGGCCGGTCCTCTTTGGGGAAGCTCTTCAGCCCCCGAATCTCACCGTCCCACGAATGAGTCAGGATCACACTGCCCAGGTGCGGGACTTTGACCGCGAAACGCGTCTCTTCCTTGTCCATGTCGGGCCAGCCGACAAGATTCAACGACGTGCCGCCCGTCTCCGTCTCCCAGAGACCCTCAATCGCGGCGATTTTGGCGGGCTGATACTCGCGCGTGTTGATGCCGTGCGCATCGCCGACGACGATCTGGATGGGAACCACGACCAGCAGGAGCCACAACGCCATGGAGAAGGCCTTGCGGATGGCGGCATCCTTCCGCCCACGGAGCAGGTGCCACGCAGAGCAGGCGGCGACCAGCGTCGCGGCCACGATGAATGCCGCGAGCGCCATGTGCATCAGGCGGTAAGGGAACGACGGATTGAAAACGATCTTGAGCCAGTCGACCGGAACGATCCGGCCGTCCTGCCAGGCGTATCCCTGTGGGGTGTGCATCCAGCTGTTGGAGGCCAGGATCCAGAACGTCGAGATCAACGTGCCTGTGGCCACCATCAGCGTGGCGAAGAAGTGAGCTCGTGGCCCTACCTTATGCCAGCCGAACAGCATGATCCCCAGGAACCCCGCCTCGAGGAAGAACGCGGTGAGCACCTCGTAGGTCAGCAGGGGGCCCGTCACCGAGCCGGCTATGGAGGAGAACCCGGACCAGTTCGTACCGAATTCGTAACTCATCACCACGCCGGAGACGACACCCATCGCAAAGCCGACGGCGAATACTTTCGACCAGAAAAAGAACAGGTCACGGTAGACCGTATTCTTCGTCCTCAACCACAGACCTTCGAGCACCGCCAGGTAACTGGCGAGGCCGATGCTGATGGCGGGGAAGATGATGTGGAAGGAGACGGTGAAGGCGAATTGCCATCGCGCGAGAAGGAGTGCCTGGTCGGTAGGTATCGACACGCGTCAAGCTCCAGCGAAAGATAGGGTAAGCGTATGCCTGTTTCGCGACGGCGGTATTGGTCAAAATGTCGCTGCGGTCATTACCTGCCCGGTACTGGCTCACATCGCCAGACCGAGTCTCCGGCTCACGGCGAAGGTGGCGTAGAGCAGTCCCACGAGCAGTATCACGAAGACCCCGACGGCTAACGCCACTTTGCCGGCCACGCGTAGTACCGCGCGCCGCTCGATCGGGCGGTCCTTTTTCCCTTGCTCGTAATGCCACTTGATGGCCAGGAACATGCCTGTGCCGAAAACGACGACCTTGAAGATGATAAAGGCGATAGGGACCCAATCCATGCTTTCTTCGTTCCGAGCTGTGACTTGCCACTGTCTGTCGTGAGGAAATCGCCCTCAAAACGCCGATGATGCCGTCCTCCAACGCATGCTACCTACGAACAATCTCCATACATTCGGGACAAATTGTCTCAGCATGCCTATCATGCGGAATCAAAAGGGGGGTGCCATGAAAACCATGTCCGTTCTTTTCTGCGCCGCGAGCGCCGTGGCGATGGTCGCCGGCGTATCGGCCGAGACACCGGCGGTTCCCGCCGCCAAAGCCATCGAGCAGACGCTCGACACCAGCGCAGCCGCCTGGTCGGCGGGCGATCTGAAGACCTTTATGGGGTGCTACGAGCGCTCACCGGGCACCCGCTTCGTCAGCGCGAGTGGCACTGTCGTCGGTTACGACGCGATCGAGGCCATGTACGCATCGACCTATAAGAAGCCTGGCGCCGGTCTGGGCAAGCTGAAGCTGGACGTGATTGACGTCAAGGAACTCGGGTCCCAGTATGCCTTTGCGGTCGTCCGCTACCATCTCAAACCCGACACGGGCACCGAGGCGTCTGGGCTCTCGACGCTGCTGATGCACAAGGTGGGCGGTCTCTGGCTGATCAATAGCGACCATAGTTCCTGAGCTCCCTTCACGCCACCTTACTGCGAGCATGACGGCATTGAGAGCACTGTGGTGCCTCATCACCCGGAGAATTAGTCATGTCAGAAAGTGACAAAAGCAGTAAGTCGCCCACGCCAAGAGAGTTCGACGAATCGGCGGCGGACCGTGTCGAGAAGAAACCGAAAGACAAAGAATCTCCGCAGCAGACGCACGACGACGAAACCCACGGTTGAGGCAGGAGAGACCCATGGCTGATCAGAACCACAAACCGCAGTCCGGCGATCGCAATCTCAATTATGTAGCCAATCAGGACAAACCGGAGCAAGACAAGCGCGACAGGAAGATCAAGGAAGGCGAGGAAAAGATGGACGAGGCTTCCAAGCGCGATGAAGGCGTTCGCTGATAGCGAACGCGGTTTCTTCGGTTGGCCCATTGCGGCACGCACGCGGCAGTTCGCCGCGTGCCACCGGCTTAGTGGGCTCCGGTGCGTCCTGCGCGAGCGGGCCCGAGTGACGTCGTCATGACGCTCCGTCCCGGGCTAAATCGTGATCCGAAAATCCTCGACCCATGAACATTTGCATGGCAGCCAAGACATCGCGGACTGGTGGCTTGCAAAGTGCGCGCTGAGATAACGCAGCGTATTTCCCTCGACGTGGTTCGGATTTCGTTGTCGCCCATACGTCGTGCATGTCGTGAGGCGTGGAAGTGACGGGCGGCTCACGAAGGCGGCGACGCGAACGGTGCGCAGGCCCCGGCACGAAGGAAACCGTGTGAAGTGAAATAGTTTCGATCAGCCCCTCACGCCACCGTCCCCGGCAGCACGGCCATAGTAGTGACCCGAAGAGGAATCACTGACATGGATAAGAACGCCTTTCTCGCCGAGTCCCTTGAGGACGTTTACTCCGCAGGCCCGGAGGCGCAAGACGAGTCGGCCTGGCAAGAGCATTTCCCCATCATCGTCCATTGTCACCTGCGCTGGGATTTCGTCTGGCAGCGACCGCAGCAGATTTTCTCCCGGCTGGCCGACCATCATCGGATCGCATACATCGAAGAGCCTGTGGCGGCACTCGCTGGCGACAGCGCGGGCCCGCGTCTGCAAATTACCGAACCGCAGCGAAATGTCGTGAGGATCGTACCCGTGCTCCCTCCCACCATGGTGAGCGTCGACGATCAGTGCGCGGCCGTGCTGGTTTTGATGCAAGCCGCCCTTCGGACTCATCCATTGTTGCGGAACCAGTTTCAGGATCCCGTGCAATGGTTCTATTCGCCCATGACCGCGCCCAGCCTGCTAGGGCAGTTCGGCGCACGGGGCGCCGTTTACGATTGTATGGACGAACTGGCTAACTTTCGTTTCGCGCCACGCGATATCGTCGAGCGCGAACGTTTTCTGTTATCGCGTGCGGATGTGGTCTTCACCGGTGGGCATCAACTGTTCGAGTCCAAAAGTCGTCACCATGACAACGTGCATTTCTACGGCTGCGGCGTCGATGTGGCGCATTTCGGACGCGCCCGGCTCGATCACACGACGGTACCGGCCTCCGTGGCGGCGCTGCCGCATCCGGTACTCGGCTACTTCGGCGTGATCGATGAACGGCTCGATTATCTACTGATCGAACGCCTTGCTAAGGCGTACCCGGAAGCGTCGATCGTCATGGCGGGCCCCGTGGTCAAGGTCGACCCCGAGCAGCTGCCCGATCTGCCCAACATCCACTGGCTGGGCCAGCAGTCGTACGATGTACTGCCGAACCTGGTAAAGGGCTTCGACGTCTGCCTCATGCCGTTCGCCCTGAACGATGCGACGCGCTACATCAATCCGACCAAGACGCTGGAGTATATGGCGGCGGGCAAGCCGATCGTGTCGACCGCGGTGGCAGATGTGGTGCGCAACTTTACGCCGGTGGTGGACGTGGCCCGGTCGCACGAGCACTTCCTGGGAGCTGTCCATCGCGCGTGGGAGACTCCGGACAGCGCCTTGCTGGACGAGGGCTTGAACCGTGCAGGTGAGGCGTCATGGTCCGCGACGGTCGCGGCGATGCGCGCCGATGTTCAATCGGCGCTGCAAGTTCCGGCGTACGCGACGGGGCGCCTCGCGATCGAGGTGACCGACGCAACATGAAGACCGATGTGCTCGTGGTGGGTGCGGGCTTTTCCGGCGCGGTAGTGGCCGAGCAACTCGCCGGTCGGGGTCTGAACGTGCTTGTGGTCGACCGGCGCGACCACATCGGCGGCAATGCACATGACCGGCACGATGCTCATGGCGTGCTGATACATCCTTATGGGCCGCACATCTTTCACACCAACAGCCAGCGAATCTTCGATTACCTGTCTCAGTTCACCTCATGGCGTCCCTACGAACACCGCGTGCTGGCCAGGGCGGGGGAGTTGCTGCTGCCAATACCGATCAACATCGATACCGTCAATCGCCTCTACGGTCTCGATCTGGACGAGCGGACGATTCAGGCGTTTTTTGACGGGGTACGCGAGCCTCGCCATCCGATTCGCACCAGCGAAGACGTGGTGCTCAACGCGGTGGGTCGCGACCTCTACGAGCGATTCTTTCGCGGTTACACGCGCAAGCAATGGGGCCTGGATCCGTCCGAGCTAGCCGCCTCGGTCGCCGCGCGCGTGCCCACCCGTGTCAATCGAGATGATCGGTACTTCACGGACACCTTCCAGGCCATGCCCCTTGAGGGATACACAGCGCTCTTTTCCAGGCTTCTGGATCAGCCAGGCATCCGTCTTGAGCTGGGTGTGGATTTTTTCAGGATGCGCCAACGCATAAAGGCATCGCACATCGTTTTCACTGGCCCCGTCGACGCGTATTACGCGCAATGCTATGGCGCCTTGCCCTATCGATCGATCCGCTTCGAACACGAGCATCTGCAGGATACCGCGCAGTACCAGAGCGTGGGCACGATCAACTATCCGACCGATTTCGACTACACCCGGATTACCGAATTCAAGCATGTCACCGGGCAGGTCCACTCCGGGACGTCGATCGTCCGGGAGTTTCCGCAGGCGGAGGGGGAGCCTTACTATCCCGTACCGCGCCCCGAGAACGAGGCGCTGTTCAAGCGCTACGAAGCCCTGGCCCTGAAAGAACGCGACGTGACTTTCGTGGGGCGTCTGGCCCAATACCGCTACTACAACATGGATCAGTGCGTGGGTGCCGCGATGAAGGCAGCGGAATACGTGCTGCAGAAGCTGGGGCGACGGGTGGCTCCGGACTCACCGGGCGCGCAGCCGGTCCCGGGAGCTGACGCTCCTGTGATCCTTAGGCCCTGAGTGGGGGCGCTATGGACGCACGGGCAGAGGTCGGCGGGCTAGAACTGTGGGGCGGCATCGAGTGTACCGTCAACCGTGTCGGTGACCGTTATTTCAGTCAGCTAGACCAGCGCCCCTATGTCGGTGGAGAAGGGGATCTGCATCGCTTTGCCGAGTTGGGTATTCGTGCGCTGCGTTATCCCGTCCTTTGGGAGCGTGTGATGACTGACGGCGGGAGCGGGGCGGACTGGGCGTGGTCCGACGCGCATCTCGCAGCACTTCGCCAGTTGCCGATGCGGCCGATCGTCGGGCTGGTGCATCACGGCAGCGGCCCTCGCGACACCAGCCTCGTCGATCCGCAGTTTCCGGAGAAGCTTGCGCGCTACGCAAGCATGGTCGCACGGCGCTATCCCTGGATCGAAGACTACACGCCGGTCAACGAGCCGTTGACCACGGCCCGCTTCAGCGGACTTTACGGGCTCTGGTATCCGCACGGGCGCGACGTGGTGACGTTCCGGAAGGCCTTGTTCAATCAGTGTCGCGGCATCGTGCTCGCCATGCGTGCGATCGAGCGCGTCAACCCTGCCGCGCGCCTCATACAAACCGATGACTTAGGGACGACGTATGCCACGCCTGCGCTGCAGT
The DNA here is from genome assembly GCF_031455395.1 of Luteibacter sp. 1214. Classification (NCBI taxonomy): domain Bacteria; kingdom Pseudomonadati; phylum Pseudomonadota; class Gammaproteobacteria; order Lysobacterales; family Rhodanobacteraceae; genus Luteibacter; species Luteibacter sp. 1214. The sequence continues at coordinate 398,075 of NZ_JAVDSQ010000001.1, forward strand.
ATCAGGCGGACTTCAACAATCGGCTCCGCTGGCTGGGCTGGGACCTGGTTTGCGGAAGGGTGGGGCAGGATCACCCGCTGTGGCCGTGGTTGCGGAACGCCTGCCAGGCGAGTGAGGCGGACATCGCCTGGTTCGCTGAGCATCCGCGTCCGCCGGACGTCATCGGCGTCAACCACTACGTCACGAGCGATCGCTTTCTGGATGGAAATCTGGAGAAATATCCCGCTTCCTGCCACGGTGGCAACGGTCGTGAACGCTACGCGGATGTCGAGGCCGCGCGGGCGGTCGCCGGGCCGGTGGGTGACATCGCACCGCTTCTGATGGAGGCGTGGCGGCGCTATGGCTTACCTGTCGCAGTCACGGAAGCGCATATCGACGCCCGGCGGGAAGGTCAGATGCGCTGGCTCGCGGGGCTATGGACCGGAGCGGACGAAGCCAGGCGCGCGGGCGCCGATATACAGGCGGTTACCGCGTGGAGTCTGCTGGGTTCATACGACTGGAACTGTCTGCTTACCGAGCGCCAGGGGTATTACGAAACAGGGGCTTTCGATGTACGCAGCGGGCAGCCACGAGGGACAGCGCTCACCGGCCTGATGCGCGCTCTGGCCTCTCGCGAGACGGCGACGCATCCCGCACTTTCCGGCACTGGCTGGTGGCAAAGGCCGCAACGATTCGGCGGCGAAGCAGCGGCGTCACCCGCTATCGGGCTGCCTCCCATGCGTGTGAGCTCTTTGCCGTGCTTACGCGCCGACAATGAGCGCCCATCGATCGTGATCATCGGTGCCAACGGCATGTTAGGCCGGACGTTTGCACGCGCCTGTGCCGAACGAGACCTTCACCATCGCCTGTTGAACCGGAGCGAGCTCGACATCGCGGATGCGGATTCCGTACACGCTGCTCTGGTCCGTTTCCGCCCATGGGCCGTCATAAACGCGGCTGGGTATGCGCGTGTCGACGAGGCCGAGCGCGATCCGACGCGATGTTTCCGGGAAAACGCGTTAGGGCCGGAGATCCTGGCGCGCGCCTGTGCAAGAGAGGGTATCGAACTGCTGACGTTCTCGAGCCATCTCGTCTTCGATGGAGAGCGCCGTTCTCCCTATCTGGAAAGCGACGCCGTATCGCCGTTGAATGTGTACGGGTTAAGCAAAGCGCGCTCAGAGACTCTCGTGCTCGACCGATACCCCGGTGCGCTCGTGGTGAGAACCAGCGCACTCTTCGGCCCATCCCACGAGAACAGCTTCGTCGCGTCCGCACTACGCGCTCTACGGGCAGGCCAATCCTTTCAGGCGGCCCACGACGTCACGATCTCGCCCACCTACGTTCCGGACCTGGTCGACACGTGTCTGGATCTGTTGATCGACCGGGAAGCGGGCATCTGGCACATTACCAACGGAGACGCCGTCACGTGGTCGCAACTCGCCGTGCGGGCCGCCGCGCGGGCGGGCGTCGACAGCAAGAGACTGCGTGACCGCGCTGCCCGGCGGAGCGGCATCGCCGCCGTCCTGCCGCGATACAGCGCCCTGGGCAGTCAACGCGGATTTTCGATGCCAAGCCTGGACGATGCGTTGGATCGCTATTTAGGAACTTAATCTCAGGCTTTAGCGGGGACGCGAGGACCTCACCGCGTCGATGTCGAGAATCCTCCCGGGCCGAAGCCAGGGAGGGTTCCGATAGCAAACGTCACTCAGGCAACGGTAGCTTTAGCGGCCGTAAACGCCAGCCGTACCGGCCGCGTCGTGAACGACCACATAGCGTCGGCCGGCGAGGGCGCCACCGAGCGCAGCAGCCATGGCACCCAGGATCAAGGCGACGGCGCCACCCAGAGCGGCTTTGGCGGCGGCCTTCGCGGCGGTATCCGCAGCTTCGCGGGCTTTCGCTTCGGCTTCAGCGGTCGCCTGCGCGATCTTGGCCTTGGTCTGCTGATACTGCGTAACCCACGCGTCGACTCGCTGCTCGGCGTCCTGCTGGCTGGCACCGGTCCGTGCCATGACCACATTCACCAGGGCCTGACGGTCGGCCTGCTGAACCGTGTCGCTTCCCGACGTAATGATGCGCTGCGCTACCGCCTGCACATCTTCCCCCGTGCCATTCTGGCTTGCGTTATTCAGCTGATTGAGCGCGCCCTCGGTCTGCTGTTTGACGGCCTCCGGCTGCAACGCCGGCTTGCCGGTCTGGGCCATCAGCTCCTGAGCCTGAGCCTTCAGCGAATCCATGGTGATGCCGTTCGCCGCCAGCTGTTTCTTCGCTTCGTCCGCCGCCGGACCCGCCGCTGCCGCGAGGCCGCTTCCCGCTGCCGCCGCGGTCGCACCGACCGCCGTGGCGCCGCCCTTTACGACGGATGCGAACGTCGAGGCCACCAGGTAAGCGCCGATCAGGCTGGCCAGCCCCCAGGTCACCAGCCCGTGCAGCATCGCATCCGTGCGGCCAGGCGCGGCCGCAAGATGCCCTGCCACCCAGCCGCCGGCCATGAGAGCAAGCACGCTGCTGATGCCCCACCATGCTGCCGCGCCAAAGCCATAGGCGGACGCATCCGGCGAATCGTGATGCACCGGATCGGCAACACTAAGGCCAACGCCAGCGCCGATGAGGCTCAGCACGAGCTGGATGACGACAGCGATGATGACGCCGGCGAAGATGGATCCCCAGGAAATGCGCCGGAGCAATGGAGAATAGGCATCGCTGCCTGGCAAGGAGTAACCCGATTCGGTGTGAATGGTGTTCATAGAAAAACCCTGTAGCCGCTGACCGGCAAGAAACGCCCGATGAAACCGGTACGCTCACGCATACCGATGAAGAAGCGCGGACAGTGTCTGGTGCGACGTGATCGAAGCGTGCGCGGGGCGTGTCGTCAACTATTCCGACTGATTCGACCTTACCGTTGTCCGGTGGCTCACCGGCTACAGGGATGTGACGTCCGGAGCGGGGGCGCCTTTAGTCCAGCGGACGCACCCAGATATTGCGGAAGCTGATCGGTTGCGAATGGTCGCCATGGGCCTGCAGCTTGATCGCCGCCGTCGTGTACGGCTTGTACTTCGGCTTGCCGATGTAGAAGGTCTCGCCGGTCAGTTCGGTGTGGTTTTGCACCAGCACGCCGTTGTGAAACAGCGTGAGGTACGCCGGCGACTTCACCGAGCCGTCCGCGGCGAACACCGGCGCGGTCCATACGATGTCGTAGGTCTGCCAGTCGCCAGGATGGCGCGCGGCGTTGACCAACGGGGCCGCCTGTTTGTAGATGCTCGCGGCCTGTCCGTTGACATAGGTCGCGTTTTCGAACGAATCCATGATCTGGACTTCGTAACCCTCGTCGCCGGGGCCGGTGGAGGCAAGGAACACGCCGCTGTTGCCGCGGCCCTGGCCCTCGCCGGTGATGTCCCTGGGAATCTGCCATTCCAGGTGCAGCTGATAGCTGTGGAAGCGCTGCCGGGTCTGGATATTGCCCGTGGTCTTGTCGACGGTGACGATGCCGTCGTGCACCTTCCAGGCCGCCGGCGACTGGTCTTTCGATGCCTCCCAACCACGGAGGTCGTGGCCGTCGAAGAGCACGACCGCATCGGACGGCGGCGCGTTCTCCTTTGCACCTGGAGTCACCACCTTCGGTACCGGCTCCCATCGTTCCGTGGCCTTCGGATCGTCTTGTGCCAGGGCGCAGGACGAGCCCAGGCTCGCGACAGTAAAGAGGGTGAACGTGGCGGCGCCGATGCGCTTCATGGGCATTCCTCTGGAAGATGTCATACGGTGCAGATCCTGTAAGCCTCGGCGAACGAATCGAAGGGATTCGGGCGCGATGGCGAAAATTCGTGAGCGATGAAGCCCTGGTAGTTCAGATCGGCGATGGCCCGGGCGACGGCGTGGTAGTTGAGCTCCTGCGTGCCGTCGATGTCGTGGCGGCCAGGTACACCGCCCGTATGGAAGTGACCGATCCACTGGATGTTGTCGCGGATGGTGCGAATCACGTCACCCTCCATGATCTGCATGTGGTAGATGTCGTAAAGCAGCTTCACGCTGGGAGAACCGAGGCCCTTGGTCACGGCCACGCCGAACGCGGTGCGGTCGCCCTGATAGCCATGATGGTCGACCTTGCTGTTCAGCAGCTCGAGGCACAGCGTGATGCCGTTTTCCGCGGCGTACGGCGCGATCTTTCCCAGTCCGGCAATGCAGTTGTCGATGGCCCGCTGGTCGTCGATACCGTCCTTGCGGTTGCCGAACATGGTGATGATGTTGGTGACGCCGGCGCGTTTGGCAAGCGGGATCGTGGTCTCGATCTCCCGGATCAGAACGGCATGGTTCGCCGGATCGTTGAAGCCCATCTCGATGAAGTTGTCCCGCCTGGCGGGATAACCCATCGATACGGCCAGGCCGTGATCCGTCACCACCGACCACTCATCGGCGTAGAGCAGATCGACGCCTGCGAAACCGAGGGCCTTCAGCCGCGTGCACAGCTCGGGAAGCGGGGCCCTGGAGGTCCAGCGGCTCAGCGATTGCCTGAGCCGGCCACCGCCGATAGCCGGGGCTCCCACCCTGGGGCCGCTTGTCGCGGCGGAGGTGAGCAGGGGCGCTGCGCCCGCCATCGCCGCGGCCGTGGCGATACGGCCCAGCGCGTTACGGCGCCCGATATCGGTGGTGTCGTCACGCATGCTCATTCGAGCCCCAGTATCTGGCGATTGAACGAACGCTCGCTACCCGACGAAGCGAAATCGTCGAAGGCGCGTTCGGTGACCTTGATGATGTGGTCGCGGATGAAGGGAGCACCTTCCTGCGCGCCCTGCTGCGCGTCCTTGATGCAGCATTCCCATTCGAGCACCGCCCAGCCGGGGTAGTCGTATTGCGCGAGCTTGCTGAAGATCGCACCGAAATCGATCTGGCCATCGCCCAGGGAACGGAAACGTCCCGGCCGGTCGATCCAGTTCTGGTAGCCACCGTAGACGCCTGAGCGTCCGTCAGGCCGGAACTCGGCGTCCTTCACGTGAAACGCGCGGATACGCTCGTGGTAGTGGTCGATGAACCGCAGGTAGTCCATCTGCTGCAACACCATGTGGCTCGGGTCGAACAGGATGTTCGCCCGCGGATGGTGGTCCACGGCGTGGAGGAAGCGCTCGAAGGTGGCGCCGTCGTGCAGGTCTTCACCCGGGTGCAGTTCGTAACAGACATCGACGCCCGCCTCGTCGAAGGCATCCAGGATCGGCTTCCAGCGCCGGGCCAGCTCCGCAAAGGCTTCGTCGACAAGCCCGGCAGGGCGTTGGGGCCACGGATAGAACAGCTGCCAGGCCAGGGCACCGGAGAACGTCGCGTGCGCCTTGAGGCCGAGGTTCCTGCTGGCGGTTGCCGCGAGCTTGAGTTGCTGCACGGCCCATGCCTGGCGTTCTTGCGGCTTGCCACGCAGCTCCGCGGGAGCGAAGCCGTCGAACAGGCGATCGTAGGCAGGGTGCGACGCCACCAGCTGCCCTTGCAGGTGAGTGGAAAGTTCCGTGACCTGAAGGCCGTGCCCGGCCAGCATACCGATGATGTCGTCGCAGTAAGCCGTGCTGGCGGCGGCCTGCTGGAGATCGAACAGGCGTCGATCGTTGGAAGGGATCTGCACGCCGACAAAGCCAAGCGACGAGGCCCAGCGCGCGATCTCGGGCAGCGAGTTGAAGGGCGCCTCGTCCGATGCGAACTGGGCGAGGAAGATGCCGGGACCCTTGAGTGTCTTCATATCAGATCTTCAGTGAGGCTTCGACCGCCCAGGCATGTCCGTTGCCGGCCTGGGATAGCGGGATATCGGGCTGCCAGCGGGCGGGTACCGGGTCGTACTGAAGCACTTGCGTGCAACCGGGCTGGGAGAGAAAGAAGCCCAGCATCGTGAGCTTCTTGGTCATGAGCACGAAGTCGCTGGCCGGGGGCAGCTTGCCACCCTTCGGTGCGGCGAGCGCCTCGGCGTGAAGCTTCTTTACCAGCGCTTTGCGTTGCGCGTCGCTCAGCTGGAGAAAGGGCTTGCCACCGGCCTTGTCGAAGGCGGCCGCGGCGTCGAGGTAGCGCGCTTGGTCATCTTTTGCATAGACCGCCTTGAACAGCTGGTCCATGAATAAAGGGACGCCCGCGTCGACCGCGCCCGGCGTATCGGTGCGCGGGATGATGATGTCCGACACTGCGCCAACGAGGCTGTACTGCGCCGGGTCGAAGAATTCGGGCCTGGCGGCCGGTGCTTGCGACGCGGCGTGCGCGTCGAACACCGCCAGGAGGGACGGTCCCGCGATGGCGCCGATGGCCAGCGCGGACATGCTTTTCAACCATTCGCGACGATTCATGGGCGGTCCTCAGAGATTGCCGCGCTTGAGTTCTTCCACGGCGTGGTTGGCCGCGCGTGCGGTCAGCGCCATGTAAGTGAGGGACGGGTTCTGGCAGCCGGATGAGGTCATGGCCGAGCCATCGGTCACGTAGACGTTCTTGCAGGCGTGCATCTGGTTCCATCCGTTGAGCACCGAGGTCTTCGGATCGCGGCCCATGCGTGCGGTACCCATTTCATGGATGCCGGCGCCGACGTTCGCCTTCATCGTGAAGTGGCTCACGTCGCGGTAACCCGCACCGGTGAGCATCTCCACCGCGTCGTCGATGATCGCCTTGCCCATCGCGATCTCGTTTTCCTGGTGGGCCGCGTCGAAGTTGAGGACCGGCATGCCGTACTTGTCCTTGTGGCTGCGATCCAGCGTCACGAAGTTCTTGTGCGAGGGCAGCATCTCGCCGAAGCCCATCATCGACACGTACCACGGGCCGGGCTCCTGGGCGGCGCGCTTCAGGTCTTCCCCCAGCGCGGCCTGGTCGACGAGGCGGGTCCAGTCCTGCCGGCCCGCGCCCCCCTGGAAGCCGAACCCGCGCAGGTACTTCTGCCGGTCGCTGCCGATGTTGCGGTAGCGCGGGATGTAGAAGCCCGTGGGCCGGCGGCCGGCGTAGTAGCGGTCTTCATGACCCTCCACCATGGCGCGCGCACCGGTCCCGAAAAGGTGATCCATGATGTTGTGGCCGAGCTCGCCGCTGTCGTTGCCGAACCCGTTCGGGAAGCGGGTGGAGGTGGAGTTCATCAGGATGTGTGCGGTGCCGAACGTGGAGGCGCACATGAAGATCACTTTGGCGAAGTATTCGGTCTGGTGCCCGGTGTTGGCATCGAGCACGCGCACGCCGGTGGCCTTGCCCTTGTCGTTGTCGTAGATCAGCTCGTACACGATGGCGTCGGTCACCATCGTCATGTTGCCCGTGCGCTCGGCGGAGGGCAGGGTGGACGAGTTGCTGCTGAAGTAACCGCCGAAGGGACAACCGCGCATGCACATGTTGCGGTACTGGCAGGTGCCACGCTGCGGGCTCTGGTCATGCTTGAGCGGGGCGGACAGGTTCGCGGTACGCCCGATGATCAGCTTGCGCCTGAACTTGCTGTCCAGCTTGGCCTGAAAATCCTTCTCGACGCAGTTGAGGTCCATGGGCGGCAGGTAATTGCCGTCCGGCAACTGCGCCAGATGATCGTTGTTGCCACTGACGCCGATGAAATGCTCGACGTGGTCGTACCACGGGGCGATATCGTCGTATCGGATGGGCCAGTCCACGCCCACGCCTTCCTTGCCGTTGGCCTCGAAGTCCATCGGGCTGAGACGGTAGCTCTGCCGGCCCCACATCAGCGAGCGCCCGCCGACGTGGTAGCCGCGGAACCAGTCGAACGGCTTGGTTTCTTCGTACGGGTTGTCGATGTCGTCGGCAAACCAGTGCTTGGTCGACTGGGTGATGCCGTAAAACGACGGGCGCGTGTGCTTGGGCCAGCGGGCGAGGTCCTCCTGCGTCGGCTCGTCACCGTATGGCAATTCCCACGGCGCCTTCATGGCGGTGGGGTAATCCAGGTGCTTCACCATCGGGCCGCGGTCGAGCACGAGCGTCTTCAGCCCTTTCTCGGTGAGTTCCTTCGCCGCCCAGCCACCGCTGACACCGGTGCCGACAACGATCGCGTCGTATGTGTTCTTTTCCATGCTCAAGCCTTCAGCGCAGCGGATGCAGGTAGTTGAAATCGACGCGTGCGGCGTCAAGCGAACTCATGCGGGTGTATGGGCCTTCCTGCTCGACGAAGCAGTGCTTCAGTCCGTTGGCCTCGGCCGCCGCCATGATGGGTTTGTAATCCAGCGTGCCGCGTCCAAGCTCGGCGCCCGGGTAATCACCTGCATGGCCGGGGAGGAAATCCTTGGCGTGCATCAGTGCGATGCGGCCTGGGTTGGCCCTGAAATACCCGGCCGGATCCTTGCCACCCGCATGCGCCCAGCCGCAGTCCAGCTCGAAGTGCACGAACGTCGGGTCGGTCTCCGCAAGCAGGATGTCGTAAAACGTCTTCCCGTCGCCCACGTCGGTGAACTCCGCGTGGTGGTTGTGATACGCGTAGCGCAGTCCGGCTTCGTGGGCTCTCTTGCCCAGCGTATTCGCACGTGCGGCGATGCGCCTGGCGTCATCCAGGGTGTAGGTCGGCTCGCCCGGCTTCCCGCTTTCTTTTTGCAGGATCGACGGCAGCGAGCTGCTGACGATGTACTGCGCGCCGAGCGTATGCGCGGCCTTTATGCCCGGCTCGAAGCCGAGGCTGTCGAAGTGCAGGCTGGGGCAGCCCAGATCGGCGACCTTCAACTGGTCGCGCAGGCTCTCGGCCGTGCTGGTCACGATGGCTTCGATCTCCGTATACCCGATCGCCTTGAGCGTTCTGAGCGTGCCGGCGGGATCGGCCTGATAGGCGTCGAGCACCATGTACAGCTGGATGCCGAGGCCCTTGCCCGTCGATGCGGCGGCAAGGAGTTTGCCTGGCGCAGCGAGGCCGAGGCCCAGCGCGGTGCCGAACACCGCGGAGCGCGCGAGGAATTGCCTGCGATTCATCATGTGGGACGGGTTCCGGGTGAGTGGGCGCCGACGACGCCACTGGCGATGGCCGCCTTGCGATCCTTGAACAGCAGGACGAACAGGGCGAAGACGGCGGCGGCGAAGGCGCCGGCGATGATCCAGATGCCATGCCAGTCATGGCTGCCATCGGCGCGGGTATAGGTCTGGACCACGATGCCCGAAAGCCACGAGCCCACGAACATGCCCAGGCCGTACGTGAGGAAGGTGATCAGGCCCTGTGTGGCCGCGCGCAACGCTGGCGGTGCCTCGCGGTCGATGTAGATCTGGCCGACGACGAAGAAGAAATCGAAGCAGACGCCGTGCAGGACGATGCCCAACCAGAGCATCCACATCAGCTCGCCGCTGCCGCCGAAGGCGAACATGCCGTAGCGCACCACCCAGGCGAGCATGCCGACGGCGAGCATCCACTTCACCCCGAGGCGGCGGAAGAACCAGGGAATGAGCAACATGAAGAACAGCTCGGACATCTGCCCGCCGGTCATCTTGCCGGCGGCGTTCACCACGCCGACCTCGTTGAGGAACAGATTGGTGAAGGCGTAGTAGAACTGCAGGGGGATACAGATCAGGAACGAGGCGAGGGCGAACACGAACATGGAACGCTCGCGCAGCAGGTGCAGCGATTCCAGCGGCAGGGCATGGCGCAGTTCGAAACGGGTATGGCGAGCCAGCGGCGGTGTCGGCGGGAGGGTGAAGCAGTAACCGGCCATCACCACCGAGAGGCCGGCAGCCAGGAGCAGGGGAGATGCCGTGGCTTCCACACCCCATGCGCCGACCACCAGGCCGACCACGATCCAGCCGATACTGCCGAACACGCGAATGGCGCCGAATTCCTCCTGCGGACTCGCGATGTGGCGCATGGCCAGCGACGCCGTGAGGGCCAGCGTCGGCATGTAGCACAGGCTGTAGGCAAGCAGCGGCGCGTAGACCATCGCGAACGTCGTCTGCTGCGCGGCAACCACCAACAGGACGGCACCGAGCAGATGCAACAGTGTCAGCACCCGCCGCGTATCGAACAGGCGATCGGCGAGCAGACCGACGAACAGCGGTGAGATGATCGCGCCGACGGCGGTAGTACCCGCGACAGCACCGATTTCCGTGCCGGTGAAATGCAACGTCTTGCCGAGCCAGGTGCCGACGGTGACGTACCACGCACCCCAGATTCCGAACTCGAAAAGCATCATCACTCTAAGGCGCCATTTCATCCGCGTTTCCTCGTGGGTCGTGTGGGGGCGAGTGGATCTTCAACGGGCTGCCACGCGCCGCCGGCGGCATGGCTTCTGAGCATGGCGTCCACGACGAGGCTGTTGCGGTAGCCGTCGGCGAACGTCGGCAGCGCAAGGGGTTTCGCCTTGGCCGTGGCGCCGGCGCGGATCCATGCGTAGGCATCCGCGATCACATTGCGGAACGCATCCGCCCAGGCTTCGGGATGGCCCGCCGGCAAGTGGGCGTACGCACGCGCGCCGGGCTCCATCAAGGCGGGATCGCGCGTGAGCACCTGGTTGGCCTTGTCGTGATGACCCAGCCAGAGTTCGTTAGGCTGCTCCTGCCGCCACGCCAGCGAGCCTTCGCGCCCGTTCACCTCGAGGCGCAGATCGTTCTTGTGACCCGGCAGCACCTGGCCCACGGTGACGCAGCCGCGTGCGCCGTTATCGAAGCGCAGCAGCACGCTCGCGAGGTCTTCGCTGGTGATCTTGCGTCGCTTGCCGGAGCGCGTCGCCGATCCGGAAAAGGCTTTGGCCGAAGCATTCGGCGCCTCACGTACCGGCACGACCGTGTGCAGGTCGGCCAGCACGGCGGTGATCCGCGCGCCGGTCACATGTTCGGCCAGGTCGCACCAGTGCGACCCGATATCGCCCAGAGCGGAGCTGGCCCCGCCGAGCCTGGGGTCCAGCCGCCAGCTATACGCACGTTCGTCGGTGAGCCAGTCCTGCAGGTAGCACCCATGCACGAAGACAGGCTTGCCGATCGCCTTATCGGCGACCATGGCACGCGCCTGCTGCACGAGGGGATAGCCGCGATAGTTGAAGGTGACGACGTGGGCGAGGTTCGCCTCGCGCGCGGCTTCGTAAAGCTCCCGTGCCTCCTGCATGGTCGCGGCGAGTGGCTTGTCGGAAATGACGTGCTTGCCGGCGCGCAACGCCGCCAGAGAAACCTCGCGGTGCAGATGGTTCGGCGTGGTGTTGTGCACGACCTGAACGGCAGGGTCGGCAAGCAGTTCGCGGTAATCCGCATACGCCTTGCCGGCATTCAACTCACGCGCCCGCTTCGTCGTGGATTCGAGACGGGAGCCAGCGATGCCGACGATGTCGACATCTCCCAGCCGACGCACGGCGTCCAGGTGATGGGCTGCGATGAAGCCTGGGCCGACGAGCCCCATGCCGAGACTCATCGATCGTTCGTCCTGGCGCTTGTCGATAGCGACTTGCTTGCCATGTTTCCCCCCGACGGTCTTATGCCGCCGAAATGTATTCGATTACATTCGATGCCACGCGGTGCGAAATAAGTGCGACCTGCATGGATTTCCCATATTCACCGCGTCGGGTGGTGGAACCGCGCCCTGAACATGCCAAGATATGTATCAGACGTACGAAGCGACCTGCAACGATTTTATGTAATCCATTACATTGCGGCGCAGCATATTTTCATTGCGGCCAGCGCTTGCTGGCCAGTTCGAAAAGGCTGTGCAAAAGGATGATCAGCGCGTGAGTGCCGACGAAACAAAGCGGAAAGGGAAACGGGCCGCTCCGGACAAGGAGGCTGTCGCAGATGTTGCGCCGCGTCCTGCACGCGTGCGTACGGTGAAGGAGATCGCGGCCATCGCGGAGGTTTCCGTTGCAACTGTCTCTCGCGCGCTGCAGCGTCCCGAGCTGGTCAGCGAAGAGACGAGGCTGCGCATCCACGAGGTGGTCAGGCGGCTCGGCTATACACCGAATGCTCTTGCGCGCAATCTGCGCACGGCCCGGACACGCCTGATCATCGCGTTGCTCCCGGACATCGCCAACCCGTTCTTCTCGGAAGTGATCCGAGGCATCGAGCAGGTGGCGTACGAGAAGGGATACTCCGTCCTCCTCGGCGAGACGCAGAGCAGCCTGGTGCGGGAACAGACGTATGCCGACATGGTCGCGGCGCGCCAGGCGGACGGCATCATCACCATGTTCCATCGCGTGCCGGCCATTCCGATGGACGGGCGCCTGCCGCTCGTCAACGCTTGCGAGTACGTCAAGGACAGCGCTATTTCGAGCGTGTACGTGGACAACGTCGGCGCGGCCGCCGCGGCCGTCGAGTACCTCGTGACACTGGGCCATCGCGATATCGCGTTCATCGCCGGCCCCGGCTCCAGCCCCATCTGCGTCGACCGCGAAGAGGGCTACCACCTCGCTCTTAAGCGGGCGAAGATCGTTGCGAATCCGGCGCTGACCGCCATCGGCGACTTCTCCATAGAAGCGGGGGAGCGCGCCGTCGAGATGTTCCTGTCGCAGGGCCGGTCCTTCAGCGCCGTGTTCTGCTCGAATGACGAAATGGCCATCGGCGCGATGCGCGCGCTGACCGCCGCAGGCCTGCGCATTCCGGAGGACGTCTCGGTCGTCGGTTTCGACGACATACGTTTCTCCCGCTACACGTCACCCCCGCTGACCACCGTGTCCCAGCCGAAGAACGCGCTGGGCCGCGAAGCCATGACCATGCTCATCGAAATCCTCAACGATCCCCAGGTGCCTCCGCGCAAGCGCGTGCTGTCAGCCGATCTGGTTGTCCGTGGCTCCACGGGTCCTCGTCGGGACCGGTAATCGTTGCACTGCAAGAGGCGATCATTCTCCATGACTGACGAACCAAAGATCGAGAAAGCGCAGCCCACCCGCACCGCCGAGACTAGCGCGGGCCATCCGGGCAGCGTCAACAGTTCACGCCGCAGCTTCATCGCCGGCACGGCCATGGCGGCGACCGGGCTGCTGATCCTGCCCCGCCATGTCCTCGGCGGTCCTCGCCATACCGCACCCAGCGACCGGCTGAATATCGCCGGCATCGGTGTCGGCGGGATGGGCGCCGCCAACATGCGCGCCCTGGCCAGCGAGAACATCGTCGCCCTGTGCGACGTCGACTGGGGCTATACGGAAACATCCTTCCGCAAGATGTTCGCCGGGGTGGGCGAACTCCAGGCCCGGCTTGCCAGGGCGCCGACCGCTGCCAGGCGCAAGGAACTGGAGGACCGGATCGCGCAGACGAAGCTGCTGTCCGGCAAGTTCGATTCCATCAAGCGCTACACCGATTACCGCAAGATGCTCGAGCAGCAGAAGGATATCGACGCGGTGGTCATCGCCACACCCGATCACCTGCACGCGGTGATCGCCAGCGCGGCCATGAGCCTGGGCAAACACGTCTACGTACAGAAGCCGCTCACCTGGTCCATCTTCGAAGCCCGCGAAATGGCGCGCAAAGCACGGGAAAACCCGAAGATCGTCACGCAGATGGGCAATCAGGGCCATTCCACCGACGACACCCGCCTGATCCACGAATACATCGACGCCGGCGCGATCGGCGAGGTGCGCGAGGTGCACGCATGGACCAACCGGCCGCTCGGCTACTGGCCTCAGGGCGTGCCACGTCCGCGCGCGGTACCGAAGCCCGACGACGCAAGCTGGGACATGGATGCGGTGAACAGCCGCCTCGCCAATGCCATGACCGGCAACTACCCCATGCCGAAGGGCCTGGAGTGGGACCTGTTCCTGGGCCCGGGCCCCGTCATCGAGTACCACCCGCTCTATCACCCGTTCAACTGGCGCGGCTGGACGGACTGGGGCGTGGGTGCGATCGGCGACATGGGCGCGCACCTGATCGATTCGCCGTTCTGGTCGCTCGACCTCGGCTTCCCGACCTCGGTGGAAACGGTCTCGACTCCTTTCAACCACGAGTCGTACCCCACCGCGACGATGACGTACTACGACTTCCCGGCTCGCGGCGACAAGCCGCCCGTCCGGCTCACGTGGTACGACGGTGCGCTGCTGCCGCCTGGGCTCGAGGCGCTGGGGGCAGGGCAGATGCACGATGGTGGCGTGCTGTACGTGGGTGACAAGGGCAAGCTGGTGCACGAAACCTATGGCGACAACCCGCGCCTGCTACCGCACTCGCTGCAGGAGTCGGTGGGTACGCCGCCGCGGAAGTTCGCTCGCATCGAAACCTCGCATGAAATGAACTGGGTGGACGCCTGCAAGGGCAAGGGGCAGACGACGTCGCCCTTTGAATACGCCGCGCGGCTGACGGAGGTGATGTTGCTGGGCGTCGTGTCGCTGCGAGCGGGTGGGCGCATCGAATACGATGCGCAGAATATGCGCGTCACTAACATGTCGGAGGCGAACCAGTTCCTGCGGCGGGACTACCGGGCAGGGTGGTCGTTGTAAAGGGGTTCGTTTTTCTGATCTGCCGGGCTGGTGATGCAAGAGCCGCGGCCCGGCATCAGTTGTCCCCCTGGGTCTGTGCGCGAGGCAATGTGACCGCACGAACAAAGGCTGACAGGTCGCGATTGAAGCGCTCAGGTTCCTCCAGGAACGGGGCGTGGCCGGATGCGGCGTAGAGCTTGCTCTTGATTCCTGGGTTGATGGCTTTCGCCCTCGCGATGCTCGGCCCCGGCATGACCAGGGCATCGTGTTCGCCATAGATCAGCAGCAGCGGGATCCTTGCCTTGCTCAGTCCTTCGGCCGCATCGACCGTCATCGATGGCACGGCGCGCTGCATCTCCCAGGAAGCGAGCGCCGCATTCGCCAACAGGCGCGAGAACGTGGTCGCGTCCGGTTCTTCGTGGAAGCACAACCTGAGGAATGCGCGTTCCCCGTCCAGGTGGGTCTTCAGGTCGGTGGAGGTCATGTCGCGATAAACCTCCGGGTGGGCCGTGATTTGGTCGGGCTTCAACTCGATCACGCCGTCGACATAGACCGCGCCGGCGACGTCGCCGTCGCCATGGGTCGCCAGATAATTCGAGATGACCGCACCGCCTAACGACCATCCTACGAGCACGGGCTTATGTGCTCCTGTCGTTTCGATGACCGCAGCCAGATCATCGGCCCAGCGCCGTCCATCGCGGTAGGCGTCGGGATCCGTGGGCTTGCCGGACAGGCCGTGCCCGCGCAGGTCATACGTGATCAGCCGGTAATGGCGCAGGCGAGGATCCTGCAACTGCTTTTCCCAGTTGAGCCGGCTTCCGAGGAGGCCATGGATCAGGACGACCGGAGGACCGGCAGGATCGCCGGTTTCCTGCACGGCGAGGACGACGCCATCGGAGGCGGTGACGGTGTATGCCTTGTTTTCCGCATGCGCCGCCGGCGATCCCGCCAGCATCGCAAAGACGATCAGCAGCGCACCGAACGCGCGATAGAACCTCGACAGACACATAAATGATGACTCCTGGGTCGGTTGGACAAGCTCAGTCTGAACCCTCACACTGATGTGACTGTCAAGCGAAAAAACGGTGTCGCCTTCCATGTCTAAGCCACCGGCAGAAATGACCATCGGCGCGCTCGCGAAGGAAAGCGGTGCAAGCCTGCGATCAATCCGCCACTACGATGACAACGGGCTCCTGACCTCAGCTCGTGCGCTGAATGGCTACCGCCTGTTTTCCCGGGCTGCCGTGACCCAGGTCCGGCAGATCCAGCGCCTGATCGCCGCGGGATTCAGTCTGGCTGAGATTCGCGGATTTCCTGACTGCATGCGCATGATCGAAGGTGCCGCGGCCTGTCCGGAAACCAGTGACGTGCAGCGCCGGCGGCTCGCATCCATCGAGCGCCAGATCGCGGAACTGGAGCGGCGACGGACCGAACTGCGCGGGATGCTGTCCGAAGGGGTCTAGCGCGCCGGAGGCCTCACGAAGATTACCGGTCGACGCGCGTCCAGAGCCGATCGGAATTCTCGTCACGGTCCACGAAGCCGGGACCACAGTCGGGATGCCCGGCGTCGTCGGTGAACTAACTGTGTCGCGACATCATCTGGCGCCGTAGCCAGCTGACGAGAAACAGATGTTTATTCTTCGTGTCGCGGATTAAAAGACGAGCCTCGAAACTAGCGACGCGATATTAGGCACGAATGTCAATTTGCGCCGTCATTAATAATGGGATCGCGGCGGCAGTCCGAATGTAGCTGCCGTAGCCGCTCTTATCGATCTATCCTACGAAGTGCGCCCAGGAGCGCCATGGACCGAGACATGGAGCGATGACGCTACTTTGTTCCACAACCCCGCCGCTAAGACCCCACTTCCCGCGGACTGGTTCGATAGTGCGTCGAGTCATTCCTTGACTGCGGCGGACGCGCGACCCATTACCTTGCCCCGTAACCGTTTCAGATGTTTTAGGCAATGGGCGCGGACCTGGACACAACGCCTACATGCATCCGGGCGACAACAAGGTGAGGGCGTTCTGGACCACGTGTCACAGTGGCTCTTGCAACCGGGCCGCAAGGGCATTCAGCAGGCGTAGTTCCGTCTCCTCGACTACCCCCCCCGGACGTATGTCTCCTGTTACGTCTGACGTAAAGATGTCACGTGCAGAGCCATTCAGGCCTCAAGAAGGCACGGTCATCGGCCGGGCCAAATCTTGCGGAAGACCCGTTGAAAGTGTGTAAGCAATGCCCCGCGTCTTGAACTCGTTCTGAATCCATATCGTGAGCTTCATCGTCAGAGTCACGCACATGAGAAAGAATTGCTTACTCGCGCCGGAACTCCATTCATGACGTTGTGTCGCGCGCCGTCCCATTGCGTCCGAACCCTCACTTGAAATGACGGACTGGGAACACTTATTGACGTTTGTCTCAGGGAACGCATTGTCGATGAGAGTCATCAGTGACTCGATATCACCCGCGCTAGCTTCAAACTTCAGCCGATGGGAATAGCGGTTTCGAATGGTATTGATCTTGTCCAGCGCTTTTCGACCTGCATCCGGCAAACCTAGATTGTGTGCTATCGCGAGTTTTGTTTTAAAAGGAACAAAGTCTATCCCCGCGAAAAGATCATCGACGGCAGTTGTCTTGGCGCACCAGATGTTGATAAATTCTTCCATAATAAGATGGAACTTCAGGACAACGGTGCTCTCATCCTGAGAATTAAGCATGGACAGGAGTGTTTTGGCATCGAAGATATTGGTGAAGTCTCCTCCGACGGGCACATGGAGTTCTGAATCAGCCTTTGTCATTTCTACCTCCATGCTATGCGGCTTGGGACGCCATCGCTCGGGGTGTCGGCCGGCGGTTTAACGAGGCTCCGCACGACCTTGATCCGAGTTGGTTATATATAGCGCACGTTACGTATCCGTGGCAGGATCTGCGCTCCAAAGTCCCAAGCAACGGCGGCGCCTTCAACGGGTGCAGAGTATTGAAGGGATCTGCAGCTTCTTCAAGGACGTAACGACAACCGTAACGGCGCGATCAGCCTTGTGCCTGCCGCGCCAGGCGATCGGCGGTAACGATCAGAGCACCTCATCGTGGAGCGGGGGCTTTTCCCGCGCAAGACCGGTCACAGGGGAACCGCATGGAAAAGGACGAGCTCGCCCGCGCGTATCGGCGAGGGCTTGGCACCGCGACCGCCGAGCACCGCCTTCGGCCAAGGAGAGATCAATGAAAGACTGGAGATCCAGGGCGAGGGCCTACGTCGATGACCTTGTCGGCCGTTTTCACCGAGCGAAACAGGCAATGTGGCCCGAGCCGCCGACGAACGCGGCGATGGAGACGCTCACACCGACGATCCTGACCTCCCCGGCAGCCGCCCACTACGAGCAGGATCTGGTCCAGGCCATGGCCGATCCGCTCGTACGCAACATTGCGATCACCGGCGGCTATGGGGCGGGCAAGAGCAGCCTCATCCAAACGTTCAAGGCGAATCATCGCGAATTCCGTTACGCATCGGTCTCCTTGGCGACGTTTCGCAAGGATCGACAGCCTACCGTCAGTGCCGACGAAGCCGTCGTCGCCGCACAGCCCTCGGAGGTGACGGTCGGGGAACTGATTAATCAGATTGAGGAGACCATTGTCCAACAGCTGCTTTATGCAGTCCCGGCCGAAGAACTGCCTCGTACCCGCCTCAAGCGAATCGTTCAGCCGCCGCGAATGCCGGCGATCGTATCGACACTTCTACTGCTGGTGGGCATGTCCGCCGCGGCGCGCCTATATCTGGCCTCGATTACCCTGCCGAACGGCCCGTCGCTGACACCGCTGTGGGCGATCCTCGATATCATCCCGGCGCTATACGCCGTTGTTGCCGCGCTCGGTATTGGCGCCTATTTGCTTTATCGCGTCGTGCGCTCGCTCTCGCTGGTGAGCGTTGACGGCTGGTCGGTCAAGGGTGGAAAGCTGGAAAGCATGCAGTCCAGTTCTGTGCTGCACAAGAACGTCGATGAAATCGTGTATTGCTTCCAGCGCAGCCGCACCAACGTGGTAATCATCGAGGATCTCGATCGTTTCGGTATACAGGACGTCTTTTTTCGCTTGCGGGAAATCAACGCGATTATCAACGAATCCAACGTCGCGCAAACCGTCCGCTTCATCTACGCCCTCAACGACGAGCTTTTCGCGGGCAGCGAGAAGACCAAGTTCTTCGACTTCATCCTTCCGGTCGTGCCGGTTATTAATAAGGAAAACTCCACGGCCAAGATGACCGAGCTGCTCCGCAAGCGCGCGATCGAAGGGCTAAATTACGCCGAGCGCGTCGACGCCGACCTAATCGAAACCGTCTGCTATCACATCGACGACCTGCGGCTGGTCAAGAACATCGTCAACGAATTCGATGTTTTCGCCCGCACCATGATGTCGGACGTTAAGCTGGACTGCGACAAGCTCTTCGCGATGATCGCGATCAAGAACCTTCATTCAGACCTCTACTGGCAGCTGACCAAACGCAAGGGGTGCTTGTACGAGCTTATAGCAGGGTACCCGGACTGGCGAGCCGATCACGCTGCCACCGTCCGCGCGAGTATTGCGGTGCTGGAGCGAATGATAGACCGCAAACGGATGGATGCCGCGCGGCAGAAGGACGAGCTGCGCATGCTTGCGTGGTACCACATACAGATGCGCGGCGGTTCGAAGGAAATCCTCTGGCTCAAATTAGGTTACGAGAGATACAGCTTTGCCGAATTTCTAGGAGACGACGTCTTTGATGAGCTAACAACACCCACGTCGCAAGTGGCACTTATTAATGCCAACTCGCAACACATGGGTCTCATCAATGTGTCGGACGTGTTGGCGGACATCGACTATGACGTGAGGCTCGAGGCGATCAACGCGGACGACGAATCCCTTCATGCGGAGATCGCGACCAAGGCGGCCTATCTTGCCGATCTCCAGCAAATGCCGCTCAAGGACGGCATCACGACGGGTTATCAAGTCGCCATCGGCGACGAGCTAGCCAAGCTCCCCTTGGTGAAATACTTGCTGGCTTCGGGGCATCTTGACCAGGACTACTCGGACTACCTGAGTTACTTCTACGCTCATGCGATCAGCGTGGACGATATGAACCTACTGCTCACGTTACGACGCGGCGAAGCATGCGAGGTCACCGCGAGCATCGATGATCCGGAGAAGCTGCTGAAGAAGCTTCGGCCGGAATATATCGACAAGGGCAGGGGTCTCATCGCCCCGCTGGTCAATCACCTGTGTGTAGTGCGTGAAACAGGGGTGGGGCAGAGGTATACCTTGCTCCTACGCCGCATCCTCGACGACGCAAGGGATTATCCGAACCGCTTCGCTGAAGTGGCCAAGGCGCTGCTCTCGCGTGACAAGATGCGGTATGTGATCCGAACCGTGGCGTCGGAGGAGCCGCGCCTGCTGGGCGCGCTGCTGGCGAGCGATGGCCTATCCGACGACGATAGCCGCCAACGACTGGTCGTGGCCGTCTTCGAGACCCTTGAGGTCCACGAACTCTGGCGGATGTACACCGCCGACCAGACTTTTCGTGACGAGGTCGCGGGTATGCCTCGAGTTACGCTAATTGCACCCCACCTGGGCTCAGCGACGGGCGGCTGGGCGTGGATCGAAGAATCGCAGCTACGGTTCGGCCGTCTTGACCGGGGAACGGCGTCAGACGTACTGGATATGCTTGTGGCCCACGATGCGCTTGCTCCGACGCTGTCGATGTTGCGCTTGGTGGCGGCACCGGTCACCACAGCCAACCAGGCGAACGACTTGGTGACGATACAGCGGCTACGCGACGGGGCTCCTTCGACGATGGATGCGTTTCTCACGCGGCATATCGATGCCGTGATGGAGCATTTGCTAGCGCAGCCTGGGTATCTGGCCGAGTCGACGGAAGCGGCGCTCTGGGCGATCAATGAGGTGTCGACGATGGACCTTGCCGCCGACTACTTCGAGCGAACCACCTGTTCGTTCGCGACCCTCGATGTGCTTTACAATGCACTTTGGTCCAGCGCTCTCAAGGGCGACAGGGTGGACGATCGGGTCCTCGCGGTGTGGATGTTCGCGGACCATCTGCAGCAAGTCGCCGAGGGACTCGACGACACCGTCGACGCCGACCGGCAGGTATTGATCGATTACTTGGTCCGCCACGCAGGATCGCTTTCAGGCGAGCTGTGGGTTGACCTAAAGAATCACGCCCAGATGAAGGAGTGGCTCATTTCGGAAGCGCGCCTGCCTGATACGACAATGACGCTCCTTCTGGCTGGGACGATGGTTGACGACCCGTCAATCATCACGGAAAGGGTGACGGATAGTCGCCTTCTCGCACTTGCTTGCGCCGCCGCGTTGACCATAAGCGAGAGGATGTGGGCGGCACTCGCCGATCGCTCTGCTGCGGTGAAGGCAGCGTATTTGTCGAGCCAATGGGGGAGGTTAACAGGTACCGCTATCGAAGCGAGCATGCCCCTCGATGTCGCTTTCCTGCTTTATCGCGACGGAGTTCTCTCCCGGCAGGATGCGGTTCGTGTGTTCGGACGCTTCGAGCATGCCGCCTTCGCAGCGTCACCCGATGCGGTGGTTGTCATGGGGAAGTTGGCCGCCGAAGCGTGCGCCGCGAACGAGCCTTTCCCACCCACGCTGGTCCAGACCGCAGCGCACATTGCCGCCATGTCTGGCCTGGACCGGCAAACGGCCGCCCATCTGCTTGCGCAAGGCATGCCGGCGCTTGGATGGCCCGCAGTGATGGAGCTCCTCCAGCGATTCGACGACGATATGGCACGTTTGCAGCCACATCGAAACTTCGAAGTGGATCGCACCTCGGCGCGGGATTCTATTCTGCGGGCGATGGATTCGCGCAAATGGTTCTCATCCCTCACATGGAACGAGACGACCGTGAGGGGGCGCGTCAAGAAAGTCCCTTCCTAGACCATCGGGAGTCGCTGCCACGCTTCCGAAGGCTTTATGCAATAAGCGAGGGCAAGTTCACCAAAGAAGTGGGCAGGGCCAGCCGCAAGAGTCGTCAGAGGAGACATCGTCGGCCAGCTTGGCGCAACCGGCCACCAGCCGGAAGAGGGCCAAGATCAGTTCCAAAGCGCACGTTGCTCCTGCCCGAGCGGCTACGACGCTTCGTCGCACAGCATGGTTGCGGTTTGAGGATTATCATCATTCGCCCAATGCAGAACGGGTCGAAAACGGTGCAAGGAATGGATCGTGAACGAGCTTTGGCGCTAATTGAGCCGCAGTACGATTATCTCGCGCGACCGCGCCGCCTTCGTAGCGATGTGGCGGATGTAGAACTTGCGGGCAAATTGCCCAAATACTCGACAACGGCCAAGCCAATCACGCCACTGGAACCACCAAAGCTTATTTTACATAATATACATTATGCGAAGTTGGGATAACCGTGACGGCGCTACGCTGGGAACTCACGCGCTGCTGATTAACCACTCAGCACAACGGCTCCCAGCCACGTCCTCCGCGCCCGGGTGAATCGCGTAAGCGACCACCCTCTCCATTCCTCAGTCATCAACCGTGCGCGTGACCGCGGATGTGCTGACAGACGAGATGCGCCACTTCCATGGGGGCTTCACGCGCAGGGAAATGACCCACCCCAGAAAGCACCTGACGTCGATAGCCGCCACTGAAGTAGGATTCGAGCCCTTCGGACTCTTCGGGCGGGTCGCATTCATCGGCGCCGCCCTGCAAGAACAGCATCGGCACCTCGAGCGTTTCGGTCGCATCGACCATGGCGCGCGCCGCGTCGTAGTCGGGGTCCATTGGACGGAGTTCCCAGCGCGACTGGTAGCCGTGAAGAGTAATCGCGACCCAGTCCGGATTTGAAAAGGCTTGTGCCGCCACCGCGAAGGCGTCTTCGGTGATCCACGCCGTCGGCCCCCACGTGTCCCATTGCCGTCGGGCAAAGCCGATGGGATCGTTGCGCACCGCTTGCGCGCCCGCTTCCGCCGTCATGAACCACTGATACCACCAGCGAGCACATTGTGGGTAAGCCGGAACGGTGAACCGCCCGCGAGGTGAATAGCCGATGGCAATGACGGTGGCGGATAAGAGGCGCGCAGGCGCCATCGCCGCCATATGGTAGGTGGCGCGGCCGCCCCAATCGTGGCCGACAATATGGAAGGCGCCGATACCCAGGGCGTCCATGAGATCGAACGCGTCCTGAGCAATGGCGACCCCCGAGCCATCGCGAATGGTTGCGCCGTCGCGAAACTGCGTTTTGCCAAACCCCCGCAGGTCCGGGGCAATCCACCTCAAACCTGCCGCTTCCAGATTCGGGACGACCCCGCTCCACGCGCTGGCATCGTCCGGCCAGCCGTGAAGAAGCAGCACGGTTTGGCCGTCCCGAGGTCCACCCTCGGCATAGTGAATACGAAGCTTTGCGGTGTCGACCAATGGCATCTGGAGTTCCTCGACGGATGAAAGTGCCATCGCCGCGCGGCGGTGGACTGACGCGCATCCCGATGGGCGGAAGCTGACTATCCGTGGCTCGACCCGAAGGCCGCATGAATTCCCTGCCGTTCCCTCGCGATTCTTGAATCGTTGCTGGTCTGCATGGCTAAACGTTCCACCCGGCCGCGATCGCGAAAAGAAAGTGTAAATTCTTCAACACCGAAAGATTCGGGAAAAATCCGTACGCATACACTTAGCCACTTGCTGCTGAAGTGCGGATCGATCGTGCCCGTCATCAGTGCGTCTGAAACGACAGAGGAGCACGCCTGGCATCCCCCCGTCACCCAACGGGCTTAGGTTTCCAACCGGAATATATGGACAGTTATCCCAGTCGAATGATCATCGCGATCGATGTATCGCTGATGGCCACCCATCATCCAACCCCCTGCGCGCAAGGCGTGGGCCGGATCCGCCTGGGCTGATCCCGCTCGCTCCCGGCCGCTGTCGGAGCAGAGCGATGTACAACATCAAAAATAGCGTGCCGGCCACCCTGGCCCGGCGCGGATGCCGGTGCGTGCGCTTACCCGGTCGTGCCATGAACCACCCTGCCCTCATCGCTGCCGCTCTGGCGGCTGCGCTCCTGCTGGCCGGTTGTGACCGGGCCACACCCGATGTCGCGTCCGATGCCGCGCCGGCTTTCACTGTCCATGGCAACCGCATCGAGGTCGGCCCGCATTCACCGCTGCGGAGCGAGCTTCGCATCGCGCCGGTCGCTGTCGACACAGCGCCCATGCATGTCAGCTGGCCCGCGACGGTGGAGATCGACCCTGCCCGCTCGGTGACGGTGCTCGCACCGGGTGCCGGGCGGATCGCCCGGGTCGACGTCGTCCTGGGTGAAAAAGTGCGGGAAGGACAGGTCCTGCTGACGATGACCTCCGGCGATGTCGCGCAGGCCCGGTCCGACCAGGCCCGGGCGCGCGACGCCGAAGCCCTTGCGAAGCAGGCGCTGACTCGCGCTCAGCGGGTGACTGAAGCGGGTGGCGCAGCCACGAAGGATCTCGAGGCGGCCAGGAGCGCGTATGCGCAGGCGTCGGCCGAGCGTACCCGGGCGGATACCCAGGTGGCGGCACTCACCGGTACCTCACGCACGGCGTCAAACGCGTCCGTCCTCGACATTCGTGCACCCATGGATGGCGTCGTGACCTCGCTCGGTGTCGCGGCGGGTTCGCGGATCAATGACACCAGCACCGTGCTGATGGCGGTCACCGACCTCGATCGGGTGTGGGTCACCGCCAACGTGCCGGAGGCGGACAGCGCATCGGTGTCCGGCGGGAGTAATGCAACGCTCACTTTCACCGCACTGCCAGGCGTGACCTTGCAGAGCAAGGTCGATGTCATCGATCCGGTGCTCGACAGCACCGCGCGACGCATCAAGGTCCACCTCAGGGTGGACAACGCCGGGCACCGCCTGCTGCCGAATATGTTCGGGACCGCTGCGTTCGAGGTTCCGGGCGGCCCTCGCGTCTTCGTACCGCAGACGGCTCTGGTCATGGATAACGACCGGCGCAGTGTGTTCGTCGAGCGCGCGCCCTGGCAGTTTGAGCGTCGCGACATCGATACGGGACGCGACGAAGGCGCGACCGTGGAAGTCGTTCACGGCCTGCAAGCCGGCGATCGTGTCGTCGTGCGTGGCGGAGTGCTGCTGCAATGATCGCGCGCCTGATCGCCTTTTGCTTCCACCGCCGTGGCGTGGTGTTCGCCGTGATGCTGCTGACCCTGGGCTACGGCTACTACGCCTCGACCCAGCTGGCCATCGAAGCCTACCCCGAGCTGAGCGACGTCACTGCCCAGGTAACTACCCAGGCCCCCGGGCTGGCCGCCGAAGAGGTGGAGCAGCAGATCACGACGCCGATCGAGCGTGCGCTCGCCGGTGTGCCCGGGCTCGTCTCGATGCGGTCGAGCAGTTCATTCGGGCTGTCCCTGATCACGATGACGTTCAGCGAGGGCAGCGAGGATTACTGGGTGCGCTCACGCATTCGTGAGCAACTGGAAAACGTGACACTGCCGGCCGGCGTGTCTGCGGGACTGGATGCCGTGACCGGCCCGGCGGGCGAGATCTACCGTTACACGCTCGAATCCCCATCAAAGAACCTGATGCAGCTATCCGAACTGCAACGCTGGACCGTCATCCCGGCGCTGCAGAAGGTGCCCGGTGTGGCCGCCGTCAACAACTTCGGCGGCTTTACGAAGGAGTACCAGCTCACGGTCGACCCCGATGCGTTGCAGCGCTACGGCGTGGGCATGAACGATGTCATCGCCGCCATGAGCGCCAATAACGCGAACGCCGGCGGCGGCCGGATCTCGCGTGGCGAGCAGTCGTACGTCCTGCGTGGTATCGGTCTGGTCCGGACCCTGGACGCCATGGGTGCCATCGTTGTCAGTCACAGCAACGGCGTGCCCGTGATGCTGCGCGATCTTGGGCAGCTGTCCTACGGTCACCAGACACGCGAAGGCATCCTCGGCAAGGACGGCAATCCCGATGCGATCGAAGGCATCGTGGACATGCTGTTGCACGAGAACGCCTCGCGCGTGCTCCAGGGCATTCATACGACCGTCGATGAGCTGAACCGGAAGCTCGCGGCGGAGGATGTCCGTATCGTTCCCTATATCGACCGCGACGATCTCGTGCAGGCGACGGTGCACAAGGTCGAGCATACGGTCATCGAGGGTGTGGGTCTCGTCTGTATCGTGCTGATCCTGTTTCTGGGCAGCCCACGCAGCGCGCTGATCGCCGCCGTCACGATCCCGTTTTCGCTGGTCGTGGTGTTCATCCTGATGCATCTGACGCACACGCCGGCGAATCTGTTTTCCCTGGGTGCCATCGATTTCGGCGTAATCGTCGACGGTGCGATCGTGGTGACCGAAACCATCCTGCGTCGCCGCGAGGCCGATCCGGAGGCGACGCTCACGCCCGAAACCGTGCTGGATGCGACGGGCAAGGTGGCGCGTCCGATCTTCTTTGCCACGCTCATCATCATCACGGCCTATGCGCCGCTGCTGGCGTTCGAGCATGCCGAAGGCAAGCTGTTCGCTCCCATGGCGTACACCGTGGGCTTCGCCCTGATCGGCGCGCTGGTGACGACGCTGGTGCTCGTCCCCTCGCTTGCCTACATGGCGTTCCGCAGGCCGAGGAAAATCTTCCACAACCGACCGCTGGAACGCCTGCAGGACGCCTATGGACGTGCGCTGAAGCGTCTGATTGGCCGGCCATCGGTGGCGGTGATCATCGTTGTGGCGGCCCTGGTCTGCGTCGTATCGCTGGGCGCCAGCGTCGGCCAGGAGTTTCTGCCTGAGCTGGACGAAGGTGGACTGTGGGTGCAGGTGCAGCTGCCCTCGGGCCTTTCCCTGGAGAAGGCCAGCAGCATGGCCAGCCAGTATCGCGACGCGGTGCGCGAGTTTCCCGAGGTGTCGTATGTGGTGACCCAGCTGGGTCGCAACGACGACGGTACGGACCCGTGGACACCCTCGCACATCGAGTCCGGTGTGGGCCTCAAACCCTATGACAGCTGGCCGCATGGCGAGACGAAGGCGCAGTTCATCACCAGGCTCAATCGCCGGCTGCAGGCCATTCCCGGCATCAGCGTGGGCATCAGCCAGCCCATCATCGATGGCGAGAACGACAAGATAGGCGGTGCGCACAGCCCCCTGGTGCTGCGCATCTACGGCGACGATTTCAGGGAGCTTCGCCGCATCGGCGATGCCGTGGTCGGCGTGCTGAAGGGCCTGGACGGAACGGCCGACGCCTCGGTGTTCCAGGAGCCGCCGGTGCCGCAGGTGGCGATCGAGATCGACCGCGAAGCCGCCGCGCGCTATGGCATCAACGTAAGCGACGTCGACGAGCTGATCCAGACGGCCCTGGGCGGCGCCCCCGTGTCTCAGGTGTACGTGGACGACCGGGTTTACAACATGACGGCCAAGGTCTCGCGCGACATCGCCAGCAGCCCGGACAAGCTGGGTGCCCTGACCTTGCGCAGCGCGGAGGGCGCGCAGATTCCCCTGTCCTCGGTCACGCGGATCCGGGAGCAATCCGGTGAGGCGACGGTGGCGCACGAGATGGGCGAGCGGAACCTGATCGTGCGGATCGACAACCGTGGCCGCGCGCTGTCGGATTACCTCGCCGACGCGGATCGCCAGATCGCAGCGAAGGTGACTTTCGACAAGAGCCGGTACCGGCTGCAATGGGGTGGCCAGTTCGAAAATCAGCGACGCGCGCAGTCGCGGCTGGCGTTGGCGCTTGTCATGGTACTCGCCGTGATGACGATCTTCCTCTTTTCCGAATTCGGCAGGCTGCGTCAGGCGGCGCTGGTGCTTGGCGTGGTGCCGCTCGCGGCCGTGGGTGGACTGATCGCCATCACCGTGCGCGGTGAGACACTGAACATCGCGACTGCCGTGGGCTTCATCGCGCTGTTCGGTGTGGCTGTGCAGAACGGCGTGATCATGGTCTCCAACTTCAACCGGGTGCGAGAGAAAGGTGCATCCGTCGAAGCCGCGGTGCTGGCGGGTGCCACGCAGCGATTCCGCCCGGTGCTGATGACCGCTACCGTGGCCACGGCAGGCATGCTCCCGGCCGCGTTGGCCACGGGAATCGGTACCGATGTTCAGCGCGGTCTGGCCACCGTCGTGGTCGGTGGTCTGGGCATTGCCACGTTGCTGACCCTTTTCGTCCTGCCTTCGCTTTACTGCCTGATCGAAGAGCGCGCGCAGCGCCGCGCCGCCCGGTCGAGGAGCATCGTATGAACCTGTGCAAAGTCCTGTTTGCGTCTCTCCTGATGGGTGGACTTCTCGTGTCGATGGCCGGCTGTGCGGTCGGCCCCGACTTCGCCAAACCGGACCTGGCGAAGGCCTTTCCGTCGCCCACCGTCCCGGCCACGGTCTCGCCCGATGAGCGGGACCACTGGTGGTCATCGTTCGGCGCGCCAGCGATGGACGAGCGCGTGGCGCGGGCGCTGCGCGACAGCCCCGATATCCAGGCGGCGCAAGAAGCTCTGCTGGCGGCGCAGGAGACGGCGCTCGCGCAGCGGGGCGCATTCTTTCCTGCCGTCACGGCTGGCGTGAACCCCACCCGGCAGAAGACATCGGGCGCGCTGTCCAGCGTGCCCGCCGACGGGAGCTATGTGTACAGCCTGCACACGGCGCAGCTGTCGATCGGCTACTCCCCCGATCTCTTCGGCGCGAACCGGCGCGCCGTCGAATCGTTGGTCGCGCAGGCGGACGAGCAGCGCTACCAGTGGCAGGCGGCACGCCTCACTCTGATCGCCAACCTGTGCGTCGGTCTTATCGAGGAGGCCAGCCTGCAGGCGCAACTGGACGCCATCGATCAGTCGGTCAGGGTCCAGCAACAGTCCCTGGAGATCGCCCGCAAGCGATATGCCCTGGGTGATGCGGCGCAGAGCGACGTACTGCTCCAGTCGGCGACATTGACCGCCACACAGGCCCAGCGCCCCGCGATCGAGAAACAGTGGCTGAAGCAGCGTGACCGCAACGCGGCACTGGAAGGTCGCCACATGGTCGATGCCGGGGAGCGCTCCCTCGCACTGAGCGATTTCACCTTGCCGACGGATCTGCCCACCAGCGTGCCGTCGGCATGGCTGGAGCAACGACCCGATATTCAGGCAGCCGAGGCGCAATGGCATGCGGCCTCGGCCCAGGTGGGTGTCGCGGTCGCCGCCCGCCTGCCCGCGCTGACCCTTAGCGCCAGCGGTGGCTCGTCTGCGGCGCGGTTCGGCGATCTGTTCGGGCCGGGCACGGCCTTCTGGAATCTGGCCGGCGATCTGGCGGCGCCGATCCTCGACGGTGGCACGCTCCGGCATCAGCAGCGCTCCGCCGAGGCCAACAACCGCCGGGCGGCTGCGTTGTACCGCAGCACGGCCATGAATGCGTTCGCCGACGTCGGTGACGCGTTGCATGCCCTCGAAGCGGACAGGCGCGCCTTCGATCTGGCGCAGGCGGCCAGGGGAACCGCGCTGGCCAGCTACCGCATCGCCCAGACCCAGTACGCCGCCGGTGACATGAGCCTCATCGCGCTCCTTACCACCGAACAGGCCTGGCGCGATGCGGAGCTGTCACTGATCACCGCGCGCGCGGCTCGTCTCGAGGATGCCGTCGCCCTGAAGCAGTCCATCGCCAGCGGCAGCGAAGATCCGGCCCGCACCGCAGGCAAGGAGCAACCACATACCTGACTCAGCTCACGCCGGTCGGGCCATCGAGCACGAAGCGTATCTTCCGTAAAAGGTCGATGCGGGAATACGGTTTGCTCAGCACATCGAACGCGATGCCTCCGGCATCGGTCCGCTGAAGCGACTGCGACGCATAGCCTGTTGTCAGGAGCACCTTCACCCCCGGACGAATGGCCCTCGCCCTGCGGGCGAGCGACACGCCGTCGAGGTCGCCCGGCATGACGATGTCGGTGAAAAGGATATCGAACGGGAGATCGTCCCCAATACGCTGGAGCGCCTTCTGCGGATCCGTAAAGGCTTCGACCCGATACCCATGAGACTCGAGGATTGTCCGGGCAAGCCCGGCAAGATCCTCCCTGTCGTCGACGACCACGACACGCTCGTGCCCCTCCCGGTCGGCAGCCCGGTCGATGCGTCGGACCGGCTGCGGACCGCGACCGTCAGTTTCCGTGGCCACGGGGAAATACATGGTCAGGGTCGTTCCCCTGCCCTCCTCCGAAGAAACGGCCACGGCGCCGCCCGACTGCTTCGCGAAGCCGTAGACCATCGAAAGACCAAGGCCTGTTCCCTTGCCCTCGGGCTTGGTCGTAAAGAAGGGATCCATGACGCGGGCAGCGACGTCCGGCGCCATGCCCGACCCGTTGTCGATGACGTCGATCGC
Source organism: Luteibacter sp. 1214 (assembly GCF_031455395.1). Lineage (NCBI taxonomy): Bacteria > Pseudomonadati > Pseudomonadota > Gammaproteobacteria > Lysobacterales > Rhodanobacteraceae > Luteibacter > Luteibacter sp. 1214. Next base: position 427,649 of record NZ_JAVDSQ010000001.1, read on the forward strand.
CACGAACGCGTCGCCACGCGTGGCAAGTTCCCCCTGATTATTGATCTCCAGTGGCGTCGCGTTTCTCGTGCGAAGCGTCAGACGCTTGCCGGCCCGCCCTTCCATCGCATCACGCGCGTTGATCGACACGTTCAGCAATGCGACTTCCAGCTGCGTTGGATCGAGGCGCGCGTTTTGCGTATCCGGAGCGAGGTCGAGCTCCAGATCGATGTCGGCGCCGATGGAGCGCTCGAGCATGTCTTGCATGTCGGCGACAACCTGGTTGGGATTGACGACCCGACCCTGCAACGTCTGCTTTCGCGAAAAGGCAAGAAGCTGGGAAGTGAGCGTCGAGGCCCGCTGAATACCGGACTTGGCGCCGGCGATGAAACGCAGCAGCTTGTCGCGCTCGATCTGCGGCCGGGTCAGTCCCACTTCGACGGATTCGACGTAGCCGATCATCAGCTGAAGAAGGTTGTTGAAGTCGTGCGCGATGCCACCCGTCAGCTGCCCGAGGGCCTCCATCTTCTGCGCCTGACGCAGCGCGTCTTCCGCATCACGTCGCCGGCTGACATCGAGCTGAGACGCAAAGAAATAGACCACCTCGCCTTTGCCATCGTAGACAGGTGAAACGAAAAGCGCGTTCCAGAACGTCGACCCATCGCGGCGGTAGTTAAGAATTTCGGTAGCGATTTCCTGCTTGGCGGCGACCGCATCGCGGATGGCCGCGATGGTCACCCGGTCGGTTCCGGGGCCCTGCAGAAGCCGGCAGTTCCGACCGATGAGCTCGTCGGTCGAGTATCCGGTCATCCGAAGAAACGCGGGGTTCGCGAAGATGATGGGGTTGTCCGGCTTTCGCGGGTCGGTGACGATCATCGGCATACGTGTCGTCGAGACAGCCGCAAAGAAGATGTCACTTCCCGGATGGTCAACTCCCTCGTAATCGATACGGGTAGGCACCCGCTCTGTCGGGTCACTCATGCAGCGGTCTCCTGAGACGAGCATCGATTGTCCCGACGACCCTGAAAAGGATCGATGAAGGCTCGCTCTTTCGGGTAGCGCATGCGCAAATAACTGGCGACGGCTTCGAACTTCGCCGGCCGGTTGCTTCCACGCGGGCAGAAGCGCTACGAGCGCACCGGAGCGCATCGATGTCCGAGACGTCGGCCACATCGGCTTTAACGGGCCGGACGTCGGCTGCAAGCAGGCATGTTCTCTACCGTGAAGAACGCCCGCCGGAACTGATCGGCCAGCGGTACCGACTCGTCCTCGAACCAGGCACCGAGCGCATGGCCAGCGATGGCCATACCCGTCGACGCAGTCAAGTCGGCAACTGTCGGGTCGACTCCGCGGCCAAGCAACGCTCCCGCTACAGTCCGGGTAACCGCAGCCGACTTAGCCAACTGTCGCTCCTGAAGCGCCGGCGTCTGCGCGATGACCGACTGCGCCGGCCCGGCGAGCGGACGGTTCTCCTCGAACAGCGTGACCGTCGCCTCGAATGCCCAAAGCACAACCCGAAGCGGACCGAGCTCGGCCGGTGCCCTTTCGATCGCATCCCCCAGCCTGGCGTGCAGTTCGGCCTCGTCGAACAGCACCTCCCGCTTATCCGGGAAATGTCGGAAGAAGGTCCGCTCCGTCACTCCGGCTCGCGCCGCGATTTCGGCCGCGGTCGTGCCGTCGTAACCCTTCTCGAGAAAGAGTTCGAGGGCCGCCTCCTGCATGCGGCGGCGCACATTGTTTCGACTTCTCGGCACGTTCGGACTCTCTATTGTCAGTGACTGACATTGCGGCTATAAATGTCAGTCACTGACTTTAGCGCATTCCGCCGGATGGAGAACCTCTGTGACCACGAAAACAATGCACGCGCTGTCCTTCCACGCTCATGGCGAACCGACCGAGGTCCTGAGACTCGACGAGACGCCTCTCCCCGTGCCGCAAGCCGGCCACATTGCGGTGCAGGTCCACGCCTGCGGGCTGAATCCCGCCGACTGGGCTCTTTGCCGCGGCCTGTCCGCCCGCAAATTGCCTTGCGGCGTCGGGCTGGATGTTTCGGGCACGGTTCTGGCCGTCGGTGAGGGCGTCACTAACGTAGCCATCGGTGATGCGGTGTACGGACCGGCAGATTTCAGGAACTACCCCACGGCAGGCGCCGCCCGCGTCGCCATCCTCTATTACTGGAACCGACTCCCTAACCGCCTCACGCATGTCGATGCCGCCGCGCTACCCATGGTGGTTGAGACAGCAGCGCGATATCTGACCTGGTCGGGCGCCGAGAAAGGCCAGACGCTCCTCGTCAACGGCGCCGGGTCGATGGTGGGTTTCGCCGCAGTGCAGATGGCGCTGTTCGAAGGCATCCGTGTCATCGCCACGGCCGGTGACACCTTCGCCGATCGATTGCGTGCAATGGGAGCCACCGTGGTCGCGCATGGAAACGGAATGGTCGATCGCGTTCGGGCGCTTGGACAGCGCCCAGACGTGATTCTCGACACGGCCCCCATCAACTTGAAACCAGGATCGGTCGGCGCTCTTCCCGACCTCATCGACATCGTGGACGGCGATCCGAGCCGAGTCATCACCGCGGCCGATTTCGAGGGCGCGGCGAAAACGGGGGCACGCACCGGAGCGGAACGTGTGCAGGCAGAGGGCGGCTTCCGGCTTCGCTGGGACGTTTTGGAGCGCTACGGCGAACTGGCCGCCGAAGGGCGTTTCAATATCCCTGTCGCCCGTACCTTCGCCCTGGAAAACTGGCGCGACGCACTCGAGATAAGCCTGGCGGGTCAGGCTCGAGGCAAACTCGTGCTGACGGTCAGCGACGCGATCGCACTCTGAAGAAGACGTCACTTCCCCCCGTTGATACTCAGCGCCACCGCTTCCGCCACGCGGATCCCGTCGACCGCTGCGGAGAGGATGCCGCCCGCGTACCCCGCGCCTTCACCCGCGGGGAACAACCCTCGGGTGTTGAGGCTCTGGTACGTCTCATTCCGGCGGATACGTACCGGCGATGACGTACGTGTCTCGACACCCGTCAGCAGCGCGTCATTCATGCCGAAGCCCTTGATCTTCCGATCGAACGCCGGCAAGGCTTCACGAATGGCCTCGATCGCATACCCGGGAAGCGACGGTGCAAGATCGGTCAGACGCACACCCGGCTTGTACGACGGCTGCACGCTGCCAAACTCTTCGGACGCTCTGCCCTTGATGAAGTCGCCCACCAGCTGAGCGGGCGCACTGTAATCGCGACCGCCCAGCTCATACGCGCGCGATTCGAGCGCACGCTGCAGGGCGATGCCGGCCAGCGGGCTACCGCTGTCATCGAACGCGGCGAAGTCTTCCGGGTCGATGCCGACCACGATCGCGGCATTCGCGTTGCGCTCGTTGCGTGAGTACTGGCTCATGCCGTTGGTCACCACGCGCTCCGGCTCGGAGGCCGCGGCGACCACGGTGCCGCCAGGGCACATGCAGAAGCTGTACACCGAGCGGCCGTTCTTGCAGTGATGCACGAGCTTGTAGTCGGCGGCACCGAGGAGTGCATGCCCCGCCTGCGGCCCGAACCGGGCCTGATCGATGATCGACTGCGGATGCTCGACGCGAAAGCCGATGGAGAACGGCTTGGCTTCCATGTACACACCGCGATCGTGCAACATGAAGAACGTATCGCGCGCGCTGTGTCCCACGGCCAGCACGACATGATCGCTCAACAGTTGCTCACCGCTGGCCAGCGTGACGCCGCGCAGCTGGCGGGAGCCATCGGCGGCGGTGTCGATGAGCAGATCCTCGACACGCTGGTTGAAGCGGATCTCGCCGCCCAGCGATTCGATCGTCTCGCGCATCGACTCCACCATCGTCACCAGACGGAAGGTGCCGATGTGAGGCTTGCTGACGTACATGATCTCTTCCGGCGCGCCGGCCTTGACGAACTCGGTGAGCACCTTGCGACCGTGGTGCAGCGGATCGGAGATCTGGCTGTACAGCTTGCCGTCGGAGAACGTCCCTGCCCCGCCCTCGCCGAACTGCACATTGGACTCCGGCTCCAGCTTGCGCTTGCGCCAGAGTGCCCACGTGTCGACCGTGCGTTCGCGCACGGCTTTGCCGCGATCGAGAATGATCGGTCGGTACCCCATCTGCGCGAGCAGGAGGCCGGCGAACAGGCCGCAGGGCCCAAGACCGATGACAATCGGACGCTGCTTCAGATCGGCCGGCGCGTGGGCGACGAACCGGTAGCTGGTGTCCGGCGTCGGCTGCACGTGCTTGTCGTCGGCATGGCGCTCCAGCAGGCCCTTTTCGTCCGCCACCTCCACGTCCAGCGTGTAGATCAGCTGGATGTGGCCGCGCTTGCGGGCGTCGTGACCGCGGCGGAACACCGTGAAACCGAGCACGCCGCCCTTGCCGAGCCCCAGCCTGGCGCGGATGGCCGCCTCGATCGCGCCTTCGGCGTGGTCGAGCGGGAGCTTGATGTCGGTGAGTCGGATCATGAGGGCGGTCTGGCGGCGTGACCGGGTATTTTCGCATGTTGGGCAGGGGAATGCTGCGCGCGGCTGTCCCGCTGCCAGGACCCGAACTACACTGGTCGACGAACCCCGACAACCGATAGCGACGCGACGTGAACCAGAACGGCGCAAGACAAAAAGCAGCGAACCGGGATGAATGCCGCCAGCCATAACCCCGGGGCGCACCCCTCTGGAGTTTGATATGACCAACGAAGCAAACAGCCCCGCCGCGATCTACGCCAACGGCGGCGTGTCCCGGAATCCCGCCAGCGACGAGCTCATCGCGACTTACCCCTACCAGACCCCGGACGAAGTCGAGCGGCTGCTCGATAACAACGCCTCCGCGTTCCGCCTGTGGCGTGCCACGCCGATGACCGAGCGAGTGGCAGCCTACCGTCGGCTGGCATCCACCTTGCGGGAACGTTCGGAAGCGCTCGCTTCGCTCATCACCGCCGAGATGGGCAAGACGATCGGCGAAGCACGTGCCGAAGTCGCCAAGTGCGCGGTGACGATCGACTGGATCGCCGGGAACGGACCGGCCATTCTCGCCGACGAACCCGTTACCGTGGACGGCGACGACGAGGTCTACGTGTCTTACCTTCCCGTCGGCACCATTCTCGCCGTGATGCCGTGGAATTTTCCGATCTGGCAGGTTCTTCGCGCTTCAGGGCCGGTCATGCTCTCAGGCAACGGCTTCGTTCTCAAGCATGCGCCCAACGTGATGGGTGCCGCTCACGCCTTGCAGGAAATCTACGAGGCGGCCGGCTTTCCCAAGGGGTTGTTCGCAAACCTCAACGCCGATAACGAGACGGTCGCGCACGTCATCGAAGACTCCCGCATCGCCGCTGTCACCTTGACCGGCAGCATGCGCGCAGGAGCGGCTGTCGCGTCGACCGCAGCCAAGGCTTTGAAGAAGAGCCTGCTCGAACTCGGTGGAAGCGACGCGTTCATCGTCCTGGCCGATGCGAACATCGATCGTGCCGTCGAGGCGGCGATCCGCGGGCGCTTTCAGAATGCCGGACAGGTCTGCCTGGCGGCCAAGCGCTTCATCCTCGAGCGTCCCGTCGCGGAGGAGTTCACGCGCAAGTTCGTTGAGGCGGCGAAGGCCCTGAAAGTCGGAGACCCCATGGACGCGTCGACCCAGATCGGGCCCATGGCGCGAAAGGACCTGCGCGACGAGCTGCATGACCAGGTCGAACGGACGATCGCCGCCGGCGCGACGCTGCTTCTGGGTGGCAAGAAAGTGCCGGGAGCCGGAAACTTCTACGAACCGACCGTACTGAGCGATGTCGCTCCGGGCATGGCCGCATTCGACGAAGAGACCTTCGGTCCGGTCGCCGCGATCACCATCGCGGACGATGTGGAACACGCCATCGAACTGGCGAACACCAGCGATTACGGGCTATGCGGCAACCTGTGGACCGGTGACGTAGCCCGCGCACAGCGCATGGCACGTCGCCTCGAGACCGGCGGCGTCTTCATCAACGGCTTCAGCGCATCGGACGCGCGCATTCCGGTCGGCGGCGTGAAAAAAAGCGGCTACGGCCGCGAGCTTTCGCACTTCGGCCTGCGCGAGTTCACCAACGCGCAGGCGGTCTGGGCGAAAACGGTTAGCTGAGTACCGGCCTGAGTCCGCTCACCGGGACGGACTACGTCCCGGACAGGCCAAGGAAATGGCGTCCGCGTTCCCATCGACGCACGACGAACCGTTCAAGCAGCAGTACGAGCAGCAGCGTGACCCCAAAGAGCGGCAGAAAGACCGCCAGCAAGACGATCAGCGCCACCAGGACGCCTCCCGCCCGTGTATCCCGACGCGCGGGAGGCGCACCAAGGACCCCCACCGGACGGCGTCGCCACCAGAGCACGACCGAGCTCACCGACATCGTAAGCAAGCCGAGGGCCGTGATCACGCCAAGTATCTGGTTCAGTGGCGCGAACAGCTGACCCTCGTGCATCGCCACGCCGTAGCCAATCAGACGATCGAGGAACGGCCGATCGGCAAAACGCACCTGGGAAACAACGGCGCCGGTCAGCGGATCCAGCCGCGCCTCGATACGTCGAGGGCGGTTCTGCGTATCGCTGCGCGCCGACCAATGCGGGTTCAACGCCGACGGCGGACTGATCAGCACCGGCGCTGGCCACCCGAGTGCGGCGACCTTAGGCGCCAGTACGTTGACCGGGCTATAGGCATCCGGATCGACCATGACGGTGCCGGTCGCGGCACCCATGCCTGCCATGTGCGCGTGCTCGTCCATGACAGGCGTATTCGCCGCGCGGTTGGTCTTGCGCTCGGCGGCGCTGCCGATGGTCCAGTCCTGCGTGATCGTGGACTGTGCATACAGCCGACGACCTTCCTTGAGCATGCCGCCCCATGACTTTGCCCAGGGCAGGCCCGAGAGCAACAACGTGAGGGCCATCAGCGATATCCAGACGCCCGTCACCGCATGGATGTCGCGCCAGAAGATGCGCGAGCCGCTGGCGAGGCGGGGAATCAGCACGCCACGCAAACGGCCTCCACGAGGCCACCACAGGTAAAGCCCGGTGAGCAGCATCACGATGGTCCAGCTCGCCGCCAACTCGACCAGCATTGAGCCGGGCGTCCCCGCCATCAGTTCGCCATGGAGATAGAAAACGATCTGCATGAAACGGTCGTTTTCATCGACGACATGCAGCACGGTCGCGGTCGAAGGATCGACGAACACCCGAATGACCCGGGGCCCCTTGCCGATCAGCACACGGGTGGCCTGATCGGGCGTGGCAGGCAGTTCATAGGCGTTGAGCACCCCACCCGGCACCGCCGCGAGGGCCGCGGCGATCTGGACGAACGGCGCCTGCGGCGCGCCATGTGCCACGTGCGCGTAGTCGCGCTCGAGCCACGGCTGAACCTGCGGCTTGAACAGATAGATCATGCCGGTGGTCGCCAGCCACACGATGAAAGGCAGGCAGAACAGTCCGGCGTAGAAGTGCCATCGCCAGATCATGCGGTAACGCGAACCCATCGATGGTCCTTGGCTGGAAATAAGTCTGGACCCACGTCCAGAGATCGCGATTATCCTACCCTTCGGCTGCTCACGTACGCGGCAACATGCCGCGCACGCCGTGTCCTGGCAAGCCGTGCGTCGTCCACGGCGACAGCCCACGATGCCGGGCCGTGCGATTAATTGAACCCGCTGGTATAGTTTATTACCTGCCCCCCACATCCCTCCCCGCCCCGGAACCTCGAGTGACCACCTTAGCCCTCTGCCGCCGGCGCCCGCTTCCGAACCACGACCGCTCGCCGCAGTATCGCGAGGGGCGTTTCACCAATCCCCGGCCTCGTCCAGCGATGGGGTTCTGGGAAGGACTGAAACTTACCTGGCTGTTCGTCCGGGGCAAGCCCGCAGGCACGGTGCCGGACCGCCCGATTCCTGTGCGCCCGGTGACGCGAAGCGAACTCGAGGCCGCGCCCGACCGCAGCCTTTATCGACTGGGTCACTCCACCATGTTGATGAAGCTTCGCGGCCAGTTCTGGCTGACCGACCCGGTGTTCTCCGAGCGTGCCTCGCCCGTCAGCTGGGCCGGCCCCGCGCGCTTCCACGCCCCGCCGATCACTATCGACGAGCTGCCGCCCATCGCTGGCGTGATCCTGTCGCACAACCATTACGATCATCTGGATCGCGCCGCCGTGCTGCAACTGGCGGCGAAGACGGCCCGCTTCATCGCTCCGCTGGGTGTGGGCGACCAGCTGGTGGCCTGGGGCATCGACCCGGCCAAGGTTGAACAACTCGACTGGTGGCAGTCCACCGAAGTCCAGGGCCTGCGCCTGACCGCCACGCCAGCCCAGCACTTCTCGGGTCGTGGACTGCGCGACAGCGACCATACGCTGTGGGCATCGTGGGTCATCCAGGATGACGAGATGCGCGTGTTCTTCAGCGGCGACAGCGGTTACTTCGACGGCTTCAAGGCCATCGGTGACGCGTATGGGCCTTTCGACCTCACGCTGATGGAAACCGGTGCGTACGACGAACGCTGGGCGTTCGTCCATATGCAGCCTGAGCAGACCTTACAGGCGCACCTCGATCTGCGCGGCCGATGGTTGCTGCCGATCCACAACGGCACCTTCGATCTCGCACTACATCCGTGGGAAGAACCGTTTGAACGCATCGTCGCGCTGGCCAGCGCCGCGGACGTGCAGATCACTACGCCGATGATGGGCGAGCGCGTGGACATGAAGGCACCAGACGAGATGGTCGCCTGGTGGCGCTGATCCCGGCACGTCCGTCGTCAGGGCATCAGTGCGGCCTGGGCTTGCGCTTGTCCATGTAATCGCGATACGCCTCGATCCCCGTATCGCGGCGGAGCAGCTTCGAATCCGGGTCGATGGTATAGGACGCGCCCTCGGGCAAGGTGACGTCGCCTCGTCCGTCGGCCATCGGCAGGGTCACGATGCGATCGCCGATCCGTACGTCCACCGGCATCGGGAATGGGCCCTTGCCCGGCACCGACCAGTCCAGGTGAAGCCGCTGCCCTTCACGGGTCGCGACGATCTCCGGCAACGCCGCCTGGTAGAGATACACGTTGAAGAACCAGTGCATGTCCTTGCCGGTGACCCTGTCGACGATGTCGACGTATTCCTTCGTCGTACCGTAACGCGGCGCGAAGTTGCCCGGCACCGGATGATCCGTGCCGTACACCAGCTCGCGTGCCGCCCGGTAGAACGCCTCGTCGCCGATCAGGTTGCGCAGGGTGTGCAGCATCAGCGCACCCTTGTTGTAGATGTCCTGGCCCGGGCCACCGCGCTCGTCCTCGTACACGTCTTCCTCGCGACGCGGCGTGCCGGACACGATCGGATGGTGGTTGGCTATCCGGCTGCGGATCTGCATCAGGCTCGCGAAATACGACATCTTCCCGCCGATGGACTCGGCGTAAGCGGGCTGCATATAGGTCGCGAAGGCCTCATGCAACCACATGTCGTCCCAGTTGGCATTGGTCATCTGGTTGCCGAACCACTCGTGCGCCAGTTCGTGCTGAAGCAGGTCGTCGTAACCGTAGACGTTTTTCGCATACTCGTTGCCGTAGGCGTTGACGGTCTGGTGCTCCATGCCTTTGAACGGTGTCTCGGCGACGCCCATCTTCTCCGTGCCGAAAGGATACGGACCGACGGCGCTTTCGAGGAAGTCGAGCATGGCGGGAAACTCGGCGAACAGCTGCTTCGCCTTCTTTTCGTCGTCCACGTACCAGTAGTGCAGCGGAATGACGTTGCCGAAGCGACTTTTATACGACGCGGACAGCTCGCGATACGGCGCGATGTTCAGGGCGACGCCATACGTGCTCACGTCGTGGCTGCGCCAGTGATAGGTACGCATGCCGTTCGCTTCGTCCATACCCATCGCCACGCCGTTGCCGACGGCCACCAGCGGTGCGGGGACGGTGATGTGCTCGTCCACCAGCTTCGGGCGACCCTGCGGATGGTCGATACAAGGCCAGAACAGGTCGCAGCCCTCGCCCTCCACCGCGGTAGCCACCCAGGGCTTGCCGTCCGGCGTGGTCGCCCAGACGAATCCACCGTCCCACGGCGCATGGACGGCCGTATGCGGGCTGCCGTGATAGACGACACGCACGGTGGTTTTTGCGCCCGCCTCGAGCGGACGCGGCAGGTCGATGGAAAGACGGCCATCCGGATTGCGATACCCGCTCACCGGTAACGCCTTGCCGTCGACCTCGACCGAGTCGATGGGCAGGTTTCGGTCAAGGTCCAGCACGACGCGCTTCAGCGGCGCGGTCACCCCGAAGGTCAGCCGGGCGTCGCCCTCGATCCAGTGCCTGACGGGGTCGACGCGAATGCCCAGATCGGCATGGTCGAACGTCACCGCCAGCTGCTCGGATGCGCGCGGCGCACCGGAGTTACGGGTGTAGTCGGTCAGCGGCGGCGGCGCCGGAGGAGCCGAAGGGGTGCAGGCTACGGTGCCGAGCGCAAGGCCGAGGCCCAGCAGGAGGGGGTATCGCATACCGGAAAAGACCGTCAGGACAGGCGGAATCGCGCGGCAACGATACCGGCCCGGTCCCTTCCGGTCATGGGTCGTTAGACAGGTAGATTTATTCCGGCGGTTCCCACAGCTCGACCTTGTTGCCCTCCGGATCCATGACCCAGCCGAACTTGCCGTACCCGGAGTCGTCGGCCATCTCGAGGACCTCGCAGCCCTCATCGCGCAGCACCTGGAGCAAGGCATCCAGGTCGTCAACGCGGTAATTGATCATGAAAGGTGCGGCGCCGACGGGGAACTGGTCGCCCCCGGCGGCACCTATCGACCAGATCGTGCTACCCGCGGCAGGATCGGTCGCCGCATCGGCCCAGCGGAGTTCAGCGCCGCCCCAGTCCTGCACGTCGATGCCCAGGTGCGCCTTGTACCAGGCGCGCAGCGCGACGGGGTCGCGTGCCTGAAAGAAGATTCCGCCAATACCGGTGACTCGCTTCATCCGATCCTCCTCGACACGCGCGGCGATGGGTCTGGCCCTCAGTCAGTCTGAGCCTCGGCGGCGATACCGCGCAACTGCCGCTCAAACTCCTCCGGGGGCTGGCCACCGGAGATCAGGTAGCGGTCGTTCACGATCACGGCCGGGACGCCGGAGATGCCCCGGCTCTGCCAGAGCGCCTCATCGCGGCGCACCTCTTCCGCGTAGCGGTCGGAATCCAGCACGGCACGCGCGGCGTCACGATCCAGACCCACCTTCGCGGCGGCGTCGACCAGCGCGTCGTGGTTGCCCGGGTCGGTCTGCTCGGTGAAGTTCACGACGAACAGCTGCCGCTTGAGCTCGAGCTGCCTGCCCTGATCCCGAGCCCATGCCAGCAGACGGTGCGCGTCGAAGGTGTTGTAGATGCGGCTGGCATCCGAGGTGCTCATGGTGAAGCCGAGGTCCGCGGCCCGTGCCGCGATACGGTCGCGGTTGACCCGCGCCTGGTCGGCGGAGATACCGTACTTGCCGACGATGTGCTCCAGCGCGTTTTCGCCGCCGGCGACCATGCCCGGGTTGAGCTCGAAGGGATGGAAAACCAGCGACGCCTCGACCTCGTCCTTCAGACGCTCCAGCGCGATTTCGAGACCGCCCAGGCCGATGACACACCAGGGGCAGGCAATGTCGGAGACGAAGTCAATTTTCAGGGGCGTGGGCATGACGCGGTAACCTTCTCGTTTGCGCCATCGGGGACGCGACCCTCGGGACATGGCTACACCGCCCCTGCACTTCAACCCTTCTACGCTCCGCCCTCACTCTGCTTGCACACATCGAAAATGACCGACGAAACCCAGGATTACGTGGCATGGCTGCTCGAGCGTTCCATGCTGATGAAGGCGCGCGAGCGCGCGAGGCTCTACGGCGGCCAGTCACGGCTGTGGGCGTTTCCGTATGCCGAAAGCCGGGGCCGTAGCGCGTCGGAGATGGCGTCCGTCTGGTTCACCGCCTATCCGGCGTCCCTCGTGACGCGCCCCGGCCAGTCTGTGCTGGCCGCTCTGGGTCAGCACGACCTGTGGCACGCGCTGTCCGTGCTCGGCGTGCAGGGCATGCACGTGGGTCCCACCAAGGAGGCCGGCGGTCTGCGCGGGCGCGAAAAGACGCCGACGATCGATGGTCACTTCGACCGCATCGGTCTGGATACCGACGAAGAATTCGGCACGAGCGCGGAGTTTTCGGACATCTCGCGCATGGCATCGGTATTCAGCGGCATCGTCATCGACGACGTGATCCCATCGCATACCGGTAAGGGTGCCGATTTCCGTCTCGCGGAAATGGCGTATGGCGACTTCCCCGGCCTGTACCACATGGTGGAAATCCGCGAGGACGACTGGAGCCTGCTGCCGGACGTGCTGGAGGGGCGCGACTCCGTGAACCTCGGACCCCTGGTCGTGGATGCCCTGCATGAGAAGGGTTACATCGTCGGGCAGCTGCAGCGGGTCATTTTCCTGGAGCCCGGGGTCAAGGACACCGACTGGAGCGCGACGGCACCTGTGACGGGCGTCGACGGCAAGGTCCGCCGCTGGGTCTACCTGCATTACTTCAAGGAAGGCCAGCCGGCGCTCAACTGGCTCGATCCGTCGTTCGCCGCCCAGCAGTTGGTGATTGGCGATGCCTTGCACAGCCTCGATGTCATGGGCGCACGCGGCCTTCGCCTCGATGCCAACGGCTTTCTCGGCATCGAGCGACGGGCGGGCGGCCCGGCCTGGTCGGAGAGCCACCCGCTGTCGATCACCGGCAACCAGATCATCGCCGGCATGGTGCGCAAGGCGGGCGGCTTCAGCTTCCAGGAGCTCAACCTGACGGTCGACGATATCGCGGCCATGTCGCGTGGCGGCGCGGACCTGTCCTACGACTTCATCACCCGACCGGCGGTGCAGCACGCACTGGCGACCGGCGACACCGAGTTCCTGCGGCTGATGCTGCGTAGCGTGCACCAGCATGGCATCGATCCCGCCTCGCTGATCCACGCGATGCAGAACCACGACGAGATGACGCTGGAGCTGGTCCATTTCTGGACGACGCACGCGACGACACCCTTCTTCTTCAAGGGCCAGACGATGCCCGGCGCCATGCTTCGCGAGCAGATCCGCGAAATCATGTATGAGCGACTCAGCGGCGAGCACGCGCCTTACAACCTGCGTTTCGTCACCAACGGCATCGCCTGCACCACCGCCAGCCTTGCCGCCGCCGTGCTCGGCCTGCGCGACATGGAAGCCCTGACCGACGACGACATCGAGCGGATCCGCAAGCTGCATCTGCTGCTGGTGATGTTCAACGCGCTGCAGCCCGGGGTCTTCGCCATTTCCGGCTGGGATATCGTCGGCGCCCTCACCCTTCCGCCCGACGAGGTCGCTTCCCTGATGGCCGACGGCGACACGCGCTGGATCAACCGCGGCGCCTACGATCTGATGGATCTGGATCCCGAGGCGACCGCGTCGAGCCAGGGCCTGCCACGTGCGCGCGCGCTTTACGGCAGCCTTCGCGAGCAGCTGGAGCAGCACGATTCGTTCGCCAGCCGCGTGCGTCGCGTCCTCACGGTACGCCAGGCCACTGGCTTGCCCGGTGGTCACCAGCGTCCCATTCCCGACGTGATCGCCCCCGGACTGCTCGTCATGTTGCACGACCTGCCTGCCGGGCGCGGCGTCCAGATCACCGCACTCAACTTCAGCGCCGAGCCGATCGACGAGCAGCTGATTCTCGAGAACGTCTCCGCCGGTCCGGTCGTGGATCTGCTCAACGAGACCCTGGAGGGCGATGTCGGCGAAGACGGTGTCCTGCAGATTCACCTGGATCCGTACGAAGGCCTGTGCATGAAGGTGGTCGGCGTGGCGCCGCATCCGACGTTCTGAGGCGCCACGCCAGCCTGCTCATTTGAGGACACCCGCCTCGATCGGAAACGGCGACAGCTGATGGTTCTCGCGCAGTCCGTCGCGCACATCGATCTCGATGCCGCGGGTGACGGCGCTCATCGGAACATCGTTGACGCCGTTTTCGAACGGGTCCTGCAGATCGTTACCGGACTGCAGAAGGCCGAGGAAGAGCACGCCGGCGACCGTCGAACCCAGCGGGGTCAGCAGGCCCAGTTGTTCGACCAGGCCGAACGGCAGCAAGGCGCAGAACAGGTGCGTGAACGCCACCGGGTAAACCGAGTATTGCTGCGGTAACGGCGTGTTCTTGATTCGCTCCATCCCGCCCTGCGCGTTCGAGATCTCCGCCAGCGTCCGCGCGAAGGCGGCACGGATGATGGAGTCGGGCGACGCATCGCTCAGGAGCGCGCCGGTACGCAAAGCGATGGCGTTGGGCGCGTTGGCCACGGACAACAGGTCCGCGATCTCTTCTTCCGACAGCAGACCGTCCAGCTCGCTACGATCCTTCTGTCGGCGAAGATGCAGACGGAGAGCGTGGACGAAGGCGATCTGCCGATAGGAGATTTCGCGGGCCACGCGGGCGTCGTCGAGCAAGGTCCAGGCGTCGCGCACGAGGGTACGTGAGCAGTTGACCATCGCGCCCCAGAGCGTCCGCGCCTCCCACCAGCGCGCATACGCGGTGGCGTTGCGAAAACTCAGGTAGATCGCTACGGCGGTGCCGAACAGTGTGAGCGGTAGCGCGGGAAACGTATCCCACGACTCCTGCGTGACGTACCAGGCGGCTGTCACCAGTACGTCCCAGCAGAACAGGATCAGGAGTGGAACGCCGACATACCGCCAGAGGTGACTCACGTGCGCATGGCCGGGAACGAGCATGGTTTTTCTCCTCGATGGTTGGCGTCAGCTGCTGCGCGACGTGTCGGGGGTTTTCGTATACGCGCCAAACCCATCCGAAGCGGTCGGCAGCGACTTGCTCTGCGTCGCGGGTGTCTGCACAGCGGGTTTCTGCGCGGCGTCGTCGGCGCCCCGACCTGTGTCACGCGCCTGAACGAGGCCCAGCGCGAGCACCAGCGTCAGAATCAGCATGGGTACCGAATCGCGGATGCCGAACCAACGCATGAGAATCGCGGGCGGTGCCGCGAGCACGACCATCGTGCCGAACCATTCAGCCGTCCAGAGGTCCAGCCGGTTCGGCGCATCGGAGGCGACGACGAACGTGGCGCACGCCGCCACCGTGGCGATGAGCGGCAAATGCGGACGAGCGCGGTAGAGCACGTAGGCCGCGGGGTCGATCTGTGAAGGCTGTGTTGGCATGCAAGGCTCGCTTTGCAGGGGGACGTCCCGAACTTGCAAGAGGCACTCGCGCGTTTGCAACCCGTGATTGGCATCGAAGTTCAGGGAGGGACGCGTTCGCTCCCCACGGTTTCACCGGTCAAGGGTCGCCAAAGCGCGTCGTGATGCGGCATCGCACCATCGGGACGCGACTTGAAGACGGGCCGCTATAACCCCTCGCGTGGTCGGAGTCGATTCAGACACGGGATGGCGGTGGCGGCCTTTGCCGATTGCGAGCGTGAGGTTCTTCTGATCCACCGCTTCAAGGGCAGCGCCGGAGGCCAGCGACACAAACTTGCGAAAAGGAGCCCTCGTTGGCCGTCGCAGACTTACGTTGAGGAAAATCGTGCAAGACATTGATCCATATCCTTTGACGGAGCGCCCATCCCGACTGCGTTAGCGCTTTCGTTTTTTTATACGCAACTCAGGCTTGCTGAGGGCTTTGCGCTCCGCTAGATTTCGCGGCCAGACCGCCGTACAGGGGGCGCCGCATCCGTGGTGCTTGCGGGGGTCTGTCAGGGGCAATGGATTGAAGCTTCGTCACGATGATGATGCGCTGCGGGCATGGCCCCGGCCGGAAGGACGCACCTGGCGACTGGCGTGCGCCGTAAGCGCGGCCGTCGCTGTCGCCCTGCCCCTCCGCGCCGCGCCGGCGACACCGCCCGGCCCGTCTTACGATTGCCTGATCGAACCGGCGCAGACCGTCGAGCTCGGCACGCCGGTCACCGGTATGGTCGAGAAAGTCCTCGTCCAGCGAGGCGACCGGGTGAGGCGCGGTCAGGTGCTGGCCGTTCTCGAATCGCACGCCGAACAGGCGGCTGCGGACCTGGCTCACTACAAGTCGCAGTTGACCGGTCCGAGTCAGATGGCCGAGGCGAAGATCGAGTTCGCGGACCGGAAGTATGCGCGCCGGCGCGATATGGCCGCCGAGAAACTGATGTCGGCGCAGGACCGCGACGATGCCGAGGCGGAACTGCGCACGGCGAAGGCCGAACTGCAGACGGCGAAGGAAAACCGCGAGGTCTCCCGCCTCGAGTACAACCAGCAGAGCGCACAGCTCGCCCTGCGCACCGTACGCAGCCCGTTCGACGGCGTCGTCGTCGACCAGATGATCTGGCCCGGCGAGACCGTCGAGCCCGGCGCCACGAAGCACGCCATTCTCAAGGTCGCCCGGGTCGACCCGCTGCGGGTCCGCGTGGTGATGCCGATGCGCGCCTTCGGCGAACCGAAGATCGGCGGCACCGTGCGCGTCACGTCCGAAGTGCAGCCGGGCAAACCCTATACCGCGAAGGTCGCCAACATCGATCGCGTCATCGACGCGGCCAGCGGCAGCTTTGTCGTGCTTCTCGATCTATCCAACAGCGCGCTCGACCTTCCGTCGGGCGTGAAGTGCAAGGCCCAGTTCTAAAACCTCTCCCAATCGTGTGCCGTGGCGGGCAGCCAGGGCGCAGCACACCAAGGATGTCAGCATGGAATCGTCGTCTAATCGCTCGTCGGGCAAGGATCTGGGTCAGGAAAGCGCGCCGCCGGAGAACGCGCCAGCCGCGATCCGGTTCGAGGCACTGGAGCCGAGGGTGTTGTTGTCGGGGGATGTGAATCCGGCGGCGATCGCGATCGACGGCAGCCTGACGGCGCCGGGGCAGCAGAACCAATACCAGTTCACCCTCCAGGACGACCGTCGGATCGTCCTAGACAGCCTCACCAACCGCAGCGACATCAGCTGGACGCTGAGCGGGCCGTCGGGAACGGTGGGCACCGCGGCGCTTGGCTATACGGATGGGGGCTACCGCTCCCCCGCGTTCGACCTTGCGGCCGGCACGTATACGCTCAGCGTCGACGGCACCGATGACGCGGTCGGCAGTTACGCCCTCCGGATCATCGACGCCCAGGCGGCCGCCGATGTCGCCGTGGGTGCGTCCACCAGCGGATCGCTCACGCGGGGTAACGATTCCGCGGTGTATCGCTTCGATGCGAGTGCCGGTCAGAAATTCAGCTTCGACGGCCAGTTCGCCTCGTCCGACGGCACCTATGCCAACACGACCTGGCGCCTCGTGGACCCGTACGGGCGTGACACCGGCAGCAATGCCTCGGTCAACGGCCACACGGGATTTACGGCGGCGTATGCCGGCCAGTACCTTCTCGTCATCGAGGGCGCCATCGCCAACACCGCGCCCGTGGACTTCTCGTTCCAGCTGAATACGATCGCGGACACCGATCAGGACACCTCGCTGGATAAGGTCGAGACCTTCCTCGCTCCCGGTCAGGGCCAGGAATACCGATACCACTTCCACGTCGATCAGGCGCAGTCCGTCCTGTTCACCAGCCTTTCCGGTCCCGACTATCTCTGGTCGCTCACCGGACCCGCCGGCAAGCTCGTCGACAATGACTACGGCAGCAGTGCCGGATCGCGGGATGCTTACTGGCTCGACGCCGGCGATTACACGGTGACCGTGACCTCGGCCTTCAGCGCGCCGGGGACGACGCCAAGCGGATTCGTGCTCCGTGGCACGGCGACCGCAACCTCCGTGCTGACGGGCGCCACGGTAAACGACACGATCGGCGCGGCGGACGGCCGGCGGCTTTACACCGTCGATCTGGTCAAGGGCCAGGCCTACGCACTGAGTGGACTGACCTCGTCGCAGGGTTACGTATCCTGGCGCCTGTTCGACGCCTACGGCCGGGCCGTCAACGCAGGCAATTCGGCGGCGGCGTTCCTGAGGTTCGTCGCCGGCACAACCGGGCGCTACACGCTGGCCCTGGGGACCAGCGAGACCCAGACCGACTTCGGTTTCTCTTTCCAGGCCGTGCCGGATATCGTCACCACCCTCGATCCGGCCTCGTTCGATCTCGCTTCGCGCATCAGCGGCGCCGTGGGCCTGTCCGGTCAGCGCAGCGTTTACCGCTTCCATCTGGACGCCTCGACTTCCCTGGTCTTCGACACGGCACAGGCGACCAGCGGGCTCGCGTGGTCTCTGACGGGTGCTTATGGCAGCGGATTCACGCGCCGATACCTGTCCAGCGATCAGGACGACGTAGCGGCCAACGGCCTGCCGCCGGGTGATTACGAGCTCGTGATCGACGGCGACCCGGGCGTGACGGGTACGTTCGCGTTCGCTATCGGCAAGTCGAACCCGGATGCGACCGGCGGGACGCCCGTCCAGCCGCCCGCGGACGCGCTGCCTCTGACCCCTTCCAGCGTGGTTTCGGGTGCGCTCGGCACGTGGGATGCCCAGGCGGTCTATCGCTTCCATGTGAGCACCGACGGCGTCTTCGCCTTCGACAGCCAGAGTCCGTACTCGTCCGCCATCTGGTCGCTGAGCGGCCCTGGTGGCGTCGTCTTCGACCAGCGTCAGATCTACAGCGGCGACATCGCGCTGTTCCTCGTCGCGGGTGACTACACGTTGACCGCGCAAGGCGCCTCTTCCGAGTGGAGTTACAACAACGGCAACTACGCTTTCCAGCTGATCGACGCGTCGGCGGCCAACAGCATGCCGCTGGGCCAGCCGACGACCGGCACACGCTCGCCAGCCAGCGCCACGCTGGCCTGGCGCGTCGACGCCACGGCAGGGACGCGGCTCAGTATCGCCACCTCTTACACCGGGTCGTATGCGACCTACGTGTTGATCGACCCCTATGGCCGCACGGTCGTTGGGCAGTACGACCCGTTACTGCCGGACTACGTGTACGACGTGGCGATCTCCGGGACCTACACGTTCCTGGCCGTGGGCTCTTACGGCGCGACCGGGACCGGTCGCGATACGGTGACCATCAGCCAGGTCGATGCGCCCAGCGCGCCGCTCGCGCTCAACGACGCCATCGCAGGCTCCCTGGCCGGTCGCGCATCCGCTGCCTCCTATACCTTCACGATGGCCCACGCGGGCTGGGTCACGTTCGACGCGATCGGTGGTACGACGTCGTCCAACGTGCAGTGGAGCATCTCGCGCGACGGTTCCGTTCGCGTGGGCTGGTACACGGCGACAAGCGACAGCAGCCCCTTCTGGATGGAAGCGGGCGAATACACGTTCGCCGTGCGGAACACGGTGAATACGCCGGCGAATTACCGGCTCCGCCTGCTCGATGCGTCGGGTGCGCCGGATGTCATGCCTGGCACGGTCGTGACCTCCAACGGCACCGGCGACCAGATTCGCAGCTTCCACCTGCACGGTGAGGCTGGGGAGCAGATCTACTTCCAGGCTCTCAGTGGCGCGAATGCCGCTGGCTGGCGTCTCCTCGGCCCCGACGGCAGGATCGTTTACGACAGTTACTATTTCTCAGACGCCGCGAGCATCGCGCTGACCGGCACAGGTGACTACCTGCTGCAGATCATCCCGCGATCGAATCTGGCCGGGCAGTCGCTCTCGCTCGACTTCACCATCGGTCAGCGACCGGTCACCGCCAGGCCCGTTGCGCTGAATACGCCGGTAACCGGAAGCATCGCGTCGCCGGGGGAGTCGATCCGCTATGGCTTCACCCTCGATGCGGCGGACACGGTGTACTTCGCCCCGACCGCGTTCGATAACAACACTCTCTGGAGCCTGACCGGTCCTCGCGGTGTCGAGTTCACCTCACGCAACCTCGACCGCACGGGCATGCTCCTGCGCCTTCCGGCGGGCACGTACGTTCTGACGCTGACGCGCAGCGATCTCGCGGTGGGCGGCTTCGGTTTCTCCATGATCGGCCGCGCGGCGCAGGCACCGCTTGTCGCCGGCGCCACGGCCAGCGCCACGCTCGGGATGAGCGACCACACGGTCTACGGGCTCGATCTGGCCGCGGGCGACTACCTTCCGGTCCTCACCGCCACGGGCGGCGATGCGTACTGGAATCTCTACGACAGTTTCGGCCAGATCGTCGCCTACGGCGCGACGTACTACAACGCCACTGCGACGACGCTGCGAGGGGGACACTACACGCTGGTCGTCTTCCCGTCGGGAGTGCAGGGTCAGGTCGTTACCGTGGCCACCAGCGTGCTTTCCGTCACGCGTGAAGTGCGAACGCTGGTACCCGGCGAAAGCGTGCATGATGTCATCGCCGCGCCTGGACAGTCCTGGAGCTACGACTTCACGCTGGCAAGGCCGGACGTCCTGCTGCTGGACGCGCTCAATGAGCGCGACGATGTCGACTGGACACTCACCGGTCCCGAGGGGCAGCTGACCGGATCCTCCGCGTTCCGCGATGTCACGAACGGCACGGCATTGCCGTATGCCGGAACGTACCGCCTGACGATCACCCCGCGCGGACTCGCCACGGGCGACATCGACTTCCGCGTGCTGTTGCTCGGCAGTGCGACGACGCTCACCGTCGATACCCTCGCGGCCACCTCGCTGCCGTCGACGGGCGCCGTCGTCTACCGTCTGGACGCCGGCGTGCGCGACTACGTCAAGCTCGCCGCGAGCCAGAGCGGCCAGACGTTCGAGGTGTATCTCCTCGACGCCAACGGGCAGAGGCAGGGCGGCTGGACAGCCGGTTACGGCGCGGACGGCACCCTGATCCTTCCGCTCCCCTCGGCAGGTACCTGGTTCATCGAACTCCGCGCGGCCGGCGCTCCCTCCGGCACACCGATCGACACCAGCGTGACGCATCTGCGTGCCTTCGAAGGCGACGCCACCCCCGGTGCCGGCGTCAGTGGCCATGCAAGTGAACCGTCCGTGCCGCAGGTTTGGCGCGTCGCACTGAACTATCCGACGCGCTTGCTCATCGGCGGGGACGCGGGCTCCGCCTTCACCTGGATACTGCGTGGCGCGGACAACAGTGAGGTCGCGCGGGGGACCGGCTCGACCGCCCTGCCCGTTTCCCTGGGCAATGGCACGTACACCCTGGAAATCGGAGGCGCCGACTTCGTCGGCGATTTCCATCTCGGCCTGGTCGACCTGGGCACGCTGGCGGCACTACCGTTCGATGCGGTAACCCAGGCCAGCGTTGACACCACGGGCTCCGCTGTCTACCGCATCGAGGCCGATGCCGATCTCACCGATCTCGCCCTGACCGTCTCAGGCGAGGTCGCCGTCGATGTCTACGATGGCGCGGGTAAGCGCGTTTACTCTGCCAACGGCCCGTTCATCGGCGCGGCCATCGGCAGGTCGCTGGCGAACGGCGTCGACAGGATCGTGGTCATCCGGGGTGCGGCAGGCGCGTCGTACACGATCGCATCGACCCGCAAGGCGGGGCAGCCCGGGACATCCATCGACAGCGTCACGCTCGGCACCGACGTCAGCGGGACCCTCGCCCATGCGGGCGATGGGGCAAGCGTTCGCCTCGTGGTGGCTTACGACCAGATCTTGCCGCTTGGCGAACTGCTACGCGATACCGGATCGCGCGCCGTGCGCTGGCACATCGCGATCGGCGGCGTGATCCATGACGGCAGCGATCCTGCCACGCTCGGACTGCTGCTCGCCGCCGGCGACTACACCCTCACCGTCGAGGCGCTTGCCGACGATGCGCTGTTCGCCTGGCACAGCGTCGATAGTGCGGGAGCGACTCCGGCGTTCGACGGCGATACCGCCGTCACGATCCCGGCTGGCCGCGATTTGGCGATCTATCGCATCGATGTGCGTTCTCCGCACGCGCTGAGCATCGCGGTTGCCGGCATGCCTGACACGGCTTGGAAGCTCTATGGCGCGGACGGTGTCCTTGTGACATCGGGCACCTCGACGACATCGATCGATACCCCGTTGCTGGATGACGGCCGCTACATCCTCGTACTCGCTCAGTCCATCCGCCAGACCGATGCGACCGGCACCCTCAGCATCACGTCGCTGGGGCTCCCCGCCTTGCCTGCGGACGGTAAACTTTCGGGCACGCTGGCGCGTACCGGTGACGGCGTCGCGTACGCCATCAGCGTACCGGCGGGCGGCCTGTTCCAGATCGACAGTCCGGTATCCGCGGACGGGGTCCGCGTGAAGCTCATGCGGCACGGCGTCGATGGAGTCTGGAGCGACATCGGAGCCATCGCTGGGGAGCCCCGCTATCTGGCGTCGGGCGACTACGTTCTGTTCGTGCAAGCCACGAGCGACGATGCCACGTATGGGCTTCAGAGCCTTTCATCGTGGTCCGCATCCTCCCTTGACGCTGGTCCGGTCGCGACCGCCCTGCCGCAGGCGTCCGGCTCCGCGTTCTGGACCGTCGACCTCGCTCCGGGTCAGTCGCTGGCCGTGACCTTCGCCTCCGCGGGAAGCGACATGACGTGGTCGCTGCGGGGTCCCGACGGGTCGATCGTGGTCGACGCCACCGGGGCAGGCACGTTCAGACTCGGGCCCGTCGCCGAAGGCCGGTACACCCTCGTCGTCCACGGGGGCGGCGACAACGACGACGGTCATTACGACCTTGCCGCGACAAGCTATGTGCCGACGGTGCTGCCGTCAGGCACGGTCACCGGCCAGACGCCTGAGCAGCCGGGCGTCGCGGCGTACTCGCTGGACGTCGCCACCGGCGGCAACTTCCTTATCTGGAACGGTGACGCCGGCACCCAGATCACCGTGCTCGATGCGAACGGTTACGCAGTGCTGCGCGACGGAAGCTCATCCTGGGTGGATAAGGGGCGCTACACCGTACTCGTCGGCGCAAGCGAACCGGGCACCCCGTTCGCGTTCACCTTGCTTGACCTCGATGCGGCCACACCGGCCGGCGCGACGACCATCGGCGCGACGCTCGTGGATGACGCGTCCGCCGCGGTCTACGCGCTGCCCGCGGATACCGCCGTGACCGCGCTGTCCCTTCAGATCACCGACGGCGACGAGAACGATCTCGCGTGGATGATCGTGCGGAACGGACAGACGATCGATCAGGGTCAGGGCGCGTTTACCGGCTCGCGTCGATTCGCGGGCGGCGGCTATCGGCTCATCGTGGCCCGGAGCCAGGGTGCGTCGGGCAGCATCACGTTCGCTCTCAGCGCGACGCCGGTAGAGGACGTGGTCAAGCCGATCGCGCTGGGTACCGCGGTACCGCTGACGATCGACGACACGAACGATTATCGCCAGGTCTTCGGCTTCGAACTGACGCACGATACGGAGATCGCCATCGTCCTGCCGCATGGCAGCGACATTTACGCCTTCTACCGCGTCGTCGATGCGCGTGGCCACGCCGTGGTCGACTGGAATTACACGGGCTACCAGGCGAATCCCCTGTCGCTTGCGGCGGGCAGCTACCGCCTCGAGTTCGACCGGCAACGCGGCGACGGCGAACAGCCGCCGTCCTTCGCCGCGCGGTCGGCGGAAGCTTCCAGCGACGGCGATGCGATCACCACGGTCACGGTGATCGATCTTGCCGACGCTCCCCGGCTTGCCGACGGAGGTACGGTCGATGTCGAGCTGCACGGCCCCACGGACTCGGCATGGGTCCGCATCGAAGGCCAGCCCGGCGACACGTACACCCTCACGTCGACCGATCAGAACGCGTCGTCGTTGTCGTGGGAGATCCTGGAGACCCAGGGCGATACGGTGACTTCCGCCAGCGGCGGCCAGTCCGTCACGGTCCTGTTCGATGCCTCGGGCCGGTTCTACGTCCGGGTAAACGGATCGTACGGCTCCGGGCGCCTGACGCTGACAGCCGCACGCACGAACCAGGGGAGTCAGGCGTCCCCCGACGTGGCGATCACTGACGGCGGCAGTCAGACGGTGGCGTTGCAGGCGGGCACCACCCAGACCTTCACGCTGCACGTCCAGCAAGCCGACCTGTTCCGTCTGGTCACGCAGGACTATCTGTATTCCGTCTCCTGGAGCCTGCTCGACAGCACCGGCCACGCCGTCGCCGGGAGCCGTTCCATGAACTCTACCGAGTGGCCCACGGTCAGACTCGGCGCGGGTGACTATCGCCTCGTGTTCACGAACCAGGGCGACAACGTCAGTTTCGACTTCTCCGTGCTCACGCTTGCTTCGGCGACGCCGATCGATCCGACCGCCACGGCCATGACGGGCATGCTGACCGCGATCCCGGTGAAGGCAGGACAGACGTACTACATCACGCCCGCGGCGCAGGCACGTCTGGTGATCTATGGCAGTGACCTGTCGGTCCTGGCCGACCTGTCCAGCGGGGACGGCAACGGCGCGCTGCTGACTTTTACCGCGACGGCGGATGGCTTCTGGTACGTCGACGTGCTGCAGTCCGGCTATACGGCGGACTATTTCATCAATCGCCCCACGCCAGCGATCGTCGACACGGTCAACGACGGACACGTCCCGCAGATGGGCGCGGTCGACATCCGCACGGTGCATGTCGACCATGCCGGGCGCTACGCCGTCGGCTTCGCCTTCGGCTACGACAATGTCGTGCTCACGAATCTTGCTACGGGCGAGCGCTTCGAAGTCGACAACAACAGCAGCCAGCGCTACATGGTTCTCGATCTGGCACCGGGCGACTACACCTTCTCGATCGCCAGCGCCCAGGGTTCCTACAACTGGGGAACGACCTACCGGTTCGCGTTCTTCGACCTTGCGAAGGCGACGGCCACGGCCGCCACCGGTTCGACCAGCCTGACACTCGCGGGCACCACGCCTGCGTTCCAGCGCATCGATGGCAAGGCGGGTCAGCAGCTGTTGCTGACGAGCGCCATGCGCGATGACCTCGATACCGCCGCGCAGTGGACGTTGCTGGACGCGAGCGGCAAGGTCGTCAGCTCAGGTGGTACGAGCACTCCCGGGATCCTGCCGCGGTTCCCGGCCGACGGAACCTACTATCTGGTCTGGGTGCAGAGCAATAGCGACGCGTCGCCTACGGTAGGCGTCACGCTGACCAATCAGGGCTTCAACGCACTGCCTGCCGCCCGGCCGGGCGAAACATTGCACATATCGCCGACCGGTGACGAGGGTCGTCCGTTCGTAGCGAGCTACGCGGTTGAACTCACAGGACGCACGCCTCTCCTTCTCACGTCCAGCGGTGCCGACGCCTCGATCTCCTGGGTGATCACCGGCGTCGGCGGCGTCGTTGCGTCCGGGTATCTGGGCAGCGGCAGCGACGACCTTGCGCTCGCTACTCTCGATGCGGGTCGTTATGTTCTCACGTTCACGGTGGATGCCGCGTCCCCGGCATTCGACGTGCGTATGTTCGATACTCAGTCGGTGAAGCCCATCGCGTTCGATGAGCCCGTGCACATCGCTGCCGGCACCGCTCAGCCGGCCATGTTCTGGCTCACCGGTGGCGGACAGTTCCGTTCGAATACGGAAAGCTTCGGCTACCAGGAGGGCGCTTACGGAACATGGCAGCTCTATGACGAGAGCGGCAACCTAGTCAGATCCGATTCGCTGCAGACACCCTATCCGGCCTTTATTGACGGAGGGCGTTATCTGCTGGTCGTCAGGACGGGCTACTCTGCCACCTACCCCGACGGCGTGCCCGTCACATTCATGCTGAAAACGGCGACGAACTATGGGTTCGGCCAGGTCGTACAGCTTCAGGAAGGAAGCTCTCTCAGGTTCGACCTCGACACGCCACGCCACGTGCTCGTGGACATCACCCAGTTCAATGGTGCTGGTCAGGCCTGGACGCTTTACCGAAATGGCGTCGCCGTCGAGCAGGGACACTTCACAGGCGTCGATGCCGACGCTGGCCTGTTGCTCTCACTCGACGCCGGCAACTACGAGCTCCGCGTCAACAACGCGTGGCCCAATTACCTCTCGGCACGACTGATCGACCTCGACAACGCCCCTGCCCTGTCCCCGGGCGACGGGATCTCGAGCCAGAACATGGACGGTTACGCGGACGCCTGGCGGCTCGATGCCAGTGAAGGATCGGTCTTCCAGCTCTCCGGCTCGGACTACTACGGCACCTGGTCGCTCTATGACGCGTTCGGCCATCGCGTCGCTACGCTCTCCGCGGGCGACAGCGTTGCCGCCATGCCGCGCACGGGCACTTACCTTCTGGTACGCGACAGCTACGGAAACTCGTCGTACACGCGCTCTTTCAATGTCACCGTGTCCATCGGCGTTCCGGTCGCATCGCCGATCGTCATCGGCACGCCAGCCGCCATCACGCTGCAGGGTACGGGCTACCGGGATTACGTTTTCGACGCGACGGCTGGACAGATGCTATGGCTGGGATCCGCGAACGGCAACTTGCGCGCCAACGTTGAGATCTTTGACGCGCATGGCATCCTCGTCTATGCGCATGCCCTGAACGGTCTGGGCACGCAGGCTATCCATCTCGCCGACGGCGGACGCTACACGATCCGGTTCACCAACGTCGACGGCTATGCGCAGGACACGCGGTTCACTCTGTCCAGCCTCGACGGCGCTTCCAGCATCGGGTCGGGCAACGGTGCCACCGGCATCCTCCATCCCGATGGTCAGGCTCTCGCTTATCGCGTGACGGTCGATCAGAACGGCATGTTCGCGTATGACCCCGGCTCCCACATCTACAACAATGGCGGCGCCACGTGGAAGCTCGTGTCGTACCTGGGCGACGCCGTCGCCAGCGGTTCGGCGGACTACCCGAGCGGCACGCTCCATATCGTGCCGGGCGACTACCTGCTCGTGATCGTATCCAGCAGCTGGTACACGGGCGATATCTCGATGGGCTTCTCGGTCTCCGTGTCCGAGACGCCGCTGCCCATCGGCAGCATCGCCTCCGGTTCGCTCACGGAGCTCGGCCAGGTCTCTTACGGCCTGACGCTCAGTGAACCCCATCTGCTGACCTTCGATAACCTCGACTCGTCCAGCGGCCTTACCTGGCGCCTGATCGGCGACGACGGCCAGGCGTTGATGAGCTCGTCCGTCGCGGGCTCATACAGTTACTGGTCCTGGACGGTTAATCCGACCGTGATGGTTCCCGCCGGCCACTGGACGCTGGTGATAACGAACGGCAATACGTCAACGGCGGCGTATCGGTTCCACGTGATCGACGATCAAAACGTCAGCGCCACACCGCTGGATACGGCCATCGACGCCACCCCTGCCTCCAATGAAGTGCGCACGTACGGCTTCGATCTGGTCGCGGGTGAGAGCTACTACTTCGACGTGCTGCCGGGCGAATTTGCCACCGACACGTCGGCAACGCCCATCGCCTGGACGATTCTCGACCCGAATGGCCACCCGGTGATGAGCACGCGCTTCCTGGCGTCATGGGAAGGCGTCTACGACACCGATGCACAGGTATACCGCTACCGTCTCACCGGCACCGGCTTCGACCTGCCGAAACTGGCTCTGAGCGGCCGCTACACGCTGAGCGTCGAACGCTTCGACAACGGCACGGCGACATCGCCCGGCGTCGCCTTCCGCATGGTGCACGTGCCCGTAACCGAAACGGTCGTGCTGGACACGCTCGTGACCAACCCCGCACCGGATCTCGCGGTGAACCAGGTCGCCGTCGCTCCGGCCAGCGATATCCATACCGGCCAGACCATCGACCTGAGCTGGACGCTCGAGAATCGCGGTTCGATCGCCACCACGGGTACCTGGAACGACCGCGTCGTGGTGCGCAACGCCGCCACGGGCGCGATCATTCTCGACATCGTGCTGCCGTACGACGCCACGGATCCGTCCAATGCGCCCATCGCCGCGGGCGGTGCCATCGTCCGGCACGCGCTGCTGCACCTGCCCGATGGCGTGGACGCCAGCGGCACGCTGTCGATCACGATCATCGCCGATTCGGACAACCTGCTGAACGAAAGCAATGCCAGCGGGACGGCTGAGAGCAACAACACCGCGCACCTCGATATCGAGGTCGCCCTCGCACCCTACGCGGACCTGACCGTCGCCGGTCTGTCGCTTTCGCCATCGAGCGGCTTCGTACCGGGCCAGAAGGTGGCCGTCGACTGGACGTCCGCCAACGCGGGCAACGCGGACATCCTCGCGCCGTTCAGCGAAACGCTGGAGGTGCGCAACGCCTCGACGGGTCGCATCGTCGCCACCGTGACGCTTCGCGACGTACTGAACGACGGCCCCTTCGCCGCCGGCGCCACCAAGGCACGCCACGCCACGTTCACCTGGCCGGACGGCGTCGATGCGGCGGGCAACTTCACCATCCGCGTGATCGCGGACAGCGCCAACGACGTCGCCGAGGCCAACGCCGCCGGTACGGGAGAAGCGAATAACGTCGTCGCCGGCAGCGTAACCGTCGGCCCGGACCTTACCGTCCGCAACCTGCAGATCGTCACGTCCACCGTCCAGGCCGGTGGCCTCGTCACGGTCACCTGGGAAGACTGGAACGACGGCAGCAGCCCCACCAGCGCCGCCTTCAACGACCGCATCACCGTGTCGCGTGCCGACGGTGGGCTGGTGCTCATCGACGCCACGCTCCCCTACGATCCGCTCGCTCTGGTCGACGGTACGGCCAATGGTCCGATCGGTCCGGGCGGCCACAAGCTGCGCAGCTACACCTTCCGGCTCCCCGACGGCGTGCGCGGTGCTGGCAATCTCGCCATCACCGTCACCACCGACCAGAACGCTGCCGGCGTCGGCGTTCTGTACGAGGCGAATCTGACCAACGATGCCGAGTCGAACAACAGCGCGGCGACTACCGTGCGCTCGGCGACCACGTCGTATGCCGACCTCAGGGTCAGCGGGCTCACCGCCCCCACCCAGGCGGCCGGTGGGCAGACCATCAACCTCGGATGGACCGTCACGAACCAGGGCGGCGCCATCACCGGCGGCGCGTGGACCGACGAAATCGTGCTGAGCAAGGACGGCACGTTCGGCAATGCCGACGATATCGTCATCGGCAGCATCCGTCACACCGGTGTGCTCGGCGTGAACCAGAGCTACGCCCAGGCCCTCGCCGTGACCCTGCCGCTGCTGGCGGAAGGTGGCTACTACCTGTTCGTGCGCTCCGACTCGCGCGCGGAAGTGCTCGAGCCAGATACCCGCGCGAACACGATCAGCACGGCGACGCCGCTCAACGTCATCGCGTCGTACACCGACCTCGCGGTGACCCAGGTCACCTCGCCTCCCAGCGCGAACAGCGGCGAGAGCATCAAGGTCACCTGGACCGTGACCAACGCCGGCAACCTGGCCACCGATGTCGCCCTCTGGAACGACCGCGTGGTTCTTTCGCGCGCTGGCCAGGCCGATGTGGTGCTGGCGGGTTCCGTGGTCCACAGCGGCATCCTCGCAGCCGGTGGCAGCTATACCGCCACGGCCACCCTGACGCTGCCGCGGGACCTGGTCGGTGACTACACGATCCAGGTCATCACCAACCTCAACAACGCCGTCACCGAGGGTGGCCGCAGCGCCAACAACACGCTGACGTCGTCCACGCCCTTGCATGTCGTGCTCGCGCCGGTGGCCAACCTTACCGTCACCGAGGTGTCTGGCCCGGCCGCCGTCCGCCCGGGCGACAGCGTCACGGTCGCCTACACCGCGAACAACACGGGCAACGACGCGACGACCACCGCCTGGCGCGACATCGTTTACCTCCGCGACGCCAACGGCAACCTCACGGAAGTGGGCAGCCGGTTCTACACCGACGCGATGGCGGCCGGTGCGCATGCGGCGCGCACCATCACGGTAAGCGTGCCGACGCAGCTGGCCGAGGGCGTTTATACATGGGTTGTCCGTACCGATACGGACAACACCGTCTACGAGCGCGATGGCGAAGGCGACAACACGACCGCCGCCGCGGGCAGCGTCACGGTCGCCCGTCCCGACCTCGCGGTCGTCACTGTCGGCGGCCCGGCGACCGTGCAGTCAGGCACATCCCTGCACGTCATCTGGCATGTCGACAACCACGGTGGCGCCGCCACGGGCGACTGGGTCGACCAGGTCTTCCTGTCGGTGGGTGGCAAGCAGACGAAGCTCGCCGACATCGTGCATACCGGTGGCCTCGCCAGCGGCGCAGGCTATGACGCCTCCGCCGACATCGCCGTGCCGCTGGATGCACGCGGCGAGTACGAGATCATCGTGATCACCGACGCGGGCCGCGTACTGGACGACCACTCCCGTGCCGACAATACGGCGAGCACCGCCGTCCTCGTTCAGCTGGCGCCCCATGCCGACCTTGTCGTGAGCGCCGTGCAGGCGCCGACCACGCTGATCGCCGACCCGGCCACCCTCGCGGTGAGCTGGACGGTGACCAACGCGGGTACCGGCGCCGGCGACACCACCGGCTGGATCGACCGCATCATCCTGTCCACCGATGACATCATCGGCAACAGCGACGACCGCGTCGTCGGCGAAGTGCGTCATGATGGATCGCTGGCCGCGGGCCAGAGCTACCGGGGCGACTTCACCACCCTGCTGCCTCCGGGCCTCACCGGGCGGTACAAGCTCTACGTCGTGACGGATGCCACGAAGCAGGTCTTCCAGGACGGTTCCACCGCGAACGACACGCTGGCCGCGGATCACTTCGTCGATGTGATGCCCAAGCCGTATGCCGACCTCGTCGTGCGGAACGTCTCGACCCAGGGCACGGCGATCAGCGGGCAGCCGCTCGTCGTGACCTGGGCGGTGGCGAACCAGGGCATCGGTATCACCGATCAGGCCGAGTGGTCTGACAGCGTGTGGCTCAGCAGCAACGCCGACGGCACGGGCAACCGGATCAACCTCGGCGGTGCCAGCCACATCGGCCAGCTCGAGGTCGGCGACAGCTACGTGCGCAGCATCAACGTGACCGTGCCTAACGGGCTTTCCGGCACCTGGTACGTCAATGTCCGCACGAGCGGACCGTTCGAGTTCATCTACGGCGACAATAACGAGGGTCACAGCGCCGCGGTACCGGTGCAACTCGCGCCGTCGCCCGACCTCTTCGTGCAGGCCGTCAGCATGCCGGCCAGCGCAGTCGAAGGCAGCGTCGTCGACGTCGCCTGGACGGTGATCAACCAGGGCGATGCCCAGGCCGTGGGCACATGGGTCGACACCGTGCTCCTGGTCCCGACCAGCGGCGGCCAGGCCATCACGCTCGGCACGTACACCTATGACCGTCCGCTCGATGCCGGCAAGACCTACACGCGCACCGAGCAGATCCGCCTCCCGGCGAAGATCGAAGGCCTGTACCGCATCGAGGTCATCACCAACAGCAACCTGGGCAAGGACAGCGCCGCACAGGTTTATGAGTACGGCAGCGCGCGCGACAACAATCTGACCATCGCTTCCACGGCGTCGCAGGTGGTGTTGCAGGCACGTCCGGATCTGCAGGTGGATACGGTCGCGATTCCCGAGACGGTGACCGCCGGTACGAAGGTCGGCATCCAGTACACCATCGTCAACCAGGGACCGTTGCCCGCCAGCGGCCACTGGCGTGACAAGGTCTATCTCTCGCTGGACGGCACGCTCAGCGGTGACGACGTGCTGGTCGGCGTGTTCGACAACGGCAGCGCACTGGCGCCGACCGAGCGCTACACGAATGCGTCGGGTTCCATCGATATCCCGATCACCTATCGTGGCGACGTCTATCTCATCGTGGTCGCCGACGGCGACTTCAACGTCGATGAATACCCCAACGAAGCCAACAACCAGAAGGCGGTGAAGTTCCACGTCGACCCGGTCCCGTTCGCCGATCTGGTCACCAGCAACGTCGTCGCACCCGACCAGGCCGTGCACGGAGCGACCATCCAGGTCGACTACAAGGTGACCAACAGCGGCAGCGCGACCACGCGAGGCGTGGATGCGGCGACCAACAGCTGGACCGACACCGTCTGGCTGGCCAAGGACCCGCGCCGACCGGGCGCGAACCGCGGCGACATCCTCCTCGGTCAGGTCACCCACACCGGCAACCTCGCCGTCGGTGCGGATTACCTCGGCAGCCTGCGCGTCACCATCCCGGACAGCACGCTCAGCGGCCAGTACTACATCACCGTGTGGAGCGACGCGTACGACAGCATCCTCGAGGACACGCTGGCGTCGAACATCAACCTCGATGACCCGACCCAGCTCGATAACAACAACTACAAGGCGCGCGCGATCTCCGTGCTCGGCATCACGCCGCCCGACCTCACGGTCACCCAGGTCACCACGCCCGCGAACGTGGATGCGGGCGGCAACCTGAGCTTCAGCTACACGGTGCAGAACACGGGCGATGTCTTCACTGGTGGCTGGACCGACTACGTGTACGTAGCCGACAACGCGGACCTGTCCAAGGCCACGAAGATCTGGCAGATCGGCACCTATGCGCAGAGCCGCACGCTCAACAACGGCGAGAAGTACACGATCAACCAGACCGTGCAGCTGGCGCCGTCGATCACCGGTCTGTACGTCATCGTCCAGACCGATGCGCTCAATGGCGTACGCGAGACCAGCGAGACGAATAACCTCAAGGCCGTCGCCAGCAACGTGGTGGCGCATCCGGCCGACCTGCAGGTGACCTCGGTGGTCATCCCGACGCAGAACTACTCCGGCGAGCCGACGCCGATCACCTGGACGGTGACGAACAAGGGTGAGGCCGTGTGGCCCGGCACCATGGCGTGGGTGGACTCGGTGTACATCAGCACCGATCCCACGTTCATTCCGTCGCGTGCCACCGCGCTGGGGGCATTCACGCACTACAACACGGCGGGACTGGCGGCGGGCGCGAGCTACACCGTCACGGCGAACATCACGCTGCCGGCGGGTACGGACGGGCGTTACTACATCTACGTCATCACCGACACGGGCACGTCCGCCGACCGCCTGGCCACGCCGACGCCGGTCAACAAGGCCCTCGACGAAGTCACCAACGGCGGTACCAACCAGTACGCGCTCGATGTCTATACGCGCTCTGTCTACGAAGGCGCCAACGGCCAGAACAACATCGGCAACGCGGGTATCGACATCACCTACCGTGAAGCCGACCTGCAGATCGACACCATCTCGATCTCGAACCCGACACCGCAATCGGGCGACCTGGTTACCGTGACCTGGACCGTGACCAACCGGGGCGACCGCGACACGCGCGTCTCGTCGTGGCCCGACGGTGTCTACCTTTCCGTCGACGACACGCTGGACGCCAGCGATACGCCACTGCCCGAGGGCGACCGTTACACCAACCCAGCCCGCGTGGCGGGCATTTCCCTGGTCGACGCCAATGGCCAGCCGCGCTATCTGAAGCCCGGCGAGTCCTACACGGCCAGCGTCACGTTCCACCTGCCGCAGTCCATCAGCGGCAACTTCCACGTCATCGTCAAGGCCGATACGTCGACCACGAAGGACTGGGATTACTCCAGCCCCAGCACCATCCGCGATGGCCTCGACGTCCTCCGTGGCAGCGGCCCGGGCAGAGTTCTCGAGTTCCGTGACGAAGGCAACAACGTCGCCTCGCTGGCCCTGCCGATCACCCTGGCGACGCCGCCCGACCTCACCGTCTCGGTGGTCACGGCGCCCGAGCACGTGGTGGCGGGACAACCGTTCGTCGTCGACTACACCGTGCTCAACGCCGGTGGCGCTACGCCGAGCGATCAGGGCAGCTGGAACGATCTGGTCTACCTGTCGCGCGACCGCTTCCTCGACGTCAGCCAGGATCGCTACCTCGGCTACCTCGGGCACAGCGGCGGTCTCGCCGCCGGTGGCAGCTACGACGGTCGTTTCACCATCACGGCACCGTCCGATCTGGACGGCCCGTGGTATGTCTTCGTCGTCACCGATCCCGCCCGTGCCTTCGGCTCCGGTCCCAGCGGCGCGGTGCTCGAGTTCGGCAAGGATCAGAACAACGCTACCGCGGCAACGCAACCGGTGCTGATCGAGATCCCGCCGCCGGCCGACCTCAAGGTCGACAGCGTGACCGTGCCGGCGACCGCCCAGGTCGGCCAGCCGGTGACCGTGACGTACACGATCACGAACGACTCCGATAACGCGGCGCACGGTACGTGGACCGATGCGATCTATCTGTCGATCGACAACACCTGGGGCCTGACCGACATCCTGCTCGGCAAGGTGGTCCATAGCGGCGACCTCGCCGGGCACGCCAGCTACACCGGCACCCTGACCGCGAACCTGCCGCCGCTGAAGGACGGCAGCTGGCGGATCATCGTGCGGCCGGACCTGTACAACGAGGTGTACGAAGGCGCGATCAGCTATGGCGCGAATGGACTGGTGATGGCTCCGGGTGAGGCGAACAACCTCACCGCTTCGGCCGCCACCATTCAGACGGCCGTGCCTTCCCTGCAGGTCGCCAGCCCGAAGGCGATTACGCTCGACGACGGCGTGTCACAGCTGTTCAAGGTCAGCGTGGCCTCGGGGCAGACGCTGCGCGTGCTGCTCGATTCGCTGGCCGCCACGGGCGACAACGAGCTCTACATCCGTTACGGCGATATCCCGACCACCTATGCCTATGACGCGTCGTACTCCAACGCGTCCGCAGCCGATCAGCAGGCGGTGATCGCCAGCACGCTGGCCGGTGACTATTACATCCTTGTGCGCAGTCGCGGCGGTCATGCCGTGGCGGCCACGCTGCGCGCCGATCTGCTGCCGCTGTCGATCACGGCGGTAACGCCCGACCATGGCGGTGTCAGCGACGACGACCATCGCTGGGTCACGCTGGACATCTACGGCTCCAGCTTCCAGGCCGGCGCCATCGTCAAGCTCACCCGCCCGGGCGTGTACGAAGCCGAGCCGGATCGCTGGCAGGTGCTCGATGCCACGCATATCCGCGCCATCTTCGATACGCGTGCCTTCCCGTACGGCCTGTACGACGTCACGGTGATCAACCCGAACGGCCAGAGCGTGACCGAGGCCGATCGCTACCTCGTCGAGCGCGGCATCGAAGACGACGTGACCATCGGCGTCGGCGGCCCGCGCAATCTCGAGCCGGGTGACAGTGCGACGTACACGGTCTCGCTGCAGAGCCTGACCAACGTCGACACGCCGTACGTGCGCTTCGACGTGGGCGCCGTGGAGATGGGCTACAACAAGTACCTGATCGACGGGCTCAACCTGCCCTTCCTGGTGTTCGGCTCCAACGTGGCGGGGTCGCCGTACGGCAGCGTCGCCAACTCGGCCGCCAACACGCAGGCCTATGGCCAGACACCGTCGTCCTCGTCGCGCACGGATATTCCGTGGGCGTCGCTCGACGGCACGCTGAACACCGCGGGCTACAACCTGGCACCGGGCTATGCGTTCGATGTGACCGCTGGCGGTTTCGTCGGCATGACCCTCCGCCTGCAGACCTACCCGGGCCTTACCGCGTGGATCAACCGTGACTTCTCCGGCCTGCGCGACGCGCTGTACGCGTTGCATCCGGACTGGAAGGCCGCCGGCCTGCTCGACGAGGGCATCAACGGCCTCGACAAGATCCCGGGCGGCGAAGGCCTTGCGGCACGCTTCCGCTCCACGGAGCCGGAAGACATCCTGACCAAGCTCGAGCTGATGTCGGAATCGTTCGAGTTCAACATCGTGGCTTCGGCTACGGCGCTGACGCGTGCGGAGTTCGTCGCGGAACAGACCGCGTATGCGCTCAAGCTGCGTACGGCGATCCTCGCCGATACCAGCGCACCGACCAACCTCGCCGTACTGGCCGCCGACCCGTCGACCTGGGTCAACGGCTGGCTGGCTGCGCTGGAAACCGGGGGCCTGCTGCGCCCGGCCGATCAGGCCGCGCCGATCACCAGCAATCCGCAGGTGGTCAGCCTCAATGCCACGCTGGCGGCCGGTATCCTGCTGTCGAAGGCGGGTGACACCTATCGCACCCAGGCCGACCTGCTTGGCTTCTTCGCCAAGGTGCAGCAGTGGTACGGCGATACGGCCGCTTACGCGGGCGATCCCAAGGCAACCACGGGTCCGATCGACCACTTCGAGCACCGCGAAGACGACGAAGGCAACGAAGTCGACATCCCGGTGCCGTCGCTGGCGAACGCCGCCGACTACGACCTGCATACGGGCCGTACCCTGCAGTTCGAGAACTTCACCGTGTTCGTCGGCGGCCAGTCCGAGCTGGAGTACCTGCGCGCGCAGGGCTACCTGGACGAGAAGTTCAATCCGCTGCCGGGCAAGCCGCTCAACCTCGCCCAGTACCTCACGCTGATGGCGGCGCGCAGCGGTGCGGACGACAGCGCCATCACCGTGCAGGGGCCGCAAGGTGTCTCCACGGCGGCGGACGGCAGCGCGTACGTGCCTGCGTCCACGGCGCTGCCCTACGCCTTCAACTTCAGCAACACGACGAGTCAGGGCGTCGGCCAGATCCGCATCGTCTCGCAGCTCGATCCGAACCTGGACGCGCGGTCGCTGCGTCTGGGCGATCTCAAGCTGGGCGACATCAACATCCATGTGCCGACCGATCGTGCCAACTTCCAGGCCGATTTCGACTTCACGGCGACGAAGGGATATATGCTGCGCGTGAGCGCGGGCATCGATATCGAATCGCGTATCGCCACCTGGCTGATCCAGGCGATCGATCCGTCCACCGGCGAGGTCATGAAAGACCTCACGCGTGCCCTGCTCGTTCCGACGGCAGGTGCCCTGCTCAACGGCTTCGTCAGCTACACCGTGGCCGCATCGGCCACCGCAGTGACGGGAGCGAAGGTCGGTGCCGCGGCGCGGATCTTCTTCGACGATACGCCGCCGGTCGACAGCGGCACGCTCAACGTCACCCTCGACGCCGGCGTACCGAAAACCACGGTCACCGTCACCAGCCTCGGCGCCAACGGCGCCGGCGCACCGCAGTACAACGTCAAGTGGACGGCACAGGACGATGCCAGTGGCATCCGCTTCGTCACCGTCTATGTCGCCACCGACGGCGGTGACTTCCGCATCTGGCAGCGTCAGGTCGGACCGGATCGCACCGAGGCCGTGTTCACCGGTGAACAGAGCCACACGTACGAGTTCCTCGCCGTGGCGACCGACAACGCCGGCAACCGCGAAGCGGCGAGCGTGACCAACGCCGTGCTGCCGGACGACGGCGGCAGACAGAGCGTGCTGGATGGTCTGGGCGTCACACCCGGACTGGAACAGACACCCAGTACCCCGGCGGCGGCCCCCGATCGCGACTATCCCGAAAACACCCTCTTCCAGCAGGCTTCGCAGCTTCTGCCGGGTGTTGTCGCGACGTCGAACGCGGGTGACTACAGCAACGTGCTCTCGCCGTTTACGGCACGCGGTTTCGCGGACGGCTTCGCCGCCGGTTCCGCGGATATCGGCGCCATGGCGATGGTCGAACTCGCGGACCACAGCGTGTTGTTCAGCGCCGGTGCGCAGCGCAACGAAGTGTTCAAGGTCGGCAAGGACGGCGGTCACTCGGTCACGCCGTTGTTCGTCCTCGACAGCCCGGTCCTCGACATGGCCGTCGATGCGTACGGGCAGCTATGGGTGATGACGGGCAACGAGCTGATCCAGGTCGATGCCGGCAGCGGCGCGATCCTGCGTCGCATGCAGCGCCCGAGTGGCCAGCCGCTGACGCATGCGCTCGCCATTGCATCCAACGGCGACATCTACGTGTCGTCGGGCGGTGGCATCGAGGTGTTCCACCCGAATGAGACGAATGCCGCCGCGGTCTGGCAGCACTTCAGCAATACGCGCGTTGGCGACCTGGCGTTCGGCCCGGACGGCCGTCTGTGGGGTGTGCGCTGGAGCGGCAGCTCCATCACATCCGCCGATCCGAATGGCAGCACGGAGATCGTCAGCTTCCCGATGAGCGGGAAGACCGTCGGTCGCGCGGAGCTCGAGTACCGTCTCACCGGGGTGGTCAGTTCCATCGCGTTCGGCAAGGCGGGTACGCCGCTGGCCGGGCTGTTGTTTGCGTCCGGTTCGCTGGCGCAGCACGTCACCGTTGCAGGTGTGACCGATACCACGCATGGCTCGACCACGTGGATGATCGAGCTGGAGTCGCGTCGGGTGTTGCAGCTTGCCGGTGGCGGTACGCAGGCTGAGGCGATCATTGCGACGAGCGATGGACGGATTCTCGTTGCGCAGACGAGCCATGTGGATGAGATTGCGCCGGCGCATGCGCCGAAGGTGGTTGCGACGAGCGTGCCGGATGGGGCGTTGGTGCCGTT
The DNA here is from genome assembly GCF_031455395.1 of Luteibacter sp. 1214. NCBI lineage: Bacteria > Pseudomonadati > Pseudomonadota > Gammaproteobacteria > Lysobacterales > Rhodanobacteraceae > Luteibacter > Luteibacter sp. 1214. The sequence goes on from NZ_JAVDSQ010000001.1 coordinate 465,622, forward strand.
GCCGCTGAGTGAGATTGCGGTGGTGTTTGATCAGGATATGTGGGTTGGTTCGGGTGGTGGCAGTGTGCTGGATGTCACCCGCTACGCGTTCGTCGCTCCTGAAAATGGTGGCAACCGCTTGTATCCCACGGCTATTCGTTGGGATGCTTCGACACACACGGCCTACCTGAGCGTCTCCGGTCTTGCCGCGGGCAGCTATACCATGACCGTGGACGCGGGCCTGCGCTCCTCCACCGGGCTCGTCATGGGCCAGCAGGCGGTGACGCATTTCGTTGCGCTGCTCGACATGAGTGCCAGCATCTCCATCGCTTTCAGCAACACGCGTGCCGACCGGGCCACCGGAGCGATCAGCTATGACGTCACGCTGACCAACGTCGGCAGCCAGGATATCCATGGGCCGTTGATGCTACTCGTCGACCCGGGTCAATGGTTCCCGGGACTGGTGGCCGACGGGTCGCATGCCGATGGCAGCCTCTGGACCATCAACCTGAGCGATGCACTTGTCGGGCTCGGAGGCAAATTGCCTCCAGGCGGAAAGATCGTCGACCAGACCGTGACGATTCTCCCCGCATCGCAAGCTCAAGCGGGTGGCACGCTCGCCGATATCGTGAAGGTTCAGCTCGGTCATGGCGTGTATGCCGTTCCCGAGGTAAACGAGCCGCCCGTCATCAGGCCCGCCAGTGACGTGGCCGCGACGCCGTTTACGTTCGATGCGGTGGCGGTCAAGGGCAGTGAGTGGACAGCCACCGTCAACGGCCTGGATCGTGACGGCAACCTGGTGTACTGGCAGCTGGTCTCCGGCCCGGCTGGCCTCTCACTCACACCACCCGATGAAACATCGCTCGATGTCGACGGTTACTATCACTCCGTCGCAACGCTACGTTGGACGCCAGATGCCGACGCGATGGCCGACACCGAGGTTGTGCTTCGACTGGTCGACGCCCGTGGCGGGAGCTATCTGCAGACCTTCCACATCCAGGTCGACAAGGGCAATCATCCGCCGGTCATCGACGTTATCGATGCGGTCGCTCTGGCAGAGGGGCAGTCTCTCGCCCTCCCGTTGCACGCTGCCGACCCGGACGGTGACACCCTTACCGTCACGATGTCCAATCTCCCGCCGGGTGCTACTTTTGACGCCCGTACCGGTCGTCTGAACTGGACGCCGTCTTACGACCAGGCCGGCATCTACCGGAATGTTACGATTTCCGTGACGGATGGCAGGTCGACGACAACGCGCAGCTTCGATATCACGGTGCGGCAGGCTTATGCCGCTCCCGTCCTGGCGCCTGTTCCCGCTCAGATTCTGCGGGAAGGCGATGCTTACGGAGTACAGCTGTCGGGGTCCGTCCCGGGCGGTCTGATCCGAGCTGACGGAAGCACGGTTTCGCTGCGCTACACTTCCACTTCGCTTCCTGCCGGTATGACGCTCAACGCCGATACCGGTTGGCTGGCTTGGCAGCCCGGCTTCAACCAGCACGGTTCGTTCCACGTGACTGTGGTCCTGATGGCCACGACGACATCGCCCACTGGAACCGCGGTCAACACGCGCGCACAAGCGACGATCGATTTTACCGTACTGAACGCCAATGGCGCGCCGGCCTTCGATGCCAACCTTGGCGACAGCTGGAACCTGCTCGAAGGCCAGGCGTTGGAGATCAGTGTTTTTGCGTTCGATCCCGACAACCCGACGTTCACGCCCAAGGTACGCCCTACGGTTGACAGCGCAGCCGTCTCTCCAGATGGAAGTACTACCGCTCCCAGTGTGAGCTATGAGGTGCATGGCTTGCCTGCGGGTGCCATTTTCGACCCAGACACCCTCAGGATTCGTTGGACGCCCGGTTACGACCAGGCCGGCACTTACTACGTCACGGTTATCGCTACGGATGATGGCGATGGCACAGGAGCGCCTGCTCGCAGCTCGGTGACGATTCCAATCATCGTTGCCGACAGCAACCGTGCGCCGGTTATCGCGCCGATCGCCAATGCGACGGTCGACGCGGGCGCGGTGATCGAAATTCCCGTCGATGTCTCGGACGTCGACGGCAGCTCCCTGGCGATTTCCCTCGGTGGTCTACCTCAGTTCGCCGTTTGGATCCAAGACCCCGCCAGCGCGCCGGGCCATATCACCGGGAAGATCCGTTTCAGCCCCCAGGCAAATGACCGGGGCGACTACACCGTGACCATCACTGTCACTGACGATGGCAACGGCGATGCGAGCCGTATCCTCAGTCAAACGATCGGCTTCGTTCTCACGGCAAAATCGCTTACGGCCCCGCCGATAATCGACTTTCCGGCGCAGGTTGTCGCCGTAGCCGGAGCAGCGCTCAGTGTCCCTCTCCACATCAGCGACGCAGACCAGGACGACCTCTCGATCACCACGAGTGGCCTTCCGGATGGCGCGACGCTTGAACTGACAGGCTCGTACGGCGAAGCCGTTCTTCATTGGACCCCTACCGCCAACGATATCGGGGTTTACGACATCACAGTAATGGTCACCGACAGCGGTCTGCCACCTCGCGATCAGGGATACGTCGATCCCGAGTTCCCTGTACCGAACGTGGTGACGCGCAGCCTTCGTATAGTGGTTCGCGCCGCGAATGCCGCCCCGGAGCTCCTTGGGGTTCAGGTGAATGGAACAGCCCTTTCAGCCACGGACGCATCGAGCCCGATCAGCCTTACTACTAACGAGAGCGTGCCCTTGTCGGTCGATCTTTTTGTGAACGACGCTGACGCGGATGTGCTCACCTGGACGACCCAAGGCATGCCTACCGGCATGGTCCTTTCGATGGCCGACGGCCATGCTGTACTGCGCTGGACGCCAGAATATTTCGCGGCACAAGGCGGAGACAAAGGCATCTACCGCTTCACCATCACCGCCAGCGATGGCTCGGCGACCTTCAGTCGCACCTTTGTCCTAAAGGTTAACGACGTAAACCAAGCTCCCGTGATTCTGCCGATGCCGTTGCAATTGGTCGATGAAGGAAGCGTGCTGAGCTTCGATCTGCGCACGGCCGATGCCGATGGAAACCTCGTTCGCACCAGCCTCGTGTACGACGAGAGCACGCCGCCGGGTGTCAGCTTCGATGCGGCCACCGGTCATTTCGAATGGACGCCCGGCTATGGCGTCGTCGATAACGCAATCGAAAGAAGTCGGGACTTCGCGTTCAAGTTTGTAGTGACTGATGGCACCCTGAGCTCGACCCAGATGGTGCATGTACGCGTTTTCGACGTCGACCGCACGCCGACGATCACCGTTGCCAGCCATGCGGTTGTCGTTGGTCAGAGCATCAGCCTTCCGGTCACCAGGGGTGACACGGAAAACCAGATGGGCGTCCACGTCGACGATCCCGATGGAGCACCTCAGGTCCAGACTCTGACGGTCGCTTTCAGTGGGCTGCCTGAGGGTGCCGTTTATGACAGCGCCTCAGGTCACCTCAACTGGGTTCCAGGCCCTGGCCAGACCGGTGACTTTGTGGTCACCGCCACGGTCAGTGACGGAATGCGGAGTACCCAAAAGACGTTCACCTTGCGCGTCGTCGCCGATGCGGAGGCAAACGCTCCGGCGGTGCTGGTCGATGCAGTGCCATCCGCGCCCAGCCTCCCAGGACAGGTCGTCCTGGTCACCGTTCGTACGAGCGCTTTCTCATCGGTCACCTCCGTTGTCGTCGAAATTCGCGGAGCCGGCATCGGCAGCGATACCTGGCAAACCGTCGCGATGGACGCCAGCGGCCGTTTCCGGTTTCAGAGCACGGCTCCAGGCCTGGTCGACATTCGAGTGACCGCAACGGACGCCGACGGGTTCCGTACCCAGACCACGAAACAGCTTGGCGTCCGCGATCCATCCGACACGTCGGCACCGACACTCAGCTGGACGGGCACACTCGCCGGTGCGACACCCGTCGGCAAGCCGGTCGACATCATCGGTGTGACCTCGCTCGCAGCTGCCATCCAAGAAGCCCAGGCGATGGGTTCCCGTCTTGAGATCGCGCGCGAAGGCAGCGATGTCTGGCAGCTTTTGGGTGAGAAATCGTGGGCAGATGCCCGCATCGATCAGATCCTGGGCCTCGCGACAATCGACCCAGCCTCTTTCGAGAACGGCGTCTATCGACTGAGGCTGACAGCGTGGGATCTGCTCTCGCGCACAACCCAGATCGAAGCACGCATCGTCATCGATTCGAGCACAAAGAATCAGCCTCTCGCGGAAGCCTCTGACGGCGCGCTCTCCCTCGGTGGCCATTCGGTTGGTTTGGGTCGTGTGGTCGTCGGCGACGCCGGTGCGAACCTGGGTAACTGGGCACTCGACGGATTCGATACCCATCTGACGACCGATCAGCTCGCCAATACGTCCACTGGCGCGGTTGCAGGCTGGAGCGAGGGCGCCAGAGTCTGGCTCAGCCTGCCCAAAGACCCGTCTTCGCCCCTGGACAAAGTCAATCTTCGATTCGAGCTGTCGACTTCCGCAACGCGCCTGTCGAGTGACGTGTCGGCCCCCGTCGTTTATCGACCCGTATTCGGCGTCGACCAAGGTTGGACGCTGAGCGCACTGGGTACGACGGCCCTGCAACGAATGGGCGACCGGCTCTACGACGGTATCACCGGCTTGCCATATGTACCGGGTGGATTCCTCCTTACTTCGCCCGATGGAACGTCATATACGATCACGGCCGAAGGAAAGATTGTCCGGGCCACTTTCGCTGACGGCGCTGCCTGGGTTATCTCTGATGCGGGCATCGCGCTTGTCGGAGGGACAGCATCTGAGCGCATCGGTTTCGAGCGTGACGCCGCCGGTCGCATCACACGCATTACTGGACCGGCCGCAAACGGCGCGCCGCGTGCTATCGCGTATCGTTACGATACGGCGGGTCGCCTTATCCTGGCCCGCTGGCTCGACGGCGCCGATACAGGTACGCCTTATGGCTACGACGGCGCGTCGACGCCTTTCTCGGAAACGCTCACTGCCAGTCTCGGTACGGCCGCGTCCTGGATTGGGAACGACAGTGCGAACCGTTGGACCGGTGTTCTCTCGAGCGGCACCACCACGTTGGGATTCGAGGTCCGCGAATCGGAACTCGCTTCTACCGTCAAGGCCCCGGGCGCTCAGGGCAGTGTTATCTATGCGGTCAGCGCGCGAATGGCCGACGCAGCAGCGCAGCTGTCCGTCATAGGAGGCACAATCATCGGCAGCACGCTGCACGATGGCGTGCAGACCTGGCTCATCCGTGTGGACTCTGCTGGCCTCAAGCTCCTGCGCTTCTCCGGTACCGGAAGTGCGACGGTCGCGCTCAGCATCGCCGGAGATATCAACAACGACGGCAAGGTCGACGGGGTGGACAGTGCGGCCTGGGACATGGCCCCGACGGCAGGCGCCTCCGATCTGAACGGCGACGGGATAGTCGACGCCCTTGATCGCCAGGTCCTGTACGCCAACTACGGCTGGCGCGCGAACCTGCCTCCGGTCGCGGGAACGCCGGTCGACATGCTGACTCACACGGATCTGGCGACCACAACGCTCCTCGATGGCGTCGCGAGCGACCCGGACGGAGACGCCATTTTCTGGCGGATACTCGGGAGCACACACGGTACGGCCATGCTTACGCCGGACGGAAAAGGCATTATCTTCCGTCCCGACGCTGGCTATACCGGCCCTGCGGACATCGCGATGCAGGCCGACGACGGATTTGCCTCCAGCGCACCTATTCATGTCGTGGTCAACGTCAGCGGCGCGCAGCTGCTCCAGATCGATATCACGCGACTGGCCGCGATGGTTAACGGCGACAGCCGCGAACTCGTCATCACCGGTACATTCGCAGATCAGGCGGGCGTGCGCCTTGATGCCGACTATGTCGACATTCATTCGTCCAAAACGACGGTTGTGGATGTACTGCCCGACGGCACCCTCCATGCCGTCAGCACGGGTACGGCAACTATTGAGGTCAGCTCTCACGGCATACGTGCCGTCGACGCGATCGAGGTGGGTGTAACGCTTCCTGTCGTACCGGTCGATGCAAACGGCTTCGAGGTGGACGTCTATCCTCGTGCAATCGACCTGCCCGAGTACGTCGGTGAGCGGCAGCTCAAGGTCACCGCTGCCGACGGCACGGCGATTTCGTCGGCGACCAGCGGCGTGCGCTACTACATCAGTAACGATGCGATCGCCAGCATCACACCTGACGGACTCATTATTGCGAAAGCATCCGGGTACGCCACGGTTTCTGTGATTTACGGCGGTCGCCAGCACGACATCCTTCTCTACGTGCAAGCCCCGTCCACAGGCCCTGCTCTCGTCGATCCCGCAATGGGGGCTTCGGTCCAGGACGGAGCAGGCAATCTGGTGATGGTGCCACCTGGAGCGCTTGCGACGGTTTCTACAGTGTCCATATCGGCCGTCGACGCTGCCTCGCTTGGCATGCCCATGCCTGCACCGGACGTACTCGATGTGGTCGGGGCATTCCGCGTCGATGTGGGCGGCGATGCCAGCTCCTTGCCACTGCAGCTGGCCCTGCACGTGGCAGCATCAGACGGCGCGCTACCAGCGACGGGCACGCAGGTCTTCTTCTGGCGCAAGGGCACCGTGCTCGGAGCTGACGGTGTGATGCACGACACATGGTTCCTCGTAGACAACGGTGTCATCGGCACCGACGGGATGGCGCACACGTCGAGCCCGCCTTATGGCGGTTTCACCGCAGGCGGCGATATTCTCGTCACGACCAGCAGCAAGAATCTGCGCACAGGCGAGACCACCGCCACCGCTGCCGCGCTCGACTGGAACCTGATGTGGTCGCAGTCGGCCAACATTGCCATGGGCATGTCGCCAGGTATGGCCAACAGCGCTATTGACATTTTCAGCTTCGGCCCATTGTCGGTCGTCAGGTACACGCTGGCCGGGTCTTATCAAAAAGACGTGCCTGTCATCCGCGACGGTGCGGGAACCGTGACAGTCAACTTCCCTTTCGCGCTCCCTACATCGTGGGACCAGCCGCAGGTGAGCGGCTACGAATTCGATACATCGACACGGGATCTGACCATTTACGGTTCCGGCTTTGCTCCTCTAGCAGGACCGGCCAGCACCGTCGTGGTCAAGGTATGGGTCAGTCCTCGCAACAAGGCCCTCAGCGCACCCACGAGTGTGCCGGATCACGGACTCGTCTGGATGGCGATCGAGGCGACAATCGACGCACAGGGCAGACTGCATGTAACCCTGCCGGACGGAATTCTGCTGTCCCAGCACCAGCTTATGATCGAGCGGATCAACAAGACCGTCGATGACCAGGGCAATGTGGTTATACCGAAGACGGGAATCCTGAGCGATGCGGTCAATCCGTACGATCCGACTCAGGTCATCGATGCGACGATGGTCACCAATGCCACGACCATCAATTACTTCGCGAATGGTGATCAACTTGCGCTCGTGAAGCAGACAAAGGTCGACGAGCAAGGCCGTGCGTTGGCACTGCTCGGGAGCATGACGACGCAGATCGCCTACAACACCGACCAGTCGCTGGCCTTCGTCGCCGGCGGCAATGGCCGCATTTACGTGGTGGACACGACGTCCCTGACGATCGGATACACCCTCCAGGTCGAGAATACGAGTGACCCCATCAGCAGCGTCGTGGTTTCAGGAGGCTGGCTCTATGTGGCCGAGGGCAGCCGTTATGGCGGAACAGGACGCCTGATTCGCATCGATATCTCGGCCGCATCGTCTGGCTTCCTGCGGACTCAGCAGGTGCTGAACCTCCCTGGTGTCGTAACGACAGACGGTTTCCTGGGTATGGCTGTCAGCAGCGGTCGTTATCTTGCGATCACCGCCCCGATCACAACCATCGGCGTGACGAACAACACACGTGCAGGTTCGGGGAACGTCTACCTGCTTGACCTTTCGCTGATTGGTGCTGACGGCAAGCTCGCCGCCGGCGCCTTCAAGACACTGCCCCTGAGCGCCCTGCCATCGTCGTTCGCGCTGAAGGGTCCCCAGTACGTCACCGCAGGCGATAAGCCAGGCCAGTTCATCGTGTCCGACGCTCTCGATCACAGCAAGGGCATCGCGATCATCAGCTGGCCGGTCGACGCGACAGGTAAGCTCGGCGACACTCCGACGATAACGCAACCAAGCCTGACCCCAACCGCGGACTCCAGCTGGCTGACGTCGAAATATCAGCAGAACATTCAGCGCGCCGACGGTGTGGTTATCGTTGACTACCAGGGAGTTACCTACGCGCTCGTCGCCGATTACAATTTCATCTTCAACGACGCGCACTACGGAAACGACGACATTCTTGGAAAGCAGATCGGCGGAAAGATCGGCATCATCCAGGACCCATTCGGCGCGCAAGGCGGCCCGCTTTATCTCGGGGCGACAACGCCGTTCGTCGGCGGTGCTATCGATCACCTTGTGCTGGGCGACGATGGTCGCCTGTTCGCGGATGTCTTTGTCGATGAACTGAGCGATGAGCCGGGTATCTACTCCCGCGACTTCAAGGCGCTATTGGTCTGGAACGATATTGGGACGTTGATCGAGGCGGCTCGCACGGCCTATCAGGCAGGCACGCCGAGAACGCAGCCGATCGACCTGAACAACCCGTCGCTGCAGCCCACTCGCTATGACGGAGCCACAGCAGGCACCTACTTCGGATGGATCTATGGCATCGCGAGCGGGCCTTCTACCCAGAAGGAGATGGCAACCGTCGAAGTCGACAATCAACTCTACGGCGACATCGCAAAGGTCGACCTCAGGATGTTGCTTGCGTCGCAAGGCGTGGAGGTGACCGGCGATTTCGCGATGCAGCAGCAACAGGGACCGGTCGGGGGTGCGTACTCGGACGGTGCGATGAAATTTGGCTGGTTCAACGATGGTCATGTACTTTCGTACGAATACAAGGACGGCTGGGAAGTCGTACAGCGTGATTCCACAACGTTGTCGGTCGGCCCGACCTCATTCGGCGATTCAGGCATTTTCTACTTCGCTCCTGACTTCGACGTACAGTCTCTTCAGGACGGAAACCCGTTGGCAGCCGGCTCATCGGTCGGTTATGTCAATGTCAAAGTCCACAGCATCAACGGCGAGGTGGTGGACGAGTACCGCACATTCCGTGTAGTCATCAAATTCAGGTCGAACACCTTGAAGGACCCGACCGATCCGGGCTACTCAACGCTTACTTTGCAAGGCTCTGTGGGCGACAACGAGATCAATCGACCGCTCGATGTCGCAGGCGTGCAACAGCGGCTCAAGTTCCTCGGCTACACCTCGGTCAGCTCCAACGGCACGAGCGACGCTTTCAATAATGCAGAGGAGATTCGCGTCGACGGAAAGTGGAATGATCCTATTGCGACGGCTGGTGGTACGGTGGGCCGCACGGAAGGCGCGCTCGACCGGTTTCAGGTGATTACGGCATCGGCGGTAACGCCGACGCCCACATACGAAACACGTACCCTGCCCGAGGACGTACTGACAGCACCCCTGACGAAGGATCAGCTCCTCCCTGTGACAGAAGCGATCCTGGATCGCGTCGAAGCAATGCTGAAGGTCGGTAACCGAGCGGGTGCTTATATGGTGCTCTACCGGTCCGTAGGTGCCTCAATCCTTCTTATTCAGGCGCAGATCACCACCTACTCCGGGTTCTTTGGAGCAGGCGGACTGATCGGAAATTCGCTTGCAAAAGCCGATAACGGCGCCGGTGTGTACTCGGTGAATCTCGACCAGTTCTCGATGGACATCGATGCGGGCAACATCCGCGCAATCCGTGACAACCTTCGAAAGGGCGGCGACGGCCGCCTGAGTGACGGCGAGCTACTCGACGCGGATCGCGGCGTATGGGAGGCCAAGGGCCTTGCTCAGTACTTCCCCGGCAATGCGCTGTTCATTCCGGGCGCGAGCGGCATTCCGACGTTGCATTTTTGGGATATCCCGGGTGCGATCGATATCCTCACGGCCGTCATCTCGGGGGGCACGGCCAATTCCACCTGGGTCGGAATGAATCAGAGCTACATTTTGCTCGGGCATCGTCCCGCCGAATTCCGCAATGACTCCCGATATACGATCTATGAGCGTGTGGTTGCAGGAAATGGAACGAAGAATGCGAGCAGCCGCTTCATCACTGTCGTGGAAAATAGCTCAGGGAGGATCGTGCTGTTCTTCGACACTAACCCTGACCTCCCATTTCTGGTGCCGACGGTCGATGGCGTGGTAAGCAAACCTCACCAGCTGCCAGACGAGCTGACCGACGATGTGACCGAGAACAAGAGCTATCTCGCCCAGTCCACATCGGCCGATGGCAAGCCTGTGTTTGTCACTCGCACCTATATGGACGACATCAAGCTGCTGGTACTTACCGTCACTAAGATCAGCTTCGAATCAGACTACCCCGCTTGGGCAGCCAAGTGGAATGCGACCCACACACAGCCGGCGAACACTATCCTTTGGGCTCGCGCCAAGCTCGACGATTTCGTGGGGGCCGACGGCTCCTTCGCTGGTGGGCGGACGCCTGGGATCGAGCCGTTGTATACAACAAAGATTGAGGACACGCTCGATGTAGCCGATCCCGATGACCGTAACGGAACTGTTTCCGCTGCGCCGGGCGATAAGACGCTTGACTGGCTAAATAGCGCTACCGCGCCTCGCTGGTCGCGCCTCGTGAGCGACGACTATGTGAATGTCAGCTCCGCTGCAACGTCTAATGACCACGGCAGCAGCTGGGAAATAGACATCATCAAGAAGGCCGCAGAAGCCGCCGCCGGTTACTTGGCAGGCGTTAAAATGGACGTAGTCAAGATGACTTCGGACGGTTGGATTCCGATGAAGGTGGAGCAGGATGCCGCCACCCGTCCTGATGTCGTGCATGAATACACTGATGGACTTTCATTTGACGTGAAGTTCGATTCCGAACTGATGCTTTCCACGCTGCCGATTCGCGCCTTGCTTGATCTGAACACGATGGGTAACGATCTAGCTGCGATGAACGGCGACCTCACGGCGGAGTTGAACTATGTGATGGCGCAGAGCCACCTCGCCCTCACGGACGCGGAGAAGGCCGCGATCGTGCAGACGGCGCTTCTGCGCCAGGCTGCCGGAAAGTATTGGAACGGCGCGTATCTGGGCGGAGAGGAGTACCTCAAGCGAAACAGTATCGTCGTCGCCGTGCTGGGCATGATTCGCATCGACATTAAGGACGTCAGCGATACCGACGTGCATAGCGCTCGTTACGGCATTCACGACATCCAGGTGATGTCTGGCTATCAGGGCATGGTGCATGTCAAGCTGAAACCGCAGGTGCTGCCCGAGCACCAGGAGTCCAGCGGACGTTACGATGACCCCGCCCACGCTCCGGCGAGCGAAGCCGAGGCAACTCAGAAGGCTGTCGACGCAATTATCGCAAACGTACTCGTCGGATGGGGCCTCAGCACGTCCGACCTCACGGCCGCGGGTATATCTTTGCCCGGCTCTGCGTCGGTGGTTGCCCTGAGCAATTCACTTCTTGGTGTGACCGAAGGTTCGACGATCCGCATCGATGACGACGCCAACGGCGTTGGCTGGTATGTCGGGAACGATGTATCGGGTAACGATGACTACCTGCCCACGTCTGACCCAGGGGTTTGGGTAGCACGTGCAGGGACTGCAGCGGAAGCGCACATCGACCTACTTACGGTGGTCATGCACGAGTTCGGGCATGTGCTCGGCCTTGCGGATACAGGGGACTCGTCCGACGTCATGGCGCTTCGACTCGGTCCTGGTGTGCGCCGTCTTCCGTCGCCAGCGCTGATCGCCCAGGTCCGCGCACTTCTGGCCACGCGCGCTGCGACTCTTGTACACGCTGTCGCAACGGGAAGTGAGGGTGTATCTATCCCGGTGTCGCCCACGGCCACTCAAGGGACGGCAGCCCAGCCGAATATGTCTTCGGGCATCCTGCCATCCGTCACACCCGACCACGGGATCACTGATAACGCGTGGTCAACAACGGGGCTGGTGGTCCAATCGGGAGAAGGGGCAAGGCTGGTTGAAGTGAACGGAGTCCACACTCGACTGAGCCAATCCTTTGTCGTAGGGGCGAACGATCGATTCCTGCGTTTCACGGTGGATGGCATTTCGCTGCACGGCACCTCTGGCCTGCCCGAGGACGCGTTTGAAGTCGCGTTGCTGAATATGGCGACCGGTGCGTCATTGGGCGGAGCGATGGGCCTTTCGCATACCGACGCGTCACTCAACATGCAGGCAGACGGACGAAGCTACACGGCGAATGGCATCACGTGGATTGCGAATGCCGATGGAAGCCGTACGTATCTTCTCGATCTGGGCCACGTTGCTACCGGAACGGCTGTGACGCTGTCGTTCGACCTCCTTGGCTTCGGTACTGCGGATAGCTCGGTTAACATCCGTGACGTGCGTACGATTGGGCTGCCGAGAGCTATCGATGATGCTCAGTCCGGCGATCAGGGCGGGACCTTCGAAGGTAGCGTGACGGCAAACGATATGAACGCAACCGGTTTCGGTGCGGTTCTGATCGACAGTCCATCGCACGGCACGCTGACACTCGTGGCCGATGGTCATTTCATTTACGTGCCCGATGACCAGTGGTTCGGCACAGACGTCTTCAGCTACGTGTTGGACAACGGGAAGGGTCATTCCAACATGGCGACGGTGGTGCTCACCGTGAACAAGGCGAACCATGCACCCGTGGCGCACGATGCGACGGTGGACTCCCTTGAAGAAGAAATCGTCGAAGGAAACCTGCTCGGGTGGGCTTCGGACAGCGACGGCGACGCCCTGACGGTTCAGCTGGTTGAAGGCCCAACGCATGGCGTTCTCACGTTCAACACCGATGGCAGCTTCAGCTATCGTCCGGACGATCTCTACCGCGGCGAGGACAGCTTCAGCTACCGCGTGAGCGATGGTTCGCTGACTTCCGCCGTAGCCACGGTCACCATCGTGATGGCGCCCGTCAATCACTTACCTACGGCGGTGGACTTCGCGGGTACGGTGGCGGAGGACGGATCGTTGATCCTCGACCCGCTCGCCCACGCGACCGACGTCGATGGGGACACGCTTACGCCAGCGATCATGGATGGCCCGGCCCATGGTTCCCTGACCAGAGCAGAGGACGGCAAGTACGTCTATCGTCCAGATGCGCTCTACGCTGGTCTCGACACCTTCACGTTCACCGTGAACGATGGCCTGGGCGGTTCCAATGTCGCCACCGTCACCCTTACCGTGACACCAGTAAATCATGCTTCCGTCGCCATCAACGACACGGCAAGCACCGACCAGGACAAGGCCGTCGTCATCTCCGTGCTCGCCAATGACAGCGACATCGACAACACCACCGGCCTGAATGCCGATATGCCGAAGGCAGTCAATGCAGGCTTGACCGCGCGCATCGTCGGTCAGCCGGCCAACGGCACGGTGACGGTCAATGCCGATGGCACGATCACGTACGTACCCAGGAATGGCTTCTACGGCACCGACAGCTTTACCTACGTCGCGAATGACGGTGAACTCGACTCCGCCATCGCCTCGGTAACGATCACGGTCCGTCAGACCAACCACGTACCGGTCGCTGTCGATGACAGCTACGCCGCTGTTCAGGGCAAGGCGTTGGTGATCAATCCGCTGTCCAATGACAACGACGCCGACGGTGACGCGCTCACCACAGTGCTGGTTGCCGGTCCGCAGCACGGCAAGCTCACCCGCAATGCCGATGGCTCGCTGACCTACGTGGCCGACAGCGGCTTCACCGGCACGGATACCCTCACCTATCAGGCAAGCGACGGTAAGTCGCTGTCCAACATAGCCACGGTGCGCTTGACCGTATCCGCAGCCAACCAGGCTCCGGTGGCGGCCAACGACAGTGTCCGCATTCACAACAACCAGACCGCCATCATCGACGTTCTGGCGAACGATCGTGATGCGGATGGCGACGCGCTGAAGGCTATGGTGGTCAACGGCCCGAAGCACGGCACACTGACGAAGAATGCGGACGGCACCTTCAGCTATTGCGCTGACCTGTTCTTTACCGGTACCGACACGTTCACGTACGTCGCCAACGACGGCAAGGCCAATTCCAACACCGCAACGGTCACGATCACGGTACTTGGCCCCAACCTACCGCCTCTCGCCTTCGACGATGTCGTCGACGTCAGGGAGAACGGCTCCATCCGTATCGACCCGACCGCCAACGACTGGGACATCAACGGCGACGACCTCAAGGCTTTGCTGATCTGCGGCCCGAGCCATGGCACGCTGTCGCTCAATACGGACGGAACGTATACCTACACGCCGGACGCCAACTGGTATGGACTGGATGGCTTCACCTATCAGGCCTACGACGGTCAGTTCCGTTCCAATCCGGCCATGGTCTGGATCCGTGTGGCCAAGGTGAACCAGGCTCCGGTCGCCACGGCGGATGCCTTCACGGTCCGCGCCGGTCAGGCCACTCGGCTGGATGTGCTCGCCAACGACAACGATGCCGATGGCGACGACATCACCTCGAAGCTGACCGGTTCGCCGAAGAACGGTAGTCTCTCCCGCAACCGCGACGGCAGCTTCAGCTACACGGCAAAATCCGGTTTCGTGGGTACGGATAGCTTCACCTACGCCGCGACCGACGGCTCGCTGGATTCGAAGCCCGTCACGGTCACCATCACCGTTCTCGCCCCGAACCACGCACCGGTTGCCAAAGACGACAAAGCGACAACGACGGCGGGTACGGCCGTCCGCATCGATGTGCTCGCCAACGACACGGACAGCGATGGCGACCGGCTTGCCGCCCTGCTCGTCTGCGCACCGTGCCACGGCAAGCTGACGATCAATGCCGATGGCAGCTACACCTACACGCCGGACAAGGGCTGGTATGGGACCGACAGCTTCAGCTACCGGGCAACCGACGGCCAAGCCCAATCCGGCGTAGCCATGGTCAGCATCACAGTACAAAAGGCGAATCGCGCCCCAACCGCCCAAAACGCATCGTTCCAGGTGCAGAAGGACGGTAGCGTGCAAATCGACTTCGACTACCTTGTCAATGATCCGGACGGCGACGCGCTGACGCTAAGCCTGACCAATCCGTCCAAGGGCACACTGACCCGCAATCGCGATGGCAGCTACACCTATAAGCCGAAGTCAGGCTTCACGGGAACGGACGCCCTCACGTATTCGGTGAGCGACGGGAAGCTAAGTGCCAGCGCGACGATCACGCTTGTCGTGTCGAAGAATCCGCCATGCGGTAACGCCATGTCGATTATCTTTAATGCGTCGGAAGGCATCGGCCATGCAAGAGACGGCGGCTACATCGTCGTGAATTCTGACTCGAATGACCGGCCGGTGATCGATTGGTCGACGCACGCGGCTTTGAGTGGCAGCGCAGCTCCGACGGATTGGACCCACGCACTCTTAGGCGGACTCATGTCTGGTGTTGATCTTCTGGCGATCCAGACGGGGCTCGCGGTAAGGAGGGAGTAATCTGGGACGCCGTTGTTCTTCGGGACGGCGGCGCGGCGCAAGCTTAGCCCGGATACTGCCAGGTGAGCACATCTCGGGCACTCGAAAACGAACGATGAAGGGGCGCCTCCTGTGTCATTAAATGCAAAATTGCGCTGGAGCGTATTCACTCTGGTTATCATCACGGGCTTAGGGCTGTATGCAGCAGGGCCGTGGCCGAACACGAAGGACGTTCAACGCGCGCCCCTGCCGCAACAAATCTCGGTTGCTTCATGTCCGCGCGAACGCACCGAGCCTTGGAAAGTTCCTGCCCTCGAGCACATCGTGTCGATCGCCTACCAGGGTGGCTGGCTGGTCGCCATCGACAGTGAAGGTCGTACCTGGTCGTATCTCGCGCAGCCCTCCGAGGGCTGCGCGGGCGCACCGCAGCGTGTCTATATGGGACGTCACGCCGGCGACGAGGACCCATCGTCCACCCGGATGCACAAGATCGCCTCGTCGGCTTCAGAAGCCATCGGGCTATCTAATGACGGCCGCGTTGTCCGCTGGTACAACGACCGCGTCAACGATGCGTGCCCACATGGCAGTCGGCAGCCCGGAACCTGCCAGGATCGAATTGCTGACGTTCGACGGGACATGACGGATGTGTCGCGAAGTCACGAGCATCTGCTCGCCGTCGATCGAGAGGGCGCTGTCTGGAGCGAGGGAATGAACGATTGCGGCCAGTTGGGCCGCTTCGACGGCCAGGGGCAGTTCTCTCCCGAATCGCGGGGTTATGGCCGTGTGCCTGGCTTGC
The DNA here is from genome assembly GCF_031455395.1 of Luteibacter sp. 1214. Lineage (NCBI taxonomy): Bacteria > Pseudomonadati > Pseudomonadota > Gammaproteobacteria > Lysobacterales > Rhodanobacteraceae > Luteibacter > Luteibacter sp. 1214. The sequence goes on from NZ_JAVDSQ010000001.1 coordinate 481,839, forward strand.
CGAAGATCACCGCTGTGGCGACCGGAAGTCGCTACAGTGCGGCGCTAGATGAAGAGGGACGCGTGTGGGGCTGGGGCAACCTCTCGACATCGTGGGCTCTTGCAGGCGGAATCTACCACGCCGAGCCGATGGCCCCGCTATGCCGACCCGCAGGAAGGAGTGCCATGGGCCTGGACGAAACCCCGCATGTGCTACCCATGCAGGTCACGGGGCTTCCGCCTGTTCGTTTGATCGATATGTTCCAGAATTTCGTGCTCGCGATCGATCGCGACGGCCACCCGTGGGCTTGGGGTTACGACGAATGTGGCGTCACCGGGCGTGATCCGAAGGCCCTCGCGGCGCAGGTGACGTTTCAGAGGCAGCCACAACGCATCGAGGGCATGCCGTCTCTGCTCGCAGTCAGCGCGGGCGTCCGACATGCGCTATTTCTCGACAAGAACGGCGTGGTCTGGGCGACGGGTAATGACGGCGCGGGGCAATTGGGAGCAATGGTTCCCCGACATACGGATCCACGACAGTGTGCGTCGAGCGAAGAACTCGGTGCCGACGAGAACTATTCAGAAGTGCCGGTGAAGGTACCCTCTCTGCCCCCTATCGTGGGTATCGCGGCGGGACGTGACCGCAGCGCCGCACTCGATCGCGACGGGCATGTATGGATCTGGGGGCGCAATCGATAGAACAGCCTGAGGTACAGGACCTGTTGTCACATTCGAGTCGTTCAGCTGCTCACATCTCTGGTGCCTGAGGAGCTCCCCTGAGACAAGAGAAATATGAAGCTCGGAAGCAGACAACTAGTATTTCGACAACGCCTTCTTATGCTCAGTTCTCTCCTAAGCAGTGCCGGATGGGCTACCGACCGGAGGTCAGAGGGGAGTGCGCACCCCGTGCTCGCAGATGCCGCACATACACACAGGTACGTCGGATCTCTGGGCAGACAGTGGCGTACACCACTCGAGGCAGAGGTTCCAGAAGAAAAGGGCCTCATCTGGGCGTCAGGCGACGCCAGCCTCTACACTCTGCCACATGGCTTCGTCATGGCCCTCACGGAATGGCTTCGCCAGCCAGTGTCGATCGCTGGCTTCAGCGCCATCCGCATGGTCGGTCCAGGCGCGAGGGGCGTCGACGTTGCTCCCGGAAGGCTTTTGCTATGAAACATCCTTTCTTCGTCGCTGGCCTTTCCCTCGCGCTCGCGATTTTCTTCATCCCGTTCCCGGCGGTAGCAGACGAACCGTGTTGCGATAACGCTCACGGCTACCACCGTTCCGGCCCCTTTACCTAGGCGTGCCCGTGGCCTTCGATGATGGCGAGAACACACCCGGACGCTACGGGGTTCTCGTGCCAATGGACGGTTCCGATGCGCTGTTCGCTGCTTGCTCGAGTCACGGTGGTGTATGGGTAGCTGGCAAAACGTCCTCAAACGCGGCGCGCTGCTCAAAGTACGCCTTGGATGCAGCTTTTTACGCGCCATAGCTTGCACTCTGGTCGGCCGTAAGTCTGCCTTCCCATTCCACCAGAAGATCAGGCGGGGCGCGACTGACCAGGGGAAAGCCGTGCGCCACGAATGAAAGCACTAGTGCAAGAGTGAAGGCGATGGCGCCCATCCTGATTCTCAAGCTATGCATCTCCTATGCGTTTAATCGATTTAGGTTCGGTGAAATGCGACATCGAATGATTAAAGGCGTGAGTAGCCCGGTGCAGAAAACGATCCATACGTCGCTCCGTCATACTTGAGCCGCTGACGATCGATCGTCGCCGCCTTACAGGATTTTCCCGGAACACCCGATTCAACACTGTCATGTGTGACCACGAGAAGATCCTTAAAGCCACGACCGCCGGTCGGCGCGATCGTGATCGCCGAGCGGACCGCACGCGTAGCGTCATCGCACCCAGGTGAACTACCGCCATCTGTTAAAAGCTCAACCTGGGTCGAAAAGATCCTGTCAATCGCCTCGCCGCGCCGAACGAACATCGTCAGGCGCGTCTCACTCCATTTCGAATGCGTGTTGTAGGGGTAGTGGACGTCGCGAACACCAAACGCACGAACGTCCGCGGCAAGTTGATAGCGCGCCGTATCAACTTCCGTCGCCCGCAAGGAGGAAGCATCCGAGACGAGATAGGCTGGATCTCGTCGCTTTGCCACAACTTTCCGGGCACGCACATCCCAGATAGCCACGTCCAGATTAAAATGCTCGTCGTCAGCAGGACTAACGATGGCGACAATAGAGGTGCCAGACGTGACCGGATCACGACGGCATGAGGACAAGGCCGGGTCGAAGGTAGGCAAGCGCAGCTCTCCGGCAACCGCTTCGATGATTTCGGCACCACAAACGCGCGCAGCGACATCGGGCACCCGTTCATTCGCGATGCTGCTGAACACCGTCATGACCGTGATAGCTAAAGCAGCCCGCCTGAAAAGCCGGCAAAAAACACGTATCGGCATTCGTTGCTCCTCCAGTATCCCGGACATAACCGTCAGCCCGCCTCATACCGGCGCCCAGGCGAACTAAAAACAAACAACAACGCCGCATTCCCTGCAGCAAACAGCCACGGAAAACCCGACCCATTCGGCAATCGATTATTCGGCGACAGCAAGGAAAGCGACCAAGGCAACCCCACCACCATCTGAGCCATTAAAGAAAGCACCCTTTCATCGGCGCTCCCGTGCTTTCATCAAGGCCCGCAACGCAGAGGGCCACGACCACCAGTATCACGTAGCCGACGAACAGCCCACGAGGCAGGATGGCGCGATGGGCGGAGTTGTAATGTGCCGCACCTCCGGTCGCCAGTAAGGCCGCTGTAACGACCAGTACGGCCCAGGCTGTCGTCGGTACCGGGCTCCTGGCCGCTTCGATGGCGCGAACTCGATTCGCGATCTCCACGCCTGCGAGCTCCCGGACGCCCAACGCCGTTTCCCATGACGGGGCGTAGTCAGCACCAGAGTCTGCCATGACATGCCGGGTCGGGGTCCCGGTCGCGAGATCGACTCGCTTTACGATGCCATCAAAATGCTTGAGCGCCTCCACGATGTAGGCGACTTGTCCAGCTACCGTGCCGCCAGGGCCAGAAGACCTGCACCACGTTCCGGCCTCTCCCCCCGCGCTGATCTGGACCGGAGCGCACGACAAAGACGCGTCGTCGACTTGAACACGAGCACCTAGCTCTGCATCCAACGATCCGCGATTCGTCACGACAGCCGCAACAAACACGTGGTCGCCAGTGCGGCTGATGTAGATTCCCTCCCCTGAACGAACGGTCTCAGGCGGGATTCCAGCGACACCGTCAACAGCCAGGCGGATGCTGAACCGTTCGGCCACGTAAGCCATCGCAGCCTCGCGGTATGCACCACTGTCGGCGAGCGGGGAGTCGATCGCTTGCTCCACCGTCATATACGGCGGCGTGCCACCTTCCAGACGAGTGAGGTCGCGTCGCCACAGCCACGTCCGCAGTGAAGGCGTCCATAGGTCTCCGTTTGCGTCGTACATCTGCCAAAGGAGCTTGTACGCGCCAACGTCATCATCCGGCACATTCTACTGCAGGATGGAGTGAAGCGGCTCCTGCTGTTTCAACGGGTCGCCGGCCTGCCCCACCGCCGGCAACAAGCACAGCAATACGAAAACCCAGACGAATCGCTTCACTTCATCGAACTCCCGAATCAATCACCACCGACCGCAACTTATCCCGCCTCACCTGCCGCAGCCCAAGCCGACTCATCGGCCCTCGGTGAAAAGTCAAGCCGACTGGCTACTTCGCTTTATACCGACGTCCAGGCGCGCTCAAGACAAACAGTAGAGCCGCGTTCCCAGCGACGAAGAGCCAAGGAAAACCCGACCCATTTGGCAGATGATTAGCCGCCGTCAGCAAAGAGATCGACCAGGGAAGCCCGACGACTATCTCGACCAGCACGGACAATACGCCACTCATCGAGGCGCCCGTACTCTGATCGAGTCCTCGCAGGGCAACGGCCGCTGCGGCTAGCATCATGTACCCGACGAACCATCCACGCGAGACGACGGGGCCGTTTGCCGAACGGTAGTGTGCCGTGCCGCCGGTCGTAAGAAGGATCGCGATCACGACCAACATGGCCCAAGCCGCTCGGGGCGCACCACTCTCCGTGGTGATCTGACTTGGCGGCGTGGGAGGATGATAGACCGAGAACGCAGGATCACCCTCTCTCAGGGTCGTTTCCCAGTCGGTGGCGAGGGTGGGGTCATTCGCCAGCGTCACGTGGCGATTGGGTGAACCGATGTCAATCTCGGCCTCGGGAACGACGCCATCTGGTGAGTTCAGCAATGCATCGATCCCGGCAAGTTGCCGATCTACGCTGCCGTGCCCGAGCGCAGTGGCACACCAAACGGGAATCGTCATGCCCGCCTTCACCTGTGAGAGATTGCACCTCAGATCCACGTCTCCATGAGCGACTCGCATGCGAATGCGGGCCTCTATTGGACCTTTATTCTGCACCGTCGCCTTCACGAACACTTCCTTTGAAGATCGCCTGGTGAAAATGCCCGGTGCCTCACGGGTAGTACCCGATGGCCGACCGGTTGCATAGTCAACGCCGAATCGAATGGAAAACGTCTTGGTCAGATAGGCCTGTGCCGCGTTGCGGTACGCTGCCTGATCGGCCATGGGTGATTCAATGGCTTCTTTCACCGTCGTAGGCGGTCGCGGTGAGCCATCGATGGCGGTCAGGCTGCGTCGCCAGATCCATGTACGCAATGCAGGCGCATAGGCCTGGCCACTCGCGGCCTCAAGCGCCCAAAGCCTTTCATAGGCGCCAAGGTCATCGTCTGGAACCTCCCTTTGCAGAACGGAGCAAAGGCCCTCCGGTTCATTCAGGGGATTTGCGGCCTGCACCACGACCGGCAACAAGCACAGCAGCACGAAAACCCAGACGAAACGCGTCACTTCAGCGAGCGCCGGAATCAATCACCACCGACCGCAACCCATCCCGCCTCACCTGCCCCGGCCCGAACTGACTCACCTTCCCATCCAGCAGCACCACCGCATAGTCGGTGTGGCCCATCGACACCCGCGTGCGATGCCGGTCCAGGTAGTTCAGGACTTCGAAATCGCCGATGGTCCGCACCGAATCCGGCCGACCAAGCGTGGCCACCACCTGATCCCGGCTCGCGCCGATATCGATCTGCGTGATTTTGTGACCGGTCGTCTGGCAGCCGGTGACCGCGATCGCCAGGGCGACCGCACAAAGCATCCGTTTCATTGTTTTCCCCTGTTTCCGGTCGGCGCCGTCGGCGGACCGTAGGGCATTGTAGCGTCGTGAAGGCGCACTTGGCACGCCACCTTAGGGGTGCGAAAATGCCGGCCGTACAGGGGGAAATTCACAAAACGTCCGATCCGCGTCCGTCCTTGCCGGACACGCGGCGTCGCGTCGTCAGGCTCAAGACGGGCCGCCTCCCCCTGCGCCTGGCGAAGGGATTTGAGGTGCGGGTTCAACGGTTGTCCAAGCACGGTCTGGTGGCCGCTCCGGTCGGGGCGCGGGTTGGCTTGGCGCGCGGTTGGCTGCGTTACGGCTTACCCATCCTCGGCCTGCTGCTTCTGACAGCTTCCGTTGCCCGTGCCACGACGCCGGCACAGGTGGTGTCGCTGGGTGAACTCTTCGCCCTCGCCCACGACAACGAACCCGGCTATGACGCGGCCCGCGCCAGCCTCGTCGCAGCGCGCGCCAGACAGCGTCAGGCGCTGGGCGCCATGCTGCCGCAGATCTCGATCACGGCCAGTACCAACGGCAACAACCGGCGTTACAACACGATGGACGATCGCACGCCGACGCTGCATGACACGTACCACGCGCACACCGGCCAGCTCAGCCTGAACCAGCCGCTCTGGCGAAAAGCCAACAGCGTCGCGCTGGACCAGGCGAGCCACGCGAGCGATCAGGCCAACTGGCAGATGGCCGACACGGAGCAACAGCTCTACGCCAAGCTGGCTACGAGCTGGTTCGACCTGATGGAAGCGCGCGACGTCGTCGACTTCAGCGACGCGCAGCGCGATGCCCTCAAGGCACAGTGGGACATCGCCCGGCGGGGCGCGGAGCTGGGCGCCAAGTCGATACCCGAAGCCGAGGACGCGCAGGCCAAGTACGAACAGGCCGATGCGGACGCGGTCTCCGCCGTCATGGACCGCGACACCAAGCTCGCCGCCCTCGAACCGTGGATTGGTAGCGCCGAGGGCCTGGAGCAGCCGTGGCTGCGTGAAGACGCGCGGATACCCGATCTGGTCGGCGACAGCATGGACCGCTGGGTTGAACAGATCGACGAACACTGCCCGTCGCTACGTGCGGCGGCGGCCGCACTGGCCGCCGCCGAGGCCGAGATTTCGAAACAGCGCGCCGGTCACCAGCCCACGCTCGACATCGTGGCCACTTACGGCAACAACGACCAGAACGTCGGCAACTTTCCCGGGCAGCAGGGCTATCGCATTCGCACGTTCACCTTCGGTCTCCAGCTCAACATCCCGCTGTACGCCGGTGGCGCCCAGAACGCCAAGGTCGCCGAAGCCATCGCACTACGCGACAAGGCACGCGACGATCTGGAATCCGCGCGACGGCAGGCCGTGATGAACGTGAAGACCGCCTACCTTGGCTGGAAGTCCGGCCGTGCGCACGTCACGGCGGCCGATGTCGCGCTGCGCTCGGCAAGAAAGGCCCTGGCGCTGGCGACGCGCGGCAGCGAACACGGTGTGCGAACGGAGGCCGACGTGCTCACGGCCCGCCAGCAGATGGCGGCTGCACGCCGGGACCGCCGTAAAGGCAGCTACCAGCAGCTCGTGTCCTTCATCAAGTTGCGCGCCGCCATGGGCGATCTCACCGGTACGGATGCCGACGAGCTCGATGCGCTGTTTGTCCCGACACGCAACGATCTGGATACCGTCCCCACCGTCGCGTCGGAGGCGCAACCATGAACGCGCTACCCGAACCGCTGAACGATGCCGTGGCCAACGAGCCCGTGCTCCCTGCGTGGGACCGCTTTATCACCGCGCGATCGTCCGACGTCTTCTGCGACGCATGGCTCGCGTTGATCTGCGAGCGATTCGTCAGCCTGCGTCATGCGGCGGTGCTCGTCGAAGCCGCCGACGGCAAGACCTACGTGCCCGTCGCAGTCTGGCCGGCCGCCGATGCGGACATGTCGCGCATGAGCGAGGCTGCCGGCAAGGCGCTCGCGGAGCGCCGAGTGGTGGTTGCGCCGGCGACGGAGCCCGTCGGCCACAGTCACGTCGCCATCCCCGTGCAGGCCAACGATCGCGTGGCCGGCACGGTCGTCTTCGAGATGACCAACGATGCCGCCACCCTGCCCGCGCTGTTGCGCGAGGTGCACTGGGGCAGCGCGTGGCTGACTAACCTGCTGGCCCGGCGCGACCAGGACATGGCGACGGAAGCCGGTGAGCGTGCCACGGGCATCGTCCACACGCTGACTGTCGCGTTGCGCCACACGAAGTTTCAGCAGGCGTTGTTTGACCTCACGAACGAATTGCGCCGCCGTTTCGCCGCGACGCGCGTGGCCGTCGGGCTGGTGCGCGATGCGGATGTGCGACTGGTCGCGTTGTCCGAGGCGGCGACGTTCGAGAAGTCGTCGCCGCTGGTTCAGGCGTATCGGGATGCGATGGCGGAGGCGTTTGATCTGGCGCAGATTGTGGAGGCTTCGGGGGATGCGGGTGGGTTTCGCGCGCATGGCGCGCTCCTACGGCGCACCGGTAGCTTGCACGTGATTACATTGCCGGTGGTGCATCAGCAGCGGATCGTGGGGCTTATCGCGCTGGAGCGGGAGGCACCGTTTACTGAGGCCGAGCGCCGATGGCTGGAGACGTTTGCCGACCTCGTCGCACCCGTCACCGAGCAGCGCATGCTGGCCGAACGCGGGTCGGTGGCGCGCATGCGTGACGAGGCAAGGCGCGTATGGGCGGCCGTCGCGGGCCCGCGCTTCCTCGTCTGGAAGGCGATCGCGGCGCTGGTCGTCGTGCTCGGCCTCATCCTCGCGCTGGTGCCCGTCGATTACCGGATCTCGGCGAAGACGGTCACCGAAGGTGAAGTGCAGCGCGTCGCGGCGGCGCCCTTCGAAGGCTTCCTCGCCGAAGGCCTGGTCCGCGCCGGCGATACCGTCCGCGAAGGCCAGCCGGTCGCGCAACTCGACGATCATGAGCTGCGTGTCGAACGTATCCGCTGGGCCAGCGAGCGCGACCAGTACGACAACAAGCTGCGCGAGGCGATGGCCCAGCACGACCTCAGCGCGATCCACGTTACCGGTGCGCAGCTCGCGGAAGCGCAGGCGCAGCAGGACCTGCTCGACGACAAGATCGCACGTGCCACGGTACGCGCGCCCTACGACGGCGTGGTGGTTTCCGGTGATTTGTCCCAGCAGGCCGGCACGCCGGTCGAAGCCGGCAAGAAGCTGTTCGAGATCGCCCCGCTCCACAGCTACCGGATCATCCTCGAGGTGGACGAGCGTGACATCGGGCCCATTCGCGACGCGCAGCGCGGCGAACTCATGCTCAACGGCATGGCCGGTGGTGCGGTGGCGATTCACGTGGTGAAGGTGATGCCAGTGGCAACCGCTAAGGACGGCAAGAATCTCTATCGCGTCGAAGCCACGCTCGATGCGCCGGACAAGCGCCTGCTGCCCGGTATGGAGGGCGTCGCCAAGGTCGAAGTGGGCAGGCACAAGCTCGGTTGGGTGCTGCTGCACAACGCGGTCGACTGGCTGCGGTTGCAGGCGTGGACCTGGGGTCTCTGACGCATGGCCCGCACCCCGTTCAGTGCCAGCTGGCACAGCGTCGCGGAGCTGAAACCGCGGCTGATGCCGTATGCCGGCGTGCAGCGCATGCTGTTTCGAGGTCGCCCGTGGTACGTCGTGCAGGACCAGACCGGTGGCAGGGTCTACCGGCTCACGGCGTCCGCCTATGCGTTTCTCGCCGGCATGGACGGTCGCACCACCGTCCAGACACTGTGGGAGCGCGCCAACGCGTCCGACGTGCGTGATGCCTGCACACAGCCGGAGATCGTTGACCTCCTGACCCAGCTGCACGCCGCGGACCTGTTACAAGCCGATGCCATGCCGGACTCGGCCTCGCTGCTGGAACGCCAGCGGAAGAAACGCAGCGACACGATCCGCCAGTGGCTGCTCAATCCCATGAGCCTGAAGATTCCGCTGGTCAATCCGGACCGGTTCCTCACCCGCTTCGTCCGCTACGTGCGCTGGTGCTTCGGCCCCTGGGGCGCCGCGCTCTGGGCTCTTGTGGTGCTGCCTGCCCTTTTCCTCGCTGGCGAGCACTGGAACGACCTCACCGAGAACCTCTCCGACCGCGTGCTCTCCGGCAGCAATCTGCTGGTTATGGCTGCAGTCTATCCGGTAGTGAAACTTGCTCACGAGCTCGGGCACGGATTCGCCACCAAACGCTGGGGTGGCTCGGTACGCGAGCTCGGCCTGATGTTCCTTATCTTTGCGCCGGTGCCGTACGTCGAGGCGTCATCGTCCTCCGCCTTTCCATCGAAGTACCGGCGGGCCATCGTCGCCGCGGCGGGGATGCTGGTCGAGCTGTTTCTCGCCGCGCTCGCCCTGCACGTCTGGCTGGCTGCTGAGCCGGGCATCCTGCGCGGCGTCGCTTTCAACGTGATGGTGATCTGCGGTGTCTCGACCCTGGTGGTCAACGGCAATCCGCTGCTGCGATACGACGGTTACTACATCCTCTCCGACCTGATCGAGATTCCCAACCTTGCCCAGCGCGGGCAGACCTGGTGGACCTACCTGCTCGATCGCCACGCCTTCGGTTCCAGCGACGCCGTGCGTCCGGATGAGACGCCGTCGGAGCAACGCTGGCTCTTTTTCTACACCCCGCTGGCCTGGTGCTATCGCACCTTCGTCACCGTTTCGGTGATCTTTGCGGTCGCCAACAAGTATTTCTTCGTCGGCGTACTCATGGCGCTGTGGAGTGCCTGGGGGCTGATCGGCTCACCGCTGCGCAAGGGCTGGAAGCACGTGACGTCCGCCGGCTCGCTGCAGCGCGTGCGCCAGCGCGCGTTGCGCCGGATGATCGGTGCGATCGGCTTTGTCGCGCTGCTTGCGCTCTGCCTGCCACTGCCTATGTACAGCCGTTCGCTGGGCGTGGTCTGGCTACCCGATCAAGCGATGCTGCATGCCGGCGGCAATGGCTTCTTCGTGCGCTGGCTCGTGGCGCCCGGCAGCACCGTGCATCGCGGCCAGCCCGTTTATACGCTGGAGAACCCGCAGCTCCGCGCCGAGGTGGAGGTCGATCGGGCCAAGCGCGATGAAGCCCAGGCACGCTATGACGCGGAGCATTTCACCGATCCTGCCAAGGCCGCTATCTCGGGCCGCCAGCTGGATGAGGCGAAAGAAACGCTGGCCCGCAGCGAAACCAAGGTGGCCCGGCTGGTGGGCTTCGCCGGGGACGACGGCACGCTCATCGTAAGCACGGCACAAGACATGCCGGGCCACTACTACAAGCAAGGCGAACTGCTCGGCTACGTCCTGCAGGAGCGTGAGCTGATCGTGCGCACGGTCGTACAGCAGGACGATATCGACCTGGTCCACAGCCGCTTGTCCGGCGTGGGTCTGCGTCTGGCCGGCTCACTGGGCGACGCATGGGCCACGAAAGTGACGCGTGCCTTCCCCGGTGGTGTCGATGAACTCCCCACCGCGGCACTGGGGCTCAACGCGGGCGGCACGGTGGCGACCAATCCGAACGACACCAACGGCGTGAAGACCCTGCAGCGCGTCTTCGTGGTCGATCTGGCCCTGCCCTCGGGTGCCCGGCCACGCTTTGGCGAGCGCGCCCACGTGCGCTTCGAACACGGCAGCGAACCACTGGCCTGGCAGGGGCTGCGCCGTCTTCGGCAGCTGTTCCTGAGTCATTTCGATGTCTGATGTACGGGCCTTGCTCGCCGGCCGGGATATCGAGCTTGGCGACGGTCCGTATCTCGAACGCGTCGACCCGAAACGCTCCGTTTGGGAGGGTCGTCTGCGAGCGTGGCTCGCCCGCTTGCCGCGCCTGGAAGGCCGCTCCGTCCGACGATTCATCGATGCGACCAATGCACGCGAAGATGCCGCGCGGGCACTCGACGACGATGCGCTGCGACGTCAGTTGGCGGAAGAAGCACAGCGTATGCGCGGCCAGGGGTTTACCGACGAACGACTTGCCGCCGCTTTCGCGCTGATTCGCGAGGCCTCCCGGCGCACCCTCGGCATGCGCCACCACGACGTCCAGCTGATGGCGGGTCGAACGTTGCTGCAGGGGCGCCTGGCGGAGATGTCCACGGGCGAAGGCAAGACGCTGGCGGCGACGCTGGCCGCCTGCTCCGCGGCGATCACCGGTGCGGCGACCCATGTGGTCACTGTCAACGACTACCTCGCCGAACGCGACGCGGAGCACAACCGCTCCCTCTTCGACTTTCTCGGGTTGACCGTCGGCGTCGTACTGCAGGATATGTCGATTCCCGACCGCCGCAGCGCGTATGCCTGCCACATCACCTACGTGTCGAACAAGGAACTCACCTTCGACTACCTCAAGGATGTGATCGCACTCGGTGACATGTCGCGTACACAGCAGCGTCTGCGCGAATTCGCGGGCGGACGTGCCGCCGAACCGCCGATCCTCCGTGGACTGCATATCGCGATCATCGACGAGGCGGACAGCGTGCTGATCGATGAGGCGAGCACGCCGTTGATCATCTCCGAGACACTGCCGGACGATCTCGACCCGACCGTCTACACGCGTGCGATCGAACTCGCCGGCTCGCTCGATGAAGGCATCCACTATCGCCGATCCCAGCATCGCGACATCTGGCTGACCGCGGCCGGGAAGCTGGCAGCGACCCAGCGTGCCGCCGAATGGGACGGGCTCTGGCGCTCACGGATGTGGCGCGAGGAGTTCGTCCAGAAAGCGTTATCCGCCATCCACGGCTTTCAGCGCGACCAGCACTACATCCTCGCGGAAGGCAAGGTGCAGATCGTCGATGAGTCGACGGGCCGCGTCATGCCCGACCGCACCTGGGAGCGCGGCCTGCACCAGATGATCGAGTGCAAGGAAGGCTGCGAGATCACTGGGCAGCGGCGTACGCTGTCGCAGATCACCTACCAGCGATTCTTCGGCCGTTATCTTCTGCTCGGCGGCATGACCGGCACGGCACAAGAGGTCGCCGGCGAAGTGAAGAGCAGCTACGACCTGACCGTGACGCGCATTCCCACGCATAAGCCCACACGGCGACGCCGGTTACGCGATACCGTTTGCGCCAACGCCGAGCTCCGCTGGCAAGCCGTCGCGCGCCGCGCCATCGAGATGGCGTCGCAGGGACGCCCGGTACTGGTAGGCACGCGTTCGGTGGAAGCGTCCGAGAAACTCGCAGCGATCTTTGCCGAACAGGGTGTCGACCACGCGGTGCTCAATGCGCGGCAGGACAAGGACGAGGCCGAGGCGGTAGGACGCGCTGGCGCCCCCGGTAAAATCACGGTGGCCACCAACATGGCCGGTCGCGGCACCGACATCAAGCTCGACCCCGAGGCGGAAGCGGCCGGCGGATTGCACGTCATCCTGACCGAGTTTCATGAGTCCGCCCGCGTCGATCGTCAGCTGTTCGGGCGTAGCGCACGGCAAGGCAATCCGGGATCCACGGAGGCCGTGGTCAGCGTCGACGACGAACTGTTCGTGCGCTTCGCGCCCGCCGCTGTCCGGCGACTGGTGGCGGCAACCGTACGCCGTGAACGCAGCGGTGGTCGGGCCCTGCGCCGCTACGTCACGTGGTTACAGGATCGGGCCGAAAAACACTACCGTCGGCAACGCATCGACACGCAGCGAAGGGATGCCGAATGGGTGCGCGCGCTGGGCTTTGTCGGCAAGAGCCGGCGATAGACCTTCCGTCTCGTTGCATCGGTACCGGCCGGCAGCGACGGAAGTCAGATCCGGAACGCCACCGGCCTGCCACCCAGCACGGTGTATCCGTCGTCGAAGAAGTACCACGCTTCGTAGCGGCCAGGCGGCAGCGCATCGCCCGACGCGTCGGCCAGCATGACCGAGCCGACACCACGCGGCGCATACACCCAGCGGAGCAGGTGTTTTTTCGTGGGCTCCGAACCCGCGGCGAACACGCCGATCCAGTTCTTCGGACGGTGGTGCCACGGTGGCACCGCGTAGTCGAAGCGACGGCCCGCATAGCCCTCGCCCTGGATCGACACCAGCGCGTGGAACATCCGGTCGTTGCCAATGGCCGGGTCGGTGACCGGAGCCCGGAGCTTCTGCGGTACATAGCCAGCCATGCGTCGCAGGTAACCCGCCTGCCCCGCGACGCGCACCGCGACGTCGTACCAGCCACGGCTCACCTGCCACTCGATCGTCCGCTCGCAACCGGCCTCGACGCGCACCTGCATCGGTCCATTCTCGTAATACGCGTTATCGCCCAGCTGAAACACGCACGCTTTGTCGCTGGCCCGGTTGTCGAGACGAATGGAGAGACTGCCCTTCCACTCCTGATGCCAAGCACTGACTTCCGCCGCGAGTCCTGCGGACCCCATGGCCCGCTGATCGCCTCGCCACTCGAGCAGAAAGCCGTTGGGACCATGGATCGCGACGTCATAACGGCCGTCGTCGGCAACGGGCCGTACCGCTGAAAGCGACTTTCCGGCCTCGATCGTAAAGTGTTCGGAGGTCTGCGCCGCGGACATCGGCTGATGAAACGCGATGAGGGCGACGCCGATCGCCCCGGTATTGGCGAAGCGCAGCGCCAGCTGACCTCCGTCGACCCGCATGTCCGCCGCAAAGGCGTAGTCCGTACGACAGGCTGCCCGCGTGGCGGGTGCCTGGACCGGGAAGACCTGTGGCGCGGGCACGGCCGCGCTTTCGGTACCGTTCCGGAAATGCGTCGCCGTATCGATACGGCGTGGTAGCGACGGCCGGAAATCGAAAGCTTCCGTGAGATCGCCGCAGACCGCACGTCGCCACGGCGAAATGGCATCGCAACGCACCGCATCCTTTTCGCGACCCTGATTCGACAGACCCTTCGCCGCCGACCACGCTTCGAGCAGGCGGATCACGGAGGTATGGTCGCTCAGCTGCGAATGCACCTTGCCACCGGCGGTCCACGGCGACACGATCACCATGGGCACGCGCGGGCCGAGTCCTACCGGAATCGCATCCATGGTTTCCGCGGCTCCGGCATCCTCCAGGGTCATCTCGCCATAGGCATCGCTGGTCGCCGGAACCGGTGGCGGCACGTGGTCGAAGTAGCCGTCGTTCTCGTCGTACATCAACAGGAACACCGTCTTGCGGAAGACCTCCGGATGGTCGTTGACCAGTACGTCCAGCAACCTGGCGGTGAACGACTCGCCGTCGCCCGGCGATGAGCTGGGATGCTCGCAAAACGCCGACGGCGCCACGATCCACGAGACGCGCGGCAGGCCCGCTTTCACCTCACCGGGTGCGGGATCGTCCGGCTCCATGCCGGCGGCGACGTCCTTCGCGAACTGCGCGACCAGCGCGTCGCCGGTCTTGCCACTGGGCTGCGCAAAGACGCGCCCACGGCGATACAAGGTCTGGAACATCGGATCGTCCGAGGTATCGATCGGCTTGCCGGTGTTATCGACCCGGAAATTCTTGTAGTACTGGAGGTAGTTATCGCCGTAGTTGTCGTACTCCTGGTAGATCTTCCAGGTGATGCCGTTCTCGGTAAGCGTCTCCGGATAGGTCTTCCAGTCCGCGATACCGGCGGCTACCGCCGCGTTCCTCGCCTCAGGCGACTGGCCGAGCATCGCCGGGGTGATGTCCTTGTTGATGTCGCAGGCGATGTCCGCGACGTAGCCGCAGCTGCCGTAGTTGTCCGGAAAATTCATCGGCGGCGGCACGGTGCCCGACCACAGGCAGAACCGGTTCGGATCGGTCGCCGCGAAGATCGAGCAATGATAGGCGTCGCATACGGTGAACGCGTTGGCCAGCTGGTAGTAGAAAGGCAGGTCGTCTGCGTTGAGAAAGCCCATCGCCTGCCGGCTCTTCAGCGGCACCCAAGTGTCCCAGTTGGACCAGGTCTGCTGTGAAGCCTTCCAGCTGTGATCCAGATCGGCCATGTACTGGTACTGCACGTTGCCTGGCGCGTTCAGGCGAAACGGCAGCACGTAATTCGTCGACTGCGCGGCGCGATCGGTGTCGTACCAGCCCTTCGGTTGCGTCCACGCCGCATGGGCCACGTGATCGCTGAAACCGCGGCTTGCCGCGTCGAGGCCTTCTGGCTGGTACCAGGCGTAGTTGCCACTAGGCAGCGGAACGGGTCGCGGATCGCCGTAGCCGCGCACACCCGGCAGCATGCCGAAGTAATGGTCGAACGACCGGTTCTCCTGCATGAACACGATGATGTGCTCGATATCCGCCAGACCCGGCGTACCGGTGGGATTGTGCGGTTCGAGCGCCAGCGCTTTCTCGATCAGACCGGGCCAGCTTGAAAGCGCTGCGACGCCCGCGGTGCCCGCACCCATCTTGAGGAAGCGGCGTCGCTTGATATCGTCGATAGCGGGCATGCCCTGGCCTCACGTCAACCGGCCGGTGTTGGCCGGTACCCGATTGTCACTATCCATGTTGCAGTAGCGCGTCAGCCCCGTGTGACCACCCCGGAATGCGACGCGGCGCACAGCCAGGCCCGCTCAACGCGCATGGCCCGGCCCGTCTTGTATCGCCCCGACCGTTTCTTCAGCGTGCCGCGTCCGTCACACGCCAGACCGTGTCACCGACATCATCGGCGATCAGCAACGCACCGTCCTTGTCCTGCACGACGCCCACGGGCGCGCCATACAGCTGCTTCTCGTCGCTGGAGTGGAAGCCACTCACCACGGTCTCCGGCTTACCTTCCGGTTTGCCATCCCTGAACGCGACGAAGACCACTTCGTATCCGCTCAACGGCGAACGATCCCAGCTGCCGTGCTCGCTGATGAAAGCGCCGTTGTGATACTTCGCAGGCAGACCGTTGCTCTGCGTCAGAAGCAACCCGAGCGGCGCCACATGCGAGCCGATGGCGTAGTCCGGCCTGATCGCCTTGGCCACGAGATCGGGCCGTTGCGGTTTGACCCGCGTATCGATGTGCTGGCCGTAATAGCTATAGGGCCAGCCGTAGAAACCGCCTTCCTTCACCGAGGTGAGATAGTCGGGCACGAGGTCGGCGCCGATTTCATCGCGCTCGTTGACGATGGCCCAGAGCGAGTTGCTCACGGGGTCCCACTGCAAACCGGTGGGATTGCGCAGGCCCGCCGCATAGATGCGACTCGCCCCGGTGGCGACATCGACCTCGAGCACATCGGCACGCCGGTATTCGATATCGAGGCCGTTCTCGGTGATGTTGCTGTTGGAGCCGACACCGACATACAGCTTTGTTCCGTCCGGGTTGGCCTGCAGCGCCTTGGTCCAGTGATGGTTGATCGTGTTCGGCAGATCGGTGAAGTTCGTCGCCGGCACGGTGATCCGCGTCTGCCCTTCCTGGTAGGGATAGCTAACGATGCCATCGGTGTTGGCGACGTAAAGCGTGCTGCCGATCAGCTGCACGCCGAAGGGCGAATTCAGCCCTTCGAGAAATACATGCTTCTCCCACGGTCCCGACGCGCTCTTGCGCAACAATGTGATGCGATTGCCACCCATCCCGCCTTTGCCCGACTGGTTCTTCACCATGCTGGCGATCAGCTGCTTGGGTGTGGTCACGGGCTCGCTGCCGGGACCGTTGGACTCCACGACCAGCACATCGCCGTTCGGAAGCGTGTACAGCTGCCGCGGGTGCATGAGGCCGTCGGCGATGCGTTCGATCTTCAGGCCGGCCGCTACCCTCGGCGCCTGCCCCTGCTTCCAGCCCGCTTTGTCCGGTACCTGCATGGGTGGCACGAGAAAGTTTTGTGCCTTGGGCAAGGTCGGGTCGGTGCCCGACTGCTGGGGTGGCTCGAAGGAAGCCTTCTCGCTGCACGCGCCGAGGGCGACGACACAGGCCAGCGCCAGCGCGTTGCGACAGATGTGCTTAATCATGGACCAGCACTCCCCGGTCGGACGCCCGCACCGCGACCACGATGTGCCCGATAGCGAGCAGCAGAACGGTGACGGCGGAGAGCCATACCCCTTCCGGGATGACCGCATACGCGTCACGGCTGTGAACGAAGGCGTTGAAGATCGCGGCGACGATGGCCACGAGGTTGAGCCAGAAGTCGAGTCGCTCACCGCGCACGGCGGCATGACGGGAGGTGATCCAGACCTGGGTCAGGTTGACCAGCCGCGGCATGATCGCGAACAGCAGGCCGAATACGATCAGCCAGGCGGCCCCCTTCATCCAGAGGATCACGCCGGTGCGGGCGTAGACGATATCGAAAATCAGTGCCGCCACGAAGCATCCGAACGGTATCGGATTGAGCAGGCCGTAAATGGCATTGGCCACCACGTTGCGACGTGGCAGGACATGAGAATGCATGGTGACGATCTCCCTGGACTGGTGGAACGGACAAAGCCTCCGTTCCGCATGCTGATCCGGGCGATGTCTAAGCCGCGTCTGCTCCTGGGCACCCCCTTCCCCTGAAGACCCGTGGCGGGCGATCATCCGCAAGAAATCACAGGGGGAGTTCGGCATGTCGGAGCACGGCCAGGATCAGCAGCTCGAGCGGCTGACCTTTTTTTCGGACGCGGTGTTCGCCATCGCCATCACCTTGCTGATCATCGAGGTCCACGTGCCTCATCCCGAGTCGCGTACGGACCAGGCCTGGCTGCAGGCTCTGGTCGACCTGATTCCGCAGCTGGCGGGTTTCTTCCTCAGCTTCATCGTCGTCGGCGCGTTGTGGGCCGCGCATCACCGGGTGTTCGGGCTGCTTCGCCGTTACGATCCCGCGATCGTGTGGCCCAACCTTTTCCTGCTGATGGCGATCGCCTTTACACCGTTTTCAACGGCATTGATGAGCGCCCATCCGGTGGAGCGCGTGCCGGAGATCTTCTACGCCACGAGCCTGCTCGTCGCCGGTCTGTTGCAGTACCGGTTGATCCGCAAGGCACTGCGTGCGCCTTATCTGGACCCGTCGGTGGACGCGGAAACCGTGGCCATGCTGCGCCGACGCAGTCTGGCCATGCCGTGCATGGCTGTGCTGGCCGGCGTTCTCGCCTTCTGGTGGCCGGGGCGCAGCAACCTCCCGCTGCTGCTTACGCCTTTGGCGGTAATGTTGTTTGCCCGGATGCGTTCCCGGAGGCCGACGGCGGCGCCTTGACCGGCACGCAAGCGCCGGACGCATCCACGCGGCGCACGACGCAGGCCTCGGGATGCGTGGCGGCGGCCACGTTATAGGCGGCTATCCGGTCTTCCCGCAGCTGGGGCGCGGGCGACGGATCGTTCGATTCCTGAGACATGAGCGTGATCTCCCGATCCGCCGGTACGCCCGGCTGCACTGACGTTGCGCGTAGCCGCGTTACGCCACCGTTACCCTCCCGCATAGATCACCTGCACCCGATGCTCGGCTCCGTCATCCTTCAGGGCCAGGGTTGCGCCACAGGCCACCCCGTCCAGCAAGAGGCTCGCCGGTTCACCCTCGTGTGCACGACGCAGGTCGATGACGTAGGTCGCTCGTCCGTGGCGGTAGCGCACGGTATAGCCCGGCCAGGCCGCCGGAACACGAGGCACGATCCGCAGCCGGCCACCGTCGAGATGGATACCCAGTAACGACTCGACGATCAGCCGGTACATCCAGCCCGCCGATCCGGTGTACCAGCTCCACCCGCCCCGTCCCGTGTGCGGCGCGACGGAATAGACGTCCGCCGCGATGACGTACGGTTCGATCTTGTAGCGCCCGATCGCGGCGGCGTCCCCGGTGTGACTGGCAGGATGGATCATCCTCGTCAGTTCCCACGCCCGCTCATGGTTGCCCATGTGCGCGAACGCCATGGCGGCCCAGACCGCGGCGTGGGTGTACTGGCCGCCGTTTTCCCGCACGCCGGGCACGTAGCCCTTGATGTAACCGGGATCCATGGCCGACGTGTCGAACGGCGGATCGAGCAGGCGGATCATGCCCGGATCGTCGAGCACCAGATGCCGGTCCAGCGACGCCATCGCACGTGTTCGCCGGTCGTCGCCGCCCACGTCCGAAAGGACCGACCAGCTCTGTGCGATAGCATCGATCCGGCATTCGTCGTTGCCTGCGGAGCCCAGCGGGGTGCCATCGTCGAACCAGGCGCGCCGGTACCAGTCGCCGTCCCAGGCGCTCGCTTCGAGGGATGCGGCCAGCGTGTCGGCGCCCGCGACGCATTGCCCGGCGAACGACACGTCACCGCGCTGACGAGCCACCTGTGCGAACTCGCGCAGCACATGGACGAGGAAGAAGCCGAGCCAGACGCTTTCGCCCCGCCCGGCCTCGCCTACCTTGTTCATACCGTCGTTCCAGTCGCCGCTGCCCATCAGCGGCAGGCCGTGGACGCCACGCGGCGCGGCGTGTTCAAGCGCCCGGACGCAGTGGTCATATAGCAACGCCCGCTGGCCCGAAGGCCGGGGCTGATCGTAATAGGACTCTTCCCCGAGGCGCAGCGGACGGCCTTCGATGTACTCGACGGACTCGTCGAGTACCCCGGTATCGCCGCTGGCCTGCACGTAGCGGCTGGTGGCCAGGGGGAGCCAGAGGTAATCGTCCGAACATCCCGTACGCACGCCGCGACCGCCGGGCGGATGCCACCAGTGCATCACGTCACCCTCGACGAACTGATGCGCAGCGCACATCAGCAACTGCGCCCGGGCCATGGCCGGCGCCGCGTGCTGCGTCGCCATCGAGTCCTGCAACTGGTCGCGGAAACCGATGGCCCCGCCGGACTGGTAGTAACCGCTGCGGGCCCAGAGGCGACTGGCGATGGTCTGGTAGAGCAGCCAGCCATTGGCGAAGACGTCGATCGACGCATCGGGCGTAGCGACCTGGACCGCGCCAAGGGTGTCGCTCCAGTGGCGCCGTACGGCGGCAAGGGCGGCGGTCGCCGAACCGGTCTGCCTGAAGCGCTGGACCAGCGCACGCGCCTCGGGTTCGCTGGCGCCCATGCCGAGCCGGAAGATCACGTCGCGCGATTCGCCCGGCGCCAGGACGACGAAACTGCGCAATACGCCGCAGGGGTCCAGTCCCGCTCCGACGCGGTTATGCCAGCCCGGACGGCGCATGCCCAGCGGCGCGCCCGCGTGGCCATTGCGCCCGAGAAAGGCGGTCCTGTCGCCACCGACGTCGCGGTCGGGGTCTTCGACATCGAAGAAGGCGACGCGTCCCGGGAAGTCGCTGTTGTAGGCATTCCGTGCGAACAGCGCGCCGGTCATCGAATCGATCTCGGTGACCACGTGCATCGCGCTGCTCTCGCGCACGTCGCCCAGCAGCCATTCGACGTAACCTGTGATCGACAGGCGCCGTGACTCGTCACCGTCGTTGGTGAGAGTCAGGACCTGGAATTTCACCGACGCGTCGATGGCGACGAACACCGCCAGGCTTGACGAAACCGTGTCCTCCGCGTGGTCGAACACGGTGTAACCGAAGCCGTGCCGCGTGGTGTATTCACCCGCCCCACGCATGGGTAGCGGCGTCGGCGACCACGTATGACCGGTGGCTTCATCGCGCAGGTACATCGCCTCGCCGCAGGCGTCCTCGACCGGGTCGTTCTGCCACGGCGTCAGTCGGCAACCGTGCGCGTTCTCTGCCCAGGTATACGCGCTGCCGCTTTCGGAGATCACCGTGCCGAAGTCCGGATTGGCAAGCACATTGCACCAGGGCGCGGGCGTGACCGCACCGGGAGCAAGCGATATCACGTACTCGGTACCGTCGGTCGAGAAAGCGCCCTTCGGCGCCGAAGCGGGGACCGGCTCGATGACCGGACGACGCGGCCAGCTGGCCGGCTCCGCGGCGACCGGGTGAGCGCCCAGTCGGTGACGCTCCATCTGCTCCTGCAGGGAACCCAGGCTGTCCACCACCACGATGGAGGCGCTGGCTTCCATCACCAGTCGATCCTCGAAGGACAAGGGCTGTGCGGCGCGGATGTAGACGCCGCCGGGGCGGTCGAGCAGATTGGCTTCGGCGCCCGAGGCCAGCAGGCCGGTCAGCGCGTCGTGCAACGTCTGTCGGTACCCCGTGCTGTCCTCGTTCCAGATCACCAGGTCGACCATGAGACCGCGGAGGCGCCAGTAGGCGGCCGCGCGGATCAGATCGCGGGCGATATCCAGACGCGCGATGTCCGCGATGCGCAGCAGGACGATCGGCAGGTCGCCCGACACGGCTTGCCCCCACAGCCCCGACTGGCCGCGCCGGTTTGCCGCGATCAGGCCCGGCTCGGCGCGCAGGGCAAGGTTCGGATAGAGGATCGATGTCGCCATGTGCTCGTACAACTGGGCGTCGGCAAGCGTCGAGTTGGCCTGACGCAGCAACACCTGGCTGCGTGTCCATGCGAGGTCGAAGACGCGGTCGGACAGGTGCCGGTCGCGATACTTCTCGATCAGACGTACGCAGCCCTCGCGCGCATCCGCGACGCCGGTGACGAAGTCGAGCGTCGCCGTCTGGTCGGGATCGAGCGTCACCCGTACCCGGATGGCGACGATCGGGTCGAGCACCGCGCCGTGACTTCCCGACAACGTGTCGCAGACGGCATCAAGCGCGGCCGGTTGAGCTGTGGTCCGGCCTCGCCCGATGAAACGGGAGCGGTCGGTCTCATACGAGATCGCATCGACATCCGCATCGTGTACCGCGACCAGATGGCACATCCATGGCGGGACTTCATCCGCCGAGCGCGGACGCCGTGTGCAGATGAGCGCCTGCAGGCTGGGCACGATCTCGGTCGTGACGAAGAGTTTGCTGAAGGCCGGATGGGCCGCGTCACCGCGTGGATCGGCCAGCACGACTTCGGCATAGCTGGTCAGTTCGATCGTACGACGCGTGCGGCCGCGATTGGTCACGCGGGTACGCCGCAGTTCCATATCGTCCTCGGGCGAGACGACGATCTCCGTATGCGTCTCGAAGCCGCGTTGCCGTACGCGGAACTCCGCGCGCGACTCCGCCAGAATGGCCTCGAAGTGGTCGGTCTGTCGTGCCACCGGCTGGTAGGCCGTCGACCACACGTCACCCGAGGCGGGATCGCGCACGTAACAGAACATGCCATGACGGTCGCGGGTGATGTCCTCGCGCCAACGGGTCAGCGCCATGCTGTCGCGTCGACTGTACCCACCACCGGCGCTGCTGACCATGACGTGATAACGGCCATTGGACAGCAGTTGCACCGCCGGCCGCGGACGGTCCGGATCGGTAAACAGGCGCAGCCGGGCTTCCGATGTCGCGGGTGCGGGCGCGCCCTCGCCCAGCCCGACGGCGTGCAGGTACTCCGATGCCGAGCGCGGCACACGTTCCTGCAACAGGAGGCTCGTCGCCATGACGCGCGGATCGGCTTCGAAGCGCTTGCGCATGGGCTGTCCGAGCAGCACATGCGCGATCGACAGCAACGACATGCCCTGATGATGGGCCATGAACTCCCGCACGATCGCCGAGTGCTGTCCCGGCGGCAGGCGCGACGGCGTGTAATCGACGGCTTCGTAGAGGCCGAACCGACCGGCCACGCCATCCGCGGTCAGCCGCTGCAGATTGCCGGTGGCTGCCGCCGGCGCGACCATCAGGGCCAGCACGGACGCATAGGGGGCCACGACGAGGTCGTCACCCAGTCCACGTTTGAGACCCAGACCCGGCACGCCGAAGGCCCGGTACTGGTAGGTCAGCTGCGCGTCGACGGCGTTGTATCCGGATTCGGACACCCCCCACGGAAGGTTGCGCTGCTTGCCGTATTCGATCTGGCGCGCGACCGCGGCACGACAGGTCTGCTCGAGCAGGCTGCCTTCGTAGGTCGGCATGACCAGCATGGGCATCAGGTACTCGAACATCGAGCCCGTCCAGGACAACAGCACCGGCAGACCGCCGGCATTCGTCAGCAGGCGGCCCAGCGAGAACCAGCTCTCCTGCGGTATCTGCTCCTGCGCGATGGCGACGAACGTCGTAAGTCGAGCCTCGGAGGCCAGCAGATCGTAGAACGAGTTGTCCAGCACGCGACGTTCGACATCGAAGCCGATCGACAGCAGGCGGCGGTTGTCGTCATAGAGGAAGGCGTGATCCATGACGGCCAGGTCGCCGGCCAGCGCCGCCGCCGAGGTAATCGCGTCCAGGCGTGTGGCTGCGCGCGCGCCACGCGCCCGGTCGTTCGCGTCGGCCGCGATCTCCGCCAGCGACGCGATGCGGTCACCGACGATGTCGGTATGCCATGCCTGGGCTTCGTCCAGGAGATCGTCGCACTGCGCGGCGATCCGGGACAGCCAGAAACGCGTCTCTTCCGTGCCCTCGTTCGCATGGCGACCCACGAGCCCGTCCAGCCGCTGTCGCTGCGCGGTGGCGAAGACGAGCACATCGGTCGGCGTCATGGGGGGGCTGCCCATCGCCTGCACGAGCTGACCCGACCAGTCGTCAAGGTCGGCTCGCCACGCGCCGCCGGCCTCTTCCGCGAGGATTCCGACGCTATCGGCCAGGCCGGCGATCGACGCCACCGAAAAAACCGGTGCGTCCGCGATCGCCAGCAGCCCCCGCTGCAACGTGAGCAGGTGGCCGGCGAGGTTTCCGCTGTCGACGCTCGACACGTAGAGCGGATGCATCGGCGTACCGTGCTCCGTGTCGTACCAGTTGTAGAAATGGCCGCGATATCGCTCGAGATCGCGCATCGTGCCAAGCGTATGGCCAAGACGTTCGACCAGCGCCCCCGCCCCGAGATAACCGAAATCGTATGCGGACAGGGCGGAAAGCAGCCCCAGGCCCATATTGGTCGGCGACGTGCGCCTCGCGACGCGGGGCGCCGGCATCATCTGCACGTTATCCGGCGGCAGCCAGCGATCGTCGGGCCCCATGTACGTTTCAAAGAAAGCCCAGGTGCGGCGGGCGAGATGACGCAGGAACGTCCGGTCCGCGTCCGTAGGCGCATAGACTTGCGCGCTCTGCGCGCGGCTGACCCACCAGGCGAACGGTGGCGAGGCCATCCAGAGCAGGAGCAACGGGAACGCGACGGGCAACGCGGCCGGTCGTACGGCCACGAGCGCCGCCGTCACGCCGAACGCCACGGCCGGACCGGCCCACAGTGCGCGCCACGGAATCGTATGCGTGCCGCGACCCTGTCGCTCCACTTCGCCGGACGATCGCCATTCGAGCAGATGCGTCCGACTCACCAGCACACGCCAGAGCGATCTCGCGATCGCATCCACGCTCAGGCGAGCTTCGTGCGGCAGCCATGCGACGGCCAGGCCCAGACGTGCCACATGCTGTCCCGCCGCGTCCAGGGCGACGCGGCCGTGCACCGGCCAGGTCACATCGTGTGGCTTGCGAATCACGTCCATCAGCACGTGGAGCAGAACCGGTACGAACAGCATCGACAGGACCGCGATAGTCCACGTCGCGACGGGGCCGATCCACAGCCAACCGCCTACCAGCAAGGCCAGGGCGGCCGGCGACACGAGACTGCGGCGCAGGTTGTCGAAGATCTTCCAGCGCGACAGGCTGCTCAGATCGTTGCGAACCCATCCATGAACGCTGGGCACCGTCGGCATCAACCAGGGCAAGAGCTGCCAGTCGCCACGGGTCCAGCGGTGCCTTCGCACGCTGTCATCCGCGTAGCGCCCCGGAATCTCCTCGAAGACCAGGACGTCGCTGAGCAGCCCCGAGCGCGCGAAACAGCCCTCGATCAGATCGTGACTGAGTACGCGTTCGTCCTTGAGGCGCCCGGCCAGTGCACGCTCGAAGGCATCGATGTCGTAGATGCCCTTGCCCGTGAACGAGCCTTCGTGGAAGACGTCCTGGTAGACATCGGACACGGCACGCGTATACGGATCGACACCGGCATCCGCGCCGTACAGGCGTGCATAGACCGAGCGCGCCTGCGCCGGCAGTGCGATACCCACGCGCGGCTGCAGGATGCCGTAACCCGACACCACGGTGTTCGACGCGTCGTCGAACACCGGGCGGTTCAGCGGATGATCCATCGCCGCCACCATCAGATGAGCGGCGTCGCGCGGGAGCTGCGTATCGGAGTCCAGCGTGATGACGTAACGGACGGGGGGAAGATCCGCGATTCGTCCGACGATGAGCGCGAAGCGTTCCGCGCCTTCGCCGCGCAACAGCCGGTTCAGTGCGGCGAGCTTGCCGCGTTTGCGGTCGGCGCCCATCCAGCGTCGTTCCGTCGCGCTCCATTCCCGGGGGCGATGAAACAGATAGAAACGATCCGCTGCCACCGATGGATACCGGGCATTCAGTGCCGAAACGCGACGTCCTGCGTACGCGAGGATCGCCTCATCGTCCGGGAGGGCGGGCCGATCGGCATCCAGAAAGTCGGTGAGCAAGGCGAAATGCAGCGCATCGTCGCGATTGGCGAGGAAACGCACCTCGAGTGCATCGACGACCTCGTCGACGTCCTCCACACTGCCGAGCAGGGTCGGCACGGTGACCATGGTTCGCGCTGCCGCGGGCATGCCGGACGCATAGTCCATACGAGGCAGGTAATCGGGCGATGCGATCAGCGACGCGCCGAGGTTCAGAAGGCTCAGGCTGAGCTGGCTTGCAACGAGCAGACACCCTGCGCCGAGCAGCATCCACACCCAGGCTGACGCCGAAACGACCGCCGCCGTCGCCACCAGGCCAACGGTGAGCGCGGCAGTGAGCAGGAGAAACACGGTGAACGACACCGCGAACGGTGCGCGTGTGAAGGCGCGAGCGCACCGTGTTTTCCAGCCCCGGCTTGCGCCGAGCGCACGCTCGAACTCCGTTGCCCCCGCGCCGACCAGATAGAAACCGACGTGCCGCCGGGTCGTATCGTGGACACCAGCCGCCTGCGCGAGACATGCGGCGTGCACCGCACGGGCGGTATCCACTTCGCTGCGACGTGTCGCACGCGCCAGGCGCTCCACCGCATGGCGATAGCGATCCCGGCTGGTGAAATCCATCGCGGGATAAACGCCGGAGGGATCGTCGCGAAGCGATGCCTCGACCAGACTCGCGTGTTCGACGAAGTCGCGCCAGTCCACCGTCGCCAGCGAACGGAGGCTGCCGATGCTGTTGCCGACCGACACCTGGTGCATCGCCTGCTGCTGCGATTCGGCCTGCACGAGGTAGTCGATGCTGCGGCCCGATTCCGCGAGCCTCTGCTCGACCCAGCCCAGCGGCATGGCCAGTGCCGGCCCCTGCCCCTGTAACCGGCGCACCAGCTCGGCCACGAACGGTGCACTCATCACCGGGGCGGAGCGCGCCATGTCGGCGACCACCAGCACCACATTCTTCGGATCGTCGGCCGCCATGCGCGTCATGGCATCCGCCCAGCGCGTGGCACGTCGACGACGCGAGCGGTCCTGAGTCACGCGCACGGCGATGCGACGCAGATTTTCGATCAGCGCGAGCCGCAGCATGATGGGCACCGCCCAGAGTTCGCCCAGACTGAGCGGCGCGACGGTCTGGTAGGCATCGAGGAAACGCGCCAGGCCAGCGGCGTCGACGCGTCCATCGCCGTGGGAAATGACTTCCAGTGCGATGTCGTAGACGCGGGGAAGACCATGGGATGCGCCGCCATCGAGCTGGACGAGTTCGCGACTGTACCCTTTGGGAAAATCCTTGTTCGCGCTGCGGATGTGCTCTTCGATCAGGTAGAGGTTGTCCAGCAGCCACTCGCCGGCGGGCGTCGCGCTCTCCCCGCGACGTGCGGCCACCATGAGGCCGCGACACGCCCCAAGGATCACCCGTTCGTTGTCGGCAAGACGGGGAAGCAGCCATTCGGGTAGCCGGCGCGCAGCCAGACGATGCCTGGCGGCGAGTTGCGCGCCGTAAGCCTCGAGTTGTTCGGCATTGAAGAGTTCGGCTCGTAAGGCCGGCTCGCGTTCCGCGCCCGCGGTTTCCCGGACGCGCTTACGCCGGAAAAGGTCTATAGACCCGCCGTTAACATCGCGACGACATGCATGAGCTGCTCCCGATGCGGCCGGTGGACCGCCCTTAGCCGCCGAGTGTGCGCCGCTGACGGGCCGAGCGCCATCACCAGGGCGGAGATCGCCGTGTGTGCGTTGCTGCGATGCGGAAGCCACCTTGCCGAATAAGCGCGTATACGCGGCGCATACATCGGAGTGGTGACCATGCAGTGCAGCAATTAGTGACTGCGGAATGAACCATTCATTAGTGGTGCGTGTAGATACACCGAGACGCATATAACGAATTACTAACGTATTTGCGTTCTAGCGTCTCCGTAAGCGATGGTTCCTTGACGCAGGTCGCAAAACTGGCGGTTTTCACTTTGAGGCCTACGCGACCCCGTCTAAGCTGAAAGTCCTTCGGCGCGGATCAGTGGTACGCGATTGGCATCGAAGAAGGCGAAGGACATCGTTCTTTCAACGAATGGCGTCGACATCGGCATCCCCAACGGCCGCCCGTCGACGCCCGCCTGAGGTTTCATCCTACGCATCCAAGGGGGTGTGTCATGCGCCAGCTGTGTGCCGGTGCATGGAGATGTGTGCGTAAAACGCTGGAAATACAGGACGTTGGCTGGCCCTCTGCTTTTCGGCCCATTCATTCTCGCTCCGGTATAAACGCTTAGACGTCCAATTCATCTCCAGGAAACACGCGGCCGCATGACGACGAAGATTGAGCAGGCACATGATGACGACACCATCGATCTCAACGCGTTGTTCGGTACGCTGCTCGATCACAAGTGGCTGATCGTTGCAATCACGGGGGTCTTCTTCGTGATCGGTGTGCTGTATACGCTGCTGGCGACGCCTATCTATCAGGCCACCGCCGTGGTGCAGGTCGAGCAGAAGACGCCGAGCCTTCCGGGGCTGAGCGACCTTTCGCAATCGCTCGGCACGACCGCATCGCAGGCCGTCACCGAGATCGCGCTGATTACGTCGCGCCTGGTCGTCGGACAGACGGTCGACGACATGCGACTAAACGTGCAGGCGTTGCCGCAGCGCATGCCGGTGATCGGTGACTACCTCTCCCGCGGGCATAAACCCGGCCAGCTGGGCAAGCCTCGCTTCGGACTCAGTCGCTATGGCTGGGGCGGCGAGGTCGTCGACATCTTCAAGCTCGATCTGCCCGATCCGACCATGGGCGGCAAGTTCGAGCTCCGCGCCGAAGACAATCACCAGTTCAGCCTGTACGACGACGATGGCAAGCGTGTGGCGCAGGGCGCCGTCGGTCAGCTGATCAACGGCAAGGGCGTGACGGTGCAGATCCGCCAGCTGGTAGCCAACCCGGGGACGCGCTTCGACGTCGTCGTGCAGCCCGCGCTGACCACCACGACCAAGCTGCAGACCGATGTCGTCGCCCTCGAACAGGGCAACGACTCCGGGATCATCGGGCTGACCTATAACAACGCCGATCCGGAGCTGGCGCGGAAGGTGCTGGAACACGTCACCACCGCGTATGTGCGGCAGAACGTCGAGCGGAACTCCGCCGAAGCCGCCAGCCAGCTGCAGTTCGTCAAGGACCAGCTGCCCAAGGTGCGGCAGGACCTGGACAAGGCCCAGGCCGCGATGAACGCCTTCCAGACACAGTCCCACTCCGTCGATCTGAGCATGCAGACCAAAGGCCTGCTCGATCAGATCGTCGGTGTCGAGAACAACATCCAGCAGTTGCACATGCAGGAAGCGGACATCGATCGCCGCTTTACTCATGACCACCCTGCCTACAAGGCGTTGCAGCAGCAGATGGGCCAGCTGCAGGCACAAAAGGACAAGATGCAGAAGGAAGTCGGCGCCCTGCCCGACACCCAGCAGCAACTGCTCAAGCTCAACCGGGACGTCCAGGTCAGCAGCAATACGTACACCAGCCTGCTCAATCAGGCTCAGCAGCTCGACATCGCCCGCGCGGGCACCGTCGGCAACGTGCGTATCGTCGACAAGGCGGCGGTGGACCCCAACGTTCCCGTGCAGCCGCGCAAGGCGCTGATCGTCATCATCGCGACCTTCCTCGGTGCCTTCCTCGCGCTGGCCTTTGTCTTCCTCAAGCAGATCCTCAATCGCGGCATCGAAGACCCTGCGCTGATCGAAGACCTTGGCCTGCCCGTCTATGCGTCGGTGCCGCTCAGCTCCGGCCAGAGCGCGCGTTCCATCCGCACCCGTCACAAGCACGGCGCGCGTGGCCCCCTGCTCGCCATCAGCGACCCGGCCGATCTGGCGATCGAATCCATCCGCAGCCTGCGCACCAGCCTGCACTTCGCCCGGCTGGAAGCGAAGAACAACATCCTGATGATCACCGGCTCCAGCCCGTTCGCCGGTAAGACCTTCGTCTCGGCCAACCTCGCGGCCGTCATTGCCCAGGCGGGGCAGCGCGTGCTGCTGGTCGACGGTGACATGCGCCGCGGCACGCTGCACCAGTTGCTCGGCGTCAAGACGGGACGCGGGCTGTCCGATCTGCTGGTCGGCAAGGCCGAACTCGCGGACGTGGTGCAGAAGGGGCCGACCGAAAACGTCGATTTCATCAGCCGCGGCCAGGTGCCGCCGAATCCGTCCGAACTGCTGATGCATCAGCACTTCACGCGCTTCATCGAGGCCGTGGTGCCCGCCTACGACCTCATCATCATCGATACGCCGCCCATCCTGGCGGTGACCGATGCGGCGGTGATTGGCCATCACGTCGGGACCAGCCTGCTCGTGGCGCGTTTCGGTCTCAACAAGCAGCGCGAGCTGGCACTGGCCAAGCAACGTTTCGAACAGAACGGTGTCGAGCTGAAGGGCGCCATCTTCAACGCGGTGGAAAAGCGCACGGCGGGCTACTCCGAGTACGCGTACTACAAATACAAGGCCGATCCGGCTTGAACCGCCCCGCTACCACGGGGCCCAGCATGAAAAGAGCACTATGTCGCGCATCCTGATCGTCGGAAATCACACGTGCGGCAACCGGGGCGACGGCGCCATTCTGCGCGGCCTTCTGGAATGTCTGGCGGAGGCGCTGCCGGGGAGCAAGGTCGATGTGACCAGCCGCTTCCCGACCAGCTCCGAATACCTTATCGGGCGTCGGTTGTTGCCCGACACGTTGAATGCCTACTACAACGAAGCCGCGAAAAAGCGCTTCGGTGGCCTGCGGCCGAAGGTGCTGCGCCGCCTTGTTCCGCGCATCCTGCACGGGCATCTCATGGGACGCTGGTGGGCACGCTGGGTAAAGCTGCCGCAGCGCCATCGCGAGACCATCGAGTGGATGAAAGGGTACGACCTGGTCATTCAGGTCGGCGGTTCGTTCTTCGTGGACCTGTATGGCCCCACGCAGTACGACCAGTCCATCTGCGCCCTGCTGGCGGGCCGTCCGGTCTACATGATCGGCCACAGCGTCGGGCCCTTCCAGCAGCCGTTCTTCCGGCAGATCTCCGAAGACGTCATGACCCGGGTCAACGCGGTCGCTCTGCGTGAGGAAGTCAGCGCGCGCTATATGACCGAGGGGCGCATCCCGCAGGACAAGGTGCGCTGGACGTCGGATACCGCGTGGCTGGTCAATCCGGGGGTCAACGAGCCCGTCAATACCGCGCAGCCGACGGTGGCCGTGACCTTCCGTGAGCTGGCCCCGTTCGACAAGCGTCTGGGCGTGACGCAGGCCGAGTACGAAACGGCGTTCGCCGAGCTGCTGGATGCCGTGATCGAAGCGGGCTACCGCGTCGTCGCCTACTCCACCTGCACGGCCATCGACGGCTACCCCAAGGACGACCGCATGGTCGCTCTCAAGGTGCGCGCGCGCCTGCGCCATCCGGAGTCCTTCCATGTCGAGATGAACGAGCTCAACGATGTCGAGATCGGCCGCCGCCTCGCCACCTGCGTGCTCACCATCGGCACGCGGCTGCACAGCGCGATCATGTCGATGAACTTCGGTACGCCATCCGTGGCGCTCAATTACGAGCACAAGTCCGAAGGCATCATGAAGCGTCTCGGTGTGGACGACCTGGCCATTCCCGTCAAAGCCCTGCTCGACGGCAGCCTGCGCACGAAGGTGCTCGCGTTGCTCCAGGACGAGACCTTGCGGCCACGCGTCGCCACGGCGGTCGCCCGCGAGAAGGCGTTCGCCCGTGAGTCGGTACTGGCGACGCTGGGGATCGGAGCCTGACCATGCCGATCCTGTTCGTCCTCCCGGAGTTTCCCAAGTATTCGGAAACCTTCGTCATCGACCAGATCGTCGGCCTGCTCGACCGCGGCTTCGACGTGCGCATCCTGGCGATCAGCCGGGGACCGCAGCCCGCACCCGGTGACATCGTCGCCACGCGGGGGTTGATGGAACGGACGACGTTCATCTTCGATCACTCCGCCAGCGCGTCGAAGCACTGGCAGATCCTGCTGCGCCGCTTGCGTCAGGTGCTTCCCGGACTGCCGAGCGCGCGCGTGCGCAAGGCGCTTTCCGTACGACTCTATGGCCACGCGGCGAAGAGCCTCGTCCTGGCCGGTGCCGTGCGCCGGATCAGGGAGCCGCTGAAGGCAAAGGCGATCATCGCCCACTTCGGTCCCACCGGCGTCCTGGCAGCCAACCTGCGCGCCCTCGGTCTGATCGAGGGTCCGATCCACACGGTGTTTCACGGCTTCGACCTTTCGCAGCACAGCGTGCTTGCCCGCCATGCCGACGATTACCGTCGCCTGTTCGCGCAGGGCGAGCGGATGTTGCCGATCAGCACGCGCTGGAGTCGCAAGCTTCAGGCGATGGGCTGCGCGCCGGAAAAGATTCAGGTGCACCGGATGGGCGTGGATCTGGAGAGCTTTCGTTACGTGTCCCCGGGCGATGTGTCGTCGGCCGGAACCCGCCCGCTGCGCGTGGTCAGCGTCGCCCGTCTCGTCGAGAAAAAGGGCGTGCTCTACCTGTGCCAGGCCGTAGCCGAACTGGCCAGGCGCGGCGTACCCGTCGAACTGAACGTGATCGGCGACGGCCCCCTTCAGCCGACCCTGGAGCGTTTCGTCGCCGATGAAGGCATGGGCGAGCACATCCATATCCTGGGCCGGCGCGACAAGAGCTTCGTACAGACCGCCTTGCGCGATGCCGACATCTTCGCCCTGCCCAGCGTCACCGCGACCGACGGCGATCAGGAGGGCATCCCGGTCTCGCTGATGGAAGCCATGGCCAGTGGCGTGCCTTGTCTGTCCACGGTGCACAGCGGCATTCCCGAACTGATCGAAGACGGCTATTCCGGGTGGCTGGTTCCCGAGCGCGACGCCGGAGCGCTGGCGGACAAGCTGGCGCGCATTCAGAACGGCGACTACGACCTCCCGGCCATCGCGCGCCACGCACGTGAAACGGTGGAAGCCCGGTTCAACCAGAGCCGTCTGCACGACCAGCTCGCCGCGCAGCTGGCCCTGGAGGACTGACGATGGCCTCCGCCAAACGCGACGCCATCTGGACCGCCGGGTCCACCGTCATCAGCGCAGCCAGCCAGCTGTTGCAGATCGCGGTGCTGGCTCATCACGTCGATGCACGCATGCTCGGTGCGCTGGCGATCGTCAACGTGGTCAATGCGATCGCCACGTTGCTGCAGGACATGGGCCTGAGCAGCTACCTCATCCACCGCCAGAACATCAACCGTGAAGAGCGCACCTCGCTTTTCATGATCAGCGTGGGTCTCGGTCTCGTCTCGGCCGCCGTGCTCTTCTTCGTGTCCTACGCCGTGGCGTACTTCTATCAGTCGGCGGTCCTCGGCCAGCTGATGCGTCTGTCGACGATCAACTTCGTGCTGCTGGGGGTGGCCGCGCAGTATCAGGCCAGCCTGATCAAGGCTTTCCAGCTGCCGAGACTGGCCCGCATCGAAGTGGTCGGACGCCTCTCGGGTCTGGCCACGCTGCTGGTCATGGTGCTGGTCTTCCATGCGTCCATCGAAGCCGCCGTGTACGCCATGATCGTCAACAGCCTCGTCCGGCTGGGCTGCTTCCTGGCCGTGTCGGAGCCCGACTGGCACCCGGGCCGCGGATTCGACCGGGGCATCATGCGGGAGGCGTTCCGCTATGGCGCCTTCCAGCTCGGGTCGCAGGTGATCAACCAGCTGCGCAGTCAGGCCGACCAGATCATCCTGGGCAAGTTTCTCGGCCTGGCGTCGCTCGGCGTGTACTCGCTGGCAAAGGAACTGGTCCTCCAGCCGACCAAGCTGATCATGCCGGTGGCGGGCCGTCTGGCGTTGCCGCGACTGGCGACCTTGCAGCACGATCCCGAAGCGCTGCGTCGCATCTACCTCGTCGGCCTGCGCGGTGTGGCGATCTTCAGCGCGGTGGTCTTCATCATGCTTGCCGTGTTCGCGCCACCGGCGGTGTCGATCCTGTACGGCCATCGCTACGACGGCGTGGCCCAGCTCATTCCGCTGATGCTGCTGTTCGGCATGCTGCGCCCGCTGGGCTCCCTGATCGGCGCCCTGAGCCAGAGCCAGGGCCGGTCGGACATCGAGTTCGGCTGGAACCTGAAGATCTGCGGCATCACGCTGGCGGTGAGCCTCGCCGGCGCGGCGTCCCGGTCGCTGGAAATCATGGCGGTGGCGCTGGCCATCAGCCAGATCCTGGCCACCGTGTTTTCGTATTACTTCTTCTCGTCGAAGCTCATCCGGATCACCGCACGCGAGTTCTTCAATGCGTGGACGATCGAGAGCTTCGTTCCCTACGCGTTCCTCATGCTCGCCGTCTTCGTTTACCCGGGCGACGGCTGGATGGCCAGCGCGGTGCGCTTCGCCATCGCCACGCCGCCGCTGGTGTGGGTGATCTGGCGTAGCCGACACACCTTGCTGGACAAACAGATCCAGGCGGTGAGCGCATGAGTACGACGACCGACGCAATGCAGACGAGGAGCGATGACGCCATGGCGCTGGTGAGCGTTTACATTCCTACCCGCAATCGTTCGGCGCTGCTTCGCCGGGCCGTCGACTCGGTGCTGGCCCAGAGCTACCCCGAGATCGAGATTCTGATTTGTGACGAGGCCTCGACCGACGATACGGCCGAGGTCGTCGCCGACTACATTCAGCGCTACCCCGGCAAGTTCACCTATCTTCGCAACGAGACACCGCAGGGCGCCTGCCGCGCGCGTAACCGGTGCATGGAGCAGGCTTCCGGCACCTATGTCACCGGACTGGACGACGACGACCTGTTTCATCCGCAGCGGATCGAATGCCTGGTCGACCTGTACCGGCGCAACAAGGTGTCGTTCGTCTGCAGCCGGTTCCGCTATTTCCAGAGCGACGCCCAGATCGCGGCGCTGCGCGATCGTCAGTACGGCAAGGCGGAACTGGAGAAGGTCGAGCCGATCACGCTGTCCGCCCTGCTCTACGCCAATCTCGCCGGCAACCAGGTTCTGACCGAGTTGTCGCGCATGCGCGAACTCGGCGGTTTCGACGAAGCGATGCCCTCATGGCAGGACTACGACATGTGGATCCGCCTGGCCGAGCGTTTCGGTCCCGCGCTGCGCACACGTCAGCTGCTGTCGTTCGTCGACGATGACCGGTCGCGCGCCCGAATTCGCAACTCGACCAAGCGCGCCGAGGGCAGCGAGCGTTTTATCGCCAAGCACACCCGGCTGATGAGCGCCGATCAACGGCGTAACCACCGGAACATCCAGTACGTCATGAACAAGCAGCGACCGCCCCTGGGCGACATCGCCCGGAACATCTCCGTCGGCGGCTACAAGTCGACGCTGAAAGTGTTGCTGCACAAGTTCTTCGGCGTGGCGATCGGCTGACCGGCATGGCATTGGCGATCAACAAG
Source organism: Luteibacter sp. 1214 (assembly GCF_031455395.1). NCBI lineage: Bacteria > Pseudomonadati > Pseudomonadota > Gammaproteobacteria > Lysobacterales > Rhodanobacteraceae > Luteibacter > Luteibacter sp. 1214. Next base: position 516,562 of record NZ_JAVDSQ010000001.1, read on the forward strand.
ACGCGCGGCGCCGCCATCGTATTGCTGGCGATGCTGTTCGTGCAGATTCCGCTGGGGCACAGCACCACCAGCAAATCGCACGTCAACGTCTACCACCTCCTGTTGCTGCTCATGCCGGTGCTGTACATCCCGGCGGCACGCTACCTCAAGCTCAACCCCGCCACGGCGTTTATCGCCACGATGACGGCGACGGCTATCGCCGCCTCCGCGACCTATGGCGGCGGCGTCCGTTCCACGCTGATCCTGTTCGTGGCGGCGTCGTATTTCCTCGGCGTGGTCTTCGGGCGCAAGCTGCAGGATATCGAGCTGCGCAAGATCTTCATCTGGATGCTGGGCTGCTGCCTGACCTTCGTCATCCTTCGCGATCTGGTCTACGCCGGCAGCCTGGGCGCGGTCTATGCGCGTACCGAGGGCGCGTCGAGCATCCTGTACATGTCGACCGGTGGCCGCAACATCGAGGCAAGCCTGCTTGCCCTGCTTTCCATTCTGTTGCTTGGCACCCGTGTTTATCCGATCGCGGCGGGCATCGCGCTGCTGACCAGCGGCATGATGCTGTCGCGAGCGGGGCTGGTGGGTGCCGCCGTGTCGATCGGCATCGCCTGCTGGCGTGCACGCAAATCCCGCCACTATTACTTCTTCAACTTCTTCGGCATCGCGATGGGCGTGCTGCTCGTCGGCCTGGTGCTGTCGTCGGTGATCGACATCCCCGTGCTGGACCGCTTCAACCTCAACGCCGAGACCCAGCTCGCGCACAAGAACGTCGGCCGCCTGGCGCTGTGGACCACCGCGGGCACCGCCCTGCACCAGAACATTCTCGGTTACGGCGTCGGCAACGGCGTGCCGGTGATGGAGCAGCTGTCCGGCCTCACCTTCGTCGAGAACAACGTTCACAACATCTACCTCCAGTTCCTTCTGGAAGGCGGCGTGCAGTCGTTGCTGCTCTTCCTGCTGATGGCGGCACAGATCCTGTTCACGCGTACGGAGGGCCAGCAGCGCAACATCAAGTTCTTCCTGCTGTGCTACCTGATGTTGGCCTTCATCGAGTTCAGCGGTTACGAGGCCTACTTCTGGTTTTTCGTCGGCATGTTCTACGCCCGCCACGACCTGCGCAAGATTCGCCTGCGTGAGGAAGCGAAGGAGCGGATGAAGATCCGCGCCAACGTACTTAAGCATCGCGACACCCTGCCCGCTCCGGATCCGAACCATGCTTGATGATTTTCGCGCCGACGTACGCCGCCTGAAGTCGCTGCCCGGTTACCGTGGCCTGGTCTGGTGGATGCTCGACCAGTCGTTCTGGGTGATCCTGACCTATCGCCTGATCTCCGGCACCCGGGGCACGGTGTTGCACACGCCGTTCCGCGTCTTCGAGAAGATCGCGGAATTCATGTTCAAGTGCTATGTGCCGTCCACCGCGACGATCGGTCCGGGGCTGGTGATCTACCACGCGTTCGGCATCATCATCAACGGCAAGAGCACGATCGGGTCCAACTGCACGATCTACGCGCGCGTGTGCCTTGGCAACCGTTTCCCCGGCGACGGTACGCCCACCATCGGCAACAACGTGACCATCGGCACGGGGGCCTGCATCTTTGGGCCCGTGGTCATCCCCGATAACTACGTGGTGAAGGCCAACGCGGTCATCACCCCATCGTCCTTCACCCCGCCCAACGTTGGAGCACCGTCATGAGCGAGGCCGATGTGCGCCTGTCGATCATCATCATCACCTGGAACGAACTCGGGAACCTGGAGCGCTGCCTCCACTCCCTGATGGACAAGGTGGATTTCAGCCGCGACGAAGTGATCGTCGTGGACAACGGCTCACGCGATGGCAGCGCCGAATTCGTGGCCACGCTGCCCCAGATTCGTTATTTTCCGCTCGACAGCAATTATGGCGTCGGCCCCGCACGTAACCGGGGCCTGTTCCTCGCGCGCGGCAAATACTGCATGACGCTGGATAACGACACGATCTTCCTGACCAGCGATCCGGGCACCATCGTCGACGAATTCTTCCAGTCGCATCCCGATGCGGGCGTGGTCGGTTTCGAACTGCTGAATGTGGACCGCACCCGGCAGGACTCCACCCGCCGCTTCCCGCGTTTCTATCAGCCCATCGCGGCGCGTATCGCGGCCACCCGTAAGCTCGGCTTCGTGCAGCGCGAACTGGACCGCCACCTGATGGTGGACACCACCTTCGACGACAGCAACGATCCGCTTGAAGTCGACTACGTCCTCGGCGCCAACCAGACGTTCACCAAGAAGGTCGCCGCCTTGCTGATGGGTTATGACGACCGGATCTTCTTCGGTCCGGAAGACGCCGAGTTCTGCGTGCGCACCCGCAAGCTGGGCCTGCGCAACTACTACAGCCGGAAGATCTCCGTCGTGCACGACTACAAGCGTCGAACACGTAAGTTCTCCCGCCTCACCATCAAGCACCTCGCCGGCTTCGCCTACATGCTGAAAAAGCATGGCGGCGTGTACCGCTACTCGCTGAGCGAGCGCCGCTGATACCGGAGACGTCACCATGCACCGTCGCAGTTTTCTTCGTCAGTCCGTATGGGCCGCAGGCGCGATCGCCGTTCTGCCCCTGACCTCGCTTCGCGCCGCTGGCGCGGGCACCGGTAAGACTTACTACGTGGATGGCGGCGGGGGTAACGACGGACACGACGGGAGCAGCGCCACGCAGGCCTGGCGTAGCCTCGACCGACTGAACAAAACCCGCTTCGGGCCGGGCGACCGCATCCTGTTCAGGCGTGGAAGTGACTATCCGGGAGCGTTTCTGCCGAAGGGCTCCGGTAGTGCGAACGCGCCCGTCGTCGTCGATGCCTATGGCGAGGGAGCGCTGCCGCATCTGCATGCGGACGGTGGCGCCCCGTCGACCCTGCGCCTTCAGAACGTCGAATACTGGACGGTGCGCAATCTGGAGATTTCGAACAAGGGACCGCAGATGGCACCGCGGCGCACGGCGGTGCACCTCTATCACGAGGACTTTGGCATCGCCCACGGCATCGTCCTGCAAGGTCTGCACATCCACGATGTGAACGGCACGCCGGTCAAGAAGGACGGCGGTGGCAGCGCGATCCTCGTCCAGGCAAAGACGAAAGACAAGCCCACGCGCTACCAGGACCTGTCCATCACCGACAACACGATCGAGCGCACTGCACGGGACGGCATCCTGTTCCTCGGCGCCGGCAGCCGCAAGGCCGGGCTGGCCACGGGTGTGGTGGTGCGCGGTAATCGCATCAGCGGCGTCCCCGGCGACTGCATTCTGGTGAAAGGCTGCGACGGCGCGCTGGTAGAGCGCAACACGGTGAGTCGGTGTGGCGCCCTTCCCCGTGGTGAAGCGGCCGCGGGCATCTGGCCGTTCGACAGCGACAACACGCTGATCCAGTACAACGAAGTCAGCGACCATAAGGCGTATGCCGACGGCCAGGCGTACGACGCGGACTTCAACTGCCGCGGTACGGTGATCCAGTACAACTACAGCCACGACAATATCGGTGGCATGGCGCTGGTCTGCAACGATGGCCGCAACGCGTCCGACGTCGGCAACACCGGTACGATCGTGCGTTTCAACGTCAGCATCAACGACGCCCTGCGCAAGACCGACAGCGCGTCGCTGAGGATCTCGGGCCCCGTGGCGGGAAGCCAGATCTACAACAACATCATCATCATTCCCGAAAAGCCGATCGCCGGCGCCGAAGTCACCGTCTTCAAGGCGACCAGCTGGAAAGGGGTGCCCGACGACACGGCGATCCACGACAACATCGTAGTGTCGCCGCAAGCCCCGGGCATCGACATGAGCAAAGCCACCCAGACGAAGCTGGGGGATAACGCCGTCTTTGCGGACAGGGATGTCACGGCGTCGGCCAGCCAGCTCCGCACCGCGCGTGCCGACACGGGTATGCTCGCACGCTTCCGGGAGCACCGGCCCTCGCTGGCCCAGGTCAATGCGCTGGTCAAGGCCTGTTTCGCCAACGGCAAGCCGGTACCCAATGCGCTGGAGCTGATCGGCAAGCTGACCGGCTAGGGTCAGGTCCGCGGTACGGTGGCCCGGTCCGGCGCGGGTGCGCGGCGGGCCGCCAGCCGCTGGATGAGGCGCTTTCCGAGCGCCTGACCCGGCACCTCGACGAGGTGATAGGTGATCGTGGCTAGCACCACCGTCCCCGCCAGAGCGACGACGACCGTGGCGCCGAAGTACATGTCCGGACTCAGGTGATCGCCGGCATGCACCCTCGCCAGCAGCTTGCGGGCCACCTGCAGCATGAAGAAATGCACCAGGTAACCGCTGAAGCTGATCTTCCCTATATGCCTCATCGGCACGGTCACCAGCCAGCGATACGGCTGACGGTAGAGGCACAGCGTGATCAGGCCGAAAGCCAGGCCGTACAGAAAGACGGCCCGCGGATCGTCGGTCAGCTGCGGAACGACCAGCAGGGTCAGGACGCCCAGCGCGAACAGCGCCGCATTGGCACGCCGATTCCCCTCGTGGAAGAACCTCGTCAGTGCGCCGGTTTGCCCGAACAGGATGAAGTAGGCGCAGATGCCGCACAGGAAGATCGGCAGCTGGTTAGGCAGCCAGACAAAGACAAAGCGCTCCCAGAGGTCGCCGTCGGCGATCGGCGGATGGGCGACGAGCGCGGGCCAGGTCAGAACATCGATGAGCAGGATGACGCAAAGCGCTGCGAAGGCTTTGGGGAAATCGCGAAGCGCAAGAAATACCAGCGGGAAGACGATGTAGAACGACATCTCCACGCCGATCGACCAGCCGCCGGGGACCACATCGTTCGCGCCCAGAAGCCACGCGGGGTTCCATCCGTTAATGAAGCCGAGCGTACCCAGCAGCGTTCCCGGCGGCGGTAGCGCCTGACCTTTCATGACCACCGGTGCCAGACAGTAAACGCCGAACGCGATGTAAAACATCGGTGCGATACGGAAAAAACGGCGGATGTAGAAGTTCAGCCACTCATGCGACTCGCCGCCACGCTTACCGGCGGACAGGAACAACGTGAGCGCGCTGACCACGAAGAACAGCTGCACTCCACGCGCGCCCTGGGCGGCATAGCGACTCAGCCATCCCGACATGCTCGCCTGGTGCCCCATGGCCTGGTACATCTCGACATTGCGCTGCGCATGGCTCAGCAGCACACCGATAATGGCGACACCACGCAGGGCATCGATGAAATCGAGCTGTACCCTGGGCCGCGCCTGCATCAGCCGAAGCCGGGGTCGAGATGCCAGCGCCACGCGCTGGCGAGGATGTCGTCGAGGCGCGTAATGCGTGGCTCCCACCCTAGCTCGAGCCGCGCCAGTTCACTGGATGCGACCAGGGTCGCCGGATCGCCGGCGCGACGTGGCGCGATCTCGTGAGGCACCGGCTTGCCGGTTACGCGCTCGGCCGCGGCGATGACCTCCCGTACGCTGAAGCCTTCGCCATTGCCCAGGTTGAAGCGGAATGCGCCTTCATGGGTGGCAAGGTAGTCGATGGCGAGCAAGTGAGCCGACGCCAGGTCGTTGACGTGAACGTAGTCACGGACGCAGGTCCCGTCGCGGGTGTCGTAGTCGTCGCCGAACACCTTCAGCGCCGCGCCCTGCCCCAGCACCGCCTTCAGGACGTTGGGAATCAGATGGGTCTCGGGGTCGTGCGCCTCGCCGATGGAACCGCCGGGATCCGCACCGGCCGCGTTGAAATAGCGCAACGCGACCGACCTGAGTCCGTACGCGCGGGCCGCATCCTCGAGCACGTGCTCGATCATCAGCTTGCTCTGGCCGTACGGATTGATCGGCGCCGTGGCGTGACCCTCGTCGATGTGCTCCGCGTGGGGATTGCCGAATACCGCCGCCGTCGACGAGAAGACCAGACGCTGGACACCCGCCTCGTTCATGGCGGAAAGAAGGACCAGCGTATTGGCCACGTTGTTACGGTAGTAAGCGTACGGATCGACTACCGATTCACCCACCAGCGACCGCGCGCAGAAGTGGATCACCGCATCGAAACGATGCGTCGCGAAGACGCGAGCCAGCCGCGCCGCATCGCCGATATCGCCATGGGCGAATGTCACGCCCCTGGGGACCGCCTGACGGTGGCCTGTCGACAGATTGTCGTAGACCACCACCTCATGCTGGTTGGCCAGCAGGTAACGCACCATATGCGAGCCCACATAGCCCGCACCGCCACAGATCAGAAGCTTCAAGCGATATTCCCGGTTTCGTGGATGGAGTGCTGGCTCAGCGCGACTCTTCGACCGCGGCCGAGGGTGTCGGCAGCGCCGCGTTTCCGGGTGACGGGGAGGCGCTGCCGCCCTCGCTATGCACAAACCCCTTGAAGATCGTGAGGAAGATGATGCGAAGATCGAACGCGACCGACCAGTGGTTGATGTAATAAAGGTCGTGCTCGATGCGCTTGACCAGATCGGTGTCGCCACGCCAGCCGTTGATCTGCGCCCAGCCGGTGATACCGGCCTTGACCATGTGCTTGTGCATGTAGCCCGCGATCTCGCCCTTGAACTTCTCGACGAACATCGGACGCTCGGGGCGCGGACCCACGATGGACATGTCGCCGCGGAGCACGTTGAGGAACTGCGGGAGCTCGTCCAGGCTGGTGCCGCGAATGAAGCGGCCGAAGCGGGTGACCGTCTTGGCCGACGCATTGCCCCACTGCACGGCCTTGTTCTTCTCCATGTCCACAGGCATCGAGCGGAACTTCAGCATTTCGAACTCTTTGCCGTCCAGGCCAACACGACGCTGGCGATACAGGACGGGACCGGGACTGGACAGCTTGACGCCGATCGCAAGCGCGACCATCAGCGGCGAGATCATCAGCAGGATCGCGCCGGCGATCAGGCGGTCCTCGATGTCCTTGAGCAGCCAGGCATTGCCCAGTAGCGGGCTCTCGCGCAGCGTGACGAGCGGCACGCCCGCCACGTCTTCCATGCGGTGATTGATCAACTGACGGCCCAGCATGTCCGGCACGAACTTCACCGTCATGACGTGCTGGTCCATACGATCGAGCACGTAGTTGATCGCGCGGTTGGCGCTGACCGGCAGCGCGACGAGAACCTGGTCCCACTCTCCCGACGCCAGCACTTTGTCCAGGTCCAGCAACGCACCTGCCAGCGGCACGCCACTTGGCACGCCGTTGTCGTAACTCGTGCGCACATAAGCGGTGATCTTCATGCCGAGTGCCGGGCTGGACTCGACCTGGTCGATCATGTGCAGTCCGGAATCGGTCGCACCGATCAACAGGCACCGACTGATGCCCACGCCGCGCTCGCGAAGGCGGTGCGTGGCGCGATGGGCGACGACTCGCACCAGCGCCATGAATGACAGGCCCAATATAAACGTCAGCGACACCCAGCCACGCGAATACAAATCGCTGACTTTGAGCAGATAGCCGAGCGCGATGAGCGCAGCAAAGGCGACAGACCACGATGCTGCGATGCGGCAATATTGCCCGACGGGGCGCTCACCGATGGGCTGATCATAAACACGGAATGCGGCCGATGCGCTGAGCGTCGACAACAACAGTATAACGAGCGCCACTGAATAGACGCTGTTCATCGCTACCGTGTCGAATCGGACGTAGTAGGCCAGGAAACCGGCCGATACTGCGCAGATAGGATCGCTCGCACGGAGCTCTAGATCCACTAACGCATTGAATTTGGTCAGTTGCATGACAGGTACCTTCTTCCGACGCGACAATGCCGTGATTAACGGCCTGCCCAGGTACGTGCCCCCTGTGGAACCGGGTTGTCCTGTCCGGGGACGCCCAACGGCCCAACACGTTTCAGATGGACTCCGGCATTCCGCCGGAATCCGTCATTCAACACTTCTCAGTGTGAGTCTTTCGACAACTCATGCTGCACCGCCAGAAAATTGGCGGCAATCCAACATATCCTAATTTGCGGCTCGCGTCACAAAAAGAATCGCCCCATTCTGTCGTTCAGCTGATTGCCTTGCACTTAACATCGATATGGCAGTGAATGGATCCCGCGTTTGCGCGAATAAACCGCGTTCATGAATGTCTGCAACGCGTGTACGCATCGATTCACCCACTGGAGATGACGACCATGAGACGTCTGCTTTTTGCTTGCGCGATTCTTGCCGTTGCGGCTCCGATCTGGGCTCAGAGTCAACGTGCCACAACCCAGCCCGGCACGCCTGAGAACCCGCAAAACAACGGCCAACAGCCCCGCGTGGCCGACCCGAACCAGGCACGCCAGGCATCGAAGGGCTCACTCGCACCGGCCCGTGTCGGACCAGGCACCGCAGCGATGGCGGCTGCTACCGGAGCAACGGCCAACAACACCAGCGGCACCGGAAATGACGGTACGGGTGGCACCGGCGGTACGGGTGGGACGGGTGGAACCGGAGGCACCGGCGGCACGGGAGGCACGCGCTGAGCGGGCATCGACTCAGGTTCTGGACGTCTAAATGTCCATTCACGTTCCCGAGCCATTAATGCTCGATCGGTTTAAGTGGGGCGTTAAGCAATCGCCGCCTGGCGCTCCGACTGAAGGATCCCGTACACGATGAAGTTCCTGCCGATTCTCGGTCTGGCCGGGTGCCTGCTATTGAATGCATGCGTCCTGGCACCCGGCCAGCACATGAAGACCGGTGAGTTGAACGACAAGGAAAGCGCGACCGGAAGCCGCTACCAGCTCGTTCCGATCACGCCCAAGCTGATCGCGATGGATCGCGCCACCGCCACCGGGCGGGGCGTCGACCCCAGTCTCATCTCCTACCAGCCGGATCCCTATCGCATCGGTCCGGGAGATTCGCTGTACATCACGATCTGGGAGCACCCGGAACTCACCTCCCCCGCCGGTTCACAGCAGCAGACGGGTGCCAATGGACGACTCGTGCGGCCCGACGGCACGCTCTTTTATCCCTATGTCGGCTTGATCAACGCCGGTGGCATGACGGTGGAAGAACTTCGCCAGGCCATCACTGACCGCCTGACGAAGTACATCGAGAAGCCCCAGGTCGACATCAGCATCATCAGCTACGCCAGCCAGCGGGTCACACTGGGCGGTGCCTTCGTCAGGACCGATCCACAGAACATCACCGTGACACCGCTCACGCTCGCTCAGGCGGTCGGGACGGCAGGCGTCAATGCCCAGCTGGCCGACCTGTCGGATGTCGTGCTCCGGCGTGATAACCGGGAATACCACATCGATCTGGACGCACTGTCGCGCTCGCGCGACGGCGGCAAGGACATCTACCTGAAGGGCGGTGACAGCGTTTACCTGCCTTACAACGACCGGCACGAGGCATACGTTATCGGTGAAGTGCTGAGGCCGCAGGCGATTTCTTTCAAAACCAGCGACCTCACTCTCACCCAGGCCCTGGGCCGCACGGGCGGTCTCAGCCAGACCAGCGCGAACGGCAAGTCGGTCTATGTCATCCGTGGCGTCGAAGACATGGAGAAGGCGCCGGCGACGATTTTTCAGCTGGACAACACCTCCCCGGCGTCCTTCGCCGTCGCATCGCAGTTCTCAGTCAAACCGGGCGACGTCATTTTCGTCGGGCCCGCTGGAATTACGCGCTGGAACCGCTTCATCAGCCAGCTGCTGCCGCTCTCGGGGCTGATCAGCAATGCCGCCACGACGCAATACAACCTGGATCGCGACAGCCAGCTCTAGCTCTGATCGCGTTCCGCTCCATTTTTACGAGCTAAACAGGCGACATCGATGAAGGTCACTATATTCGGCACCGGTTATGTGGGACTGGTCACCGGCGCTTGCCTCGCGGAAATGGGCAATCACGTGGTGTGCGTGGACGTCGACGAGGCCAAGGTGGAAGGGCTTCGCAAAGGCGTCATTCCGATCTACGAGCCCGGCCTCGAGCCGATCGTCAAGCGTAACTATGCTTCCGGGCAGCTCGATTTCACGACCGATCCGGAACCCGCTATCGCGCACGGCGAGCTGATTTTCATCGCGGTGGGTACGCCACCCGATGAAGATGGCAGCGCCGATATGAAGTACGTATTGAGCGTTGCCCGCACCATCGGCAAGCATATCGATGGCTACGCGGTGGTCGTGAACAAATCCACCGTACCCGTGGGTACGGCTGACCGCGTGAGGACCACGATCGCCGAAGTCCTCGGAGAGCGCGGTGCGAAGGTCGACTTCGACGTGGTCTCCAACCCGGAGTTCCTGAAGGAAGGCGATGCGGTCGAAGACTGCCTGCGCCCGGACCGCATCGTGGTCGGCTCGTCCAGCGAGCGCGCCGTGGCGCGCCTGCGGAAGCTGTACGCGCCGTTCAACCGCAACCATGACCGCATGGTCGTGATGGATGAGCGCTCCGCGGAGCTGACCAAGTATGCGGCCAACGCGATGCTCGCGACCAAGATCAGCTTCATGAACGAAATCGCGAACATCGCCGAGCGTGTCGGCGCCGACGTCGAACTGGTGCGCCAGGGCATCGGCGCGGATCCGCGCATCGGTTACCACTTCATCTATCCCGGTGCCGGTTATGGCGGCTCCTGCTTCCCCAAGGATGTACAGGCACTGGAGCGGATCGCTCGCGGTCACGGTTACGACGCGCGCCTTCTCAGCATGGTCGAAGCGGTGAATGCCGACCAGAAGACCCGGCTGTTCGCGCAGATCCAGCGCCACTTCGGGGGTGACGTTAAAGGCAAGACCGTCGCTCTGTGGGGTCTTGCGTTCAAACCGAATACCGATGACATGCGCGAAGCGCCAAGCCGCCGCCTGATCGAGGCACTGTGGAAAGCGGGCGCTAAAGTCCGCGCCTTCGACCCGGAGGCCAGGGAGGAAACCACGCGTATCTACGGCGATCGCGGCGACGATCTCGTGCTGTGCGACAGCGCATACGACGCACTCAATGGGGCCGATGTGCTGGCACTGGTCACCGAGTGGAAGGCCTTCCGCAGTCCGGACTTCGCACGGATCAAGGCGGCACTGAAGACGCCGGCGATCTTCGATGGGCGCAATCTCTACGACCCCGTGACGGTCGAAGAAGCGGGTATCGCTTATTACGGCATTGGCCGCGGGCGTTCGCTGCAACGCTAAAGCGCTGAAGCAGAGCTTCAGCGAGATAAGAAAGCCGCGCCCTGAAAGGGGCGCGGCTTTTTTTTGCAGCTGAAATAACGGTCAGTCGCCGATCTTGTTGAGGTTCTTGTCGAACAGATCGCTGTCGAGATCGTTGGTCATCGTGTAAAGCGTGTAGCGCTTGTTGAGACGCGCTCCGCCATCGCGCTGCAAGGGCTCCCACAGCAACGTGGCCCGGCTGCGCGACGACCGCGGCAGCAGCATGTCGAACGGAATGGACACATAGATGCCCTTGTCGAAGCTGCCTTCGCCGTAGCCCGCGCTGCCCGACTTGTTGGTAATCGTGGCGTACGCGCCCATGCGTGCCCCATTGGCGAACTGGCGTGACACGTCGACCGTCGTACCCCAGTCGCCGGCAAGGTAACGGCCCACGCTCACGGCGAGCGTCACGTTATGGAATCCGGTATCGAGGTATCCGGTCGCCTGCCCCGTAATCACGTGGTAGCGGCGGAAGGAGAAATCCTGATCGAAACCGCGCGACTTGACCCAGTTCAGGTCCGCCCCGAAGGCCCAGTGCTGACCGAACGGACGGTACAAGACTTCGCCACCGGCACCGCCATACATGCTTTCGAGCATGCCCGCGTACGCCAGGCCGTAAAGGTCTTCGCCCAGCTTGTGCGTGCCCGTGACCTGGAAGTTCGGCATGGTGATATCCGAGCTGGTCAGATACTGCCGGACATTGGTGCGGACCCGTGGCAGATTGCTGGGCGCGTCGTACTTGAACTTGTCGTAGTTGTTGGCGATGTTGACCGCCAGCACCCCGTCCACCCACAGATTGCGCGTGATGTTGAACGTGCCCGACGCGGCGCCGTAGATCTGGTACAGAACGAAAGCGTCGGGACCACCGAGGTTCTGCTGATAGCCGAGCGAGGTGCCACCGGAGAAGCGCTTGAGCGGCGCCCGGTAAAGCACCTCCTCTTCCTGCGCGGTCACCGGGTCCTGCTCCACGCTGCGACGGAACGTCTGCAGGTCGATCCGGTTGTCCAGCAACTCGATGAACTTAGGACGATGGACGCTGGTGTCCACCGTGGCCAGACCATTGCGTTCGGACCTGACGGTCAGCCAGTCGATACTGCCGTCGACGCGGTTATCGATGATGCGCGTCGCGCGGCCGACGCCCTCGGCGTTATAGAAAAAGCGATCCTGCTGGCCATGAATGACCAGCTCCGAGCCGCGACGACCGATGCTGCTGACGTTGATGCCTGCGTTGTCGTTGAGGGTCCTGGCCACTTCGCGCCAGTCGACCTGATCGGGGGGACGTCGCGAACGAGCCGACGAGTCCGCCGTAAGGTTGCCCCCGCCTTCAGAGCCCGGTGACACGGCTCCCGAGGGTGGCGGCGTCGCTTCCGGAGATGCCGAATCGGCCGTTCCCCTCATCGCCCTGTCACCAGTCGCTTCCGGAGGAGCCGCCACGGGTGTGCTCTCGAACGCCACGGCCTCCGGCTTCGGATCGTTCAGTTTGGGCGGATCGACATGCGTCGCCAGATTGCTGTGCAGGTTGATCGCGGCGGTCGCCACCTTGCCGCGCTCGTAGCCGAGCGTCAGGTCGACATTGCGGTTGACCCGGAATACGGCGCCCAGGTTGATCGGCCACCGCTGCGGCTGATTGTTGCTCTGCGGCTGATGTTTGTAGTCGTTGCCATCGAGTTCGGCCTTGAGGACCAGCCAGTCCCACGGCGATCGGTACTCGACGCCTCCGAAGAAACCCGGACGTCCGCGCAGGAACTTGTTGATGCTCAGCGCACCCGTCGCACCGGAACCGCTGCTCGGCCGCGTGCTGAACTTGTCGCTGATGATATTCAGCGGGTTGGCGATATCGCCGCGGTTGCCGATGTAGCCCCAGGCCAGACCCAGGCTGAAATCGAATGGCCCTGCCCGCTTGCTGGTGACGATGTATTCGCTCGAGAACAGGCCGGTACCGCCGATGTCGCGCGCGCCGACCGCCACGGCGGGAAGCCAGCGGCTTTCCTCCCACAAGCGGATCTTGGCGTCGATCGACTTGTCCTTATACGTCTGGCTACCGCTGAGGTAAGCCGGTCCATACGGCCGGTTACTTACGTTGGTATAGCGGAACGACCCTTCCAGCCAGGGTAGCGGCTGCATGGATACGCTGTAATTCGTATAGGGCGTCGTACGGCTCAGGACGAAGCTGAACTCGCCTTCCTGCGCCATGCGTGCCGTTGGCGACTGCAGGAGGCCCACGCCACCGAAGTCGCTCTGCGTATAGGTTTCCTGCGCGAGCACGCACGTCGCTCCGCCCGCCCAGAGGGCAAGGCCGGCGCAGCAGCCATGCAGCGCGACCCGCCGCGTGACGCGCCGTCGACGTCGAGGCGCCCGCATTAGCGCGCGCCCTCGTCGTTCAACAACTGCGTGGCGAGAAACGCGGCAATGTCATGGTTGAAGTCATCGTCGGCGGCGCCGGCGATGGCCTTGTTATCGAACGGCACGTAGATCCAGGCCCCCGGCGCCAGCACCCGTGGCGCATCGCGATTCCACAAGGCGATGTTCTGCTGGAATACCGCGCCGTCGGGCTGCACGACGAAAATCATATTGGGATCGGCAGCTTTTGAAACGGGACAATCCTTCAGGTAGTCGCGGGCGTCACGGAAGCCGACCTGGGGCAAGCGGCAGGGTTCATTCACCGCGCCGACCACGCGGATGTCCCGCGGACGCGTTGGGTAGAAAAGGCGATCGCCGTCATGCACCGGCCAGTTGTCGGCCGGCGTGACCTCGAGGCGGAACGGATCCAGAGCGGACAGGGTCCGGCGACCCGTCACCGGCAAACTGGCGAACCAGCGCTGGAAAGCGGCCGCGCCTATCGACAGATCCTCCTGACCCTTCGCCATGGCCTGACGACGGATGGCACCCAGCTCATACTCCAGACCGGCGCGCAGACGCAACTGATCCCGCTGCAGGGCGGGCTGAAGCCACGCGGCGCCGAGCAGATAGGCATCCGGAGAGACGCCTGCCGCCAGTGCCGGGGCCGACAGGCGGGCTCCAGCCGGATAGACGTCCGAACCCGGTCGGGCCACGGCGCCGTCGACGGTCACGGTCACACCGCTCTGCGCGAACGACGGCCCGGCCATGGCCACGAGCAGCGAAAACAGCGCGACGCCCCTCACGCGGCGGGCTCGCGATACGGTCGCAGCTGGATCAGCTCCAGCGGGTAATCCGGGGCCACGTACTGGCGGCTCTTCCAGATAAAACCGTCCGCCGGGTCGACCCAGTAGCGATTGTCGAAGTGCACGCCCTGCGCGGTCAGCGACTCGTCCACACGTCTCAGACGATGCACCTTGCCCAGGATTTCGACATCTTCCAGCCCTTTCGGCTCGAGCTGCGCCCGAAGGATGACGCCATACCGGTAATCCGGCGACCAGTCCATCCGACGGCTATAGCTGACTGGCCCGCTGAGCCGCTGCAGGCCCTGATGAAAGGGGTTTTCGCCCGGGAAGGCCGACGCATCCAGGTTCTGGGGAAGGCCGACGGTACGAGCGATCACGCCGTCTCGCGTGAACACGATATCGTGGTTGCCGCCGTACCAGCCGAGCTCGCCCTGCTCCGTCTTCGCCAGGATCAGAATCGCCTGGCCGGCGGGAGAATTCGCCTGCAATTGAAAATACGGCGAGGCCGCCACGGACTCGGGGGTGGCATCCACTTTGTCTCCCTGAAACGCGAGACGCACACTCTCGACACTGCCAAGCGACACCGTCGAGCAACCGGCGAGCAACGCCAGCACCAGTGCGAACCCACCGGGGAACAGAAAACTTAGCGCGACGCGGGCGCGTTGTGTCTCAGGCCAAGCCAAAATCAGTGATGGGTCCGTTAAGTAAATGTCGAGCCCCAGCGTCGTGGCAAACGGGGCGATGCGAGGACAACACTGACAGTGGATCTACCCTACGAACACTACATGACCGATGCGGACTGAAAACTGACTGACGTCACGACGCGCGCCTATAAATACTTCAACCATCCGCTGACGGCACCATCGATCAGTTTGTATACATGTTCGAAGGCCGGGCGTTGTTGGCGGTAGGGGTCGGGAATGTCGGCTCCCGCGCCCCAGCGATCCAGCAGAAAGACCTTCCCGCTTACCTCAGGCGCCATCCGACCGATTTCCGCGATGTGTCGCTTCTCCATGGCAAGGATCAGATCGGATTGGCGCAGCAGTGCGTTATCGGCCTGCCGGGCGCGGTGAGCCGCGCCATCCACGCCGTGTTCACGCAACAGCTCCAGCGAGGTCGCATCCATCGCGTGGCCAACGAGTGCGCCGAGGCCGGCGCTGCTCACCTGGGCGCGATGATCGCCACCGAGGCGATGCCGTAGCAGGTATTCCGCGGTGGGACTGCGGCAGATGTTGCCGACACAGACAATCAGTATCCGTTCGAACATAGGTGCTGCGATACTCCGGGTCGTAGACAGACATAAGCGATGAGCGCAACCGACATGATAGCGACACACGAGTGCATGGCATGACCCTGTGGCAAGCCATCACCAGTTTCGGCGACAGCGCACTACTGCTTCCCCTGATTACATGGACCGGTATCTGCCTGCTGGTGCCGGCACCCCAGTGGCGGGATGTCCGGCGCTGGGGCTTCGCCGTCGCGACGGCGGGCGGCATCGTCTGCCTCTCCAAGCTGCTATTCATGGCCTGGGGTATCGGACCGCCCGGACTCAACTACACCGGCTTCAGCGGTCATACGACGCTGGCGATACTGGTATGGCCCTCGCTAGGCGCCCTGCTCGCGCGGGACGGCAACGTCCGCATACGACGCACAGCGATCGCCGCGGGTTGCCTGATCGGGGCAGGCGTGGCCGTCTCCCGACTGGTACTGAAGGTGCACAGTCCCTCGGAAGTCTGGCTGGGCGCGCTGCTGGGAACCGCCGTCATGGCCTGGTTCGTACGCGGCGTTGAACCGACCCTCCACGAGTCGCGCTCCGACGCACGGCGGCGCATCCTCATCCTCGCGTTGGGCGCGGTGGCCATCTTCGTACTGTGCTATGGCCGCGTGTTTCCCTCTCAACATGTCCTCAAGGACGTCGCGCTCTGGCTCAGCGGCCACAGCGACGTTTTCACCCGCCGTATTCGCCTGGACTCTCCATGACCGCGCCGAGGCCCTTTGAGAACAGCCTCTGGCTGCCCCGGCTGGTGGAGGCGCGCGCCGCCATGATTCAGTCGGCCGGTGACACCGCCCTGGCCGCCGACGAACTGCGGCGGTACCAGAAGTTCGCCAGGCCGGGACAGCCCTCGGCTCACATCGTCCAGCTGCGGCAAAGGCAGGCGGCGGCCCGGCAGGCGACGGCGCGAGCGAAGCAGGCCTTCCTGAAGGCCGCGATGGAGTTCACGCGTGAGGCGGAGCTCCTTCCACCACCGCGCGTCACGCTCGAGGCCTTCGTACTGGACTGGCTGGATGCGCACCCCGACGCCACGCCCACGTCGACGCCATGACGCGTATCGACGGGGAAACGCGCGCCCATGCCCACGTCAACGTTGCGTTGCGCTTCCCACGGCCGCCTGCATCGCACGGTAGTCGCTTGGCGTCATACCGACAGTCGCCTTGAACTGGCGCGCAAACGCGCTCTGATCGACGAAGCCGCAGGCCATGCCGATCGACGCCACGTTATCGTCACCGCCAAGGAGACGCATGGCCGCTTCGATACGCAGCTTGGTCAGCACCTGCTGCGGTGTCAGCTGGAAGACGCGGCGGAAGTGCCGCTCGAGCTGCGCGACCGACAACCCGGCCAGCTCGGCCAGGGTGGGGATGCGCACCCCCTCGCCGTGGTGCTCCTGCATGTACGCAAGAACGCGTCGCAACCGTTCGTAAGTAGGATGCTTGCCGTCCGGCAGACCGAGATCGCGCGAGATGCCGATCACCCCGCGGATGTCGCCACGCGACGACACCAGCGGGCGCTTGCAGGTGAGACACCACCCCGGCGCGCGGTTGCTGAAGATGTGCACCTCCAGCTGGTTCTCGATGACTTCGCCCGCCAGTACGCGCCGGTCCTGAGCCGCATACGACCCGCCCATCATCGCCGGAAACAATTCCGTGACTCCCCGGCCGATGATGTCGCCCCGACGCTTCAGCCCCAGACGTCTCACGAGGGTCAGATTGGCATGCGTGTACCGCCCTTCGGTGTCCTTGACGAAGAACACGACGTCGGGTAACGCGTCGAACAGCGGTTCGAGCTCATCGGCGGAAATCTTCATGGGCCTGGGGCTCCTCCGGGGCGGCAACGGCGACCTGTCACGGCAATGAAGAGATGCCGCAACGCATCATAAAGCCGATAGAACCGGGAATTGCAAGCCTCGCAGCGTTCCACCCCGTCGCTGGCGGCGGATCGGACGTTATGCCAAATTCCGCATCCGTCATCGGTAAAGCTTTCTATACGCAGACAGGCCGCCCCGGTGAGCATGGAAGCCATGCATCACATCGAATTCATCGACTCACACACTGGCGGCGAACCTACCCGGGTCGTCCTCTCCGGCTTTCCCGATCTGGGCGACGGCCCACTGGCCGGTCGCCGTCAGCTCATGCGCGAAAGGTACGACGCCTGGCGGCAGGCGATCGCGTGCGAGCCGCGCGGCTCGGACACGATGGTCGGCGCGCTCCTGCTGGAACCGACCGACCCGTCGTCGTGCGCAGCGGTGATCTTTTTCAACAACGTCGGCTACCTCGGCATGTGCGGCCACGGCACCATCGGCCTCATCCGCACACTGCAGCATCTCGGCCGCATCGCCCCCGGCCGGCATCGTCTCGAGACACCGGTCGGCGTCGTCGGTATCGAGCTGCTGGACGACGGACGCGTGTCGATCGACAACGTCGAGAGCTACCGCTATCGCCGTAACGTATCGGTGGCTGTGGAAGGCCATGGCCCGGTCACGGGCGATGTCGCCTGGGGCGGCAACTGGTTTTTCATCACGAGCCAGTCTCCCCTGCCCCTCACGCTGGCCAACCAGCGGGCGCTGACCGCGTACACGGAAGCGATCCGCGCCGGTCTGGAACGCGACGGCATCACCGGCGCGAACGACGAAGAAATCGACCATATCGAGCTCAACGGGCCGGACGAGGAGAGCGGCGGCGACGGACGTAACTTCGTCCTCTGCCCCGGCATGGCCTACGACCGTTCGCCCTGCGGGACAGGCACCAGCGCCAAGGTCGCGTGCCTGGCCGCCGATGGCAAGCTCGATCCGGGTCAGGTGTGGCGCCAGGCCGGCATCCTCGGCAGCCTGTTCGAGGCGACTTACAAGCACGGCGAGCGCGGCGTTCTTCCGCGTATCACGGGCAGCGCGCACGTGACCATGCAGGGCACCATCCTGATCGACGAGGCCGACCCGCTGGCCTGGGGCATCGGCGCCGCGTGAGCACGTACGATCTGATCGTCATCGGTGCCGGCATCGTCGGCGCCGCCTGCGCCGAGCAGGCCACCGCCGAGGGCCTCAAGGTCGCGATCGTGGAGCCCGCCACCGTCGGGGGCGGCGCCACCGCCGCCGCCATGGGTCACCTGGTGGCCATGGACGATGACCCGGCGGAATTCGCACTGTCGCGATATTCGCTCGGTCTGTGGGAAGCCTTCGCCGAACTGCCCGCCGCGGAGTTCAGCCGCTGCGGCACATTGTGGGTGGCCAGTAACGACGATGAACTGGCACGCATTCCCGACAAGCTGGCACGTCTGACCGACGCGGGCGTCGTCGCCGAAGCCGTGGACGCCGCCGGTCTGTACGAACTCGAGCCGATGCTCGCCGCCGACTTGCGCGGCGGGCTGCTGATTCCGCGGGAAGCGGTGGTCTATCCACCGGCCGTCGCGCGGCATCTGGTCGACCTCGCGCTCGAACGTGGGGCCACGCTGCACCGGCAATACGCGTTCCGGCTGCAACCGGGTGGTGTCGTACTGCAGGACGGAGGCAAGCTGCACGGTCCGGTACTCGTCGCCACCGGATGCGCCTTGCCGCGACTGCTGCCACGACTGCCGATCCGCGCGCGGAAAGGTCACCTTGTGATTACCGAACGCTACGGGCAGCGAGTCAATCACCAGTTGCTCGAACTCGGCTATGCGGACAGCGCTCACGGTGCCGATGCGGCAAGCGTGGCGTTCAACGTGCAGCCGCGCCCGACCGGGCAGATCCTCATCGGCTCCTCCCGCGAATACGACGCGGCGGATGCGGACGTCTCGATGGATATGGTCCGGATGATGCTGCAGCGAAGCTTCCGGTTCCTTCCATGGTTGCGAGAGCTCGATGCGTTGCGCGTGTGGACGGGCTTCCGCCCCGTCAGTACCGACGGCTTACCGTACCTGGGCCGCGTACCTGGCATGGCCGACACCTGGGTCGCGGCCGGTCATGAGGGGCTGGGCGTCACCACGTCGCTTGGCAGCGCACGCTTGCTTATCGATCAGCTGCTCGGCCGACCGACGGCCATCGACGCCGCGCCTTACGATCCAGCGCGGGTGGCTTTATGACGGCGCGGGAAGCACGTCTCATCGTGGACGGCGTCATCAGGCGCGTACCGGCCAGCATCACTGTCGCCGCCGCCCTGCTCAGCCTCGACCTGCCGTTCCGCCGCTCCGTCAGCGGTCAACACCGTGCCGCCCTGTGCGGCATGGGTGTCTGCTTCGAATGCCGGGTGCGTATCGACGGCGTCGCGCAACAGCGCGCCTGCCAGGTCACGGTCCGCGATGGCATGACGGTAGACAGCGAATGAGCGACACCTTCGACATCGCCATCGTCGGTGCGGGTCCCGCGGGTCTTGCCGCGGCGGCCGCCGCAGCCACACACGGGCGGCGCGTCGTGCTGATCGACAGCCAGCCGAAGCCCGGCGGCCAGGTATGGCGTCACGACGTACGACACGGCTATCCCGCCATGGCCGATCGCAGCATCCGTGAGGCCTTGTCATCGCGTGGTGTGACCTGGGTGGCCGAGACGCAGGTCATCGCCACGGAAGCCAGCCATCTTCTGCTGCAGGATCCGCGACGCGGTTACCTGCTGCCGTACCGTTCGCTGATCATCGCGACGGGCGCACGCGAGTTACTCATGCCTTTTCCGGGCTGGACGCTGCCGGGTGTGGTCGGGGCGGGTGGTTTGCAGGCCCTGGTCAAGCAAGGCTGGGCCCTGCGTGGACGACGTGTACTTGTCGCCGGTAGCGGACCGCTGCTTCTTGCCGCCGCGGCGACGGCACGAAAGCACGGCGCCATCGTCACCGGCATTCATGAGCAGGCGTCGACCGGTGAGCTTCACCGCTTCGCCCGCAGCCTCTGGCGCTGGCCGGCGAAGCTCGCACAGGCCGCCGCCTTGCAGGTCTCGCTTCGCGGTATCGACTACCGCCACGGCAGCGTCGTGACCGAGGCCGTCGGCGAGCACGCCGTGTCGGCCGCACTGATCGAGCGCGCCGGGCATGTGCAACGCGTCGACTGCGACGTACTCGCGGTCGGCTTCGGTCTCGTCCCGGATCTGACGCTCGCCCGCCAGATCGGCTGCGCGACGCGCGCCGACACGCTTCATCCTCAGGTCGATGTCGATACCCATCAGCGCACCAGCCTCGACGATACGTTCGCCGCGGGCGAGAGCTGCGGTATCGGTGGCCGCGACTGCGCGCGTCTCGAAGGCCGGATCGCCGGGCTGGCCGCTGCCGGCGTCGCGATACCCGATGCGCTCCTGCGTCGACGCGATCACGCGCGGGCCTTCGCGACCCTGTTGCGCGAGCATTTCGCGTTGTCACCGCGCGTCCGTGAGCTCGCCCGCGACGACACCCTGATATGTCGCTGCGAAGACGTGTCCTTCGGTGCCGTCCGCGCCCATGGGGACCCTCGCAGCGCCAAGCTCGCCACGCGCTGCGGCATGGGCGCCTGCCAGGGCCGCGTATGCGGCGCGGCCATGACCGAGCTCGGTCTGGGTGCGCGCACCGATGCGCGCCCGCCCTTTTTCCCTGCCCGCCTGTCCACCCTGGGCGAGCCGGATTTTCCCAGTTCCCTTCCTGCATCGAGAGGCATCCAAGCATGAGCAACGCAACTTTCTGGCACGGCGTCCTTCCCGCCATCACCACGCCATTCAAGGCCGATGGCCAGGTCGACCACGAGTTTCTCGCCAAACATGCGCTGCAGATGATCGACGCCGGCTGCAAGGGCATCGTGCCGCTGGGCTCGCTCGGCGAAGCCGCCACGCTGAGCTACGACGAGAAGACGGCCATCCTGCGGACGCTGGTCAAGGCGCTCGACGGCCGCGCGCCCGTCATTCCGGGTATTGCCTCGCTCTCCACCGACGAAGCCGTACGGCTGGCGCAAGACGCCAGGGCCATCGGTTGTTCGGCCCTCATGGTGTTGCCGCCATACGTCTACTCCACGGACTGGCGGGAGATGAGCGCGCACGTGAAGGCCGTGATCGCCGCGACCGACCTCCCGTGCATGCTGTACAACAACCCGGTGGCGTACAAGACCGACTTCACGCCGGCGCAGATCGCCGAGCTGGCGGGTCAGTTCCCCAACCTGCAGGCCGTCAAGGAATCTTCCGCCGATGTGCGGCGCTTCGCCGCCATCCGTGCGCTCGCCGGCGATCGTCTCGAACTGCTTGTCGGCATGGACGACGCGCTGGTCGAAGGCGTCAGCATGGGTGCGGTCGGCTGGATCGCCGGCCTGGTCAATGCGTATCCGGCCGAATCGGTGAAGCTGTTCGAGCTGGCCCGCGATGGCGGTGCCAAGGCCGCGGAATCCCTGTATGCCTGGTTCCTCCCGCTTCTCCGCCTCGATACCGTGCCGACCTTCGTACAGCTGATCAAGCTGGTGCAGTCGCGCGTCGGCATGGGCAGCGAAACCGTGCGCGCGCCGCGCCTGCCGGTGGCCGGCGCCGAGCGCGACGCGGCGATGAAGGTGATCGACCACGCAATCGCCACCCGGCCGGGAGTCTGATCCATGGCCGAGCAGCCGCAGGTTCTGATCGGTGGCCAGTGGCGCGCCGCCGACGCGCCCACCGGCTCGTTCCACGCGGAAGATCCCACGCGTGGTGAAGCCATCGGGCCGTCGTTTCCCGTCAGCGGCGCGGACGACGTGGAGGCGGCGCTCGCAGCCGCCACGGCGGTCGCCGGTGAACTGGCCGCCGTGCCGCCCGAGCGCATCGCCGATTTCCTCGAGCGCTACGCGGCGGCGATCGACGCCGATGCCGAAACGCTCGTGTCCCTGGCCGCCGCGGAAACGGCACTGCCCGCCGAGCCGCGACTGCGCTCGGTCGAACTCCCGCGTGCCAGCGGACAGCTGCGTCAGGCGGCACGCGCGGTGCGTGAACACAGCTGGAGCGATCCGGTCATCGACACGGCCAGTGGTCTGCGAGCGCATCGCGCACCGCTGGGCAAGCCGGTACTGGTGTTCGGACCGAACAATTTTCCGTTCGCCTTCAACGCGATCGCGGGCAGCGACTTCGCCTCGGCCATCGCGGCACGCAATCCCGTGATCGCCAAGGCGCACCCGTCGCACCCGGCGACCTCACAACGGCTCGCCGAGCTGGCGCACGAGGCGGTCCTGGCCTCGGGCCTGCCGGCCGCCTCGGTGCAGATGCTGTATCACTTCGATAACGCGATCGGCGCGGCCCTCGCTTCCGACGCGCGGCTGGGTGCGATCGGTTTCACCGGCAGCCGCGCCGGTGGCCTCGCGCTGAAGTCCGCCGCCGATGGCGCGGGTGTCCCCATCTACGCCGAGATGTCCAGCGTCAACCCGGTGTTCCTGCTGCCGGGTGCGCTTGCGGAAGATGCCGAAGCACTCGCCACGGCCTTTTTCACGTCCTGCACGATGGGCAGTGGCCAGTTCTGCACCAACCCCGGCATCGTCATCGTGCCCACCGGTGAGGATGGCGATGCGTTCGTCGCCAGCGCCACGGCGCAGTTCGCCGCGGCGACGCCCCGCGTCCTGTTTTCGCGCGGTGTGCAGGAGGGCCTGATGCGCGCCGTGGGCGCGTTGAGGAAAGCGGGCGCCACCGTGCTCGCCGGTGGGGCCACCGGCGACGACGCGGGTTACCGTTTCCAGCCGACCCTGCTCAGCGTCGATGCCGCGGCCTTCGTCGCCGATAAAGGCGCGTTGCAGACGGAGGCTTTCGGTCCGGTCAGTCTGCTCGTCCGTGCCGACGGCGATGACGACTTCGCCGCCATCGCGCGAGCCTTCGAGGGCAACCTCACCGGAACGATGTACCGCGCGACGGATGGCAGCGACGATGCGTCGTGGCAATCCATCGCCCGGCATCTGCGCGAGCGCGTCGGTCGCCTCATCGCCAATCGCATGCCGACCGGCGTGGCGGTCAGCCCCGCCATGAATCACGGTGGCCCGTTCCCCTCGACGAGCCATGCCGGCTTCACCGCCGTGGGCATGCCGTCGGCGATTCACCGCTTCACGGCGCTGCACAGCTACGACAACGTGCCCGATGCCCTGCTTCCGCCGGAACTGCGCGACCGCAATGCTGGCGGCGTGCAGCGACGGATCGACGGCCGCTGGACCGATGCGGACGTGGGTGACGCCGCATGAGCACGCAGATCGGACACCTGACCCCGGAGCAGGCCCGCGAGGCCTGCACACCGTGGACGCAACTTGCGCCACGCATCGGCCGGGACGAGTACCTTGCTCGCCTGGAGCGCGCGCAACGCCTGCTCGATGCCGCTGGCGCAGGTGCGCTGCTGGTCACGGCCGGCACGTCGCTACGTTATTTCACCGGGATCCCCTGGGGCGCCACCGAGCGGCTCGTCGCGATGCTGCTTCCGCGACGGGGCGAGCCGGTATTGATCTGCCCCGCGTTCGAGGAAGGTTCGCTGCGCGCCGAACTGGCCCATCCGATGACGATGGCGTTCTGGGAAGAGCACGAGGACCCCTGCGCGCTGGTCGCCGCGTGCATGGCCTCACGCGGCGCGAGTACGCTGGCCCTGGACCCCGCGGCGCCGTTCAACGTGTTCACGGGGCTCGCGCACACACTGGGGACCCGCGATATCGTCGATGCGACACCGGTGATCGACGGGTGCCGGGCACGCAAGTCGGCGACGGAACTCGCCCTGATGAAGCAAGCCTGCGCGATGACGCTGAAAGTGCAGGCGCTCGCCGCCGGCATGCTGCACGAGGGCATCGCCGCCGGTGACGTGAAGCGCTTTATCGACGGCGCCCATCGCGCGCTGGGCGCGGACAACGGTTCCACGTTCTGTATCGTGCAGTTCGGTGTGGCCACGTCGTATCCCCATGGCGTGCCGGGCGAGCAGTACCTCGAGAAAGACCAGGTCGTCCTGATCGATACGGGTTGCAGCGTGGCCGGCTACCAGTCGGACATCACACGTACCTACGTCTTCGGCACACCGGACGCCGAGCAGTCGCGCATCTGGAACCTGGAACGCGCGGCACAACAGGCGGCTTTCGACGCAGTGCGCCCCGGCGTGCCTTGTGCGGACATCGACGCCGCCGCGCGACGTGTGATCGAGGCCGGCGGTCTGGGGCCGGACTATCGCCTGCCGGGTCTGCCGCATCGTACGGGCCACGGCTGCGGAATGGCCATCCACGAGGCGCCGTACCTCGTCCGTGGCAACACGGCACCTCTCGCACCGGGGAACTGCTGCAGCGACGAACCCATGATCGTCGTTCCCGGCCGGTTCGGCATCCGCCTCGAGGACCATTTCTACGTCACCGACGACGGTGGCGCATGGTTCACCGCGCCGTCGCCTTCGATCGAGCAACCGTTTGCCTGATTGTGCACAATGCCGCATCGTCACCGGGCAATGTCTTCTAGCCGCCCGGTGACGCTCGCGCGAGCATCGGGTGATACGTTCCAGAGGGGAATCGCATGACCCGTTTTCCAGCCGTCCGCGGCCTCGTTCTCGCGTGCCTGCTGGCCGCGCCATACGCCTCCGCTCAAGCGGCCGACGCGCCTGCCAGGGCCTTCGACGCGCTCGTCGCCGAGCGCTGGGAATACCAGCTGAAGGAAAGTCCGGAACTCGCCACGACCATCGGCGATTACCGCTATAACGACCGCTGGACCGATTATTCGCTGGCTCACGTCGCTGTCGACGGCAAGGCCACCGCCGATTTCCTGCGCCGGTTCGAAGCCGTGGACGTGTCCCAGCTCGACGAGCAGCGCCGCCTCAGTCAGGCCATGGCCGTGCGCGAGCTGAAGGACCACCTCGAAGCCATCCGCCTCAAGAATCACGAGATGGTGCTGGATCAGATCGGTGGCGTGCAGCTTCAGCTTCCCGGCTTCGTTCCGACCATCCCGTTCGACAGCACACGCCACTACGAGGACTACCTCGCCCGCCTCAGGGCGATCCCAGGCATCGTCGACCAGCTGATCGCCGCATCGCGCGCAGGGATGGCCGATGGGCTCATGCAGCCGCGCTATCTGCTCGAAAAGGTCGCCGTGCAGGCGCGGCAGATCGCCGATCCGGCGGGCGAAGCCAATGTCTTCGGCCAGCCGGCCGCGCATATCCCGGACAGCGTGTCGGCGAAGGACAAGGCGCGGCTGAAACAGGCGATCCTCGCCACTGTGGATAACGAGGTGCGCCCCGCGTATCGCAAACTGGCGAACTTCGTCGCCAACGACTACGCCCCGCACGGCCGTACGCAGGAAGGGATCTGGTCCCTGCCCGACGGTGACGCAAGGTATCGCTATGCCATCCACACACAAACCACCACCGACCTCGACCCGAAGCGCATCCATCAGATCGGTCTGGATGAAGTAGAGCGGATCGAAGGCGAGATGACCGCCATCGCGAAACAGCTCGGCTACGCCGACCTGCCCGCCTTCCGCGCCGCCGTCGCAAAGGACCCGAAACGCTACGCCACCTCGCGCGAGCAGATTCTCGACGGCTACCGCAAGTACATCGCCGGTATGCAGCCCGAACTGCCGAAACTCTTCGGCCATCTGCCGACCACGGCCCTGTACGTGCAGGCCGTGGAGGCCTACCGCGAGAAAGACGCCGCCGGCGCCGAATACCATCAGGGTACGCCCGACGGCAAGCGTCCCGGTGTGGTCTTCGTCAACACGGGCGACTTCGCCCAGCGCACGCTCTACACCATCGAAGACACCGCGTATCACGAAGGCGTACCGGGCCATCATCTGCAGATCTCGATCGCGCAGAGCCTGCCGCTACCGCCATTCCGTCAGCAGGCCGGGTACAACGCGTACATCGAAGGATGGGCACTTTATGCGGAGCGCCTCGCCAAAGAGGCCGGCTTCTACAAGGACCCGTACAACGACTACGGCCGTCTGAGCGGCGATCTGCTGCGCGCCGACCGTCTCGTGCTCGACAGCGGCGTGCATGCGCTGCACTGGACGCGCAAGCAGATGATCGACTTCTTCCACGCCCATCCGGCCGAGGACGAGCCGAGCATGCAGGCCGAGACCGACCGTTACATCGCGTGGCCGGGCCAGGCCCTCGGTTACAAGCTCGGCCAGCTCAAGTTTCTGGAACTTCGTCAGCGGGCCGAGAAGGCCCTCGGCACCGCCTTCGACATCCGCGCCTTCCACGATGAAATGCTCTCGGGCGGCGCCATGCCGCTGGAACTGCTGGATGCGCGCACCGATGCATGGATCGCCGCACAGAAGGCCGCAAAGCCCACCTCGCACTGATCGGAGAGTCTCATGGCCCGTCCATCCGCCCGTCTTGCCTGCCTGCTCGGCATCGTCACTTTCGCCGCCCCTGTGCTCGCCGACGACGCGACTCGACGGTTCCATGAGATAGCCAGCCGCGAGTACGCGTGGCGCCAGGCCCAGTTCGCCGGCGCGGATGACGAAGACGGTCCGGCCAGACCGGCCGACCGCCTTCCCAAAGTCGACGCCGCCACCCAGGCCGCACGCGAGGCCTACTGGACGAAGGTCGTGGAACAGCTCCAGGCGATCGATCCCGCGCAGCTGAAAGGCGAAGACCCGGTCAACTACGCGGTCTTCCGCCAGCAGGTCGACGTCCTGCTGGCCGACCAGCGCTTCAGGACGTGGCAGATGCCGTTCAACGCGGACTCGGCGTTCTGGAGCAACCTCGGCTTCAGCGCGCGCGCCACGTTCACCGACGCGGATGCGTACCGGAACTATCTCGGGCGCCTGCGCGATGTACCGCGGTATTTCGACGAACAGATCGCGGATATGCGGCTGGGCCTGGCACGTGGCTTCAGCCAGCCGAAGCTCGTGGTGAGCAGTCAGTACGACGGCATACGCACGGTGGCGGACGCGGAAGGCGACGCCAATCTCTTCTACACGCCATTCCTGAAAATGCCGGCGACGATTCCCGCCGCCGAGCAGGCACGTCTGCGCGACGAAGCGAAGAAGACGATCGCGGCGCAGGTCCGCCCGGCTTACGCGAAGCTGCTGGCCTTCATGAAGAATGAGTATTACCCGAAGGCGCGCGACGGTCTCGCGGCCGAGGACCTGCCCGACGGCAAGGCGTTTTACCGTTCGCAGATCCTCGAGTACACCACGCTGGACCGAAGTCCCGACGATATCCACGCGCTGGGACTCAAGGAAATGGCGGACATCCACGGCCAGATGCTGGCGGTGATGAAAGAGGTCGACTTCAAGGGAAGTTTTCCCGACTTCCTGCAATTCCTCCGTACAGACCCGCAGTTCTACGCAAAGACACCCGACGAACTGCTGAAGGACGCCGCGTGGATCGCGAAGGAAGTGGATGCCGTGGTCGGCGATTACATCGGACTGCTGCCGCGCCGCCGCTTTGCGATCAAACCGGTGCCTGACGATCTCGCACCGATCTACACGGGTGGCCGCGGCGGCCCGGGCATCTATCTGGTCAACACGTATAACCTGCCCGCTCGCCCGCTTTACTCCCTGCCCGCGCTGACCCTGCACGAATCCTCACCGGGGCACGCCTTGCAGATGCCTCTCGCCGCCGAGACCACCGGCCTGCCCGACTACCGCCGTTTCAGCTACATCTCGGCATACGGTGAGGGCTGGGCGCTTTATTGCGAGTATCTCGGTCAGGAGATGGGCATCTATCACACGCCGTACGAGCGCTTCGGTTATCTCAGCTATCAGGCGTGGCGCGCCGCCCGTCTGGTCGTCGACACCGGCATCCATCATCTGCACTGGACGCGTGAGCAGGCACGCCAGTACCTGCGCGACAACACCGCGCTGGCGGAGCACGAGATCGACACCGAGGTGGATCGCTACATCGCCTGGCCGGCGCAGGCGCTGTCGTACTACCTCGGCGAGATGGCGATCCGTGACGGACGCGAGCGTGCGACGAAGGCGCTGGGCGAGCACTTCGACATCCGCGCCTTCCACGACACGGTGCTGTCCACCGGTTCCGTGCCGCTGCCGGTGCTGAACCAGCGTATCGACGCGTTTATCGCGGGCGGCGGCAAATCACCGTATGCCGAGGGGGCGCACTGATATGAGCGATGCACCCCGCGACGCACAAGGCCATTTCCAGAAGCGACTGACACTGGTCGATCTCACCTTCATCGGACTGGGCGCGATCTTCGGCTCGGGCTGGCTCTTCGCAGCGGGGCATGTGGCCGCACTCGCGGGACCCGCCGGCATTCTTTCCTGGCTGATCGGCGGAGCCGCCGTCTTGCTGCTCGGTCTGGTCTACTGCGAACTCGGTGCGGCACTGCCGCGAGCCGGCGGTGCGGTGCGTTACCCGGAGTACTCGCACGGCGCGCTGCTTGGCTCCCTGATGGGTTTCATCACCCTGATCGCGTTTTCCAGCCTGATCGCCATCGAGACCGTCGCATGCCGGCAGTACGCCGCCGCGTGGCTGCCCGGGCTGAACGTGCCCGGCAGCACCCATGCGAGCGTCCTCGGCTGGTTCGTGCAGCTGGCCCTGTTGCTGCTGTTCTTCGCGCTGAACTACTACAGCGTGAAGACCTTCGCAAAAGCCAACAACATCATCAGCGTCTTCAAGTTCGTGGTACCCGTGCTGGTCATCGTGATGCTGCTGACCCACTTTCATCCGGGCAACCTGAGCATCCACGGCCTCATGCCGAACGGGCTGTCCGGTGTCGAAGCCGCCGTGTCGGCGGGCGGCATCATCTTCGCCTACCTCGGCCTGACGCCGATCGTGTCCGTGGCCAGCGAGGTGCGCGAGCCGCAACGGACGATTCCCATCGCGTTGATCCTGTCGGTGCTGCTGTCGACAGTGATCTACGTGCTGCTGCAGCTGGCCTTCCTCGGTGGCATCCCGACCGACCTCCTGTCGGGAGGCTGGAGCGGTATGGACAAGGCGTTCGCCCTTCCCTATCACGACATCGCGCTCGCGCTCGGTTTCGGCTGGCTGGCGACGCTGGTGGTCTGCGACGCGGTGATTTCGCCCAGCGGCACCGGCAACATCTACATGAACGCCACACCGCGCATCGTCTACGGCTGGGCGCGCAGTGGCGGCTTTCTGCCCTCGCTTACGCGGATCGACCTCAAGTCGGGCATTCCGCGTCCTGCGCTATGGCTTACGCTGGCCCTGTCCATCTTCTGGACGTTGCCCTTTCCGTCGTGGGAGGCGCTGATCCAGGTGGTGTCCGCCGCGCTGGTGCTCAGTTATGCCGTGGCCCCCGTCACGGTCGCCGCGCTTCGCCGGAGCGCGCCTGAGCTCGACCGGCCGTTTCGTGTCCGCGGTTTCGCGGTGATCGGACCGGTGTCGTTCGCGGTGGCCGGCTTGATCGTCTACTGGTCCGGCTGGGGCACGGTGTCGTGGTTGCTCGGACTGCAGGTCGCCGCGTTCGTTGTCTATGTCGTGGTGAAACGCGCCGTGGGCGCGGCGCGTGACGTGCTCGCACAGCAGGTGCGTTCGGCGCTGTGGCTGATCGGGTTCTATCTCGTGATCATGCTGGTGTCGGCGTTCGGGACCTTCGGCGGAAACGGCGTCGTGGCGCATCCGTGGGATTCCGTCACGGTGTTTGTCGCGTCGCTGGGCATTTATTACTGGGGCGCAGCGACAGGGTTACCTGCGTCCGCGCTGGCTTTGGATGATGACGATGATTGAGAGCGAACGCGCGGCGATGGGCCGGCGGGATTTCATGCGGACTCTCGCTGCGGCGAGTGCCGCGGTGGGGGTTGGGACGGTGTCGGCTGAAGGGCTGTTTCGGGGCGACCTGGCATCGCCAGCGGGGCTGGCTCCTACAACAGCAGGCACGCCATCGCCAGCGAGTCCTCTACCCGCTCATGCAGGAGCCAGCCCTGCTGGCGATGCTCCCCGCGTCCCGCTCGATGAGGTCCCTCGCGAAGGCTTCGCCCACCTGGGCGGTTTCTCGCTCGACGACCGGGCCTGGCACGTCGAAGAGGACCTCACCCATCCCGATGGTGCGCTCATAATCACCGACGGCAAACAAGCGGTCGTTCTGCACAAGCGCACCGAGGCCACCTGGGACGAAGCACCGAAGCCCTATCTCGGCCTCGCGCTTGCCGACATCGCGGTCTCCGGCCCGGATCTGCTCGCCGACCGCCTGCTCGCCTCCGGCCAGCCCGACGAAGCAAATGTACGCCTCGCCGCCCCACCCCCGGCGTCGGTACTGGACCCCGAAAACTACTACGGCCGCCTCCCGTGGACGACCTTCGTCGGCACGCGGCAGTGCCTGGATACGATGCCGGTCTACACCTCCGGCAGCACGCGCGGGTACCACGCCGATCAGGTCTTCGCCGATCTGCATGACCCGAAGAAGGTCGCCCGTCGCCGCGAGGGACTCCTCGGCGGCTGGCTCCCCGCGGTACACAAGGTCGTACCGCTCGATCAGCATCGCTGGTACGACGTGATCGTCTTCGCCGATGTCGATGCCAGCGATCGTTTCGTCGTACAGACCTGGCACCGTACCGCGCTGGTCGAGCGCGGCGCGATCACGAAAGTCGTCTACGGGCACAGCTACCCGGCTTACCCGCCCCGGCGCGAACCGCCCGGAGCGGAGGCGTTCTACGCTGCCCTGTTGCGCTTTCACGACCGCTGGCATGCCGAGCTGGCCGACGCGTCCCAGGCCGAGATCCCCGCACCGGGCTGGGCCGACATGGCGCGCTTCGCCTTCGCGCGCGAACTGGTGGTGCGACCGGAAGGCACCTACCCCAAATACGGCGCCGTCGATCGCGACTACTACGGCAACGAATACGACGGCTTCCAGGACACCTTCACCAGTTCGCTTTACGCCAATCTCGAATGGGGCCGATTCGCCCAGGCCACCGCGGTGTTCGACGGCTACTTCAGCGACTTCGTCCAGGACGACGGCATGATCAACATGCGCGGCGCCGAGACGGCGCAGTTCGGGCTGACCCTGTCGCTGATCGCACGTTACGTGGCCTACACCGGCGACGTCGCGCTGTGCCGCAAACATCGACGCAAGATCGAAGCGACCGCGGCCATCCTCATCGAACTGCATGACGCATCCCTGCAGCTCGCCGCGAGCGCACCCGGCTACGGCCTGATCCATGGATGGAACGAGTCGGACGCCTGCCTGTTCCCCGATCCTTCGCTCTGGTGGAAACCCTACTTCGCCAACAGCGCCCTCGCCGCGCGCGGTCTCGCGGACATCGCGGCCATCTGGCAGCGCATCGCACCCCACGACGCGGCGAACGCGTTGTTGTGGACCCGGCGAGCCGATACGCTTCGCCAACGTGTGACCGAAAGCGTCCGCGTCAGCGTACGCCACGACCTCAAGCCTCCCTACGTCGGGCCGCTGCCGGGCGTCACCCGGACGTTCCGCGAAGCGCTGGCCGAAGAGCACCCCAGCGAACAGCAATGGCCGCATCGCGCTTATGCGGAACTGCTGCAGGCGGATGTCCTGCCCGACGATCTCGCCCATCTCGTGATCGACGCGATGCGAGGCCATGGTGCGACCAGTCTCGGCGTGGTCGCGAACATCGGCCCGGTCGATCCGAAAAGTCGCGACATCCTCGGCTTCATTTCCTATGGCTACGCGCAACAGCTGCTGCGCCTTGGCCGGGTGGACGAATATCTGCTGTTCCTCTACGCGCATCGTTATCACGCGCACACGCCGGGCAGCTGGACCGCCGGTGAGGTCACCGATATCACCGGAGGCATGCCGCTGTTCTGCATACCCGCCCAGATGACGATTCCGTTGCTGCTGCGCTGGGCCTTCGTGTTCGACGACAGCGCGGGCGACGTCCTGTTGCTCGGTCGTGCGCTTCCCTCGGCGTGGCTGGTGGAGGAGAAGCCGCTGTCGATCGCCGATGCGCCGACGCGCTGGGGACGTTGCGGCCTGGCGATCCGGCGAGAAAAGCATGGCCTGACGGCGTCGGTCACGCTCCCCGCCAGCGGCACGCCGCGCGAGATCTGGCTCACGCTGCGCGCACCCGAAGGACGCACCGCCGGCAACGCGCACGTCGACGGCAAAGCGGTGGCGGCCGCCGATCGTCGTGGCGACGAGATTCGCCTGCGAGGGCGTGCCGGGCAGCGTCTCGTGGTCACACTTCAGTTCTCATGACATCGGTGTGCGGGATTCCGCATCGACGCACCGCAAATGACACAAGACGGTCCGTCCATGTGACGGCACGATGAAACAGCGCATCGGGGGGTGCGTTCCATAAGCATCGGGGGTGGCATGCAGGGTTCCGACAAACGCAGGCGGTTTCTGAAGACGGGGGCACTGGCCTTCGCAAGCGCCCTCGCCGTACCCCGCGTGCGCGCCTTCGACACCGCCGACCCGGCCAGCGTCGCCGCCAGCGCGGCACGCGAAAAGCCGGTATGCCGGATGCAACCCTTCGCCCTGAATCAGGTCCGTTTACTCGACAGCGACTTCAGCCGTGCCGCGGCGATCAACCTCGAGTATCTGCATAGTCTGCCGGTCGACCGGCTCGCGCACAGTTTCCGTGTGCAGGCGGGCCAGCCATCCTCGGCCAGACCGTTCGGCGGCTGGGAAAAACCCGACTGCGAACTGCGCGGCCACTTTACCGGTGGCCACTACCTCTCCGCCGCGGCGCTGGCCTGGGCCGCGCAGGGCGACGCCACGATGAAGGCGCGCGGCGACGAACTGGTCGCCATCCTGGCCAGCTGCCAGCGCCCGAACGGGTACCTCAGCGCCTTCCCCGAATCGTTCTTCGATCGCCTCAGCGCCGGCGAAAAGGTATGGGCGCCGTTCTACACCCTCCATAAGATCCAGGCCGGCATGCTCGACATGTACCGGCTGGCCGGCAACAAGCAGGCGCTCGCCGTGGCCACCGGCATCGGCAACTGGACCGTGCGCTGGCTCAACGGTTTTTCCGACGCCGACATGGCGCACATTCTGAAAACCGAATACGGCGGCATGAACGAGTCGATGGTGGATCTCTACGCCATCACCGGAAACAGCCGCTATCTCGATGCCGCGCACCGCTTCGACCAGGCCTCTCTGTTCGAACCGCTCGCCTCGCATCGCGACGAGCTCAAGGGACTGCACAGCAACACGCAGATCCCCAAGATCATCGGAGCGGCGCGTCGTTACGAACTGACCGGTGAACCACGCTACCGTCGTATCGCCGAGTTCTTCTGGGAGACCGTCACGCAGAACCGCACCTACGCGACAGGCGGATCCAGCAACGACGAGTTCTGGAACACCGGTCCGGGTGACCTCAGGGGCCAGCTGGGACTGTATGCCGCCGAGTGCTGTGTCGCGTACAACCTGCTCAAGCTGACGCGCCACGTCTACGCGTGGAACGGCGACCCGCGCGCCTTCGACTACTACGAGCGCAACCTGTACAACGCGCGCCTCGGCACGCAGGACGCGCAGGGCATGAAGCTCTACTACTACTCGCTGCGCCCCGGCGGAGCCAAGTTCTACAACTCCCCCACCGACTCGTTCTGGTGTTGTACGGGCAGCGGCGCCGAGGAGTTCGCGCGCTTCAACGATGCGATCTACTTCCGCGACGACGATGCGCTGCACGTCAACCTCTTTATCGCGTCCGAACTCGACTGGCCTGAGATGGGTCTCACGCTCCGCCAGGAGACCGATTTTCCGCGAGAAGCCGCCACACGCCTCCGCTTCACACTGACGCAGCCTCGCGAGATCGCGCTGAACCTTCGCATCCCTTCGTGGATCGCGCCTGGGGCGCGCGTCGAAGTGAACGGCGAAGCCCTCGACACCTTCGCCTCGCCCGGCAGCTACCTGACCATCAAGCGTACCTGGCAGTCCGGCGATCGTGTGTCGCTGACGCTGCCCATGACCCTGCGCAGTGTGCCGCTGCCGGGTGACGATCATCTGCAGGCCATCACATACGGGCCGATCGTGCTCGCCGCGCGCCTCGGCGCGAAAGGCCTCACGCACGACCAGCAATACGGCCGCTACGACGCGGGCCCCTCACCCGAGCCGAAGCCGCAACCCGCTCCGCAGATCGCGCCGGACGAGGCTGACCCGCTCGCATGGCTTGCCCCCGGGGACAAGCCGCTGACCTACCGCGCCACCACACGCCACGGCGTGGTCGATGTCGCACCGCTCAACACGATCCAGGGTGAACGCTACGCCGTGTACTGGCAGACCGAAGGGTCCGCCACCGACGCTGGCTGAACCGGGGGAACGGCCACACGCCGTTCGACGAGGAAACGCACCGGGCCCGGTGCGACGCGCTAGCG
The DNA here is from genome assembly GCF_031455395.1 of Luteibacter sp. 1214. Taxonomy (NCBI): domain Bacteria; kingdom Pseudomonadati; phylum Pseudomonadota; class Gammaproteobacteria; order Lysobacterales; family Rhodanobacteraceae; genus Luteibacter; species Luteibacter sp. 1214. The sequence goes on from NZ_JAVDSQ010000001.1 coordinate 551,117, forward strand.
CGCGCAGGGAAACGCTTCACCTGCCCAGCGACCGGTCTGCCGACCGGCCGACGGAGTTTTGCACCCTATCGCCACCGCCAACGAGGGAAGCCATGTATTTACGTCATCGCACCAGGCACGACCGCTCGTGTTGTCCGACCTCCTCCAGGCGCTTCGCCGGCACGACGCTTCATGCCGCGCTTTGTCTCGCCCTGCTGGGAAGCAGCGGCGCCACGTTTGCCCAGGACACCACCGGCGCCACGAGCTCCGACGCCAAAACACTGGATGCCGTGACCGTCACCGGTTCGCGGATCCGCCGCGTCGATACCGAAACCGCCAACCCCGTGGTCACGGTGGATCGTGCGGCGATCGAAGCCACCGGCAAGCCGACCCTCGGCGATCTCGTGCAGGAACTCCCTTCGATCGCAGGCAACGCGACCAACCCGAACACGAACAACGGCGGCGGTACGGGCGCGTCCACCGTTTCGCTACGCGGCCTCGGCGACAAGCGCACGCTGATCCTCGTCAACGGCGTACGTCTCGCTTATAACGACGTCAACGCCATTCCCGCCAGCATGATCGAGCGCGTGGAGGTGCTCAGCGATGGCGCCTCGGCCGTTTACGGCTCGGATGCCATCGGCGGCGTGGTCAACTTCATCCTGCGCGATCATTACGATGGGGTGCAGATCTCCAGCGACTTCGGAACCAGCCGGCAGAGCGACGGCAACCGGCGCAACTTCTCGCTGACCGCCGGCCACACCGGCAGCAACTACAGCATCATCGCCGGCCTCTCCTACAGCGACATCGACGCGGTCTCGGCCGCGGCGCGCGACTATTCGAAGGACGCGCTCTACCTGATCGACGGCGCGTCGGTGAAGCAAGGCTCGTCGGCCACGCCGGGCGGCTCGATCAACTTCAACGACGGCTCCGCCGCTTCCGATGCCCTGGCCGCGTCGTCCGGTTGCTCACGCGTCACCCTCAACCCGGGTGTGACCGGCGCGACCGGCCGGGGCGACTTCCACTGCTATGGCGGCAGCGATTCGTACAACTACCAGCCCTATAACTTGCTACAGACTCCGCAGAAACGCACGAATGCCTTCGTACTGGGCAAATACCAGATCACGCCCTCGGTACAGGCATACGTCAACGGTTATTTCAGCAAGACCAGGTCGTCGTCGGTGATAGCGCCGATTCCGATCTTCGCCAACGGGGACAACTTTCTCGTCTCGGCCGACAGCTACTACAACCCGTACGGCGTGAACTTCGGTACCGACCGTACCACCGGCACCTCGTACAACGACCTCAACTCGCGGGCCACGGTCCTCGGCAACCGGAGTTACCAGTACAACACGTACAACCTGCAGCTCAATCCCGGCCTGCGCGGCTCGTTCGGCAACAGCAGCTGGCAGTGGGACGCGGATATCAACTATGGTCGCGTGCGTCAGATCTCGCGCAACAACGGCTTCCTCGATTACGACGCATTCAATCAGGCGGTCGGCCCGTCGTTTCTCGATAGCGACGGCAGCGTGCGCTGCGGTACCGCGGGCAATGCCATCGCCGGCTGCACGCCGCTGGACATCTTCAACCTCAATTCGGCGTCCAGCCTCGCCACGCTGCAGTCGATGATCGTCAACCCGACGGTCACCAGCGTGTACACCGTGAAGCAGTTCGAGGCCAACGCGAACGGCGATCTCTTCGACCTGCCCGCCGGTACGGTGAGCCTCGCGACGGGCCTCTCGTACCGCAAGGAGAGCACGTCCACCTCGGCCGACTCCCTCTGGACCGGCGACGAAAACGGGCTTTGCGGCGTCATCGAGTACTGCGCGTCCACGCTGGCAGGCAGTTTCAACGTCAAGGAAGCCTATGCCGAAGCCCTCGTACCTCTGCTTTCGGACCTGCCCGGCATCCGCTCGCTGAATCTGACCGTGGGCTCGCGCTGGTCCGACTACAGCACCGTCGGCAGCAAGACCAACAGCAAGGTCTCGCTCGAGTGGCGTCCGGTCGACGACCTGCTGCTGCGCGGCACGGTCTCGCAGGTGTTCCGTGCGCCCAACACCAGTGAACTCTACGCGGGGGTGGCCGGCGACGCGGCAACCGCCAACGACCCCTGCAACGGCTATACCGGCGGCCATGAGGCGGCCTGCGCCAACGTGCCGACCGACGGCTCGTATCGCCAGGCCGATGGCCAGGTTTCGGGCAAGGCGTCGGGCTCGGTGCTCGCCGGCTATCAGCTCAAGCCGGAGACCGGTCGCTCGTACGACGTCGGCTTCGTCTACGATCCGCACTGGCTCGACGGCCTGTCCTTCAGCGTGGACAGCTGGAAGATCAACCTGAAAGACACGATTTCCACCGTGTCCGCGCAGACGGTGATGAACCAGTGCTATTCCAATCCGTCCAGCGCGTTCTGCGCCCTGATCCACCGCAACGGCAACGGTACGATCAATTACATCGCCGAGCCCACCGTCAACCTCGGCAAGCTGTGGGCGGCGGGAACGGATTTCGGCCTGGCCTATCGCTTTCCTGAAACGAGCTTCGGCAAGTTCAACGCGTCGCTCAACGGCACGTACATGAAGCGCTACGACGTCAACCCGGACACGACCGATCCCAGCTCGGTGGTGATCCACAACGCGGGCATGTACACGTACTCGTATGGCAACTTCCCGCGGTGGCGCGGCCTGGGCACCCTCAACTGGTCGATGGGTGACTGGAGCGCGTCATGGCGCATGCGTTACGTCGGCCGCTCGCAGATCGGCAGCGACGATCTGACCCAGGGTCTCTCGGCCGACTCCGATGTCGCGGGCGTCGAGCGTAAGGTGGGCGCGTACGTCTACCACAACATCCAGGTAGGCTATAACGTGCAGCCATGGCATACCCGCTTCGACCTGGGTATCGACAACGTCGCCGACAAACAGCCGCCCCTCTACTATTCCAACAACGTGACCAACGCCAATACCGACGTCGCCACCTACGACCTGCTCGGCCGCTATTACTGGGTCCGCGCGACGGTGTCGTTTTGATCCGCACCGTTCTGGCTGGGTGCTGCCTTGCCGTGGCGAGCGCTTCCGCGCTCGCCACGGATATGCCCAGCGTCGTACACGCGAACGGGCGGCACGCGCTGCAGGTCGACGGCAAGCCGTTTACGGTGCTCGCCGTGCAGCTGCACAACTCCAGTGCGTGGCCGGCGGTGCTGCCCGAGGTCTGGGACGACGTGCTTGCCCTGCATCCCAATACACTTGAGGCGCCGGTGTACTGGGAGCAGTTCGAGCCATCTCCCGGCAAACACGATACGACCAATCTAGATGCGCTTATCGCGGGCGCTCGCTCGCATGGGCTTCGTCTGGTGGTGCTCTGGTTCGGCAGCTGGAAGAACGGGCAGATGCACTATGTGCCGGAATGGATGAAATCCGACCCGGTGCATTACCCACGGGCGCTCGACGAACACGGCACGCCGCAGGAAGACATGTCGCCGTATGCGGAATCCAACCTGCATGCGGATGAGACGGCCTTCGCCGCACTCATGGATCACCTGCGCAAGGTCGACGGCGACCGGCATACGGTCATCATGGTGCAGGTGGAGAACGAACCGGGAAGCATCGGTGCGATCCGGGACCATTCGCCGGCCGCTGAGAAAGCCTTTGCCGCGCCGGTGCCGGATGCGCTGACGCGGGCGCTCCGTCGTCCTCCCGGTGGCGACTGGACGGCAACGTTCGGGGCCGACGCCGACGAGCAATTCAACGCCTATGGCATCTCGCGCTACATCGATCAGGTCGCCTCCGCTGGCAAGGCCCGCTACCCGTTACCGATGTACGTCAACACATGGCTGCGCTACAAGGGCAAACACATGCCTGGCTACGACTATCCCAGCGGCGGCGCCACCTGGAACGTGCTCGACACCTGGAAGGTCAGCGCGTCGCACATCGACTTCATCGGCACCGATCTCTACAGCACCGATTACAACGAGTTTACGAAGGTCGTCGGGCAGTACACGCGGGCGGACAATCCGCCGTGGATCTCCGAGACGGGGTTCGAGGCGGGGAATGCGCCTTACCTGTTCCATGTACTTGCGCAGGGCGGCGTGGGTTTTTCGATCTTCGGTATCGATCATCCGGCGGATACGCCTGAGGTCAAGGCGGCTATCGAGGCGCATGCGCGGAACTTCGCGCTGGTTGGGCCGATTCAGGGGCTGGTTGCCGACGCAGCGTTTCGCGGGACACTGAAAGCTGCCGTCGAGCAACGTGGGCAGGCGAAGTCGGACGTTGCGCTGGGCGGTGGCTGGACGGCGCATGTGTCGTATGGGGCACCTTCGTGGGGAGACGCACCGCCGGAATTGCCGGGTAACCCCGCCGCCGATGGGCATGTGCTGTTTATTCCGCTGGGTAAGGACGAGTATTTGCTCGTTGGGTTCCATGCACGAGTGGAGTTCGAGCGGGATCGTTCCGACAAGCGGATGGGTCAGGTGCTGCGGGTTGAGGAAGGCGCTTACGAAGGAGGGGTCTGGAAGGCGCGTCGCTGGTGGAACGGCGATGAGACGGACTATGGGATCAATCTGGGTCAGAAGCCGGTTTACCTGAAGGTCCGCCTTGGGGACTACTGAGCCAAGGCGGAAAGTTTGTTTTAGCTCAGGCTCATGACCGGCGCCTTCGATGGCCGCGCTATTTCCTGCTGAGCCTGTTGTTGTTGCTGCTGTTCCTGCTGCTGCACCAGAGCCCTGCCCTGCTCTTCGGCCTGCGGCCACGCCGCACTGCTTCGATCCAACGGCGTCTCCAAAGCCTGCATCGTCTCTACCCACGCCATCTTCCGGTCGAGGCCATGCACGCTTTGCAGGTTGCCTTCCACCGCGAACGCCCGGCTCGCGTCGTCGCTCAGCATAACGTGATCGATCCCGCGCATGCCTTCCGCGGTGGCGGCCACGGTCAGTGAGCCTGCAAAGCGCGAATCGCGAGGGCTGGGCGCAACACCGTGCTCCGCGTTCAGCTTGGCGATGCCATCCATCGCCTGGCGGAACATACCGTTCGCTGGATGAGCGGGCTGGTCGAGCCTGTGTTTATCGCTCAGAAGCCACTGCATCGGAGACTGGTCCTTCGGCATCGGATTCCGCTTCTCCGTGTTCACCGGGCTGTGCGGCACAGGATTCTCGATGCTCTGAATGTCTCTGATGTTGTGGGTGGGACGCAGGGCATCCTTTCCGGACACGTCGACCGGCGCACGAATCCGTACTTCGGAGCCAGGGCCACCACTTCCGGGTAAAACAATATGCTTCTCGCGGTGGATTCCGGCGTGATTCAAGGCAGCCCACGTGAAGTCGACGCAGTTGTTTCGGACGTCCTGGTATTGCATGTTGAAACCAAATTTTCCAGCATCATGGCCAAACTCGTTCAAGCGATCGAACTGGTCCTTTGTGATCTCCATGGTCCTTGCATAGACCGGCTTGCTGTAGTTATCGACATCGCTGTCATAACGGCGACCCGGGCCTGAAGCGCTTCCATGCTCGATGGGCGCGAATCCAAAGCTTCTCTTGTTACCCGTTGCGTCCTCGGTACTGAAATACATATGTCCCGGCAACGATGTACCGCCATCTAGCAACAGTGGCGTTCCGGGTGCCGCAACATAAATCGTCACGGCATACTTTCTTTCTGGCATCCATTTCCTCCTACTTTCCTGTGTTGTAGAACTGATCGATTACAAGCTCCGCATGAACGCCTTCGAAGACAGGCAAATCGAAGGCGGTTTCCACTCTCGCCCTGTAGTGCCCGTAGCCCTCCGCGTAAAAGCCTCCGGCAACAACGTATTCCATGCTCCCGTCGTTGCCATCGGGTTGAAGATGAAGCAGGGGCTGCACTGGTCGTGACGTCGACGGATTCCATAGCCTCGACTTGCCGTAAGCAGCGTACATGCCGCTCATGTCCAGGACATTCATCGGCGATAAAACTTCACCGTCGACCTTCCACACCTGAGCACGTATCGCGGGACTCGCCTTTCTTACGAACTCAATCGTTGCCTGATGCGCGACCGGAAATTCCACCGCCAGCATAAAGCGCCGACTCAGATCCGCCTCTTCCTCACGCAACCAGAAATCGATCGTCGTTGTGTTCCCTGATTTGGCCAAGGAAAAGCCTTGTCTTATGGGTATGCCGCCAGCTACCGGCGCTGCTGAACGATTACCGCAACCAGCACAAAGTGCACCAAGCATCAAAACCACTAACCAGCAGAAAAGGTTCCCAAATAAATGCGTGCGACGGCTAGTTCTAAGTGATGTGTCTGACATCCCTATCTCCTACTTCGCTGTGTTGTACGCCTGGCCAATCACGATTTCTGTAGGTACATTTTTCAACCAATCCAAGTCAAGCACGGTTTTGATTCGTGCCACGTAGTGACCATAACCGTCGGCGCAGAAAGAGCCCAAGACACTCCCCTCACGCACCTCGTCGCCAACGAAGGGGTGGAGGTGCAATTCCGATGGAAATGAACCCGATGGCAATCGCGTCTTCGCCACATTCACGCGACAAGCCCCCGTGATAGGCACCGCGTTGAAGATATCGATAGGCGCATGTTTCTCGCCACTCACCCGCCAGATTTCCGCGTGCACTGCAGGCGTTGTCGTCCCAATGAGACGCGTAACATTCCGCAGTATGTGCGGATGTTCGACAGCAACCATGAAATGTCGTGACAGGTCAGCGTCGCCTTCGCGCAGCCAGAAGTCGACCGTTAATGTGCTTCCGGCTTTGTCGAGGTAGAACGCGCGCCGTACCGGCATATCCCCAGGTGCTGGTGCAGTCGTTTCTTGCCTGCACGCACTGGCGAACAGCAGGAGGCACGCAAGCGGCCACGTAGCGAATTTGTACTTGGACTTCTTCATCCCTTTCCAGTCGCCTCGCGGCGTACGGTGCATTCCCTTTCTCCAAGGGGCTGAAGGATGAAGAAGTCTATGGGAACACGTCAAGCCACGGACGCTGACACAGCTATTCTCAAAGAACGAAAAAAGGGAACATTGGTCGCGATTCTCAATACACCGCGTAGCTTTTTTACTAGCTTATGCCTGTTGCCTGCGGAATCGCATTCCACGCATCGCAGGCAACCATCGTTCAGAGCGGTGAGAGCGCGGAACGTTGTCACTGAGGTTTTTCTTGCCGATAGCATCCGGCGCGTAACCGTGTGGCCGACTGGCAGTGACGGACGTCGCAATCCACTTCTCCAGCACACCGCCCCGTGCCCGGTCTCGGGCAGGCCGATGAGAGTCATCGTTGAGCGATGGTGGCATGTCTGTGGAATTGAGGCATGCCACAACTCGGGGCGGGTGGGATCGCCAGCAGGGCTGGCTCCTACCGGAGCTGGCTACTGCTCACTCATCAGGGAGACAGCGATGGAAAAGTATGGAACGGTGGGTGAAGGCAGCCTGTGCCCTGATCCGGATGCGAGCGGGCGCGCAATGTGCGTCGCGCGCCCATGTAAAGATGGAATGGGACCGCTTTCAATGGGTTGGGAGCGATGTCGGCCGATGTAACAGCCGCGCCACCAGCGCGATCAAAGCGAAACCACCACCGAGCAGGCACACGCCGAGCCACCCCGCACGGCGCCACGCTTCGGCGGAGGCGAACGAACCGATCGCTCCACCGACGAACATGGTGGTCATGAACAACGTATTGAGACGGCTCTTGAACTCGGGGTGCAGACCGTAGATCAGGTGCTGATGCGACACCAGCGCGATCTGCACGCCGAAGTCGAGCACGATAACGCCGATGATGAGACCGGCAAGCGTCGGCCAGATCGCGAAGATGCCCCACGCCACGACCGTCGCTGCCGCACCCAGCGAGATGACGATCCACGGACCTTTGCGGTCCGCGACGCGTCCGGCGAGTGGCGCCATCGCGACGCCCACGGCACCGACCACGCCGAACAAGCCGGCGGAGGCGGCGCCAAGATTGAGCGGCGGCTGCTCGAGGCGGAGCGCAAGGACCGTCCAGAACGCCGAGAACGAGGCAAAGATCATGGCCTGCGTAAGCGCGGCACGACGCAGCAGCGGTTCGCCGCGCCACAGACTGACCAGTGAACCGAACAGCTCGGCAAAACCCACACGGCGTGGCGGGCGGTGCTCCGGCAGGCGCAGCGCCATGAGCAGGGCCGCCAGGAGCGCGATGGGCACGGCGATCCAGAACATCACTCGCCAGCCGGCCGCGCTCGACACAAAGCCGGCGATCGTCCGGCTCAACAGGATGCCGGTGAGCAGGCCGCTCATCACTGTGCCCACCGCCGCACCACGTTTCGACGGCTCGGACAGAATGGTCGCGAACGGAACGATCTGCTGCGCCACCGTCGCGGCCGCACCGACGATCACGGAGGCGAAGGCCAGTGTCGCGAGGCCGGGCGCGAGCGCGGCGACGACCAGCGCGATCGCCAGCAGGATGAACTGGAGCACGATCAGGCGGCGGCGCTCGAACGCGTCACCCAACGGCACGAGGAACAACAGCCCCGCCGCGTAGCCCAGCTGCGTCAGCATCGGCACCCAGCGCTCGACGGCGCCGTCGTGCAGGTCGCGGCCCATGATGCCGAGCATCGGCTGGTTGTAGTAGATGTTGGCGACGGCGAGGCCGGCGGCCAGTGCCATGGCATACAGGGTGCTACGCGGCAGGCCGCTGCCCTGTGTGGCGTTACTCATCGTGAAAGCTCCGGGTCGGTGGTGCCGTAAGAATGATCGTGCATTGCACCACACCCGGGCTTGGATGTTTCGTCAGCGCCACGCGGGTATCCGCCGTAGCGACCGTCCTGGCGAATCGAGGGGTCGCCGCGGTGCGTTGACAGAGGGCCGACCGGCGAGCCGCTGAAACGCACGATTGCACAATCCCTGAACGCGGCAAGGGGTACACCATGGAGGATTCCCACACGGACAGGATCCACTCATGTCGAAGCTCGATGCCGCCTTTATCGAACACCAGAAACAGCGCCTCGAAGACCTGCGCGCCCAGCTGATCGCCACGGGCGATGCGGCGGGGGCCGACGAGTCGGCGCTTCAGACCGCCGCCGGTGGCGAGCCGCAGGACGAAGGCGACGACGGCGATCGCTTCGCCCAGCAGGATGCGGACGAGGCCCTGCTGTCGCACAACGAAAACCGCCTCGGCGACATCAACCGCGCCCTCGAGAAGATCGCCGATGGCACCTATGGCATCTCGGATGGCAATGGTGAGCCCATTCCGCGCGAGCGCCTGGAAGCCGTTCCGGAAACCCGCTACACCGTCGAGGAAATGGCCGAACGCGAGCGCCTCGCCCAGCGCTGATCGTCTGCGGCGACACTTTGTGTTGATCAAAAGTCACGCCTCGTCAAAATGGAGGCAATTGCGTTCTAGCCGGAACGTTTCCCGCTTCCGCAAGATGTCACGGGACAATCAAGGAGACACCCCGTGAGCGATTCAACCTCCCTCGGCGCTGGCCACGATGCCAGCCGCCGCAATTTCGTCGTCGGCGCGGGGACCCTCGCCGCGGGCACGCTCGTTGGCGCGAGCGTGCTTGCCTCCGGCGTCAATGCCGCGCCGGCCGCAACGACCCATTCCTCTTCCAAAACCAGCAAGAAGGTAGGCGACATGTCTTTCATCACGACCAAAGACGGCACCGAGATCTATTACAAGGATTGGGGTACCGGTCAGCCGATCGTCTTCCATCACGGTTGGCCGCTGAGCTCGGACGACTGGGATGCCCAGATGATGTTCTTCCTGAACAATGGCTTCCGCGTAATCGCGCATGACCGTCGTGGTCACGGCCGTTCGTCGCAGACCGCGACCGGCAACGACATGGACACGTATGCGGCCGACGTCGCGGAACTCACCACGCACCTCGACCTGAAGAACGCCGTGCATATCGGTCACTCGACCGGCGGTGGCGAAGTGGCGCGCTACGTCGCCCGTCATGGCAAAGGCCGCGTGGCCAAGGCCGTGCTGGTCAGCGCCGTGCCGCCGATCATGCTCAAGACCGCGGCCAATCCGGGTGGCCTGGATATCTCGGTGTTCGACGGCTTCCGCAAGGCGCTCGCCGATAACCGCGCGCAGTTCTACCGTGAAGTGCCGATCCCGTTCTACGGCTTCAACCGTCCGGGCGTGAAGACCCTCGACGGCGTGGTCGACAACTGGTGGCGCCAGGGCATGATGGGCGGTGCCAAGGCCCACTACGACTGCATCAAGGCCTTCTCGGAAACCGACTTCACCGAAGACCTCAAGGCGATCACGGTGCCGACGCTCGTGCTGCACGGCGACGACGACCAGATCGTTCCTTACCAGGACGCGGGCGTACTCTCCGCCAAGCTGGTGCCGGGCGCGCAGCTGAAGCTCTACAAGGGCTACCCGCACGGCATGCTGACCGTCCACGCGGACGTCCTCAACAAAGACCTGCTGGACTTCATCAAGGCCTGATGTGACGCGAAGGGCCCGACGTGACGCGAAGGGCCCGACGTCACGCGCTTTCTGTAGGAGCGGGCCCTGCCCGCGAAACCCTCGGGGCATAACGCTGGCGCAATGAGGTGCAAAGCCTCATTCGCCACGTTTATCCGTGAGGGTTCGCGAGCGGGCTCGCTCCTGCTACAGCTGCTTCGAAACAACGGTACCTAGCTCTTTGAACCACGCGGCTCGCTGCTCAGCCGTTGAGGTGGTGTCGCGGAGGAAGGCGCCGACCACGGCACGCTTGCCGTTGGGCGCGGTAATGATCGCCATATCGTTCCACGCGGCGATACGATCGCCATTGCTGGCACCCGTACCCGTCTTGTCCGCGATGCTGAAGCCCGCTGGCAGCCCCGCGCGGATGCGATTCGGAATGACCTGAGCCCGCATCATGTCGAGCAGGCGCTTGGTCGATGCAGCCGAGAGCAACTCGCCAGCCTGCAACTTGCGCAGGAACGTCGCGGCGCCGTCCAGCGTCGTTGTGTTCTCCTGCATCACGATCGCGGCCTCGTAGCCCTTCAGCAGCCGCGCCGATTCTTGCACGGTCGTTTCGTGCAGAGGTGGCTCCGCGCCTTGGGCCAGACCTTCGAACACATGCCCCACCGCGCGCTCATCCATATCGATGCGCATGCCCTCGACGCCCTTGTCCTTGAGGTATGCCGTGACCACCTGGCCGCCACCGACCAGTTTCAAGAGCGCGTCCACGGCCGTGTTGTCGCTCTGCGTAACCGCGGCAGTCATCAGTTCGCTGACGGTGACATCGATCGGGCCCTTAGCGGCGCGCGCGCCAATCGACGGGACGGCGGAACCGGCCGTGACGTCGGCCGGTGTGACGTGCACTTTCTGGTCGAGGCGGAGCTTGCCTGCATCCACCTGATGCAGAACGGCGGCCGACACGGGTGCCTTGAAGGTGCTCATCAGCATATAGGCCCGGTCGTCGTTGACCTTAGCCGAGGCGCTGCCATCCAGATCGACGACGATGATGCCGAATTTGGCGGGCTTGGCCTGATCGGCGAGCTTTTGCAGGGAGGCCTGCAGCGTCGCGGACTTGTCGGCGGCGATGGCCGAGCCGGCGGCCAGGGCCAGCGATAACGCGAGGAAGGTGTGCTTCAGCATGGGAGCGCCTTGGGGGGGATGACCGAGGCGCCATGCTGCCGCATGGTTCTGCGTTTTTGGTGGCAAATCGGGGGCCGGTGGGAGCTTTGACCGGCAGCGGCTGTTGTAGGAGCCAGGCCTGCTGGCGATGGGGGGGGTGTACGGCGAGCACCCATCGCCAGCAGGGCTGGCTCCTACATAAAGCGACCACCGGAAACTGGGCTCAGCTCTTCTTCAAGCGCTTTTGCTGGAACGGATAGAACCGCTCTTCGCGCAGTTCGTGCTCGATCTGCTCCAGGCTCTTGCCCATCGTCTCGGGCACGAGGTAGTAGATGAAGACCAGAGCACCGAGCGAGATCACCGCGTAGAGCCAGAACGTATGCGACGCGCCCAGCCAGGTGACCAGCGACAGCGTGCTCAAGGTGACCAGCAGATCGAAGAACCAGTGGCTGAAGGCGCCCAGGCTCGCGCCCTTGCCGCGAACGAACAGCGGGTATACCTCGGAGTTGATCAGCCAGATGCAGACGCCGAAGCCACCGCAGTTCAGCATCAGGTACGCGGCCAGACAGGCGACGACCAGCACGCGACTCACGTCGGTCTGCGGCCCCTGCCCTTCGAACAGGATGCCCATCACCACGAGCGCCACGATCGAGCCGGGAATCATCCACAGCAGGTAACGACGGCGCCCGATCTTGTCGACCAGGATGCTTCCGATGACCGTCATGACGACCACGAGCAGCGTGCTGCCGCCGGTGCCGAGCACGGCCCATTTGTCCGAGAAGCCGGCCTTGGTGAGGATGGTCGGCGCGTAATAGATCAGCGCGTTGTTGCCGGTGATCTGCGAGAACATGGAGATGCTCGCGCCCACGATGATGGCCGGACGGATCCAGGGCTTGGCGAAATCCTTCCAGCGCCCGGTTTCCTCGTTCTGGGAAACGCCCTCGATCTCGACGACTTCCGCTTCGGCCGCGCGACGGTCGCCGCGAACCCGCTCGAGCACGTCGATGGCTTCATTCTTGCGACCCTGCGTCACCAGCCAGCGCGGGCTCTCCGGGAGAATGAACATGCCACCCAGCAGGATCACCGCCGGAACCACACCGAGACCGAACATCCAGCGCCAGTGTTCGCCGAGCAGGAATCCGGTGAAGTACGCCACGGTGATGCCGAACACCACCATGAACTGAAACAGCACCACCATCTTGCCCCGGTGCTTCGGCGGCGACACCTCGGCGATGTAGACGGGAATGATCTGTGTGGAACTGCCGGCCGACAGGCCGAGCAGGAAACGCGCCGCGATCAGCATCTCGACGCTGCCCGACATGGCCGAGGCGATCGAGCCAAGCGCGAACAGCACGCCGACGAAGATCACCATGCGTCGGCGACCGAACCGGTCGGACAGCGGGCCGGTACCGAGGCAACCGAACAAGGCACCGAAGATGATCGCGCCGGTGACGAGCTGCTTGGTGGTGTCGTCGAGAGCGAACTCACGACCGAGGCCCAGAAGCGCGACGCCGATCACGCCGGTGTCGTAGCCGAACAAAAGGCCGCCGAGCGCGGCGATGACCGCGATACCGACGACCAGGGCGGTGCTGCCGCCCTCGCTGTCGACCTTGGATGGGGTTACCGCATGCATGCGTTTCTCCTGGGAGGATGAAGAAGCCCTCGCCCCCGCGAGTTGTTCTTGAACGAGATCACGCCGCCACGCTCACGCGCACACGGAAATCCGCCTTCGGTGCCGTCAAAGCGATGCGGCGGGCATTCGGCTCGTCGGTGTTTTCGATCCAGTCGAGCGCGGCCTGGCGGTCGCGGCCGTAGCGCATGTGCCGCGCGAGCAATTGCTCATGGCGCTGTGCGTCGTCGACGTCGACGAACCAGACCTCGTCGAGCAGGCCCTGGACGTCTTGCCAGGGACCTTCATCCAGCAGCAGGTAGTTGCCTTCGGTAATGACCAGACGTACATCGGACGGCACGGCGATCTCGCCGGCGATCGGCTCTTCGATTTCACGATGAAACGCCGGTGCGTAGACCGTCTCGCCCGGCACCGGCGAGCTAAGGCGGCGCAGCAAGGCGACATAGCCCGCCGCGTCGAACGTATCGGAGGCGCCCTTACGGGCGGCCCTGCCCAGACGGGCGAGCTCGGCATTGGCGAGATGGAAACCGTCCATCGGTACGCCGACGGCGACGTCGCCGGCGTATGCGAGCAATTGCGCCACGAGGGTGGATTTACCGGCGCCCGGTAGTCCCGCGATGCCGAGGATGCGGCGTCCGCTGCCTTCCATGAGCGCGTCCAGGCGCTCCCTTGCGGAGGATTCGATCATGCCGATGCCAGACAAAAAGACCGACAAAAGCTAATGATCCGAATGTGTGCATGAGATGAATCGCGTCATATATGGCGATGGACGGGTCCCTGACAGAGACATTCGCCGTCTTCGTTCGCATGACCCAGCAAGGCGTCGAGCAAGTCCCCGGACGGCGTCCACTGTCCGATGGCCGGATGAATCAGCATCGCCTTGCGTGCTTCGAGACGGCGGTCGTTGAGCACCGATGCGATCGCGGCACGTTCGTACGCCTTGACCGAGCGCACCAGACCGTTCACCGCATCCGGCAATGGCGCGATGGGACGGGGCACGATCGCGTCCAGCGAGATATCCGACGCGATCTCCACGATGTCGTTATCGGGCAGATCGGGCAAGGCGCCACGATTGCGCGTGTTGACGACGATACGCGCCGGTTTCGCACCGGTCAGCGCGCTCATCACGTCGATGGCGATGCGGTGGTAACCGGTCGCTACGCGGAAGGGGTCGACCTGCAGGCTGACCCCCTGATCGAACGCGGAACCACCCTCGGCTTCGAGCTTCATGTACGAGCCGGAACGCTGGTTGAGGTACGCGGCGTAGATATCCACGGCCGCGTCGCCGTCGCCCGCGTCCAGACGCGCGGTCAGCGTCGCCAGCAGATCATCGTTGAGTCTCTGAATTTCGCCACCGCGGCTCCCGCCCTGCCTGCGCTGGTTGTCCAGCGCGCGCTGGCGCTCGTAGTAGAAGAAAAGGTACTCCGTGGGAATGAGCCGCAGCGTGCGGATCATGTCGAAGTCGAACAACGGCGCCAGATAGAGCTGACGTAGCAGATCATCGCTGGCAAGCAGCGTGTCGATGACCTCCTCGCCCCGAACGCGCACGCCGCGTACCCAGCCGAGGTGGTTCAGGCCAACGTAGTCGCACTCGACCTCGTCGGCCGGCTCGCCCAGCGCATGCGCGATATTGTGAAACAGCTCCGTCGGCGTATCGCAGATGCCGACGATGCGGGCCTTGCTATGGTCGGTCACGGCCTGCGTGATCAGGCCGGCGGGGTTGGTGAAGTTGACCAGCCACGCCTGCGGGCTCAGCTTCTCGACGAGTTTCGCCTGCTCTATCGCGACAGGAATGGTGCGCAGGGCCATGGCGACGCCGGCGGGGCCCGTCGTCTCCTGCCCCGGATATCCCTGCGCGATGGATGCGCGTTCGTCGGCGGCGCGACCGGCGATACCGCCGATACGAATGCTGTTGAGCACGAAGTCGGCGCCTTCGATGGTGTCTTCCATCGAGGTGCCGCCACGTAGCCGCAGCGCGCCGCCCGAGCGACGGATCACGGCATTGCCCAGGCCGACCATGATCCGCAGCCGCTCGGGATCGGGGTCGTAGAGGACCATTTCGGCCGCGCCGAGCGCCTCGGCGGCTTCGTTGACGCCGAACACGACAAGCGGAGACCGGACACCGCCGCCTCCGATCAATGCGATCTTACGATCCGTACGTTTGCTCACGAAGTGTCCTTAATGGCTGGGGATGGGGAAGCGATTCAAGGGCGCCGGCGGCCGTCGTACACAACGCCCCGCAGATGCAACCGCGCTCGACGCAGCCATCGATGGACTCGCCATCGAGCAGCCCGTCGATGACGCCCGCGTCGAAGGCATCGCCCGCACCGGTGGAGTCGACCGCTTCGATGCGCGGCGCCGGCACCCGGCGCAGACCGCGTGCATCGGCGATCCACGCACCACGGGCGCCCTGTTTCATGACGGCACGAGCGATACCGGCCGCGGCGGACCAGGCCTCATAGGACGAGGGGGCGTCGTCGCCGCATAACAGCGCGACTTCCTTGTCGTTGGGCAGGAAGAGGTCGACATCGCGGCAACTGAGCCGGTTGACAGGGTCTTGCAGCCACGCCGGGCTGTAGCCGACGTCGAGGGAGGTCGTACACCCCGCCTCACGCAACAGCGGAAGCAGGGTCGAGGCAAGGTCGCGCGGCAGCGGCATGGCGAAATGCACATGACGGGCGGCGGACAGATCCACCACGATCTCCGACGTCGCCAGCAGTTCCGGGAGCGAGCGGTTGACGCCGGGATAAGTGAAAAACGATCGATCCTCCACCGTCGAGACGCTCACGGTGATGCCGGTGCCGTCGCTGCCCAGCCGGATACCGTCCATGCTGACACCGAATTCGCCCAGACGGCCTTCGAACCAGTCGAGGTCGGCATCGCCGATCAGTCCGACCAGGCGGACACGGCGTCCGAGCCGCGACAAGGCACAGGCGGTATTGATCGTTCCGCCGCCGAGTTCGCGCACGTAGTTCTCGGCGATCACTTCTTCGCCGGGGCCGGGCCAGGAGGGAAAGCCGCTGAAGACGTGATCGGCGTAGATCTCTCCGACGACGGCGACATCCCATGATTTCAGCGATGGGGAAATGGCCACGTGCGGGACCTCCGTGCTTGCCACAGGAAAAGAAGCGTGCCCGCGAGGACCGCGACCACGGCGGCGACGATGGACGAGGTGCCCGCCGTCGCCACGAGATACAGCCAGCCGATGACGCTGACGACCAGCGGCAGCGGATACAGCGGCATGCGAAACACGTCGGCGTCGGCGCGGCGACGACGCAGGGCCACCACGGCGAAGCACTGCGCGATGTACTGAAACAGGATCTGCGTGACCATCAGCGTCGCGATCAGATGCTCCAGTGACAGGAAGCAGGCCGCGGCGGACGTCGCACCCACGAACAGGAGCGACACCGTGGGAAACCCGCCCCGCGGATGCAGGCGCGCGAAGACGGGAAAGAACTGGCCGTCCGCCGCCGCCGCGTACGGCACGCGTGAGTAGCCCAGCAACACCACCAGCGCCGATCCCCAGCTGGCCAGAAGAATCAGGAGCACGGCCAGCGTGCCGCCCGTGCGACCGTGGATCGCCTGCATGAAGTCGGCGACCACGGCCTTCGAGTGCGCCGCCTGCTCCCAGGGCAGTACGCCGAGAATGCTGAGGTTGAGGCCCAGATACAGCACGGCCACCAGCGGAATGGAAACGAGCACCGCCATCGGAATGGTGCGCCGCGGCCGCTTCACCTCACCGCCCAGCATGCAGACGTTGTTGTAACCGCCGTAGTCGTACACCGCGATCAGGGCGACCGCGCCGAGGCCCAGCCAGAACCCGTGAGATGAGTCGACGTGTGCCTGGAAGAAGTGGCTTGCGATCGTCATGTCGAAGTGCCTGATGCCACTGATCACGATCCATGCGCACGCGATCACGACGATCGCGCTGACCAGCACGGACAGCCGCTGGATCTGACCCACCCGCCGATAGAGCACGGCCGTGTTGAGCAGACACAAGCCGGCGGCGACGAGCGCCCTGCCCGTTTCCCCCAGGGACGGGATGAGGAAGCCCGCGTACTGGGCGAAACCCACCGCCGCCGAACCGATGGAAAGCGGCGCGGTGAGCAGCGTCTGCCAGAGGTAGAGGAAACCGAACAGACGGCCGGCTTTGTCGCGGCCATAAGCCTCGCGCAGGTAATGGTAGGGACCGCCGGATTCGGGAATGGTGGAGCCAAGTTCGGCCCAGACCAGACCGTCGCAGAGGCACAGCAGTGCGCCGGCGACCCAGCCCAGCAGCACCGAGGGTCCTGCCAGGGCCGAGAGGGCGAGCGGGATGGTCACGAACGGCCCGATGCCGATCATGTTGAGGACGTTGGCGGAAAGCCCGCCCCAGAAGCCGATGGCTCGCGGCGGTATGGCGGATGTTCCTGGTGCTACCGCGTTCGCGGTCGGGGTGGCTGTCGCTCTCATGATTCGCGGCCCGTTTCCGGGTAGCTTCGGCCAGCACCTGACGCCAACAGGGTCGGCTCCCACCGGGCTGCGGGGTCCTGCTCCTGGTAGGAGCCAGCCCTGCTGGCGACCGGTGCCTGCCCCACCCCATGCAAACTATCGGCAGCAGCAATCACCGCCCCCTCCACCCGATGCAGATCCAACACCAGCACCTCGTTCTCCCCCGCCTTCAACCACGGACCCGGACAGAACAACCGAAGCTGCGGCCCGACACTCCAGTACCGCCCCAGCAACCGCCCGTTGACCCACAGATACCCCTTCACCCACCCACTCATGTCGAGATAAACGTCGCCAGGTACATCCACATGAAGCGCCGCCCTGAAGAACACCCCACCTCGCGACGGTGCCGCCTTCAACGGCTTGAGACCGCGAACCCACGCATCGTCCAGCGGCAACGGCCACGCCTCGACCTCATGCAGGGCGACACCATCGAGCGTCACCGGCCCGATGAGCCCTTTGTGGTCACCCAGCCGCGGCCCGAAATTGATGTGGCCGAAGGTATCGACAAGGACCTCGACGGTCGCCTCGCCCGAGGCACGCGCAGGCAGCGTCACATCGGGCCGCGAATTGAGCGACGCATGCTCGACCCGTGACACGACAGCCGTTTCACGCCCATCGACATGCACGACGGCATAATCGCGCACGTTCTCCAGCCGCAGAACGCTGCCGGCGGCGATCCGCTTGCGATAAACGACCAGTCCCTGATCCTGGCCGAACAGGATCTCGTTCGGACCGGGCGATGGCAGCCTGACCGGCTCGCCCGGAAGGTTGTCCCAGAGCGACGCGAACGGCACAGGCGTCACCGGTGAAAACGTGGCCGAGGGAGGAGCTCCGGGCATCGCGGGCGGCGTGACTCCCGCGCTCTCCACGATCACCCGGCGCAACGCCGCGTAGTGCGGCGTGGCACGCCCCCGCTCATCGATGGGTGCACCGTAGTCGTAGCTGGTGATGACGGGCTGGAACTGCGAGCCGTCGTCCTCCGCATTGGCTCCCGCGGTCAGACCGAAGTTGGTCCCGCCGTGCACCACATACAGGTTGAAGGAATACCCGGCGCGCATGATCTCCCGAAGCGGCTCGACGAGGTCCCTGGTCGCGAAGGCCGGCTCACCCCAGTGCGTAAGCCAGCCGGGATAACCCTCGCCCAGCCACACGGGCGACTCGCCCGCGAAGCTCCGGCCCTTGAGCATGTCCGCGACGTCCGCACCATCGAGGCCAAGCGCCATGCCTTTCGGATAGGCCTTACGCCGCTGCAGGTCCTTCCAGCCATCCGACACGGAGAACGGTCCCGCGATGCCGTGCTCCCGCCATAGGTCGCGCAGCGCCTCCAGATAGCCGACATCGTCGGCGAACATCGAATACTCGTTCTCGACCTGCAACATCAGCACGGGACCACCCGCCCCTGCCGTCAGCGGAGCGATACGCGGTGCGAGCGCGGCGATATAGCGACGCACCGCCGCCATGTAACGGGGATCGTCACGCGTGCGCAGGCGGGTATCCGGATCGCGCAGGAGCCATGCCGGCAGACCGCCGTTCGTCCACTCACCGCAGATGTACGGACCCGGGCGCAGATACACCCACATCCCCTCCTCCGCGCACAAGCGGATGAAGGCCACGATGTCGCGATTGTCGCTTTCGAAATCGAACACGCCGGGCTCGCGCTCGTGGTGATTCCACATCACGTAGATCGCCACGGTATTGAGACCCATCGCACGTGCCATCCGGATGCGATGACGCCAGTGCTCACGCGCGATCCGCGCCGGATGCATCTCGCCACTGCGTATCTGGAACGGCTTCCCGTCGAGAAGAAACGTACGCTTGCCGAAGGCGAACGCATGTCCGCGCCCGTCCGGTGCCACCGCCGAAGCGGCGACACCGGACGGCCCCGCCCACGCGCGACCGGCGAACGCCAGTGGCGTGAGCAAGGACAGAGCGAGGAACCGACGTCGTTGCATGCTCAGAACGAGTACTTCACGGTCAACAGGGTGGTCATGCCCGCATCCACGATATCGGAGTTGGCCAGACTGTTCCTGCCGATGTGCGACCAGTAGGAGTACTGCTTGGTCAGGTTGCTGATCTGCAAATCGAACTGCAGGCCGTTATTCATGAGGTAACCCGCATGCAGGTCGACGCGGCGGATCGGACGGATCCACAGGTCGTCCCACGGATTGCCCTGATTGAGGAAGTCGTAGGTCGACAGGTAGGAGCCCGTGTAGTGGTAGCTGAGGTTGAGCGAGAAACCGGCCTTCTCGTAGAACAGCTCGGCGTTGGCCATGCGCTGTGGAGCCGACTGCAGCCTTTCGTTCTCGAAGCCGTCGCGGCCCAGGTCGACCTTCGAATTCTGCCGCGTGGCGTTGACGCTGAAGCCCAGGCCATCGAAGGGCTCAGGCAGGTTCTGGAACTTCTGCCTGTACGTGGCTTCGAGACCGTAGACATGCCCGTCCCCGCCGTTGGTCGGCGTCTTGGTGAGGACGGTACCCACACCGGACGTGTTCGGATTGGCCTGGCCGCCGCCGCTGTCGTAGATGTAGTTGCGCAGCTTCTTGTAGTAGCTGGCCAGGGACACGTAACCGCCGCTCTGCGTCGTCCACTCGGCGCCCAGATCCACATTGGTGGCCTTGATCGGGCTCAGGTTCGGGTTGCCGCTGGTGATCGTCGTCACGCCATCGGACACACTGATCTGCGAACCGCCGCCCAGCTGCACGAAGGCCGGTCGCGTGTAGCTCTGCCAGATCGCGCCGCGATACACGATGTTGCCGTCCGGGCGGAAATTGATGAACAGGCTGCCGAGCGGCTCGTTGTAGATGGTCCGGTTATTGGAGAAGTAGCCCGGCGCCTCGTTGCCGTCGGCATCGGTCGGCGTCGTCCAGAACGTGTTGTGGATGGAGGTGTGCTCGAAGCGCACACCGGGAATGATCTCCCACGGACCGCTCTGGAACGTGGCCATGCCGTACGCGGCACTGACCGCTTCCGTGCCGCGCATGGTGTCGCAGTTGTAGTTGTTGAAGTCCAGCTTGCCGCAGGTATCCAGATCCGACGGCTGGACGTGGGCCGCGATGAGCGCGGCGACCGCGGCACGACTGACTTCCGGCGTCCGCCAGTCGAATTTGCCAGGGAAAATCTGATTGTAATAGCCCTTGAAGATGCCGAGGTCGTCGAGGGTCGTGGTGCCATCGTTGATGCCACCGGTCGACCAGTCGCGGTTGGTAAACTCGCGCGAACTGTCGCTGTACTTCACGCCGAACTTGACCGACTGCAGCACGCCGCTGTCGAAGTCATAGCGCAGATCGAGTTTGGCGCCGCCGCGCTTCTGGCCGGAGCGGATGTCGGTGACCTCGCCATAATCGTTGGCGTACATGTTCTGCACGTTGTTGACGGAGTTCTGCAAACCCGGCGTCAGCACGGGGTACGGGAAGCCGTTGCCGCCGTAGCTCAGCAGCGAACTGCGGTTATACGCGAAGTTGTCCTGCGAATACTTGTCCTCGCGCCCGTCGATCTCGACGTGTTCGGGTCGGTCGTTGCGGCCGATGCTCCAGAAGACGTTGGGCGAAATCGTCCATCCGCCGGCGGTCTTGTCCGCACCGAACTGGATCGTGGCCAGGTCTGCCCGCTCCGGGTTGGTCTCGAACCAGAAGCGGTTGGCGATGCGCCCGATGTTCGGCGTGTACACGCCTGGCGTGGAGGTCGGTACGTACGTCACGTCCTGCGGCAAAAGCTGGTTATACGTGGTGTTCTGCTCGGTCAGCGCATACGCGTAAGTCATTCGCGCATAGGCTTTGAGCGTCGGGTCCACGTTCCAGTCGAACGAGATATTGCCGCCGTAGCGGCGCTCGAACCCCGACGCGATGCCGACGTTGCTGCCGAGGCTGGTCAGGTTGTGAGCGGGGTCGTACCCGGGCGCGCTGTCGCCTTCCGCGGTCGCGTGAAGAAATGCCCAGGAACCGTCGTTGGACGCACTTTCCGCCGCACCGATCTCGCTGTTGGCGATGTTGCGGTAGTCGTAATAGCCGCTTACGTAAATGCCGAACTGTTTCTCGGCACCGAACTTGCCTTGCAGTTCCCCGGCCAGACCGCTGCCGAGGCCGCTGCCGCCGTAGTCGCGCGCACGGCTTTCCACGCGTCCGCTGGCGGTGACGCTGCCGCTGAAATCCTTCCTGAAATCGAAGGCGCTCGGCGTGCGAAAGTCGATCGTCCCGCCGATCGCGTCGCCGTCCATGTCGGCGGTCGAGGTCTTGTTGAGTACGATGGTCTGCAAGCCCGACGGTGGCAGCAGGCTCAGCTGTACGCTGCGGCTATATGGCATGCCCTGGGCCACGTTGCTGCCGTTCACCAGATTGACGTTGTACTCGGACGGCAGGCCACGCACCGAGGTGAACATGCCCTCGCCGCGCGCCGCGCCGTCGATGCCGCCGAAATAGCCGGAGCCCGTAGTCGTTACGTTGACGCCGGACATCAGGCCCAGTGCCTCCGCCACGTTGTGCACGGCGGTGTGCTGCAGGTCGGCTGCCGACAACACGTCCACCGTGTTGATGGAATCCATGCGCATGTTGGTCGCGTCGTAGCGGTTGGCCACGACGCTGAGCGCCTTCATCTGCACGGCCTTGTCCGGCTTGGCGGCCGGGTCCTTTGTATCCGTAGCCGCTTTGACCGGCGGCGGCGTTGACGGCGCTGGCGCAGCGTCCTGCGCAAACGCCCCATTGGCCAATACCGCACACACGGCCACGACCAGACACTTCTTGTTGAAAACCTTATCGATACCCACGATCCACCCCCACCCCGAAAGTGCTCTGAAAAAAGGCTGACCAGCGGGTTCGTCGCGCGGTCCGGACATGGAGGCTCGTGCACGCTCGCGTCAGCGGGCATGCGTCGACATCACGACGGACGGGTGAACGTGCCGATCAGTTTGGTCGGACGATCAGAGGGAGGTTTGCGGGGGCGAGTAGCCGGCGACACACTTGCCGCGGGAACGCAGGGCGCTGAGTTTGTTTCGCGCGAGGATCGGAAGGCCATCGGCCCTCACATGCACGAACGGACGACCTGCGAAGGCGCAGCTGGCGTTCTGATTGGAATCGGGGCGACGCATCGTAGCGGTCTGTCCGTCATTCATCGCGAGCTGCGTGCCGGCATACCCCAAGGATGCCGGAGGAATACGCGGTATGACGTTCGTCGAACGCACCGCGTGGAGCAACATATAGCGCACTGTAAAAAGGGCGTCAACGGCCAAAAATGCATAGACGTCCGCCTATTGCAACGCACCACGAGACTTTGCGCCCGGATGAACCAGGCCGCAGGATTCTGCTGCGACGCACGATGACACCGACGCAAGGGGCGCGCATTCTCGCGCGGCGGCGTGAACAGGGGTGCGCCGCTCACTCAACGTAATCGCAGGGATCTCGATGAATCGTCGACAGACGCAGGGCCGTGTCGTGCCCGCCACCCCACGCCGGCCATTGGCCGTCGCATGCGCCGCCGCGCTCTCGCTGCTGTGCGGCGGCGTCGTCACCGCCCAGGAGCAAACGCCCACGGCGCAGGATACGGCGAAGCCGGCCGTGAAGGCCGCCACGAAGCCGGCAGCCACGCCGGCTACCGCCGCGCAGGCTCCGCAGAGCGAGAAGGAAAAACGCGCCGCCAATCCGGATGCCGCAAGCAACCTCGACGCGGTGGTCGTTACGGGTATTCAGGGCAGCATCCAGAGCGCACTCAAGGCCAAGCTCAATTCGGACAACATCATCGAGGCGATCTCCGCCGAGGACATCGGCAAGCTTCCCGACAGCAGCATCGCCGAGAGTCTGGCGCGCCTGTCCGGCCTTGCGACGCAGCGTGTCGATGGGCGCGCGAACCAGATCTCCATTCGCGGCCTGTCGCCCGACTTCGCCGGCACCACGCTGAACGGCCGCGAGCAGGCGACGATCGGCGAAAACCGTGGTGTCGATTTCGACCAGTATCCGTCCGAACTGATCAGCGGCGCCGCCGTCTACAAGACACCGGATGCGAGCCTCATCGGCCAGGGCCTCTCCGGCACCGTCGATCTGCACACGATCAAGCCGCTGGATCTGCCGAAGCGGACGTTCGCCGCCAACGTGCGCGGGGAGACCAATTCCAACGGCAGCCTCAATCACGGCTCCGGCGTGGGCGATGCGGGTCATCGCGTCAGCTTCTCGTATATCGACCAGTACTTCGACCACACGCTGGGACTGGCGGTCGGCTTCGCGCAGCTGGATTCGCCCGTACAGGAAAAGCAGTATCAGGCGTGGTGGTGGAGTCTCAACAATGGATCGCAGGGCGCGGAGAACAACTGGGGCGCGCCGCATACACCAGGCTTGCCGGACAACGTGCTTTCTCAGGAAGGCGCGCAGTTGCGTGCAAAATCGGAGAACCAGCTGCGTAACGGCCTGATGACCGTGCTCGAGTGGGCTCCGGACGACCACTATCACTCCACGCTCGATCTGTACTACTCGACGTTCAATCAGAAGACGTACCTCAATGGTGCGCAGTGGTCGAGCAGCCCTTACGACAACGTCTCGTATTCGAACGTGGGCGTGGTCCCCGCACTGCCCTATCCGATCGTTACTACCGGCCACATCGACGGCCTCAAGTCGATCCTGCAGAACGACTACACGAAAGAACACGACAAGCTCTTCTCCGCGGGCTGGAACAACCAGTACGACTTCGGCAACGGCTGGGCCCTCACGGCCGATCTGTCTTATTCCAGCGCGAAGAAGGACCTGCACGACGCCTACCTGTTCGCCGGCCTTCCGGATCAGGCGACATCGTCGACCGATTTCGCGACGCCGATCCACGAGCACTTTCCGGATTTCCGTCCCGGGGTGAATTTCGCCGATCCCTCGGCGATGTTCTTCACCGATCCCAACAACTACGGCTATGACGGCCGCGAAGAATTCGACAAGCAGAAGGACACGATCAAGGCGTTCCGCCTCGAGGTGAGCCATCCCGTGGGCTGGATCTTCAGCGACGTCAACATCGGCGTGAACTACTCCGACCGCAAGAAGACCAAGCAGGCCGACGTGTACTTTGCCTGGCTCAACGGTAACGGATCGACGTCGGCCGATTACGTGCCCGGTTTCGCGGCTCCCATCGATCCGTCCGCGCTCAGCGGCATCACCGATCTCAGCTATGGCGGCTTTCCCGGCGTCGTCAACTACGACGTATTGCAGGCCCTCAACAGCCAGTACTACAAGACCCAGCGCAACGGTCAATCGGACTGGAGTCGCAACTATTCGGTCGAGGAGAAAGTCCCTGTCGCCTACGTCAAGTTCAACATCGACACGCATCTGGGCGATATCCCGCTGCGTGGCAACGTCGGCGTGCAAGGGGTGAAGACGGACCAGTCGTCAGAGGCCCTGCAGACG
This sequence comes from Luteibacter sp. 1214, assembly GCF_031455395.1. Lineage (NCBI taxonomy): Bacteria > Pseudomonadati > Pseudomonadota > Gammaproteobacteria > Lysobacterales > Rhodanobacteraceae > Luteibacter > Luteibacter sp. 1214. Next base: position 576,097 of record NZ_JAVDSQ010000001.1, read on the forward strand.
AATGGTGACGCGCTCGTGGGGCGCATCTCCGATGGCGCGAAGTACAGCAAGATCCTGCCCAGCCTCAACCTCGCCGCCGAGATCGCCGACAAGCAGTTCCTGCGTTTCGGCCTGGCCAAGACCATGGCGCGCGGACGCATCGACGACGAAAAGGTCGCCACCTCGGCGGGCGTTGCGGAAGTCCTCGACGGTCCGGGCGCGGGTCAGGTGCTCTGGTCCGGCAGCGGCGGCAACCCGAAGCTCAAGCCGTATATCGCCGTGGGTGCGGATCTGTCATGGGAAAAATACTTCGGCACGGCGAGCTACGTCGCCGCCGCGGTGTTCAACAAGAATCTGCTGAATTACATCTACAACCAGACCACGCTGGATTACGACTTCTCGCGTTACGTCAACGACAACCCGACACTCACGCCGACCAGCACCATCGGCTCGTTCACACGCCCGGAAAATGGCACCGGCGGCAAGATGCAGGGCCTGGAATTGTCCGGGTCGCTGGAAGGCGGTCTCGTCACCCAGGCTCTCGACGGCTTCGGCGTGCAGGCCAATTTCTCGCTGACCAACAGCACCCTGCCGGTCAGCGCCGTGTCGAGCATCCCGGGCAGCCCGTCGACCCTGCCCGGTTTGTCCCGCAAAGTCGCCAACCTCGCCCTGTACTACGAGAAGTACGGCTGGTCGGTACGCGTGGCGGAACGTTACCGCTCGTCCTTCACCGGTGAGGCCGTCGCCCTCTTCGACCAGCTGGGATACACCCAGGTGCTGGCGGACAAGCAGACTGACCTGCAGCTCGGCTACGCCTTCGACCATGGCACATGGAACGGGCTGTCGATTCTTCTTCAGGTCAACAACCTGACCGATTCGCCGATGAAGACGCAGCAGATAGCCGCGTTGCCGAACAACGTGAAGGTCGCACGCCCGCTGGAGTTCGATACGTACGGGCGGACGGTGATGTTCGGGCTCAACTACAAGCTCTGATCTTCGCTTATCCGACGCGGTCGATCCGCGCGGCATAGCACCCGTAAGCCGCGTAATGCGCATGGATGTAGCGCACCGCGCCGCGGTTGAAGAGGCGTTCCACCGCCTCTTCAACCGCGGTACCCGGTACGAGAAGCGCATCGGCGATATGCCCTCGTTCGTCGAAGGCGCGCAAGGAAATATGCCGCGTGCGGATCACGTCGGGAACCTCGTCCACGGCGTCATGAGCGACCGTCGCGCCCTCACGGACGAAGATGGCATGGCTCGCGCGATAAGGCCCCGGCGCGGGCTGGTGAACGTAGTTCAGGAGGATCAGCGCCTCGCCCTTGCGCGCGGCGCGAAGTTCGATGCGTTCAGGGTACCCGGTGTCATCGCCGGCAATAACGCGTAAGGCGTTGCGCGCCTCGAGTGATCGGTCATCAAGGCCGTAGAGGGACTGGAAAGGTGCGGGATCGAGACCACTGATTCGAAACGACATGGATTCACTCCGGTGTGGGAATGAATCCATGGTGCTCGCGGCCTGGACTCGCCAGCCATCCGGATCTTGCCGTCAGAAGTGATACCCAAAGCTGAAGCCATACACCCACGGGTCGATATGCGCGGTACCCACCGAGGCCCCGCCGACCTTCACCTTTGAATCGATGTCCATGTAACGGGCGTCGAGCGTCAGAGTCCAGCGCGGGTCCAGCGTGATATCGACGCCACCGTGCCACGCGATGCCCCAGCTGCTGTCGAGGTCGACGTTGGCGCCCTGCAAGGCGCCGCGACCCTTCGTGTCGAAGAAGCGCGTGTAGTTCACGCCGACGCCGACGAAGGGCGACACCGGGCGACCCGCGAGAAAGTGATAGTTTACGCCGACCGTCGGCGGCAACTGCTTCACGGTGGCGGCGCGCTGGCCGCTGAGGCGGACGCTGTGCTGGAACGGCACGGCAGCGAGCACGTCGACGCTCCATTCGGGAGTGAACAGGTATTCGAGGCTCAGCGTCGGACGCGTGCTGCTGCCGACGCTGGCCTTCATGCCCGCGAGGTGGCCGTTGTCGGAGCGCGGGTCGACGACATGGGCTCCAATGTGCAGGATCCAGGGATTATCGACGGACTGGGCGATCGCACCGGTGACGGGAGCCATGCACAGCAGGCCGGCGATGGCGACGTTCTTCAGGTTACGCACGGAAAACTCCTTCATTCTGTCCCGACCGCAACCGGTCGGCAGACAAAGGTTAGGAATTCATTGCCGCGCGTTTCCTGATCGCGGTCAGTTTTTCCTGCGATCGCAAGGGCGCCGCGGAAACCATCGCCGACAGCATCGCGCGGTCGAGGATGCGCAGCGTGCGACCACTGGCCTGCAGCATACCCGTCTCCTCCATGCGCCCCAACGCACGACTTACGGTTTCCACCGCAAGACCGAGGTAATTGGCGATGTCCGCACGCGACATCGACAGCCGTAACCAGTCGCCCTGCCGCGACAACCTGCCCTGCTTCTCGACCAGACCGTGCACGAACAAGGCGACGCGTTCGACAGCCGACTGACGTCCCATCGCCACGAGATGATCCTGATCGGCGGCGACCTCGCCGCTGAGTACGCGCAACATGCGCCGGTGCAACGACGGCACTTCGGTCAGAGCCGCTTCCATCCGGGCGAACGGTACCTCGCACAGCGTGCTGCGCTCCAGCGCGATCGCCTCGGTGCGGTACGCCTCGTCGAGCAACCCGTCCACGCCAAGAATATCGCCCGGCGACCCGAAGCCGATGACCTGATGCACGCCTTCGGCATCGGCGATGGTGCTGCGCGTCGCGCCCGACCGGAGGACGTAAAGCGAGTGGAACACCTCGCCCTGACGAAACAGCGGCTCGCCCCGGACCAGCGTGCGGCGGTCCCGGGTCATGCGGTCGACGCGCGCGAGCGCCTCGCCCTCGATACCGGCGGGCAGGCAGACGTCGTGTAGCCCACAGGCCACGCAGCCGTGGCGCGTGGCGACGTCGTGCAACTCGGTCATCTCAGTTACCCCGATGCGATAGGTCGAACGGACGGTAACAGGCGCGCGCGTGTGGGGAGGCCGGATGCGCGGTGCCTGCGACGATAGGTCCTCCTACATCCGCAGCGGCACGTCGATACCCAGCAGGTCGAGGCAGCGGGTGAGCACGCGCTCGGTCAGCGCGCAGAGTGCCAGCCGGGCAGCACGCACGGCGGGATCCGGCTCCGACCGCACCGGACACTCGCCGTAGAAGCGGCTGAAGTGCTGGGCGAGCGTATACGCGTAGGCCGCTAGTACACCGGGCTGGTAGAGCCGCGCGGCTTCCGACACCGTGTCACCGAATGACAGGCAATGCAGCGCGAGGTCGCGCTCCACCGGCGCCGACGCCTGCGCGGGCCCCACGACCTCACCGGCGGCCCTGGCGAGCAACGACCGCAGGCGCACGCAGGCGTATTGCAGGTACGGACCCGTGCGCCCCTCGAACGCGACCATGCGCGCGGGGTCGAAGACATACCCCGAGAGACGATCCCCCGACAGATCGGCGAACTTCACGGCGGCGACGCCCACCTGGCGCGTGAGGGCCTCGCGTTGCGCACCGTCCAGGTCCATGCCGTAGCCGGAAGAGGAAAGGCGCTCCGCGGCGCGGGCGACGGCGTCGTCCAGCAGATCGGCCAACCGCGCCACGCCGCCCGAGCGCGTTTTGAAGGGTTTACCGTCAGGCCCGTTCACCGTGCCGAAACCGGCGTGCACCAGTTCGACATCGTGCGCGATGCCCGCCTTGCGTGCCGCGCGGAAGACCTGCTCGAAATGCAGTGCCTGCCGTTGATCGACGACGTATACGACACGCGCCAACCCGGGCACCGACGCACGAGCCTCGAGCGTTGCCAGATCGGTCGTCGCATAAAGGGCGGCGCCGTCGCTCTTTGCCAGCAGCAACGGCGGCACCGGTGAGCTGTCCGTGGGCTCGGCGACTTCAATGACTACGGCGCCCTCACTTGCTGTCGCGACACCGCACGCCCGCAGCCGGGCGACCAGCGGCGCGATCGCGTCCCGCACGTCGCTCTCGCCATCCAGAGCGTCGAAGCGCACGCCCAGCCGCTCGAAGTCGGCTGCCTGAGAGCTCAGGCTAAGCGCACGCAACGAACGCCATAACGCCGTGAGTCCCGGGTCGGCCGCCTGCAAGGCCGCCGTATCCGCGCGGGCTTCAGCCATACGGCCAGGGTCCTCCCGGCACGCTGCGGCGGCTTCGGGATAGAGCCGTTCGAGTTCACGGAGCGTGACCGGCGCGGTCTCGGGAAACGGTACCACCGCCTCGGAATCGAAGAACGCCAGGGTCGGGTCCGTGCGGCGTATCGCCGCGCTCAACATGCCCATCTGCAAGCCCCAGTCACCGAGATGCGCATCCGCATGCGTCGACCAGCCCAGTGCCGCATGAATCCGCCGCAGGCTCTCGCCAAGCACGAGGGAGCGCAAATGCCCTACGTGCAGCGGTTTTGCGACGTTGGGACCACCGAAGTCGAGCACGACACGCCGCGCACGGCCTTCATCCGGAATACCCAGCCGGTCATCCGCGGCCACGGCGTCAAGACCCTGCGCGATGAACGCGGCGGATAGCCGCAGGTTGATGAAACCCGGACCGGCAACGCTAACCTCGGCAAAAGCCGGTTCCTGGCGCAGGTACGCGGCGATGTCTTCCGCGATGGCGCGCCCCGTCCGGCCGACGAGCGCCGCGGCAGCAAGCGCGCCGTTGCACTGAAAATCGCCGAGGTCCGGGCGTGTGGCAGGCACCGCCCTGGCGAGAGCCACAGGCAGGTCGAGCGACAGGAAGGCAGCGGTAAGCAGGACGTCGATCCGCGACGCTGGGGACAGGCACATGGGTTTCTCCAGGGACGATGAAAGGCGGCGCAAGGCGCGCCGTCGGCTCAGCTCAGTGCGAGCTGGGCGATTCGTCGTCGGAGAAGGATGCGCGGGGACATGCGCTTTGTTTACACGACACGGTGGGTCTTCGCAAGCCGCGAACGATACGCTGGGTATGCTCGTTTCAGACTGATACGGAGACTTCGCAATGAACTCAACCAAGCGGCCGGGCGCACATCGCGTCGTGATCGTCGGCGGCGGCGCCGCCGGCATCGAACTGGCCACCCGGCTGGGCAAGAGCCAGGCCTTCGATGTCGCGCTCGTCGACCGCGATTCCAGCCATTTCTGGAAGCCGCGACTGCACGAGCTTGCCGCCGGCCTGCTGGGCGACGGCGAAGAGGCGGTGCCCTTTCTTGCGCACGCGCAGGCGCATGGTTATCGCTTCGAGCCAGGGGCCCTGCTGGGCCTGAACGCCGTGGAAAAAACGATCGACCTCGAAGCGGTGCACCTGCCCAACACGGACGAGCTGATCCTGCCACCGCGGAGCCTGACCTACGACACCCTGGTGCTGGCGTTCGGCAGCCGCGTGAACGACTTCGGCACGCCCGGCGTGCTCGAGAACTGCGACATGCTCGACAGCCCGGCCCAGGCCATCGCGTTACGCCGTAAGATCCTGGCCCTCGCGCTGCGCAGCGCAGGCGACCCGGAAAAGCGCATCCGCGTCGGCATCGTCGGCGCGGGCGCCACCGGTGTCGAGCTCGCGGCCGAGCTGCACCACGCCTTCAACGACATGCATCGCTATGGCGGCCTGGATTCCGCCGCGAAACTCGACGTCACCCTGATGGATATGGCGCCACGCGTGCTGCCCGCCGTGGATCCGGACACGTCGGCGTCCGCGCAGCAGATCCTGGAGCGCATGAAGGTCAACCTGCGCCTTGGCGTCGGCGTCAACGCCGTCGAGTCCGACGCTTTCCACCTGTCCGATGGCAGCGTCATTCCCTGCGACATCAAGGTCTGGGCCGCGGGCGTCACCGGGCATGACATGGTGAAGGGCCTCGGCCATTTCGAGCTGTCGCGCGACCGGCGCATCGTCGTCGATGAGCACCTCGCGGCGAAGGGCGTCGAGGGTATCTACGCTCTCGGCGACTGCGCGTTCACCGCCACGCCCGACGGAGGCAGCGTGCCGCCGACGGCACAGGCCGCGCATCAGCAGGCGACGTATCTGTCGGACGCGCTGATCAAGGTGTCGCGAGGCGAAACGCCCGCAGCGTTCGCCTTCCATTCGAAGGGAACGCTCGTCTCCCTGGGCGTACGCCAGGCGACCGGCGAATTGCCGTCGGGCCGCCATAAGTCGGTGATCCCGATGCGCGGCTGGCTGGCGAAGCTGGTGTACGTGTCACTGCAGCAGAGGCATCGCGCGACGCTGCACGGCTGGCCCCGTGCGACGGCACTGTGGCTGGCGGACTGGCTGCGGAACACGACGCTGCCGCCGGTGAAGTTGCACTGAGGCCAGCGGGCTCCGCTGGCGGAGCCGACTTCCACCTGGGCCGGGCGGCCTGGGTGGAAGCCAGTCCTGCTGGCGGTGGCCGGATCCCTCAACTCACCCGAAGCACGTCACTTCACCGCGTGCTCGAGCGCCTCGAAGTCTTCCTGCGACAGCTCGATGCTCGCACCCTTGACGTTCTCCTCGAGGTGGCCCGGATCGCCGGTACCCGGGATCGGCAACATCACCTTTGAACGCTTCAACAGCCACGCGATAGCCACCTGGCCGTCCGTCGCGCCGAGCTTCTTCGCGATCTTCGACAGCAGCGAGCCCTCTTTCGCCAGCTCACCCGCCGCCAGCGGGTACCACGGAATGAAACCGATGCCGTTTTTCTCCGCGTAGTCGAGCACCGCTTCGCTCTGGCGGTTACCGAGGTTGTAGAGGTTCTGCACCGTCGCGACCTTGAAGAATTTCGAGGCGGCTTCGATTTCCTCGACGTTGACCTCGGACAGGCCGACGTGGCGGATCAGCCCTTCGTTCTGCATGTCCCTGATCACGCCGAACTGCTCATCGCGCGGCACTTTCGCGTCGATGCGATGCAGCTGCCACAGGTCGATGCGTTCGACGCCGAGACGGCGCAGGCTCATCAGAACGCACTGGCGCAGATATTCCGGTCGGCCCAGCGGGGGCCAGACGTTGGGACCGTGACGCGTAAGGCCGCCCTTGGTCGCGATAACGAGGCCTTTGTACGGGTGCAGCACCTCGCGAATCAGATCCTCGCTGACGTAGGGGCCGTAGCTGTCCGCCGTGTCGATGAGGTTGACCCCGAGTTCGGGAAGCTTCGCCAGCGTGGCCCGCGCCTTGACGGGATCGGCCGGGTCGCCCCAGATGCCCTTGCCGGTGATACGCATGGCGCCGAAACCGAGGCGATTGACCTCGAGATCACCGCCGATGCTGAACGTGCCGCTTGCTGCTGCGTTGGGGGTTGTCATCGTATGACTCCATGAGTGGGACGAGGAAAGTCACAGACACACATTGGTACGCGATGAGACGTTTAAAGGGCGTGGTGGCGGCTCAGTCACCGTCGAGGTGCCGCGCGATGGCTTCCATGAAGGGCTCCGCATCGGCAAGGCCCCCACCCGCCCCCAGCGACTCTTCCAGCCCCTCGGCAATGTCCGCGATCGCCACCATGCCGCAGACCAGCGCGGCCCCTTTCACGCGATGGACGTGATGCAGCGCTCGCGCGAAGTCGCCCCGCTCGAGCGCATCGCAGGTCAGCGCAAGATCGTGCCGGGTCTCCTCACGAAAGGCGGCCTGCATGGCGGGCGTGGGCGAAACCGCCTGCTCCGCCATGGGCGAGACGGGACCGGCCAGCGCCGACTTCAGCGCATCCAGCGAAAGCGGCTTTCCCAGCACGATGTCGATACCGCTCTCCGCGCAGCGGCGCACATGATCGCTGCCCTGATTGGCCGAAATGGCGATAAAACGAGTGGGAGTGACGCGAGCCTCGGCCTCGCGCGCGCGCAATTCGGAAGCGATGTCGTAACCCTGCATGTCGGGCAACTCACAGTCCAGGAGAACGCCCACGAAGCGCCCGGGCACGAAACGGTCGATGGCCGCCTGGCCATGATCCACGGCTTCGGTGGCGTAACCGAGGAACTTGAGCTGGGCAACGATGATCTGCCGGTTGGCCGGGTGATCCTCGACCAGCAGCACGATGCCGCCCGGTTCACCGCACATCGACGTGTCGGCGGCTGGCGACGGTGGCGACGAGGTCGTGCGGGGCACCAGACTCGTCGGCAAGGTGACGCGGACGGCCGTACCCACGCCCGCCTCGCTGTTGAATTCGAGGGTGCCACCCAGGTTGGTCGCGATATCCCTGCAGATCGCCAGGCCGAGGCCACTGCCGCCAAGACGGACGTCGAGACGCCCACGCGCCTGGGCGAACGGCTTGAACAGCTGACGCTGCCGGTTCGCGGGGACACCGATACCCGTGTCGAATACCTCGATCAGCAGGCGACGCACCCCGTCTTCGTTTTCACCGGCACCCTGCCAGAGAGCGATTCCCACGTGGCCGCGCTCGGTGAACTTCACCGCGTTGGCGAACAGGTTTTCCAGAAGCTGCCTGACCCGGACTTCGTCGACCAGCAGCCACGGCAAGGGCCCCATCGGCAGATCCAGACGCACCGCGAGGCCCTTGGCCTCGATCGCCAGACGCTGTGCCTCGATCGCGTCACGCGCGATCGCCTGCACGTCGCAGGGCACCGGGTCAGGGGTGAAACCCTCAACTTCCGAGCGCGTGTAATCGAGGGCACTCTTCAGAAGGTTCTGCAGGTTCCGGCTGCTGACCTGTGCGATCGCCATGAGGTCACGCTGGGGACCATCCTGAGGTTCGCGTGCCATGAGGTCGATCGACGACGTGACCGCATTGACCGCGTTGCGCACTTCATGACTCATCACCGCCAGCAGCATGGTCTTCTGCTGCTCGCCGCGACGGGACGCCAGCTGCGCACGGCGCATCTGCCATAGCGCGAAGACCAGCGCGGCTATCAGTGCGACACCCAGACCCAGCTCGCCGCGAAACGCCGAGAGTACCTGCGACACGGTAGGCTGACGCAGATACGCCGTCTCGAGCCACCGCTCGATCACCGCCATGTTGTCCGCCGAGGACAGCCCGCGCATGCTCTGCTCCAGAATGGCGAGCAGCTCGGGCTCGTCGCGCTGGACGGCGACGCGGACCGACACCGCCATGTCCGGCACCGTCCCCGCCACGCGAAGGCTCATGGCGTAATCGCGGCGCACGATCGGGTAGTAGGCCACGTCCACACCGATCGCCGCGTCGGCCACGCCGCTCTCGACGGCGGCCAGCACCTGATGGATATCGGCCAGGGGAAGTCGGGTGATGGAGGGATGCTCGCGCTCGAGCCACGCCTCGTACTGGCCTCCGCCCTTGAAGGCCACCGTGCGCCCCTGCAGATGCCAGAGGTCCATTTCGGCGGGTCCGACCGTCCGCGTCACGATCAGCGTACGGCCAACATAGAAAGGCGACGACAGCAGCGCCGAGCTGCCCAGATCGGCGGTCAGCATACGATCGGCGGTGGACGGAAGCACATCGACCCGATGCGCCCGGAAGGCGGCGACCGACTCCGCCCAGGAGCGCGTGCGTACCGCCTCGAAGCGCATGCCCGCCTTACGCGCCGCAAGCGCGAGGTACTCCGTCACCAGGGGGTTCGCTTTGCCGGCACCGATCTCGGCGCCCTGCTGAGGATCCAGGGCGATACGCAGCACGGGGTGCGCTTTCACCCAGCGCGCGCGCGTCTCCTCGTCCGGCACGTCCTGGGCGACCGCCACCGCTGCGACCATGCAGCCAACCAGCATCCATGCGAAACGGCGCATCACGGCGGCTGGTTCGCCAGCGCGCGGATGTGTTCCTTCAGGCTGTGAAACTCACTGTCCGAGCGGACGCCTAGTTTCTGGTACGCCGCCGACTTCTGTGCGCTGATGGTCTTCATGCTACGGCCGAACTTCACCGCGATCTGCGTCACGCCCAGTCCGTCGAGCAGGCAGCGGACCACTTCCCACTCGCGCAGCGACAGCTGCTTCCCTGTCTTGCTTCCCGCGGCGCCCTCGCCCGGTATGCCGACACGCTGCGGAGGCCGGTAGACGCCGCCGGTCATCACCACGTCGATCGCATGGATGATCTCCGAGGGATCCTGGCTTTTCGCCACGAAGCCATCCGCGCCGGCCTGAAGCAGGTTGCGCACGATCAGGCCTTCGTCATGCGCCGAGACGATGAGAATCTTCATGCGCGGGTACGCCTTGCGCAGCAGCCGGATCAACGCGACACCATCGAGGTCGTCGAAAGCCAGCGAATAATCGAGCAGCACGACGTCAGCGGGCGTCTCGGCCAGCAAGGCACGGAAAGGCCGGCTGCTCGAAAAGCTGCCGAGAATCACGATGGAGGGGGACGTCTCCAGTTGCGCGACCAGCCCTTTGAGGACGAGCGCATGGTCGTCCAGTAAGGCCACGCGCACCGAGCCCAGATAGCTTCGCGCGGACATGAGTGGACCAGATGGGGAGAGGCTTGTAGTCATACGCCCACCGATACGTAGTGGGACCGACGGCAAGATATCGCGGCGACCGAGCCTTGTAAACGCTTGCTTCACACGTCAATCGATGTCGCGCTAGCCCTACGTTCAGGCATGGTGCCATCGGCCATTCGTCCACCCACGTAAGCCATACAGGCAAGGCGAAGGCGCGTTGCTAACCTTCTCTGGCCTCGTTTCACGGGGTTTCCGGGCCATCAGGGGAAGGACGCGTATGGACATCGTTAGCCGCAGACAGGCCGGTAGCGCCGTACACGAGGCGTCGGCCGAAGCTCGTCCCTATTCCGAAGCCGAGACCGCGCCACCACGCGCGCTGGCTACCGCCCGCATCGGCGTGGTCGGCCTCGGCTACGTCGGTCTCCCCCTGGCAGTCGAATTCGGCAAGCAATACGCAACCCTCGGTTTCGACATACATTCCCGCCGCATCGATGAACTGCGCGCCGGTTGCGACGTCACGCTGGAAGTCGACGCGGGCGAACTGGCGGCCTCGAAGCGCCTGCGCTTCTCGGACGCGCTGGATGAACTGGCCGATTGCGACATCTACATCGTGACCGTCCCGACGCCGATCGACGACGCGCGTCGCCCCGACCTCGCACCACTGCGTCGTGCCAGCGAAACATTGGGCAAAGTTCTCAAGCGCGGCGACATCGTTGTCTACGAGTCCACGGTGTATCCCGGCTGCACGGAAGAGATCTGCGTCCCCATTCTCGCCGCCGTGTCGGGCCTCGTCTTCAACAAGGACTTCTTCGTCGGATACAGCCCGGAACGTATCAATCCGGGTGACAAGACACACCGAGTGACCAGTATTCTCAAAGTCACGTCGGGTTCGACGCCGGAAACCGCCGATACCGTCGACGCGCTATACCGTTCGGTCATCACCGCCGGCACGCACCGCGCGAGTTCGCTCAAAGTCGCCGAAGCCGCCAAGGTCATCGAAAACACCCAGCGCGATCTGAATATCGCCCTGGTCAACGACCTGGCCATCCTGTTCAACAAACTGGGTATCGACACGCTCGAAGTCCTCGAAGCGGCCGGCACCAAGTGGAATTTTCTGCCGTTTCGCCCCGGCCTGGTCGGCGGGCACTGCATCAGCGTCGATCCTTATTACCTGACCCACAAGGCGCAGCAGGTCGGCCACCACCCCGACGTGATCCTGGCAGGTCGCCGCACCAACGACGGCATGGGTCCGTATATCGCCAGCGAGCTGGTCCGTCTGATGGTTCGCAAGGGCATCAACCCCGTGCAGGCGCGTGTGCTGATCCTGGGCCTCGCCTTCAAGGAAAACTGCCCCGACCTGCGCAACACACGCGTGGTCGATATCGTAGGCGCCCTCGATGGCTACGGCGTGCATGTCGACGTACACGATCCCTGGGTGCGGGCCAGCGAAGCGCGGCACGAATACGGAATCACCCCGGTCGAGGTACCTGAGGCCGGCAGCTACGACGCCGTCCTGGTCGCGGTGGGCCATAAGGAATTCATCGCATGGGGCGCGGAAGGCATCCGCGCGTTCGGCAAGCCGGCCTCCGTCGTTTACGACGTCAAGTACGTACTGCCGCGGGAAGCGGTGGACGGGCGCCTGTGACCGCGAGACGGCATCCATGAGAGTCCTCGTCACCGGCACCGCGGGCTTCATCGGCTCCCACCTCGCCCTGCGGCTGCTCGCGCGGGGCAACGAGGTGATCGGGCTGGACAACCTGTCGGATTACTACGACGTGGGGCTGAAGAAGGCACGTCTGCGACGCTTCGCGGACGACCCGGGCTACACCCATATCCACGCCGATCTCGCCGACCGCGACGCGGTGGAAGAAGTCTTCGCCACCTATCGCCCGCAACGCGTCGTCAACCTTGCGGCACAGGCAGGCGTACGTTACGCCGCCACCAATCCGCACGTGTACATGTCCAGCAATGTCACCGGCTTTCTGCATGTACTGGAGGGCTGCCGCCATCACGACGTGGAACATCTCGTGTTCGCGTCGACCAGTTCGGTCTATGGCGCCGACACGCGGATGCCGTTTTCCGAGCATCAGCCGACCGAGCACCCGCTGACCCTGTATGCCGCGTCGAAGAAAGCCAATGAGCAGATGGCGCACAGCTACGCGCATCTCTATGGCCTGCCCTGCACCGGCCTGCGCTTTTTCACGGTGTACGGCCCCTGGGGCCGACCCGACATGGCGCTGTTCCTGTTCACCAAGGCCATCCTGGCGGGCGAGCCGATCCGGGTGTTCAATCACGGGCACCACAAGCGCAGCTTCACCTACGTGGACGACATCGTCGAGGGGATCCTGCGCACGCTCGATCAGCTGCCCGGCAGGAACGAACAGTGGTCGGGCGATCGCCCCGACCCGGGCAGCAGCGGCGTCGCGCCCTACCGCATCTACAACATCGGCAACGAGAAGCCGGTGGAGCTGCTGCAGTACATCCACACGCTGGAAGAGTGTCTCGACCGAAAGGCACGCATGGAGATGTTGCCCTTGCAGGCCGGCGACGTACCCGACACCGAAGCCAATGTCTCGGCGCTGGTGCAGGCCACGGGGTACGCGCCGCGGGTGGATGTCCGCTCCGGCGTCAGACATTTCGTCGACTGGTACCGCGCGTATTACCGGGCCTAGCGCGGCGACGAAGATTTTCCAACGCGACGCGACATTTCTGGGAGATGCGCCGTGCTCATCGATTACCTCGACCCGTCGGCACCTGCCGATCTTCAGGCGGACCTGTGCGTCATTGGCGCGGGACCGGCCGGCATCGCCATCGCGCAGTCCTTCATCGGGTCGTCGATCACCGTCTGCCTCGTCGAGGGCGGCGGCCTGACGGGTGAGGATCGCAGCCAGGACCTCTACAACGGCCGCTCGGCCGGCGACATGCCTTTCGATGCCGGCACCTCGCGCATGCGCGTGTTCGGCGGCAGCTGCACCCTTTGGGGCGGCGGCTGCATACCGCTCGGCGACGACGACATGGCCCCGCGCGACTGGGTGCCCGGGAGTGGGTGGCCGCTGCGCTACGCCGAGCTGACACCCTGGTACGAGAAGGCGCGAGCCTTCTGTCACATCGACGCGTCGTACCGTTTCGGCCAGGGGTCGTTCGAGGGTCCGGTGGCACGCAAGCCGCTCGACCTCGATCCGGACGTGATGACCAACTACATCTTCGCGCGGAGTCCGATCCTGTTCGGGGAAGCCTACCGCGAGCCGCTCGGCCAGGCGGCCAACATCACCGTTCTGCTGCACGCCAACGTGATGGAGCTGCGTTCCAACGACACGGCGAGCCACGTGACCGAAGCGCGCATCGGCTCGCTCGACGGCCGCCGTGGCCGTATCCGCGCGCGGCGTTACGTCCTCGCCGCCGGTGGCATCGAGAATGCGCGCATCCTGCTGCTGTCGGACAGCGTGGCGACCCGCGGCCTGGGCAACGACCGCGATCTGGTCGGACGGTATTTCATGGATCATCCCAGCGGCACGCTCGGCAGCATCCGCTCCGACACGCCGGACCGGCTCACGCGGCCCTACGAGCGCACCATCGGCAAGGCACGGGCACCCGTGTCTCCCGAGATCGGCTTGTCGATGGCGGCCCAGAAACGTCACGAAACCCTGAACGGCCGCGTGCATCCCTTCGCGGTGGAAGGCGAGGTACCGCGCGGTATTCGCGCCCTGCGCGATCTTCGCGCCGCCTTACGTGGTCCCGTACGCGACGAAGGCTCGCTGCTCCAGGCCCGGCTCAACGCCGCGCTGCAGAACGGGCCCGGTGGCGCGGTCGCCGTCTCACCGCGGAACCTGGCGCTGAGCACGATGCGCCTCGGCCTGCATATCGGCGACATCGTCCGGGCGGCCGCCCAGAAGGCGAACGACCGCCCCACCGTCCATAGCGACCGCGTCGCCCTGGTCGGCTTCTTCGAGCAGGCGCCCAACCGCGACAGCCGGATCACCCTGGATACGAGCCGCGACGCACTGGGGTTGCGACGGGTGAGCGTGGACTGGCGACTGACCGACCTGGACCGACACACCTATCGCACGCTCACCGTGCTGACCGGCGACCGGCTGGCCCATGCCTGCGACGGCCGGTTCGAACCGGCCGCGTGGGCGATCGATCCCGCCCTGCCACCGGATGTACATGGCACGGCGCACCACATGGGTACCACACGCATGGCGAACGATCCGGCTCAGGGTGTCGTCGACCCGAACGGCAAGGTCTTCGGCGTCGGCAATCTCCATGTCGCGGGGAGCTCGGTGTTCCCCACCGGCGGCTGGGCGTTTCCGACCTTTACGCTGATCGCGCTGAGTCTGCGCCTTGCCGGTCAGTTGCGGACCTTGCTGCAAGCCTGCGAAACGGGCGGACTCGGATAGCCGGATGACCGCACTGGCCCACGCGTCCCGAAGGGACACCTTCTCCGGTCGGGTCGTCGCCCGCCTTGCCGACACGGGCTTCGATGCGCCGCGCGCCGATCAGGCCCGTGTCCTCGTGTTCGACGCCCTCGCTCTCCGCGACGACGTGTGCGATGCCACCGCCCTGCTCGACCGGACCGAACGGGCACGGGCACTTCGCTTCCACTACCCCCGCGACCGCGACGTCTACGTTCTTGCGCATGCCGTGTGGCGTATCGTGCTCGGCGAGTGCCTGCGCCTGGCGCCATCGGACGTGCCGCTGGCACGCACCGCCGATGGGCAGCCCCGCCTGCCCGGAACCGCGTTGTCGACCAGCCTCAGCCATAGCGGCGATGTGGTGGCACTGGCGGTCTCGCCGGCAGCGACGATCGGCGTCGACATCGAGACGTACCCTCCGCGCGTGGATCTGGACACGCTGATGCCGGTGTTCTGTACCCGAGCGGAAATCGCACAACTGTCGGTTCTCGACGATGTCGCGAGGCGCTGGGCACAGATGGAACTATGGACGCGGAAAGAAGCGCTGCTGAAAGCCTTCGGTGTCGGACTGCTGACCGATCCCGCCACGACACCGGCGCCCGCGACGCATCTTCTGCTCCCGCCCCCGGAGGCGGCGCACTACCCGCCATGCATCACGCGCAACCTCGAGGGCTGCGATCGCTGGGTCGCGGCCTTCGCCGCTCCGCCGGCGATCCGGGACATTCGTCTGCACACGCTGTAACGATGACGTTACACACGGCCATACGGCCTAGCCGCGTCACGACCGGAAGTGCAATCGACACTCCCGGCGCACATGCCTAGCCTTCCGTCATCGGCACGTCGACACGCGGCGTGCAAGGGGAACACGATGATTCGTTTGCTTCGACAGCCGATCGTACGCTGGCTCACCCTGATGGGTGGATGCGAGCTGCTCCTGCTTGCCGCGTCGCTCAACGTCGCCACCTACATCCGCTTCGCACCGTCACCGGACGACCTCGAAGCATCGATGCAGATGCTTACCGCACGCGCGGTGATGTTCGCGCTGGTCATCTTCCTCGGCATGGCGGCACTCGGCGAATACCGGTCCACGTTGCGCATGAGCTGGCGAGGTCAGCTGGCGAGACATGCCATCGCCTTCGCACTGGGCGGCCTGGTGCTCGTGGTCGGTTATTACGTGGTACCGCAGGCGTACGTGGGACGCGGCGTGCTCGGCATGGCGCTGGCGATGGGCTTTATCGCCACGGCCGCGTTCCGTGCGCTTTTCATGCGGCTGGTCGAGCTGGAAGCCCTGAAACGGCGCGTGATCGTGCTGGGCGCCGGACAACGCGCGGCGCAGATCCATAATCGCATGCGCCGCCGCTCGGACCGTCGAGGCTTCTGCCTGCTCGGATATGTGCAAGGGCCCAACGAAAACGTCCTGGTGCCCGCCGAACTGCTGCTCGACACGCGTGAGTCACTGGCAGGCTATGCGCGCCGTGTGAAGCTCGACGAAATCGTCGTCGGCGTGGACGACCGGCGTGGGAGCCTGCCCATGGACGACCTGCTGGCCTGCCGCCAGCTCGGCGTGCAGATCACCGACCTCACCACGTTCGTCGAGCGCGAAGCCGGTCGCGTGCAGCTGACCATGCTCGATCCGTCATGGCTGGTGTTTTCAGGCGGCTTCAACGCGTCGCCTTTCGCGCTCTTCGTGAAACGCGCCTTCGACATCGGTGCATCGCTGACGATCGCCCTGCTCTGCTGGCCGGTCATGCTGGCGGTGGTCGCCGCCATCCGCATCGAATCCGGTCGCGGACAGCCCATTCTGTACCGCCAGGAGCGCGTCGGCGAACACGGGCGCTCGTTCTGGCTGTACAAGTTCCGCAGCATGCGCACCGATGCCGAGATGGACGGCGTGGCACGCTGGGCGAAGAGCAACGACGATCGCGTGACGCGCGTGGGCCGCATCTGCCGCAAGCTTCGTTTCGACGAGCTGCCGCAGCTGTGGAACGTGATCCGTGGCGACATGAGCATCGTGGGCCCGCGACCCGAGCGCCCGCAGTTCGTGTCGGACCTGGAAACCAAGATTCGCTATTACAGCTTGCGGCACAGTATCAAACCGGGCCTGGCGGGCTGGGCGCAGCTCAGCTATCCCTACGGAGCTTCCGAAGAAGACGCTGCCGAGAAGCTGAAATACGACCTGTTCTACGTGAAGAACCACAACCTCTTCCTCGACATGGTGATCCTGATCGAGACGGTGGAGGTGGTGCTGTTCGGCCGTGGTGCGCGTTAGTGACGCGGGCGCGGGCTCTCGCTGTGCAGACCGCGAAGTGGCGAGCTGTACCAGTCGCTGACCGCGTGGTTGTCGAAGCGGACCCAGGAGGGTCCGTATTCCCAGCGACCGTCCGCGCGTTGCGTGGGTTCGCCCTCGAGTGCGATGACCTCGTCTTCGCTCATGCCCAGCGACAACGGTCCGCTGACCGCGAAGGCGGAGTTCGCCGCCGGTACGCCGGTCGTTCGAACGATGGCCGCTTCCGTGTTGTCTTCTGCGTCGGATTCGCTGACAGCGGGCATCAGCGACCAGGCGAGCACCGCGATGCCGATCGCGCCGATCGCGAGCCACCACCAGGCGCCCAGCGTTCGCGGTGGCAACGACTCCGTATCGGCGATCACCGTGGTGGCCGGCGTACCGTCCTCGATCGCGGCAGCGGGTTCCGGCGTCGCGACGGCTACGCCTGGCAGCGGTGCGCCGCCCGGCAGACGGCCATGTCGCCGGTGGAATTCCATCGCCGCGCCATATTGCCTGGTAAGCCGTTGCAGGCGACGTGCGGCCAGCGCGTCGGCATGACCGTCGGCACGGCGGTCCGGATGCCACTGTGCGACATGGCGCCGGTAGGCTTGCTTGAACTCGGCCAGCGAGCATCCAGGCTTCAGCCGGAGCCGTGTGTAGAGATCCAGAAAATCGGTTTCGTCCGCCACCGTCGAGCTCCCCTTGCTCCGCAGCCAAGAGCGTGGCGCAGCACCCACGGCGTGACAAGTACAACTTATGGAGAATACGCATGCGCCTGCCCCACAGCGCCGCCCTCCCCGCCACGCTGCTGCTCGTCCTGAGCACCGCCGCCGTCACCGCCGCAGACATGCCGCCGCCCGCCTTAGGCGCGCACGTTTTCCTCGGCCAGGGCGAAGGTCTCGGGGTCACCCCCGCGACCACCGCTCCGGTCGACACTCAGGCCAGCGGCAGCGTTTTCATCGCTTTCAACGCGGGGTATGCCAGCAACGATGCCACGCCGCGCGATACCTACGGGAACCGTTGGAAGCCCCTGGGCGGGGCGCAGACGTACGCGAACTACGGTGACCGGTTCACGGTACAGGGCTATGTCGTCACCGACGGCAAAGGCGGCGCGGCGCATTCGGTATCGATCGACAAACGCGGCGAACCCCGCGGCGAACTCTCCCTGCCCTTCGTCGAAGTACGACACGGCACACGCGTGGCTGCCGTCGCACGTTCCTACGCCGATGGCGCATTGCAGGTAGCCAGCGACACCGTGACGGTGAACGGACCCGCCACATTGCTGGCGTTCTGGTGGGGCGACGGTGGCGTCAAGCGCATGACCGTGAGTCCGGGCGACGGCTTCCAGCTGATCGATGCCTTCGTCACGTTGCCCGACGAGAGCGGTGTGCAGGGAGCGGTGGCATGGCGACAGGTGGAAACCGCGGGCACCTATCGCGTGCACTGGACCGCGGCACCGGTTCAGGGCGCGGCGTTGTGGCTGATCGCCATCCAGTGACGGCATTTCACTGTCCGGATCCGGACAGTGAAAAACGGCAAGTCGAATGTAAGCTTTCGACCCTGCTCGCAACCCGGGTCACGCCTGTCCGCAAAGGCGGCAAGAAGCGCTCCGGGGTGTCCGGAACCGGACGTTCACCCCTACAACAAAAGACCTATTTTTCTATGCGAAACAACACGATAGCCTAAGTCCTCGATACCACTGAACCGCGACGAGCCAGATGACAGGGACCGTGCAGGGAGCACGTCCACGCAAGCGACATGCATGTCGCCCCGGTGCACGGATGCACAGCGCGGAGTGTCACGAGGAATGCGAGGAATGTCGCAAGACTCGTCAGCGGTTTAGCGGTATCGAACTGGGGAACCGCAATACTTCCACGGCATGTCGTCAACGCGACATGCCGTGGTCTTTTGTGGCCGCGCGTCAGAACGACACGCGGACACCGACGTTGCCGGCCCAGCCGCGCATGCCGTAGCTGCCGACGAAGTGCTGGTAGGTGCCTTCGCCATACACTTGCACATGTTCACCGAGCTGGCTGACCGCACCCGCGGCCACACGATACGCATTACCCACACGACCCGAGCCGAAGCGGTCGCCGGTATGGAAGGCTTCGCTGGAGACGTCCACGCCCGGATCGCCATTGCTCGTATGTGTCAGGTCCAGGCTGGCATAGGGCATGAATCGCGGCTGCGCCGTCCGGGTAACACGACCGCCAAGCGTGGCGCTGGTCTGCTTCGCCGTGCCTAGCTGCACCTCGAGTCCATCGGTGTCGCTGAAGTCCCGGAAGTTCAGCTGTTGGTGCTTCAGCTGGAACCGCGGCTCCACCGTCCAGTCGCCACCGATCGCGATCGGCAGACCCGCCTCGATCGACGTGGTCCAGCCATGCGCGCGGAGATTGCCGACATCGGAGCCGCGCAGATCCGTACCTACATCGCCGCGGTACCGCGTGGCGCCGATGACGCCGTCTACCCAGAAGCCGTTGCCGTGCTGCCAGGTGATCCAGCCGGATACACCATTGGCATGGTATTTCGCGCTGCTGTTGCCATCGACCGCGTTGGGGGTAACGCGCGTGGTCCCCTTGTCGGCGGCCCAGCCCGCACGCAGCGAACCGTTGTCGCCATCCAGCGCGATCAGGCTGCCGCCGAGCTGCAGCGCGTTGATCTGCTGATCGAAGTCGTAGCCGTAACGCTGAAACGACAGGTTGGAGCTGTAGCGCAGCTGGCCACCGAGGTAGCGCGCGAATACCTCGCCCCCGACCCGGTTGTCCGATGCGCCCTGGCGGATGTCACCTAGCCGCTGGTGCAGACCGTCGTTCATCATGTCGCCATAGGTGAGCAGCGCGGCTGGGGCGGAGAGATAGGAAGGCAGCTGCGGAGCCACGGCGAATCGCTCACGCGGGGTTTCGGGGATACCGGGGTCGCCGCCGTCACCCGGAACACCGGGATCCTCGGGATTGCCCGGGTCGCCACCATCACCGGGGCCCGGACCACCCGGATCCACCGGTGTACAGCCTCCTTCGCACACCACCTGGTTGGCGAGACGGTAGTCCCAGTTCAATGGTGCACCACCCAGCTGGTTCTGCGCCGGATCGGCCTGCCCTGGGCCGAACGCGTGCAGGGTGTACTGGAATGGACCGACGGCGACATAGCCCCCGCGAAGCCTGAACGCATCGGCCCGCGAAGCGCCGCCCACCTGCACCAGTGAAGTGCCCTCGTCAGCCTCGATCACCCCGTTGCCGTTGGTGTCGGTAGCGGCACCGGCGCCGCCCGGCGTCACAACGATATCGGTCACGCCCGTCGTGGTCACGTTACCCAGGATCAACAGCCGGTCCGTCTGCTGATGGGACGAAGCCCCGCCCTCATTCAGGAGGACGTTGAGCCCGATGGCGCCGCCGCTCCCCGAGAAGTCGCCACGCACGGTCGTGCTTCGATAGGCCGCGCCGCTGACCGGCGTAAAGGATGCGCTGCCGCCGTTCAGGGCGAGCGAAGCGATCGTCGAGTTTCCCGTCGAGGCCCATGCGGTGCCCGCTGCCAGCGTCATCGTCGCGTCGCCCGTCACGCTACCGGTAAGCGTCGCCGCATTGGTCAGCGAAACGTCCGCGGAGGCACTGCCCGCCAGCTGGAAGTCACCGGCGATTCGACTATCGTCCAGCTGGATGGTCGCGTGCGTCCCGTCGTTCATGCCCAGCGCGACGCCGTTGGCACCTTCGAGCGATGCACCGTTACGCAGAATGATCGTCGGATCGACTGGCGTGTCATCCTGACTGAACACCTGGATGGCGCTGCCGCCCAGGCCACGTACCGTGGAGCCGTCCACGATGAGGGTGCTGCCGACGGAGGGCGCGTAGACAGCGCGCGTTGTCGTCACCTGCAAGCCCTGACCTTGCCCCTGCACCAGACTGCCGTCGGTCAGCGTCAGGCTGCCGTTGTACATCGCGATACCGGCCGAACCGGCACCCTGACCGATGAACCGGGTGGCCGAAGCGTCAATGACACCGTTACCCGCGATACTGGCGGCGTAGTCATTTCCGTTGATGACGCTGCGTGCGACGGACACGTGTGCCGCCATGCCCTTGCCTTCGGGCAGGTTGCTTTCCGACAGCAGGAGGCCTCGCTGGAAGCGACCCGTCGTTCCCGGGGAAATCGTGGAATCGGTGATCGTCAGGTTCGATCCGTTGTATCCATCCACGCCGACGCCCGACGCGGACGTGATCGTCGAGCGGTCGATGACGAGCGTACCGAACGTCGTATGCACGGCGCCGGCGGTCGACCCATTCAGCACACGCAACGTACCGGACGCCCGCACATTGAAGACCTCCGGCGAGGCGTTCTCGTTATCGAGCACGACGGTCTGGCCCGCGCCGACATCGCGCGCGATCGCATAGGAAGACGTCGAAAGTGCCGCGACGATAGCGGCCGAAAGCGTCGCGCGGCGCGCAACTCGGGACAAAGTGCAATGCATGGCGTTTTCCTGCTTCGGAACCAAGACAAGGAGTCGCCGGACATGAGGTCCTGGCGACGGACGCGGCGGACACAGGTCGACGCCACGAGAGAGGGCATTACAGCCACTCGCGGCCGACCTCGCTATTGGGCGTGGTCCTAAAAGTGGATGCGGTGTGGTGCGGCCCTCCCAGCCTTTCCGATCTCGTTGCGATGACCGGGCGCGGTTCCGGCGCGTGATCCGGCAAGAGTCGCATCCTTATCGCTGTACACGTCCATGTGACGTGAAGCGCGTCGGTCCTCCCAATTTAAGCTCGAAAATGCCGATTTCCGGCACACCGCGCCTACGACGTCCGGACTATCGAAGCAGCACTATACGGGCGAGTAGCATCGAAGCCGCGCCATTATTCGAATCACAGGAGTGATACAACATGCAAGGAAAGCCCACCGCAAACGCTCCGCGTCGCGCCCAGCTTATGCTCGACACCATCGCACAGCCTTCCATCGGCAATAATGCCGTGGCTGGTATCGCCGCCGCTTCGCCCCAGGACGAAAACATCGGCCTGCCCACTCTGGTGCCCGACGCGTTACCGAACGATAAGATTCCGCGCACAAAGATGCTGTCTCCTCTTCTGGTCACCTGCGAGACCTGGACCAACTCGAAGCCAAACGACCTTTACAGTCTGATGTACGGCGAGACGGAGCTTGATTCGTTCGAACTTCCTTCGAGTCCACCGTACCCCCCGACGATCGAGTTGCATGTGCCGGTGGCTTTTATGGCTGCCATCGCTGAGGGAACCGTGCAAACGGTTCCCCTTCGCATGCAGATCGAAACCCTGCTCGGCATCAAGTACTACTACAAGTTCGTTTCGCCCATCTTCGACAAGCAGCCACCGGGCGGCGATCTGCCGCCGGCGATCGATTTCGACGAGGACATCGACAATAACGGCCTGACCCTCGCCAAGTTGCTCGGTCAGCTCGGTGGTGTGCTCGAAGGTACGATCCCCAGCTACGAATTCCAGGAGAAAGGCGACACCATCAACCTCTTCATGAAGCTTCGTAGTGACGGCATTCAGATTGACGCCGGAACCGTCGTCACCACGAGTAAAAGCGGTGGCACGAAGGTCACCTACGACCGCACGGTACTCGAGAAGGTCGATGGGGCCGGTATTGTCGATTTTTACTATGCCGCGACGGACGACGTCGGCAATCAACACGGGCCGGCTCCGGGAACCCCGGTCAACATGCTGATCAGGGACGCTCCTGAGACCATTCCGGCACCGCTGATCCCCCGCTTCGACCCCGAAGAAGACAAGCTGATCACCGATCTTGACGCTCGACCCGCCATGGTGATTCAGATTCCCAGGTACACGCCAACGCCTAAGGAAGGCGATTACTTCATCGTCAGTGTCGGCGACCAAAGCGTCGTCACCAGCCCGCTGAAGGCTTCAGACATCGACAACGATCCGCTACTCGAGCTGGGTTTCCCTTACACGCTGCTGTTTCCGTCCACCAACGACGGCAGCCCGCCCGCACCGATTTTCACGGCCGATGTCCGTTATCAGGTCATGCGAAGCGGTCTGTCGAGTCCGTCCGAGATCAAACCGGTTGACTTCGATCTTTCATTGCCCGGCAATCCCGACCCCAATCCTGACCCGCTGCCGAACCCGGATCCAGGTCTGCCTGCCAATCCGAACGAGAATCTGCAACGGCCTACCCTCCGGGGTGAGAGCGGCGCGGACAACGATCTTCCGGCGGACGATGCCGAGAAGGACGCTACCGGCATCGTGCCCTGGTTCGACCTTTCCGCTACGCCGGTTGCAGCGTTCAAGGAAGACGATGTCATTCAGCTCTACATCGACGCCAAAGAAGGCGGCGCCGTGGGTGCCGCATACAAGGTTACCGGCGACGACGTCACCAAGGCTGCCGATCTCGAGATCACGGTTCAGAGTGCCGACCTCCAGAGCCATTCCGGCGCGCACCAGTTTTATTACGGTGCGACCCGCAAACTGGAGAGCGGCGAGGATATCCCGGCGTTCTCCCCGTCGCGGGCCATCACCATCAAGACCGCCGGCGAACTGCCCGGAGGAGGCACGCTCTATGCCGCCACCTTCGTGAATGCAGCGGGCAGGCGGGCCTATGGCATCAACATCGACGACGCCCGAAACGGGACACTCGTGCGCATTCGCCTGGACCAGACCAATGTCGGCGAAGGCGATACCATCACGTGGAAATTCGTGGGAACGCCGGACTTCGAACCGCCGGGACAGCCGACAAGCGACAGCGGATCGCACATCATCACAAAGAACGATCTCGTCGAAAGGGACGACAGTTCGCTTCCCAAGCCACCGGCAAAACCAATCACGGAGAAGCGTGCTTTCGTCGACATCCTGCTGGCCCCGGGCGTTCTTCTGCCCGTCAATTTCGGTCACGGTTATTTCGACTATACGATCGAAAACCAGGCCGGCACGGTAGAGGCCGTTCAGGACAACGTGCTGATGGATGTACGCACGGGAAACTGATGCGTTACGAGCGACGGTGGATCAAGGAGGTTCCATGCAAACCGAACACGAACGCCCGGACTCACCGCCGCTCGCCGACGGTGGCGCCGCCACAGACACAATCGTGCCAGATGCGGCGCTCCCGCCCCCGCTCATTCACGAGGTCGACGCCAACGGCGGTCTCGGGTACGACCTGGTGGGCCCTAACGCCGCGGGAAGCATTGGCGTGATCGTCGGCCCGTGGGATGGCTTCGCCGATGGAGACATCGCCCGTATCCGCTGGGGCGGCACGACGGGACCGGTCGTCGGGAGCCGACTCGTTAACGCCGAGGACAACGGCAAGGCCATTCCGGTCACCGTTCGTGCTTCGGCCATCCATGCCATCGGCGCAGGCATCTACGATGTAGTGCACGAAAATGTGGGCGCATCGGGCACGGTGGTTTACTCGCCTTCCCTTTCGGTCGAAGTCAAACTGAGCGTCCCGGGCGGCCTCGACCCCGACCCGAGCACCGAAACCATCAATGAGGGACTGAAACCGCCGGAAGTCCTCCCCTGGCCGCTCGGGGCGGACCTGAGCAACGTGCGCGTCGTCGTGGCCAGGTACCTCAACATCGAAGCAGGCGACAGGGTCACGGCTTCGTGGCATGGCTTCTGGCATGAGATCACGGTGTCGTCAGCGGACGCGACGGCGCCGTCGGTCGAAATAGATATACCCGAGGACGAGATCAGGCAGGTCGGCGAGGGTCCGGCGACCGTCACGTACCGCATCCTAGACCGCGTGACCAACAGTTCGAAGTGGGCGCCGCATAAGCAGGTGCAGGTGCCCCTGCCCGATCCGGGTGCGCTGCCCGCGCCTCGCGTGGAGGAAGCCGACATCGATCAGACGGTTATCGACCTGGGCAAGCTGGGTACCGGTGACGTTACCGTCCAGCCTGTCAACAACGGCGGCCTGAAGGGCGCGAGCATCACCGTGACATGGACGGGCGTGGCGGAAGACGGGACCACGCCCCGCCCTTATTCGCCGCCGCCCCAGTTGCTCACCTACGACTACCAGGTACCTGAATTCATCATCCCGAATGCCGAAGTCGCAGCGCTAGGCGGCACGGCCGGCGGCGGCAAGGCCAGTGTCGCGTACAAGCGGACCAATCCCGGGGACACGCCGGTTCAGTCGAAACGCAGGGATCTGCGTGTCATCGGCAGCGAGCTACCCGCTCCTAAGGTGGATGAGGCGATCAACTACACGATTCCCGCCGAACTTGGCGTCGCCCACTTGGTCATTCCGCCGCAGACAAGGGGCGACCGGGTCACCGCCAATATCGCCGCGCCTGTGCCGTTCACAGATTCCAAAGCCATGAGCGATCCGTCGAAACCCCCTGAATTCACGCTGACGGGAACGGCGTTCATCGCGCCGAACGCCGGCTCGCCCGCCACGGCGACCTATACGGTAACCGGGCCCAACTACTCCGCGACGTCGCTTCCCTATCCATTCGGCATCCTGCCCCCTGCGGTGCCGAACCTTCCCCTTCCCGGCATCGTCGAAGCGGTCGCTAATCAGATCGATCCGCCCGCGGCGCCCAACGGAATCACCGCCTCCATTCCGGCGTCCTCCGATATCCGCGCGAGCGACGATGTGATCGTGACTGTGGCGGGTCCAGGTGGGCAGGAGACCACCGCCGCGCAAACCGGCAACCCGTCAGGCATGAAGATCGACATCGGGCCGGCGGTCGTGGCGAAGAACCTGGCCCATGCGATCACTGTGCAATACAGCGTCACGCCCAAGGCCGGCGGCGCAGCGAAGTCCTCGCCGATCGCAAACTTCAACGTGATCGACTTCCAGCCGAACGACCCGCGCGTCAACAAGCCTGTCATCCGGCAGGCGCTAGGTACGAGCGTCCTCGATCTCAACCAGTTCGTCGGCGACGCGCTGATCGACATACCTAAATGGCCATTGATGGCCACCGGGCAGCTGTACTGGCTTACGGCGTCGACGGCAAACGGTTCGCAAGTCATTGCCACGGCCAAACCGGTCACCGGCGGGAGCGCGTTCTCGGAGCCGCTGCCGCGCCTGTGGCTGAACACCCTCTCCGACCAGACACCGCTCGTCCTCACACTGGAAGTCGCCTTCGATGGCGGCGCGCAGGCGACGGCACGAAAATTCACCTCGCTGGCCTATACGGTTCGTGCCACGGTCGCGCCACCGGCCTTCCCGGCGCCGGTCATTCCGCAGGCCATCGCGTCGCGGCTCGACGGCAACAGAACGTCCGCAGACCTGGAGGTCCCGCCCACCGCGCCCTTGCTGAGCGGTGACAGCGTAGCCGCGTCATTCGGTACCCATGCCTTGCCGACAAAGACGGCCTCGCCGGCCCTGGATCCGTTTAAGATCACCGCCGCCATGATCGCGGCGGAGCGCGGCAGGACCGTGGTGAGCACGTACACCGTCACGCGCGGCGGTACCACTTTGCCTGTGTCTGCGCCGCTCAGCGTGTTCGTCACGCCAGGAGGCGATCAGTGGGATGCGACGTTCGATTTCGACGGCGAGCAAACGCGAAGCGTATCGTCCGAGACGAAAGACCAACTCAAGTTCGACAAAGTGTTCCACGTCATGTTCGACAGGAACCACCATGTCGAGAAAGAGCAGTTCATCGGCGTCAAGCCCTACTCTGGCGCTGGCCTCGACGACTACTACAAGGGCGACATCCTCTGGATCGGACACCCGACAAACAACGAGCTTATCTTAAAAACCGTCCTCTTCAACTTGTTCGAGGAATGGACGGAAGTGCGCTTCGCGGTCAGTTCGATGGACGATCCGGTGTACATCTCGTTTCAGGATGCATCGGGCAACATGATCGGCGGAAAAAAGACGCTCAACGCGGGAAGCGGCAACGGCCAGTACGCCGAAGTGAGAAATGACGTCGTTGCCGGGAAGAAGGTCAAGTGGATAGAAATTGTCTGCAAGGACTCGATCCACGTGGACTTCTTCAAGTTCAAAAGGTGATCGACAAGACCAGGACAACCCGCCCATACGGCGGGTTGTCTTCATTGGCTTATCGGCCAAATGCCTCACCCGGCTAGCACGCTGGTTGTATAGGCCCCGCGCTTTTCAAAGCCTATAAATGATCTCGCGAATGCAGGTGCCACTGGCACTGCGGTAGTTCACGGGGGATCGCATGAAGGCCGACAGGATGGCGTGGAGCACGAGGGGAAAAGGGATGCAAGGTGGCACGCCAGCCGGCAAGGCCGGCCGTACCACTTCGACCCTGGCCGTTCGGCCTATGCCATTGCGCCGGACGTCCACCTGCGCAGGGCATGGTCATGAATGATGCGATTTTCCCCGATACTCCCGATACCACGGTACATGCGCGCTTCGTGCGTATTGCCGCGCTCTATCCGCAACATCTAGCCGTCGCTTCCGACGAACTGAGCCTGAGTTATGCCGAACTGAACGAGCAAAGCGATCGGGTCGCCGCCGGGCTGAGATCCGCCGGCGTTGAATCCGGGAGCTATGTCGCGTTACTGATGGAGCGATCGGCGGAAGCGATCGTTGCGATCCTTGGCGTGTTGAAGGCGGGTGCGGCCTACCTGCCGATCGATGGTTCGTGGCCGGAGGATCGCATTCGCTTCGCGCTGACGGACGCGGACGTCGCCGCCGTGATCGCGGATCGGCCCGGGGCGCCGGGCTTGGATGAGATTCCGGTGTTTGGTTTGCGGGATCTTGTGGGTGGCTCGGCTAGCGGTCGCGCGCAGGGCGCGCTCCTACAGGAGAGCTCGCTGGCTTATTGCATGTTTACCTCGGGGTCGACGGGGAAGCCGAAGGGCGTGGAGATCCGGCATGAGTCGATTCTTCGGCTGGTGCTGAAGTCCCATTATCTCGACTTCGACGCCCTGAAAATGCTACATGCGGCGCCGCTGGGTTTCGATGCGTCGACGCTGGAGATCTTCGGGCCGCTGCTGAACGGCGGCACCTGTGTGGTTTATGGAGACCGGGTTCCGACAGGCTGCGGCATCGCGCGCGCCGTCGAACGACACGGTGCCGAGGTGGCCTGGCTGACCGCGGCCTTGTTCAACGCGATCGTCGATGAAGATGCATCGCATCTTGCCGGGCTGCGCTGCGTCCTTACGGGTGGCGAAGCCTTATCGGTGCCTCATGTGCGCAGGGCGCTCGCGGCTCTCCCGGCGACCACGCTGATCAATGGCTACGGCCCGACCGAATGCACCACCTTCGCTACGACCTATCGCATTCCGCGTGACCTTCCGGGGGATGCCGGTGCGATTCCCATCGGGCGCGCGATCGGCGAGACCTCGCTGCATGTGTGGAACGAACAGGGTGAACCGGTGGCCGACGGGGACATCGGTGAGCTGTATATCGGTGGCTCGGGCGTCGCCAGCGGTTACCTCAACCGCCCCGAGCTGACGGCCGAGCGCTTTGTCTCATCGAAGCACGGAACGCTTTACCGCACGGGCGATCTGGCTCGCTTTCTTCCCGATGGGAATCTCGCCTTCATAGGACGGGCCGATGGGCAGGTGAAGATTCGCGGATACCGGATCGAGTGTGGTGAGGTGGAGTTCGCATTGCGTGCGTTGCCTGGGGTGGCTAACGCGGCCGTGGTGGCTCGCGAGGATGAGCCAGGGGATCGGCGGTTGGTGGCTTATTACGTGGTGGGAGGTGACCGCATCTCCGATCGCGAGCAGGCTCGCTCCTACCAAAGCCAGGGCCCGGACAGCGCCGCACGTGCTCTGCGCGACCAGCTCAGCGTCCTGTTGCCGGCTTACATGATTCCGAAGGCGTGGGTGCGGATGGATGCACTTCCGATCAATGGCAATGGCAAACTGGATCGGCATGCCCTGCCCGCCCCGGATCGTTCGCGTCCCGAACTGGCTGCCACCTTTGTCGCACCGCGTGGCGATGTCGAACGCGCGCTGTGCGATCTTTTTGCCGCGACGCTCGGCGTGGAGCGCGTGGGCCGCGACGACAATTTCTTCGACCTCGGCGGCAATTCGCTGCTGGCGACGCGCGCCATGACGCGCATCCACAACGAGTTGTCCGCTGTCCCGACCCTCGTCGGTTTCTTCGCGGAGCCCACGCCCGCCGCCGTCGCCGCGGTGATCGGAGGGCGAACCTCGCGGCACGCACTGTCGAGCCGGCTCGCCAGCGGTACGTCGACGGCAGGCGAGCCGGTGGCGATTATCGCCATGGCCGGCCGGTTTCCGGGCGCGCCCGATGTGGAGGCGTTCTGGGACAACCTGTGCGAAGGTCGCGAAACGATCCACTTCTTCGCGCCCGACGAACTCGATGCCGCGATACCTGCCTCGGAGCGCGACGATCCAGGCTACGTGCCGGCGCGCGGCGTCCTCGACGGCGTGGGCGACTTCGACGCCTCGTTCTTCGGCATGTCGCCGCGCGAAGCCGAGCTGACCGACCCGCAGCAGCGCCTCTTCATGGAACTGTGCTGGGAGTGCATGGAACGCGCCGGCTATGTACCGGATGGGCAGGAGGCACCCGTCGGCATCTTCGGCGGGATGCACAATGCGACGTACTTCCAGAAGCACATCAGCGGCCGCCCCGACCTGGTCGAAAAGCTCGGTGCCTTCCAGGTGATGCTGGGCAACGAAAAGGATTACGTCGCCTCGCGTGTCGCGCACAAACTCAATCTCACCGGGCCGGCCATCAGCCTCAACACGGCCTGCTCCACGTCACTGGTGGCGATCGTGCAGGCGTTCGACGCACTGCGCGCCGGTCGCTGCGGTATGGCGCTGGCCGGCGGTTCGTCGATCGCCTGCCCGCCGAACAGCGGTTACCTTGCGCAGGAGGGCTCGATGCTTTCGCCCGACGGCCATACGCGGACGTTCGATGTGAACGCACAGGGCACGGTGTTCAGCGATGGCGCGGCGGTCGTTCTAC
Organism: Luteibacter sp. 1214; assembly: GCF_031455395.1. Classification (NCBI taxonomy): domain Bacteria; kingdom Pseudomonadati; phylum Pseudomonadota; class Gammaproteobacteria; order Lysobacterales; family Rhodanobacteraceae; genus Luteibacter; species Luteibacter sp. 1214. The sequence goes on from NZ_JAVDSQ010000001.1 coordinate 605,940, forward strand.
TAAAGCGGCTGTCGGACGCGGTGCGCGACGGCGACCCCATTTACGCCACCATTCGCGGCGCGGCGGTGAACAACGATGGCGCGGTCAAGGCCAGCTTCACCGCACCCAACGCCGCTGGCCAGGCAGCCGTCATCACGATGGCGCTTAACGACGCCGGCGTGGCCGCGCGTGATATTTCGTACATCGAAGCCCATGGTACGGCCACGCCACTGGGCGATCCCATCGAGATCGAAGGACTCACCGAGGCCTTCCGGCAGACCACGAACGATACGGGCTTCTGCGCGATCGGGTCGCTGAAGAGCAACGTCGGCCACCTGGTCATGGCCGCCGGGGCGGCCGGCGTCATCAAGACGGCCCTGGCGCTGAGCGAGCGTCGTCTCCCGCCGTCGCTGCATTTCACCGCCCCCAATCCCCGGCTCAATCTCGCGGCGTCGCCGTTCATCGTCAACGATACGCTGCGGCCGTGGCAGAGCGCCGGTCCGCTGCTGGCCGGCGTCAGTTCGTTCGGCGTGGGCGGGACGAATGCCCACGTGATCCTTGGCGAAGCGCCGGCGCGTGCACCGTCGGATGCCGCGACCGGCCCGCAGTTGCTGACCTTGTCCGCGCGCACGCCGGCCGCCCTCGCCGCGGCTGCGGCGCGCCTGGCCGACCACATCGCCATGCATCCGGACAGCAATCTCGCCGACACGGCCTGGACATTGGCCAGCGGCCGCAAATCCTTCGGACAGCGTACGCACGTCGTCGCGGTGTCGCATGGCGAAGCGGAAGCGCAGCTTCGTGACGTGGCAGCCGCCGCGATCTGCCGTACCAGCAGCGATCCGTCGCCCGGCGTCGTATTTCTGTTCCCTGGCCAGGGCTCGCAGTACGCCGGCATGGGTCGCGAACTGCATGCGACGGAGCCAGTGTTTCGCGCGGCACTGGACGAGGTCACCTGCGCCTTGCGCGACGAACTGGGCTTCGATCTCCGGGAGCGGATGTTCGACGACGATGCGGATGCCCTGAAGGCGACGGCACTCACGCAGCCTGCGACGTTTGCGCTTGAATACGCGCTCGCCCGCCTGTGGATGAGCCTGGGCGTCCATCCCGTCGCCCTGATCGGGCACAGCGTAGGCGAGTTCACCGCGGCCGCACTGGCAGGTGTGATGCCGCTGGCCGAGGCCGCGCGCCTCGTCGCGCGTCGCGGGCGAATGATGCAGGCGTTGCCCGCAGGCAGCATGCTTTCGGTTCGTCTGGGAGCGGCGGAACTGCGTGCGCGGCTTCCGGGCACGTTGTCCCTTGCGGCGGAGAATGCGCCTAACGCGAGCGTCGTTTCAGGGCCCTCCGGCGAGATCGAGGCGTTCCGGGCCGGGCTCGACGTGGAAGGGATCGCTTGCCGCCTCCTGCACACCTCGCACGCGTTCCACTCGGGCATGATGGATCCGGTGCTCGATGCGTTTCGTGCGGAGGTCGCGGCCGTGCCGCTTTCCTCGCCCACCATCGCTATCGTGTCGACACTGACCGGCGTCCCGCTGACCGACGCCGAGGCGACCTCACCCGACTACTGGACGCGTCATCTGCGTGAGAGCGTGCGGTTCTCGCCGGCGCTTCTGCATGCACTCGAAGACACCTCGGCGGCCTTTCTCGAAGTCGGTCCCCGGCCGAGCCTCGCGGTGCTGGGTCGCCAGCATGCACAGGCACGCGGTCGCACGATCGTTCCGAGTCTGGGGGATGGCCCTTCCGATGAGCGCGCCGCCCTGCTTGGCGCCGCCGGTGCGCTGTGGTGCGCGGGAGTAACGGTCGCCATCGCGGCGCTCGACCACCGTGCGCAACGGCGGCGTGTGCGTCTGCCGACGTATCCGTTCGAACGGAAGCGGCACTGGGTGGAGGCGCGGGTGGCGGCCTCGGTGACGGCGATCGCGGCGGGGGTGTCGCTTTCGCAGGTTGCCGCCGGCATGGCAGGCATCGCACAGCCATCCGACGCACCGCCCCCCGTAGGAGCGCGCCCCGTGCGCGACCCGGACACCACCTCGCCAGACCAGTCAGATCACCACGACATCGTCTCGCCCCAGTCCCTGGAGCTCTCCATGCCCAATTCGCCCGTATCCGCCCGGCCCCAGCGCCTTGTCAGTGAGCTGCTCGCCTTGTTCGAGGATGTGTCGGGGGCTGAACTCGAGGGCGTCGATCCTGCGTCGAACTTCGTCGAGATGGGGCTCGACTCGCTGTCGCTGACCCAGGTGGCGTTGCAGCTGCAGAAGACATACGCGTTGAAGATCACCTTCCGCGAATTGATGGATGGGTGTTCGTCGTTTGAAAGTCTGGCGGCGCATATCGACCGGTTGTTGCCGGCTGAGGTAGTGGCGGCGCCCGATGCAAAGGCTGTTGCAGGAGCCAGCGCGGCTGGCGACGGGTCTGGCGGCAATCTGGCCGGCTTTGCCGGATCGCCAGCGGGGCTGGCTTCTACCGGAGCGGCGGCGCTGAGCTCCACCGGGGCTGGACTGGTGCAGGACATCATTGCCCAGCAGATGCAGATCATGCGGGAGCAGTTGGCGTTGCTGGCGGGAACCGCAGGCCCTGTGGCAGGGCCACCCCCGGCTCCTGGCAGAGCGCAGGGACCGACCGAGGCAACCGTAGCGGCCAACGACGGCGAAGAGGCCGCGCTTGCGCACACCACATACGACGTCAGGAAGGCGTTCGGCGCCATTGCACGGATTCACCACGGTGGCACGGAGCTCAGCGCCCGGCAGCGTGCGCGGCTGGATGCCTTCATGCGCCGGTACATCGAGCGCACGAAGGCGTCGAAGGCCTATACGGAAGAACACCGCCCGCACCTGGCCGATCCGCGCGTGGTCAACGGATTCCGCCCGCTGTTGAAGGAAATCATCTACCAGATCGTGATCGAGCGCTCCAAAGGCGCCAACGTCTGGGACCTCGATGGCAATCGCTACGTCGATGCGCTGAATGGCTTCGGCATGAACCTGTTCGGCTGGCAGCCGGACTTCGTGCTAGACACCGTGCGCAAGCAACTCGATGAAGGCTATGAGATCGGCCCGCAGCATCCGCTGGCCGGCATCGTGGCGAAGCAGGTCTGCGACCTCACCGGCTTCGATCGCGCGGCGCTGTGCAACACCGGTTCCGAGGCGGTCATGGGCTGCGTGCGCGTGGCGCGCACGGTGACTGGCCGCGACACCCTGGTCATCTTTACCGGTTCGTACCACGGCATCTTCGATGAAGTGATCGTCCGCGGCACGAAGAAGCTGAAGTCCGTACCGGCCGCACCGGGCATCCTGCGCAACACCTCCGAACACGTGCTGGTGCTCGACTACGGCACACCGGAATCGCTGCGGATCATTCGCGAGCGTGCTCATGACATCGCCGCGGTGCTGGTCGAGCCGGTGCAGAGCCGTCGTCCGGACTTCCAGCCGGTGGAGTTCCTGCAGGAGCTGCGCGCGATCACCGAAGAGGCAGGCTCGCTGCTGATCTTCGACGAGGTGGTCACCGGATTCCGTGCCCATCCGCGCGGTGCGCAGGCCGTGCTAGGTATCGATGCCGATATGGCGTCGTACGGGAAGGTCGTCGGTGGCGGTTTCCCCATCGGCGTCATCGCGGGCAAGCGTCGTTTCATGGATGCGCTGGATGGCGGTCACTGGCAGTTCGGCGACGACTCGACGCCGACCGTCGGCGTCACCTATTTCGCGGGCACCTTCGTACGCCACCCGCTGGCCCTCGCCGCCGCACATGCCGTGCTCACGCATCTCACGAAGGAAGGCGGCCAGCTGCAGGCCACGCTCAACGCGAAGGTCGCCGCCATGGTGGGCGAGCTCAACGCGTTCTGCGCAAGCGTCGGGGCACCGGTGCACGTCGTGCACTTCGCCTCGGTGTGGAAGACCACGTTCACCGAAGACCACCCGTTGCAGGATCTGCTGTTCGCGATGATGCGAAGCCGCGGCATCCACATCCTCGACAACTTCCCCTGTTTCTTCACCACCGCGCACGGTGAGGCGGACTTCGCCGCCATTGCCACCGCGTTCCGCGAATCGATTCTCGAAATGCAGGAAGCCGAATTCCTGCCCCGCCGCCGCGAGACCGCGTCCTTCGATGCCGAGCGTCCGCCCATAGCGGGCGCACGCCTGGGCAAGGACCCCGAAGGCCGTCCCGCCTGGTTCGTTCCCAACCCGGACGCGCCGGGCAAGTACCTGAGGGTGACCGCATGACGCCCAATGAGCTGGCCGCCGCCACAGCGGTCGACTACGATCCGTTCGCCGCCGCGCCGCTCTCGCACGTGCTGCCGACGACCGAGCCCCAACGCGAGGTGTGGCTGGCATCCCGGCTGGAGCCGGAAGCCTCGCTGGCGTACAACGAAGCGGTCTCGCTGACCTTCAAGGGCCTGCTCGACGTGCCGGCCCTTATGGGGGCACTACAGGCGGTGGTCGACCGTCATGAGGCCCTCAGAGCCACACTCAGCCGGGACGGCGAGGAGCTGTTCGTGGCCGACCACACGACGCTACCCATCGCGAGCCACGACCTTTCGCCGCTGCCCCCGTTCGAGAGCGACGCACGTTTACAGGCGGCATTCTCGCGCATCGTTACGACACCCTTCGATCTCGAACACGGCCCGCTGGTCAGGGCGGAGATCTTCCGCCTTGCCGCCGACCGCCATCTGCTGACCCTCGCCGCACACCACATCGTGTGCGACGGCTGGTCGTTCGGCGTGATCGTCCGCGATCTCGCCGCGCTTTACGCGCAACGCCTCGGCAAGGGCCCCGGCCCGGCACCGGCGGGCGCGTTCTCGAACTTCGCGTTGGCCGAGGCGGCGCACGGCGGCAGCGGCACGGCTCGCGAGGACGAACAGTACTGGCTGGGCCGCTTCGCCGGCACGCTTCCCGTACTGGACCTCCCCGTGGACCGGCCCCGCCCCCGCCGTCGTACGTTCACCTCACGGCGCGAAGACCGTCTGCTGGACGCCATGGACGTGGAGGCGATCAGGCGCCTGGCTGCGACACACCGGGCCAGCTTCTACGCCACGCTGATCGCGGGCTTCGCCGTCCTGCTCCGCCGCATCGCGGGGCAGGACGATGTCGTGATCGGCATACCATCGGCGGGTCAGGCCAGCGAAGGGCTGGATACCCTGGTGGGTCACTGCGTCAACGTGCTCCCCCTGCGCGCCCGGATCCACGATGCCGCGAGCTTCGCGGACGTCCTCGGCAACGTGCGCGGCGACCTTCTCGATGCATTCGATCATCAGCGCTATACGCTGGGCAGCCTGCTCGCCCGGCTCTCGCTGGTACGCGATCCGTCCCGGCTGCCGCTGGTCTCCGTGCTGTTCAACCTCGATGCGCAACTCGACGAGACCACCGCGCCGTTCCCGGACCTTCGTTTCGACGTGGACGCCATTCCCCGCGAGTACGAGAACTTCGAGCTCTTTGTGAATGCCGTGCAGGTCGAGGGCGGACTCCGTCTGGAGTGCCAGTACAACGCCGACCTGTTCGACGCAGCCACGATACAGGGCTGGCTCGACGCCTATGCCACCTTGCTGCGTCACGCGGCGCATGCGCCCACGACCGAAGCGATCGCACTGCCGGTCGTCTCCGACGCCGTCTATCGCGAGCTCGCCGGTCTGCAACCGGCACCGACGCCGTTTCCGGAACTGCGTCTCGCGCACGAATTCTTCGAGCAGCAGTGCGACCGCGCGCCGGAGCGCATCGCCGTACGTCACGCCGACCGTACGCTGACCTATGCGGCGCTGGAGTCACGGTCCAATCGCATCGCCAACGCACTTCGCGCCCGCGACGTCGGTCACGGTGCCCTGGTCGGGCTGTCGCTCGGCCGCGGACTCGACATGCTGGCCTCCGTGCTGGGCGTACTCAAATCCGGTGCGGGCTATGTGCCCCTCGACCCCGCCTTCCCCGCCGAACGCCTGGCCTTCATGGCCGAGGACGCGCGGCTTGCCGCGTTGGTCGTCGATGACGAAACACCCCTGGCGTTCGAGTTCGATGCACGCCGCGTCATCGCACTGAACAGCGACGAGGTGGTCCACGCGTCGTTCGACCGCCCCGCACGCGACCGTCGCGCGGGCACACCGGATTCCGTGGCCTATGTGATCTTCACCTCCGGATCCACCGGACGGCCGAAGGGTGTGCGCGTACCGCACCGCGCGGCCGCGAACTTCCTCACCAGCATGCAGCGTGTGCCGGGCATCGCGCCGGACGACCGTCTGGTCGCCGTGACCACCCTGTCGTTCGATATCGCCTTCATGGAAATGATGTTGCCGCTCACCAGCGGCGCCGAAGTCGTCATCGCCGGTCGCGACGACGTGCGCGATGGCGGACAGCTGCGGCGCCTGATCGAGGACTGTGACGCCACGATGATGCAGGCCACGCCCGCCGGGTGGCGACTGCTGGTCGACGCGGGATGGCACGGGCGTCCCGCTTTCCGTGCCGTTTCCGGCGGCGAACCGCTGCCCGTCGATCTCGCCGAGGCGCTGCTGGACCGCTGTGGCGAGGTCTGGAACGGCTACGGCCCGACCGAGACGACGGTCTACTCCACCTACTGGCGTGTCTCCGATCCGCGCGAGGGAATCTACATCGGCCGCCCCATCGCCAACACCACGGTGCATATCCTCGACGAGCGCGGCCATCATTGCCCGCTCGGCGTGCCGGGCGAAATCCACATCGGCGGCGCGGGCGTTACCCTCGGCTATCTCGACCGCCCCGAACTCACCGCCGAGAAATTCATCGCCGATCCCTGGTCGGAGGCGCCCGACTCGCGTATGTACCGCACGGGCGATCGTGGCCGGTGGACAGCGAAAGGCGTCCTGGAACATCTGGGTCGTCTCGACTTTCAGGTGAAGGTGCGCGGCTATCGCATCGAGCCCGGCGAGATCGAAAGCGTGCTTGCCGACGTGCCGGCGGTGGCCCGCGCCGTCGTCATCGCGCGTGAAGACCGTCCCGGCGACGTACGCCTCGTGGCCTACGTGGTGGGCCGCGACGGCATCGTCCCGGAGGAGGAATCGCTACGGTCGTACCTGCGCTCGCGCCTGCCCGACTACATGCTGCCCCAGCACATCCTCGTGCTGGACAGCGTGCCGCTGCTGCCCAACGGCAAGACCGACCGCAAGGCGTTGCCGCCGCCGATCGCGCACTCCGTCGCGACACCGGGTGCGCGCGTCGCGCCGCGCAACGACGACGAGCGACGGGTCGCCCTCGCGATGGAAGCGGTGCTCTGCCTGCCCGACCTCGACGTGCGCGACGACTTCTTCGCGCTCGGAGGGCATTCCCTGCTGGCCGCGCAGCTCACGGCGAAGCTCAACCGCGAGTTCGGCGTGAGCCTGTCGTTCCGGACTCTGTTCGACGCTCCCACGATCGAGCAACTTGCCGCCGTCATCGGATCGCAGGTCGCCAGCGGCTCGGCGCCCGCCGCGGAGCCGATCGGCCACCGCAGCGATCAGCACCACGCGCCGCTGTCGCTGATGCAGCGCCGCCTGTGGGCGCTGGAGCGCATGCATCCCGGCCGGGTCACGTATAACGCGCCATCGGCGCACCGGCTTCGCGGTCGTCTGGACGAACATGCCTTCGACATGGCTTTCCAGGCCCTGATCCAGCGGCAGTCCAGCATGCGGACGGCGTTCCGCGACGTGGGCAACGACATCGTCCAGGTGATCGAGCCGCAACTGACGTACCCGTTGTTCCCGGCGGAGGATCTGAGTCACCTGCCGGACGAGGAGCGCGAGGCGACGCTGATGGCGCGTCTGCAGCAGCTGACGGACACGCCGTTCGACCTCCGCCGCGCACCGCTGTTCAGTGCGCGCCTGTTCCGCCTGGGCGATACCGAGCACGCGCTGTTCTTCATGCCGCACCACATCATCTGGGACGGCTGGTCGTTCGACATCCTGTACAACGAATTGTCGGCGCTGTATCGCAGCTTCGTGGCCGGTCTGCCCTCGCCGCTGGTCGCCCTCCCGGTGAGCTACGGCGACTTCGCCGAATGGCACGCGCACTGGCTGGAGTCCGCGGCGTTCCAGGCGCAGCTGGGCTTCTGGCGCGAACGTCTTGCACAGATGGGCGACGTCCGGGCGCTACCGACCGACCATCCGCGCCGGCCCGGCATGTCCGGACTGGGACGCACCGAGTGGATCCGCGTGTCGCGCGCCGAGACCGACGCCATGCACGACGTGGCACGGCAGGCCGACGCCACCCTCAACATGACGCTGCTCGCGCTGTACTTCGCGATGCTGTCCAGCTCGGCCGGGCAACGTGAACTCGTGGTCGGCACACCGGTCCGTGGCCGTAACCAGACCGAGGTCGAATCGGTCATGGGCTATTTCAACAATCTGCTGCCGCTGCACGTGTCGGTCGATCCCGCGCTGTCGTTCCTCGAGTTCGTCCGTCTGGTCAGGCGCAAGGCGATCGAGGCCTTCGGCCATCCGGACGTCCCGCTGGAATACCTTCAGCGTGAGCTGAAGATCGGACAAGGAGCGGGCGCCACGCTGTACCAGGCGCTGTTTTCGTTCCAGGACGCCCGCCAGCGTGCGGTCGACTGGGGCGGGCTGGAGCACGAGCAGATCCTGCTCTTCCAGAGTGGCGCCACGGAAGACCTCGGCCTGTGGTTCCTCGAGAGCCACGCCGGCATGGTCGGCGGCGTGACCTACAACGCCGACCTGCTGCAGGCCGCCACGGCGCGGCTGATGCGCGAGCGGTACCTCGACATGATGCGTACGGTCGCGGCCGATCCCGCCATCGCGGTCGGCGCACTCACGGCCGCGACCCCGGCCGAGCGCGAGCGCATGCGTCACTGGAACGCGACGGATACCGACATCGTCCTGCCCGTCGACCTGTATGGCATGGTCGCGGCGGCGGCGAAGACGAACCCGGACGCCGTAGCGATCGTCCAGCATACGCGCACGCTTCGCTACGACGCGCTGCTGGAGCGTGCTTCACGGATCGCGGCGCTGCTGCACGAGCGGGGTGCGCATGCGGGCGAGGTCGTGGGCCTGTGCGTGAATCCGGGTGCGGACCGCGTGGCGGCCCTGCTCGCTATCGGACTGACCGGTGCGACGGCGCTGCTGCTCGATCGCGCCGACCCGGCGGCCCGCCTGAGCGACATCCTTGCCGCCGCACGGGCCACGGTGATGGTGGGCGACGTGGCGCTCGAGGCCATGCTCGACTGGCCGCGCGCCTGTGCCGTGTGGCTCGACCTGCACGAGGGAGAAGCGGACGTCGCGACGTGGGACGTTGCGCCGTCTGCCGTGCGGCCCTCGCCCGACGATGCGGCGATCGCCTTTTACGCTCCGGATGTCGAGGGGAAGGCACGCGGTGCGGCGTTGTCGCATCGTGCGCTTGCCAACACGCTGCAGGCACTGGCCGGCACGTTGGGCGTGCGTCCCGGCAAGCGCATCGCCGGCGACGCGTCGCCTTCCGATGCGATGTCCGTCGTCGAGCCCCTGCTCGCGCTCGCCCACGGTGCCACCTGGTTCGAGCAGGATGCCCACGATCTCGCTCACGGACGCCTGGATGCCATGGACGTCTTCATCGCCACACCTGAAACCTGGCACGCACTCGTGCGCCAGGGCTGGTCCGGCGATCCGGGCATGCGCGCCGTGGTCGCCGGGGGCCTGCCCACCGCCGAACTGGCCACGCATGTCGCGGGCGCCACCGCCGGCCTGTGGACCCTGTTCGGCGACGCCATGTCCGCGCCCGTCGCGGCATGCGGCCAGGTGGAACGCGCGGCCGACGCCCTGCACGAAGGCCGGCCGCTTGCCAACAGCGAGGCGTGGATCCTGGACGACGGCGGCGAACCCTGCCCCATCGGCGCGACGGGCCACGTTGCCATCGCCGGCCTCGCGCTCTCCATGCCATTCGGCCACCGCACGCAGGCCGGTCGCCAGCCAGCCGACGGTCGGCTGGCCCGGACGGGATACCGCGGACGCTGGCTGGCCGACGGCCAGTTGCAGGTGCTCGACCGGGAGGACCGTCGCGTTCGCCGCCATGGTCTCGACGTCGAACCGGCGGCCATCGAAGCACTGACGCTCGCCCAGCCGGGCATCGTCCGCGCCATCGCCGTGCCGCGTCGCGACCGCGACGGTCTGACGCGCATCGACGTATACGCACTGGCTGCTCCGGGCTACTCGCCGGACAGCGACGACCTGCGTGCCTCGCTCGCGACGTCCCTGCCGGCGTCCTCGATGCCGGCTCACATCACCATGCTGGACGCGCTGCCGCTGTTACCCACCGGCGAACCGGATATCGCGTCGTTGCCGGTGCCCGCCGACGGTACGCCCGGTGGACACACGGTGGACAGCGAACCGCATACCGAGAGCGAGCGTCTCCTCGCCAGTGTCTGGCGGGACCTGCTGGGCGTGGGCCGCGTCCGCACCAGCGACAACTTCTTCGATGTCGGCGGCCACTCCCTGCTAGCGGTCGACATGGCGCAGCGCGTGCAGAAGCTGAGCGGTATCCAGCTCAATCTGCTGGACATCGCCAACGGCACCCTCGGCACGCTTGCCGCCGAACTCGCCATCGCCAAGCCCGCACCGGCGATCACGGCAAAGCGCGGCCTTTTCAGTCGCCTGCTCGGACGCACCACGCCATGACGCATCTCGCCTGGATCGTCTGCTGGACATCGGCCATCCTGCTGGTCCACGTCTTCGTGGGCTATCCGCTGTGGGTCTGGTTGCTCTCGCGCCTGCGCCCGCTCCCGGTGGCGAAACGCGGCATCCTGCCGACCGTGAGCATCGTCGTCGCCGTGCACGACGGTGCCGGGTTCATCCGCGCCAAGCTGGCCAGCCTGCAGCAACTCGACTACCCCGCCGAGCTGATCGACATCGTGATCGCCTGCGACGGTTGCCACGACGCGACCGTCCTGCTCGCGCGGCGTTCGACGGATCCACGGCTGACCGTGCTCGATTTCCCGAACCGTCGCGGCAAGGCCGCCTGCCTCAACGACGCCGTCGGGCTCACGCGAGGCGAGGTGCTGCTGTTCACCGATGTCCGCCAGAAACTCTCGCCGGTCGCCCTGAAGGAGCTGGTCGCCAACCTGGCCGACCCGACCGTCGGCGCGGTGGGCGGCGAACTGCACATGGAGAACGTGCGCACCGGCTTCGCCCAGGGTGTGGATTTCTACTGGCGTTACGAGAAAGGCATACGCCATGCGGAGGCCTTGTCCGGCTCGACCGTCGGCGTCAGCGGCGCGCTGTACGCCATGCGTCGCCACCTGTTCCGGCCGCTTCCCGCCGGTACCGTGCTCGACGACGTGCTGGTGCCGATGCGGGTCGCCGCTCAGGGCAAGCGTGTGGTGTTCGAACCCAGGGCGATGGCCTGGGACCAGCCATCGCAGGGAACGGAGGACGAGAAGCGCCGCAAGATCCGTACGCTCGCCGGCAATTTCCAGCTGATCCAGCTGGCGCCGTGGCTGCTGCTGCCCTGGGCCAATCCGCTGTGGTTCCGCTTCGTCAGCCACAAGGTGTTGCGGCTGCTGGCGCCATGGTTGCTCGTTGCACTCACCTGCAGCACCGGCCTGCTGGTGACACGGCATCCGATGTACGCGGTTGCGTTCGGCGGACTGGTCGTCTGTGCCGCCATGGTCGCGCTCGCGAAGTTCCGCCCCCCCCTGGGACGCTGGTTTCCGCTGCGTATCGCGCTGGCGTTCTTCTATCTCAACCTCTTCGCGGCGCAGGCGCTCGTTGCCTTCGCCCGTAACCGAAGGCTGCACTTATGGTGATCGATAGGCCCCTTCGTGGCGCACCCGGTATCCGGGGCAGACTCGGCGAACTCTGTTACTCCAGTGGCCTGCTGCATCCGTTGCAACGCGTACGGGCATGGTGGCAGCGCGACCTGCGCATCCTCGCCTATCACCGGGTGATGCCGCTGCCGGATCCGGATACCTACGAGTTCGACCTCGAACTGATCAGCACGCCGCCTGCGGAGTTCCGCGAGCAGATGATCCGGATCAGGAAGTTCTTCCGACCGATGCGGCTGACCGACATCGCCGCCGCGCTCGACGCTGGCGAGGCCTTGCCGCCGGATACGGTGGCGATCACCTTCGACGACGGCTACGACGACAACTACCGCATCGCGGCACCCATCCTCGATGAGGTGGGCGTGCCTGCGACCTTCTTCGTATCCACCGGACATCTCGATACCGGTCGCCCGTATGGATACGACTGGCTCGTCCACATGATTCTGGTGACCCGCGCGCCACGCCTGCAGTTGCCCGAACTCGGTATCGACATCGCCCTGCCGCCGGATCGCGCCTCCCGTCGACGCATCGCCGGCAACGTGCTGCTGCGCATGAAATGGCTCGACGCCCTGGGTCAGACCGCGATGACCGAACGGCTCGAGCAGGAATGGAACATGCCGTCCGCCGACGCGCGACCGCCCGACTGCCGTCCGATGACCTGGGACCAGGCCCGGGAGATGGAGGCCAGCGGCCACGAGTTCGGTTCGCATGGCGTGCATCACCGCATGCTGGCCCGGCTGCCGGAAGATGAAATGGAGCGCGAGATCCGGGCCTCGAAAGCGACGCTCGACCGCGAGCTGCGCCACCCGTCGATCCTGATGTCTTATCCGGTCGGCGGCGATCGTGCCTACAACGAAGCCGTGATCGCGGCCACACGCCATGCGGGGTTCCGGCTCGCGTGCAGCTATATCTGCGGCACCAACCCGGAGCCCAGCGAGAATCGCTACGCCCTGCACCGTCTGCCGGTGGAAGCGAACATGGGACCGGGCTGGTTCGCGGCGATGCTCGCGCTGCCGCAGCTCATGAGTTACCCCACCGCCGCACACGAAGCCACCGGACCACAGGCGCAACCATGTTCCCTCTGATCCTGGTCTATGTGGTGCTCACCATCATCCGGCCGCAGGATTACGTGCCGGGGCTGGATCTCGTGCCGATCCTGCCCGTGGTACTGATGCTGGCGTTCGGCGCGTGGCTGATCTCACGCGACAAGACCTTCCAGGCGCCGCAATTCATCATCCTCCCGGCCTTCCTGCTGATCCTGATGGTCTCGGAAGTCGCCAACGGATGGACCGGTGGCGCGGTCGACGAGCTCGCCAGGTTCGGCCCGGCCGTCATCGCGTTCTTCGTCCTCGGTGCCGCATGCAGCACGCAGAAGCGTGTGCGGACGGCGATGACCGTGTTCGTCATCTGCGCGGCGGTGCTCGCGCTGCACGGCATCGAACAGGCGAAGACCGGCATGGGCTGGACCGGCATCCCGATCGGCGAAGGCGGCCGCATCCAGTATGTCGGCATCTTCAACGACCCCAACGATCTCGGCCTGCTCTTCGCCGCCACGCTGCCGATGGCGATGTTTCTGGGCCGACCCGGTGCGGGCACGATGCGCCTTGTCTGGCTCGGTGCCGCCGCACTGCTTCTGTACGGGATACTGCTGACCAATTCGCGCGGCGCGATGCTTGCCGTGCTCGTCGTGGCTGGCTGCTACGTCTGGTACAAGCGCGGCATCGCGGTGGCCGGCGTACTCGGCATCATCGGCCTCACGGTGATGAAGCTGCTGTCATCGCGCATGGACGAGCTGGATGCCGGCGAGGAGTCCGCGGCCGGTCGCGTGGATGCCTGGTACGCGGGACTCGAGATGTTCCGCGACAACCCGATCTTCGGCGTCGGCGCCGGCAACTTCACCGAGTACAACGAGCTCACCGCTCATAACTCGTTCGTGCTGGTCATCGCGGAAACCGGGTTCGTCGGCTTCGTGTTGTGGCTTGCCTTCGTCGGGTATGGCTTCTGGATGATGTTGACCATCGTGCGGCATGTGCGCGTGCCCGGGAAGGACGCGACCGTCGAAGCCGACTGGGCAACCGAGCGGCAGATGGCGCTGACCTTGCTGCTGTCGCTGTGCGGCCTGTTCGCCTCGGCGTTCTTCCTCAGCCGCAGCTACATGATCGTCATGTACCTCATCGCCGCCATGGTCGCCGGCCACTACGTGGGTGCGCGTCGCCGCTGGCCGGAGCTCCCCTTCTTCCGTCTGTCCGACGGCGGCTGGCGTTGGGTCCCCGCTGCGATGGGCACCATCGCGGGCTTCTTCGTCCTCGTTGCCGTGCTGCTGAGGACCGTATGAGCGCCATCTACGAAAACCTGCTTCGCCGCGTCGTCTGGCCCGCCTACGAAGGCGGCCTTCGGGGGCGGGATACCCCTGGACATGTGCGTGCCTACGAACGTGACCAGTGGCTCACACCGGAGCGTCTCGAGGCCTTGCAGATGGGCCGGCTGCGCTCGCTGCTGGACTGGTGCTGGCACGAGGTGCCCTACTACCGACGCCGCTGGACCGAGATCGGCATGCGGCCGGGCGACATCCGCAGCATGGCCGACTTCGCGACGCTTCCCGTACTGACCAAGGGGGACATCCGCCACCATGCGGACGAACTGAAGGCGAGTTCGCTGAAAGACACCCTCGGCTACAAGGCGACGGGCGGCTCGACCGGCGAACCGCTGCGCTTCGGCTTCACCCGCGAGAGCAACGACCGCCGCGTCGCGGTGATGTGGCGTGGCTACGGCTGGGCCGGATCGCGCATGGGACGGCGCACGCTGTTCCTCTGGGGTGGAGCGGTGGGCAGCCCCTCGACGGCGCACCGGATCAAGGACCGGATCTATAACGCGGTGTTCGCGCGCAAGCTGCTCGACAGCTTCCACATGAACGAGACCAACCTCGCCTCCTACGCGGAAGCCATCGACGCCTATAAGCCGGAAGTACTCGTCGGCTACGTCGGCCCGCTGGTACGTCTTGCCGAATGGCTGCTTGCTACCGGGCGACATATCGCGCGGCCTGCTTCGATCATCGGGGCGGCCGAGGCCCTGCACCCGTTTCAGCGCGAGATCATCGAACGCGCGTTCGGCGCACCGGCCTTCAACACCTACGGCTGCCGCGAGTTCATGCTGATCGCTTCCGAGTGCGAGCACCGCGACGGGCTGCATGTGAATGCGGACCACCTTGTGGTGGAGACCCTCGTCGATGGCCATCCGGTCACCCACGGCAGCGGCGAAGTAGCCATCACCGACCTGTTCAATCGCGGCATGCCCTTCATTCGCTACGTCAACGGTGACATGGCGACCCACGCCACGCGCCGCTGCCCCTGCGGACGCGGCCTGCCGATGCTCGCGTCGGTCGACGGCCGCAAGCTCGACGCCATTCGCACCCCCGCCGGTCACGTTCTGCCGGGCGAATTCTTTCCGCACATGCTCAAGGACGTGCCGGGGCTGCAGCGCTTTCAGCTGGTACAACGCCGTCTCGACCGGCTCGATCTTTCCATCGTGCGTGGCGATGGCTTCGACGACGCCTCGCTCGCCTATATCCGTCATGAAGTGGGCAAGGTCATCGGCGACAGCGCCGAACTGCACTGCCATTTCGTCGACGACATTCCGCTCACCCGCAGCGGCAAGTTGCGTGTCACCGTCTCGGAGCTTGCCTCGTGAACATCACGCACTTCGTCGAGAACCTCAACCGCGGCGGCCTCGAACGCATGGTCATCGACCTGGTGAAGGCCCAGCATCGTCAGGGTGACAAGGTCCAGGTGGTCTGCCTGTTCGAGCGCGGCTCGCTGGCCGGCGAGCTCGACCGGCTGAGCATTCCGGTACATGCCTGCGGCAAGAAGACGGGACTGGACCTCCGTGCGCTCGCGTGCGCACGGCAGTTCATCGCCGGGCACTACACCGAGGTGCTGCACACGCATAACGCGGTAGCGCACTACCAGGCGGTGCTGGCCAGCGCGGGTATGGGCATCCGCCAGGTGGTGAACACGCGTCATGGCATGGGCGGTGCCAACCGTAAGGGTGGCCGCCGCGAATGGTTGTTTCGCCGCGCCCTGAAGGCAACCGACGCGGTCGTGGCGGTATGCGAAGCCGCCCGCCGCGACGCGGTACGCCGCGGCGTCGCGCCGGCCAGGAAAACCTGTGTGGTGCCAAACGGGATCGTCGTCGAAGGGTTCGACGTGGCGTCCGATGCCATGCACGAACGCCTGACCAACCTGTTGAAGATTCCCGACGCCACCCGGATCATCGGCACCGTGGGACGGCTCAACTGGGCGAAGGATCAGGCCAGTCTGATCCGCGCGTTCCGCCTGGTGCGCCACAAGCGACCCAATACCGCGCTCGTGCTGATCGGCGACGGCGAGCTTCGCGAGACGTTACGCGCCTGCGCCTACGATGAAGGCGTCGCCGGCTGCGTGCATTTTCTCGGCGACCGCGACGACGTACGCGAACTGCTCCAGGGCCTGGACCTGTTTGTGCTGCCTTCGATCACGGAGGGCTACTCCATGGCCTTGCTGGAGGCGTGCGCCACCGGCCTGCCCATCGTCGCCACCGACGTCGGCGGCAACGCGGAGATCGTCAGCGACGGGGCGACGGGGCGCATCGTGCCCGCCTGCGATCCGCCGGCACTGGCCGAGGCGATGCTCGGGCTGCTCCATGAATCGCAGCGCGCGTCGCGTCTGGGCCGTGCCGCGCGCGACTGGGTCGAGGCGCATGGCTCGCTCGATGCGATGGCGGCACGCTATGGCCGGCTGTACTTCGGCGACTGGGAGGCCGTGACATGAAAGTCCTCGCCCTGACCAACCTGTTCCCCACCCCGTGGGATCCGCGGCGCGGCACGTTCAACCGGCAGCAGTTCCAGCGCCTCGGCGAGCGTCACGACGTGGACGTGCTGACCGCGGTGGATTTTCGTGAGCGTATGGCGGGGCGCCAGGGCGAAACGCGGGTGTCGGGGATCCGCGAAGACTGGTTCACCTTTTATCACCCGCCGGGCTTCGGCCGCTTCCTCAACGCGTTGTGCTTCTTCGCCTGCGTCATGTGGCAGCGCGGACGCGAGATCCGTGCCGCGCGCTATGACGTCGTCCTCGCCAGCTGGGCCTTCCCGGATGCGGTAGCCGGCGCGTGGATGGCGCGCCTGCTCGGTATTCCGTACGTGGTCAAGGTGCACGGCAGCGACCTCAACGTGCAGGCGGAGGCGCGTCTCCGGCGTCCGCAGATCCGGCAGGCCCTGCGTGGCGCGGCCGGCGTCGTCGCGGTCAGTCGCGCGCTCGCCGCGCGCGCGGTGTCGCTGGGCGCGCATGCCAACACCGTCGAGACGCTGTACAACGGGGTCGACACGCGGGTTTTTCATCGCGGCGATCGCACCGCCGCGCGGCTTCGGCTGGGGCTGCCCCCCGAGGTACCGCTCGTCCTTTACGTCGGCAACCTCAAGGCGACGAAGGGCTGCCACGATCTGATCGACGCCTTCCCGCAGCTGGTCGGGCGTCATCACGACGCACGTCTGGTCTTCGTCGGCAGCGGTGCGAGCCGCGCTCACCTCGAAGATCGCGCGGCGTCGCTGTGTTGCGCCACCGCCGTGCATTTCGAGGGCGCGGTAGACCACGCAGCCACCGCCGACTGGTTCCGTGCGGCGGATGTCCTCTGCCTGCCCAGTCACAACGAAGGCGTTCCCAACGTGATACTGGAAGCGATGGCCTGCGGCACGCCCATCGTCGCCACCCACGTGGGCGGCATCCCCGAAGTGGTCCCCGGGCACGCGGGTATCCTCGTTCCACCTCACCAGCCGCACGAACTGGGTACCGCACTGATCGAAGCCCTGGAACGCCACTTCGACGCAGCCGCCATCGCCGACCATGCCGCCACGTTCCGCTGGGACGAAAACATCGACCGCCTCGAGCGCATCCTCACCCACGTCGCCCATGTGGGAGCGCGCCACGCGCGCGGCCCCCACCTCGCGGCACGCGCCCACCCTCGCCACCCGCCGACACCATGATCCGAAAACCCAGAAAACTCGAACTCCTCGGGCTTCTCCCCGAAACCCTGGTGATGACCCGGACGCGCGACGCCTGCCTGCGCTACCTCAGCTTCGACGACGGCCCCGAGCCAGGCCACACGCCGCGCCTGCTCGACACCCTCGCGAAGCACGGCGTCAAAGCCAGCTTCTTCCTTGTCGGCGAGAAGATCGAGCAGTACCCGGAGATCGTGCAGCGGATCGTCGCCGAGGGCCACATGATCGGCAATCACTCGTACAGCCACTGGTCTTTCAGCAACATGACCCTCACGAAACAGCTGGACGAGGTGTATCGCACCGACGCACTGCTGCGGCTGTTCGACGACCGCCCGCATCACCGGATGCGCCCGCCCAGTGGTTACGTGGGCGCGCAGTTGCTGCTGCACTTCGCGCGGCGCAAGCGCAATCTGGTCTACTGGTCCTACGACAGTCTCGACTATCAGGACGCCCCGGTGGAAACCCTGATCGCCCGCCTGCGCAACGACCCGCCCGCGCCCGGCGACATCGTGCTCATGCACGACGACAGCGACAAGGCGGCCGAGGCACTCGACGTGATGCTGCCTGAGTGGCTGTCGCAGGGCTTCGGCTTCGCGGCGCTGGAAGGGTCGGCACCATGAACATCCTCTATCACCACCGCACGCGCGGTCGACACGTCGAGGGAGTGCACATCCGCGGCATCGTGCAGGCGTTGCGTGAGCTCGGGCACGACGTTTCAGTCATGTCGTTTCCTGGGGCCGATCCCGAGCGGGAGGTCGAGGACGCCTCGCCCGGTAAGCGGGGTCGCATCGCCACGCTGGTGACGCGACTGCCTGGCGTCGTCTTCGAGATGTGCGAGCTGCTTTACAACGTGGTGACGTGGTTTCGTATGGCACGCGCCTGGCGCAAGGCGCCGCCCGCACTGATCTACGAGCGCTACTCCCTGTTCCTGTTCGCCACCGTCTGGCTCGCACGCCGGCGCGGCATCCCCCTGGTGCTGGAGATCAACGACTCGGCGCTGGTCGACCGGGTACGCCCGCTGACGATGACGGGGCTGGCCCGGCGTATCGAGGGCTGGTGTCTGCGGCGTGCGACGGGACTGGTCTTCATCTCCACGTACTTTCGTGACGTCGCGCGCGGCGCATACGGCGCCATCGCCCCCAGCGTGGTCTCGCCCAATGCGGTCGACCTGCCACGTTTCGATCCTTCGCGCTTCGATGTCGCCGCACTGCGCGCCTCGCGCGGCCTGACCGGCCGGGTGGTGTGCGGCCATATCGGCGCCTTCGCCCACTGGCACGGTGTGGATGGCTTCGTCGAAGCCATCGCCGGGCAGCTGGATGCCGTGCCGGAACTGGCGCTGGTCTTCGTCGGCGATGGCAAGACGCTGCCCGCGGTCCGGGCGCTGATCGCGGATCGCGGTCTGGCCGACCGGGTATTGCTGCCGGGTCGGGTACCGCACGACGAGGTCGCCAGCTGGATCGCCTGTATGGACTATGCCGTGCTGCCGAATTCCAATCACTACGGGTCTCCCATGAAACTGTTCGAGTTCATGGGTATGGGTGTCGCGGTGGTCGCGCCCGACTATGCGCCGGTGGCGGAAGTGATCGCCGATGGCCGCACGGGCTGGCTGTTTCCGCACGGTGACGCCGCCGCCTGCGTCGAGCGCGTGCTCGCGCTGGCGCGCCATGCCGACGAACGCCAGCGCGTGGGCGACGCCGCCCGCGATTACATCGCCAGCGAGCGGCAGTGGCGCAACAACGCCGAACAGCTGCTCACCCTCGTCCCGGCCGGAGCCTGAACGTGATCGCCATCGCCCTGCTCGTCCTGCTCCTGCTGGTCGCGGCGGCGGTCACCGTGGCCATCCGCGCACGCAACATGCAGTACTGGCTGTGGGGCTATCTGACCCGGCGCAAGCCGCCGAAGGTGCAAGGACCGAAACACGTGCTGTTCTGCTTCGTCGACCATTTCGAGCCGAACTGGGGCCGTGTGGACATGGATACGCAGCGGCGTCGCGTGGACCGCTGGTGCAGCGATTATCGCGCGCTGGCGGCGCGCCATCGCGACGCGGACGGACGCGTGCCGCAGCACAGCTTCTTCTACCCGGAAGAGGAATACGTCGAGGAGCATCTGGACAAGCTGCAGTCGCTTTGTGCCGATGGGTACGGTGAGATCGAAATCCATCTGCATCACGACAACGACACGGAAGCCAACTTCGTCGCCACCATCGACCGCTTCAACCGCCTTCTGCACGACAGGCATGATGCCTTGCCGCGCGATCCCGTCACCGGCCAGCTGCGCTTCGCCTTCATCCACGGTAACTGGTGCCTGGACAACTCACGCGCCGATGGCCGTTGGTGCGGCATCGACAACGAGCTGATCCTGTTGCGCGAGCTGGGTTGCTACGCGGACTTCACCCTGCCCTCCGCCCCCAGCGACACGCAGACGCGGATGTCCAATGCGATCTACTACGCCACCGACGACCCGCAGCGCTGCAAATCGCACGACACCGGCGTGCCGATGCGCGTGGGCGGCAAACCGAGTGGCGACCTGCTGATCATCCAGGGGCCGCTGGGCCTCAACTGGAAAGACCGGCGCTTCGGCGTCATCCCGCGTATCGAGAACTCCGATGTGCGCAAAGGCTGCCCACCGACGCCCTCGCGTGTCGATCAATGGGTCGACACGGGCATCCACGTCGAAGGCCGCCCCGAGTGGGTATTCGTCAAGGTGCACACCCACGGAACCCAGGAACGCGACATGGACACGCTGCTCGGCGCTCCCGCCGATGCCATGCACGACCACCTCGAGGCGGTCTACAACGATGGTGTGAACTACGTCCTCCACTACGTCACCGCCCGCGAGATGTACAACATCGCCAAAGCCGCCGAAGCCGGTCTCACCGGCGACCCCGGTCGCTATCGCGACTTCGAGCTGCCGAAGCCGGGCAAGCAGCCGGTCGCCCACGAGACCGCCGCAACCACCGTGTAGGAGCGCGCCTGCGCGCGACCATCCCACCCCCGACAGGCCGCCCCCACGGCTGAAATTGTCTAACAGCCGCGCCGTCCAGTAGCATCGCAATCCATGCATCTCGCCACGCCACGCCTGTTCACCCGACTTCGCCGCCATCGCGGCGTGTGGGTGCTCGCGCTGGCCGTGCTGCTGTTCAAGCTGACCATGGCGACGTTCTGCCTGCTCGACGGACCGACGGCCGCGTCCGTCGACACGGCGGGTGCCACGATCGCCGTCGCCACCAGCGACACCGCACCGGGCGATATCTGCGTTCTGAACGAAGGCGGCGGCTGCCACTGCAGCTGCGCCCATAACGTGGCCGTACCCTCGACGATGCCCGCCCTGCTCGCTGGCGTGCCGCACGTACACGTCACCGCGACGCTCCGTACCGGTGTGACGCCGACCTACGAGCGCTCCCCGCTCCGCCCCCCGATCGCCTGACGAACGCCACCGTGCGATGCCGACCGCCTGAGCGGTCGCGTCGATTCGCGTCCGTTCTTCCGGAGATCCATCCATGTTTTCTCTACGCATCGCGCTTTCCGGCGCCGCGTGCGTGTGCCTGTGCGCCGCGGGCCACGCGAGCGCTCTGCCACTCGACCGAGCATCGCCCGCCGTGCGTGACCGCATCCACGCGTTGTGGGCCGACAACCCAGCCATCCAGGCGGCGGACGCCCAGCGTCGCGCCGCCGAAGCCCGTGTCCGCGCCGCGGCGCAGCCCGTCTACAACCCTACGCTGTCCCTCGAGGGCGAGAACGCCGACGTGGATCGCCGCACGGCATCGGCCAGCCTGTCGCTCGATCTGAGCGATAAGCGACGCGCCCGGGTCGACGAAGGCGAAGCCGCCTTACGCGTCAGCGAGGCCGCCTACGCGCTGCGCCGTCGCGATATCGCCGCCGAATGGCTCAAGGCGTGGGCCTCGGCCGAATTCGCACGGCGGCAGCGCAGCCTTGGCGAGGAACGCGTCGTGGCGATGACACGCTTCGACCATCTCGCCGCCGACCGTCTGCGTGTCGGTGACATCAGCGCACCGGAGCGGGATCTGGCCGCGCAGGCACTGGCCGAGGCGCGCATCGAACAAGCCGCTATCGAGGGGCAACTCGCGGCGGCGCTGGCCTCCCTGACGGCTATCGGCGGCGAACGAGACGACGGGCGGGCGGGCGGATGGCCTGCGCTACCTGAAGCGCTGCCCGCCAGCCCCGATCGCATCGATGCACAAGCCCTCGACGACCGCCTCGAACTGCGGCGGGCCCGTGCCGAGCAGCAACGCCTCGATGCCGCCGTCACCGTGGCCCGCCGCGCGCGGCTGTCCGATCCCACGATCAGTCTCACGGGCGGGCGGGTCCGCAGCGGTAGCCGGAGCGATCCGGTCATCGGCATCAGCGTCTCGATGCCGCTGCCGGTGCGCAACACCGGCCGCGCAGAGGTGATGGCGGCGCAGGCGGAAGCGGATGCCGCGCTCGCCGATCGACAGGCGACCGCATGGAAAGCGGAAGCGACGCTACGTCAGACCGCCATGACCTATCGCGCATTACGAAGCACCGCGGAAACACTGCGCAAAGCCCGAACGGGAGCCCTGGGCGAGCGCGCCGCGCTACTCGAACGCCTCTGGCAGGCCGGTGAACTCGACACCTCCGACTACCTCGTCCAGCTCAAGCAGAACCTCGATACCGCGCTGTCCACGCTCACGCTGGAAGCGCAGACCTGGCAGGCCTGGTTCGACTACCTCGCCGCCGCCGGCCGTCTTCCCGAGTGGATCGACGGCCCCGCAACGGATGCCACCCCATGAATCGCCCCCTTCTGAAGATCGCTTTCGCGCTCGCAATGGCACTGTCCCTTGTGCCCGTACGCGCCGAAGAAGCGGCAAACCCGCTGAAACTCGACGCGCGCGCCATCGCCGATGCCGGCATCGTCGTCGACACGCTTCGCTCCCGCCAGTTGACCGACACCCTCACCGCGCCGGGCGAAGTCAGGGTCGACGCCTATTCCACCCTGCTCGTCTCGCCACGCGTCGCCGTCCAGGTCGTCGAGCGAAAAGCGAAGCTCGGCGACGTGGTCGCCGCCGGCACCCCGCTAGTGGTGTTGTCGAGCATCGAGGTGGCGGAAACCCAGGGCCGCCTCATCGTCGCCAGCCAGGACTGGGCACGCGTTTCGGCACTGGGTCCCCAGGCCGTCTCCGGACGTCGCTACGGCGAAGCGAAGATCGCACGCGACCAGGCTCGCGCCGCGTTACGTGCCTACGGACTGACCGACGGACAGATCGCCCGCATCGTCGCGCGGGGCTCGGCCGCCGCGGACGGCCAGTTCGAGCTCATCGCACCGAAGGCGGGACGTATTACGACCGACGACTTCCTCGTGGGCGAGCGCATCGAAGCGGGGAAACCGCTGTTCACGCTGGTCACCGAGGACAGCGTCTGGGTCGAGGCGCGTCTCTCGCCCGCGGCCGCGGATGCGATACGGCCCGGCGCAGCCGCAACCATCGTCGCGCACGGAACGGAACGGCCCGGCAGCGTCATCCAGCGCGCGCATCGGACCGACGAGGCCACACGCACCACCAGCGTGCGCCTTCGTGTCGACAACCGGGACGACCTGCTCCACCCGGGGGAACTCGTGGAAACGCGTATCGCCACTTCGGCGACCGCCAGCGTTCTCGCCGTGCCCGCGGAAGCCGTGGTGTTGCTGAAAAACGAACCGACGGTGTTCGTGCGCGGCAAGGAGGCCGGAACGTTCGAGCCCATGGCGGTGGACGTCGGCGAAACACGCGACGGCTGGACCGTCGTGCGCCGTGGCCTGACCGCGGGAGCCGCTTACGTCAGCAAAGGCGCCTTCGCCCTGAAAGCACGCCTCCTGCGCTCACAACTGGGAGACGACTGATGCTCGTCCGTCTCGTCGAACTCTCCCTCCGTTACAAACTGCTGGTGATCCTGGGCGTTCTGGCGATCGCCGCCCTTGGCGTCGCCTCACTGAGGCGGCTCCCCATCGATGCCTTCCCCGATGTCACGCCGGTGCAGGTCAACGTCTACACCGAGGCCTCCGGACTGGCCGCCGAGGACGTGGAGCGCCTGCTGACCACTCCTGTGGAAGCGGCCCTCGCGGGATTGCCCCGCGTGGAAACCATCCGCTCGGTGAGTCTGTTCGGGCTGTCGTACGTCGCCGTCTACTTCGATGACGACACCGACATCTACTTCGCCCGCCAGCTCGTGAACGAACGGCTGCAACAGGTCGCCGCCCGTTTACCCGATGGCTATGGCAAGCCCGAGATGGGTCCGAATACCTCGGGCCTGGGACAGGTCTTCTGGTACACCGTCGAGACCGACGACGGCAGCGCATCCGACATGGACCTCCGTGCGTTGCAGGACTGGACCGTCCGCCTGGTGCTGCGCACGGCACCCGGTGTCGACGACGTGACATCGTGGGGCGGGCAGGAGCGACAGTTTCAGGTCCGCGTCGATCCGATGCGCCTGGTCGCGCACCGACTCGCACTCAGGGACGTGATGCAGGCCGTCGAATCGAACAATGCACAGGTCGGCGGCAACGCGATCGACATCGGCCGGGAGCAATACCTCGTGCGAGGCGTCGGTTTGCTGCGCAACGCGGAGGACATCGGCTCCATCGTGCTGAAGAGCGACGATGGCACACCGGTGTACATCCGTGACGTGGCGTCCGTCGTGGAGGCAGGCGCACCCCGGACCGGCGCGGTCACGCGCGATGGCAAGGAGGTCGTCCTGGGCCAGGCACTGGCGCGCATCGACGAAAACGCGAAGAGCGTGGTCGACGCCGTCAAGGCGAAGCTCGATACGGTGCGTCGCGCGCTGCCTCCCGGCACCGTCGTCAAACCGGTCTACGAGCGCACGGATCTCGTGGACGCGGCGGTCGGTACGGCATCGCGCGCCTTGCTGGAAGGCGCCCTGCTGGTCGCCGTCGTGCTATTTCTCTTTCTGGGCGAGCTGCGAAGCGCCCTGATCGTCGTTGCGACCCTGCCCCTGGCGATGCTGATCGCGTTCATCGGCATGGAACGGTGGGGATTGTCCGCCAACCTCATGTCGCTCGCGGGGCTGGCCATCGGTATCGGCATGATGGTGGACGGCGCGGTAGTCATGGTGGAGAACGCTCTCCGCATCATGGGCGAGCGTGCCGCGCAAGGCGACGCGGTGGACCGGGGCGCCGCCGTGCTGCAGGCCGCTCGCGAAGTGGCGACACCGGTCGCCTTCGCGATCCTCATCATCATCGTAGTTTTTCTTCCGCTGTTCGGGCTGCAGGGCCTGGAAGGAAAGATGTTTCGTCCGATGGCGTTCAACATCGGCTTCGCCATGGCGGGCTCGCTGGTGCTCGCCCTGACGCTGGTCCCCGTCCTCGCCACTCTGCTTCTGAAGCCGGGACCGGAGCGGGATACGAGGCTAGTCGGCTGGCTCAAGAGCCACTACGAGCATCTGCTGCACTGGTCGCTCGACCACCGGCGCATCGTCCTGGGCGGCGCCGTGGTCGTGCTTCTGGGCACATTCGCCCTTATCCCCTTCCTCGGCAAGGAGTTCATGCCCAACCTGCGCGAGGGCGCCATCATGTGGCGGATCACGTCGATCCCTTCGGCCTCTCTCGAGGAGTCGATCGACCTTTCGCGTCAGGTCGCCGAGCGGATCAAGGCCAACGTACCCGAGGTCGAAACGACGCTGGCCATGATCGGACGCGCCGAGAAAGGTGAAACCGCGGACGTGAACTACATGGAGGTCTACACCCCGTTGAAGCCCGCGTCGGCATGGCGCGATGGCCAGACGCTCGAGTCCATCGAGGCGGCGATGCAGGAGGAACTCGCCGAGGCCCTGCCTACCGCGGTCGTCAGCTACACCCAGCCCATCCAAATGCGCATCGAAGAGCTGATTTCCGGCGTCCGCGCCACCCTTGCGCTGAAGATCTACGGTGCCGATCTGGCCACACTCGACCGGCTCAGTGCCCGGGCGCGCGACGTGCTGGCGACGGTACCGGGCGCAACCGACCTGGCGCTCGAAGCCAACCTCGGCAAACCGCAGCTGCGCATCGAGGTCGACCGCACCGCCCTGGCTCGCTACGGGCTCAATGCCGACGATGTACTCACCGTGGTTCGCAACGGTATCGGTGGCGAACCCGTCAGCAGCCTTATCGACGGTGTACGCCGTTTCGACATCGCGGTGCGACTGGACGACGCCAGCAAGGCCTCGCCGGGAACGATCGGGCGCATTCCGCTACGCACCCCGACCGGCGCGCTGGTGCAGTTGTCCCAGGTCGCCCGCGTCACCCAGGCTGAGGGGTATTCGTTCATCCGCCGCGAGGCGCTGCAACGCTTCGCCGTCATCGGACTCGATGTGCGCGGCCGGGATATCGACGGGTTCGTGCGTGAGGCGGAGGCACGGCTGGCCTCGGAACTCACCCTGCCGACAGGCTATTACACCGAGTGGGGCGGCGCATTCGAGAACCAGCAGCGGGCCATGAAGCGTCTGGCACTGATCGTGCCGCTGACGATCTTCTGCATCTTCGTGCTGCTCTATACCGCGTTCAGCTCATTCCGGCATGCGGCGCTGATTCTTGCCAACGTGCCGTTCGCAGTCATCGGCGGCGTCATCGGCTTGTTCATCACCGGGCAATATCTCTCCGTACCTTCCGCGGTCGGCTTCATCGCGGTATTCGGCGTGGCCATGCTCAACGGCATCGTGCTGGTCAGCTTTCTGGACCGGCAGCGTGACGAAGGGGGTGACCTCCGCCAGGCAGTATTGCTCGGAAGCGCGCTGCGTCTGCGCCCCGTGCTGATGACTGCCACGGTGGCGATCCTCGGGTTGCTACCGATGTTGCTGTCCAGCGGCGTCGGCGCTGAGACGCAGCGACCGCTGGCCACCGTCGTTGCCGGCGGGCTGATCACCTCGACGCTCCTGACCTTGGTGCTGTTGCCGGTGGTGTACGAATGGATGGAGGCAAGGGCCCGACGCCGCTAGACCGTCCGGCTGCGGTGGAGGCCCACCGCAGTCGTCACCGGCCCTCGTCTCGAGGGCCGTCCCGGCTCAGCCCTTGCGACGTGCCCGCAGATCCGAGCGAACGCGATGCAGTCCCCGGTAAATCCATCGCACCGGCGCATACATCCGGAAGCCCGCCGTCGCACGGGTCGCGCGCACGACGTACAACGAGCCGCAAGCCTCCGCGCGCGTCGCCAGCAGTCGCTTGTACTGGTTATCTCCGTAGCCGAAGCTGATCCGCTCGCCAGGGAAACGATCGAGCAGCGCCCGCACGGCCTGAAACACGGCCACCGACCCGATGCCGACCTTCGCCACCTCTTCGTCATAGCCGAGGTCGTCAACGAGGTAGGTTCCCCCGAGGCGATAACCGTGGACGTAGGCCAGCGGTCTGCCGTCGCGCAGCACGACATGACCGATCAATTGCCCGGCGGCGGTAAGCCTTTCGAACAACGCGACCCGCTCAGGCGCCTCCCAGTCCATCGGCAGGTCGTCATGGTGCCAGGTCTTCGCGTACACCTCGTTCATCAGGCGGCAGTATTCGGGCATGTCCTCGGGCCGGTCGAACGTGCGCAAGGCCGCGTCGCAGCCGAGCTTCCGATAGGCGCGGCCCACACGCTGGGTCAGATCCGTGCGCTTCTTCTTGTCCATCGCCGAAAGCCACGCTTCCGACGAAACCTGCGGATCGATCGACCAGTGCAGCTGATCCAGCAGATGCGCAGCCACCGTATGAAACCCGCCGCGAGCAAGTGAGTCCGCAAACGGATTGGGCAGGTCCGCCTCCTGCACGCGCACCACACGGACGCTACTGTCCCCCGCCAGCTGGCGTGACACGGCGACGCTGACGACGCCGCGCTCGGCCTCCCCGGCCACGACGCCAGACCCAAGCAATCGCAACGCCGCCCCGCGATAGAGGCGCACACGCCGCCCCGCGAGATCCAGCCGCGCCGTGTGTTCGATCGCAAGCAACGGTGCGTAGCCGACCACCCTCCCCCCGGCATCGCGCACCACGATCACATGCGGCACGGTGCCATCCCGGCGACTCTCGACCTCATATGCGATCCAGTCCGGATGCTGCACGATACCGCTGGCCGCGCCGGGCAGTTCAGCGACGCGGGCCAGCTCATCGCGGTAGCCGCGCAAGGTCTCGAGGGAACGTACGATGCAACAGACGTAACTCATGGGCTGGCCTTGGACACTGCCGGCGGGATGAATTCGAGGGCACGGATCAACCAGCGACCCGGCCGGCCGAGGCGTCGGCCGATGCCGGCCATCAGCTGCACGTCGTCTCCGGTCCAGTAACGAACCAGGACGCTACCCGGCACGTAAAGCACAACGAACACGGCGCAGCCGCCGAGGAAGCCGACCCGTGACGGTATGGCGGCGGTGGTCGCCCATGCCGCCAGCGTCGCCACGCTGCCCACTGCGAACAGGCGGGTCATGGCCGCCACCGGCAGTGCGCCGCTGGTCGCCTTGCGCAGGTAGTGCACCGCAAGCACCATCTCGACGATACGCGTCCCCGCGTATGTCACGACTGCGCCGGATAGCCCGAGAACAGGAATCAGCGCCAGACCGAGAACCGCGTTGGCGACGAGTGCGATAGTGGCGATGCGTACACGGTCGTCCTGCCGGTCCACCACGGTCTGAAAGGCCGCGATACCGTTGCCGATCAACAGCAGGCCACCCAGCACCAGCGTGGCCTCGATCGCGGGAATCGCATCCAGATAGCGCGTGCCGTACATCAGGCGGACGATCTC
Source organism: Luteibacter sp. 1214 (assembly GCF_031455395.1). Taxonomy (NCBI): domain Bacteria; kingdom Pseudomonadati; phylum Pseudomonadota; class Gammaproteobacteria; order Lysobacterales; family Rhodanobacteraceae; genus Luteibacter; species Luteibacter sp. 1214. Next base: position 634,391 of record NZ_JAVDSQ010000001.1, read on the forward strand.
AGGCGTCGTGACCAGGCCGAGCCCGGCGATGGCGATGCCCACCGCCCAGTAGAACCGGGTCGCCTCGGCAAGAAAGCGCGCCGCGCGCGCACTGCCGCTCTCCCCGTACGACTTGGCCATGTAGGGAAGCAGCGTCGACGTGAGCCCGACCGAGAACAACTGCACCGCGCCGCGCGTCAGCGTGCCCGCAATCGCGAAGTAACCCACCGCGACCGATCCCGAGAACGTGTTGAGCAGAAAGATCTCGATCGTTCCCACACGAAACGAGCCCATCAGCACCAGCACGGCCGTGAGTTTCAGGTGGCGGTTCACCCGCGCATTCAGCGTGGGAGGAATCGGTCCGGAAGCGAAATCCCGGCAATAACGGCGGTAGACCAGCCGGTTGACCAGGTTGAGGATCAGGCACGCCACCGCGAACAGCGCGACAAACGAGACCAGGTCGGCATGCATGAGCATGGCCGCAAGCACGAGCGACATCCCCAGGATGCCGCCGATCACCGTCGCCACCGCTTCGGGCTCGAAGCGTTCCTGTCCTTTGCCGATGGCCACCAGCATCGCATAGTTGGCCTTCGCGACCACGGCCACGACGACCAGCGCCATGATCGGTAGAAGGGACGCATCCCACTCGGCGGGCCGGAACGACCAGCCGATCACGAGGAACAGACCGATGACGCTCGCCGAACTCCACGTCTGGATGCGTGAAAAGCGCGCCGCGAGACTGGACGCGAGCCCGGGGTCGCCCATGCCATCCGCCTCGGCGATGAACTTGGTCGATGACGTGGTCAGCGCATGGTTGGAGCAGACGATCAGCCAGCCACACAGCCACACGGTGAACGCATAGCGGCCGAAGTCGCCCGGACCCAGGGCGCGAGCGATCCACACACTCATCAGCAGCCCAAGCGCGTACTCGATATACGTGGACACGGTGACGATGCCCACGCTGCGCAGGACATCGAGGCGGCGGGTCATGGCGACGTCCGCGCAAGCGAGTCGGTCAGCCCCGCACCCGCCGGCTGGCGCATCATCCACTGCGCCACGCCCGCACCGCGGTTGTTCCAGTTGAACCGGCGCAACGTGTCCGAGATGGCCGCGCATGACGGTGCGTACGACGACGACAAGGCGGCAAACCGCTTCTTCAGCAGCGCGGCCTGCGCCGGATCCGTCTCGAAGTAGTGGGCAGCCGCGACGGGGAGGCCCAGTTCGACATTGTGCCCGTCGCTGTACCAGCCCTCCGACTCCTGGATCTTCATCAGGGCTGCCGGTGTCGCCTTCGATGACGACCAGTACCAGGCGATCTGCCCGCCCGGCCCCGAGCATTCGTTGCGCCAGTCATGCGGATGCACGAGCAACGCCGGGTCGATCCAGCCGTAACGTTCGAGGTAGCGTCCGAAGGCGGTGATCATCGGGGGAATGCGCGGATCCTGCGTCACCAGCCATGCATGCCAGAGACCGTCCACGATGTTCTCGCTCATCCACGGCGAGGCACCGCGCACGTCATCGGCACCGTCGGGGTCGTTTTCATGCACGTTCCAGCTGTTGCGCCAGGAGCCGTCGTCGCCGAGCCCGTCGGGGTTATGTCGTTGCTGCTCGTCGAGCCAGCCGACGCGAGCGAGTACGCGATCGCGATAACGTGCATCGCCTGTGAGCTCGTACGCGGCAACGGTCTCGATGAGACCCAGGCCGGCAAGTCGCTCGGTGAAGTAGTCAGTCGGGTGCCTGTATGGACCTGGCGGTCCGTTCCAGCCGCCGCTGTGCCAGAGGTCGGCCATCTTGCCGACGAGGGCGGCGTCGTGCATCGAGTCGTCTCCGCTCAGGGCGACCGCGAGCAGGATGGGTTCGATATAGACGTACTTCACGTCGCACGGTTTGCCGTCAGGCAGCCATCCCCCGGCGCATGAGGGGCTGACTGGAACGCCGTCACGCTTCATACCCGCCATGTACCAGCGATAGCTCGCCTCGGCCGCCTCGAGATAATCGGCGCGACCGGTGCGCACGTACGCCTTGAACAACGTGGAAGGCCGGTCGAAGAGCCAGGCGGTGGTGTCGTTGACCGGAAGTTCCTTCGCCCAGCGGAACTGCGCATCCACGTAGCGCGCGTAGGCTTCGTCGCGGTCGGCCACCGACTGCGGGCCGGCGATCAGTGAGGCGGTGAGCCATTCGGGCGTGAGCGCGGCGATCGCTTTGGGCCTGTCGTCGATCAGGCCTTGCGCGTAGGGCCAGCCGGGAGCGTCCATCGCGCGAGGTGTGCCGAGTTCGAAGCGATAAATCCCGGCGGTGGCGCGGAACTGGACGCGGACGGCGCGGATGCCGCCGGCGCCGGTGTGCCACTGGAGGGTCGGGATGACGGACGCGGGGACTTCGTTGCCTTTGACGTCGACGATGCGCAGGAGCCTGGGGTCGCGGAGGGTGCCGGGTGGGAAAGGGATGCCTACGGTGACCTGGACGGAGGCCGTGTCGGAAGTGCGGCGGGTTACCGTGATTTGCTGGGTACCGGGGCCAGGTCGTTTCGCGACCAGGGTCGCTCCTGCCGGAGCGGGTGACGCGCCGCGGACGGGTGACAGGCCCGCCGCGACGGCGGCAAGCAGAAGGCCGATGACGATGAGCACGTGGCGGGACATCGCTTGAGACGCGCCCGGCGTCGCTCGCCGTGTCTCGCGCACGATCCCGTGCCAGCCGCGCCGACGCTGGAAGGTACGTGCGTTCATGCGACCGACGCGACAGGCGCGTGCAGCCCCGCCAGGCGGTACTCCCAGTCCAGCGCGGTACGGACGATGAAGTCGAGATCGTCGTGGCGCGGTCGCCAGCCGAGCACGTCGCGCAGCCGGTCGCTGCAGGCGATGAGCTTTCCGATGTCTCCGGGCCGGCGCGGCAGTTCCAGCACGTTGAGCGCATGGCCGCCCGCGCGCGCCACGGCATCCACGACCTCGCGCACGCTGTAGCCGTGCCCGTAGCCGCAGTTCAGGGTGAGTGAATCGCCACCGTCGCGCAGATGATCCAGCGCGCTCAGATGCGCGGCGGCCAGATCGTCGACGTGGATGTAGTCACGCACGCCCGTGCCGTCCGGCGTGTCGTAGTCGGTGCCGTAGATGGACACGCACTGACGCTTACCCACGGCGTGTTCGCACGCCACCTTGATCAGCAACGTGGCCAGCGGAGTGCTGTGGCCGATGCGTCCGAGCGGGTCGCAACCGGCGACATTGAAGTAGCGCAGGATGACATGCCGCATCGCTCCGGTTGCGCACCAGTCGCGCAACATCGTTTCGGACATCAGCTTCGACGTGCCGTAAGGATTGGCGGGACACGTCGGCGTCGTTTCGTCCGCCACGCCGGCTTCCGTGGCACCGTAGACCGCCGCCGTCGACGAAAAGATGAACTTGTCCACGCCGGCCGCCGCACACGCCGCCAGCAGGTTGCGGGTATTGCAGGTGTTGTTGCCGTAGTACTTCAGCGGATCGCTGACCGACTCCGGCACCACCGTATGTGCCGCGAAGTGCAGGACCGCATCGACGCGATGCGCTTCCAGAACCCGCGAGACGAGGTCGCCGTCGCCCACATTGCCTTCGACCAGGGACGCGCCGCGCACGGCCTCGCGGAATCCGGTGGAGAGGTTGTCGATCACGACGACCCGGTCGCCCCGCGCGACCAGCTGCTGCACCGTGTGGCTGCCGATATAACCGGCACCGCCGGTGACCAGGACCGTATTCATGGAGACCTCCCGGCCGTGGCCGGTGGGAAGTTGCGGGCAAGCCAGCCGCCGATGCCGTCGAGCAGACGGGCGCGGTCGCCGGTGAGGATGTACGTATGGTCGGTCTCGGCCAGGTACCGCGTGGTGACCGCCGGATGGCTCATCACCTTGCCAAAGCACTCGCGGAACTGACGCGCGTGATTGAAATAGTTGCTGATGCCACCCGAGTAGACGAGATAGAGCTTCATGCCCCGCCCCACCATGCCGGTGAAATCGGCGATCACCTGATCGCGGGGCGCGGGTGCCACCGCGAACACGGGCTCGGGTGCCGCCTTGTCGGCGCCGCCTCCACCCGGACGCCCGCGCAGCCAGCGCGCCCAGCGGCCGGGATCCGCCACACGCGGCAGGTAGTGACGAAGCTTGTAGCCGAGCGTGCGATACGCGTATCCGTCGAGGAATACCGCTCCCGAGACACGCGGATCGGTCGATGCCACCACATGTGCGTTCTGCGCGCCCGAACACAGGCCGACCAGCACGAAACGCTCGCACCCCGCCCGGTTTTTCATCAGAACCATCGCGTCGTCGAGATCCGCGCAGACCTGCTGGGTACGGGTCATGCCGCCGCCCGTGGCACCGCTGTCGCCGAGCGTCGACATGTCGAAGCGAAGTGTCGGGTAGCCAGCCGCGTTGAGCTGGCGGGTCAGTTCCACGTGCAGCCGGAAGGGACCGATGCGATGCACCAGTCCCGCGTTCAGCACGATGACCCCGGTCTCTCCGCGCGCGCCTTCCGGCACACCCGCGATACCGACCAGGTGCCTTGCACGACCGAATCGATGAGCTTCCTCACGCATCACGCGACCTCCTTCAGGCGACCGGTGACCGCCTGGATGAGCGGCTGCGACAGGATCGCGGTCTCGAGTCGCCGCAAGTCGTTCCACGGGGTGGACTGACCCAGCGACTGCGCATCCAGTACGAGCGTAGGCACGGCCGGCGTGGCGACGCGTAACGCGCCGAGCTGACGCCGCAAGCTGTCGCCGATGTCGAAGCCCAGCCATTGCTCGGCCACATCGGCCTGGCTGCGCGGTCGCGTAAAGCGCTCGCCGTCCTCGCGCAGGGCGGCCTGCATGGCGTCCAGTGCCGCCACGTAATCGCCGCCATCGAGCACGGGATCCCATGCGATGACTTCCGTGAAACCGGCCCGACCCGCAGCGGCCATGGCGATGCTGCCACCCAGCCGTGCACCGAAGGCGACGACGCGGTCGATACCGGCGCGTCCGCGCAGCTCCGCGGCGGCCGTCACGGTGTCCTCGACACAGCGCGACCAGTCCACCTCGCGACTGCTGCCAGCGGCGTCGCCGGTACCGTGGTAGTCGAAGCGCAACACGGGGACGCCCTGCATCGCCAGCGCTTGCGCGAGCTGACGATACAGGCGATGGCAGCGGATCAGGTCCTGCCCCAGCGAGGGGCACATCAGCAACGCGCGACGCGCGGTCGGCGTACCCGCGTGATACATGCCGAACAGGCCGTCGTCGGCACCGAAAAAGAACGGCAGGTCGAGGTCGCCATGCATGCTCATCTCCGGTAGACCACGCCGATGAAGAATTCCGCCTCGCGATAGCTCTGGCCCACGGCATCGCTCGTACGCCGCTCGCGTGCGACGGAGGCGTGCCAGCTCCAGTGCCGATTGATCTGTTTGCCCAGGTCCAGGCCCAGCCGGACCGTGTTGTCCTTACGGCTGAGCGTGTCGTAGGTCACGCGGTCGTAGGTGGCGAAGCCCGAGAGGGTCAGCGTGGGGTTGAGGCGGTAGCCGACACCGACGCTCAGCCCGCGTCCGGTCTGGTCGAAGGTGGGATCGTCCAGATAACTCAGCTTGTTGAAGGCCGGCGATACGGTCATGGTCAGCCGCTCACCGCGCCAGTTCCAGGTCGCTTCGAGACGGCGCTCCTTGTACACCTCCGAGCCGATCACCGCGCTGCCCACGCCGATGCCCGTGCCGGTCGCCCCCCTTCCCAGTCCGCCCGTGTTGGCGAACGGATCGATCGCCTCGGCGCGATCGGCGGTCAGGCCCGCGCCATAGGCCCCTGGCGTCGTGATCAGATCCTGCGCGGCGTCGGCATACTGGTAGGCACCCGCCACGGTCAGTGCGTTGCGCAGGGTCGGCTGCCAGCCGACCTGCAGTCGTACGACGGGAGCCGACGTGCTGCGCCCCTGGTCGAACGACAGTCGCGTACCGCCCACCAGCACGTCCGCATCGAAATGCGCCAACGTGCTCGTGTAGCGCACGAAGGCCTCCTTGCGATCGTAATCGGCCGTGCTCGGCTGATGGGTGAAACCGACCCGCTGGAACTCCACGTTGCCGGAGAGCTGATCGGTCGGGCTCAGGTCGCGATAGACACGAAAAGCCGCCATGCCGCGGGACGAATCGAACTCATCGACCTTCGATGCGTAGCTGTTGATGTACCGCAGTTCGAACTGACCGCGCGCCGCATCGCCGAAGCGCATGCGCAGCGTGGGGCCGAGCACGATCACGTTGGTCTGCTGCTGGTTGTCGGGCGAGTCGGCCGACAACTGATCCACGGGCTGCACGCCCGCATAGTCCTCGACCGAAAAGTCCAGCCGCTCCGGGGCGATCGTCCAGTTGGCCTGCGCGCCGAGCTGTGTCTGCGTCTGCGAATCGAAGTGGTTTTCGAGGTACTTGCGGTATTCGAAGGTTCCCGCCACGTTGGCCTGGAACGTCGAACCGAGCTGCGTGAACTGGAATGTCCCCCCTGGCGTCAGCACGTTCTCGCTCAGGGGCCGGTCCGACGACAAGGCAATGTTGTTGCTGTGCTCGATGCCCCCATACAGGGTGTAATCGAAGGTTCCGGCAAGCACCGCCGTCGGTGCGACCGCGAGCCCGATCACGATGGCCTGCGCGAGCCTGGTCGATGCCGGCATGATCCCTCCCCCTGCCCTTCGGTCCGCGTCACGGCGACTGATTGAAGACGACGCCCGCCAGCTTGGCCGGATCGAAATTCGCCACCGCCTGATTGATCGCCGCGGGCGTATCGCGTCCATAGCCCGCGACCACCACGACGAAGTCGGCGAGATCGGCCAGGATGCGCGCATCCGGCGAGCCCTTGACGGACGGACCGTCGAGGAACAGGTAGCGGTCGCTGTAGCGACAACGCAACGAGTCGAGCACGGCGCGCATGCGGAACGACGAGAAGTACTCGCCACTGTTCTCGCGCGACCTGCCGGCAGGAATCAGGCGCATCCGCGGTACGCCGGTCGGATACATGATCGAGGCGATGCCGCGTGACGGATGCTCGAGGAAATCGATAAGACCGCCCGTGTGTGGCTCGATACCGAACGCCTTGTGCTGATTCGGATAGCGCAGATTGCAGTCGACCAGCAAGCTCGTCTTCGACTCGTCGAAAGCGAACGCGGTGGCCAGGTTGCGCGTCACGAAGCTCGCTCCCGACCGCGGGCTCACCGCGACGACCAGGGTGATGAAGTTGTTTTCGCCCGCCATCTCCAGCAACCGCGTGCGGATCCCCCGGAAGGCATCGGACTGTTGTCGGACGGATTCCTCGCGATGGATGAGGCGTTTGCGCTCGCAGTCGATCGGCGCCAGCGCCCCGTCCGCCTCGCGCATGCGCGCGATGGAGTGACCCGGCGTGGTACGCGGGTCGACGTGCGGGTGCTCGGCATGCCCGGGTTCGATGGGTTCGGCGGCCAGTTTGTTCATGAGTCAGCCCTTCATCCTCAACCAGAACAGCAGCAGGTAGACGGCACCGACGCCGGTGACGATGAGCACCAGCAGCATGTTCTGCAGGTGCTCACGGCGGCGGTCGCGCGGCGTGGGATAGAACGGAATGGTGGCCAGCACGGGAAAGCCCGTGGCCCGTTCGAGCTGGCCGACCGAACGCACGCGGGGATCGAAACGCGCCACCGCGAACAGCAGACCGAACGGAACCGCCAGCGACAACGCGACACCCGCCAGACCGAAGTGCATGAAACGCAGGCCCGACGGCACCAGTGGCAACACGGCCGGATCCTGCACCTGAAAGGTCAGTCCGCGCTGCTCGGCGTCGAGATTCATGGAGACGCGCGCGTTCTCGCGCCGCTTGAGCAGATCCTGGTAGACGTCGCGATTGACCGTGTAATCGCGCGTTAGCTCGGCGGTCACGTTTTCCGAGTTGGCGATGCGCTTGCTGCGCTCCAGCTCGGACTGAAGCATCGACTCGCTCGCGCTCACCCGGGCCGACGCGGCGGCGGCATCGCTGCGGATCGTCGCCAGCTGCACGCGCATCTGCTGGTTGACCGGATTCATGGTGACCATCCGGTCGACCGTGCCGCCACCCACCGCACGGCTTGCGTCGGCACTCTGCATCTGCGTCCGCACATCCTCGATCTGGTGACGCAGGCGGACGACGTCCGGGTAGGAGTCCGTATAGGTGAGCAGGAGCTTGTCGAGCTGCGACTGCATCTCGGCCAGCTGGGCCTGGTAGATGCCGCCGACGGTCTGCACGGCGTTGACCTCGGACTCGCCGCTGAGTTGCGCATTCAGCGCCGCGGCCTGGGACTGCTTCTGCATCGCGTCCATGCGGTTGTTCTCGATCTGCGTACGCAGGGCACTGATGCGGGAATTGGTGTCGATATCGCTACCGGGACGCGCATCGGCATTGGCATCGCGATACGCCTTCAGCTTGTCCTCGGCGTCGGTGAGCTTGCCGCGATAGGCCTCGACCTGACTGTTGATGAACTCGTAGGCGTCGCGGCTTTCCCGCTGCTTGGAGAGCAGGCTCTCGCTGATGAACAGCTGACCGAAGGCACGGGTCACCTCGAAGGCACGTCGCGGGTCGGAGTCGAAGTAGCTGATGGTGATCAGATTCTCGCGATTGTTGACGATCTTCGTGCGTGCCTTGATGCTCTCGATGAGCTTGTCGCGCTCGATCGGGGACGGTGAAGAGGCCAGCCACCCGCCGGTCCGCAACACCTCATCGAGCACGCGGCGGCTGAAGATCACGTCGCGTGCCATGCCGGCGCGATTCTTGTTCGCCGTCGCCGAAGCCGCGCCTTCCATCAGCGGCGTGATGATGCTCGCGTCCTGCGCGAGGATGGTCGTGGATGCTTCGTACTTTTTCGGCCATACCGCTCCGATACCCAGCGCGGCCAGCGCGATCACCGCGAAGGTGACGCCCATCGCGACGCGCCGTCTGCGCGCCTCGCCGATCAGTGCGGGCAGCATGCCCGCGAAAGGAACGAGTTCCCCGCTCATCGATGTACCCCTTAAAAGGCGCGTTGCGGCACGGTGATCACGTCGCCGGGCTGTACCGGGTAGTTGTTGGCCAGATCGCCCTGCTGCAGGATCTTTTCCAGCCGCACGGCGTATGCCTGGGTGGCACCGGCCTCGTTGTGCCGATAGAGCTCGGTGCGATCGGGCGCCGCGAATTCGGTGGTTCCGCCGGCGGCAAGCACCGCGTCCAGCACGGTCATGCCCTGCCGGTACGGCATGGAGATCGGGCTGCGCACGGCGCCCGTCACCCGCACACGGGACAGGTACTCATGGCTGCGCAACGCGGTGAGGATCACGGCGACCTGAGGATCGCGGATGTACTGCACCAGCTTCTGCTGAATTTCCGCACCGACCTGATCGGTCGTACGCCCACCGGCGGCGATGTCGCCGACCAGCGGCACGGTGATCTTGCCGTCGGGACGGACCGGCACGCTGACGCTCAGGTCCGGGTTATGCCAGACGGTGATCTGCAACTGGTCGTCCACGCCGATCAGATAGGACGCGACGACCGGGCTGGCCGCGTCCATCTTCGGTGGTGGAAGGTTGCTTCCCCCGGTGGCGCAGGCCGTCAGCCAGAGAGTGGCTGCGACGGCGGCGACGCGATTCCAACGCTTCATACGGACACCTACCCCTGTGACTTCGCTCGGTCCGTATCGTCATTTCAACCGGGGGCCGCGTCCATTCAACAGCCCGCCTATGCCATTCGACCGACGGGTGATCCGCGGCGTTTTACGCCATGATCGCGTCCAACATGGATATCGCCGCACGCCTCCTCCATCCCGCCGTGCAAGCGTTGCTGCTGGCTCTGTGTTCGACGGCGTTCGTGCTGTGTCGGCGTCCGCGTGCGGCGTGCGCACTCGCGGCGATCGCGCTGATATGGATCTGGCTGGCCGCGACACCGGCGCTGGCGTTGCGTCTGCGCGATGGGCTTGTCGCCGGTGCGCCGGAGACGCCGCGGCACGCCGATGCGATCGTCGTGCTTGGCGGCGGCAAGCTTCCGGTCGGGGACTGGTCACACACGACGACCCGGGCAGGCATGGGGCTGTCGTTATGGCGAGCCGGATGGGCACCGCTGGTGCTGGTGTCGGGCAGCGATCAGGCGATGGACCTCGCGCAGGGCTTCGGACACTCGGGCATGCCGGATGGCGATCTTCGCATCGAAGCGACCAGCCGGAACACGCACGAGAACGCGCGCAACTCGGCCGCCATCCTCGAGGCGGAAGGCCTGCACCATGTACTGCTGGTGACCTCGGCGGTTCACATGCGGCGGGCGGCCGGATGCTTCCGGCATGAGGGTATCGAGGTGACGCCTGTGGCCGCCGACGATCGTCATGCCATGCTGGCCGCGGCGCCACCATGGATACCAACGCGCGGTGCGCTCACCCTGACTGCTCGTGCTCTGCACGAGTATGTGGCCTTATGGATCTACGAACGCCGCCAATGGATATAGCCCGTAACGGTCCGGCGCTCTCAGCGGTCGCCTGTCTCGATCTGCAGTGACGTCTTGCTGTCACGACGAACGAGCCCCGGGCCGAACTGGGTGACCTTTCCGTCCTTCAGCACAACGGTGTAGTCCTTATGGGAGAAGGAGAAGCGGCCGGGACGGCGGTCCAGCCAGCTCATCACCTCGTAGCCGATGATCGTGCGATCGGAGTCGGCCGGGCCGAGTCGATCCAGCACCTCGTCGCGGGGCATTCCCACGTCAAGCCGGGCGACCTTCGACGCCATGCCCGCACAGCCGGCGACCCCCAAGGCGAGGACGGCCACGACGATCGCCTGCTTCATCCTCACTCGCATACCTCGCATGGGTCGGCATTCACCGGATGGTAACGCACCGGCGCAAGTCCATGCGACCTCGCCGGATCAACGAACCGTGGTCGCGGGAGCTGGCATCGGGACGGCTGCCTGACCAACCGGCTTGCCGTGCGCATCCAGCGTATGTCCCAGCGCATCGACGCCGTGGGCATTCGCACGCTGAACCCGCTGGGTTACGCCTGTCGCCGCGCCATCCGTGCTGGCGGCAGCGCCGGCAGCCCCGGTGGTGTTCAGGCCGCGCTCCGTCGCACCCGCTTCCGAGCGGGGCGGAACGGGGGCGGCCGCGGGATTGGCCTGATGCAGCATCCCGGGTGAACCGACCAGTGGAGCCGGCGACGAAGCGGGTGCCGTGACCGGCTTGGGAGCGGGCGCGCTGGCCGGGTTTCCTGCCGGCGCCGACGGCGAATTCGTGGCCGTCTGTGCCATGGCGGCCGTGGCGGCGAAGGCCAGGGATAGCAGGAACATGGGACGCGGACGCATGGCGTTTCCTCGATGCGCCAACAGCGGCGCGTGACAGACCCACGCTAACCCCTCCGGTGTGAAGCCCGCGCGTCCCTGTTAGGCTTCCACGATCCTGCTTCGGAGACCTGGAATGCTGCTTGCCCTTGCCCTCGCCCTGGCCACCGACAACGCCTTCGACGCGCGTGTCCACACCGCGAAGATGCTCGAAAACAACGCCGAGGGGAAAGTCTGGCAGGGCAGACTGTGGGACAGCATCGGCAATCCCGCGACGGACGCGCTGAAGGGCTGCATCGCCAGCAATATGCCGGCGGCCGACCGCCGCCCCTTCACCCTGGTGGCCCGCGTGGCCGCGGACGGGCGCAGCAGCGATGTCGACGTACGGCCGAAGTCGACGGTGGCGACCTGCTTTGCCGGGCAGTTCGCCACCTGGACCCTGCCAAAACCGCCGAAGACGCCGACCCCCTATCCGCTGGAGATCGACGTCACGATGGACTGAAGCTCAGTTCAGTTCGTCGGGATCCGGGCCCATGCGCTTACCTGCATCGAGCGCGGCGATGGCCTTCATTTCATCGGCCGACAGTTCGAAGTCGAACACGTCGATGTTCGACTTGATGCGCTCCGGCGTCGCCGACTTCGGAATCACCATATGGCCGAGCTGCACGTGCCAGCGCAGCACGACCTGGGCCGGTGACTTGCCGTGCGTCTTGCCGATCGAGACGAGGGTCTCGTTCTTCAGCAAGTCGCCGCCCTGACCCAGCGGGCTCCACGCCTCGGTGATGACGTTGTGCTTCGCGTTCGCCGCGACGACATCGCTCTGCGCGAAATCCGGATGCAGTTCGATCTGGTTAACCACCGGCGCCACACCGGTTTCCTTCACGATGCGCTCCAGATGCGCGGGCTGGAAATTGGACACGCCGATCGAGCGGATGCGGCCTTCTTCGCGCAGACGGATGAACGCCTTCCAGGTATCGACGTAGCGATCGTGCTTCGGCGTCGGCCAGTGGATCAGATACATGTCGACGTAGTCGGTGCCGAGCTTCGCGATGCTCGCATCGAAGGCCTTGAGCGTGGCATCGAAGCCCTGCTCCGAGTTCCAGAGCTTGGTGGTCAGGAAGATATCGCCGCGGGCGACGCCGGAGCGTTCGATGCCCTGGCGTACGCCGGCTTCGTTCTTATAGATGGCTGCGGTATCGATCGAGCGATAACCGGCCGCCAGCGCGGCGGATACGGCGTCGGCGGTCTCGCCGTCGGGAATCTGGAAGACACCGAAGCCCAGCTGCGGTGCCTTGTTGCCGTCGTTGAGGTCGAGGACCGGAACGGTAGAGGTCATGCGTCATCTCCTGCAGGGAACCGCCCGATATCATGACGGCGGCCCCGCATTCAACGCGTGACGGGTCAGTCGCCGCGGCTGGCGTAGTGCGTTTCGACGTAGTTGTCGAGGATGGCCACGAACTCGTCGGCGATGTGTTCGCCGCGCAGGGTCATGGCCTTTTCACCGTCGATGAACACCGGCGCGGACGGAGCTTCGCCGTTACCTGGCAGCGAAATACCGATATTGGCGTGCTTGGATTCGCCGGGACCGTTGACGATGCAACCCATCACGGCGAGGGTGAGGTTTTCGACGCCGTCGTACTTCACGCGCCACACGGGCATCTGCTCGCGCACATGTGCCTGCACGGTCTTCGCCAGTTCCTGGAAAAATTCGCTCGTGGTCCGGCCGCAACCCGGACACGCGGTGACCAGCGGCGTGAACGCGCGCAGGCCCATGGTCTGCAGGAGTTCCTGCGCGACGATGACTTCGGCGGTACGCGACTGGCCCGGTTCGGGCGTCAGCGAGATACGGATGGTGTCGCCGATGCCTTCCTGCAGGAGCACGCCCAGCGCGGCGCTGGACGCGGTGATCCCCTTCGAGCCCATGCCGGCCTCGGTCAGGCCCAGGTGCAGGGCGTAATCGCCGCGGCGGGCGAGATCGCGATAGACGGCGATCAGCTCCTGCACGCCGGAGACCTTGCACGACAGGATGATGCGGTCGCGGGACAGGCCGAGGTCCTCGGCGCGGGCGGCGGAATCCAGCGCGGAGCGGATCAGCGCCTCACGGGCGACATGGCCGGCGTCCCAGGGATCGGCGCGGCCGGCGTTCTCGTCCATCAGCGCCGCGACCATGCTCTGGTCGAGCGAACCCCAGTTGGCGCCGATGCGGACCGGCTTGTCGTAGCGGATCGCCATCTGGATGATCGAAGCGAACTGGGCGTCCTTCTTCTTGCCGAAGCCGACGTTGCCCGGATTGATACGGTACTTGGCCAGGGCCTCGGCGCAGGCCGGCTCGCCTTCGAGCAGCTGGTGACCGTTGTAATGGAAGTCGCCGATCAGCGGGACCGACACGCCCATCATGTCCAGCCGTTCGCGAATCCGCGGCACGGCCGCGGCCGCGGCCGGCGTGTTCACGGTGATCCGGACCATTTCGGAGCCGGCACGGGCCAGTTCCGCGACCTGCCTGGTCGTGGACACGGCATCCTCGGTGTCCGTGTTGGTCATCGACTGGACGACGATGGGCGCGCCGCCGCCGACCCGGATACGATCGACGGAAACACCGGTGCTGGGACGGCGGGCGCCGGCTTCCGCGGGACGCGGGCGGCTGAGAAGGTCTTCGGTCATAGCGGGGCATTTTAGCGCAATGGTGTGACTGGAATCCGACTGGCTGCGGCAATCAGGCGGGGCGCCCTGCCCGGTCGGCGATTCGACCCGCCTCACCCCCTGCTCATCCTCCGGCCCGATAAACTCGCCCCCCATGAACGCACGTCACCGCACCCACGGCTTCTCGAGCCGCCTCTTCGCCGAACAGGCCCTCAGCCGCAGCGCCGGCGCCCCCCTCATCGGGGGGAACGCCGTCGAGCTGCTGATCGATGCCCAGGCCCACTTCGACGCCTGGCTCAAGGCCATCGCCAACGCGAAGCGCCATGTCTTCCTCGAGAACTACATCATCCGCGACGACCGGATCGGCCAGGCTTTCCGCGACGCGCTGGTCGAACGCGCGAAGGCCGGCGTCTTCGTCGCGGTGATCGGCGACTGGGGCGGCTGTCTCGGCCAGTCACGCTCGTCGTTCTGGGCGGCCCTGCGTGAAGCCGGCGGACAGGTACGGATCTATAACCCGCCACAGCTGGGCAGCTCGTTCGGCTGGATCAGCCGCGACCATCGCAAGGTTCTGGTGGTCGACGGCGAAGTCGGCTTCCTGTCCGGCGTCTGTCTCAGCGAAAAATGGCTGGGCGACCCCGCCAACGACGTGCCGCCGTGGCGCGACACCGGCGTCGCCCTGCGCGGTCCCGCCGTCGCCGAGATCGAACAGGCCTTCGCGGACAGCTGGCGTGAAGCCGGCGAACCGCTACCCGACGACCCCCGGCTGTCGCCTGTCGCCGGCGCAACCCACGCCGGCGAGGTGTCCTTGCGCGTCATCGCGACCCAGCCCAGCACGGCCGGCATGTATCGCCTCGATCAGATGGTCGCGGCGATGGCGACGAAGACGCTGTGGCTCACCGACGCCTATTTCGTCGGCGTGGCGCCCTATGTGCAGGCCCTCTCCGCCGCCGCTCGCGACGGTGTCGACGTCAGGCTGCTCGTGCCCGGCACCAGCGACATTCCCATGGTCGCCGGGATGTCGCGGTCGGGCTACCGCCCCCTGCTGAAGGCGGGCATCCGCGTCTTCGAATGGAACGGCACGATGCTGCACGCCAAGACGGCCGTGGCCGATGGCCGCTGGGCACGCGTGGGCTCATCCAATCTCAACATCGCCAGCTGGCTGAGCAACCGCGAGATCGACGTGGCTATCGAGGACGTCGGCTTCGCGACGCAACTGGAGGCGCAGTACGAGAAGGACCTGGAGAACGCGACCGAGATCCTGCTGCATCCCAGGCGCCGCCGCTCCGGAAACGAGCGCGTCCGCAGCCGTGCCCCGCACCCGCCCAGGCCGCGTCACGGTGGCGGAAGTTCGAGCCGCGCCGCCGCGGGGGCCCTGCGCATCGCCAATACCGTGGGCGCGGCCATCTCGCAGCATCGCGTGCTGGGCGATACCGAAACCGGGCCGTTGCTGGCAGGCTTCATCGCGGCAGCGGTGCTGACCCTCGTCGCCATCCTCTGGCCCGCGGTGATCGCATGGCCGCTGGCTCTGATCGGCGCATGGTTTACCGTCAATCTTTCAGTGAGCTGGTGGACACTGCGCCGCAAGCGCGTGGCGAAGGCCGCCACGGAAGCGCCGCACGAAGATTGACCAGCCATCGTCGACGCTCATGGCAAGGCGATCAGCCGCGCGGCCGGAACTCCAGCGGCTGCGCCGCACTCTTCGGCGCCACAGGCCCACAGCTCCCACACGACCCGCACCCGTCCCCGCAACTTCCGGTCGCCGCGGCAGGTTGCACACGCTTTCCCAGCGACCGGACCATCACCGGCCTGCCGTCGCGATTGAGCCATGCCGACACCCGCGCCAGCACCCGCGTCGACGTCTTCGGCAGCAGCTTCCGGAACGCCACATACGCCGCGACCGCGACAGCCACGCCGATAACGAAGCCCTGAAACAGTTCGAACGTGCTCATGAAAGCGCCCTCGCGATCTGGTAAGTGGCGAGCGAAGCGAGATATGCCAGGCCGAACAGATAGCCCGCGGCCACCGCCACGTTGCGCCAGGAATTGGTTTCGCGGCGGATGACCGCCAGCGTCGACATGCACTGCGGCGCGAACACGTACCACGCGAGCAACGACAACGCCGTGGCCAGCGACCACGAGTGCGCGATCACGGGCCCGAGCTGCGAGGCGACCGCATCGTCGCTTCCCGACATGGCATACACCGTGCCGAGTGCCGCCACCGCCACTTCGCGCGCGGCAAGGCCGGGCACCAGCGCGATGCAGATCTGCCAGTTGAAGCCGATCGGTGCGAACACGTATTCGAGCAGCCTGCCGAGGCGGCCGGCCAGGCTGTAATCGATGGCGGGCCCCGTGGCTCCTTCCGGCGGTCCGGGGAAACTGGAGAGGAACCACAGCAACACGGTGAGCGCGAGGATGATGCCGCCGACGCGCTTGAGGAAGATCAGCGCGCGCTCCCACAGACCCAGGCCGATGTCTCGCACGTTGGGCAGGCGGTAGGACGGCAACTCCATGATCAGCGCGTGCTCGCTGCGATCCTTGCGCAGGCGCTTGATCACGAAGGCGACCAGCAAGGCGCTGAAGATACCCGCGAAGTACAGCGTGAAAAGCACCACGCCCTGCAGGTTGAAGATGCCCCACACCGTCCGGTCGGGGATGAACGCGGCGATCAGCAGCGTATACACCGGGAGGCGGGCCGAGCAGGTCATCAGCGGCGCGACGAGGATCGTGGTCAGGCGATCGCGCGGATCCTGAATACTGCGCGTGGCCATGATGCCGGGAATCGCGCAGGCGAAGCTCGACAGCAGCGGAATGAACGCCCTGCCCGTCAGGCCGACGCGGAACATCATGCGGTCGAGAAGGAAGGCCGCGCGCGGCAGATAACCCGATTCTTCCAGCACGAGGATGAAGAGAAACAGGATCAGGATCTGCGGCAGGAACACGAGCACCGCGCCCAGACCCGCGAACAGACCGTCGTTGAGCAGGCTGTGCAATGCGCTGTCCCCGGGGAGGAAACCCGTGACCGCCGTGCCCAGCGCGGCGATGCCCGCCTGGATGCCATCCATGACCGGCTGCGCCCAGGAGAACACCGCCTGGAAGATCATGAACATCAGGCCGGCGAGAATCAGCAGACCGAATACCGGGTGCAGCACCCAGCGATCGATCGCGTCGTCGACGGCGGCGGTATCCCGCGGCAACGTGACCGTGTCGGCGAGAATGGACCGCACTTCGGCATGCAGTTGCTCGATCCCGGCGTTGTCGATGTCGGCCGGCTCGATCGCCGGCACCGAGGTATCGATGCGCTGGATCAGGGCCTGTGCGCCACCACGCCTGATCGCGACCGTTTCGACCACGGGCACGCCGAGCCGACGTGACAGCGCGTCCACGTCGATGACCATGCCGCGACGGCGCGCCGCGTCCATCATGTTGAGTGCGAGCACCACGGGCCGACCCAGACGGCGCACTTCGAGCACGAAACGCAGGTGCAGGCGCAGGTTGGTGGCATCGGCCACGCAGACGATCAGATCCGGCGGCGCTTCACCGGGATAACGGCCATAGCAGACGTCGCGCGTGATCGCCTCGTCGGGGCTGGTCGCATCGAAGCTGTACGTGCCGGGCAGATCGAGGATATGCAGCGTGCGACCGGACGGTGCGAGGAAGCGCCCCTCTTTGCGCTCGACGGTCACGCCGGCGTAGTTGGCGACCTTCTGCCGACCGCCGGTGAGCTGGTTGAACAGCGCCGTCTTGCCGCAGTTGGGGTTGCCCACGAGGGCGATGCGCATTGTGGAAGCGCTCATGCGGCACCGTCCACGGCGATCATCACGCGCTCGGCCTCGGTACGGCGCAAGGCGAAACGGGTCGAACCGATCTGGATCAACAGCGGGTCTCCGCCGAGAGGGCCCCGCGCCACGAGGCGCACCGGCTCACCGGACACGAAGCCCAGGTCGCGCAGGCGCTGGGCGATGGGGTCGGCGGGATGGGCATCGGTGACGGACTGGACCACGGCTTTGGCACCTTTCGGCGCGTCGGAGAGGCGCACTGGGATTACTCAAATAAGAACTGTTCGCATTGTATGCCTTTAGCGCGAAGGCTGCACAATGCGCAGGATCGGGACTCAGGCGTTTATGATCTTGCGCCTCAGTCCCCGGAGAACGCCCATGTCAGCTGTCGAACTCACCCGCGAAGGCAGCACCGCCCGGCTCGTCATGAACCGGCCCGAGGTGCATAACGCCTTCGACGACGGTCTGATCGCGGACCTGACCGCCGCGATCGACGAGCTCGACCGCGACGACAGCGTGCGTGCCGTCGTGCTGACCGGCGCCGGAGCGAGCTTCTCCGCGGGTGCCGACCTCCACTGGATGCGCGGCATGGCGACGGCCAGCGAGGCGGACAATCTCGCCGACTCGCTGCGGCTGGCGACGCTCATGCGCCGACTGCAATTTCTTTCGAAGCCGACCATCGCGCGGATCAACGGCGCGGCGTTCGGCGGCGGCGTGGGCCTGATCGCCTGCTGCGACATCGCCGTGGCGGTCGACGGCGCACGCTTCGCGCTGTCCGAGGTGAAGCTCGGCCTCGTCCCCGCGGTGATCTCGCCGTATGTCGTCGCGGCGATCGGCCTGCGCCAGTCGCGTCGTCTGTTTCTGACCGGCGAGATCTTCGACAGCGCCGCCGCGCTGGCGCACGGGCTGGTGCATGAAGTCGTCCCTGGCAACGACCTCGACGGCGCGGTGGACCGGCTTGTCGGCTTGCTGAGCAAGGGTGGCCCCGCCGCGCAGCGTGAGGCGAAAAGCCTCGCCCTGAGCATGGGCGGTCAGTCGCCGGAAGCTATGGAGAAAACCGACGCGGTCAACGCGGCACTCATTGCGAAACTGCGCGTTTCCGCCGAGGGGCAGGACGGGCTGTCCGCCTTCCTCGATAAGGCATCTCCGTCTTGGTTGCGCTGATCCGTTACGGCATCGCGACCATCCTGCTGGCCGCCGCCCCCTGCATCGCGGCGGAAAGCCTCACCGAGCGGATCGACGCCCATATCGCCCAGCCACGCTTCGCCGCGGCATCGTGGGGCATCGCGGTGGTCTCGCTGGAGGACGGGCATACCGTCTACGCGCACGACGAAGGGCGCCTGCTGCTGCCCGCGTCGACGGCCAAGCTCTACACGGCGGCGTTCGCTCTGGATCGCCTTGGCCCGGACTACCGCACGCATACCGATGTCCTCGCCGCAGGCTCGATCGCACGCGGGCGCCTGCATGGCTCACTCGTCCTGCGCGGTCGGGGCGACCCGACCCTGTCCGGCGACGAATGGGCCGAGCAACTGGCGGCCCGGATCGGCGAACGCGGGATCCGCCGCGTCGATGGCGCGGTGATCGGCGACGACACCGTTTTCTCGGGGCCCGCGATCGGATCGGGCTGGGAAGCATCCGACCTTCAGGCGGCGTACGGCGCGGCGGCGGGTGGGCTGGACGTCGACGAGAACACGATGACGGTCGCCCTGTCGCAAAGCGGTGTGGACGTCGCACCCGCCGACGCGGCCGTCACCGTCGCGGCCCAGCCAAGGGATGGCGTGGAGCTTTACCGGGCGCCAGGCTCGTCGACCGTTCATGTGCTCGGCGGCGTCGCCGAGGGCGGCGCCACGAAGCGCATCCGCCTGTCCCTGCCCGACCCGGCGCTCAGCGCGGCGCGGCGCCTGCAGGCCGCGCTGATCAGGCAAGGCATCCGTGTCGATGGCGAAGCACGAAGCGTCCACTGGCCGGTCGCCGCACCCACGGGCGAAACCATCGCAAGCGTCCCGTCGCCGACCCTCGGCGACATCCTTCGCACAGGCCTGAAACGTTCGCAGAACCTCTACCTGCAGAGCGTCTTCCTGCTCACCGGGCTGGAAACTGCGGAAGCCTGTAGCGCTCAGACTTCCTCCGCCAACTCGCCCGATGGCCCCGGCTCAGGTAGGAGCCAGCCCTGCTGGCGAAACAACCTTGCCACAGTCCCCAAAGAAGACCTCGCCGCTGAAGCCCTCACCCACTGGCTATCCACCAAAGCCATAGGCCCGTCCTCCACCACGCTCGACGAAGGCACCGGTCTCTCCCGCCACGACCTGACCACGCCCGCTTCGCTGGTGCGACTCCTGACCTTCATGGACAGATCTCCGCAGGCCGCCGCATGGCGCGATCTGCTGCCCGTCGCAGGGGTCGACGGCACGCTCGTCAACCGCATGCGCGGGACGGCGGCCGAAGCCAACGTACAGGCGAAGACCGGCAGCATGAGCTTTGTCAACACGCTGGCCGGCTACGTGACGACCCGCAGCGGCGAACGGCTGGCGTTCGCCATCATGCTCAACAACTACCGGGCACCGCCGCATAGCGCGGAGACGGTGCCTCCGGTCTCGTCCGAGGTCGATGCGGTTGCGGTGATGCTGGCGGAGGCCGAGGGTCATCTTTGACCGGCTTGGGAACCGACTCGCACCGTGCGCCGCGGACCGGTGAAAGCGAATGCCGTCAGCGACGCCCGTCGACCGGCCGCCTCAGCCCAGCACGTTGGGCAGATCCTTCCCGATCTTCTCCGGTGTGTCGGTCGGCGCGTAGCGCTCGACCACCTGCCCCTCGCGATCCACCAGGAACTTGGTGAAGTTCCACTTGATGCCTTCGGTACCCAGCAAGCCCTTTTTCTCCGCCTTCAGCCACCGATACAGCGGATGCGCATGCTCACCGTTGACTTCGACCTTGGCGAACATCGGAAAGCTGACGTCATAGGTGAGCGAGCAGAAGTTGCGGATCTCGGCTTCGTCGCCGGGCTCCTGATGACCGAACTGATCGCACGGAAAACCCAGGACCTCGAAGCCGCGCGCGGCATATTCCTTCTGCAGGGACTCCAGGCCTTTGTACTGCGGCGTGAAGCCGCACTTCGAAGCCACGTTGACGACCAGCAAGGCCTTGCCTTTGAACTCCGCCAGCGACCGCTCGTTGCCGTCGATATCGCGGGCCGAAAAATCATAGATGCTGGTCATGCGGGCTTTCCTTGAAAGGGAATGGACCCGCCAAGTCTACGCCCGCCGCTCCGGCCATGGGCTGGCTTGGGCTACCATGGACGTCTTTCCGGCTGGAGCCTGACGCCCCGTGATCCGTTTTGCCGCCGCTTCCAAGTCCTATCGTGTCGAGGGAGCGCTCGTCCCCGCGCTCGAGCCCGTCGATCTCACCATCGAGCGCGGCGAGGTGTTCGGCATCATCGGTCATTCCGGCGCCGGCAAATCCACCATGCTGCGCCTGATCAACCTGCTCGAACGGCCCACCGCCGGCCAGGTCTTCATCGAGGACCGTGACGTCACGCACGCCGAGGGTGCCAACCTGCGTCGGCTTCGCGCGGGCATCGGCATGATCTTCCAGCACTTCAACCTGCTGTCGTCGCGGACGGTGGCGGACAACGTCGCGTTCCCGCTGCGCCTGCACGGTGGCATGAGCGACGCCGAGATCGCCGCACGCGTCGACGAACTGCTTTCGCTGGTGGGTCTCACCGCACATGCGCGGAAATTCCCCGCGCAGCTTTCCGGTGGCCAGAAGCAGCGCGTAGGCATCGCGCGCGCGCTGGCCAGCAAGCCATCGATCCTGCTTTGCGACGAAGCGACCAGCGCGCTCGACCCGCAGACCACGGCATCCGTGCTGGAACTGCTGGCCGATATCAACCGTCGCCTCAACCTGACCGTCGTACTGATCACACACGAGATGGATGTGATCCGTCGCGTGTGCGACCGCGTCGCGGTGCTCGATGCGGGACGCGTCGTGGAAGTCGGCGACGTCGCCGATGTCTTCCTGCATCCGCAGCATCCCACCACACGACGCTTCGTCGCGGAAGCCGACCATCGTGAAGGCCGTGGCCCGGAATTCCCGGGTGTCGACGGGCGCCTGTTCCGCCTTTCGTTCCGTGGCGACGCGACCTACTCGCCCCTGCTCTCTCGCGTGGTGCGCGATAACGGCATCGAATACAACCTGCTCTCCGGCCGCGTCGACCGGATCAAGGACACACCTTACGGCCAGCTCACCCTGGCCATGAACGGCGAACGTCTGGAGGACGCGCTGGCGCAGATCCGCGCCGCGGGCGTCGACATCGAGGAGGTGGCCCGATGAGCCCCATGCAGACCCTGTTTCCCAACATCGACTGGCCGGAAATCGGCCAGGCCTGCGTCGACACCCTGCTGATGCTGGGCGGCTCCCTGCTGTTCACGCTGGTGCTGGGGCTGCCACTGGGTATCTGGCTGTTCCTGAGCGCCCGCGGCCAGCTCCACGCCCGGCCAAAACTGTACTCGGCGCTGTCGCTGGTGGTGAATGTCCTGCGCTCGATCCCCTTCATCATCCTGATGATCCTGCTGATCCCGCTGACTCAGGCGATCACGGGCGTCAGCATCGGCATCCGCGGCGCCATCGTGCCGCTGGTGATCGGCGCCGCACCGTTCTTCGCCCGTCTCGTGGAAACCGCGCTGCGCGAAGTGGAGCGCGGCGTTATCGAAGCCAGCCAGGCCATGGGCGCCACGACGATCCAGATCGTCACGCGCGTACTTCTGCCCGAGGCACGCCCGGGGCTGATCGCCGCGACGACGGTCACCGCCGTGGCCCTGGTCGGCTATACCGCAATGGGCGGTATCGTGGGCGCGGGTGGCCTGGGCGCCCTGGCCTATCAGTACGGCTATAACGGCTACAAACCCGACTACATGCTGGTCACGGTGGCCCTGCTCGTGGTGCTGGTGCAGATTCTGCAGTCGCTGGGCGACCGCCTGGTGCTTCGCTATACCCGCCGCTGAGTCATTCTTTGCATACGGCGGTATGGACGTCTATGCTGGCGCACCGCACCATCCGCCACGGACGTCCACCATGAAGAAGTACCTGCTGCCTCTTACCGCCGCCCTCGCCGTTTTCGTCGCGGGCTGTTCAGGCAGCGCGGACGGCGGCAAGGCGGATCCTTCGGCGACGCTCACCATCGCGGCCACACCCGTGCCGCATGCGGAGATCCTCAAGGAGATCAAGCCCCTGCTGGCCCGGCAGGGTGTGAACATCGAGATCAAGGTGTTCACCGATTACGTCCAGCCGAACATGCAGGTCGCGCAGAAGCAGATCGACGCCAACTTCTTCCAGACCGAGCCGTATCTCGACGCTTTCAATAAAGAGCGCGGTACCGACCTGGTCAAGGTGGTGGGCGTGCATATCGAACCTTTCGGCGCGTACTCGAAGAAGTTCACCTCGATCGACCAGCTGCCGGACGGCGCCGATGTCGTCATCCCCAATGACCCGAGCAACAACAGCCGCGCGCTGCTGCTTCTGGCCGGGCACGGCCTGGTCAAGCTGAAGAATCCCGACGATCGCCTCGCCACGCTGAAAGACGTGGTCGAGAACCCGAAGCACCTGAAATTCCGCGAGCTGGAGGCGGCCATGCTGCCGCGCGTGCTCGACCAGGTCGACCTCGCCCTGATCAACACCAACTACGCGCTGGCGGCCAAGCTCAACCCGGTCAAGGACGCGCTGCTGATCGAGGACAAGAACTCGCCGTACGTGAACTTCCTGGTCAGCCGTGCCGACAACAAGGACGATCCGCGCGTGCAGAAGCTCGCCGCGGCCCTCACCTCGCCCGAGGTGAAGGCCTTCATCGAGAAGAACTACGGCGGCGCCGTGCTGCCGGCGTTCTGAACCGGCATATCGAACACCTTGCGCAGGTAAGCGACGTACTCCAGATCGTCGCTCATGTTCTTGCCCGGTGAGTCTGAAATCTTCGCTACGGGCTGACCGTTGCATCGGGTCATCTTGATGACGATGTTGATCGGCGCCGGCCCCACGTCGTTCGTGAGGTTGGTGCCGACGCCGAACGACAGCAGACAGCGACCGTCGAAATGACGGTAGAGGTCCATCACACGCGGAATGTCCAGGCTGTCGCTGAAGACGAGCGTCTTGGTCCGCGGGTCCACACGGTTCGCCACGTAATGAGCCAGTACGCGGTCGCCCCATACGAAGGGGTCCCCGGAGTCGTGGCGCGCACCGTCGAACAGCTTGCAGAAATACATGTCGAAGTCACGCAGGAACGCCTCCAGTCCGTAGACGTCGGATAGCGCGATGCCGAGATCGCCACGGTATTCGCGGGCCCACGCCTCGAGCGCGGCGGTCTGCGAGTCGCGCAGACGCGGTCCCAGCGACTGAAACGCCTGCAGGTATTCGTGCGCCATGCTGCCGATGGGTACCAGACCCTGCCGCATCGCCAGCCACACATTGCTCGTACCCGCCAGTTGCGGACCCAGCCCCCTGGCGAGCGTCGCCAGCATCTCGTCATGCCATGCCTGCGAGAACCGACGACGGGTGCCGTAGTCGGCGATGCGTACGCGCTCGAAGCCCGGGGTGTCGCGCAGCAGCGCGATCTTCGCCTCCAGGCGCGCCCTGCCCTCCGTCAGATCGATGTCCGGCTGTGTCGCACGGTAGTACAGCTCGTTCACGATCGCCAGCAGCGGCACCTCGAACATGATCGTGTGCAGCCACGGGCCCTCGATCACGATATCGATCTCGCCATGGGCCTCCGCCGAGGGCGCGATCGACACATACTTGGCGTTGAGGTGGAAGAGACCCAGGAAGTCGACGAAGTCGCTCTCGATGAAGCGCAGACCTCGCAGATAATCCAGTTCCGCGTCGGTGAATCGCAGCGCGCACAGGCCGTCGAGTTCCTCGCGGATACGACCGATCAGCGGGACCAGATCGACGCCCGGCGTGCGGCAGCGAAAGCGATATTCCACCTGAGCCGCCGGGTACTGATGCAGCACCACCTGCATCATCGTGAACTTGTAGAGGTCGGTGTCCAGCAGCGAGGTGATGATCATGCGCTCGCCCCGGTCAGCCCGATCTGCTTGTCGACCGCGTCCACGAAGGCTTCCGTACCGGGCCACGACGTAATCCGTCCCAGCTTGCGGCCGCGATGGAAGAGGAAGAACGCCGGGATGCCATGCAGCCCGAAACGCGTGGCCATCGCCGGATCGTCATAGACGTTGTCGTGCAGCCAGCGCACCTGCGGCCAGCTGAAGCTTTCGGGCGTAAGCAGCATCTGTCGCTTGGCGATGTCGCAGTTGGGACAATCGCGCCCCCACAGGAACAGGATCGCGATGCGGTTGTCGTCCTTCGCCAGCTCGGCGTCGAGGGCGGTATCGACCACCTTCTGCATCGGGAACTGTTCGAAGAAGCGGGGAACGGTGGTGTCGGCCATGGTGAATCCGTGATCGGGTCGATCCCCCGAGGTGGGGACGATGAGGGGATAATCCGAGGGTACAACCGCCAAGGATTCCCCGTGCGCGCTTTCATCGGTCTCGCCCTGCTCCTCACCGCCTCGCTCACTCAGGCGGCCACGCTGACCCTGGATACGGGCAAGGGGCCTCAGCGGATCACCACGGAGCAGCTTCTGGGCCGGCCCGACGTGCGCGCCATCGACGTGCCTGGCGACGTGTCGTACCACGCGACCATGCATTATCGGGCCATACCGCTGAAGGCCCTGCTGGGCGGGGTGGATCCCGCGGCGCATCTTCAGTTCGTCGCCCTGGACGGCTTCGCGGCCGAGATTCCCGCGGCGCTGGCGCTGCAGGCCCGCGCCGAGGCCTGGCTGGCGATCGAGCCTGCCGACGCGCCCTGGCCGAAGCTGGGCCCCGACAAGCCAGGCGCTGGCCCGTTCTACCTGGTCTGGCTGCATCCGGAGGCGGGCCACGTCGGCTCCGAGCAGTGGCCCTATCAGGTGGCGACCATCCGCGTGCTGGCGGACCCGGCGTCCCGGTTCCCGAAGATGCGCCCGGCGCCCGGCCTTGCCAGCAGCGATCCGGTGATGCGAGGGTTCGCGGTGTTCCAGCGCGACTGCATCACCTGCCACACGCTCAACGGCCAGGGCGACGCGAAACTCGGGCCGGATCTGAATATCCCGCACAGCCCGACCGAATACCTGCGCGACGACATGTTCCGCGTACTCGTCCGCAACCCGCAGGACCTGCGTCACTGGCCGCAGGCGAAGATGCCGGGGTTCGACCGCAATGCACTCTCGGATGCCGACCTGGACGATCTGGTGGCGTATCTGAAGCATATGGCGGGGAGAAAGGCCGCGCCCTGAGCGACGGCGTCACGCCACCGGCTTACCCTCCACGATCAACTCGCTCGACGCCCGGTGATAAACCTCGAGATCTAGAATCCCGCGCTCCCGGGCCACGAGCACCGGCACCACCATCTGCCCGGTCACGTTGGTCATCGTACGCATCATGTCCAGAATGCGATCGATGGCGACCAGGTAGCCGATACCCTCCAGTGGCAAGCCGGCCGAACTCAGCACCAGCGTCACCATGACCGTCGCCGTACCTGGCACCCCCGCCGTGCCAAATGAACCCAGCACCGAGGCCAGCAGGATCACCACGTACTGCGCGGGCTGCAGGTCGAGATGGAAATACTGCGCGATGAAAACCGCCGAGATCGCCGGGTAGATCGCTCCGCACCCATCCATCTTGATGCTCGCGCCCAGCGGCACCGCAAACGCGGCGTATTCCTCCTTCACGCCCATGTTGCGCACCACGCTACGCAGCGCGATGGGCATGGCGGCGAAGCTCGACGACGAGGTGAAGGCCACCTGCATCGCCGGAAATGCGGCACGGAAAAATTTCACCGGATTGAGGCCGTGCGTCAGCAACAGGCCACCGTAGACGAAGACGATCTGCAGCGCGCAGGCGAGATACAGCGCGCCGACGAAGGTCGCCAGGGGCAGCAGCTTCTCGAACCCATAACTTCCCACCAGCGCGGCGATAAGACCGAAAGTGCCGATCGGCGTCACCTCGAGCACGAAGCGCGTGACCTGAATCATCGCGTCGTTCGCCTCGCCTGCCAGGGCCCGCAACCGGGCCGACTTCTCGCCGATCTTCACGAGCGCAAGGCCAAGCAGCCCGGCGAAGAAGATGACCTGCAGAATTTTCCCTTCGCTCAGGGCCCTGAACGGGTTCGCAGGCACGATGTCGAGCAGCACCTTCACCGGCTCGGGCACGTCCTTCGGATGCCAGCCGGTCGGCGTCGTCAGACCCTCGACACCGAGTCCCGGCCGCAGGACATGCGCAACGAGCAATCCCACGAACACCGCCAGACTCGCCGTCGCGGCGAACCACGCGAACGTGCGTCCACCCAATGCAGCGACATCCTTCACGCCGTGCAGGCTCGACACGCTGTGTAGTACGGCGAAGAACACCAGAGGCACGGCGATCATCTTGATCAGCGTGACATAGAGCGTGCCGAACGGGCCGAACCACGTCGCCGCGTCGGGCCCGATGAGCCAGCCGGCCAGCGCGCCGAGGACGAAACCCGCCGCTACCCGCTTCCAGAAGCGGACGCGGAACCACGATGTGAACAAGGACATGAGACGTGCCAGGCAAGGGCAATGAATCACGATACAACGCGGTGTAGCCGTCTGGACGGCCAATGCCGAACGCTGTGTTTCCTCTCGCGAACGCTGAGGGGTTGATATACCTCGAAGGAGCATACATGACCGACCAGAACGTGCTTTTCCAGCCCTTTCGTGCTGGCGACATCGAACTCGCCAACCGTATCGTCATGGCGCCGTTGACCCGCGACCGATCGGGTCCGGATCGCGTGCCGCGTGCACTCGCGGTCGAATATTACGCCCAGCGCAGCACCGCCGGGCTCATCGTATCCGAGGCGACGCAGATTTCACCGCAGGGTCAGGGCTACCTCGATACGCCGGGTATCTACAACAGCGCGCAGGTCCGCGGCTGGAAGCGCGTTACCGACGCCGTGCACGCCCGCGGAGGAAAAATCGTCCTTCAGCTGTGGCATGTCGGCCGCATTTCACACACCAGCCTTCAACCCGGCGGTAAAGCGCCGGTCGCACCTTCGGCGATTCGCGCCGACGGCAAGACCTTCACGGCCCACGGGATGGAACAGGTCTCCGCGCCGCGAGCGCTCACGGCCGGTGAGATTCCGCTGATCGTCAATGACTAACGCCGCGCGACCGAACTCGCTCTCGACGCCGGGTTCGACGGCGTCGAAGTGCACGCCGCCAATGGTTACCTGATCGATCAGTTCCTGCGCGACAAGACCAATCGTCGCGACGATGCCTGGGGCGGCAGTATCCCCAATCGTCTACGTTTCCTCCGCGCCGTCCTGGATGCCGTCATCGGCGTGGCAGGCAGCGGCCGTACGGGCATCCGCATCTCGCCGACGACGCCGGCAAACGACATCGCTGACTCCGAGCCGACGAAGCTGTTCAATGCGGTGATCGACGACCTGAAAACACGGCATCTGGCTTACACCCATGTGATCGAAGGCGCCACGGGCGGCCCTCGCGACGTCCTTCCGTTCGACTACGACGCCTTCCGCGTCCGGCACGGCGGAACCTGGATGGTCAACAACGGTTACGACCGTGCCATGGCCGTCGATGCGGTGCGCAGCGGGCACGCCGACCTGGTGGCGTTCGGACGTCCGTTTATCGCCAACCCGGACCTGGTCGACCGGTTGCGTGAAGGGCACCCGCTGGCCAAGCCGAACCCGAAGACGCTCTATGGGGGCGGTGCGGAGGGTTATACGGATTATCCGGCGTTTGCCGGGTAAGTCGCCGCCGATCCATCGCGAGCAGGGTTGGCTCCGTCGTCGGGAGCGAACCCTGCCCGCGTCAGCGTGCTGACGACTTCAACGCCTCGAGTTCACGCGTCCGCTCAGCCGGCGCCTTCTTCCCGAGCTCCTTCACCCTCGCAAAGAAGACCGGCCACTTTCGCCCGCATCGCTCGAACAGCGCGGCGAACGATGGTTTCCACGTGTCATAAAGCCCAAACGGCAACAGCGCGGCATTATTGAGCGGCTTCGCCATCCATCGGTCATACCGGCGATCGCCGCCCGCGACCGTCGCCCGCCACTGGACATAGTCGCCACGAAACACCTCGAAAGCTTCCGCCTTGGCGACACGCTTCGTCTCGTCGCTGTCCTGCGTCGCATAGATCGAGCCGAGCCGGTCGCGCAGCGCAAGAACACGGGCCGTAAAAGAGCCGTCGAGCTCGCCATCCTTCTCGTCCGGCGGCGGTAGCCCCCGCGCGGTGTGCCACTCACGCACACCTTCCTCTTCGACGAAGCTCGCATACGATTCGTTGAACGACGAATCGTCCTTCACGTAGAACTTCTGATGAGCCAGCTCATGGAAGATCGTACCCGCGAGGGTATCGTCATCCCAGTAAAGCATGCTGCTGATGATCGGATCGGCGAACCAGCCCAGCGTGGAATACGCGGGCACCTCACCCAGCGCCACGTCGTCCCCCGCCGTCTTCAGCCGGGCCGCCTCCCGGTCCGCAAGATCCTTGCGGAAGTACCCCCGGTACGCGACGCAGCCTGCAATCGGAAAACAATGCGTGACAGGCGCAACGGACAGTTCCGGTGCGGCGAAGACGTTCCAGGCCACCCACGGACGATCGAGCTGGACGAAATACGTGTAGCTGCGATTGTCGGGCAAGCCGAGGCTCGCCGAGGCGAACCGCCGGGCCTCGCTGGCGAGTTCCAGGCGGTGGCGTGTTTTCTCCGGTGTTTTCGGATCGCGCAGCACGTTCGCGATCGGCCGTCGCGCGGCGAGCAAGGACGCCTGACCGTGCGCGACATGCGCGTAGTAACCGAGCGAGCGGCAGCCGGTGAGTGTGGTGAGAAGAACGATGGCAGTAACTGAGAGACGCATACCCCATTCTGCCGTAAACGATGCAGGAGCGAGCCCCGCTAGCGACCCACGTCGCGGCGAGCCCCCATCGCGAGCAGGGCTCGCTCCTACCCAGGCCGGGCGCGCCCGCGTCAGCGGGGGGCCTTGCCCCCGGTCATGCTCTGCAGCACGCCATCGCGGCGAATCAGGCCGTGCATGAGCGCCGCACCCATGTGCGCAAGGAAGGTCAGGAAGAACAACCAGGCCAGATACCGGTGCGACTCGCGCAACCACGCGAACAAGGCGGGGTCGGTCGGCAGGATCTTCGGCAGGTGCACGCCAGCGAACATCGTCACCGGATAGTTACCCGCCGAAAGCATGCCCCAGCCGATCAACGGCATCGCGATCATGAGGGCGTAGAGCAGCACGTGCGAGCCATGTGCGGCCAGCTTCTGCCACAGAGGCAGGTCCGCCGGCAGCGGTGGGGCGGGATGCGTCAGTCGGAAGGCAAGCCGGATCAGTGCCAGCACGAAGATCACGATGCCCAACGGACGGTGGATCGTCAGCAGCCAGTCGTGCTTTTCGGCCACGGTACTCACCATGCCCGCGCCGATGAAAAGCATCGACAGCACCATGATCGACATCAGCCAGTGCAAGGCGCGTGCGAAGGGGTGGAACGTCTGTTCGCGGCTCATCACTTGGCCTCCTTGGGACGGGCGGCACCGGGAAGATGACCTTCTTCGCTGGTTCGACGCAGGTATGAATCGGCGTACGCCGCGGAACGTGCCGCCAGCAGCGGATCGTTCGATGTCTCGATGCCCTTCGGCAGGATCGTGGGATCGTAATTCACGTCGCGGCACGGACCGGTCGCCTGATCCTGCCAGCTGTCGATCACCAGCGTGCCCGCGTCCACCGATTTACGGTCATCCGGCCAGGCTTTCGCGGCGTCGTCGATGGCGTCACCGTCGCCGGCGAACGTCATGATCAGATGCCAGCGGAGGGGACCTGCCGCAAGCCGCTTCGAAAGATCGGCGGCAAGGTAATCGGTGTCGCCGGCCGCTGGCGAGCCGTCACCGGTCTCCGGCGTCTCCGGCACCATCTTCCAGCGCACCGCACGGCGCTCACCCGCAGGGTCGCGCAGGTAGAACGCGTTGATGCTCTGGTAGGTCTCCGTGGCGTAGCTGGCCGGCGGCTTCGCCGTCTTCGCCCAGCCCAGAAAAGCACCTGTCTCCGGGTGCGAGCCGAAGAACGCACCGGCCTTCGCCGGATCCGGCTTGCCGGTCTTCGGATCGGGATGGGTGGCGACCTGAAGGTCGTAGAACGCCTGTGGGGTCGAGACCGGGAAGACCGGCATCGCGTTCATGCCGGTGCGCCATTGCTCGCCATCGGCGAGATCGAAGCGCAGCGCGAAGCTGCGGATGGGCGCCGAGCTGTCCGCCGCGTAGGGATTTCCGCCGGGAATGGCCAGCCGCCCGACGACCGGCGTCCTTTCCTTCGCGAAGACGGCCGAACGGGAAAAACTCTGCAGCGCGCCGTTGCCCTCGAAATAGCCGCCGACGCATATGCCCTTGGCATGGTTGCGACGGTATCCGGGGTGCGCGCCGCCGTTGGCCTCGAGGGAATCGACGATCTTCTTCGGCGACAGGCGCTCCGGTGCCAGCCAGCCGCCAACGTAACCAAAAGCGACGGCGGAGCCGGCGACCGCCAGTCCGATCAGGGCCCAGCGCCAACCGACGTGCGCCGGAGGGCGCCGATTCTCGGTGTCTTGCATGCGTCTTTCTCCGTTTTCCAGGGTGGTCGTGCTCAGGGTGGGACGTACGTCCACGACTTTTATTCCCGGGCAGGGGAATATTTCTTCGAACCGGGCGTCTAACGTCCGACACCACCGACCGAGGTCCGGAATGTCCGACCCCAAGATCGACGAAGCCCTACGCTCGATGCTGCCGCGACTGCGGCGCTTCGCGCTGTGGCTTGCCCGCGACGAACACGCCGCGGACGATCTGGTCCAGTCCACGATCGAGCGGGCGCTGTCGAAATGGCATGCGCGACGCGACGACGAGAGTCTGCGGGCATGGCTGTTCTCGATCTTGTACCGGCTGTTCCTCGACGGGAAGCGACGGTCCGGCCGTTACGCCCGCCTGCTGAGCATGCTGGGCCGGGAAGAGCCGACCTGGCCGTCGGCCGAGCGGGTCGCCGTGGCGCACTCGACCCTGGCCGCGTTCGCCTCGCTGCCGGTCGAGCAACGGAGCCTGCTGATCTGGATCACCGTCGAAGGCATGAGCTACCAGGAGGTAGCCGACATCCTCGAAGTGCCTATCGGCACCGTCATGTCCCGACTGTCCCGGGCCCGCCGCGCGCTGCGCCGGCTGGGCGAGGGCGTCCCCGAAACACCTGCCCTGCGACTGCTGAAATGACCCACACGCCCCCCAGCGAACACGACATCCACGCCTACGTCGACGGTCACCTGGACTCGCCGCACCGTAGCGAGGTGGAACGGTATCTCGCCCGTCATCCCGAGCGCGCTGACGAAGTACAGGGCTGGCGGCAGGACGCCCAGCAGCTGCGGACCCTGCTGGCGGGCGATCTCGCCCCTGCCCCGGCTTTCGATCCCGCCCTGGTCAGAGCGCGCGCCGGGCGCCGTCGCATCGTTCGTCTGGCCATGGCGGCCAGCCTGCTGTTCTGTCTCGCCGTGGGCGGCATGGCCGGCTGGGCCGCGCGCGGCATGGGTCCGGGCGCCATGAAGCCCATGGCCGATGCGATGCAGGCCTATCGCCTGCTGGCGCTGGATCACGGCGTGGGCATGGACATCACGACGGCCAACGAGGGCGACCTGCGCTCCTGGCTGGCCGGCCGCGTCGGCTCCAGCGTCCGCCTGCCCGACCTCGCCGATGCCGGCTTTCGTCCGATCGGCGGCCGCCTGTTCGCGACCGACCAGGGTCCGGCGGCCATGGTCCTCTATGACGACGGCAGCGGCCACACGGTGAGTTTCTACGTCAGGCCCCCGGGGGTCGCCCGGCACCTGTTGCCGCGAGGCACCCGTGAAGACAGCGGCCTGCTGGCCGACTACTGGTCACAAGGCGGCCACAACTACGCCGTGGTCGCCATGGCCGATGAAGCCGGCCGAGCCGCCGCTCAGCGCATGACGGCCAGAACGATCTGACGAGCGATCCGGCACCCGCGCCCGGTGGGCGCCAACCCTCCCGGCGGTCCGCCCGACAGGACGACGACGGACCTCAGCGCTCCTGCAATTCCCCGTTGTGCAGCTCAAGGGTCCGATCCATCCGCCCCGCCAGCCGCGTGTCGTGCGTCACCAGCACGAAGCTGGTACCGATCTCCCGATTGAGTTCCAGCATCAACTCATAAACGTGAGCCGCATTGGCTTCGTCCAGGTTGCCGGTCGGCTCATCGCCCAGCACGCACGCCGGACGCGTCACCAGCGCACGCGCCACGGCGCAACGCTGACGCTCACCGCCGGACATCTCGGCCGGACGATGCCGCAGCCGCGACGACAATCCCACGCGCTCGAGCAACGCGGTCGCTTCCTTCTGCGCCTGCACAATCGACACGCCACGAATCAGCAGCGGCATGCACACGTTTTCCAGCGCCGTGAACTCCGGCAGCAGATGATGAAACTGGTAGATGAAGCCCAGTGAGCGATTGCGCTCACGACCGCGCTCGGCGTCCGACAGTTCGGACAGCACGCGACCGTTCACCTCGACCTTGCCGGCCGTGAGCGTATCGAGCCCACCGATGATGTGAAGCAGGGTCGACTTGCCCGAGCCCGATGCGCCGACGATGGACATCGTCTCGCCGCGACGCAGGGCGAAATTGACGTTGGACAGGACGCCCGTACGCAGGTCGCCCTCTTCATACACCTTGGCGACGCCCGTGGCGCGCAGGACGATATCGTCGTTGGGCTTATTCATAACGGAGCGCCTGGGCGGGCTGCGTGCGCGAGGCGCGCCACGCCGGATAAAGCGTGGCCAGCAGCGAGAAAGCGAAGGTCACCAGCACCACCCAGCCCACGTCGGACCAGAGCAGCTGACTGGGCAGCTCGCTGATGTAGTACACGTCGGGCGAGAGAAAATTCTGCCCCGTGACGTGCTCGATCCACTTCACGATGGCCGGCAGGTTGTACGACAGCAACGCGCCGAGCGCGACGCCCGCGCCGATGCCGACGATGCCGACGAGCAGGCCCTGCACCATGAACATGCCCATGATGCTGCGCGGCGTCGAGCCGAGCGTGCGCAGGATGGCGATGTCCGCCTGCTTGTCCGTCACCAGCATCATCAGCATGGAAATGAGGTTGATCACCGCGACAAGGATGATCAGCGAGAGGATCACGAACATCACCGTCTTCTCCATGTCGATCGCGCGGAAGAAGTTGGCGTGGGTATCCATCCAGGTTTCGACGCGGTACGTCTGGCCGAGTTTGTTGACCAGGTCCTGCGCCACCGGCCAGGCGGCGCGCAGATCGTCCAGCTTCAGGCGGATACCGGTCGGACCATTGAGGCCGTTGAGACGCTGGGCGTCTTCCATGGAAATCAGAGCGAGGTTGGCGTCGTATTCCTGCATGCCCAGCTCGAAGATGCCGCTGACCGTGAAACTGCGCAACTTGGGCACGGCACCCATCGGCGTCGCCGTGAACTGAGGCACCACGACCGTTACTTTGTCGCCCACCTGCACACCGAGCGTCATGGCCAGTTCGCGCCCCAGGGCGATCTTCCAGCTGCGATCGGTCAGGTCGGTCATCTTGCCTTCGACCATATGCGTATCGATGTCGGAGACCTTCGGCTCCAGCGACGGCACGATGCCGCGGATCAGGGCGCCGCTGGGCCGGCGGGCCTGCAGAAACGCCTGGATCTCGACATAGGGCGCGGCGCCCTTCACGTGCTTGGTGGCTTCGGCGGTCTTCACCGCCGTCTGCCAGTTCTGCACCGTGTCGTCGATACCGGACACGGTGATATGCGAAACGGCGCCCAGGATGCGGTTACGCAACTCGTTGTCGAAGCCGTTCATCACCGACATGACCGTGATGAGCGCGGTCACACTGATGGCGATGCAGACGATCGACACCGTGGAAATGAACGAAATGAACTGGTTGCGACGCTTGGCGCGCGTGTAGCGCAGTCCGATGAAAAGTTCGAGGGGTCTGAACATACCTGTCGATCGCAGCCTTGAATGAGGGGGCCAACGCGAAAGGCAGCCACCGCGCGGCAGAGTGCCCGATGCGGCCCGTCGGGGCAAGCTGGAACAATAGACCGGGCAGATATCCTTCAGCTTTCGCCGGGATACGCTTACAGGCCCTCACGCCCGTTTCAAACGGCCGCGCAACAGACGGAGGTGCTCCGTCGACGTGCTGTCAGGCATCAATAACACATGCCCTGCCCCGCCGCGCCAGCGAAACCGCAGAAACATCGCCAGTCCGACCCGGCGGACGTGAAACAGTTCGGCTGGCATGGCCAACCCGCGGCGATCCGTTACGCTCCAGACGCCATCGACCGCCCAATGCAACCGACGCAGCCGCGGATGCCGATACCGGCGGACCCGACGCATGCCGAATACGCCGATAACCGCCATCGACGACCAGCAGGCGAACAACGGCAGCGAGGTGAATAACGGTGCGAGCGTGGCCAGACAGACCACCAGGACAAGCCATACGGTCAGCGTGGCCGAGGGCTTTATCTCAAAGCTGATGCCTTGCGCGGATGTCATCGATGATCGCCTGCCAGTCGTCGCGAGGGGCGCGGGCATGGCCCATCACCCAATCCCAGAGATCGGGATCCTGCACGTCCAGAAGCGCATCGAATGCCGTCTTCCCCGCTTCATCGGCGTCAGCGAAACGCTCTTCCAGCCACCACCCGAACAGGCGATCGAGTTCGCGGGTACCACGTCGGGTACGCCAGCGGAGGCGTTTGAGGCGGGCATCTTCCATAGCGGGAACGGCATCCTGTAGGAGCGCGCCCCGCGCGCGATGGGTTTAACGATTCCCTCAAGGGATACCGCAAAACCATCGCGCGCGGGGCGCGCTCCTACAGAGGCCTTTTAGGCTGACCGCCTCTGCACGATCAGCTTCTTGATCTCCGCGATCGCCTTGGCCGGGTTGAGACCCTTCGGGCAGGTGCGCGCGCAGTTCATGATCGTGTGGCAACGGTAGAGCTTGAACGGATCTTCGAGGTCGTCGAGGCGGTTACCGGTGTCCTCGTCACGGCTGTCGACGATCCAGCGGTAAGCCTGCAGCAGAATGGCGGGACCGAGGTAACGGTCGCCGTTCCACCAGTAGCTCGGGCACGAGGTCGAGCAGCAGGCGCAGAGAATGCACTCGTAGAGACCGTCGAGCTTCTTGCGGTCTTCCGGCGACTGCAGGCGCTCCTTATCGGCCGGCGCCGGGCTCTGCGTACGCATCCACGGCTTGATCGACGCGAACTGGGCGTAGAAGTGAGTGAGGTCCGGCACCAGGTCCTTCACCACCGGCATGTGCGGCAGCGGATAGATGTTGACCGTACCGCCGCCACACTCCTCGATGGCGCGCGTACACGCCAGCGTGTTGGTGCCGTCGATGTTCATGGCGCACGAACCGCAGATGCCTTCACGGCACGAGCGACGCAGCGACAACGTCGAGTCGATCTCGTTCTTGATCTTGAGCAGGGCGTCGAGAACCATCGGACCGCACGTATCGAGATCGACCTCGTACGTGTCGGTGCGCGGATTCTGGCCGTCGTCCGGCGTCCAGCGATAAATCTTGAAGGTACGCGTGTTTTTCGCGCCCTTCGCCGGGAAATGCTTGCCGGCCGTAATCTTGGAATTCTTGGGTAGCGTGAACTCTGCCACGATTGCCTCTCCGGTCCGGTATCAGTAAACGCGCTTTTTCGGCGGCACGACTTCGACGTCGTCCGTCAGGGTGTACATGTGCACCGGGCGGAAGTCGAAGCTGGACTTGCCGGCCTCGTCGATCCACACCAGGGTGTGCTTCTGCCAGTCATGGTCGTCACGATCCGGGAAATCTTCACGGGCATGCGCGCCGCGGCTTTCCGGACGCTGTTCGGCCGAATGCATGGTAGCCACCGCCTGCGCGAGCAGGTTGGAGAGCTCCAGCGTTTCGATCAGGTCGGAGTTCCAGACCAACGAGCGGTCGCTGACCTTGACCTTCTCGAACGAGGTGAAGACCTCGGAGATCTTGGCCTTGCCTTCCTTCAGCGTCTCGCCGGTGCGGAACACGGCGGCGTCGGACTGCATGGTCTTCTGCATCTCGGCGCGGATCGCCGCCGTCGGCAGCGTGCCGTCGGCGTTACGCAGCGCGTCGAAGCGACCGAGGATCTTGTCCAGCGCATTGGCCGGGAGATCCTTGTGCGGCGTGCCCGTCTTGATGAGCTCGGCGCAGCGATGCGCCACGGCGCGACCGAACACCACCAGATCGAGCAGCGAATTGGAACCCAGACGGTTCGCGCCATGCACCGATACGCAGGCGGCTTCGCCGATCGCGAACAGACCCGGGACGATCGAATCCGGATCGTCGTCGCGCTTGGTCACGACTTCGCCGTGATAGTTGGTCGGAATGCCGCCCATGTTGTAGTGAACGGTCGGCAGGACCGGGATCGGCTCCTTGGTGACGTCGACGCCGGCGAAAATGCGCGCGGACTCGGCGATGCCCGGCAGGCGCTCGTTGATGACCTCGGGACCGAGGTGCATCAGGTTGAGATGGATGTGGTCCTTGTTCGGGCCCACGCCGCGGCCTTCGCGGATCTCGATGGTCATGGCGCGGCTGACGACGTCGCGCGAAGCGAGGTCCTTCGCGTTGGGCGCGTAGCGCTCCATGAAGCGCTCGCCCTCGGAGTTGGTGAGGTAACCACCTTCGCCGCGGACACCCTCGGTGATCAGGCAGCCGGCGCCGTAAATGCCCGTCGGGTGGAACTGCACGAACTCCATATCCTGCAGCGGCAGGCCGGCGCGCAGCACCATGCCGCCGCCATCGCCCGTGCAGGTATGTGCGGAGGTGGCGCTGAAGTACGCGCGACCGTAGCCGCCCGTGGCCATGACCACGGCATGGCCACGGAACAGGTGCAGGGTACCTTCGTTCATGTCGAGGGCAAGCACGCCCACGCACTTGCCATCCTCGAAGACCAGATCGATAGCGAAGTATTCGATGAAGAACGTGGCGTCGTGCGCCAGGGCCTGCTGGTAAAGCGTATGCAGGATGGCGTGACCGGTACGGTCGGCCGCGGCGCAGGTGCGCTGCGCGGTACCCTGACCGTAGTGCGTGGTCATGCCGCCGAACGGACGCTGGTAGATCTTGCCTTCCTCGGTACGCGAGAAAGGCACGCCGTAGTGTTCGAGCTCGATGATGGCCGGAATGGCCTCACGACACATGTATTCGATGGCGTCCTGATCGCCGAGCCAGTCGGAGCCCTTGATCGTGTCGTAGAAGTGGTAACGCCAGTCGTCTTCACCCATGTTGCCGAGCGCGGCGGAAATGCCGCCCTGCGCCGCTACGGTGTGCGAACGGGTCGGAAAGACCTTGGTGATGCACGCGGCCTTGAGGCCCTTCTCGGCCAGACCGAAGGTGGCGCGAAGGCCTGCGCCACCGGCGCCGACCACGATGACGTCGTATTTGTGTTGCTGAACCTTATAGGCTTCCATCGATCAGTTTCCGAGCGCGATGCGCAGCACGGCCAGCACGCCCGAGAGCGCGGCGAGTACGGCGATGAACTTGATGGCCACCAGCGACGCGACTTCGAGCCAGCGCGTGTGGACGTAATCTTCAATCACGACCTGCAGGCCGAGGACGGCATGCCTGAACATCGTGACGATGAGAGCGATGAGCATCACCGCGTTCCACGGCCTGGCGATGGATGCGCGGGCGGTGGCGTAGTCGGCGTGAATGAGGCTCAGCACCGTGATGACGAACCAGAGGGTAAGGAAAATCAACCCGACCGCGGTGAGGCGCTGGAGCATCCAGTGGCTGACGCCCTCTTTCGCCGAGCCGAGGCCACGGGCGCGGGCAAGCGGATTGCGCAGGTCCTTGCTCATGCGTGCGCTCCCATCAGGATGTAGCCCCACACCAGCGCGGTGAGCACGATGGCCAGGACGATCGCCAGCCAGCTGGAGCGTACGAAGGACTGGATCGAGTATCCCTGCCCGGCGTCCTGCGCCAGATGGCGGATGCCGTTGCACAGGTGATAGAAGAAATTGAGCGTCCAGCCGACCATGACGACCGTACCGAACGGACTGCCGACGATGCCGGTGAAGGTTCCGAAGGTGTCAGGACCGGCGGCGAGCGACGCGAGCCCCCAGACGATGATGAGGCTACCCACGGCATTGATGATGCCGGTGGCGCGGTGCAGGATGGAAGAAACCATCTGCACTTGCCACTTGTAGATCTGGAGATGGGGTGAGAGCGGTCGTCCCGTTTGTGCCATGGCGGCTATCCTGGATTGGAATCGCTGATGCCCGACGCACCTACCCTTGCCTTCCTGGACTCAGAAGTCGATACAGCGTCCGTTCTTTTCCCAGTCGCCATAACGCGTGGGGTCCAGCGGCGCTTTCTCGACCTTTGGCTCGCCATTCGTGGGGACGAGTGGCGGTACGAGCGGCTTCGCCGGGGCGGAATCGTTCGGGCCTTCGGACTTGGAGGGATTGTCGGACATGGTTATAAAGCCCCAAAAGGGTAATACCTGTGGCAAATCAGCACAACCTTGACGATCGGGCCAAACCTTGGTTTGGCCTTGGGCTGACCGTATATCCTACGCCTCCGCCCCGACTTGCGCCTCCCCATGCCGAGCCGTACCACTCGCACGATCACCCTCACCGGCCCCGACGCGGCCGCTTTCGCCAATGCCCAGTTCGGCAGCGCCGTGCTCTCTCTTGGGGTGGGTCGCTGGCAATGGAGCGGCTGGCTCGATCCCAGGGGTCGGGTTCGCGCCCTGCTTCAGATCGCGCACCCCGAAGACGACCGCTTCGTCGTCGTTCCGCGTGGCGGCGATGCCGAGACGCTGGCTTCCGATCTGAAACGTTTCGTCTTTCGTTCGAAGGTGAAGATCGCGGTATCCGACGTGCTGCATGTATCCGACGGTAACGCGATCGGCGACGGCGATGTACGCGAAGAAGATGACGCCCTGTATTTCGGTGAAGGCGATACATCGACACGTATAAATACGACGCAAGGTGGAGACACCTGGTACGAACGTCACATACGGAAAGGATATGCGTGGCTTCCCGACGAGGCGATGGACGCACTGCTTCCGCCCGCCTTGTCGATGGAGCGACTGGGTGCCGTCGTATTCGACAAGGGATGCTTTCCTGGACAGGAAATCGCTGCGCGACTGCATTTTCTGGGCGGTCACAAAAAGCATCTGCACGTCGTGCGAAGCGATGACACGTTGCGCGAGGGCGAGACGCTGCGCGTTAACGGCCGCGACATAGGTATCGTGCTGATGCATGCGGCATCGCAACCTTCACCTATATCGCTTGTCGTACTCGACGACAGCGTTGCATCGGCAGAGACTCTTGAAATAGATGACAAGCACCTACACATCTTATCGACATTCGAAGCGTGATCTTTCGCAGATTCGCAAGAATGCGTCTCACGCAATGTGTGAGTTAAAGCTGAACCGGACAGCTCACGCACTTGCAGAATTCGTGCAGCGCCACTAGGCTCCGCCGATCCAATTTAAGTGGTCGTGGTGTTTCTCCACGGTTACACCCGCGACGATCCGTCGATGATGACGGTTCCGGCGCGACC
Organism: Luteibacter sp. 1214; assembly: GCF_031455395.1. NCBI lineage: Bacteria > Pseudomonadati > Pseudomonadota > Gammaproteobacteria > Lysobacterales > Rhodanobacteraceae > Luteibacter > Luteibacter sp. 1214. Next base: position 674,653 of record NZ_JAVDSQ010000001.1, read on the forward strand.
CGGCGAAAGCCGGAGATTGAGCAACGCGCAGCCCATGAGTAGCGCGTAGTCAGCCGACGGAGCCGCCGCCTTTGCGAGCCGCTCCCTTTCGGTGCACCCCCATACCGGGCGACTCCGGACAGTCGCCCAGTACAGTCACAGTGTGTGACGCCCGCCTCATCCGTGTTTCTCCAAACACAACATCGGATGTCGTCGGTTGGTCCAGGTAGTAACGGCCTGCCCGCCCGTCTACCGCTCATACGTCCCCCATGGCTCTTTCCGAAAGAAAGCCGCAAGTGACGGAAAAGCTCGTTGGAGGCAGATACACATGAAACTTTCCGCGCTGCTCTGGATGGCGTCCGTCCTCCCGAGCCACCTCGCTGACCAGACGTGCCTGGCGACGACGGTATACCTCGAAGCACGTAGCGAACCCACCATCGGCCAGTACGCCGTGGCGGAAGTCGCCCTTCGACGCCGCGACCGCGGCATGGGCGGCGACAAGGTGTGCGACGTCGTTTCGGCGCCACATCAGTTTGCGATCACCACCACGCCGAAGGATTTCGAGATCACGGATCTCGTCTCCTGGTCCAAGGCATGGAAGGTGGCAGGCGACTCCCTGAATAACTGGAGCCTGCCAAAGAGTGAACGACTCGTTTATGTTCCGCAGGCCGACCACTTCGCCACGGCTGCCGTCTCGCCGAACTGGTCCGCAAGCCGCATCGTTCGCAAGATCGGCGACCACGCGTTCTACGCCGTGAACTGACAACGGCCCTACAACGTGAGGGGAAAAGGAAGGCAGAACGGGCAGCTTGTGCTTTCCCGGGAAAAGGGGCCCTCGGATGAGGGTCTTTTTTTGTGCCCAATTTTCTCATCGGTTATAAAAAAAACCCGCCGAAGCGGGTTTTCTATTTAGCCATCCATACGTCTAAAGTATCAACGCCGGTAGACGCGATCCCCGCGCACCTCGACGTAATCGCCGCGACGCAGCTGCGGATCTTCCACCTGGGTCACCGTGGCCCGGCGACCGTCGTCCAGACGGATGCTCACGCGGAAAGCGACCTGATCGGCGCCATTGCGCTTGCCGACCTGGTTACCGACCACGCCGCCGACCACCGCACCACCGACGGTGGCGGCCGAACGACCGTCACCCTTGCCGATGGTGTTGCCCAGCAAACCACCGGCGACCGCACCGATCACGGCACCGAGCGGCGACGAGTCGCGCTGGGTATAGACCTGCTCGACGTCGTCCACGACGCCGCACTGCTCGCACCCTCGCGGTGCGCCCTGATATACGACGCGATCCTCGCGATACACACGACGTGGCTGCTCATAGCACGCGGTCAACGACAGCGTGGCGACGGCGGCGGCGACGAGGCCTGACTTGCGGACAATGCTGTACATGGATGAAGCCTCTGGGAACGCGTTGGAGAATCAGCGTGCGTCGGAAACGACCGACACGCCTTCCTGTACCTCGACGCGATCGCCCGGATCGTGATCCATACGCACCGAACGCGTCACGCCGTTGTATTCGTAACGAACGTCATAAGCGACGATCTTGTCACCCGACGTGCCAGCCACGGTGCTGCACTTGCGCACCGTGCTCGTGGTGGTGTTCGTTTCCTGGCGGCGCTCCTGGATCTCGTGGCCCGCATAGCCGCCACCGACCGCGCCGGCCACCGTCGCCAGGGTGCGCCCCTTGCCACCGCCGATCTGGTTGCCGAGCAGACCGCCGGCGACCGCGCCGATGGCCGTACCGGCGATCTGATGCTGGTCCCTGACCGGCACGTGGCGGGTCACCACCTCGTCGTGGCACTCGCGCTGCGGCGACGAGGCCGCCTCGCGGACCGGATCGACGCTGACCACGCGCCCGTACTTCGGGCCGGCCGGTGCGGGCGCGGGAGCAGAAGCCGCGGCGCCGTCGCCACGGTAGGACACGTCGGCATTCGCGTCGCGGTTGCACGCGGACAGGCCGCACACCAGCGCCGCGCCCAACGCGATGTTCAGGACGGAAATCTTCAGACTGCTCATAACCCTACTCTCCTAACGAAGGTCCGCGACCTCGATGGCGCATGAGCCCCATCTCCCGGAAGTCGCCTCGGAGGACATTTGACATTCGTTAAACTGAATGAGGCCTTAGACTGTCGCTACCTTCATTCAGGCATCACGCTTACATGGCCGATCTGGTCGACACCCACGCACATCTGGACGACGCGTCGTTCGACAGCGACCGGCAGGCGATGTACGAGCGCGCAGCCGCCGCGGGCGTTCGCCGCTGGATCGTGCCGGCGATCGATCGCGGCAACTGGGAAACGATCGAGCGACTCGCCGGTGAGAGAGACGGCGTTTTCCCCGCCTACGGCCTCCATCCCTTGTTCATCGACCGGCATCGCGACGAGCACCTCGCCGAACTGCCCGACTGGCTCGACGGCCACGGCGCCGTGGCCGTGGGCGAGATCGGGCTGGACTGGTACGTCGAAGGACTGGATCCGGTGCGGCAGCGCGACGTGTTCGCCCGCCAGCTGGGCATCGCCAAGGAGCACGACCTTCCGGTGATCGTGCATGCACGCCGGGCGTTCGAGGAGGTCATCCATACGCTTCGCCGGATCGGCGGATTGCGTGGCGTAGTGCACAGCTTCTCGGGAAGCGAGGAGCAAGCCCGACAGCTGTTCGACCTCGGCTTTCATATCGGCATCGGTGGCCCGGTCACCTACGACCGGGCTCACCGGATCCGACGCGTCGTCGCGACCATGCCGCCGGAGTGGCTTTTGCTCGAAACAGATGCACCCGATCAGCCCTGTATGCATCGTCGCGGCCGACGCAACGAGCCGGCGTTCATGACCGATGTCGTGGACACCGTGGCGGTCCTGCGCGGCATCAGCCGCGAGGAGGTTGCCGAGGTCACGACACGCAATGCCGATCGTCTCTTCTCGCTCGGGCGCGCACGAGTCGACGACGCTCGTCAGCGCGGAACGGACCAGAACTGAAAATCCTTCGGAAGCAGCCCATACCGACTAACCCGGATGATGAAGGGCGATTCGACGGTGGCCGGCCACACGTTCACCCGGAGCCCTCCCTCGAGTTGCAGCTTTGTCCCATTCAGCGGAACACCGACGAGTGATCCAGGCGGTAACCCCAGAAACGCCGGAGCATCGTATGGGTCGAGAATTTCGAAGACGAGCGATCCGAAATCGTAATGTTTCCCGTCCTGATCCTTTAGCTCGAAGAGTCCGTCGAGATCGTGCGACATACCCGCAGCCAGCTTACGCGTGCCATAAAACTCTCCGTCGAGCGTAGTTGGCACATTCGACGAGACACGGACGAAGAATTCGTGTTCGACCTTGCGATCGATGGGCGCGTTCACCGTGAATGCCCGGACTTTGAAGTTGTCACCCGGCAACCCCGATGCGATAAGCGGCACCGGCGGCAACGCCCGACCACCGGAATCAGTGTAGGCGCTGGCGTATTTTGACGGGCGACCGTCGATGAGGAAATGTGCCTGCGCTTCGGCATGAGGGTCGCCGGGCTCGATCTGCCAGGCGATGAGCTCTCCGCCTACCAGGCCGCCATAGGGGTCGGTGGCGACCACACCGCGGTCAGCAATCCGCGCACCGGGATCGACATGGATGGGATCGCGCCCGCTCGGCCTGAGTCTGGATACCCTCGAGGAACCGTCGCCGCCGGCAGGGAACGACGACGCGGCCGACACGGGCTCCGGGGCCCCCTCGCGCCCTCGCCTCGGGTTGGCATACCCTTCCGGCCAGGAAGGCAGAGCAATGGTCCAGCGATCTTGCGGGGCTTCGGCAGCAGGCGCGCTGTCAGCGTTGCGCAGCTTTTCGGCAGTGTCGGCCGCGTCCGATGACTTGTCGGTCGTCATATGGCTCTCCTTTTCCCATGGCTGCATGGTCCTCATGCAAAGTGACTATGCGCCTCCAAAGAGGCGGCGAACAGCCGCTCGACGATGCTGTCGATTTATTTCGTCATCCGCATTCGGCAGCTGCGCCCGATGTGGCTGATAGGGCGCGTTTAGTCACCACGGCGGTCCACGGCACGACGGCACTTGTTGCCTGAAGCCAGTGCTTGCTAGGCTAATAGTTCACCAGCGAACTATTAGCCAGCGTAATGTCCACCCTGAAACCATGCGTCGACGCGCTCTACGAGGGCGTCGACCGGGTCGCCGAGAACATCGACGGCTTGCCGAAATGCGAGGTCCTTCTCATCCGCCTGCTTTTGCTGACGGGCGAAGCGCTGCAGCGCAACGTGGAGACCAGGCTCAGGCCGTTCGACCTCAACGACAGCGATTTCCGCACGCTGATGATGCTGTATTCATCCCGGAACGGCAGTTCGACGCCCAGCGAGCTCTGCGCGCTGGCCGAGCAGAAGCCGACCAACATGACCCGCATCACCAATCTGCTCGCCAAACGCGGCCTGATCACCCGCTCGCATGCGACGCAAGACCGCCGTCAGGTCGTGCTGACGATCACGACGGAGGGCAGGCAGTTTGTGCGCATGCTGCTCCCGCCGATGTTCCCCGAGGTGGTGTCGAAGTTCGCCTGCTTCAGCGCTACGGAACGAAAGACCTTCGAAGGGCTGCTGAAAAAACTGGCCCTGCATCTGGATACCGCGGAAACCCCATGAAACCCTTACCGTTCCGCCCCACGCTGCTGGCGGGCATGCTGGCCGTGTCGCTCGCGGCCTGCCACGTGCCCGCGAAGATCGACCGCCCTGCCCTGCGCGACGACGTGCCGCTGGCCGGCCTCGTCACCGACCAGCGCCCGGGTTGGCCCGCCGCCGAATGGTGGCGTGCGTACGGCGACCCACAGCTCGACATGCTGATGGACATGGCCCTGCGCGGCGCGCCCGATCTCGCCCAGGCGAAGACACGCGTCGACAGCGCGCAGCAGAACATTCGCGTGGCGGCGGCGCAGGCGGGCCTGCGCGTGGACGGCAGCGCGCAGGTCGCACGCCAGCGCATGAGCGAGCACGGCCTGATTCCGGCGCAGTTCCTCGGCTTCACCTGGTACAACCAGGCCGACCTCGGCGTGCAGGTCAGCTACGACTTCGACTGGTGGGGCAAGAAACGTTTCACCCTCGAGTCCGCGATCGACAGCGCGCGGGCGGCGGAAGCGGAGCGCTCGGCCTCGTCCCTCGCGATCCAGGCGGTCGTCGCGGACACCTACTTCGGCTGGCTCGCGGACATGTCGCGCGTGGCCATCGCGGACCGGCTCATCGCCGTCCGCGAACGCGCGCTGCGTATCGCCGACCTTCGCGTGAAACAGGGCGTGGACGTACCCGATACCGTGCAGCAGGCACGCGCCGAGCTGTCCGGTGCCCGCCAGCAGCGTGTGGCGTTGCAGGGATCGGCGGACATCCGTCGCGCCTCGCTGGCCACGCTGGTCGGCGTCTCGCCCGGACAGCTGCCCGCGCTTACGCCGCGTGCGCTTCCCGCCGTCGCCCCCGGCCTGCCCGCGAACGTCGGCACCGATCTGATGGCGCGCCGACCGGACATCGCGGCCAGCCGCTGGCAGGTCGAAGCCGCGCTACGGCAGACCGACGCCGCACGCGCCCAGTTCTTCCCCGATGTGAGCCTGTCGGGCATGGCGGGTTTGTCCAGCATCGACATGGACAAGCTCTTCTCCGCGAGCAGCCGCGTGTTCTCGCTGACGCCCGCGCTGCACCTGCCGATCTTCGAAGGCGGGACGCTCGAGGCGAACCACGGCGTCAGCCAGGCGCAGCTCGGCGCCGCCGTCGCTCAGTACAACGCCACCGTGGCCTCGGCCGCACGCGACGTCGCTACGCAGGCGCTCGGTGCGCAGCAGATCGCCGCCCGACGCACCGAGCAAGCCGCGCAGATCGATGCCGTCAATACCCTGCTCGCCAGCGCGAAGGCGCGGGCGGCACGCGGCGTGCGTGACGACCGCGAGTCGCTTGCCACCGAAGCCTCGCTGGCGCAGCAGCTGGACATGGACGCAGACCTCCAGGGCCAGGCCTTGTCCACCGATGTCGCCCTGATCAAATCCCTCGGGGGCGGCTATCGCGCCGAACCCGTCGACACCTCTTCCACGCCCAGCACGAACGGAACCCAGAGCCCATGAGCGCCAACCCGACCGATACCCAGCGCACCCCGGTGGAAAGCGGCAACGCGCCCAGGGACAAGCGCAAGCGAGGCCGTGCGCTGCTGATCGCCCTGATCGTCTTCCTCCTGGCGGCGGCGACGTGGTTCCTGCTGTGGCTGTTCGTGTTCTCGATCCGCGAGACCACCGATGACGCCTATGTGGGTGGTAACCAGGTGGGTATCTCGGCGCAGGTGCCCGGCATCGTCACCGGCGTGTTCGCCGACGACACGCAGCGGGTCAACGCGGGTCAGGTGCTCGTCCGCCTGGACGCTACCGACGCCGATGTGGCCTTGCGCAAAGCCAGCAGCGCCCTGGCGCAGGCGGTTCGTCAGGTCCGCCAGCAGACGCAGTCGGCCGCCAGCGCGGACGCCGCGCTCGGCGCACGCCGCAACGATCTGAAGCGTGCGCAGGACGACCTGAAGCGTCGTCTGCCCCTGCTCGCCGAAAAAGCCGTCGCACCGGAAGAAGTGCAGCACGCCCGCGACGCGGTGGACACCGCGCAGTCCGCACTGGAATCCGCACAGCGTCAGGCCGATGCGTCGCGCGCGCTGATCGACGGCAGCGATGTCGAGTCCAATCCGGCGGTCGAACAGGCACGCGCCAACTTCCGTCAGGCCTGGGTCGCGTCGCAACGCAACGCGATCGTTGCACCCATCGACGGGTACGTCGCGCAGCGCAGCGTCCAGGTGGGCAACAGCGTGCAGCCCGGCCAGCAGCTGATGACGGTGATCCCGCTGCACGACCTGTGGGTTGAGGCGAATTTCAAGGAGAGCCAGCTGCGCCACGTGCGCATCGGCCAGCCGGCGAAGATCGAAGCCGACATCTACGGTGGTGGCGTGGAATACCACGGGCACGTGGTCGGTCTCGGCGCCGGCACCGGCAGCGCGTTCTCGCTGCTGCCCGCGCAGAACGCCACCGGCAACTGGATCAAGGTGGTGCAGCGCATCCCGGTTCGCATCGCGCTGGACTCGAAGGACCTCGACAAGCACCCGCTGCGTATCGGCCTGTCCACCGCCGTGACGCTCGATATCTCCAACGACGATGGCGACGTCCTGGCAAGGGCTCCGTCGACGACACCGGTCGCGCAGACCACCGTCTACGACGAGGTGGCCGCGAAGGCCGATGCCGCCGCCGACGAGATCGTGCGCAAGAACCTGGGAGCCAGTGCGCCTTGAGCGACGCCGTCGCCATTCCGGACGCCGCGCCCGCACCGGCGGGCCCGAAACCGCTGCAGGGCATGCAGCTGGTCCTGCTGACCATCGCCGTCGCGTTCTCCACGTTCATGGAGATTCTCGACATGACGATCGTCAACGTGGCCGTCCCGCATATCGCGGGCAGTCTGGGCGTGAGTTCGAACGAGGGCACGTGGGCGATCAGTTCGTACGCGCTGGCCAGCGCGGTGATGCAGCCGCTGACGGGCTGGATCGCCAAGCGCTTCGGCGAAGTGAAGACCTTCTGCTTCTCCGTCGCGCTGTTCGTCGCGTTCTCGATGCTGTGCGGCCTGGCCACCAGCATGCCGATGCTGGTGCTGTTCCGTCTGCTGCAGGGTGCGGGCTCCGGCCCGATGGTGGCGTTGTCGCTGTCGCTGTTGCTGGCGAGCTATCCGAAAGACAAACAAGGCATCGCGCTGGCGATGTGGGCGATGACCGTGGTCGTCGCACCGATCTTCGGCCCGATCCTCGGCGGCTACCTCACGGACAATTTCTCCTGGCCGTGGATTTTCTACATCAACGTACCGGTGGGCGCCGCGGCGGGCGTGATCACCTGGGCGATCCTGCGCACCCGTGAAACGAAGATCGTGCGCGCTCCGATCGACTCGGTAGGCCTGTTCCTGCTGGTGCTCGGTGTGGGCTGCCTGCAGTTCATGCTCGACAACGGCAACGACCACGACTGGTTCGCGTCGCCGCTGATCCTGACGCTCGGCCTCATCGCGGTGGTCGCGCTGACCTTCCTAGTCATCTGGGAACTGACCGCGAAGTATCCGGTGGTCGACCTGTCGCTCTTCACCCGGCGCAATTTCGCCGTCGGCGTCAGCGCGTTGTCGCTGGGCATGCTGGGCTTCTTCGGCATCACGGTGGTGTTCCCGCTGTGGCTGCAGACGACGCTGGGCTATACCGCGACATGGGCAGGCCTGGCGACCGCGCCCGTCGGCATCCTCGCGTTCCTCATGTCGCCCATCATCGGCAAGAACATCCAGCGGCTGGAACTGCGCGCGGTGGTGACCTTCGCCTTCCTCGTGTTCGCGTTCACCGCGTTCTGGTTTTCGACCTTCAACAGCGGCGCGTCGTTCGCCACGCTGGTCCTGCCTCGCTTCGTCATGGGCATCGGCATCGCGTGCTTCTTCATTCCGCTGAACCAGATCTTCCTTTCCGGCCTGCGGCCCGACCAGATCGCCGGTGCGTCGGGGCTGGCCAACTTCTGCCGCACGCTCGCGTCGAGCGTGTCGACCGCGCTCACGGTGACGATCTGGCAGCATCGCGGCGAAGCGCACCATGCCTCGCTGACCGAATACGTCAATCCGGCGTCCCCGGCGGCGATGGCCTATGTCGACCGGCTGCAGATGATGAACCTGCATGGACAGGCACAGCGAACCGTGCTGGACCAGGTGGTCAACCGGGAGGCGCTGACGCTCGCCGTCAACGACGTGTTCTGGCTGTGCGGGATCCTTTTTCTGGCACTGATACCGATTCTCTGGCTGGCGAAGCCGCCGTTCGGGAATGCCGGAGGAGCGGCGGCGCACTGACGCTGCACCTCCGAACATTAAATCGGCGTTATTTAAATCGTTCCAATCCCATATGTGAAACCGCAAACGTTTACAAGACGGTGCGACAACTGGTGCGACGCAATACCACGTGGTAGCTTTCGCCGCATGGCACAATCCCTACGCATCATTAAGAAGTATCCGAACCGTCGTCTGTATGACACGGAGATCTCGAGCTACATCACGCTGGAAGAAGTCCGCCAGCTGGTCCTCGACGGGGAAACTTTCGAAGTCCGCGACGCCAAGTCCGGTGACGACCTGACCCGATCCGTCCTGCTGCAGATCATCTCCGAACACGAAGAGCACGGTCAGCCGATGCTCTCCCCGCAGCTGCTGTCGCACATCATCCGCTTCTACGGCGACTCCCTGCAGGGCTTCATGGGCCCGTACCTGGAGCGCAGCCTGCAGGTCTTCCTCGACCAGCAGCAGCAGTTCCGTACCCAGCTCAACAGCCTGATGGGCCAGACCCCGTGGTCGATGCTCAACGAGATGACCGAGCGCAACCTCGACGTCTGGAAGTCGATGCAGCGCGGTTTCCTCGATGCCGCCACGGCCAAGCCGCCCGAGCCCGCCTCGCGTCAGAGCCAGACGTCGCGGCCAGGTAAGAAGGCAAGCTGACGCATCCCGCCGCCAGGGACTTGCTCCCGGCGGCGCTGCGGCGCACGATGCGCTGCCCCGCAATATTGCGCAGCAAAAACAGGCCGCCATGCCCCGTAACGACATCGCCGTGGTCGGCGCCGGACTGGTCGGCGCCATGGTCGCCACCCTGCTGACCCAACGCGGTTTCCGCGTCTCCGTCTTCGAGAAGCGCTCCGATCCCCGCAAGGCGGGCTTTCAGGGCGGCCGTTCGATCAATCTCGCCCTGGCCGAACGTGGCCTGCATGCCTTGCGCGCCACCGGTCTCGCCGCGCAGGTGCTCGAGCAGGCGGTCATGATGCGCGGCCGCATGGTGCACGATCCGGCCGGCCACAGCGGCCTGCAGCGCTATGGGGTGGACGATTCCGAAGTGATCTGGTCGGTGTCGCGAGGTGGCCTGAATAACCTGATGCTCGATGCCGCCGAAGCCGCCGGCGCGACCATCCATTTCGACCAGGGCCTGGCCGGGGCCGATCTGGACGCGGGCAGGCTCATGCTGCGCAGCATGGACGGAACCGAGCGCAGCATCGACGCACCCGTCATCATCGGTGCCGATGGCGCCGGGTCGGCGTTGCGCGCCGAGATGCACCGACATTCGCCGCTCGGCGAACGGATCGAAGAGCTGGGTCACGGCTACAAGGAACTCGAGATTCCTCCTGGCAAGGATCCCTCCGCGCCGTTCGCCATCGAACGCAACGCGCTGCATATCTGGCCGCGCGGCCATTACATGTGCATCGCCCTCCCGAACCGCGAGGGCAGCTTCACGGTAACGCTGTTCCTGCCCAACGATGGCGAGCACCCCAGCTTCCGTACGATCGCAGGCGCGGCCGCCGCCGAGGGCTTTTTCCGCACGGAATTTCCCGATGCGCTGGCGCTGATGCCCGAGTTCACGAACGACTGGGCGGCCCATCCGGTCGGCACACTGGCGACGCTTTACCTGGATCGCTGGCATATCGGTGGCCGTGCCCTGCTGATCGGCGACGCCGCGCACGCGATCGTGCCGTTCCATGGTCAGGGCATGAATTGCGGTTTCGAAGACGCGGCCGAACTGGCGGACCTGTTCGCGGCGAATCCGTCCGATCCCGCAGCCGTGTTCGCCGCCTTTGAAGCGACGCGCAAGCCGAATGCCGACGCGATCGCCCGGATGGCGTTGGAGAACTACGTGGAGATGCGCGACAAGGTCGCGGATCCCGTGTTCCTGCGCAAGCGCGAGCTGGGTGCGCTGCTGACGGAGCGCTGCCCGACGCACTACCTGCCGCGCTACCGGATGGTGACCTTTACGCACCTGCCTTACCGCTACGCGCTGGAGCGTGGGCAGGCACAGGACGTGCTGGTGGAGCAGCTCCTGCTGGGGCATGAAAGCGTGGCGTCGGTGGATATGGAGGCGGCTGTGCGGGCGCTGCAGGCGACCTTGCCTCCGTTGCCGGCCGAGGCGTTCGATCGGGGCTGAGGAAGCCGCGACACCGTCACGCATGGACAAGCCGCCGCATGGCCCGGACAATCGTCGGAATGACCGTCGCCGCCGCCAACGCCGTCCTGCTTGAAGCGCGCTCCCTGTGCTTCCTGCGCCAGGATGAGCCGGTCTTCGGTCCGGTGGATTTCGCGCTGCGCGAGGGCGAAATCGCGCTGATCGAAGGCGACAACGGCAGTGGTAAAACCACGCTGATGCGGGTGCTTACCGGCATGCTCCGCCCCGGCTCGGGGGAGGTCCTGCTCGACGGCGCTCCGTTCTCGCTCGATACCGTCGCCGGGGCCGTGGTCTTTCTCGGCCACCATCCCGGCCTCAAACTCGACCTCTCGCCTCGCGAGAACCTGCGTGTCGCCGCCGGACTCTACGGCTTGCGCGGCGGCGCCGATATCGGTGTGTCCCTCGCCGAGGTCGGCCTCGCCGGATACGAAGACGAGTCCGTACGCCGCCTCTCCGCCGGACAGAAGAAGCGTGTGGCTCTCGCCCGCTTGCTGATCCTGCCCGCACGCGTGTGGCTGCTCGACGAGCCCTACGCCAATCTCGACCGCGAAGGCATCGCCCTGGTCAACCGCCTGCTGGAGCGCCATGCGGCGCGCGGCGGTGCCGCTCTGGTGACGAGCCACGGGGCGGTGTCTTTCGCAGGCGACGCACCACGCCGCATCCGGCTGCACGCATGACCCCCGGAAGCACACCCGCCGCCTGCGCCGCCCTGCTGCGCCGCGATCTGACCCTGGCCTGGCGCCGGCGCGGTGACATCGCCATGCCCGTGCTCTATGCGGTGATCGTCGCGACACTGTTCCCGTTTGCCCTCGGACCCGAGCCTGCCCTGCTCGCCCGCATCGCCGGTGGCGTCGTGCTGGTCACGGTCGTGCTGGCCATCCTGCTTTCGCTCGACAACCTGTTCCGCGGCGACATCGAGGACGGCTCGATGGAGCTGCTGATGCTCGCACCGCAGCCGCTGGCCTTGCTCGTGGGCGTCAAGATCCTCGCTCACTGGATCGTCTCGTCGCTGCCGCTGATCGTCGTCGCACCGCTGCTGGCCAGCATGCTGAAGCTCCCGGCGCCGGCCATGCCCGTGCTCGTGGCCACCCTCGCGCTGGCCACGCCGTTGCTGTGCCTCCTGGGCGCGATCCTCGTCGCGCTGACGGCCGGCTCGCGACGCTCTGGTATGCTGCTCGCGCTCATGCTTCTGCCGCTTTGCGTGCCGGTCGTCATCTTCGCCGCGGGGGCTGTATCAGCCGCGCAGGACGGCCTGCCCTGGGTCGCGCCGGTGGCGTGGCTCGGCGCCGGACTGGTTCTGGCGCTGGTGCTGGCACCGCTTGCGTGCGCCGCGGCGCTGCGTATCGCGATGGACTCATGATGCGCGCCACCGTACGGACCGGAATCCGGACTCACCCTTTCTCGCACCAAACGGCAACGAGGACCGATGGCTAACTGGGTTCCCCTCTGGCTGCACCGTCTCAGCTCCCCGCCGGTGTTCTACCGCTTCGCGGGTGCCGTCCGTCCATGGGCGCTGGGCCTCGCCCTGCTTCTCGGCGGTGTGGCGCTCTATGGCGGCCTGTTCGTCGCGCCCGCCGACTACCAGCAGGGCGACGCGTACCGGATCATCTTCATCCACGTACCCAGCGCCTGGATGAGCCTTTTCATCTACGGCGCGATGGCCGTCGCCGCCTTCATCGGCCTGGTCTGGCGGATCAAGCTCGCCGAAACCGTGGCGATGGAGTCCGCCCCTGTCGGCGCCGCGTTCACCCTGATCACGCTGGTCACCGGCTCGCTCTGGGGCAAGCCGATGTGGGGCACGTGGTGGACCTGGGACGCGCGCCTCACGTCCGAGCTGGTGCTGCTTTTCATCTACCTTGGCATCGTCGGTCTGTATCACTCCTTCGAGGACCGGCGTCAGGGCGCGCGTGCCGCATCGTTTCTGGTGCTGGTCGGCGCGGTCAACGTGCCGATCGTGCATTTCTCGGTGAACTGGTGGAACACGCTGCACCAGGGATCGACGGTGCGTCTGCTCGGCCCCTCGCATATCGATGCGAGCATGCTGTGGCCTCTGCTCACGATGATGGCGGCGACCAAGCTGTATTACGTCGCCAGCCTGTTCGCACGCGTGCGCGCCGACTTCATCGTCGCGGAAAGCGGCAAGGGCTGGGTGCGCGATCTCGCCCTGAACACGCCGGGGAACGACGCCGCATGACCGCCGCCCTCGCCATGGGCCAGTACGGCTTCTACGTCTGGACCTCGCTCGCCGTTTTCTTCCTCGTCCTTCTGATCGACACCCTCGCGCCACTGGCGAGGCGTCGACGCAACCTGCGCGATCTCCGTGCGCGCCTCGCGCGCCAGGAGAACCGCCGCCGTCCCGGAACCGCTCCCCGTAATGAATCCCACCCGTAAGCGTCGCCTCGCCATCGTGATTTCGGTGATCGCCGCCGCCATCGTGGCGGTCGGTCTGACCGTGTTCGCATTGCAGCGAAACATGAATTATCTCTTTACCCCGAGCCAGGTGCAGCAAGGCCAGGCCACGCAGTACGGCAGCTTCCGGCTGGGCGGCATGGTCAAGGCGGGTTCGATCCAGCGCGCGAAGGACAGCCTGAAGGTCAGCTTCATCGTCGTCGACGACCAGGGCGCCATGCCGGTGGAATACACCGGGATCCTGCCGGACCTGTTCCGCGACAACCAGTCGGTCATCGCGACGGGTCGCATGGACGACGCCCGCTTCATCGCCAGCGAAGTGCTCGCCAAGCACGACGAGAACTACATGCCGAAGGAACTCAAGGACGCCATGGCCAAGGCGCATGAGAACCGCAAGATCGACGACAAGGGCATGGGCGATCAGGCCATGACTGACAAGGCCACGGCACCGGGTACGCCGAAATGATTCCGGAGCTTGGCCAGTTCGCGCTCGTCCTCGCGCTGTTGCTGGCGCTGGTCCAGGGAGTGCTTCCCATCCTCGGCGCGTGGCGTGGCAACGCCGCGCTGATGGCCGTGGCGCGACCCGCCGCGGCCGGCCAGGCCGTATTCGTGTTCCTGGCGATGGGCGTGCTGATCCACGCGTTTCTGGTCTACGACTTCTCGGTGGCCTATGTCGCCGACAACTCGAACCTCGCGCTGCCCTGGTACTACCGGATCACCGCGGTGTGGGGCGCGCACGAAGGCTCGATGCTGCTCTGGGTCTTCATCCTCAACGTCTGGTCGCTCGCGCTGGCGATGCTGAGCCGTCACCTGCCGACACCTTTCGTCTCCCGCGTACTCGGCGTGCTCGGCCTCATCGGCGTCGGCTTCCTGGCCTTCATCCTGTTTACCTCGAATCCGTTTCTGCGCGAGCTGCCGATGCCATCCGACGGCGGCGACCTCAACCCGGTGCTGCAGGATCCCGGCATGACCTTCCACCCGCCCGTGCTGTACATGGGCTACGTGGGTTTCTCGGTGGCTTTCGCGTTTTCCATCGCGGCGCTGCTGGGTGGCGAGCTCGAGCAGGCCTGGGTGCGCTGGGCGCGCCCATGGACCAACGTCTCGTGGGCGTTCCTCACCATGGGCATCGTCGCCGGCAGCTGGTGGGCATACGCCGAGCTGGGCTGGGGCGGCTGGTGGTTCTGGGACCCGGTCGAGAACGCGTCGTTCATGCCCTGGCTGGTCGGCGTCGCGCTGATCCACGCCCAGGCGGTGACCGAGAAACGGGGCTCGCTCCCCGCGTGGACGGTGCTGTTATCGTTGTTCGCGTTTTCGCTGTCGCTGCTCGGCACCTTCCTCGTGCGCTCGGGCGTGCTGACCTCGGTACATGCGTTCGCTTCGGATCCGCGTCGCGGCCTGTACATCCTCGGCTTCCTGATCGTGGTGATCGGCGGCTCGCTGCTGCTCTATGCCATCCGTGCGCCCAGGGTGGCGACGGGCAAGCCGTTCGCGGCACTGTCGCGCGAGACCGGCATCATGATCGCCAACCTGCTGTTCACCACGGCGGCGGCCATGGTGCTGCTGGGCACGCTGTTCCCGCTGATCGGCGACGCGCTCAACCTCGGCCGCATCTCGGTCGGACCACCCTATTTCAGTTTTCTGTTCATCGCGCTGATGGCGCCCGCGGTCCTCCTGCTTCCGTTCGGCCCCTACCTGCGCTGGGGCAGCGCCGAGGGCCGCCAGCTGACGACGCTCGCCCTGCGTGCCGGTATCGCCGCCGTGATCTGCGCCATCGTCGCCGCCTTCGTCGCCCAGGGTCACCTGCGTGCGATCGCCGGCATCGCGGGCGCCGTCTGGGTGGCCGCGGGCACCCTGTCGTACATCCTCAAGCGCTGGCGCGAGATGCCGCGCGGCCGCCGCTATCCGGCCGAGATGGCCGGCATGCTGGTCGCTCACACGGGCGTCGCCATCTTCATCATCGGCGTGATGCTCTCCGAATCGCTGAGTGTCGAGCGCGACGTACGTATGGCGCCCGGTGACACGCAGGCCATCGGCGGCTATGTGTTCCGCTTCGATGGAGTCCACGAAACCCAGGGACCGAACTGGCGCGCCGATGAAGGCACGGTCACCATCAAGCGCGATGGCACGACGATGGCGACCGTGAAACCGCAGAAACGCACGTATTCGCGCGGCCAGGTACAGACCGAATCCGCCATCGACGCGGGCTTGTTCCGCGACATCTACGTAGCGCTCGGCGAGCCGATGCAGGCGACGGATGTCGAGGGCGCCTGGGCGTTGCGGCTGTACTACAAACCGTTCGTCCGCTGGATCTGGCTCGGCGGCCTGTTCATGATGCTTGGCGGATTCCTCGCCGCGGGCGAGCGCCGCTTCCGCGCGAAGAAGGCCGCCGCGACCGCCCCCGTGCCCGCGAAGGAATCGCTCGCATGAGTCGCCTGATGCCCTTGTTCGTGTTTCTCGCGCTGTGCGGTCTGTTCGGCTTCGGTATCTGGTGGAACACGCAGCACGATCAGCACGAGATCGTCTCGCCGCTGATCGACAAGCCAGCGCCGGACTTCCTGGTGCCCGAACTGGGTCGGCCCATGAGCACGGTCGGCAAGGCCTCGCTGCTGGGCAAGCCGTATTTCCTCAACGTGTTCGGAAGCTGGTGCATCGAATGCGTGCATGAGCATCCGGTGTTGTCGGGTGAGGTGAAGTCGCTGGGCCTGCGTCTGGTTGGCCTGAACTACAAGGACGAACCGTCCGACGCGATGAACTGGCTCCGCGAACACGGCAACCCGTTCGACCTCGTCATCACCGACCGTGACGGACGCGCCGGCATCGATTTTGGCGTGTACGGCGCGCCGGAAACCTTTCTGATCGATGGCAAGGGTGTAATTCGTTACAAGCATGTCGGGCCGATTACGCCTGAGGTGGTCGATAAGGAATTCCGGCCGGCGCTGGCGGCGCTGGCGAAGGAAGGTCGGTAATGGGCAGGTACGGTCGCGCGCAGGGCGCGCTCCTACAACGTGCCGGCAACGGTCAGGGTCCTGCCGCAGAAGGTAGGAGCGCGCCCCGCGCGCGACCGCTCCTCGCCATGATCTTCATGCTGCTGCTACCCCTGCTCTCGATCGCCCAGGCCATCCAGCCGCTGCCCTTCCGCGACCACGCCGAAGAACTTCGCTTCCAGCATCTCAGCGCCGAACTGCGCTGCCCGATGTGCCAGAACGAGACCCTGGCGGATTCCAACGCGCCGATCGCACACGACCTGCGCCGACAGATTTTCGAAATGATGCAGGCAGGCAGGAGCGATGCCGAGATCAAGGCGTATCTGGTCGATCGCTACTCCGACTTCGTGCTGTACAAGCCACCGGTGGAACCGAAGACCTGGCTGCTCTGGTTCGGGCCGCTGATCGTGCTTGCCCTGGGCGGCCTCGTCGTCGCCATACAGGTACGCCGCCGTGCGCGCCAGAACCCCGTCGGCAATGTGCCGGCGAACGACACCGAGGACGACTGGTGACCCTTCCGTTCTATCTTGCCGCCGGGGCCATGCTCGCCGTCGCGCTCGCCCTCATCCTGGTGCCGCTCATTCGTCAGGGCCGGATGCACGGGCGCTCGAAGGGCGTGTTCGTGCTCGTCGTCGCGCTGGCGGTGCTGGTTCCTCTGGGCAGCGCCGGCATCTATCTGCTGGTCGGCACGCCGGCCACGCTCGGCGGCGTCGAGCCACCGAAGGAAATGGACGTCGGTCAGGCGATCGCCGCGCTGCAGGCGCGACTGAAAGAGCATCCGGACGATACGCAGGGCTGGCTGCTGCTCGGCCAGACCTACGCCATGCTGAAGCAGCCGGCGGATGCCCGCGAAGCCTACGACGGTGCGCTCAAGGCCGACCCGAAGAACGGCCCCGCGATGGTCGGCTGGGCCGAGGCGGACTCGCTCGTGCGTGGCGATCACCTGATCGTGGGACGCGCGTTCGACCTGCTGCAGGCCGCCGTCGCCGACAATCCGCAAAACCAGAAGGCACTGTGGTTGCTGGGCATCGCACAATTTCAGCAGGAGCACTTCGCGGACGCGTCGGCCACCTGGAAAAAACTGCAGCCGCTGCTGGATCCGGATTCGAACGTGGCGCATGCGGTGGCACAACAGATCGCCGAAGCCGACAAGCGCGTCGGTGGCAAACCGAAGGAATGACCCATGGGTGACGCCCGCCGCTACCACCAGCTGTCCTCACCGTTCCGCATGAAGAGGGGCGGTGAACTGCATGGCGCGCGTGTCGCCTTCGAGACGTGGGGCACGCTCGATGCGTCGCGCGGCAATGCCGTCCTCATTCTGACGGGCTTGTCGCCCAGTGCGCACGCGGCATCCAACGACGAGGATCCCACCCCCGGCTGGTGGCAGGACATGATCGGGCCCGGCAAGGCCTTCGATACCGATCGCTGGTTCGTCGTCTGCGTTAACTCGCTGGGCAGCGATAAGGGCTCGACCTGCCCCGCGTCGGTCGATCCCGCCACCGGCGCGCCGTACCGCCTGACCTTTCCCGAGCTGTCGCTGGAGGACGTGGCGAATGCGGCGCACGAAGCCATCACCGGCCTCGGTATCTCACAGCTCGCCTGCCTCGTCGGCTGCTCGATGGGCGGCATGAGCGCACTCGCGTACATGCTGCTGCACCCCGCCTCGGTGCGCACGCACGTCAGCGTCGACACCGCACCGCAGGCGCAACCGTTCGCCATCGCCATCCGCTCGCTCCAGCGCGAGGCCATCCGCCTCGATCCCCACTGGAAGGGCGGACAATACGAAGGCGACGAATGGCCCGAACACGGCATGAGCATCGCGCGTAAGCTGGGCGTGATCACCTATCGCTCCGCGATGGAGTGGAACGGCCGCTTCGCGCGCATCCGGCTCGACGCGGAGCAGCGTGAAGAAAACGAACCGTTCGGTTTCGAGTTCCAGGTCGAGTCGTATCTCGAAGGTCATGCGCGGCGATTCAACCGTCAGTTCGACCCGAACAGCTATCTGTACCTCTCGCGCGCCAGCGACTGGTTCGATATCGCCGAGCACGGCGAGGGCGACGTCATGCGCGGCCTGGCCCGCATCCAGGTCGAACGCGCGATGGTGATCGGCGTGAGCACGGACATCCTGTTTCCCCTGGAGCAGCAGGAAACCATCGCCAAGGGGCTGGAGGCCGCGGGCGCGGCGGTCGAGTTCGTCGCGCTGGACTCGCCCCAGGGCCACGATGCCTTCCTCGTCGACATCGCCAACTACAGCAAGGCCATTGGCGGCTTCCTCGGTTCGCTCTGACACCACGGCCCCACGTCAGTCGGGTGCGGCGGCACGCCGCTGACGCTCCCGCCCCGCCCGCCCTGCTATGATCGGAAGCGACCCGGCGTCCCCACGCCACCATCGCCTCCAGAGGTACCACGCATGATCACGGTCGATTTCCAGGGCAGCCGCAAGCTCATCGATGCGATCGACGCTTCCGTCGCGCAGCCGAGCACACCGGCGATCACCGACACCCTGCGCAACGCGCTGTGCCGGCTGATCCGTTCGCAGGAAGTCATCCTGCCCGCCTGCGTCTTCGAGACCGCCGGCGACCACTACGCCCGCCGCGAGCTCTATCGCAGCGAAGAACACGGTTACAGCGTCGTCGCCATGACCTGGGGTCCCGGTCAGGGCACCCTGATCCACGACCACAGCGGCATGTGGTGCGTCGAAGGCGTATGGAACGGCGCGCTCGAAATCGTCCAGTACGAACTGCTGGGCCACGAGGCGGAGCGCTACCACTTCCGCCCGGTCGGCTCGATCCAGGCAGGCCCCGGTTCCGCCGGCAGCCTGATCCCGCCGCACGAGTACCACACCATCCGCAATCCCAGCGACGACGCGGTCGCGGTCAGCCTGCACATCTATTCGGGCCGCATGACCCAGTGCGCCGTGTTCAACCCCGAAGGCGACGACTGGTACCAGCGCGCCGAACGCAAACTGGGTCTCGACCAGATCCATTGATTCCCGCATAATCGCGTGCCCGTGCCGAAATGGCGGAACCGGTAGACGCGGCGGACTCAAAATCCGTTTGTAGTGATACAGTGAGGGTTCGAGTCCCTCTTTCGGCACCACGCGTTTCAAAAAAAACCCGCCCACGTGGCGGGTTTTTTTTGGATGCCGGCACCCCGCCTTCACTAATGTGACGGGCTTGTCTGGCGCCGGATGTCGACTGCCGAATAGGTGCAAAGCGCCCGACTCGCCGACCTTAATGTGCCGCTCCTTCCACTCAAGTAGCCGTCGATGTCGATCCAGTCCGCCCGCTTGCGCAACATGCAAGCTATCGCTGCACGTTTGGTGAGCGAAGGATTTCATGGGAAGGACGCCATGGCGAGATACCTCGGGCCAGCCTTCACCGCACGTCGCCTGGAGACCCTCCTCGCCGGTGGGCCCATGACGGCCATGTGCGCCTGGGCGCTGGAACACCGTCTCCAGAAAAGCCGGGGATGGCTGGACGCCGATCGTGTGGCCGAAATTGTCGTCATGCCGCTGCCAGCCCTCTGCGAACCTGCGACCGGGGTGGCCCTGCGTGACGTCGCTTCCTCCACAGGAGACGACACCTGCCCAGCCTGCGGGGGACGTACGTAAGTATTCGCTCACGGGGCCTTAACCGAGGGAAGCTCCAGAATCGCCAGCGGGGCATCAACGGGGGAAATGACGTGCATACCGACGAAAGAACGCGACACGAACCGACCATCGATCCGGAAGCGCGTTTCGCGCTCCAGCAACTCTGTTCCACAGCGTTTCTTGCCGTGAGCAGCCTCAACGAAACGGCGTGCGTCCGACTTCTGCGCCGCGGCCTCGCCTCGCAGGACGAATTCGGTTACTGGAGCGCCACGGCAACGGGTAAGCGTATGTTCGACCTGCTGACACGTGATGCTCGCGTCGCCGCGGAAGTCGCACGCCGGGCCTGACGGTGGTGAAAGTCCGGATCTGATCCGGTAAAGTCCCCGCCCATGGCACCTCTCCCTATTCCCGGTGGCCTGCTCGTTGCCATCGAAGGCATCGATGGTGCAGGCAAGACGACGCTCGCCCATACCTTGCGTGACACGCTGGCTCCGGCCGGCACCCCTGTGGCGCTCAGCAAGGAACCGACGACCGGCCAGTGGGGCATGCGGATGCGCGCCTCCGCATCCACCGGACGGCTGACGCCGGATGAAGAACTTCGCCTCCTGATTCTCGACCGGAAAGAGCACGTGGCCGAACTGATCGGCCCCGCCCTGGCCCGTGGCGAGATCGTCATCCTCGACCGCTATTTCCCGTCCAATGTGGCCTATCAGGGGGCAGCCGGCCTGGACACCGGCGCTCTGCTGGAGGCCAACGCCTTCGCCCCTCGCCCCGACCTGCTGTTGCTGCTGGACCTGGAACCCCGGGTGGGACTGGAGCGCATCCGTAAGCGCGGCGACAAGCCGAATCATTTCGAGACCTCGGAGAACCTCGACCGTTGCCGTTCGATCTTCCGTGGCCTGGGCCTCGGGCATACGGTCGTCATCGACGCGACGCAGACCGCCGAAGCGGTCGCGCAGGAAGCGCTTGGCCATGTCCGCGAGGCGTTGGCGGCCAAACAGGGACATCCGGACTGACGCGCCGATTTCATGGACGAGAGCTGAACCGATTTTGTCACTTTTACTCAAGTAACCAATTCGCCCGCCGATGTGGTCAACACCACATTCCCCGGGTCACCGAATGCTTCGTTACTGGATCGACAGAAACCGCGAGTCGCGGACCAAGCTCGCCGCGCTGGACAAGGTCCAGGCGATCGTGGAGTTCACCCCGGACGGGCACGTACGCCACGCTAACGCCCTGTTCCTGCAGGCCATGGGCTATGGCATGGACGAAATCCGTGGCGCCCATCACCGCACGTTCGTGGCGCCGGCCGATGCCGACAGCCCGGACTATCGAGCGTTCTGGGAAGGGTTGCGTGCGGGACGCGGCGACACGGGGCTGTACCGCCGCCGGCGCAAGGACGGAGGCGACGTGTGGCTGCAGTCGTCATACAGCCCTTTGACCGACCGCAACGGCAACGTCATCGGCGTCATCAAATACGCGACCGACGTCACCGCCCAGCGTCTCGCCGCCGCGGACATGGACGGGCGTCTCCAGGCGATCGATCGCGCTCAGGCGACGATCGAATTCGATCTGGACGGCACCATCCTCGAGGCCAACGACAACTTCCTTGGCGCCATGGGCTACACACGGGACGAAGTGATCGGTCGCCATCACCGGATGTTCGTCGATCCGACCGAAGCCTCTTCGCCCGGCTATCAGACCTTCTGGGCACGACTGCGCGAAGGCCGCCATGACGCCGCGCTGTACCGTCGGCTCGGTCGCGATGGTCGCGTTGTGTGGATTCAGGCGACCTACAACCCCATCTTCGACTTCAACGGCGTACCGATGAAAATCATCAAGTACGCGACCGACATCACGGCACAGACGCTCGCCGCGCAGACGCTTCAGCGCGAAGTGGTGTCGCTGTCGGGCGCCGTCGTCGACAACGCGGAAAAGGCCGGCAAGGCCGAGGCCCTTGCGGGTGGCGCGCGGCATGCGGCCGAACGAGGCGGTGCGGTAATGCGCGATGTCGTACGTACCATGGGCGGCATCCAGGAAGGCACGCGCTCCATCGAGGAAATCCTCGAACTGATCGACTCGCTGTCGTTCCAGACCAACCTCCTCTCGCTGAATGCGGCCATCGAGGCGGCGCGCGCGGGCGAGAGCGGCAAGGCGTTCGCCGTGGTGGCGGAAGAAGTGCGCCGCCTCGCGGTACGTAGCGCCGAGGCGTCGAAGCAGATTCATCAGCTGATCGGCGATGCCCGCGGCCGCGTGGACGAAGGGGCGAGCCTTGTCGGTACCGCGGGACACACGATGGAGGAAATCCTCGCCGCTATCGGCAACGTTACTCAGGTCACCGGGGCCATCAGCGAAAGCGCCGAGCGCCAGTCTTCGGGAATCCAGCGGGTCAACGCCGCCGTCTCGCAGCTCGAGGCGGTCTACGGAAATCTCTGACGGCCAGCGCTGCGCGTTCGACGCCGGTGGTCGTTACCGGTCTCGAACCCGGCGTGCGTCAGAGCTCGCGCACGATGCGGAAGCCGACGCGCGCGCTGCGCAGATCCGCCGAGGCGCCCTGCCGGTACGCCGAGCGAACCATCTCCGGCGCGCTGCCCCAGGAGCCGCCGCGGATCACCCGGCGTCCGCACCCGGGATTGACCCACGCATCGGCCGAACGTGGCGCACGGATGTAGTTGTCGTGCCAGCAGTCGCCTACCCACTCGGAGACGTTTCCGCCCATGTCGTACAGGCCGAACGCGTTCGGCGTGAAGCTCATCACCGGCGCCGGCCCCCAGAAACCGTCCTTGTAACCGTTGAAGGCGTTGCTCCAACGGCGGCCGGAACCCGAACGATCGTTCCCGCCGGTGAGGTTTTCGACGCGTGACGTCGGCGTGTCGTCGCCCCACCAGTACCGGGTGGTGCTGCCCGCGCGCAAGCTGTATTCGAACTCCGCCTCGCTGGCCAGGCGATATTTCTTGCCGGTCCGCTGGGACAGCCAGTCCGCGTAGGCCTTCGCATCGTTCCAGGAGACGTTGATCACGGGCAGACGCTCCTGCCCGGGTTTGCCCGCGTAATCGTCCTGCCAGGTGGCCGCATCGTCATCGCGCAGGCCGCCGCTCTGTTCGTCGTACACGCTGCCTCCCTGCAGCGACTGCGACTGCGGCACGTAACCGGTGGCGCGTACGAAGTCGCGGAACTGACCGATGGTGACCGCGCTGCGCGCCATGGCGAAACCCTTGTCGATCTGCACCTCGTGCACCGGCGCTTCGTTGGCGTCGTGACCACGCTCGCCATCGGGCGAACCCATCAGGAACTTGCCGGTCGGCACGACGACCATGGCGGGCGCCTGGCCCGTCGAGTCGACGAAGCGGTCTGCGAAGACCTGACCCGGCTTGTAGCTCGCATAGAGCCGGGCGTTGGTCAGCCGCTCGTTGAAATCATCCAGACCGGCGAGATCGGCACTGATCTGCTGAGCCTTGTCCGCCAGTTGCCGCGCCAGTTCGAGATTGCCTGAGTCCAGCGCGGAACGCGCCTGCGCGAGCATCGCCGTGGCGCTCTGCCGACGCATGCCTTCGATGCGGCCACGGGTGTCCTGCAGGCCTTGCGATTCCGGCTGGATCGCCGCCGCCTCCGCCAGCGCGGTGTCCGCCGCCGCAAAGTCGTTCTGCGCCACCGCGGCCAGCGCCTTGTCCAACACGGTGCGTTGCACCTGCGTAATGCCCTGTTCCGCCACTGCGTTGTCCGCGTCCAGCTGCAGCACCTCGCGGTAGGTGTCGAGGGCACTGTCGCCGTGCGGGAGGTCGGCCTTGCCCTCCTGCAACTGCGCGGCGGCCTTGCCCAGCAGCGGCCGCACCTTGTCCAGCACGGCGAGTTTCTGTTGCAGCGGGGCGACGTCGGCGGTGCTGTCGGGCAGAGCCTTCAGCGCCGTCAATGACTCACGCGCCGCGTCGGCATCACCCAGTGCGATGTCCTGCTCGATCTCGGCCGCAAGACGTGCGCGAACCTCGTCCATGCCCGCGAGCGCGCGTTGACTGTCCGCTTTTTCCTTGAGCACGGCGGCGAAGAGTGAGGCCGCGCTGTCCTTGCCTCCGACCAGACGATCGGCGGCCAACGCCTTGTCACCGCGATCGAGCGCGGCAGTGATCTCCGGCGTGTCCGGGCTCTTCTGCGCCGGCAACGGTACCTCGGGCGATTTGTCGCGGCGGCGGGCGGCGATAACCGCCGCGGGCGCCAGCATGATCGGTGGCCCGGCGTCGATCTCGGACACGACGGCCGGCGTCGCGGCCTGCGGACGCTGGTCGAACCCCATGGTCGTCGGCTGGCCGCGCATGGGCGAACGCGGGGTGTTCTGCGTCGGCGAGACGTGAAGAAGCTGCGGAAAGAAGTGATAGAACAAGGCGAAACCGAGCACGGCCACACCCAACGCGCCGCCGATGGCGCGCTGTCGCTGGACGGTTTCGGTGTTGGGCATGGTGGGCGGTTCCGTGCGAGCCTGCTATCGTGCGTTGCAACCATAGGGAATCGCGCTCGACAGGGCAACACGATGCGTCGACGTGACCCCTGACCGAACAAGGACGCATGCATGACAACGAGCGACATCGCTCACACCGCTCCCTGGATCGACAACCGCGAGGTTCTCGACACATGGCTCGCCCCGATCGCCCCCGCCGCCGTCGTCGGACTCGATACCGAGTTCATGCGACGCAACACCTTCTATCCTCAGCT
Source organism: Luteibacter sp. 1214 (assembly GCF_031455395.1). Taxonomy (NCBI): domain Bacteria; kingdom Pseudomonadati; phylum Pseudomonadota; class Gammaproteobacteria; order Lysobacterales; family Rhodanobacteraceae; genus Luteibacter; species Luteibacter sp. 1214. Next base: position 699,299 of record NZ_JAVDSQ010000001.1, read on the forward strand.
CGCCCTGCTCCAGCTTGCGCATGAAGGCCGCTACGCGCTCATCGATCCGCTTGCCGTGCCGCTGGAGGACGCGCTCGCACCGACGTTCGCCGACCAGCCCGTCGTCACGGTCATGCACAGCGCGGGCGAAGACCTGGAAGCCATGGCGCCGTGCCTGCCCGATGGCCCGCACACCCTGTTCGACACGCAGATCGCCGCCGCTTTCGTCGGTATGGGGCTGGGCATCAGCTATCGCGCGTTGGTCGCCGAGCTGGTCGGTGCCGAGCTGGACAAGGGCGAGACACGCAGCGACTGGCTGCAGCGGCCTCTGACCGACTCACAGAAGTTGTACGCCACGCTCGACGTGGTGCACCTGCATCCGGTCCACGCGATCCTCAGCGAACGACTGGCCGCGCGCGGCCGCGACGGATGGCACGCGGAAGACTGCGCACGCATGAAGCGCCGCGCCAGCCAGCGCGAGGGCGATCCGCAGCCCCAGCGTGGGTTCAAGGCGGCCAGCGAGTGGGTGCCGGAGAACCAGGCGCTGCTGCGCCGCGTGCTGCGCTGGCGTGAAGCCGCCGCACGTGCCCTCGACAAGCCCCGCTCCTGGCTGCTCGAAGACAACCATGCACTCGACCTGGTGTCGAAAATCCCCCAGACGCCCGCCGAACTCGACGAGCGTGTCCGTGGGACGCGCGCCCTGCGTTCGGCGCAGCGCCAGGAGTTGTTCGACCTGTTGCGTGTTCCGGTCGACGCCACGGAAGTCGAGACGACGGTGAGAATCACCGGCCATCCGATGGGCGACGCCAAGCGCGCCATCAACGAGATGCGCAGCGCCATCGATACGCTGGCCACGCAACTCGACCTTCCGCCCGGCCTGCTCTGCGCACGCCGCTCGATGGAAGAGTTCGTGATGAGCGGCGGCCTGTGGCCCGAGGCGCTGGAAGGCTGGCGTCGTGGGGTGCTTTACGACCGGTTGTCGGCGTTGTTGCCTGGCTGAGTCTGAGGCAACGCCCCCCGGTGCACCCGCGCACACTGGACAATCCCCGCGACCAGCAAGGCGATAGCCGCCCACTCCAGGGCATCCGGCCATCGCCGATGCCACAGGAAGCTGTACAACAGCGCCGCCAGCGTCTCGAAAACGATCATCTGCCCCGACAAGGACAACGGCAGCAGACGACTGGCACGATTCCAGAATGCATTGCCCAGCACCGACGCGAACAGCGCCACCCCCATCGACATCCCGACGAACAGCCACCACTGTTCAAGGTCATGCGCCGGGGTTCCGACGGCGAGCGCCACAGGGACAAGCAGCAACGACAGTGCCGCCGTCATCAGCCCCGTCAACAGCGACCACTCATGACTACCCAGGTCATGCCGCCGCGTGAGCCAGCGCGCGTTACCGATCGAATAGGCGGACCACGACAGCAAAGCGCCTACGGCGCAAACCAAACCCAACAGACGTGTCGGCCACGGTGCCACCTGTGTTGTCTGCGAAGACAGCGCGCTATACGCAATCAACGCCACGCCAGTGACACTCAACGCCAGCGCTGGTGCAAGCCGGCGCATGGGAATCGCATCCGCGTCGTGTCGGGCGACGACCGCGACTACCACCGGCACCAGCCCCACGATAAGCGATGTGGCCGCGCCGCCCGCCGACTGCACGGCAAACGCCAGCAGCAAGTAGTAGACGAGATTTCCCGACAGGCTCAGCCACACCAGGCCCCACCAGGCTGACCGATCCAGTCGCCGCATCAGTGGCCGTGCGTTCACGCCTAAAACAACGGCCGATACGAGACCATAGGCGACATAGCGCCCGATACTCAGTTCGAAGGGACTGAAGCCGTTCAATACGGCGGGAACGAGGAATACGGTTCCCCACAGCGCGCCAGCTGCCGCGCCGCTGGCCATACCGCGAACAAGAGATCTGCGCATCAAAGGAGGTCACCGAGGACGGAAGCCACAGCCTAGCGAAGGCGTACCGCGCGGGCTTGACCCAGCCTACTGCTGACCGCGTCGCCACTCTGCCGGTGACATACCCAGTTCACGACGAAACGCCCGGGTCAACGCGCTGTGCTCGGAGTATCCGGCCGCCTGTGCGATGTCAGCGATGGTGTGCGAGGTGTACGCAAGCGCATGTTTTACGCGTTGCAGGCGACATGCCGTCAACCAGGCCTGCGGGGAGCGCCCGAAATAGCCGACGAACAAGGCATGCAGGCGACTCACGCTGACGCCCACCTCCAGCGCCATCCGCTCGACGGTCCACATCGCATCCGGACAGGCGTCGATCCGCGCACACAAGGTGTGCAGTCGCGTGGTTCGCGACTCCGGTGCGAAGTGCAGCAGCAACAGGGACAACAGACCTTCAGCATCGCCCCGCGCAACCAGGGGCGGCAACCGTCGTTTCGCATCCGCCGGTAACGCCAGCCAGCGCCGTTGTCTCAGCGTCTCATGCGTAACGTCGTCGAGCCGCGGCGGCGGACAGTCGAGGATCAGCACCGTGTCATCGGCCACGCCCGACTCGTCATGCAGCTCGCCTGCGGCCACGAAGGCGCCCTGCAGCTGACCGAGGCGATTTCCCCGACCGCCCAGCTCGAACTCGAGGTCGCCATGCAGCGGGATCACCCACTGCGCGTAGTCGTGCCGGTCAAGGCCGGTGGGCCGGCTGTAACTGCGCAGATGGATGGCCGGGCTCGACATGCCGCCAGTCTGCCGCCCACCGACCGTAGCCGGCAAGCCTTCATCCCGTCGGCGCGCGAGGGCTTGGCGACCCGCTGTTCCCCTGCTAACATTTGTGGCTCGTGTGGGGCCTTAGCTCAGCTGGGAGAGCGCGTCGTTCGCAATGACGAGGTCGGGGGTTCGATCCCCCCAGGCTCCACCAATCCGATACCGACAAAACAGCGCGTGGTGCTTCCGCACCTCGCGCTGTTTTGCTTTACGAGGCCTCGTGGTCCAGCCGGCGCTCGTCGTAGTCCGACTGCGCCTGCGCCATCGCCTGCCCGTGTCGGCTGGCCCAGATGCACAGCGCATCGAACGGATCCTTTAGCGTACGCCCCAGCGGGGTGATCGAGTACTCCACCGCGACGGGCGACAGCGGCAGCACGCGCCGCGCAACCAGACCGTTCCGCTCCAGCCGTCGCAGCGCCTCGGTCAGAGCCTTATGCGTGATCCCTTCCAGCCGGCGCAGCAGCTGATTGAATCGCACCGGGTTTTCACAGACCACGCTGAGGATCATCACCGACCACTTGTTGGCGATCTGGTCGAGGATCGGTTTGGTTTCGCGCACGTCGATCAGCGCGACTTCGTCGTCGGGGAGCGGAAGCCTGGGCGGCATGGAGATAACCTCGCGTATACCTACGCACTTCAAAGTGCATAATTGACCGTAGATATACGCCGTATACCATGATGCTTCAAGTCCTTCCGGAGCATCGTCATGTCGCAACTCAGTGGAAAAATCGCCGTCGTTACCGGCGGTGGCAGCGGGATCGGGCTCGCCATCGCCCAGCGCTTCGTCAACGAAGGTGCCTATGTCTTCATCGTCGGCCGCCGCCAGGCGACACTCGATGACGCCATCGCCAGCCTCGGCGCCAACGCCGCAGCCGTGCAGGCCGACGTTACCGACGCCGACCAGCTAGACCGCGTCTTCGCCACGGTCGTCGCCCGCAAGGGTCGCGTCGACACCCTCGTGGTCAACTCGGGCATCAGCGAATACAGCCTGGTCGACGACATCACCGAAGCGCACTTCGACGGCATCTTCGACCTCAACGTCCGTGCCGCGGCATTCACCGTGCAGAAAGCGGTGCCGCACATGCCCCCGGGCGGCACAATCGTGCTGATCGGGTCCATCGCGGATGCGATCGGCGTGTATGGCTACGGCACCTACGCCGCAAGCAAGGCGGCGCTGCGCTCGTATGCCCGCACCTGGACTGCCGAGCTGGTCAGCCGCGGCATCCGCGTCAACACGCTCAGCCCGGGCCCGGTCGACACCGAAATGATGGCTGCCGCTTCCGATGAGGTGCGCGAGACGCTGACCGCCCGCATACCCCTCGGCCGTATGGGCAGACCCGATGAGGTCGCCGCGGCGGCGTTGTTCCTGGCCTCGTCCGAGAGCAGCTTCATCGCGGGCGCGGAATTGTGCATCGACGGCGGCATGACACAGGTCTGACCGGTTTTGCTTTATGGTCATGGGATGACTTCCGACCTTAAAACCACGCCTTCCGTCCTTTTCATCTGCACCGGCAATATCTGCCGGTCTCCCACCGCCCATGCCCTGCTTCTGCACAAGGCGGCCGAACTGGGCTGGGACGTCCGCGTCGACAGCGCGGCCGTCAGCGGTGAAGAGATCGGCAATCCGCCCGACTCGCGCGCGCTGACCGAGTTGCGTCGACGTGGCGTCGCCATGCCGACACATCGCGCGCGCCGCGTCACCGCCAGGGACTTCGAGGACTACGACCTCGTGCTGGGCATGACCGGGTCACACATCGACGCCCTCCGCCGTGTCGCACCCGACGCGGCGGACAAGGTCGGGCTGCTGATGGACTATGCGGACGGTCCGAAAGGCCTCGACGTGCCCGATCCGTGGTACGGCTCGGCGAAGGATTTCGTGCACGCGTTCGACATGATCGAGCGCGGCGTCGATGGCGTGATTCGTAAGCTCCGAGAGCCCGCCGCACGGTGACCGTTTCGGAACTCGACCATCTCGGGCAGCTCCTGGGCGAGCGCCCTGCCCGCCTGCATACGCTCTCCGGCGGCGACATCGCGCGCAGCGTTCGTGTCGAGCGGCAGGATGGCAGCCACGTCATGGCCAAGTTCCGTCGACCGGGACAAGTCGCGCTGACGCTCGAGGCGAGCATGCTCGATGACTTGCGTGCCGCCGGGCTCCCCGTGCCCGAGACGCTGGCGGTCGATGACGATGCACTCGTACTGGCGTGGGTCGACGATGGCGGCCGAGGCTTCGACGACGAGGTGCAGCGCGCCGCCGGTCGCGCTATCGCGACCATGCATGCGCAGCCCGTGGGCGATGAGTTCGGATATGGGCACGACACGGTGATGGGCAGCATCCCGCAACCGAATACGTTCGATCGCGACTGGATCGCGTTCTTTCGCGACCGGCGCCTGCTTTATATGGCGGGACTGGCGGACGACGCCGGTGAACTTCCTGCGGCGTACCGCCATCGCATCGATGCCGTGGCCCGGCGTCTCGGCGAGTGGATCGATCCGGCGGTGCAACCGTCACTCGTGCATGGCGATCTGTGGGGAGGCAACATGCTCGCCACCGCCCAGGGCGGGGCATGCTTTATCGATCCGGCCATCTATCGCGGTGATGGTGAGGTCGACCTTGCGCTGGCGACGCTGTTCGGCAGTGTCGGGCCGGCCTTCTTCGAGGGGTATAGCGAGATCCGGCCGCTCGAACGCGGATTCATGACGACGAGGCGGCACCTCTACCAGCTGTATCCGCTGTTGATGCACGTGCGCTTGTTCGGCGGCTCGTACCACGCCCCGCTCGACAGCACACTCGGAAAACTGGGCGTCTGACGATTCGCCCGGCCGTCAGCGACTCGACGCACCCAGGCGTTCGCGCAAATACGTCACCACCCGCATCGCCCTCATCGACAACGCCCACTCCACTCGACGCACCAGCCAAAGCGTATCAACGACAGGATCGGCTCCACTCACCACCTGGATAGCCTCCTGCCGCGCAAACGCACGACGCGCATGCTCCGGAATCACCGTGAAGCCAAGTCCGCGCGCTACCGGCTCCAGAATCAGCCCGATCTGGTTACTGAACCCTGCGACGGGAACACCCTTAAGACCACCGGCACCGGGAAACTGACGCGCCAGGAGCCGCGTCGCCATCGCCTGACCGTCGGGATGGTCAATAAAGCCAATCTGGACGAGATCCTTCCAATCCTTCACAGCGCGGTCGGCAGGAGCGACCAGTTCCAGCGCCTCAGTCGTAAACGGCTCGGCGGCCAGCGATTCGTCATCGGGCCGCAGGCTCATCAGACCGATTTCATAGCGGCTTTCCATCACCGCCGCGCGAACTTCGCTGTCCGGGGCAAAGCGATGGCGAATGACAAGCCCCGGATTCGCCTGCTGCAGATCCAGCAATAGCGGATACAGCGACAAGCCAATGCTTCCAGGCGTAATCAGACTGACCTCGCCCTCCAGCGCGTCGACATCCGACAGGCGCAGCTTCAGCGCCTTGTCGGCGCGGTCCACGTCACGGCAGTAGTCCAGTAGCGCGAGGCCGGCTGGCATCAGTTCGATGCTTCGGGGCCGGCGAATCACCAGGGGGCCCAGCCGGTCCTCGAGCTGACGGATGTGCTGGCTGATGGCGGCCTGGGTGACACCCAGTCGCTCAGCGACACGGGTAAAGTTACCGAGGTCGGCAAGCTGCCGGAAGCTCTCCAGCCATTGCGGTTGAATCATAAGATTCTCTTATCCGTGAGAGATTATTCGCGCGAACGAACTTATGGTCATTATCGACCCTCACGCCAAGGGCTGCTAGTCGTTCTCGCCCGCGAAACGAGCCAGCCTGGAATAACGATAGTCCCCGCCTCCGCAAGGCGATCGAGGCGCCCACCCACCTGCACGGTCGCCCCGTACTGCCCACGCAATTCGGCAACCACCGGCGAAGCCGTGCGCATCCAAAACAGTCGTCGGGCCGTACTTCACGTCGCCGGTGACGGTCATCACGGTGTCGCGTCCGCTGACGTGTCCTCGAACATCGTGGACCTGAACGCGCGACGCCGAAGCCCGGCTGATCCGGTACTTGATGCATCACTTGGCATGCAGCTTGCCTTTACCATGGCAGGCTGCGCCGGCGCGAACGGGATTCGGTGCCTCAAACGCTTACCGCCACTTGCCGGGAATGGACATTCGCAGTGGCTGATACAGGTCATGTTGGCAGGATGGGAATCAATTCGATGACACCGCCGCGCACCGCGCGCGTGCCCAGGGCACGCTTGTGTCTCGCACTGGCGCTGGCTCTGCACGGGCCTCTGGCGCTGGCCGCGGCGCCTTCCGAACGCGACGCACTGATGGCGAAGGCACGCGACGAGCGTAGCGCGGGGCACCGCGTCGACGCGCTGGCGCACTGCCAGGAGGTACTGGCCCGTTGGCCGGACGATCGCGAGGCACAGACGCTCAACGTCGCTTTATTGACGGAAATGGGCGCGACGACGCGCGCCAGGGAACTGGCGGCTCGCTTGCAGCCGCCCCAGAGCGTGGGCGATCGCGTTCATCTGGACGCCGATCACATCGCCCACGAGATACGCTGGGCTAACGGCGAGCCCGCCGATCCGCGCGCACCCTACGCCGAGGCCGACCGCGCCGTGGCCGATGCCCGTCGCCTCGCGGACGATCCTCAGCTGGACGAGGGCCTGCGCCAGCGCGCGGAGCTGGATCTGCTGGTGGCGCTGGACCAGGCCGGTCGCGCGGACGAGGTGGTCACGCGTTACGACGCGCTTCGCCAGCGTAACGTCGCCCTGCCCGCTTACGTCGAGCGCGCCGTCGCCGATGCGCTGCTGGTCAGGCGCCGGCCCGCGGAAGCCGCAACCCTTTACGAAGACAGCATTGCCAAGGACCCGGGTCCCTATGGCGCCGCCGATTTCGAACCACGCATCGGCCTGATGTACGCCTACCTGGAATCCGGGCAGACGGACAAGGCCATCCAGACCATCGATGCGCTCGCCGCGAAAGAGCCGACATGGACGCGTGTGCCCGGTATCCGTGCGCCGATCCAGAACCAGCGCAAGGTCGATGCCGATCTCAACGCGGCCACGCTCCGCGAATACGTCGACATGCCGGCCGACGCGTACGACCGCCTTCTTCCGCTGTCGCGCGAGGCGCCCGCCAACTCGCAGATCCGTCGCGAGCTCGGCATGGTCGAGCTGGCGCGCGGCTGGCCACGCCGCGCGCAGGAAGACTTCAACATCGCCGGCACGCTCGACCGCCGCGATGTCGGCGCTTACATCGGTGAAGCCGATGCCGCGCGCGTGCTCAACGATTATGAAAGCGTGGACGAAGACCTGGGCGTCGCGCAGACCCTGGCCGACCGCAATGGGCGCGTCGCCCGCGCCGTGCAGTCGTGGAACCGCGAGCGCGGCTGGCAGTTCGATCTGAGCACCGAACAGGGCAAGGGCTCCAGCCCCGACTTCGGCGACCGCGACGCCACGACCCAGGCGTCGGCCGCCAGCCCGCTGATCGACGATCACTGGCGTGTGCTGGCACTGGCCCGCTATTCGACCGCCGACCTGCCCGAGGGCGACGTGCGTCGCTCACGCGTCGGCGTGGGCGTGATCGGCTATGCCCGTGGCCTCGAGGCATATGTGCGAGCCCTTCCCGCCGCCGACCGTTATGTCGGCAAGACCGCCCTCGAGGCCGGCTTTGACTGGTCGATCACCGATCACTGGACCTGGGCGACCGATTACAGCACCGCGGGCGAAGACGCGCCGCTCCGTGGACAGTACTACGGCATTTCAGCGAAGACGCTGGATACCGCCGTCACCTGGAGGGCGAGCGAGCTGACCCGGGCGCGCGTGGGCCTGTCGCGCGACAACTTCAGCGACGACAACAAGCGCACGTCATGGACCGCCTCGCTGACCCAGCGACTGCACACCGCTCCCAATCTGGCGCTGGACGGCGGCATCGAACTGGGTGGCTCGATGAACACCCTGACCGATCGCCCTTACTTCAACCCGCGCCGCGACAAGAGCTACGCGATCACAGGCCGCCTGCAGAACCTGCTGGGCCAGTTCTACGAGCGCTCGGTCACACAGCGGATCGACGTCGCCGTGGGACAGTACGCCGAACAGGGCTACGCGACCGACTGGATGGCCACCATCCGCTACGGTCAGACGTTCCAGCCACGCGCCGGTATCCGGCTGGGCTGGGGAATCGGCTGGCACAACCAACCTTACGATGGTCAACGCGAACACCGCTTCGTCCTCGACCTGACGATGCACTGGGGAGAATGAGAGTCATGCGTCCGCTGTTGTTTCTGCTGATCCTGCTCGGAGCGGCACTGTCCGCCGCCGCGCAGCCGGTCGCCGCCCCGCACCCCACCCTCATCGTGCTGGCCTACCACGACGTGCGCGATGACGTCGGCCTCCAGGCCGATCACGATCCGGATGCGACCAGCACCGATCATCTCATCGCTCATTTCGACTGGCTGCGCGCCAACGGCTACAACATGGTCAGCCTGTCGCAGGTCGTGGACGCCAGCAACGGCGGCAAGCCCTTGCCGAAGGACGCCGTACTCCTGACCTTCGACGATGGCCTCGAGAGTTTCTACACCCGCGTGTATCCGCTCCTGCGTGCCTATCACTATCCCGCGCTGCAGGCGCTGGTCGGCTCGTGGATGGACATGCCCGACGGCAAGCACATGCCGTACAACGGCGGTGACTGCACGCGTTCGTGTTTCCTCACGTGGGATCAGGTCGCCGAGATGCAGAAGTCCGGCCTCGTCGAGTTCGGCTCGCATACGTGGGAGATGCATCAGGGGCAGAACGGCAACCCGCAGGGCAACCAGATGCCCATGGCCGCCTCGATCGCTTACGACAACGCCACGAAGCACTACGAGACCGAAGCCGAATACGCCGCGCGCGTCCGTAAGGATCTCTCACACAGCGCGGATGAGATCGCCGCGCACACCGGCGTGCGCCCGCGCGCGGTGGTGTGGCCTTACGGTGCCTACACCCGCGTGGGGCGCGAAGTCGCCGCCGACCTCGGGATGAGCGTGTCGCTGAGCCTGGGCGACAGCGTCCCCACGCTGATCCCGGGCAAGACGATCCCGCGACTGCTGGTCAGCGGCAACGTCACCGCCAACCGCCTCGGCTGGCTGATGCGCCATCAGGCCCGTGTCGACGCCACGCGCGCCGTACAGGTCGACCTCGACTACATCTACGACCCCGATCCGGCGCAGCAGGACCGCAACCTGTCGAAGCTGCTCGACCGGATCAAGCGGATGCACCCCAGCCAGGTCTGGTTGCAGGCATACGCGGACCCGGACGGTGACGGCGTGGCCGATGCCGTCTATTTCCCCAACCGTCACCTGCCGGTGCGGGCGGACCTGTTCTCGCGCGTCTCATGGCAGCTGCGTACCCGCGCCGGCGTGCGTGTCTACGCGTGGATGCCCGTGCTGGCTTTCCGGTTCCCGGACGGCAAGGATCTGCCTTCCCTCGCGGGCGAGCCCAAGCCCGGCGGCGATCATTTCCGCCTCGCGCCGTATGACCCACGCGTACGCAGGATGATCGGCGATGTGTACGAAGACCTCGCGATGCATGCCGACGAGGCGGGCATCCTGTTCTCCGACGACGCGTACATCCGCGATACCGACAACCTCGGCCCGTGGGCGAAGAACACGCCTGCCCAGAACACGCAGGCGCTCATCGATTTCACGAAGGAACTGACCGAGCGCATGCGCCGCTGGCGTCCGCAGGTACTGACAGCGCGCAATCTCTACGCGCGCCCGGTGCTGCAGCCGCAGGCGGAGGCCTGGATGGCGCAGAGCCTGCCCGCATTCGTCGCCGCCTATGACATGACCGCGATCATGGCGATGCCGCAGCTGGATCAGCAATCGGACCGCCTGGGCTGGTATCGCAAGCTGACCGCACAAGTCGCCGCCGTGCCGGGAGCCATGGAGCGGACACTGTTCGAATTCGCCACGATGAATTGGCGCACGAAGAAGCCGATCCCCGATCCCGACCTTGCCGCGCGCATGCGCGAGGTCCAGGCGCAGGGCGCGCGTCACATCGGTTATTACCCCGACGATTTCCTGCACAACCATCCCGACCTGGAGACGATCCGTCCGTTCATCTCCGCCTCCGACTATCCTTATCCGGCGCCGGCACGATGAACGGCGGCGTTCTGCATGCCCTGCTCGAATTCGCGTTCTTTTATCCGCTGGTGATGTCGCTCATCTGGATGAGCGGCGGCGTCATCTATTTCCTGCGCTGGGAACGCAACGAGCCGATCCGGGTCAGGCCGCCGGACCTGGCCGAATACCCGATGGTCACCCTCATCGTGCCATGCCACAACGAGGGCGAGCAGGTGCGCGAAACGATCGCGCACCTGGCGTCGCAGCAGTACCCCAACTTCGAGATCATCGCGGTCAACGACGGCTCGACCGACGACACCGGAGCACAGCTCGACCAACTGCTGGACCAGTACCCGAAGCTGCGCGTCATCCACATGGCCAGCAACCAGGGCAAGGCGATGGGTCTGCGCGCCGCCGCACTCGCTTCCAACGCCGACTTCTTCGTCTGCGTGGACGGCGACGCGCTGCTCGATGATTACGCCACGCACTGGCTGGTCTCGCACATGCTGGACAGTCCTCGGGTCGCCGCGGTCACCGGCAATCCGCGCATCCGCAATCGTTCCACGCTGCTGGGCAAGCTGCAGGTGGGCGAGTTCTCCTCGATCATCGGACTGATCAAGCGGGCGCAACGGGTGTACGGCCGTATCTTCACGGTGTCCGGCGTGATCGCCGCGTTTCGCAAGAGCGCGCTGCACGACGTCGGTTACTGGAATACCGACATGGTGACCGAAGACATCGACATCAGCTGGCGCCTCCAGATGCGCCACTGGGAAATCCGCTACGAACCCAATGCGCTGTGCTGGATTCTCATGCCGGAAACCGTGCGCGGTCTGTGGAAACAGCGCCTGCGCTGGGCACAGGGTGGCTCCGAAGTCCTGCTTCGCTACACCGGCAAGCTGATGCGCTGGCGGCAACGTCGCATGTGGCCGGTGGCGCTCGAGTATGTGATGAGCCTGGTCTGGTCGTACACCATGGCCGTCATCGTCACGCTGTGGGCGCTCGGCAAGTTCGTCGAGCTGCCCCGCGAGTACTACGTCGACACTCTGCTGCCGCACTGGCACGGCGTCGTGCTCGGGATCATCTGCCTGCTGCAGTTCCTGATCAGTCTGCTGGTCGACCGCCGCTACGAAACCCGCATCGGCCGCAACTATTACTGGATGATCTGGTACCCGCTGGTGTACTGGCTGCTCAACACGGCGACCTCGATCGTCGCGATGCCGAAGGCGCTGATGAAGCCCAAGGGCAAGCGTGCGGTATGGGTCAGCCCGGACCGGGGACTGCGATGAAAGCCGAAGCGATCGTTATCCAGCGACCGGAGCGTCAGTCGCGCGTGCAGAAGGCCGTGTTCGGCACGGTCACCGTCGTCGCCTGGGTGGCCTGGGCGTTTCTGTGGATGCCGCTGATCACCTTCGCCGCCTGGGTCTTCGGGGCCCGCTCCGCGTGGGTGCAGTTCTATGTCGAGAACCGCATCGGCGATGGCGGCGACATCGACGTGATCTTCCTCGTCGCTCTGCTCTGCGCGCTCGTTTTCACGTCGTGGTCGGGCTATAACCACGCGCGCTTCGCCGGCAGGCAGAAACGCCGTGGCAACAAGCCGTTTACCGTGGAAGAAACCGCGAGGGAGATCGGCGCCAGCACCGACGACGCCCTGCGCATTCAGGCCCATCGCCGGGCCGTGGTGAGCGTCTCCGACGAGGGCTACATGACCGTGCAGGACGTGCGCTAGCGGGCCCTCAGGACGAACACGCCGAAGGCGGGATCGGGCGATATCCACTGCCGCTCGACGGTCCACCCGCCCGCCTCGGCCAGCCGTGCGAACGACGCCGGTGTGAACTTGTGCGAGTTCTCGGTGTGGATCGACTCACCCGCGGCGAAGGCGAAGGTCTGCCCCGCCACCTGCGCCTGTTGCGCCTCACGGCTTACCAGATGCATCTCGATCCGCTCCAGCGCCACATTCCAGACGGCACGGTGCTCGAACGACAGAGGATCGATATCGCCACCAAGTTCACGATTGATCCGCACCAGAACGTTGCGGTTGAACGCCGCCGTGACGCCTTCGGCATCGTCATAAGCGGCCAGCAGCACATCGGCGTCTTTCACCTGATCGGCGCCGACGATCAGGTGCGCGTCGGCACCCAGCCGTTCTCGTATGGAACGCAGCAGTGCGATCGCTTCAGTCGGGGTGAAGTTACCGATGGTCGAACCCGGAAAGAACGCCACGAGTGGGCGACCGGCCACGGCCACCGGCACGTCGATTCCCGATGTGAAATCGCCGGCGACCGGATGGACCGGCAGCGCGGGATAGTTCGCTGCGAGGCTCTGCACCGCCCCCTGCAGGGCGTCCGCGCTGATATCCACGGGAACATACGCCGAAATCCACGGCGCGGCATCGAGCAGCACCCGCGTTTTCTCGCTGGCCCCGCTCCCCAGTTCCAGCAGGACCGCGCCTTGCGGAATCGTGCTTGCGAGATCGTCGGCGATGGCGTGCAGCAGCGCGGTTTCGGCGCGTGTCGGGTAATACTCGGGCGTGCGGCAGATCGCCTCGAACAGCGCCGATCCCGCACCGTCGTAGAAATACTTCGGCGAGAAGTGCTTGCGATCCGCCGAAAGCCCGGCGAGCGTATCGCGAAGGAAGGTCAGGCGTTCGCTGTCGGGCGAGCCGTGGACATCGCGGGCGAGACGAACGCCGCTGAACATCCAGCGCTGACCGGGCCGGTAAAAGTTGCGGTATGACGGACGCGAATGTCCTTGCGGCGTAACGCTCGCACCACCGCGCAAGACCATCTGCCCGACCATGAACTTGCCGTTGTATTCGCCCACGGCATCGTCGGCCGCCCGGAAGCCGGGATACGGAAGATAGGCGCTGGCGGTCCACTGCCAGGCGACGTCATCGATCTGCTCGAGCCTGCCTTGCGTGCGAACGGCATGTTCCCACTCGGCCTCTGTCGGCAATCGCGCACCCGCCCAGCGCGCGAAGGCGTCCGCTTCGTAGTAACTGACGTGCGTTACGGGTGCATCGGGATCCAACGGCCGCCAGCCACCCGGCGTCATGTGCGACCACACGTCGCCCTCGCGCCGCCAGTACAACGGTGCCGTCCAGTCTTCTTCCTGCCGCTGCGCCCAGCCATCCGACAACCACAGATCCGGGCGACGGTAGCCACCAAGGGCGATGAAGGCGAGCCACTGGCCATTGGTGACGAGGCGGTCGGAGATTTCGAACGGCTCCAGCCACACGGTATGACTGGGCCCCTCGTTGTCGAAGGCGAACGGTTCATCCACGGCACCGATGCGCACCGGGCCGCCGGTGACCCGATGAAAGCGTCCGCCAGGTCCGGCCGCGGGCGCAGGCCACGCCGGATCGAAAGCCGGTCGCAGCGGCGACTGGGCGAACAGGTGCTGCGCGTCCATCACCAGGAGTTCCTGGTGCTGCTCCTCATGGGCGAAACCGAGCCGGACCAGCGCCTCGACGTCGGCACCCGGGTCTGTGCGCAGGAACGACCGCATATGCATGTCGACATGATGCCGGTACGCCAGCACGTGCTCGCTCGTCGGCCGTGTCAGCAGGCCGCGCATCGGTCGGGGATGCCGCGGACCGACCGCTTCGTAATAGGAATTGAACAGATAGCCGAAGTCCGCGTCGAACACGTCGTAGCCCGGAACGTTGGGGCCGAGGACGAAGGTTTCGAAGAACCACGTGGTGTGCGCGAGATGCCACTTGGCCGGGCTGGCGTCCGGCATGGACTGAACCACCATATCTTCCGGACCGAGCGCGGATACCAGGGACTCCGTGTGAGCGCGCACGCGTTCGTAAGTCGCGCCGAGACTCTCCCCCGGCGTACATCGCGCGCACGCCGGGGTGACGTCTTCGAGAAAAGCTTGCATGGGTCGTCTTCCTTGCGGGCGGTTCAGTCGGGCGTGTGCTCGATGGTGACGCGGTCCGCGTAGAACGCGAGGTGGCCGTCGATCGACGCGACCGCGTCATGGGGTTGCTCGTAGGTCCATATGGCGTTGACCGCCCGCTCGCTGTCGCCGGGCAGGCTGTAATACGACGCCTCGCCCTTGTACGGGCACCAGGAGTGATGGGCCGTACGGCTCAGAGCCTGCATATCGGCATCCTTGCGTGGCAGATAAAAGACCGGCGCGTAGCTGGCCTCCTGAAGGACCAGCGCGTCGCGGGTGTCGACGATGACGCGGTCGCCATCGCGGACGACGACGCGACCGCCGGCCGGGGTCACGGTGATGGGATGATCGGGGCCGGGGATCCTGACGGGACGTGAGGACATTTCACTCTCCTTCGCGGCGGAATCGCCGCAGACCAGTCATCCTGCGACCGGACAGCGACGAATCCAAGGCGACAAACCGGAAAAGGTGAAATTACCCGCAGGCACAGATGACTGGATTGGCGCTTACGACCGCGCGAACCGGTAGTGCGCGACGAGCCACTCCTGTCCATTCGCGTACCCGAAAAGCTCGGCGCAGGACATCCAGAATATGCGCCAGCGCTGGAACCACAGTCCCGCGGCGTCCCCGTAGGCTTCACGCAGCACCGCCATGACCTCGTCGCGGGCGGCGTCCTGATTGGCCAGCCAGTGATTGGCGGTGCGCTCGTAATGGCTTCCGTCCACGTGCCAGCGATCCTCGATCTTCAGGTCCTGCTGGAACCAGAGCAGGGTGTCGGAAGCCGGCATGAGGCCGCCGGTGAAGAAGTGCCGCCCCATCCAGTCGTCCTCCCCGTCCGTCTCGAAGGGGTACATGAACTGGCGATGGGCGAAGATATGCACGAAGAGCTTGCCACCGGGCCGGAGCCAGGTGCCGATGCGCGACAGCAGGGTCTCGTAGTTGCGCATGTGTTCGAACATTTCGACCGACACGCAGCGGTCGAACCCGCCCGCAGGGAGCTCCAGCGCGTTGACGTCCGCCGTGATCACCCGGACGTTGTCCAGCCCCAGCTCGACGCATCGCGCCTCGATGTGCCGACGCTGCCCCTGCGAATTGGATACGGCGGTGATCCGCGCATTGGGGAAGCGGCGCGCCATCCACAGCGTCAGCGAACCCCAGCCACAGCCGAGCTCGAGAATGGTCTGCCCGTCCGCCAGCTCCGCACGTCGGCCGTAGACGTCGAGCATCGCATCCTCGGCCTGCGCGAGCGTCTCCGCACCGGTGGGATACAGACAGCCGGAATACTTCAGGCGCGGCCCCAGGCACAGCTCGAAGAAGCGTGCCGGGAGCTCGTAATGCTGGCCGTTGGCGGCGTCCGTATGGACGGCAACCGCACTCTGCCTGAGTGCATCGATGCGCGACTGATAGCGGGCGGCCACCGTGGTCAGGCCGCCCTCGCCTTCCTCCGCCAGGCGTTTCGCGCAGAGTCGCCGGATGCCCGCGCGAATCAGCGCGTCGGGCAGCGTACCGCGCTCGGCGAGCCCGAGCAGTCCGGACGCCGCCTGATCCTCACGGGTGTAACGGGTGGAATCGGCCGTCGTATTCATGTGTCCTCGCTATGCCGTGAGGGAAACCAGGGGAAAAACATCGGGGTGTCGCGCTGGTATCGCCGGTATTCATCGCCACGCGAACGCAGCGCCTGGGTCTCCGTGTACGGCACGCCGCTGACGAAGCGCAGAAACAGGAACATCACCAGCGGACCGCTCCATGCCAGCCAGCCCACCGGCGAGCCCACCGCGAGTGCGACATAGGCGAACCAGTGCAGCCATTCGAAGAAATAGTTCGGGTGGCGTGAGTAACGCCAGAATCCGTCGCGACAGGTTTTGCCGCGGTTCGCCGGCTGCGCACGGAAATGTGCGAGCTGCCGGTCGGCCATCGACTCACCCACCACGCCGACGAGCCAGACCGCGATCGCTACGCCGATCCAGCCGGCATGGGTCGCCGGGTTGGCCGCCACGGCGACGAACGGCACCGCGAAGAGCGCGACGAGGAATGCCTGAAACTGAAAAAACGCGAAGAATTTGCCCTGGTGTCCGTGCCAGTGGGCACGAAGCGCGCGGTAACGCCCGTCTTCGGCCTCACCACGCACACGCCGCCAGAGGTGCAGCGCAAGACGCCCGCCCCACAATCCACCCAGGATCGCCATCACCGCGCGCGTCGCTCCCGCGCCCGATCCTGCCAGCGCCGCCCATACGGCCGCGCCACCCACGCCGATCGACCAGAGAACGTCGACGATACCGGCATTGTTCTTGCGCCACTGCCAGGCCCAGCCAGCGGCCATCATCCATGCCGCGGCCAGCCATATGGCGAGGAAGGTGTGTGACGTACTCATGACAGGCGCGGCTTTTCGAAGAGAAGGTGCGCCACACCGATCGACCGCTCGATGAAACCGCCTTCGCAGTACGCGAGATAAAACTCCCACATACGGATGAACCGCTGATCGAACCCCTGGCCGCGCACTTCGACCAGACTGGCCATGAAGCGCTCGCGCCACGCATGCAAGGTCCGCGCATAGGACTGGCCGAAGTCTTCGAAGCGAACCAGCGCCAGATCGGTCGCCCGGGTCTTGGCCGCCAGCATGCCTTGCACTGACGGTATGAAACTGCCGGGGAAAATATGGCGTTTGATGAAATCCACCGAGCGAAGCGCCTGTGCGTAGCGATCGTCTTCGATGGTGATCGCCTGGATCAGCGCGCGACCACCAGGCCGCAACACGCTACGGATCTTGGCGAAATAGGTCTCCTGGTACTTTGCGCCGATCGCCTCGATCATCTCGATGGACACGACCTTGTCGTAGGTGCCACGAAGATCCCGGTAGTCCTCCAGCAGCAGCGTCACACGATCTTCGAGCCCGGCTTGGGCGACGCGCTCGCTCGCCAGCGCGAACTGCTCACGCGAGATCGTGGTGGTGGTCACGTGGCAACCGAAATAGCGCGCCGCGTGCACGGCAAAGCCGCCCCAGCCCGTACCGATCTCGAGAACGCTGTCGCCGGGCCTGAGGTCGAGCCACTGGCAGATGCGATTGAGTTTGCGCGTGGAAGCGACCTCCAGCGTATCGTCCTCACTCTCCCAGAGCGCCGAGGAATACATCAGGTCTGACGAGAGGAACAACCGGAAGAAATCGTTGCCGAGATCGTAATGCGCGGCGATGTTTCGACGACTGCCCACGCGGGTGTTTTCGCGCAACGCATGCCATGCCTTCATGGCGATACCGCCCACGCGCGCCAGGCCGGTCTCCATGCCGTCGAGGCGGTCGCGGTTACGGACCAGCAGCCGGATCAGGCCGACCAGGTCGTCGCAGGTCCAGAGACCCTCCATGAACGCCTCGCCCGCACCGACGCTGCCGTTGGCGGCCACGGCCCTGTAGAACGCCAGATCGTTCACGTCGATCCTGACATCGGGCGCACCCTCGACGAACTCACCGAACGTGGTGCCTCCCAGCGCATCGCGGATCGTCAGGCGGCCATGCCGGAGTCCCTCCATGCGCGCCAGCAACATCCGCCGCAGGAAGCGGTGGCTACGCGAATCGGGGACGAATTCTTCCGTGCGAGCGATGCGATTCATGGTCTCAGCCCTGTTTCATCGGGTGGTCGTAAACGGGATTGCGCTTCAGCCACAGGCGCATGGCTTCGAAATGGATGGCGCCGATGACCTTCGCGGTCATCAGCGGGTACCGCCAGAGGACACGCGCCAGCGATGCGCCCGTGAGCGGCAGGCGTCGTAGTGCGAGATGCGCGTCGAATTCGCGCTCACCGTCGCGCATCACGTCCATATGAACGGCCAGCGTGTCGCCAGGTACGGTGAACCGCCACCGGTAAACGCGCTCCATCGGCATGAATGGAGACACGTGGAAGACCTTGTCGAACCCGGCATCGATCGCGTGCCCCCCGGAGGCATCCGCCGCCAGCACGTAACTGTGCCGCTCGCGCCAGGGCGTGTTGGTGATCTCCGCCAGCACACACTCGAGTGTCACCCCGTCCGCGGCGTAGCAGTAATAAAAGCTCACGGGATTGAATGCGATACCCGCGTACCGCAGATGGGTCAGCAGACGCACCGGCCCCGCCGGGCGGCGACCCAGTACCTCGGCCGCGCGATCGCGTACGGCATCGGCCAGGGGCGTGGCGGGATCGCCGAAATAGTCGGAACGACGGAACTCCGCGAGGTTGCGCCGACCGTTCGACCACAACCAGCGCCGCGCGAAGACGCGATCGACCTCGTCGAGATCGAGGTACACCTGCGCCATGCGGTAGGTGAATGCATGGTCGTGAGGCGCGTGGCGATGGTGTGTCACCACGCCTTCGTAGATCGCGCTGGCGAAGCGGCCGGTCATGCCATAGCCTCGCGACGTAGCGCCGCCACGCGCTCGAAGTCGTGCGAGAGTTCGACCGCGCTGCGCATGCCGTCCTCGTGGAAGCCCCAGCCCCAGTAAGCCCCGGCGAACCAGGTGCGACGCTGGCCCTGGATCTCGTCCTTGCGGGACTGAGCGGCGACCGAAGCGTGTGTGTAGACCGGATGGTGGTAACTCATGCGCCGCAGGATGCGCGCCGGGTCGATCGCGCCGGTCCGGTTGAGCGTCACGACGAACGGATCGGGCGAATCGATGCCTTGCAGCAGGTTCATGCAATAGCTGACGGTGCATGCGGCACCCGGTTCCGCGGGGACGAAAGCGTTCCAGGCGGCCCACGCCTTGCGCGACCTCGGCAGCAGTGAGGCATCCGTGTGCAGCACGGTATCGTTGGCCTGATACGTCATGGCGCCAAGCACGGATCGCTCGACCGCATCGGCGTCGCCGAGCAGCGCCAGCGCCTGGTCGCTATGGCAGGCCAGCACGAGTTCGTCGAAAGCTTCCGTGCCCGCGTGCGTCACGACTTCGACAGTATCGTCGTGGCGACGAACACCGACCACCGGCGTATTCAGGCGCTCCCGTACGTCCCAGCGTGAGCGCAACGCGTCGACGTACGTGCGCGAACCGCCTTCGACCACGCGCCACTCCGGCCGGTCGGTCAGCCGGAGCATGTGATGATTGGCCATGAACTTGACGAGGTACTTCGCCGGGAAGCCGAGGATCGACGACGACGGCGACGACCACAGCGCGCAGGCCATGGGCACCAGGTGCTCATCACGAAAGGCTTCGCCGTAACCATGGGCTTCGAGGTACGCCCCCAGCGCGGGGCCTTCGCCAGGCACATCGAGCAGGCGCGGCGCTTCGCGATAGAACCGCGCCAGGTCCCTGAGCATCCCGAGGAAGCGCAGCGACACCAGATTGCGCCGCTGGCAGAACAACGTGTCCAGCGTGGTCGCGTTATACTCGAGGCCCGTGGCATCGTTGCGGACCGAAAAGCTCATCGTCGTCGGCCGGGTCGCCACGCCGAGTTCGTCGAAGAACGCCGACAACAGCGGATAGTGCGCCCGGTTGTGCACGATGAAGCCGGTATCCACCGCGTATTCGCGACCCGCCTGGCTCACCCGGTGCGTATGGGTGTGGCCGCCGGGATAATCGTTGGCCTCGAACAGCGTGACCTCATGACGTCGCGACAGCAGCCAGGCGGAAGCCAGTCCGGCGATACCCGATCCCACAACGGCAACGCGCATGTCAGCCCCTCGCCTTTGCCGCGACCCACGCGGGAATCGGCTTCAGGTCACGGACCAGACCCAGCCACGACATGGCGACCAGGCCGTAGTACGTCATGTCGACCTCCCACCAGCGAAAGCCCTGACGAACGGTGCCCGGGAAAAAGTGGTGGTTGTTGTGCCAGCCCTCGCCGAAGGTGATCAGGGCCAGCCAGAGGTTGTTGCGGCTGTCGTCACGGGTCTCGAAACGCCGGCGCCCATAACGATGAGCCAGTGAGTTGATCGTGACCGTGGCGTGAAACAGCACGGTGGTGGAGATGAAGAATCCCCACACCAGCATCTGCCAGCCGTCCGTGCCCAGGCCGGGAGCGACGTAATGCAGAAGCTTTCCCAGCCCGAACAGGGCGACGGCCAGCAGCACCGGCACGGCCGTGTCAAAACGGTCCAGCCAGCGCAGCTCCGGGTACACGGCGAGGTCGGGCACGCGGTCGATCTGCGTCCGGAAGCCACGCGGCGTCAGAAACCAGCCCGCATGACTCCACAGGAAGCCATGCACGCGCGGCGAATGCGGGTCCAGCGGGGTATCGGTGTGACGGTGGTGATGGCGATGGTGGGCCGCCCACCACAGCGGACCGCGCTGCACGCAACTCGCGCCGATCACCGCGAAGACGAACTGCACCGCACGCGACGTACGGAACGTGCGATGCGAGAAGTACCGGTGATAGAACGCGGTAAGCGCGAACATCCGCAGCGCATACAGCGCGACGGCGACACCGATCGCTATGGGCGACACCCCGGTCCAGATCGCGCCAAGGCAGGCGAGATGCATGACCACGAACGGCGACGCGCGCAGCCAGTCGATCCGGTCGGCACGGGCCTCATCGGACGCATCGGCAACGGACGTATCGAACCAGCGACGCCATGCCGCCTTGCGAGGCGGCAGGGGGGCGTTCTGGACGGCATCGAAGGACATGGTCGTGGCTGCTCCCGTGGGTTCTCCACTCTATACGGGACGAGGAGTCAGGCGGATGCACGATCCTGGCCGCGATGCTCCGGGCACACGGTTCATGCTATAGAACGTGATGCAACGCTGACCGGCCCCGTCCGACCAAGGAACCCGACGTATGCCCGCCACCAGCCCCGCCGAGCGCGACGAGCTGAACCGACTTCTGCAACGCACCGCGGCCGGGGACGAACGCGCCTTCGCCGAGCTTTACCGTCGCACGTCACCACGCCTGTTCGGCGTGTGCGTGCGCGTGATGAACGATCGCGACGAGGCCGAGGAGGTCCTTCAGGAAGCCTTCGTCACCGTCTGGAAGCGCGCCGGCAGCTTCGACCCGGTACTGGCCAGCGCCGTCACCTGGCTGATGACCGTGGCGCGCAACAAGGCCATCGATCGCCTCCGCCAGCGCCCGGACATGCGCCAGCAGCACGACGTCGACTTCGACGCCATGATCGACGACACGCCTGGTCCCGCCCATGACGCGGAAAACGACGAGGAGTACCGCCGCCTGCGTGCCTGCCTGTCCGAGCTCGAGCAACAACAGCGTCGCTCGATCCGTGAAGCCTTTTTCGGCGGCGCTACGTATAACGAGCTGGCGGAACGTGCAAAGGTGCCCCTGGGCACCATGAAAAGCTGGATCCGTCGCGGTCTCCTGCAGCTCAGGGCATGCCTCAATCCATGAACAGTACTTTCGAAGCGGACAAGGACAACTTACGGTATGCCGAGTACGTTCTCGGCCTGCTCGATGCGGATGCGCGCGCCGCCGTGGCACGGGAGGTCGAGACCAGCCCCGAGGCCGCCGCCGCGGTGGCGCTGTGGCAGCGGCATCTGACGCCGCTCGCCTTGGAGATCGCCGACGAGGTGCCGCCCCCGCACGTATGGGCCGCGATCCGTCGTCGCCTCCGTTTCGACGCTCCCGCGGAACAGCCCCGTACCAGCGTCTGGGACAACGTCGCGCTGTGGCGCTGGCTGGGTCTGGGAGCCACCGCCGTGGCCGCCTGCCTGCTCGTGCTGACCGTCACCCGGCCGACCACGCCGGTCGCTCCACCGGTCGTGACGGCGCCCAGCGGCCCGACGACGCTCATGGTCTCCACCATCGCCGGCGAAAACGGTGTCGCCGGCTGGACCGCAACCATGGACATCGACCGTTCCGAACTGCTCGTGGTACCGGCAAGCCCCGACGCGGTCGCCTCCGATCGGAACACCGAACTCTGGCTGATTCCGGAGGGCGGCAAACCGATTTCGGTCGGCGTCTTCCCGCCCACCGATCCCAAGCGGTTCCACCTGGAGAAGGCCCTCCTCGACCGGCTCGGCCCGACAGCCGCGCTTGCGGTTTCGCTGGAACCGGTCGGCGGCTCGCCTACCGGCCAGCCCACGGGTCCGGTCATTGCCAAGGGGGCGATCCGCGCCGCGTGACGCGGAGGCGCTCCCGCTGGCCGCGAACTTCACACTTTCTGGCGAGCGTGCCGTAACAATGGCGTCATGGCCCTCAACCTGCCGCTCTTCCCGCCGATATGACTACTGCGTTGCAGTCGGGGGAAGGACGCCAATGAAAGCGCTCACCGCCGCGGCCCTCATCGTCGCGGCTCACGTTGCCGGTCTCGCGCTCTTCCCCGCGCGCGGGATGGCGGTGTCGTACGTTTTCTTTTTCTCCGTGGCCGCGCTGGCGATGGGCAGCGTCGTGCATGCCTGGCGTCGCTCGGGGCCGCCGCGCGACCGGCGCTGGTGGCTGCTCCTGGCCAGCCTCGCGCTTTGGGTCATCGGCATGTCGCTGTCCGCCCGGCAGAACTACGCACTCGACAACTCGAATCCCGCCCCTGGCGACAGCATGTTCTTCTACATCCTGTACGTCCTGCCGGTACTGGTCGCCGTGTCGTCCGCGCCGGTGGCCGCGCGGAAACACTGGGCCATGGGGATCGACCTGGTACTGGCCGCGCTGCTGGGCGTGCTGTTCTACGTACGTACGTTCTCGATCGTTTCGCTCGAAGGGGCCATGGGTCCGCAACAGGCCATCGATGTCGCCTACATGCTCGACTTCGAGAACGCGTGCCTGGCCGTCGCGGCTTCGCTGCGTTTCCTGGCCACCGACCGTAGCGACGACCACGCCTTCTTCCGATCGGTCATGTTCTTCTTCGTCAGCTACGCGTTCGCCGGCTACTTCTACAACCACTACGTCGCACTCGGCGGACATCCGGATTTCGGTACGTCGCCGTGGGACGCCTTGCTGGACGTCCCCTTTCTCGCGTTGTTCGTCGCCATCGCCGTGCGCCTTCCGCAGCGCCACTGGCATCCGCCCGTCTATCTCGTGCGCTTCGTGCAGAGCGCCAGCCCGACGTTTCTGGCCATGAGTGTTCTGGGCTTCGGCCTGATGGTCATTCCCGGCTATCCCTCGCTGGGTATCGCCGGCGCGATTGCCGCCGTGATCGGTATCGGTCTGCGCGGCACGCTTGCCCAGGTGGATCTGGTGGAAGAGGAATACCGCCTGTCGCGCAGTCGCGAGGAACTGCAGGGACTGGTCTTCGTCGACGCTCTTACCGGACTGGCCAACCGCCGGGCGCTCGACGAGCGCCTCCTGCGCGAATGGCATCGGCCGGGACAGCGCGAGCCCATCGGTCTCCTGATGATCGACGTGGACTACTTCAAGGAATACAACGACCGCTACGGTCATCTCGCCGGCGACGATTGCCTGCGCGCGCTCGCCGAGACACTGACCGCACGTGGCCTGCGCCCCAGCGACTTCATCGCACGCTTCGGCGGTGAGGAGTTCGCCGTGGTCGCCCCGGGCACACGGCTCGAGGAAGCGCTGGCCCTCGCCGATGATCTGCGCGCGCACGTCGAGGCCCAGGCGATCATCCACCCGATGAGCCCGTTCGGCGTGTTGACGATCACGATCGGCGTCGCGGCGTCGCAGCCATCGGCCAACAACGGCCCGCTGGACCTGCTCAACGCCGCCGACCGTGCGCTGTACCGCGCCAAGCATGCCGGTCGCAATCGTGCCGGCGGGCCGGTCGAACCACGTAACGAAAGCTCGCGGGCCTGATCGCGTCATTGCTTTAACCCCGTTTGCCTTGCTTCCGCGTTTCACCGTCATGTCCCCCACGAGGTCGTGCACGATGAATACGCTACGCATCACTCTGCCCCTGCTGTTGGCCGGCCTGGTCGCCGCCGCCGGCAGCGCCGCGTCGTCCGGACAAACGGCGGCGCCACGCTCACGCGCATCCCTGCCCGAGCCGGTCGACACGGGCAATGACTGCTCCGCCCAGGCGTTTCCGCCGCGCTTCCGACATGGTGGGCCCATGAACGGGGCATACGCCGCGGCACCCGTCGCGGTGCCCGCGCCACCGCCTGCACCGCCTGCACCGCCTGCTCCGCCGGCACCTTCACCGGAGGCCGGGGCGCAGCTATCGGCGGCACCGATCGCCTCGCTGGAGGCCGCCAGGGCGTCGCCCTCGCAAGGTGTGATGGCCGCAGGAACGATCGACCGCGACCATTACGCACACCGCGACGCCAACCCCGTGCATCTCGCCGCCGCCGATCCCGTGTCCACCTTCAGCATCGATGTCGATACCGGCTCGTACACGAACGTGCGGCACATGCTGAAGGAAGGGCGCCTGCCGCCTGCCGACGCCGTGCGTACCGAGGAATTCATCAACTACTTCGACTACGGCTACACGCCACCCACCACGCGTGCGCGCCCCTTCAGCGTCACCACCGAATTCGCACCGTCTCCCTGGAACGCCGATCGTCAGTTGCTGCTTGTCGGTATTCAGGGCTACGCCGTGCCGGCCAGCGAGATTCCGGCGGCCAACCTCGTGTTCCTGGTCGACGTGTCGGGTTCGATGAGCGAGGAAGACAAGCTGCCGCTGTTGAAGGCCTCGCTGAAGCAGGTGGTGCCGAAGCTGCGTGCCCAGGACCGCATCTCGCTCGTGACCTACGCTGGCGCGACGTGCGTCGCCTTGCGGTCCACACCGGGCGACCAGCACGCGACCATCAACGCTGCGATCGATGCGCTCGGCGCGGGTGGGTCGACGAACGGTGCCGCGGGTCTCGACCTTGCCTACGCGCAGGCGGCGAAGGGCTTCATCAAGGGCGGCGTCAACCGTGTGATCCTCGCCACCGACGGCGATTTCAACGTCGGTACGGTGGGCGTGAAGGAGCTGAAGGATCGTATCGCCGAGAAGCGCAAAAGCGGTGTCGCGTTGACGACGCTGGGCTTCGGCGAAGGCAACTACAATGACGACATGGCGGTGGAACTGGCCGATGCCGGCAACGGCAGCCATCATTACATCGACAGCCTCGAGGAGGGCCGCCGCGTGCTGGTCGACGAGATGTCGGCGACGCTGCTTACCATCGCGAAGGACGTGAAGATCCAGGTCGAGTTCAACCCCGGTGTCGTCGCCGAGTACCGCCTCATCGGTTACGAGAAGCGTGTGCTGGCTCGCGAGGATTTCAACAACGACGCGGTCGATGCCGGCGAGATCGGTGCCGGTGCGAATGTCACGGCCCTTTACGAGATCACCTTGAAGGGTGCGAAGGGTGCGCGGATGGATCCGCTGCGTTACGGCGACAAGCCGACGGCCTCGGCGGGGAGCGAACTCGCCTTGCTGCGGATGCGCTACAAGTCGCCCGAAGGCGGTGCGAGTCGGTTGATCGAGCAGCCGCTTTTTCCGGCGGTGTCGGCGGCGCCGAGCGAGCGGATTCGGTTCGCCGCCGCGGTGGCCGCGTTTGCCGAGAACCTGCGTGGCGGGAAGTATGCGGAAGGCTTCGATTATTCGAAGGTGGCGGCGCTGGCGCGTGCGTCGCTGGGCGCGGACAAGGGCGGGTATCGCGCGGAAATGGCGCGGCTTGCCGAACTGGCGGGTGGGATGCAGACGGAGCCGGTGGCAATGCCGTAACCTTCCCGGCCATGGACGCTCCCCTGACCGACGATGGCGGACTGATGCTCGCCTGGACAGGTGGGGACGCGGCCGCGTTCAGGGAGCTGTACAGCCGGCACAAGGGCCCGCTGTACCGCTTCCTGCTGAAGACGGTCAAAGACCGCGCGCTGGCGGATGAGCTTTTTCAGGAAACCTGGAGCCGCGTCATCGTGGCGCGCGACCGCTACCGCCCCGACGCGAAATTCAGCACCTGGCTTTTGCAGATCGCGCACAACCTGGCGATCGACAGTTTCCGCCGCCAGCGACCGCAGGCGGGCGAACGGGAAACCGAGGCGGTGTTCGCCGCGCAGGCCGCGCCCGAACGCGAGCAACCCGAGCATGCCCTGTCCGATTTCGAACTGCGCCGGCGTATGCAGCGCGCGGTCGAAAGCCTGCCCGACGAGCAGCGCACGGCGTTCGTGCTGCGCATGGAGAACGAACTTTCCCTGGAGGAGATCGCCACCATCACCGGTGTGGGACGCGAAACCGCCAAGTCGCGACTTCGCTACGCCATGGCCCGCATCCGCGAACTCGTAGCCGAATGACATGAATCCGAACACGCCTCCACCCAGCGACGACGATCTGCCCGACGAGCAGGCGCTCAGGGCACTCTACGCGCGCCTGCCGAAAGTCGAACCCGACACGTCGCTCGATGCGGCCGTCTTCGCCCAGGCGACACGTGCGACGCCGGTGCGGCGCCGGCCGCGGTGGCCCGTGGCGTTTGGCTCCGCCGCGGTGCTGTTGCTGGCCGTCGGTGTGGCCTGGCAGGTGCGCGACACGACGCCCCTGACCGTGCGTCCCGAGGCCGCTCCTGCCGCGCCGGCCGCGGCGCACACGGCCGAAGAAGCGAAGGCTTCCGCCGTCCGGACGGATACGGGCGTCGACGGGACAACCGCCGAAGCGGCCAGGCCGTCGATGAAGGCGAGCACGGTCGCGCCGACCCCTCGCCACGCCGTTCGCAGTGGCCGCGTCGCCACCGAGGCGCCTGTCGTATCGTCCGCTCCCGTCGCGACACCCGCGCCGGCACCGGCACCGGCACCGGCACCGGCACCGGCACCGGCACCGGCCGAGGCTGACATGGCTCCGGTGCCCGCGCCGCCGCCCGCGCCCCCTGCGCCGCCTGCACCGCCCGCGCCGTCGGCTCTCGCGGAACCAGCGCCCGCCAGCGCATCCGGCGACAGCGATAGCCATCGCGGCGCTGTCCCGTCGGAGGGCCCGATCACTCCGGGCCCGAAGACCGATCTCCCGCCCGACGACCGCATCGGCGACATTCGCCGGCTGCTCAACCAGGGACAGCGCGACGAGGCAATCCGCCAGCTGCGCGACTTCCGACGCCGTTATCCTCACTACGACCTGCCCCAAGACCTCCGCGATCTGAATCCTTGAGCACACCGCTGGACACCCTCGCAGCCCCATGGCAGCACGAAGAGGACATCAGGAAGAGCCGTTTCCTCGCCCAGGCGTCGCCGATCTCTTCGCCCGCAGAAGCGCTCGCGTGGTTCGACGAGGCGGGCGACCCCGCCGCCACGCACAACTGCTGGGCCTACCGCATCGGCGACGCCTACCGCTTCAATGACGATGGCGAGCCCGGTGGCACCGCCGGCCGGCCGATCCTCGCCGCCATCGATGGCCAGGCTTGCGATCGCGTCGCCGTCCTGGTCACCCGTTGGTACGGCGGCATCAAACTGGGTGCGGGTGGCCTCGCCCGCGCTTATGGCGGCAGCGCCGCCGAATGCCTGCGCCTGGCACCCCGCACGCCCATCGTGCTGCGGGGGCAGCTGCTCCTGCACTGCGACTTCTCCGAACTCGCCCTGGTCTCCGCGCGTATCCGCGACATGGACGGCCTGATCGAAAGCGAGCGGTTCGTGGCCGACGGCGCCGATCTGGTGGTGAGCGCGCCACGCGACCGTCTCGACGCGATCGCGTCCCGCATCGTCGACGTATCCCGTGGCAAGATCCAGCCGCGACGCGCCGACGCAGTCGACGAGCGTTGAATACTGCACCGCCAGGCCCCATCCGTTGGCGAATGACTAAAGGAAGCCACCGCGCATGACCGTCGAACGCAGGGAGAAGTCACGCAAAATCGGTGCCTTGCGCAATCTGTGGCCCTTCATCAAGCCGCACAGGGGCCTGGCCATCGGGTGGCTGATCTTCCTCGCCATTTCCTCCGGTGCATCGCTGACCCTTCCCGTGGCCGTGCGGCACATCATCGACCGCGGTTTCCTTGCGGCCAATCTGTCCACCATCAACGGCACCTTCCTGGCGCTGTTCGGCGTGGCCATCGTGCTGGCCATCGCCACGGCCGCGCGTTACTACTGCATCGCCCTGCTGGGCGAGCGCTCGCTGGCCGAGCTGCGGACCTCCCTGTACAAGCATGTCATCCAGCTGGATGTGGGCTTCTTCGAGAGCACACGTGTGGGCGAGCTCACTTCCCGCCTCGGCACCGACACCGAGGTCGTCCAGACCCTGATCGGCTCGGGCATTTCCGTCGCGCTGCGCAGCGCCGTGATGCTCATCGGTGCCGCGGCGGCGATGGCCTGGACCAGCCCGCGACTGGCGGGGCTCACCGCGCTCGTGATTCCGGCCGTGATGCTCCCGATCCTGATCTTCGGCCGCCGGGTGCAGAAGCTGTCGCGCACCAGCCAGGACCGCATAGCCGACGCCGCCGCCGTCGCCAACGAGACGCTGAACGCGGCTCAGGCCGTGAAAGCCTATGCGCGGGAGCCGACGGAAAGCCGTCGATACGCGCATGCCATCTCGCTCGCACTGGCTACCGCGCGTCGTCGTATCGGTATGCGTTCACTGCTGACCGCCGCCGTGATCGTATTGATCTTCGGCGCCATCACGCTGGTGCTCTGGGCCGGCGCCCGTGACGTCATCGCGGGTACGCTGGAACCCGGCATTCTCAGCCAGTTCGTCCTCTACGCGATCTTCGCGGCGGGCTCGGTGGCTGGCCTCTCGGAAGTGTGGGGTGACGTGCTGCGCGCGGCCGGCGCCATGGAGCGCATCGGCGAGCTGTTTGCCGAGAAGGCGACCATCGCGACCCCCGACGCTCCCGAATCGTTGCCGCGACCGGTCAGGGGCGCCCTGCGCTTCGACCGGGTGCAGTTCCGCTACCCGTCGCGCCCCGATGTGGCTGCCCTGTCCGACTTCGACCTGGAGATCTCGCCCGGTGAAACGGTCGCGCTCGTCGGCCCTTCGGGAGCCGGCAAGAGCACGGTCTTCAGCCTGCTGCTGCGCTTCCACGATCCGGTCTCCGGCGCGGTTCGTGTCGACGGCGTCGACCTGCGTGCCCTCGCTCTTCCCGAGCTGCGCGGCGCGATTGCGCTGGTGCCGCAGGAAACCGTGATCTTCGGCGGCAGCGCCGCCGACAACATTCGCTTCGGCCGCGAGAATGCGACGGACGACGAGGTCCGTGAAGCCGCGCGTCTTGCGGAAGCCGATGGCTTCATCAGCGCCTTGCCGGAAGGCTATGAAGCGGCGCTGGGCGAGCGTGGTGTCCGCCTGTCCGGCGGCCAGAAACAGCGCATCGCGATCGCACGCGCGATCCTGCGCGACGCGCCGCTGTTGCTGCTCGACGAGGCGACTTCCGCGCTCGATGCGCAATCGGAGGCGGCGATCCAGCACGCCCTGGAGCGACTGGAGAAGGGCCGGACCACCCTGGTGATCGCGCATCGGCTGGCGACCGTGCAGCGGGCGGACCGCATCGTGGTCATGGATGGTGGGCGGATCGTGGCGCAGGGAACGCATGAGTCGCTGCTGCGTGAGGGCGGGCTTTACGCCGAGCTGGCCAGGCTGCAGTTCGTGGCCTGAGGTCATCGGCGGAGACTTGGCTCTTGCCGTCATCCGCACACCGCGTTGACGCCCGTCTGCCTAACGTCGCCTCATGGATAGCGACCTGCTGCTACCCCGACCTGAAGGCCTTTACTGCCCGGCGGGGGACTTCTACATCGATCCGATGCAACCGGTACCGCGGGCCGTGGTGACGCACGCCCATGGCGATCATGCGAGATCGGGCAGCGGTCTCTATCATGTCGCCCGGGCCGGCGGCGGCCTCATGCGTGAGCGTCTGGGCGCCGCATCGGACATCCGCGAGTTCGCCTATGGCGAGCGATTCACACTGGGTGGAACCGTGCTGTCGCTGCATCCCTCCGGGCACGTGCTCGGCGCGGCGCAAATCCGCATCGAAGGCCGAGGCCTCGTCGCGGTGGTTTCGGGTGACTACAAGCGCGATCCCGATCCGACCTGCGCGCCCTTCGAGCCCGTGCCGTGCGACATCTTCGTCACCGAATCCACGTTCGGTCTGCCGATCTATCGCTGGCCACCCATGTCGGGCGTCGTCGAAGAGATTCTTGCATGGCTCGACGAATGCGCCGCGCGCGGCGTACCTGCCGTGCTGTTCTCTTACGCGTTGGGAAAAGCTCAGCGCATCCTTGCCGAACTGGCCACGCGCACCGACCGTACCGTGCATCTGCACGGCGCCATGGTCCGCCTCGTCGAGGCGTACCGCGAAGCCGGCGTCCACATGCTGCCCACGGTGCCGGTGAGCGATTCGGCGAAGGGGCGCGACTTCGCGGGCGAGCTGGTGATGGCGCCGCCGTCGGCCGCCGGCTCGCCATGGATGAAGCGGTTTTCCAAGGCGTCCACCGGCTTCGCCTCGGGCTGGATGCAGGTACGCGGCGCGCGGCGCCGACGCGGATACGACCGCGGTTTCATCGTCTCCGACCATGCCGACTGGTCGGGCCTGATCCGCAGTGTCGACGACTGCGGTGCGAAGCGCATCTATGTCACCCACGGCGATGGGGAGGCACTGATCCGCCATCTCCGCGAAACGGGTCACGATGCGCGACCGCTGCGGTCACTGGGTGGCGCCATGCCGGACGAACGCAGCAGTGAGGAAGGCGACTGATGCGCCGCTTCGCCCAGCTTTTCGAAGCGCTGGACCGCACCGCATCGACGTCGGCAAAGCGCGACGCCATGGCGGCTTACTTCGCGGTGGCGCCCGCTGAAGATGCGGCGTGGGCCGTCTATGTCCTCGGTGGCGGCAAGCTCAGACGCACCGCCAGCTCGACCGAGCTGCGCACCGCCCTCGCCGACGAAACGGGCTACGCCGACTGGCTCATCGACGACAGTTACCAGCACGTCGGCGACCTTGCCGAAACGATCGCGCTGATGTTGCCCGCGATCGACGACGAGGGCGAAGACACGCCACTGCACGTATGGATGGAA
Organism: Luteibacter sp. 1214; assembly: GCF_031455395.1. Lineage (NCBI taxonomy): Bacteria > Pseudomonadati > Pseudomonadota > Gammaproteobacteria > Lysobacterales > Rhodanobacteraceae > Luteibacter > Luteibacter sp. 1214. The sequence continues at coordinate 730,758 of NZ_JAVDSQ010000001.1, forward strand.
GCGCGCCTTCCCTCCATCGGCAAACTCGAACCGGGCGAGCGAATCGCCCTGCTCCGCGAATGGTGGCGATCCACGCCCAGGGAACAGATTTTCCTCGTCAACAAGCTCCTCACGGGCTCGCTTCGCGTCGGCGTGTCGCAGCGGCTGGTGGTACAGGCTCTGGCACAGTGGTCCGACCTTGCCACCGATCTCATCGCCCACCGCCTGAGCGGCACCTGGAAGCCGGGGGCGGAGGCCTTTCGCGCACTGGCCGGTCCGGAACGCGATGACGAACATGCGGGCGAACGTCCGTACCCGTTTTTCCTTGCCTCACCGCTGGAACAGGGTGTGGAGAACCTCGGCGACATCCACCATTGGCTGGCGGAATGGAAATGGGACGGCATCCGCGCTCAGCTGATGCGTCGTGCCGATGGCGCACTTATCTGGTCCCGTGGCGAAGAACGCATGGATGGCCGCTTCCCGGAACTCGAACAGGCCGCCGCCGACTTGCCTGACGGCTGCGTGATCGACGGCGAAATCCTGGCGTGGCTACCGGACGAGGCGCATCCCCTGCTCTTCGCCGCCTTGCAGAAGCGCATCGGCAAACTGAAGCCCGGCCCGAAGCTGCTGGCCGATACACCCGTGCGCCTCATGGCGTACGACCTGCTCGAACTCGGTGGGAAGGATCTGCGCGAACACCCGCTGGCCGAGCGCCGTGCACTTCTCACGAGCCTCCTGGAGGGACGGGGTCCGACGCTGACCGTGTCGCCCGCGGTGTCCGCGCCGGACTGGGCATCGCTCGCCGAGGTGCGCGCGGAGTCACGCGAACGCCGCACCGAAGGCCTGATGCTGAAACGCACCGACTCTCCTTACCGCGTCGGACGCAAGCGCGGCGACTGGTGGAAGTGGAAGGTGGAACCCTACACCGTCGATGCCGTGCTGCTTTACGCGCAGCCGGGCCACGGTCGGCGCTCGGGACTGTTCACCGATTACACGTTCGGCGTCTGGGACGGCGAGACGCTGGTACCCGTGGCCAAGGCGTATTCCGGCCTCGACGACAGCGAAATCGGCAAGCTGGACCGCTGGATACGCGCTCACACCATCGACCGCTTCGGCCCCGTGCGTTCGGTCGAGCCCACGCATGTCTTCGAACTCGCCTTCGAGGCGATCCAGGCCTCCGGCCGCCACAAAGCCGGCGTCGCGGTGCGTTTCCCGCGCATTCTCCGCTGGCGCACCGACCTTGCGATACGCGATGCCGACAAACTCGACGACCTCCGCCGCCTGGCGTCGGGCTGAGGCTCGCCTCGTCGCCTGGTTCGCCGCGCAGGAGCGGCGACCGGCCCCGTTCCAGCGCGCCGCGTGGCGCGCCTGGGCGGAGGGCCGCAGTGGGCTCGTGCATGCACCCACCGGCACCGGCAAGACGCTGGCCGCGGCGGGTGGCCCTCTGATCGACGGATTGCTCCGGCCACGAACCGGTCTGCAGTTGTTGTGGATCACGCCACTGCGATCGCTGGCCACCGACACCACCCAGCACCTCACGGCAGCCGTCGAGGCGATGGAGTTGTCCTGGCGCGTACTTCGCCGCACCGGCGACAGTGGCAGCGCCGAGCGCGCCCGTCTGCGGCGTGGCGCCTGCGAGTTGCTGGTGACGACACCCGAGAGCCTGGCACTGTTACTGAGCTATCCCGACGCGCGCGAACGCTTCGCCACACTGCGCGGCATCGTCGTCGATGAATGGCATGAGTTGCTCGGCAACAAACGCGGCACCTTGCTCCAGCTCGGCCTGACCCGCCTGCGCCACTGGCTTCCCGAGCTGCGCACCTGGGGCCTCTCGGCCACGCTCGGCAATCTCGATGAAGCCCTGGGCGCGCTGGTCGGTAACGGCGAGAGTAACGGCGTCATGATCGGCGGCGGTGGCCGGAAGAAGACGTCGATCGAGACCGCGCTGCCCGAGGGCGGTGAACGGTTTCCCTGGGCAGGCCATCTCGGTTTGTCGCAGCTTCCGCGTGTACTCAAGGCGGTGCTCGACGCGCGCACGAGCCTCGTTTTCGCCAATACTCGCTCTCAGGCCGAGCTCTGGCACGAGGCGCTCGCCTCCGTCTGGCCCGAAGCCCCCGAGACGCTGGCCCTCCATCACGGCTCGATCGATCCGAAGCTGCGTCTGGCCACCGAAGAGAAACTGCGCATCGGCGCGCTGCGCTGTGTCGTCGCCACCTCCAGCCTCGACCTCGGCGTGGATTTTTCCAGCGTGGAGCGCGTCATCCAGATCGGCAGCCCGAAGAGCGTCGCGCGGTTGTTGCAACGTGCCGGTCGCAGTGGCCACCGTCCCGGCGTGCCGTCGAAGATCCTCTGCGTCCCCACCCATCTGCTTGAACTGGCTGAAATCGCCGCGGCACGACGCGCGCTCGACGAGGGGCACCTCGAACCGCGTCACCCGATGCGCGGTTGCCTCGACGTGCTCGCGCAGCATCTGCTGACGATGGCACTCGGTGGCGGATTCACGGCGGACGAGGCGTATGCGGAAATCACCTCATCGCTGGCGTATGCCTCCCTGCCGCGCGAACGCTTCGACGCCGTGCTTGCATACCTGCGCACCGGCGGCTCGGCACTCGCAAGCTATCCCGAATACCAGAAGCTCGCGACAACCGACGGTCGCTTTCACGTGGAGAGCGGCCGCATCGCACGCATGCACCGCCTGTCGATCGGCACGATCACCTCCGACGGCAGCCTCGCCGTGCGCTACATGAAAGGCGCGCGGCTTGGCACGGTGGAGGAAAGTTTTCTGTCGCGACTGCGTCCCGGCGACCGCTTCCTGTTTGCCGGACGCCACCTCGAGCTGGTTCGCGTCCGCGACATGACGGCCTACGTACGTGCCGCACCGAACCGTCGCGGCGGCGTTCCCCGCTGGATGGGTGGACGGCTGCCGCTATCGGGCGAGCTTTCGGACGAACTGCGACGCACCCTGGCGGGGCAAGGCCGGGAAGCAGAAATGCGCGCGCTGACTCCCCTGCTCTCCATCCAGCGCCAGCATTCGAGCGTGCCCGACCTTCATGAGACGCTCTGCGAAAGCACGCGTACGCGCGAAGGCGACTATCTGTTCGTGTATCCGTTCGCGGGGCGCCTCGCGCATGAAGGCCTCGCGGCGGTGATCGCACTCAGGCTCGCGCGCATCCAGCCCGGCGATTATGGCTACGCCGTCAATGACTACGGGCTCACGATCACCGCCGCGCGCATGCCTGCCATCGATGCGGAAACGATGCGCATGCTGCTGCATCCGGCGGGACTTCGCGACGACATTCGCTCGAGTGTCAATCTTTCCGAACTGGCGAAACGACAGTTCCGCGAGATCGCACGCGTGGCGGGCCTGGTGTTCAACGGTTACCCGGCGCACAACAAGACGATGCGTCAGCTACAGGCTTCCAGTGGACTGCTTTACGACGTGCTCCGTCGCCACGATCCGGAGCACCCGCTGCTCTGGCAGGCGGAGCGCGAGGTGCTGGACCAGCAGCTCGACTACACGCGGCTGCGCCACTGCCTCGTCCGCGTCGCGCGGTCACGCCTGCTGTGGAACGAACCGAAGCGGCTCACGCCGCTGGCCTTTCCGCTGTGGGTCGAACGGCTTCGTGGAGGCATCGCGGCGGACGACTGGAAAAGCCGGGTCGAACGCATGCTGGCGACGCTCGAAGCGGGAGCCGACCGATGACGACGCACGAGATCGAGGTTGCCGGTGAACACCTCACCCTGCACAGCGAACGCGCCATCTACTGGCACGCGCAACGCATGCTGCTCGTGTCGGACGTGCATTTCGGTAAGGGCGCCGTGTTCCGTCGCGCCGGCATCGCCGTACCCAGCGGCGACACGGACGACGATCTGGCACGACTCGACGGCCTGATCGCCGCGTTCGCTCCCGCGACGATCGTGGTGCTCGGCGATCTGGTGCATGGCGCGGCCACGGAGCGCAGTGTCTGGGTGGAACGTGTGCGTCAGTGGCGACAGGCGCATGCGGATATCGCCATCATTCTGGTCGCCGGCAATCACGACCGTCACTTCGACGTGCGCCTGCTCGGTATCGACGTACGACCCGACCGGCTCCTGGTACCACCGTTCGTGCTCGCGCATCATCCGGAGGCACACGGCGATGGCTATACGTTATCGGGACACGTGCACCCGGGCGTCGTCGTCCGCGACGGCTGGCGTAAACATCGCCTGCCCGCCTTCGTCTTCGATCGCGAGGTGGCCATGCTGCCCGCCTTCGGTACGTTGACCGGCCTGCACGAAACGCCGGCAAAACCCGGTCGGCGCATCGTCGCGGTGACCCCTGCCGGTTTGTTACCTGTCATGGTGTAGATGGCATACTCCGCGGACATCCCGACACGGAGTGATACGCATGAAGCGTTTTATCGTTGGTGTGACGTCCCTTGCCGTCACGGGACTGGCGTTGGCCGCTGGCCCAGGCGCGGTACGCAAACAGGTCGAGGCCAGCATGCTGCTCACCGGCACGATCGTCGTCGCGCCCGATGGAAGCGTGAAATCTTACGAGCTGGATAAGGCGGAAAAAATTCCCGCCAATATCACCGCTCTCGTGAGCAACGCGACGCAGCAATGGCACTTCGATCCGGTCATGCGTGACGGTCAGGCGGTCACGGCGAAAGCCCGCATGTCGCTGCGCGTCGTCGCAAAACATGAAACGCCCGATAGCAGCGATTACACGGCGCGCATCTCGGGCGCCACCTTCGGTGACTACGACGCCGCGTCGACGGACCAGATCACCTATATCGAACGCAATCCGCCCGCTTATCCCCAGATCGCAGCGCGCGGTCACGTGGGAGGAACGGTCTACGTCCTGCTGCGCATCGGGCGCGACGGCAAGGTGGTCGATGCCGAGGCGGAACAGGTCAACCTCAATGTCGTTTCCAGCGACGCTGACATGAAGGCCTGGCGGAAAGTGCTGGCGAGCCCCTCCGTGACCGCCGCCAGGCACTGGACGTTCCACATTCCGACCACGGGGCTGCATGCCAACGATCCCTATTACGTGACGCGCGTGCCCATCGTGTACCGAACCGAACGCACGAGCCCCGACGCCGAATACGCCACGTGGCAGGCCTATGTACCGGGCCCGAAAGACCGCGTCTCGTGGGCCGATGACGACCGCGCGGCCGGTGGCGGCACCGACGCCCTGCCCGACGGTCAGATCCAGCTCGTCGGTACGGGTCTGAAGCTGACGACGCCCGTGTCGAAGGGCTAGCGCGCGGGCTGGGTCGACGCTTCTCCCGCCATCAAGCCAGCGCGGCGACGATCGCGCGCACGGTCTCGACGTCCGTGCGCGTTTCACCCGCGCCCATGCCGAGTGGATCGACCGGCAGTTGCATGCCCGACGGAAGCCGCCGCTTGGCTGAGGCGTGAAACTCCCGCGCACGCGTGGTCGCACGCAGTGCCGCGGCGTTGCCTGGCTCGACACCGGCGCCCGGCATGACGACGATACGGCCGCCTGCCTGGGCGACGAGCCTCGCCAGCGATGCCGCTCCGGCCACGGCACTCGGCATGCCCCCCGAGGTCAGTACCCGCTCGAAGCCAAGGTCGATCAGGACTTCCAGCGCCGCGCTGCGATCGGCCACCAGATCGAACGCACGATGGAAGGTCACACCCATCGTTCCCGCGGCGCGGATAAACATCCCACACGCCTCGGTGTCGATCTCGCCGTCGGCGGTCAGCGCGCCGACGACGACGCCATCGCAACCCAGATCGCGACAGTGCTCGATGTCGTCGAGCATCGCTTCGATCTCGACGTTTTCATAGAGAAAGTCGCCCCCGCGAGGACGAATAAGGACATACAGCGGAATCGTCAGGCCTTCGCGAGCGAGGGTGATCGTCCCGTGCGAGGGTGTGACTCCACCCTCGTCGAGGCTGGCGCACAGTTCGACACGACCTGCCCCGCCTTCCTGCGCGGCGAACGCCGAGGCCACGGAGTTGGCCGCGACTTCCAGCAAGGCCATGATCAGTAGGTGCTCTTGCCGGGGATCAGCGCATCCTGCTTTGTCGCATCGCACACGGCGTACGAAAAACCTTTCTGGATCGACCACGCACCGACATTGCCTTTCTTGTCCAGGGCAAGAAAGCCGACCTGGAGATCTTTCGCTTCCGGCTTGCGCCTGAGAATACGTTCGACCGCTTCGCGGCAGGCATCTTCCGGCGAACGTCCCTGCCGCATCAACTCGACGACGAGGAAGCTGCCGACATTGCGAATCACTTCCTCACCGACGCCGGTCGATGTGGCGCCGCCGACCTCGTTGTCGACATAGAGTCCCGCGCCGATGATCGGACTGTCGCCGACACGACCATGGAGTTTCCAGGCCATGCCGCTCGTGGTGCACGCACCGGACAGGTTGCCCTTCGCGTCGATGGCGAGCATGCCGATCGTGTCATGGTTGCTCGCGTCGCCCGGTGTACCACCCGGACCGGCGTTGTAGCTCCTGACTTCGCTGTTGGCGACCGGCTTGTATTTCGCGGATTTCAGCCACTCGTGCCAGGCCTTGTCCGATTCCGGGGTCAGCAGCTCCTCGCGCGGAAAACCCTGCTCGAGGGCGAACTGCAACGCGCCATCGCCGACCAGCAATACGTGCGGCGTCCGCTCCATGACCCGTCGCGCGACCGATATCGGGTGCGCAATGTGCTCGATGGCCGCGACCGCGCCACAGTTACCCTTCTCGTCCATGATGCTGGCATCGAGCGTGACCTTACCATCGCGATCCGGGTAACCGGCACGACCGACGCTGTGGTTGCGCATATCGGCTTCGGGCACGCGTGCCCCCGCCTCCACCGCATCCAGCGCCCGGCCACCACCGGCCAGCACCTTCCACGCCGCCTGATTGGCAGCCACGCCGAAGTCCCAGGTGGAACACACGCGAGGCAGCACGCCGCCGCCCGTCACCGACGGCGCTTTGGCGTCCGCCGCCAACCCTCTGGCGGTCAACGCCACACCGGAGGCGACCGTCGCCCCCTGAAGAAATCGCCTGCGATCCATGAAACCCCTCAGTCTTCAGCCACGCGTTTTTCGCGCCTCGTCCGATGTTCGCATGGGGCGACGCCATCCTGCCAGCCAGCCGGATGCGGCCCCGGGCCGCAGAGAGCGTCGCGGTATTCCGCCGTGGCCAACCGCCGCCAGGCGGCGTGCCGCGACAGGGTCGCGCCGAGCACACCCATCGCCGCCAGCATGACAAGGACGAAGACGAGTATCGAACCGCGGCAGGCACTCATTGCTTAGCCACCACGCGAGAGAAGCGCGTGCCATCGGCGAACCGGATCGATACCTCGAGCAGCCGCGCCGCGTTCCCATGCCACTGCAGGAAGCGAACGCGTCGCACCCGACCGCTCTCATCGGGTACGTCCGCGAGCACATCGAGACCGACGATGTCATCGACCAACGCATCGCAGGCTTCGACACACCGTCGCAGGCCCTTGCCGACGAGCCAGTCGGCCGCATCGGTGTGCACGACGTAGGAACGGTAAGGTCTGCCCGCCGGAATGAGCGGGCAATCTCGCGCATCGGTACACACGCCCCAGGCCTTCGACTCGGCAAGGTCGTGCGCGAAGACGGCCAATGCCTGGCGCGCCGCATCGCCCCGCTCCATCGAGCGAAGATGCCGACGCGACGCCACACCGGCCGATCCGAGTGAGACCGCCACCACACCCGCGACGATACCGGCGACCGCCAGAGAGCAGAGAAGCTCCACGACACTGGAACCACGATGCTTCATGGCTTGAACGACATCGCGACGAGAGGGCGGCCGTCCCATGAGATGCGCACGACGCACACCGATCGATCCGTGCAATGCAGCGTGTGCCGCGCAGCCGGGCCCAGTTGCTCGTGCAACGTCCGGTCGAACCGGTCCAGATCGTCCATGGCAAGTTCCGCCGGCGCACAGCCGTTCCCGCAGCCAGGCGAGCGACGAGCGGTTACGCCGTGGTAGTGGCCTGACCCCACTCCGGCGGGGTTCGAATGCATGCGCTCGCGCAAGTCAGCAATCGCCGACACCGCCGCCATGAGCCGTGATGCCTTCGCGTCAGCTTCGATGGAGGTGCTGAACCACGTGCCTGTCGCCGCACTGCCGATGGCGAACACGGCCAACGCAACGAGCGATTCGATGAGCGATGCACCACGGCAGGAATCTTTCATGCCGATAGATTGCGACCACTATCGCCGCGTCGATGCGCGCTTCCACAATCCGCGGGAGTCAGTCGTCTCCCATACGTCGCACGCGATGTGCCCGCGCTGTCGTGCATGCGCGATGCCTTCGCGCGGAAGGTACACGCCTTGGGGCCTCGGGGAGCGGCTCTGCCGCTCCGTAAAGCCGACCGACCTGTCGAAAAAAAACCCCGCGCCAGGGCGCGGGGTTTTCAAGACACCAGACCGTGACAATCAAGCCGCGATTTCGACGCCCGAAGCCTGCGCGCCCTTCGGGCCCGTGGTGACTTCGAATTTCACGCGCTGGCCTTCCTGCAGGCTGCGAAAGCCCTTGGAGTTGATAGCGGAGAAGTGGACGAATACGTCCTCCCCACCGTCCTCGGGCGCGATGAAACCGAAACCCTTGGCGTCGTTAAACCACTTGACGGTACCGAAACGCATTGCGGAGACCTCATACATGGAATTGGAAGCGCCCGGATATGGCGAGGCGTTCCCCATGGATCCCCTGATGCCTGCCCCCGCGGCGGTGGCAAGTATCATCAAGTTTCGGCGCAAAGCGCAACTGGGATTTTTTCGGGGTCAGGCCCCCGACAGCAACCGGCCGAGGATCGGCGCCACGTTGGCCGTGGCCGCCGCGAGGTGGGCGAAGATCTCCTCGATGCTGATTTCCGCCTCATCACCGGCCCCGGCTGCGAAGTTGGCCACCAGCGCCAGGCAGGCGAATTCGAGATCGAGCTCGCGTGCCAGGGCCGCCTCAGGCATACCCGTCATACCGACCAGATCGCAGCCGTCACGCTTCATACGGGCGATTTCGGCACGCGTTTCCAGACGCGGCCCCTGGGTCACCCCGTGGCAGCCACCGTCGATGATCGCCAGGCCCTCGGCACGCGCCGCCGACAGGATCGCCTGGCGCAGGCTCTCCGTATAAGGCGCGCTGAAGTCGATATGGCGGACTTCGGCTCCGTCCACATCATTGAAACTGGTGTACCGACCGTGCGTGTAGTCGATGATCTGATCGGGCACGACCAGCGCACGCGGGCCCATGTCGTCGCGGATGCCGCCGACCGCATTCACCGCGACCACCCGGCGAGCGCCCAGCGCATGCAGTGCCCAGAGATTGGCGCGGTAATTCACCCGGTGCGGCGGCACCGTGTGGCTTTCGCCATGCCGTGCAAGGAAGGCCAGACGCTTCCCGCGGAAATCGCCGGTGACGACATCGCCGGAGGCGGGCCCGAAGGGCGTCTCCACGCTGTGACGCTGCGTGTTCTCGAGGCCTTCGAACTGGTACAGGCCGCTGCCGCCGATGACGGCGAGATCGATGGTCATCGGGTCAGTCCTTCAACGCGTGGATGGCCGGCAGGTTGCGGGCCTGCTCGTGATAATCCATGCCGTAACCAAAGACGTAACGGTCCGGCAGGTCGACACCGTTGAAGTCGGCTTCGATCCCGTGCGCGCGACGGTCGTGCTGTTTGGTGCAGAGCACGGCGAGCAGGACCTTCTTCGCGCCCATCGCGAGGCAGGCGTCGCGGACCGCCTTGAGGGTGTGGCCTTCGTCGAGGATATCGTCGACGAGGACCACCGTGCGGTCACGCAGCGGGACTTCCGGACGGCGCAGCCAGTGCAGATCGCTGCCGCTGGTCTCGCCGCGATAGCGGGTGGCATGCACGTAGTCGAATTCGAGGTCGGTGCGGATCGCCAGGGCGAGCTGGCCGGCGAACACCAGCGCGCCGTGCATCACGGTGAGGAAGACCGGCACTTCACCGTCGAGGGCGGTATCGATCTCGCGGCCCAGGCGGGCGATTTCAGTGTCGAGCTGCTCGCGGGTGAACAGGATATCGGAGTGCGCGAGCGCGTATTCGAGCGAAGCTTGGGCGGTCATGGTGGAATCAGGGCTCCAGGGCGGTCACGCGCGCGATGAATCGTTCGCGCTGGGGATTGTCGACGAGGCCTTCCCAGGTCGAGCCGATCGCGCCGCGCAGCGGAGCGATACGCTCGACCGGCGACGGACGGCGGCCCTTGACCGCCGCGATCGCCTCGGGAACGACGTCGGGAAAACAGGCGAGCACGAGATCGCAGCCCGCATCGAGGTTGGCGCTGACGCGTGCGGCGACACCGCCGACGCTGCCGGCCGCGGCCATGCTGATGTCGTCGCCGATCACGCAACCGCGGAAGCCGAGCTCGCCGCGCAGGATCTCGTCGATCCACACATGCGAGTAGCCGGCCGGCTGGTCGTCCACGGCCGTATAGACGACATGCGCGGCCATGACGGCCTCGGCACGTGCCTCGATGCCCGCGACGAAGGGCAGCAGGTCGGTGCTGAGGATCTCGTGCTTGCTGCGCGGATCGATCGCGGACGACAGGTGCGTGTCTTCCGCGACCGAGCCATGTCCGGGGAAATGCTTGAGTACGGCGGCCATGCCGCCGAGGTGCATGCCACGCACGTAGGCCTGGACAAGATCGGCCGCAACGACGGGGTCGGAATGCAGGGCGCGATTGCCGATAGCCGCGCTGCCGCGATCGAGATCGGCAACCGGTGCGAAGCTGAAATCCACGCCGATGGCGCGCATTTCGCTGGCCATGATCCAGGCGTGTTCTTCCGCACGATCGATCGCCGCACCCGGATCGGTGTCGTACAACCGGCCGATGGCAGCCAGCGGCGGCAGACGTGTGAAGCCCTCACGGAACCGCTGAACGCGGCCGCCCTCCTGATCCACGCAGACCAGGACGTCCTCACCCGCCACATCACGAATGCTCTCGATGAGCGCGCTGACCTGCTCCCGCGATACGAAGTTGCGTAAGAAGAGAATGACCCCGGACACGCCGGGCGCCGTGAGCAAGGCATGCTCGTGCGCCTCGAGCTGCGTGCCGGCCAGGCCGACGATCAACATGCTGCGTCCTCCTTCCCTTCCCGTTCCGCGGCCGACCATGCCTTGAAAGGATGGTCGATCAGGTTGACGTTGTAATAGCGGACCGCGTGGCTGACTTCGGCACCCAGCCAGTCGGGTGTCGGGTAAGCGGCGTCCGCCGATGGCAGTTCCACCTCGGCGACGATCAGCCCGGCGTTATCGCCCAGGAATTCGTCGATCTCGAAGTGTGCGCCGTCGAGCATGACATGGTGACGAATCTTTTCCACCCGCCCGTCGGCAAGGTCGTCCAGCATCTGGCGGGCATCGGCGAGGGGCACGGCGTACTCGTATTCCTGACGCTCGATGCCGAGCGTGGCCGACTTGATGTTGAGCCACGCCTGCTCGCCGGAGACCCGAAGCCGGACCGACGATTTCGCCTGGCCCGAGGCCACGGCGGCACCGCTGACCAGATACCCCTGCGCCATGCGCTCGCTGCGCTCGACCAGCGGGCGCCAGCCGTCGCCGGCGAGGAGGAATTTGCGTTCGATCTCGATACCCATGGGTCTCCGGTACTCAGCGGCGCTCGAACAGCGCGATGGATTCGACGTGCGCCGTGTGCGGGAACATGTCCATCACGCCCGCCGACACGAGGCGGAAGCCCTTGCCGACGAGAATGCCCGCGTCACGCGCCAGCGAGGCCGGGTGACACGACACGTAGACCACGCGGTCGGTGCCCTTGCGTGGGAGGTACTCGAGCACCTTGTCCGCGCCGGCACGCGGCGGGTCCAGCAACAGCTTGTCCCAGCGCTGGGTGGCCCACGGCTCGTTGCGCTGGTCGTCGAACAGATTGCCGACACGGAACGATGCGTTGGAAAGGCCGTTGCGCGCGGCGTTGGCGGCGGCGCGCTCGACCAGCCCATGCTCCCCTTCCACGCCGACCACCTCGCCCGCATGGCGCGCGATGGGCAAGGTGAAGTTGCCGAGGCCGCAGAAGAGGTCCAGCACACGGTCCGTGGGTCTGAGGTCCAGCAGCTCCAGCGAGCGCGCGAGCATGCGCTGGTTCATCCCCGCGTTGACCTGGACGAAATCCAGCGGCTGGAACTCCAGCTCGACGTCGTCGGCCGGCACCCCGAACGCGAGCCGCGGCGACTCCGGCCAGATCGGATGGACGCTGCTGTGATTGCCGGGCTGAAGATAAATCGCGAAGCCATGCGCCTTGCCGAAGGCGATGAGCGCATCGCGGTCCGCGTCGCTCAACGCCGACATGTGCCGGAACACCAGGGCGATCATGTCGTCGCCCGCGGCGAACTCGATCTGCGGGATGTCCCGCGCCGCGGCCAGACCGCCGACCAGCTCGGCGAGCAACCCGACCTTCGGCCCCAGGGCAGGATGAAGCACCTCGCAGTGCTCGATCTCAGCGACGAAGCGCGGATTGGCCTCATCGCGGAAGCCGACCAGCACGCGCTCCTTCTTGGCCACGTAACGCACCGAGAACCGCCCCTTGCGGCGGTAGCCCCATGGCTGGTCCGTCAACGGGGGCAGCCACGACCCGGGCGTGACCTTGCCGATACGTTCGAAGTTGTCGGCCAGCACCTGCTGCTTCGCGGCGATCTGCGCGGCGGAATCCATATGCTGCAATGAGCAGCCGCTGCACTGACTGAAGTGCCGGCACTTCGGCTCGACGCGATCGGGCGAGGCATCGAGCACGCTGACGATTTCGGCGTCGTCGTAATGACGATGACGCTTGTAGTACTTGAGCAGCACCCGCTCGCCCGGCAGCGCGCCGGAGACAAAGGTGGCCTTGCCGTCGATGCGGGCGACGCCCCGGCCGTCGTGGCCGAGGCCGGTGATGGTGGCTTCGAATTCGGTCATGCGCTCAAAACGTAAAGCCCGGACGACGACGGTCCGGGCTGGCTGGGAGGAAGCCCGCGCCTGCGCGGCGGGCGGCCCTGGCGGAAGCCTACTTGCGCTTCCAGGCGCCGGAGGCGTCCCGATAATACCAGCCCGGCGGCGCGCGCTGGACCCAGCCATCGGCGAACGCCTTGCGGATCTGCGGCTCCCACTCCGGATGACCGTTGGCGCGGGCCACCGCGGCATACAGCGCATCGCGGTCGTTGTTCTCCTGCCCGACGATGCCATTGGCCTGCGAACGCTGATCCAGCGGCAACGCACCGGCGTCGCGCACGGCGACCAGGCCGTCGGCGGTGAAGCCGACCGCGCCGCTGTCGAACAGGCCCTTGAGCTGCCCGCTGAAACGACTGGTCATGCGTTGACGGATGGCATCGGTCTCCGGCGTGCGCACCTGGATATCCGGCGATTCCGCCGCCTGCGCCGCCGGGATGACCAGATCGAGCAGCGACGCGGACGGCTGCTTACCGGGCACCGGCTTCGGCTTGTCCGATTCGCCGGACGGCTTGGCGACGCCGCTGTCGTCGAGGACCGTGCCGATGAACTGATCGGCCGCCTTCTGGGCGGCGGCCTCGGGGAAGTAGACATTGATGGTGACGCAGCCGACGAGGGCCACGGCGGCCGCCAGCATCACGACGATCAAAGGCTTGCGCATCGTTCCTTTCCTCCGTTTCCTAATGAATGGTCGGGCCGTCGCCCTGCGTGGCGGCTTCGAGACGACGGACCAGCGTCGGCCAGTCGACCTCGCGCTGATGCCCGACGACCGTCAGCCGCGGCAATCCGCTGCCTTCGACGATAGTGTAGCCATCCTTCGCCGCGCCCAGCCCGCCCATGGAGCAAAGGTCGCCCTTGAGCGTGCAGGACAGGCCGATACGTTTGTAGCCGAAGGTCTTGAAGATCTTCAGCACCGTGCCCTGAAGGCCGCCGGCGATGCCGCCCCCACCGACCGAGGTGAGGTTGTTCACCGCTTTCTGGCTGATCCGGCCACCGCTGTCCGCCAGCAGGTGGGCCTTGAACGCCGCAGGCTTCCAGCCGACCAGACGCAGGTCGTCGATCCCGCCGTCGAGGCGACCGGTGATGCTGCCGAAGTCGAAGACGGAGGTCATCAGCGCGAGATCGAGCTTACGCAGCGAAATGTCACCCGTGAGTATCGGCGCCGCGCTGAAGGGCTGCGCGAGGCTCATCCCGGTGATGTCGACGAAGCCGTCGAAGACGTTGAGCGAGAGACCGCCGGCCAGTTCGACACGATCGTCGACGTAACGCAGCGAGGGCACCGCACCGCCTACCGTACCCCTGAACTCGGGCCAGCCGAGCGCCCGACAGAATGCCGCCATGTCGACCTGAGTCAGTGCAAGCGAGGTCTGCAGCCGGTCGCCACGCGTCGCGGCCGGCTTCCAGGCGAGGCTCTGCACGCGCAACTGACCATCGAGTACCGGAATGGCGAACGGCTTCTGCAAGGCCAGCGTGCCGCCCGTACTGCGCAGGGTGGCGTCCGCGGCACCGTTGGGGATGCGCTGCACCTGAAGCGCCCGCCAGCCGAGTTTCGTCGCGGGACGATCGTCCGTCACGTTCCAGTCGATCGCTCCGTGCAGGCCCTGCACGCCGAATTGGCCATCGCCGCGGGCAAGGTCGAGTCCCACCGTCTGCACGGCGAACGACTCGAGGCCCTTCGGTCCCAAGGCGAGATGGCCGGACGCGTCGCCGTCCGCGTCGAGCGACTCCACACCTATGCTGCGCAGCAGGCCCTTCCCGTAACGCGTGTAGGCGGCGGGAAACCGAGCGTTGAAGCGATCCAGCCGGAGGACGGAAAGATCGCCGGTAGCGGCGAAGTCCACCTCGCCCTCCAGCTGCAACGCGTCCGGATCGGTCAGCCGCAGCTTCCGCACGGCCAGCGCGCCCTTCTGTGACCGCGCTGAAAGCGACAGTTGCACGGCGTGCCCCGGGAGATCCGCGTACAACGGTCCCAGCAGCAGAGCGCCGCCGCGCAACGCCGCATCGAGGTCGATCACGGTAGCGTCCGCCTGATTGTCGAGGCCGAGGCGGCCGCTGCCGGACAGCTTTTCTCCCGCCAGCTTGCCTCCCGGGCTGTCGAAGCCGACGCCGTCGAGGGCGAACTGCCCCCCCGCCTGCAATCCGCCGTCGAGCACATCGAGCGCAAGATCCGCATTGACGCGGCCCGTGGTCGTACGTCCCGACCACACGGTCGAGAGAAGCCCTTGAAGCCAGCCGGCCGGCAGATTCTTGAGCGTTATCTGAGCATGGCTGGTCTGGTCCATCGGCAACGCGACCTGGGCCAGCGAGCTGTCCTGGCGGATCGATACCTCGAGCGTGTTCGCCGATTCATCGGCGGCCATGTGCACGGTCGCCCGCGTCCATGCGCCTCCCGGCGCGCCACGCAGGCGAAGGTCACCGTCGAAGTTCCATCGACCCAGTTCGTCGCGGTCGAGCCTGCCGGCAAGGTCCAGGCCGATCTTGCGCCAGCCCATGGCGGCGATGTCCGCCCTCTGGGCCGTCAGCGCGAGTGTCACGCCCGTGCCCCCGGAGACCGGCGCAATGTCGGCTTCCACGCCCGTCATGCTCAGGCCGGGCACCGCAACGCTGTCGGCGCCCACGGAAAGGCCCGCCCGCGCGCCGTCGGCCCAGGTCAGCGCGATCCAGGCGGCGAGAAAAAGGGCGAACGTGCGGGTTGATACCGGAAGCATGCTCCGCCATTCTGCCAAATCAAGATGAACAACACGGAACGTTGCATGGTCGAGTACGGCACGCCCCCTTCTTTTGCTTCCCCCGGACGCGCGATTCTCGTCGCCGATGACGACGCGCCGACCCGGCAGTTCCTGGATCTGGCGCTCCGTTCGCTGGGCTATCAGCCGACGCTGGCCGACGATGGAGAGCGCGCGGTTTCACTGGGTCGGACGCAGTCGTTCGCGGCCATGCTGCTCGATTGCCGCATGCCCGGGGGCGGCGCTCTGACCGTGCTTGCCGCGCTCCGTGGCGATGCGTCAGCCCTGTCGCGCGGCGCCGTGGCGCTGGCGACCAGCGCGGAGGTGCCTGCGGAGCTTCGCGACCGCCTGCTCGGCGCAGGCTTCGCCGGCGTCATCGAAAAGCCCTGCCAGATCACCTCACTCAGGCATGCG
Organism: Luteibacter sp. 1214; assembly: GCF_031455395.1. Taxonomy (NCBI): domain Bacteria; kingdom Pseudomonadati; phylum Pseudomonadota; class Gammaproteobacteria; order Lysobacterales; family Rhodanobacteraceae; genus Luteibacter; species Luteibacter sp. 1214. The sequence goes on from NZ_JAVDSQ010000001.1 coordinate 746,807, forward strand.
CTCGCCGCGACCCTCGGCATCGACGAAGACCTGGGCGTACTCGACGACGAGCTGGGCCACGCGGCGAGCGGCGACGCGAGAACGCTTCTGGCGTTACGTCAGCTGCTGCGCGAGGAACTGACCGAACTCGATGCGGCCCTGGACGCACTTGCCGACCGCCCCACCGAATTGATCGAGCGCATGCACCGGCTGCGCTCCGCGTGTGGCTTTTGCGGAACGGCCCGACTCGGCGCTCAGGCCAAGGCGTTGCAAAATCATCTGCTGGAGACGCGGGCCGTTGTGCCGGCGGCGATCGACCGCTTCCGCATCGAGCTGAGAAAGGCCCTCGCCGCCCTTCCGCCGCGCCCCGCTTAGCGCAGCACGCGCCACGCTTTCAGCTCTCCCCCGCCGAGATGAAACGAGATGATCTGACGCATCATCCGGCGCAGCGAAGCGAGACCGGCCGTATCCGGAGCCTGATCGGCGGCCAGCGCGAGCAGATCGGCGCCACGAATGCCACGGGCGTCGCCCGCGCGTCCGGGCAGGACGCCCGATTCGGGATCGTAGAAATAGGTCAGCAAGGGATCGAGCGGTTCCCCGTCGATCGCGTCGATGTCGAGCGGTAACGCATAGCCCAGCGCCTCAAGCATGTCGCGCTCGAACCGGCGCAGGGTCCACGCCAGCGGCTCGCCCACCGCCATGCGCCGCAAGGTGCGTTCGTAGTGATCGAAGAGGTCGGGATTGGGATCCTGACGGCCCGTGAGGCGGACCACGAGCTCATTGAGATAGAGGCCGGCCATGCCGGCGTCGCCGGTCAGGCGCTGCGCCACGCCCGAGGGCTCGGCGGTACGCAACGTCGCGAGTTCGCCCTTCATGATCAGGTCGAACGCGAGACGCTGGAAGGGCTCGAGCTGGGCCCTCTGGAGGCGCGCCCGCTCGTTACGCACGCCGCGCGCGACCACGCCGATACGGCCGTGGTCGCGGGTCAGGCACTCGACCAGCAGTGAGGTTTCCCGGTACGGCCGGGCGTGCAGAACGAACGTGGGTTGCTGCTCGACACGCATGGCGCGGGAGACCCGTCGGGCTTATTCGTAGCCGAAACGCTTGAGCAGGTTTTCGTCGTCCGCCCAGCCCTCGCGCACCTTGACCCACAGTTTGAGGAACACCTTACGCTCGAACAGGTGCTCCATGCCCTTGCGTGCGGACGTGCCGATGGCCTTGAGCTGGGCGCCACCGTCACCGATGACAATGGCTTTCTGGCCGTCACGCTCGACCCAGATCACCGCATGGACCTCGGCGATCCCGTCGGGGCGGTCTTCGAAACGCTCGATCTCGACCGTGGTGGCGTACGGAAGCTCCTGGTCGAGACGCAGCATCAGCTGCTCACGGATCATCTCGGACGCCAGGAAGCGCTCACTGCGATCGGTGATCTCGTCTTCGCCGTACACCGCGGGCTGCTCCGGCAGACGCTTGAGGATGCCCTTCTCGAGGCCGTCCAGCCCCTTGGACTTCAGCGCGCTGACGTAATAGACGTCGTCGAACGGATGCTTCGCCATCAGATCGGCCACGAACGGCAGCATCGCCGTCTTGTCCTTCTGCAGGTCGACCTTGTTGATCGCCAGCAGCTTCGGCATGTCCTGCTGGGCAAGCGCGTCGTACATGGCGGCGTCTTCATCCGTCCAGCGACCGGCCTCGATCACCTGCACCGCGAGGTCCACTTCGGTGATCGCAGCGCGGGCGGCGCGGTTGATGCTGCGGTTCATCGCACGCTTCGCGCCACGATGGAGACCGGGCGTGTCGACGTAGAGAATCTGTCCCTCGGGCTTGGTCGAGATGCCGAGGATGCGGTGGCGGGTCGTCTGCGGACGATGGCTGACGATGCTCAGACGAACGCCGATGAGGGCGTTGAGGAGCGTGGACTTGCCGACGTTGGGTCGGCCCGACAGGGCCACATAGCCACAGCGGAAGTCGTCGTCGACGAGGGTGTCGTTCTCGGGGGTGTCGTTGTCGTTCATGTCTTTTTTTCCAGCAATCGGCGCAGCACCGCTTCCGCGGCATCCTGTTCGGCGGCCCGCCGGCTGCCACCGCGTCCCTCCACGCGGATCGGTTCCGGTTCGTCGATACAGCAGCTGACGTCGAAGATCTTGGCGTGGTCTTCGCCGGAGCTGTCGGTAAGTTCGTAAGTGGGCAGCGGCAAACCCCTGCCCTGCAGCCACTCCTGCAGGCGCGTTTTCGCGTCCTTGCTGGAGCGCTTGAGTTCTGCCACGCGGGGCGTGAAAAGCCTGCGCACGACCTGGCGGCAGGCATCGAAGCCGTCATCCATGTAGACAGCGGCGATCAGCGCCTCGAACGCGTCGGCAAGGATGGAGTCGCGACGGAAACCGCCACTCTTCAGCTCGCCCGGGCCGAGCTTGAGGACGTCGCCCAGTTCGAGTTCACGGGCGATGACGGCCAGGGCCTCGCCGTTCACGAGCTGGGCGCGCAGACGCGACAGCTCGCCCTCGCTGGCTTTCGGATGAACCTCGAAAAGCAGTTCCGCCACGATCGCGCCCAGCAGGGCGTCACCGAGGAACTCCATCCGCTCGTTGTTCGGCTTCCCGACGCTTCGGTGAGTGAGCGCCAGGGTGGCCAGGGTCGGGTTACGGAAGGAATGCGGAAACTGCACGAAGCCTCATTATTGCCCAACGGCACTCTTCAGCGGGACCGAATGGTCGAAATGCAACAGGAACGAGATGTTGTAAAGGAAAGGGATTTCCTTGTCGTAGTTCACGTTGAGCACGGCGCCGTTGTTGGCCCGGGTCACGGTCACGTCCTGCGGCTTGATCGTCGAATCGTCGACGTACTGGAAGCTCATCTTGAAAGCGAGCTGACGACGTGCCTGACCGACGTCCTCATTGCCGCCCTCGGTCGACATCTGGTTCATGGCCTTCACCACGCCCATGTACTCGATGTACGACGGAACGAGCTTCATCGCCATGAAGGCGAAAAACCCCAGCACCAGCAGAACGATGACGAAGCCGATAAGGGTAATACCCGACTGCCTGGATTTCATGCGTTGTTGTCCCCCCGTGAATACGCGCAGATTACCTTGTCCGCGGCCGTCCGCAACGCCCTCCCGCGTGACGGACGCCACTAATCCGGTCAATGGATGACCTTGCCCATCTTCGAGAAATCGAGGATGCCGTTGTCAAGACCGCGCCACGCCAGCCAGACGAAGAAGGCCTTGCCGACCAGGTTCTGTTCCGGCATGCAGCCCCACCAGCGGCTGTCGGTGCTGTTCATGCGGTTGTCGCCCATGACGATGTAGCAGCCCTTGGGTACTTCGGACGGCACCTTGTCGTTCGGGATGTCCATCGGCATGTTGTAAGCCGGGGTCAGCGCGATCGTGTGGTTGATGCTGCCCAGATGCTCGGTATACAGCTTGGAGCCGAAGGTCATCAGGAGGCGGTCTTCCGGACGGGTCATGCTGCCCTTGAACGGACCGATTTCATCGGCACCGACGCGTTCGCCATTGATGTAGAGCTCGCTGCCGCGGGTTTCGATACGGTCGCCAGGCAAGCCGATGACGCGCTTGATCCAGTTTTCGCCGGGGACCGGCTCGTGAGGATTGGCGCAGGTCACGTCGCCGCTGCGAATCGTATGGCCGCTTTCGTCCGTGCAGACGTAGCCCGGGAACCGGAACACCACGACATCGCCGCGGCGCGGTTCGCCGTTTTCGAGCAGCTTGTTGTTGAAGGCCGGCATGCGCAGGCCGTACGCGAACTTATTGACCAGGATGAAATCGCCGACGTCCAGTGTCGGCATCATCGAACCCGAGGGAATCCGGAAGGGCTCGGCGACGAACGAGCGCAGCAGCAGCACGACGAGGATGACCGGAAACAGCGAGCGCGCCCAGTCGACCGGCCACGGCTCGGGCTGCTCGGTACCCGACGCTTCGGTGCGGGCACGGCGCGACTTGGCCAGAAACAGCCAGTCGATCAGCCAGATGACGCCGAAAAGCACCGTAAGGCCGAGAAGAATCGCGGAAAAATCGAATGACGCCATGCCAACTCCGTAAGTCGTGTGGAGGGGCCCTGACGGCCCGTTCCGGCGCATCCGGCGCCGGCCTTCCATAAGTTCGAGGGGTTACGCCGTGCGGCGAGCTTACTTGTTGTCCTGCCTGAGCACGGCAAGGAAGGCTTCCTGGGGGATCTCCACGCTGCCGACCTGTTTCATGCGCTTCTTGCCTTCCTTCTGTTTCTCCAGGAGCTTCTTCTTACGCGAGACGTCGCCGCCGTAGCACTTGGCGAGAACGTTCTTGCGCAGTGCCTTCACCGTGGAGCGGGCAATGACCGCCGCGCCGATGGCGGCCTGGATAGCCACGTCGAACTGCTGGCGGGGAATGAGATCCTTCATCCGCTCGACAAGTTCCCGCCCGCGGCGGTCCGCGTGAGAACGATGAACGATCAGGCTGAGCGCGTCGACGCGATCGCCGTTGATGAGGACATCCACGCGAACGAACGGACCCGGATCGAAGCGCTCCAGGTGGTAGTCCATGGAAGCGTAGCCGCGGGACACGGACTTCAGGCGATCGAAGAAGTCGAGCACGACCTCGGCGAGCGGCAACTCGTAGGTCACCTGCACCTGGGTGGCCAGATATTGGATGGTGCGCTGTACGCCGCGCTTTTCCTCGCACAGCTTGATCACGTTCCCGACGTATTCGCCCGGGGTGAGGATGTTGGCGACGATGATCGGCTCACGGATCTCGACGATCTGCTGCGGCGGGGGCAGCTTCGCCGGGTTGTCCATGGCCAGCACGGTACCGTCGGTCTTGGCGACCTCGTACACGACGGTGGGCGCGGTGGTGATCAGGTTGAGGTCGTATTCGCGCTCGAGGCGCTCCTGCACGATCTCCATGTGGAGCATGCCGAGGAAGCCGCAGCGGAAGCCGAAGCCCATGGCCTCGGAGCTTTCCGGCTCGAAGAACATGGCGGCATCGTTGAGGCGCAGCTTGTCGAGCGCTTCGCGCAGTGCCGGATAGTCGTCGGCGGACACCGGGAACAGACCGGCGAACACGCGCGGTTGCATGGTCTGGAAACCCGGCAGCGGTGCTTCGGCAGGCTTGCCGGCAAGCGTGAGCGTGTCGCCGACCGGCGCGCCATGCACATCCTTGATGGACGCATTGATCCAGCCGACTTCGCCGGCGGAAAGCTTTTCGAGCTTTTTACGCTTCGGCGTGAACACGCCGACGTCGTCGACCAGGTGCGTGCGCCCCGTGGACATGACCAGGATCTTGTCGCCCGGCTTGATCTCGCCCTGCATGACGCGGACCAGCGAGACGACGCCGAGGTAGTTGTCGAACCAGGAGTCGATGATCAGCGCCTGGAGCTTGTCCGTATCGCCCGCCTTGGGGGCCGGAATGCGATGGATGATTGCCTCGAGCACTTCAATGACGTTCTGGCCGGTCTTGGCGCTGACAGCGATCGCGTCGCTGGCGTCGATACCGATGACGGCCTCGATCTCGGCCTTGGCCTTCTCCGGGTCCGCCGTCGGCAGGTCGATCTTGTTGAGCACCGGAATGACTTCCAGGCCCTGCTCGATGGCCGTGTAGCAGTTGGCGACCGACTGTGCCTCGACGCCCTGGGCGGCATCCACCACCAGCAGCGCGCCCTCGCACGCCGACAACGAACGGCTGACTTCGTAGGAGAAGTCCACGTGGCCCGGGGTATCGATGAAATTCAGCTGGTAGGTCTTGCCGTCCCGCGCCTTGTACGGCAGCGAAACGGACTGGGCCTTGATCGTGATGCCGCGCTCGCGCTCGATCGGGTTGTTGTCGAGGACCTGCGCTTCCATTTCGCGCTCGGACAAGCCGCCGCACAACTGGATGATGCGGTCGGCCAGCGTCGACTTGCCGTGGTCGATGTGGGCAATGATGGAGAAGTTGCGGATGAGTTCCATGGAGCGCCGTGGTCACGTTCACCATCGCTCGCGGCGCGAACGACGTGCAGCGGCCGTGAGGGCCGCTGCGAATCCGGCATTATCGCATGGAAGGCCACCCGCCGCCGACCGGCGAGTGGCCCACGGCCGCATCAGCGGTCGCTGGGGATGGTAACGCCGACAAACCGGGTGGCATCGTCGCGGCGAACGAGCAACATGGCGGTATCACCGGGCTTGATGTCCTTGCTCGCGTCACGGAAGGCCGCCGAGGAGCCCACCCGCTTCTGGTTGACCATCAGCACCACGTCGCCCGGCTGCAGACCGGCGCCCGCGGCGGCCCGGCCGGTCACCTTACTGACCACGACACCTTCGCCGGGCTTGAGCCCGAGCTCGGAGCGCGTGGACGCATCGATGTCCTGAACGGACAGACCCAGAGCCGCCGAGCTGCCCGACCCACCGCCGGCGGCCGCACCGGCTTCGGCCAGCGCGTTCTTGTCCCGGGGCAACTCACCGACCTTGACGTCGAGTGTCTGCTTCTTGTGGTCACGGAGGATCTCGACCTTCGCCGTCGACCCCGGACGCGTGATGCCGACCAGCGGCGGGAGGTCGGGCGACTGGGTGATCGGCGTCCCGTTGAACGACAGGATGACGTCGCCCTGGCGGATGCCGGCCTTGTCGGCACCGCTCCCCGGCGTGACCTGGGCGACCAGCGCCCCGTTGGCATCCGGGAGGTCGAGGTTCTTCACGAACTGGTCGACCGGCTGCACCGTCACACCCAGCATGCCGCGCGATACATAGCCCTTTTCCTTGATCTGCTGGACGACGTTCATGGCGACGTCGATGGGAATCGAGAACGACAGGCCCTGATAGCCGCCCGAGGTGGAGTAGATCTGCGAATTCACGCCGATCACCTGGCCCTGGAGGTTGAACAGCGGGCCGCCGGAATTGCCCCGATTGATCGGCACGTCCGTCTGGATAAAGGACGTATAGGGCTGGTCGCCGCTGCCGAGGTTGCGCCCGACCGCGCTGATGATGCCGTGGGTGACCGTCGCGTCGAGCCCGAAGGGCGAGCCGATGGCCAGCGCCCACTGGCCGCGCCTGACGCTGCGCGAGTCGCCGATGGATACCGTCGGCAACGAGCTGCCGTCGATCTTGAGCAGCGCGATGTCGTACTGAGGGTCCTTGCCGACCACCCTGGCCGTAAACGTGCGTCGGTCCTGCAGCCGGATCTTGACCTCGTCGGCCTCGTCGACCACGTGGTCGTTGGTCAGTACATAACCATCGGCGGAAATGATGAATCCCGAGCCCAGCGACGTCTGGTCGCGCGGCGGGGCCGGCATGCCCGGCATACCCGGCATACCGAAGAAGCGCCGGAGAAGCTCCTGCTGGTCGTCCTGCGCGCCGCCGTCCGGCGCCGCTCTGCCCTTCTTGTTCCCGCTGGTCTTCGCTTCGACGTGGACGACCGCCGGCGCGTTCTTTTCCACGATTCCCGTGAAGTCCGGCAGCGCCTGCGCCTGTGCGCCCGCACTTGCGACAACCAGTGCGCCAGTCATCAGGGCGCGCACATGCCAGAAAGCCATCAAAATTCTCCTTTTTTTAGCTACGGCTGCCCGTACGGTATTCGCCGCACGGGGTTGGAATGATGGGGATGGGGATATGGCGCTGGGGAGCCTGTCGCCAACAGGGTTGGCTTCCACCGGGGCTGAACACCGGCAGCGGCTCCACCAGGGCCGGGCCTAGCGAGCCTGCGGGACGGCCACCGGCTGGACATAACGGCTACCGTCGGGGCGGGTCAGCAACATGTAACCGTTGCCGTCCGGGCTCTCCGCAGCCCGGGCACGATGGATCTGATAGGGCATCGAACGGGGAAGGTACGTGGCGCCGCCCTCGCTGGACCCGTCGAAGGCGGCCTTCTGCGTGAACTGCGAGGCGTTGTTACCCGTCAGCCACTGAGGCGCTACGGGAGCCGTCGCCGCCGACACGTCCGCCACTTCGTTGCCTTCCACCGCCGGGGCGTGCTGCGCGACGTCCGTCGCGGCCGAGTGCCGGCCGGCGGGCTGCGACAACATCAGCGCGGCCACGGCCACGCTCGCGGCAATCGCGCCACCGGCGGACCAGTGGAGCCAGCGGCGGCGCGGCGCGGCCGACACGACCACCGACTCCGCGTCGATAGCCGCCATGACCCGGCTGGCGAAGTCGGGCGACACCGACGGCCGGTCCTCACCGCGAAGACCGTCACGTCCCGCGTGATAACGCGACCAGACGTCCGCCAGACCGGCATCGGCCTCGATGCGGCGCAACAGGAAGCGGAGTTCCTCCCGTGACAGCTCTCCGTCCATACCGGCGGAAAGAATTTCCCGATTGGCTTCACTCATGGGCTGTGATCCTCGCGGTCGGACAACAACGGCCGCAGTTTTTCGTCGATGGCTTCGCGAGCCCTGAAAATACGCGAACGGACAGTCCCGATGGGACAGTCCATGGCGGCGGCAATTTCCTCGTAGCTCTTGCCGTCCACCTCGCGCAGGGTGATCGCGACCCGAAGTTCTTCAGGCAAGGCTTGGACAGTAGAAAATACCGTTTGTTCCACCTGCTCACGCATGAGTTCGCGCTCGGGGGTGGCGCTTTCGTGCATGCGCGTGGCGCCCGGCACGTAAACCGCATCCTCGATGTCGATGTCTCCCGTGGGCGGGCGGCGTCCCATGGCTACCAGGTGATTTTTCGCCGTATTCACGGCGATCTTGTACAGCCACGTATAAAACGCGCTTTCGCCACGGAAGGAGGCCAGGGCGCGCCACGCACGCACGAAAGCTTCCTGGGCGATGTCCTCGCACTCGGTCCGGTCATGCACGTAGCGCGAGATCAGCGCAATCACCTTGTGCTGGTATTTTCGGACAAGCAGGTCGAAGGCGCGGCGGTCTCCTTGCTGCACACGTTCAACAAGTGCTTGATCCAGTTCGTTTTCGCCCATCCGGGCCGTCTCCTTAACTCTTTCGGGGCCGTCGCGGGCGCAGCTGAGACAAGCTCAGGGAGGGCAAGTTCATTCGCCCTTCCCCTCCCGTCGCATCCGGAAAATATGCGGACCGCTGGCTGAACCACAAGTTTGGTCCTCGCCTTTTGCTTCCGTCAGGCGGGAACCGCGGCCCTCGCGTCATGGATGATGCGCTCCCGCTCGCCCAGCAGCTTTTCGAAGCTGATCACCGGCAGCGGGCGGCAGAACAGATAGCCCTGCAATTCATCGCAGCCGTTGGCGCGCAGGAATTGCAGATGCTGTTCGATCTCGACGCCCTCGGCCACGACACCCCGCTTCAGGCGATGTGCCATGTCGATCGTGGCGCGCACGATGGCCTCGTCGTCGGGATCGACACCGATGTTGCGCACGAAGCTCTGGTCGATCTTGATCCGGTCCGCCGGCAGGCGCCGCAAATAATCGAGCGAGGCGGCGCCGGTACCGAAATCGTCGATGGCGATATGGCAGCCCATGGCATGCAGCGCATCGAGGGTCTCGACCAGATGCGGCACCGTCTTCACGCTGATGCTCTCGGTCACCTCGAGCTCCAGCAGGTGTGCGGGGAAGCCCGTATCGCGGAGGGCCGTGGCCACCACCTCGGCAAGGTTCGGCTGCATCAGCTGCACCGCGGACAGATTCACACCCAGACGCAGCTTGAGGCCGAACCGGTCCTCCCACGTCTTGGCCTGAGCGCACGCCGTTCGCAGGACCCATTCGCCGATCGGCACGATGAGGCCACTCGCCTCCGCCAGGGGAATGAAGAACGCCGGACTGATCATGCCCAGCTCGGGATGCTCCCAGCGGACGAGAGCCTCCATGCCGACGATGTCTTCGCTCGCCGCGGCCACCTGGGGCTGATAGAACACGCGAAGCTCGTTGTTACGGACGGCATGCCGAAGCCGCGATTTGAGCTCGGCGTTCTGCTGCTGCGAAGCATCCACGCTCGCCGCGTAAATCTGATAGTTGTTGCGGCCGAGGCTTTTCGCGCCGTACATGGCTTCATCGGCGTGACGCAGCAGCAACTCGCCTTCGGCGGCATCGTCGGGAAAAAACGAGATGCCGACCGACACGGTGACCTGCAGCTCCGAGCCGTCGTCCAGGGCAAGCGGCATCTCCATCGTCTGCACGACCTTCTCCGCGATGCGGAGCACGTCGTCGCGCTTGATGATGTGGCGCAGGATCATGGTGAACTCGTCGCCCGCGTACCGGGCCACGGTGTCGGACGCGCGGACGCTGGCACGCAGGCGGCGCGCGACGGCATTGAGCACCTGGTCGCCGACGGCATGACCGAGCGACTCGTTGATGCTCTTGAACCGGTCGAGGTCGACGAGCAACGTCGCGAACAGTTCACCCGTACGTTCCGCCTCACGGATGGTGGTCTCGAGGCGATCGTTGAACAGCAGACGGTTGGGCAATCCGGTCAGGGTGTCGATCAGGCCACGCACCCGGCCCTGCTCCCGTGCCCGGCGCAATTCCAGCGCCGACGCGAAACGCGCCGTCGCGGCGCGCAGCGCCTGAGCCAGTACACGGCCGTCACCGCCACTGCGACGACGCCCGGCAAGCATGGCACCCAGCACACTGCGCCGTTCATCCAGAAGGGGCAGCAGCGCGAACGCGGTGAGGCCGAGCGCCTCGATGAGCGGGTCGCTCAGCGCGGCCCCTTCGCCCTCGACCAGACGCGAGAGCGACTCGCCGCCCAGACATACCCGCAACAGCGGCAGATCGCCGGCCTCCGGCCAGGTCGCGGGCGAGGGACCGTTCCAGATCCGGGCGAGAATCTCAGGGCCGGCGTCGCTTTCGGGCAAGGCCGACCAGATCGCCACGACGTCCAGTTCGAGCGCGTCGGCCAGCATTGCAGCTGCTTCATTCATGCCTTCGTCGTCACTGGGACAACCTTCGAGCACGGCGAGCAGCGACAGGGCCCGCGCCGCCATATCGGTGGCGCGCAGGTCCCGGAAGCCCACGGCGATGCGGTGTTCGCCATGATCCTTGCGGTGACGCACGTCGATCTCGCCGGTGATCTCGACACCGTCGCGGCGGCGCAACGTACATGCGATGGCGTCGCCGTCCGGAAGCGGCCATGTGGCGTCATGGGCGAGGTCGAAGAGCTCCGCGAGGGTCCGCCCCTGCACCGGTCCGTCGCCCGCGCAGAGACGCTCCATGGCTTCTCCGGTCTCGACGATGCAGCCGTCCGGCGTGGAAGCGATCACCCACGCGGCACCCGCATCGAAGGCAAAGCGGTAGTCGCGGATGGGCGTGGCCGGCACGGCCGACGCCGTCGTTCCCTGGGTCGCCTGACGCACTCGCTGGGCCAGTTCGGTGGGAATGGCGCCTTCGCGTAGCCAGTCGACACCCCCCTCGGGTGCGACGCCCGGCATATCGTCGACGACGTATACCGCAGGCAGTGAAGCGTATGCCGGGGATGCGCGCAGGATGCGAAGGCCCTGGGCGATATCGGCACTGTCATTTTCCCCGACCACGATCACGTGCAACGGCGGCGCGTCGGCCATCAGGGTTTCGAGCTGGGCGGCATCGCGCGCACTGAGCAGCACGAAATCGCCGTCGAGGTCGAGGGCATCGAAGATGGCACGCCGCACATCGCGACGCGGGGTAAAGATGAGAACGCCAAGGGGCTCGGAAATGGTGGCCACGACGTCAGACGATCCAGCGGCCGTCGCGCAGGCGCGGCGCCGCCGTGCGGGAGCGCCAGTCGGCGTCGACCTGGACCACGTCGTCTTCGAAAGTCGCCAGCAGGCTCGCGCTGGCCCCGATCAGGACCACGCGCCGCACATGGCCGGTGCTGGTCCGCGCCAGCTGCCGCAGCAACGCACCGTCCGTCGCACTGGGCACGCCCGGCGGCATGTCCAGCAGGTACACCCCGAAGTGCAGGCTCTGCAGGATGTAGCGAAGTGCGTCGCCCAGTCGGAGGCAACCGGGAACGCGCATCTGCGCGTCGCGAAGGCTGACCAGACCCTCGGCATTCCGCCACAGATAAACCGCCTGCCCCGACCGGCGTGCGACCAGCCGGAACTGGTCGACCAGCGAGGCCAGATCGGGCGCTTGCAAGGCGACCAACGGGCCCGGTGCCGCGAGGATCCGGTCGAAGACGTCCGTGGCTGCTAGGGCATCGGGTGGCATGAGGCATCGCTGGATGAAGAGACGTTCAGTATCGATCCAATACAGGGGAGTCCGCCAGTCACCGACGTGAATTCGCCCACCATACGGGCGGGTATCTCGCATTCGGCCCGGCGGGAAGGTATGGTGATGCGCTCATTCGCCACCGCACGACGCCGCCATGTTCGAAGGACTCCGATTCAAGCACTGGAAGACCAGCGTGGGCGACGACGGCATCGTCGTCCTGACGTTCGACCGCGAGGGTTCCAGCGCCAACGCGCTGTCCCGCGAGGTCCTGGATGAACTGGACAAGCTCGTCGAGCGCCTCACCATCGAGGGCCCTCGCGGCGTGGTGATTCATTCCGCCAAGCCTTCCGGGTTCGCGGTAGGCGCCGATATCCGCGAATTCGTCGAGTACGCGCACACCGGCACGGTGCTCGAGAACATCGAGAACGGCCAGCGTGTCTTCGATAACCTCGCCCGCCTGCCGTGTCCGACGGTGGCCGCCATCCACGGCGCCTGCATGGGCGGCGGTACCGAACTGGCCCTCGCCTGCCGCCTGCGCATCGCCGCCGACGACGAGGCGACGAAGATCGGCCTGCCGGAAGTGATGCTCGGCATCCATCCGGGCTGGGGCGGATCGGCGCGCCTGCCACGTCTGATCGGTGCGCCCGATGCGCTGCCGGCCATGCTTACGGGCAAGCCGTTCAACGCCCGTCGCGCCAAAGCGGTCGGGCTGGTCGACCGCGTCGCCCGCCCGGACGAACTGCTCGCGGAAGCCAGACAGCTCGCACGCCGCCCCACACGGCGCCCGCTCGCGCAGCGCGCGAAGGCCTGGGCGACCAACACCCTGCCCGCACGCGCGATCCTGGCGCCGATGGTGCGCAAGCAGACGGCGGCCAAGGTACGTAAAGAACATTACCCGGCGCCGTTCGCGCTCATCGACGTCTGGGCACGCGGCGGGTCGAGCATCCAGCAACGACTCAGACTCGAAGCGAAGTCGGTGGCGAAGCTCGCCACCACGCCCACCGCGCGCAACCTCATCCGTATCTTCTTCCTGCAGGAACGCCTCAAGGGCCTCGGCGGCGGCACCGACCATGGCATCAAGCACGTGCATGTCGTCGGCGCCGGCACCATGGGTGGCGACATCGCCGCCTGGTCCGCACTGAAAGGGTTCGACGTGACGCTGCAGGACCGCGAGCTGCGCTTCGTCGAGCCGGCGATCGCGCGGGCCCGCACGCTGTTCGAGAAGAAGCTGAAAGCACCGGCCAAATTCGAAGCCGCCGTCGCGCGCCTGCGCGCCGACGTCGAGGGTAAGGGCGTCGCCGATGCCGACCTCGCGATCGAGGCGATCTTCGAGAACCCGGAAGCGAAGCACGCCCTGTACGCGACCATCGAGCCACAGTTCCAGTCGGACGAGATCCTCGCGAGCAATACGTCGTCGATCCCGCTCGATGAACTGCGCCAGGGCCTGAAGGCACCGCAGCGCTTCCTCGGGCTGCACTTCTTCAATCCCGTGGCGCAGATGCCGCTGGTCGAAGTCGTGCGCCACGACGCGCTCGATCCGGCGATCGAGAAGCGCGCGCTGGCCTTCTGCAAGGCCATCGGCAAGCTGCCGGTTCCGGTCAAGGGCACGCCCGGCTTCCTGGTCAACCGCATCCTCATGCCCTATCTGATGGAAGCGATGCGCCTCTACAACGAAGGCGTGCCCGGCCCGGTGCTCGACCGCGAGGCGAAGAAGTTCGGCATGCCGATGGGGCCGATCGAGCTGGCCGATACGGTCGGCCTCGACGTATGCGCCTCGGTGGGCAAGGAACTGGCACCCTTCCTCGGTCTGGAAATCCCGGCAGGCCTCGAGGAAAAGCTCGCCGCCAACAAACGCGGCAAGAAAGACGGCGAAGGCCTTTACGTCTGGAAGGAAGGCAAGCCGGACAAACCGGATGTCGATCCCGACTATGTGCCGCCGGCCGATATCCAGGACCGCATGATCCTGCCGATGGTCAACGAGGCCATCGCCTGCCTGGCCGAAGGCGTGGTGGACGATGCCGACCTCCTGGATGCCGGCGTGATCTTCGGCACCGGCTTTGCGCCGTTCCGGGGCGGCCCGATTCAGTACGTGCGCACCGAAGGCGTGGCGGCGATCCGCGAGCGCCTGGCGAAGCTCGAACAGAAGCACGGCGCGCGCTTCGCGAAGAAGGAAGGCTGGGATAACCCGGAGCTGTCGAGCCCGCCCGCATAACGGCGCGAGATCATCCTGGGGGGCGAGGGCCGCGCAAGCGGCCCGACTCACCCCCGAATCACCACATCAGATCGTCAGGCACGCCGTCATCCGCCTCGCTCACCGCGTTCGGATCCACCATCAACGCGATGAACTCCGGCGCGAGCTCGCGTAGCGCGTCAACGACGGCCTTGTCGACTACCAGGTAACGACCGCCCTGCTGGACGACACCCAGTTCGCCCGCGTTGATCGCGGTGAGCTGCGCGGCATCGACGTGCACGCGACGAATCTTTTCACCGTACGGGAAGTGACGCACCTGATCGGCGTCAGCCAGGTTGAGCGCTTTACCCTTGAGCAACTCTTCAACCTTGCGTTTCTTTTCCTTACGCAGGCGCGCCACTTCAGCGGCTTCAGCCTCCGCCTTGCGACGCTCGGCCGATTCCGTCTGCGCGCGAATGGCATAGGCCCTGGCCAGATCCATCTCGCCATCGGTGCGTGCCGGCTTCGCGCTCTGCGGCCGGCCAGCAGCCTGTCCGCGTCGTCCTTCCTGCGGACGGTTGTTTCCCGCGCCCTTACCGCCGCCGGCGCGGTCACCCTGAGGCCGGCCACCCTGCCCCTGCTTCGGCTTGCCACCATGACGCGGATTGTTGCCCGCGTAAGGCTGACCGCTCGCGCCACCCTGTTTCGGTGGCGGCGTGGACGCACGCTTTTCTTCGCGGACTTCCTTTACGAGGCCGCTCTTCAACAACTGGTCGCGCAGGGACTCTGCCATTCGGTAAGACTCGTTCCGTGTTTCAGTAATGCGGGGGCGGCGGTTCGTTCGCCGCGTCGCTGCCAACGCCGGTGCGCATGTTGACCAGATCCGAGCGAAGGTCGCGCACCGCGCGCTCCAGCCGGTCCAGTCGCCGGGCGATTTCCGTGTCGGCGGAAGAAAGTCCGTTCACCGTGTCGTCGATGAAGGAAAGACGCACCTCGAGCTCGGTCAGGCGATCGTCGTCGTGGTCAGCCACGGCGGCGTTCCGCGAGTCGGAATCTGGACATCGAGGCGTTCATGCGGCTCCAGGAAGCTCAGGCGAGCATGTGGTAACAGTCGATTGTAATCCGCCGGTGCCGCGGATCAAAGAAACCGGGCCAAAGAAAAAGGGCGCGGATTGCTCCGCGCCCTCGGGTGTCGCTTGTACGGCTGGGGCTTACTTGCCGCCCGCGCCCGGAGCCGGACCGGCGCCCGGACCCTGACCAGCAGGCGTCGGACCCGTCTTCAGCAGTTCGACGTCGAAGATGATCGTCGCGTTCGGCGGGAAGCCGTTCTCCGGCTTGGCGCCGTAAGCGATGTTCGACGGGATGAACAGCTTGTACTTGCCGCCGGTCTGCATCAGCTGCAGGCCTTCGCGGAAGCCCGGGATCACCGCGGCGAGCGGGATCTGGGCCGCACCCGGCGGCTGGTGGTCGGCCGAGGAGTCGAACTTCTCGCCGTTCACGAACGTACCGGTGTAGTTGATGCTGACCGTGTCGTTCGGGCCCGGACGCTGACCGGTACCGGCCTGGACGACCTGGTACTGCAGGCCGGAGGCCGTGACCTTCACGCCCGGAGCCGACTTGTTCTTCGCCAGGAAGGCGTCGCCTTCGGTCTTGTTCTGGGTCGCGACCTTGTTGTACTCAGCCTCGGCCTTGACCTTCAGCTGGGCCACGAAGGCCTCACGGACGGACTTGGCTTCCGCCTCCGACATGGTCGGCTTCTGGCCCGACAGGGCAGCCTGCAGAGCCTTGGCTACCGTGGCGGCATCCACTTCCTTCGCGACGAGCGGCGGAAGCGAGCTGGCAAGGTCCCAACCCACGACGTAGCTGGCCTTCTGCTTATCGACCGGTGCCGCGGAGGCAGCCGGCTTGGCGGCCTGGGCGGATGCGCCCGCAGCCGTACCCAGCGCAACCGCCAGGGCGACGGCCGTCATCGTGGGACGCAAAAAGTGCTTCATTGAATACTCCCTCTCTTGGAAAGATTCGGCGACGCCGCCGGTTTACACCTCCTTGTGGAGGCAGAATCGCCATTGTGCGGTGGTTCGCATCCTGCTTGCAATGACGGGTCGAAAGACAAGGTTTCACATGGAAAGTTCAGAAACCTTTCAAAAAACGGGACACGGGTCACTCATGGTGGTCTTGCCCGGGCTTGTCCAGGGTGTCGCGAAGGGCCGTCTGAAGCCGGGCGTGCACCTGCACCAGCACCCGCCAGAGCAGCCACGCCAGGCCGATGCCGACCAGTATCAGCACCCCCGCGACCTCCCGCGGCGGCAGGATCGTCGAGGCCAGCGCCGCGACCAGCAAGCCCATGATCAGCATGGACATCAAAGGAACGATGCGGGCCAGGATCGCCCGGATCCGGTAGGTCCGGCTGCCGAAGCGGTCGGGCACCGACAGTTCGGCCAGGAGCATGCCCAGCGCCTCGGCCTTGCGGTAGGTCGCCACGATCATCGGCAGCGAGACCAGCGCCGCCAGCGACCAGGCGAGAGTGCGCTGAACGGTCGCATCGGTGCTGACGATGTCCAGATGGAGGAAGCCCCGGCGATAAGCGAAGGCCGCCGCGATGAACACCGCGACCACCAGCGCCGTGTTGATGATCACGTGCCAGACCAGCCGGCGGATCATTTTCATCACGATGGCGCCCTGCCCCTGCAGGCCCAGGCTACCCATCCACTCCGTATAGGCGCCGAACACGCCGGTCACCCGTGACGGCAGCTTGCGCGCGAGGAAACTCGCCAGCGGATCGGACGCGCGCATCAGATAGGGCGTAAGGAACGTCGTGATGGCGGAGACCGCCACCGCGACGGGATAGAGGAAATTGCTCGTGACCTTGAGCGTGAGACCCAGCGAAGCGATGACGAAGGAGAATTCACCGATCTGCGCCAGCCCCATGCCGACCCGCAGCGAGGTGCGGCCATCGTTGCCGGCGACGAAGCTGCCGAAGCTGCACGTAATGACCTTACCCACGACGACCGCGATGGTGACGATGGTGATCGGCCACGCGTACTGCGCCAGCAGCGCCGGATCGATCAGCATGCCGATAGCGACGAAGAAGATCGCGCTGAACATGTCGCGCACCGGCATGATAATCCGCTCGACGCGCGCCACGCTGTCCGACTCGGCGACGATCGCGCCGATCATGAAAGCCCCCAGCGCCACGCTGTAGCCCATTTCGGTGACCAGCAGGCAGAAACCGAAGCAGATACCCAGCACGGCGACCAGCAGCACGTCGTTGCGACTGACCCGCGCGATGTAGTCGACGACGCGCGGTACCAGCAGCAGTCCGACCACCAGCGAGACGGCCATGAACAGACCGAGGCGACCGATCGCGGCGAAGGCCTGCCCCGCCTCGACGCCGCCGGTGCTGGCGATACCAGTGAGCAAGGCCATCAACACGATGGCGAGCAGATCCTCGACGATGAGGATCCCGAACATGAGTTGTGCGAAGCGCTCGCGTTTCAGCCCCAGGTCTTCGAGCGCCTTCATGATGATCGTCGTCGACGAGATCGAAAGCATCGCGCCCAGGAAGATCGAATCCATCGCCGACCAGCCGAAGAACCGGCCGATCTCGTAACCGATCCAGACCATCAGCACGATTTCGGAGAACGCGGCCACGAGCGCCGCTCCGCCGACCGCGCGCAGCTTCTTAAGACTGAACTCGAGACCGAGCGCGAACAGCAGCAGGATCATGCCCAGTTCGGACAGCGTTCGAATCGTCTGTTCGTCGTGGATGAAGATCACCGGCAGCGTGTGCGGCCCGATCAGCAAACCCGCGATGATGTAGCCAAGCACGACCGGCTGCCGGAGACGCTGGAAAATAACCGTCGTCAGTCCGGCGACGAGCATCACCGTGGCGAGATCCTGGATGAAAACGATGCCGTGCATGCTTGTCCCTGTGTGTGCGAACAGACAGGTTAACCCGTGTTTCGTGATCGAGGGACGCGGCAGCCAAAACAACGATCGATGCATGACACACGCAAGTGATTGCTGCACCTCGTCATTCTGAATTTGTCGAAAATAAATTCAAAAAAAGTGTAACGAATGCTTGACGAAGCGACGGGTCGGACGTAATCTTTGCGGCTTCCAGCAGGGGGCCATAGCTCAGCTGGGAGAGCGCCTGCATGGCATGCAGGAGGTCGCCGGTTCGATCCCGGCTGGCTCCACCAACTTCTAAGACGTCCCCATCGTCTAGAGGCCTAGGACATCACCCTTTCACGGTGGCGACCGGGGTTCGAATCCCCGTGGGGACGCCACTTTCTGGTCCGCCAGGAAGTGAATGGACGGAGAAGTTGGTAGTTGTTGGAAGAGTTGGAACGTAGTGTGGAGCGGTAGTTCAGTCGGTTAGAATGCTGGCCTGTCACGCCGGAGGTCGCGGGTTCGAGTCCCGTCCGCTCCGCCATTACTTCTAAAAGGAATCCGCCATCTGGCGGATTTTTTTTGCCTGCAATTTTTCCCCAAATGTAGGAGCGCGCCCCGCGCGCGACCGGTTCCGCCCCTCGATACATACACAACCTGATCTCGTCGCGAAAAGCTTTCGCGCGCGAGGCGCGCTCCTACGGAAGCGGGTCGTCGACACGCGCCAGCGTCCCGATCGAATGGCCCTGCTCGGCCAGGTATTCCAGCCAGCGGCTGAGAAACCCGTTCATCCTCAGGCGATGCTGAAACACCGTATGTGCCGCCGGAAACGGCCCCAGTACCTGCGACAGCTTACGACCGGGATGGCAATGCATCGCTTCGGCCACGTGGGCATCCGTGTACATGCGGAGCTGCGCGGACGGCGACGGCTGCCCGGTGACCTCGTCGACGAAGTCATAGGTCAGCTCGAGCTCCAGCGTGTACGGATGCTTTTCCTGCACGTCCAGCCGCACCTTCAGCCCATCGTCCACATCGGAAATGTACCGGCCGGGCGTCAGCCGCTGTGGCGCGAACAGGCGCGCCAGCCGGTGGTAGTTCTCCGCATACAGACCCATCAGGAACTCGAAGCGTCCCGGGATCAGCGGCGTTGGGCGGTCGATGACGGCGGTCATAACGTGGGCGGGTCTCCGTAAACCGTGGCTCGGTCAATACATGTGTCGCTCGATCCCCAGGTATTCGAAGATCTTGCTCGAGATTTCCTCGATCGAGGTGTGCGTCGTGTTGAGGACCGGGATGTTCTCCCGCCGCATCACCTTATCGGCCTGCTCCAGTTCCCAGCGGCATTGTTTCAACGTGGCGTAGCGGCTGCCGGGACGGCGCTGCTCGCGGATCTGCGCCAGGCGGACCGGGTCGATGGTGAGCCCGAAGAGCCGGCTGCGATAGGGGCGGAGGCGCGTCGGCAGTTCCAGCTTGTCGAGATCGTCGTCCGTGAGCGGATAATTGGCGGCACAGACGCCGTAATGCAAGGCCATGTAGAGGCAGGTCGGCGTCTTGCCGGACCGCGACACGCCCACGAGCACGACATCGGACTGGTTGTAGTCCACGTCCAGACCATCGTCGTGAGCCAGGGCGTAGTTGGTCGCCTCGATGCGAGCCTCGTAACGCTCGAAATCGACCAGACCATGGGAGCGATTCACCGCACCCGACTGCTTGGCCCCCAGTTCCGCCTCGAGCGGCTCGATGAAAGGCGCGAACACGTCAAGCATCAGCGCGCCGCTACCCGCCACGATGTCGCACAGTGCCCTCGAGGTCATCGTATTGACGACGATGGGGCGGTGTCCGTCCTGCGCGTATTTGGTCTTGATCCGGAGCGAGGCGGCTTCGGCCTTCTGCGCGTTGTCGATGAAGGGCAGCCGGTGGGTATCGAACTGCACCCCGTCGAACTGGGCGAGCATGCTGTTGCCGATGGTCTCGGCCGTAATGCCGGTGGAGTCGGAAATGAAGAAGACGGTACGCCGCATCGAACGGTTTCCTTGGGTTGGTTCCGTGACCGCCACCTTAAGACCAATACGTCTTCATAACCATCCACCCCGCATTATCACGGGCGATTTGTGCATCGCCGCTTGTCAGCCAGACCATACCACCGCGACAATGCGCCGATTTTTCCAGCGCGGCCCGCCGCCCAACCGATGTGAGGAACTTCCTTTGAGCGACCTGGTACTTTGGCTCGACGCGCTACGCATGACCGACCTCGGCAAGGTGGGTGGCAAGAACGCCTCCCTCGGCGAGATGATCGGCAACCTGGCGAAACTGGGTGTCTCCGTGCCGGGTGGCTTCGCCACCACGGCCGACGCCTTCCAGACCTACCTCGAAAAGAGCGGCCTCGCGAAGCGGATCCAGGAGCGCCTGGCCACGCTCGACGTGGACGATGTGGATGAACTGACTCGCGGCGGCAAGGAAATCCGTGGCTGGATCGTCGACACCGCCCTGCCCGCCGACCTCGAGCAGGCCATCCGCGACGCTTACATCAAGCTCTGCAAGGATGCCGGCGCCGACGACATCGCCGTGGCCGTGCGTTCCTCCGCCACGGCCGAGGATCTCCCCGACGCCTCGTTCGCCGGCCAGCAGGAAACCTTCCTCAACGTGGTCGGCATCGACGACGTACTGCATAAGGTCAAGGAAGTCTTCGCCTCCCTGTACAACGACCGGGCCATCGCCTATCGCGTGCACCAGGGCTTCAAGCACGAGGACGTCTTCCTGTCCGCCGGCGTGCAGCTGATGATCCGCTCGGATGTCGGTGCGTCGGGCGTACTGTTCACGCTCGACACCGAATCCGGCTTCCGTGACGTCGTCTTCGTCACCGGCTCGTACGGTCTGGGCGAGATGGTGGTCCAGGGTGCGGTGAACCCGGATGAGTTCTACGTTTTCAAGCCCACGCTCAAGGAAGGCAAGCCTGCCGTCCTGCGCCGCAGCCTGGGCGCCAAGCAGCAGCGCATGGTTTATTCCGATGAGCCCGGCGAGCGCGTGCGCATCGAAGAAACCCCGGCCGAGCTGCGTCATCGGTTCTGCCTTGACGATGCCGACGTCGAGGAGCTCTCGCGCCAGGCCCTCGTCATCGAAAAGCACTACGGCCGCCCGATGGACATCGAGTGGGCGAAGGACGGCAACACCGGCAAGCTTTACGTCGTGCAGGCCCGCCCCGAGACCGTGAAGTCGCGCTCGCACGCGACCACGCTCGAGCGTTTCCAGCTCAACGAGAAGAGCAAGGTCCTGACCGAAGGCCGCGCCATCGGTCAGAAGATCGGTTCGGGCAAGGCTCGCGTCATCCGGTCGCTGGCCGATATGAACAAGGTGCAGCCCGGTGACGTGCTGGTGGCCGACATGACCGACCCCGACTGGGAGCCGGTGATGAAGCGTGCCGCGGCCATCGTCACCAACCGCGGCGGTCGTACCTGCCATGCGGCGATCATCGCCCGCGAGCTGGGCGTGCCCGCGGTGGTCGGTTGCGGCAATGCGCTGGAGTCGATCCCGGATGGCGCGGAAGTCACCGTCTCCTGCGCCGAAGGCGATACCGGCACGATCTACGAAGGCCTGCTGAAGTTCGACCGCATCACCGCCGACCTCGGCGCGATGCCGGAGGCCCCGCTCAAGATCATGATGAACGTGGCCAACCCCGAGCGCGCCTTCGACTTCGGCATGCTGCCGAACGCGGGTATCGGTCTGGCCCGCCTCGAAATGATCATCGCCAGCCACATCGGCGTGCATCCCAGGGCGCTGCTGGAGTACGGCAAGCAGGATGCCGAGACCCGGGCCCGGATCGACGCGCGCATCGCCGGCTACAAGGATCCGGTCTCCTTCTATGTCGACCGCCTCGCCGAAGGCATCTCGACGATCGCCGCCTCCGTCTACCCGAAGCCGGTGATCGTGCGCCTGTCCGACTTCAAGTCGAACGAGTACGCGGGTCTGCTCGGCGGTTCGCGCTACGAGCCGCATGAAGAAAACCCGATGATCGGCTATCGCGGCGCCAGCCGCTATGTTTCGCCGGACTTCGCCGAATCGTTCGCGCTGGAGTGCAAGGCCGCCAAGTACGTGCGCGAGGTCATGGGCCTGACCAACGTCTGGGTCATGATTCCGTTCGTCCGCACGCTGGACGAAGGCCGCAAGGTCATCGAGGTACTGCGCAAGAACGGCCTGGTCCAGGGCGAGCACGACCTGAAGGTCATCATGATGTGCGAGGTCCCTTCCAACGCCCTGCTGGCGGACGAGTTCCTCGACATCTTTGACGGCTTCTCGATCGGCTCGAACGACCTCACCCAGCTGACCCTCGGCCTCGACCGCGACTCAAGCATCGTCGCCAACCTGTTCGACGAGCGCGACCCGGCGGTGAAGAAGCTGCTGGCCATGGCGATCAAGACCGCGAAGGCCAAGGGCAAGTACATCGGCATCTGCGGCCAGGGCCCGTCGGATCATCCGGACCTTGCCGAGTGGCTGATGGAACAGGGCATCGAGTCGGTGTCGTTGAATCCGGATACCGTGGTCGATACGTGGCTACGTCTGGCCAGGAAGAAGGCCGGCTGATGGATCGGCTCTTTCCTTAGTCCGGAAAGAGCATCGCCAGCAGGCTTGGCTCCCACCCGGCGATCACACCCCGGTGGGAGCCGTACCTGTTGACGATTACAGGTGCACCGTCACGCCCGCCACCCGATACCGCTCCACCACTGCCGGATCCGTATCCGCCGCCACCACCAGATGCGAGACGCCGCTGATCGGCGCCGTGTGATGTGTCGCCGAGGCCACCAGCTTGTCCGGGGTGGCGATCGCCACCGTCTCACCACTCGCCTCGATGATCGCCTGCTTGAAGACGGTTTCTTCCTCGTCGTACGTCCATAAGCCGCGTTGCGGATCGATGGCGCAGACGCCCGGGAAACACAGATCGGCGCGAATATCCTGCGCCTGTCGCACCGTACGTGAGCCGATCGCGCCACCGATGGCCGGATCGAGTTTGCCGCCGAGCAGGATCACGTCGAAACCGGGTCGTCCCAGCACCGCGAGGGCGACGTCGGGGGCGTTGGTCACCACGGTCAGGTCATGGTGCTCCGGCAGCATCCTCGCCAGAACCGTGTTGGTCGAGCCCGCGTCGATGAAAAGAATCTGGCCGCTACCGACCAGACCGATCGCGGTACGTGCAAGCGCCCGCTTCAGTTCCGTGCGCTCCGCATGGCGCTCGCCCAGCGGCGGAATGCTCACCGCCAGTAACGCGCCACCGTAAACGCGCCGACACAGACCCTGCCCCGCCAGATCGCGCAGATCACGCCGGATGGAGTCTTCCGACACCCGGAATTCCTGCGCGAGTTCCGCCGCCACGACTTTCCCGTCGCGTCGCAGACGCTCGAGGATCAGCTGCTGACGCTCGCGAGGCAGCGTAATGTCGACCGACGCATTCATGCCGACAGGAAACCCAGGGCAATCAGTTCGTCGCGCAACTGACGCGGCGTGTGGAAATGGATGCCATGAATGCCCAGGGCGTCGGCGGCGTCGACATTGGCCTTGTTGTCATCGATGAAGACGGCCGTCGCCGGATCGATGTCATATCGCTCGAGCAGTGTCTGGTAAAGCCTGGGGTCGGGCTTGATCATGCCCTCTTCGCCCGACACGACGATGCCGTCGAACAGGCCCAGGAAATCGAAGCGTTCCCGCGCGAACGGAAAGGTCTCGTGCGACCAGTTGGTCAGGCCATACAGCGGATGACCCGCCTCTTTCAGCTCACGCAGGATGTGCAGGCTGTCGTCGATGGCGCCGCCCAGGGTTTCTTCCCAGCGGTGCTGATAGGCGGCGATCAGTTCGGCCTTGGTGGGATGCTCATCGGTAAGAAGGCGAACCGCCTCATCCCATGAACGACCCGCGTCCTGTCGCAGGTTCCATTCCGGCGTGGTGACTTCGGCAAGGAAGGTTTCCATCGCCTGTTCATCGTCACCGAACAGCTTGCGATAGAGGTAGCGCGGGTTCCAGTCGATCAGGACACCGCCGAAATCGAAGATCACGACATCGCGTTTCTTATGCATGGAAAACTCCGTTCAACGGCGCACGATGGAGGCGCAAAGGGAAACCACGACGAGCAGACTGGCGACCCCCGCCAGGGCGATCGAAAGGCTGCTGGCGTGGGCGACGAAACCGATGACCGCGGGCCCGGCCAGCATCCCCGCATACCCCAGCGAGGTGACCGTGGCGATGGCGATACCCGGCGAGGTGTTCTTCTGCCGCCCCGCCGCGCTGAACAGGACAGGCACGATGTTCGACGCGCCGATACCGACCAGGACGAAACCCAGCAAGGCGACGGGGCCCCAGGGCAACAGCGTGGCAAGGAAGAAGCCGGCCGCGGCGATCAGGCTGCCCATCCGCACGATGGTGGTCGCTCCCAGCGAGGCCGTGATGCGATCGCCCAGCAGGCGCCCGATCGCCATGGCGACGGAGAACGCCGCGTACCCCAGGCCAGCCACGGAAGGATCGAAACCACGCGAGAAGCGCAGGAATACCGCACTCCAGTCGAGCATCGCACCTTCCGCAAGGAAGACGACCATGCACAGGAAGCCAAGCAGGAAGACGGCGCCACTCGGCATACGGAAGCCCGCATGCACGTCGCCCGAGCCATCGTCGTGCCGGACAAGGAAGTGTCGCCACTGGGTACCCACGATGAGCAGCATCAGCACGGAGACCGCGATGGCACTGCCGGTCAATGGCGCACCGAACCGAAGCAAGGCCGCCATACCGGCGGAGCCGGCCAGACCTCCGACGCTGAAAAGCCCGTGGAAGCCCGACATCATCGGCCTGCCCTGCTGCTTCTCGACGTCGACCGCATGCGCATTCATGGCGACGTCGACCACACCGAGGGATGCACCGAAAAACAGGAGCGCCGCGCCAAGCCACCAGACATTCGGCGCGAGGGTCAGCAAGGGCAAGGCGAGGCAGACGAGAAGCCCGCTCACGCCGATCACATCGCGGTGGCCGAAGCGATGGCTGAAGAAACCGGCCAGTGGCATCGCAGCTGTCGCTCCGCACCCCATGCACAAGAGAACGAGGCCCAGCGTGGCATCGTCCAGACCCAGACGAGCCTTGGCGTAGGGCACCATCGGTGCCCAGCTGGCCATACCGATGCCGGATAACAGGAAGATCAATCGGGTAGCGCGTACAGGCTTCATGCAAATTCCGGGGACGAGGAATGCGCATCAATGTATTCAATCATGCATAAACGTGCAATAGAGCGCACCCCTCTTGCACCGGTTGCCCGACCTATGTACAAATGTACACATGTCGACACCTACCCTCACAGAGCGTCAGCAAAAGACCCTCGCATTTCTGCAGGAATACCTGCAGACGCAAGGCCTGCCGCCCACGCTGCGCGAAATCGCCGATGCCCTGGGCTTCCCCAGCCACAGCTCCGCACAGGCCTGCGTCGAGTCGCTGGTCCGCAAGGGCGTGCTGGAACGTTCCCCGCAGCATCGTGGTCTGCGCCTTTCGGCCGGCAACGCCGCCATCATGCGTACCGCCGCCGCTAACGACCTCCCGCTGATCGGTCGCGTGGCCGCCGGCTCGCCCATCCTGGCCGAGGAAAACATCGAGTCGCAGCTCGAGGTCGATCCTTCCCTGTTTCGTCCGCGCGCCGATTACCTGCTGCGCGTGGTGGGTCTGAGCATGCGCGACGCCGGCATCCTCGACGGCGACCTGCTCGCCGTCCACAAGACCGCCACCGCCACCGATGGCCAGATCGTGGTCGCCCGGCTGGACGACGAAGTCACCGTCAAACGCCTCAGGCACGAGCGCGGCCGGCTTCTGCTGCTGCCCGAAAACCCCGACTTCAGCCCGATCGAAGTCGATCCCCGTCGCCATGCGTTCGCCATCGAAGGGCGTTACGTCGGCATCATCCGCAGGACCTGACCATGAACGCCATCGCCACTCCGACCCTCGCCCAGGTGCTCGACCATCCCGGTATCTGGCGCCGTTCCGCTGACCGTCAGCCGCGCGTACGTGCGCTGTCCACCGGCTGGACCTCCCTGGACCAGAAACTGCCCGGCGGGGGCTGGCCGCAAGGCGCGCTGAGCGAAATCCTGTTCGAACACGATGGGCTGGGCGAGCTCGACCTGGTGATGCCCGCGCTTGCCGCGCTCACCCAGGAACACCGTCGCGTGATCTTCGTCGCACCGCCCTACCTGCCTTATGCGCCCGCGCTGGCGGCGGCCGGTGTCGACCTGCGCTTCCTGCACGAAATCCATGCCGGCAGCACCGAGGCCGCATGGAGCATGGAGCAGTGCCTGCGTTCCGGCTGCTGCGGCGCCGTGGTCGGCTGGTTGCCCGACATCGATTACCGCAGCCTGCGTCGCCTGCAGCTGGCCGCCGAAAGCGGCGACGCCTGCGCCATGATCTTCCGCCCGGCCGGGCACGCCGAGCAGAACAGCCCGGCGGCACTACGCCTCAAGGTCAGCAACAGCGACGAGGCCACCTATGTGGATGTCCTCAAGTCGCGAGGACTGCTGACCACCACCGCTCCGCTGCTGCGCATGCGGGCCTGATGGAAACCGTCATGACGCCGCTTCCCGCTCGCCGTCATGACGGACGCTCCGTCGTCGCTTCTTATACGCAGCCATGCTTTGGGCCTGTCTCCGTTTTCCCGGTCTGGCGTTCTCCGCCGCCTTTGCCGCGACACCGGAGGCAGGCCCCTCCGCCTTGCTCGATACCCGGGCGCGCCAGCGCCTGATCGCCGCCGCCAATCCGGAGGCCACCACATTCGGTGTGCGCCGTGGGCAGAGCCTCGCCGCCGCGCGCGCGCTTTGCCCCGCCCTGGAAGTCCGCCCTCGCGACCGTGAGGCCGAGGCGCGTCTGCTCGCCGAACTCGCCGCGTGGTGCTACCAGTTCAGTGGTCATGTCAGCCTGGTCCCGCCAGGTGCCATCCTCATGGAACTGGGTGCCAGTCTGCGCCTGTTCGACGGCTGGCCCGTGCTGGCGGAACGCCTGTGCCAAGGCCTTAGCGAGCAAGGTCATGCACACACCATGGCCGCCACTCCCTTCCCAGCCGCCTCATGGGTGTTCGCCGCCCATGCGGACGGCATGGTGCTGCCCGAGCGCGAAGGCGTCATACGTATGTTGGGCGCCTTGTCGCTCGATCGGGCGGGCTTGCCGGCAACCACGGTGAAATCGCTGCACGCGATGGGCTTTCGTCGTCTCGACGAGGTCTTTCGCCTCCCTCGCCCGGAACTCACCCGGCGCATCGGCCGCGATGGCGTGAACTGGCTCGATCGCATCCGCGGGCAAGCCACCCACCCCCTGGCCGCCTGGCAGCCACCCGCCAACTTCCAGCAGAAGATCGAGTTCGACAGCGAACTGGATGGCAGTCAGCCACTGCTCTTTCCATTGCGGCGCCTCACCCGTGCGCTGGCCAATCTGCTCGCGGCACGGGATGGCGGCGTACAGCGTTTCACCCTGACGCTCGAGCATGCACGCGGTGCCACGACACGCGTCGTCGTCGCCATGGCCGCGCCGCAACGCGACGCGGAGCGCCTGTTCGAACTGGCCCGCACGCGCCTCGAGCGCACCGTGTTGCCCGCACCGGCGCGCGCCATCGAACTGGATGCCGAAGAACTGCCTGTGTTCCGTCCACCGGTGCGCGATCTGTTCGAACCGGTCCGCGGCGATGGTCTCGACTGGCCTACCCTCGACGAACGTTTGCGGGCACGACTGGGCGACGCCGCGCTTCGGCAGATCGCGCTCGTAGCCGACCATCGGCCCGAACGCGCCATGCGTTACGGCACGCCGGACAGCACGGTTTCGCCGCCGCGCCGACGTCGTCCCTTATGGCTCCTGCCCCGCCCCCTGCCGATGCGCCCCGAGCCCACGGCCGTACTGGCCGGCCCCGAGCGTATCGAAAGCGGCTGGTGGGACGGTGAAGACACGCGACGCGATTACTACATCGTGCGCACCGCAAACGGACAGCAAGCCTGGGCCTACCTGCCGCCCGGCACACTCGACGGCTGGATGCTGCACGGCTGGTTCGCGTAGGTCCCGCCGTGCTGCCTCTCGTACTTCCACTGCCCGCCAACGATGGGGATGTCGACGTCCCGGCGTATGCGGAGTTGCATGCGCTGAGCGATTTCAGTTTCCAGCGCGGGGCATCGAGCGCACGCGAGCTGTTCGAGCGAGCCAGGGAAATCGGCTACACCGCACTGGCGATCACCGACGAATGCTCGCTCTCAGGCATCGTTCGAGGTCTCGAGGCCTCACTCGAAGTCGGTTTACCGATGATCGTCGGCAGCGAATTCCGACTCTCCGACGGCACCGTCATCGTTCTCCTCGTCGAAAACCAGGACGGCTATACCGAGCTGTGCCGGCTGATCACGCTGGGTCGGCGACGTGCAACCAAGGGCCATTACGAACTGCATCGTGCCGATCTGGAGAACCTCGCCGACGGACTGTGCCTGCTCTGGGCGCCCGGCCCGCTGGCGGCCACCGGCATGGCGACACACGAGAACCGGGCGGCATGGGTGGCAACGCACTTCAAAAGCCGCGCGTGGCTGGCCGTCGAACTGCACCGGTCCCAGCACGACGAGGCCGAACTGGCCGCGTTGCGCGACCTTGCCGCGCGCCACGCCCTGCCCTGTGTCGCGGCAGGCGATGTACACATGCACCTGCGTCGCCGACGCGCCCTGCAGGACGTCATGACAGCGATCCGTCTCAACCGCACGGTGGCCGAGGCGGGCCACGATCTGTTTCCCAACGGAGAACGCCATCTGCGCCGGCGCGAGACGCTCGACCGCATCTACCCGCGCGACATGCTGGACGAGACCGCCGTCGTCGCCGCGCGCTGCATCGGTTTCGACATTCGCAAGATCAACTATGTCTACCCCCGGGAACTGGTTCCCGAAGGCAAGGACCCCGCCGCCTGGCTGCGCCAGCTCACCTACGAAGGCGCGGCGTTGCGCTGGCCCGATGGCGTCGCATCCGCGCTGGTCGAGCGCATCGAGAAGGAACTGGACCTCATCGCCCGACAGCGCTACGAGGCCTTCTTCCTGACCGTGCAGGACATCGTGCGCTTTGCGCGTTCACGCGGAATCCTCTGCCAGGGACGCGGTTCGGCGGCGAACTCGGTGGTCTGTTTCTGCCTGCACATCACCGAAGTGAATCCCGACCAGATCACCACCCTGTTCGAACGATTCATCTCCCTGGAACGCGACGAGCCGCCGGATATCGACGTCGATTTCGAACACGAGCGTCGCGAAGAAGTCCTGCAGTACGTGTTCGACAAGTACAGCCGGGAGCGCGCCGCCCTTGCCGCCACGGTGATCAGCTACCGGCCCAAGAGCGCCGCACGCGATGTGGGTCGTGCGCTCGGTCTTTCGGAAGACCAGCTCGACCAGCTCAGTCATGCGTATTCCCATGCGCATGGCGAGGTCTCCATCATCCAGCGCCTGCAGGAGCGTGGTTTCGATATCGCCAGTCGCACCATCCGGCAGCTGGTGGTCCTGGTGCAGGAACTCAGCGGCATGCCACGTCACCTGTCGCAGCACGTGGGGGGTTTCGTTATCTCCGATACGCCGTTGCATTACCTCGTGCCTGTCGAGAACGCGGCGATGGATAACCGCACCATCATCCAGTGGGACAAGGACGACCTGGAGACGATGAAGCTGCTCAAGGTGGATTGCCTGGCGCTGGGCATGCTCACCTGCATGCGCAAGGCGATCGACATGCTGCGTACGCATCGCGGTATCGACTACCGGCGCCTGGCCGACATCCCCATGGACGACGGTCCGACCTACGCGATGATCCAGCGGGCCGATACCGTCGGCGTGTTCCAGATCGAATCGCGCGCGCAGATGTCGATGCTGCCGCGTCTGAAGCCGGCCTGCTATTACGATCTGGTGATCCAGGTGGCGATCGTTCGCCCGGGTCCGATCCAGGGTGGCATGGTGCATCCGTACCTGCAGCGGCGACAGATGCCGTCCGGGGAGATCCACTACGAACACGGCGTACGGCCGGTGCTGGAGCGTACGCTGGGCGTACCGATTTTTCAGGAACAGGTGATGGCGATCCTGCAGGTGGTGGCGGATTTCTCGCCTGGCGAATCCGACGACCTGCGCCGTTCGATGGCCGCCTGGAAACGACGCGGCGGGCTGCAGAAATTCGAGCCGAAGATCCGCCGGAACATGGCGAAGAACAACTACACGCCGGAGTTCACCCAGCAGATCATCGACCAGATCCAGGGCTTCGGCAGCTATGGCTTTCCCGAATCGCACGCGGCCGGTTTCGCCCTGATCGCTTACGCCTCGTCCTACCTGAAATGTCACCATCCGGAGATCTTCTGCTGCGCCCTGCTCAACAGCCAGCCGATGGGGTTCTACGCGCCCGCGCAACTCGTCGCGGACCTGCGCCGCCACGGGTTTGAAGTACGGCCACCCGACGTGACCACCAGCCACTGGGACTGCACGCTCGAGCCATGGAAGGACGATCGCTTCGCCCTGCGCCTGGGCCTGCGCCAGATCGCCGGCCTGTCGGCCGATCTGGGCGCGCGCATCGTCAGTGCACGCGAAGCCTCGCCACTGCGCGATCTCGCCGATCTGGCCCGCCGTGCGGGTCTCAACCGTTTCGAACGCGAACGCCTCGCCGATGCCGGCGCACTTCGTGTGCTCAGTGGTCACAGACACCGCGCCCGCTGGGAAAGCTCAGGCATCGAACGGACATTGCCCTTGCTGGATACGGTTGCCGAGGAACATGCCACGCTGCGTCCTCCGACGACTGCCGAAAATGTTTTCGCCGATTACGCCACGGTCGGCCTTTCACTCACCGCTCATCCGTTAGGGTTGATTCGCAAGAACTTGCAGGCGCGTCGGGTCCGGCGGGCGCGCGACCTCGAAGGCGAACGCAACGGCATCTGGCTGCGACACGCCGGTCTCGTCACCGTGCGTCAGCGCCCCCAGACGGCCAGTGGCATCACCTTCGTCACGCTCGAGGACGAGACCGGACAGGTGAATGTGATCGTGCGGCCCAGGGTGGCCGAAGCCTGCCGTCAGGCTTTGCTGGACGCGGTATTACTGGCGGTCGACGGCCAGTGGCAGTCGATCGAGGGCGTGCGCCATCTCGTTGCCAGCCGCCTGCATGACTTCAGCGACCTGCTTCCGCAACTGGGCTCCGTCTCCCGCGATTTTCACTGACACCCCCCTCACGCCCCACGACCCTTGCCGTCACTTAATAGACGCTAATTTTCGGCTGAACGGTTCCCCGAGAAATTGCTGCTTTGCAGGAGCAACGTTCAGTGAAAACGCGATAGCGTTTGCTAAACCCGTCAGGTCCGGTCTACCGGTGAGCGATGCGCATGCGCCGCGCGTCGCAATGTTTCCCCAAGGCGCCATAAGTTCCAGGAGATTTCGTCATGCGCAACACGAAACTGATCGTCGCGATGCTGGCTGGCTGTATGGCTTTCGGCGGTACCGCCATGGCTCAGGACGCCGCTTCGAAGCCCGCGCCCACGCCGGCCTCCACCGCCGGGTCGCAGACGCATACGAGCAACGATTCCATGAAAATGGACAGCAACAGCTCGATGAGCGGCGACTCCAAGGCTGCCGATTCCAGCGGCGCGATGAAGTCGACCCACAAGAAGCACAAAAAGGCCGCCACCACGACCGGCGCCGAGCCGGCAAAGTCGTCCAGCTCGGGCATGTAATTCGCTTGCTGGAACGCAAAAACCCGGGGCCTCACGGCCCCGGGTTTTTTCATGCATGCGACAAAAACGTCAGTCGATTTCGGGCAGGACGCTGATCTCGTCACTGCCGATCGTCACCACCTGCCCGGCACGCACCTTGTAGGTCTTGCGCATCTCCGTCACCCCGTCCACGGCAACCAGACCGTCGGCGACCCGATGCTTGCCCTCGCCACCGCTGGCGACGATGCCGGTGAGCTTGAGTAGCAGGTTGAGTTCGACATAGTCGCCTTCGAGGCGGAATTCATGGAACGGCATGACGGTGGCTTCGCTTCAGTATCGGTGCGCCATTAGAACACTCCCGGCCACCCGGAAACGCAATCGCCCGATCTCCCAGGTCAATCCCGCGGCACGACCCTGTCGAGGAAACGGCGGATCTCCGCACCGATCTCCGCGCCATGTGTCTCCAGCGCGAAGTGGCCCGTGTCGTAGAACCTGACCTCGGCCCGGGGCAGATCGCGCTTGAACGCCTCCGCACCCGGCGGCAGGAAGAAGGGATCGTTCTTTCCCCACACAGCGAGCAGAGGCGGCTGGTATTTCCGGAAATAGGCCTGGAACGACGGATACTTCGCCACATTGTTCCTGTAGTCCAGAAACAGGTCGAGCTGGATATCCGCATTGCCCCTGCGGGATACCTGCGAGAAATCCAGCGCATAGGTTTCCGGCGCGACCAGCGTCGGATCGGCGACGCCATGGGTGTACTGCCACTTGATGGCATCCAGCGTAAGGAACTCGCGCAAGGCCTGTCGGTGAGCGTCCGTCGGCTCCTTCCAGTAGGTCTGGATCGGATTCCAGCCGGTGCTAAGGCCCTCCTCGTAGGCATTGCCGTTCTGCGTAACGATCGCCGTGATTCGCTCGGGATGAGCGGCCGCGAGGCGCCAGCCGACCGGTGCGCCGTAGTCGAAAACCTCGATGGCATAGCGCTTCAGGCCCAGTGCCTGGGTGAAGGCATTCACAGTAGTGGCGAGACGATCGAACGTATACGTGTACCGCGCACCGTCGGGCACCTCGGTCAGCCCGAAGCCCGGCAGATCGGGCGCGACCACATGGTACCTATCGGCGAGGAGCGGGATCAGATTCCGGTACATGAATGACGAGGTGGGAAAGCCGTGCAGCAGCAGGACCGTGGGAGCCCTCGGGTCGCCGGCTTCGCGGTAGAACACCCTGACGCCGTCCGCCTCGGCGAAACGGTAGTGAACGGTGGTGTCGACCGTCGACGGTGACGGCGCCGCGGTCGCCCCGCCGACGGCGGCGACGGACAGGATGCTGCTGGCTAGCAGGGTTCTGAAGTGCATGAGAATTCTCCGGGCAGGCGGTCGTGAGGCAAGGATGTAACTTGTTAGTTGCGTTTTTGAAGGTTACTCAGCTATGAGTAACTTGTCAATAGATACTTTGCAAGTTACACTGCACACCACGCTACGCGGACTCATTCATGAAGACCCCGACCGACCACAACTCGCCCGCGCCTCACTTCGTCGGCGACGACCTGGCACTGGATTTCATCAACAGCAGCTATGGCGTCGGAGAAGCGCGGCACGACCATTTTCAAACCGTGCAGGGTTTGTACGACTGGCTCTCCGCCGCCGGATTGCCGACAGCGCCCCTTACAGGGGAAGAGCCGGATACGCTGCTGGCGTCCGCCCGCGGCCTTCGTGACAACGCCCGCGATCTGGTCGCTCTGCGCAAACGCGGAGAGCATGGCAATGCCGAGCCGCTGAACGCGGTTCTCGCGCAGAGCAGTGCCTATCGTCAGCTCGACTGGTCGACCGGCGAAGCGCCCGCGCTTATCGATCGCCAGCGCGCGGACGGCCCCGTGGCCGCCCTGTTGCCCGTTGCCGAGGCGATCGCGTCCCTCCTGGTGAAGGCCGATTTCAACCTGGTCCGCCAGTGCGAGAGCGACGATTGCACGCTGTGGTTTCACGACCGCACGAAGTCACACCACCGCCGCTGGTGCAGTCAGGCAATGTGCGGCAATCGGATGAAAGTCGCCGCTTTCCGCGCCCGCAAACGCGGCTGAGCCCCGTCTCGCGACGGAGCTCAGAGCGAAAACTCAGAGCGACGTGCGTCCGCCGATCGGCAGCAGCATGAAGTCGTCCGCGGACAGGCCCGACTGCGTCAGCGCCTCGCCGAGCAATCGCGGCGGCTCGTCCAGCGGATCGTCCGCCAGTTCGAAAACGCCCCAGTGAATGGCGATGGAGCGCCGCACCCCGATCTCGCGATGCAACTGCACGGCCTGGGCCGGATCCACGTGCTGGCCACGCATGAACCAGCGCGGTGCGTAGGCTCCGATGGGAATGGCCGCCAGATCGATCGGCCCGGCGCGACGGCCGATCTCGGCCAGCTTGTCCGAGTAGCCCGTGTCGCCGGCGAACCAGAAACGAAAGCCCTCATGAGCCATCACCCAGCCACCCCATAGTGAGCGGTTGCGATCCCACAAGGTTCTCGCGCTCCAGTGCCGCGCGGGGACGAAGGTAAACGTTGCGCCACGCACGTCGGTGGTCGCCCACCAGTCCAGTTCCCGTACGTTGCCGATACGCTGACGATCGAACCAGCGCTTGAGGCCGAGCGGCACCAGGAAGACGGCATCGGGAAAGCGCCGCGAGAGCGCGTGCACGGTCGCCTTGTCGAGATGGTCGTAGTGATTGTGAGAGATCGCCACCACATCGATCGCCGGCAGCGATGCGACATCCACCGGGGCCACGGTGCGACGCGCTGGCCCGAGAAACGACAGCGGCGACGCGCGGCGGCTGAGCACCGGATCGGTCAGGACCGTAAGCCCCGCCTTGCGCACGAGGACCGTGGCATGACCCAGCCACCAGGCCGCATCGGCGTCACCTGACACATCCGCACCCTGCCACCAGCGGCGTGAGAACGACTCGTAACCGCCCTCGGGCGGCTTGGGCAGGCCTTGCTCCTTGCGTTCCCTTCGCCAACGCCTGAGGCCATCCGGTGGACGCGTTTCCGGTTCGAGGTTACGGAATCCCTCCGCGGTGTGATGAGGCTTCGAGGGATCGTGAAACGGATTGGTCCATGCCATGCGTGGCGTGCTCGGAAACGGGTCGCAGAAAGACCTGCGGCCCGTTTCGCCTCGTTCAAGGCCTAGTCCACCTCGACGCGCCGGACCTGGGCGAGCCAGTCCTCGAGGTTGTAGTAGTTGCTCACGCGGGTGATCCGGCCGTTCGCGACATCGAAGAAGGCACCACCCGGCAGAACGTAAGACTGGCCCTGAGCAAAGGGCAACCCTTCGTCGGTCGCCTTGTACTCACCGTGGACGATGTACTCGGCGGCCGCACGCGTACCCTCCGCGTTCGCCATCACGACGATGTTCTTCAGCTGCTCGCTGTAGCTCACGTTCATGCGCTCCAGGAAAGCCGCGAAGCGGGCGCGGCCGGATTCGCGGCCGCCCTGATTGATATCGTGTGCCACATGCTCGTCGAGCAGATCGAGCATCGCGGTCCAGTCGGCACGATTGAAGGCGTCGTAATAGCGGCGGATCAGGTCGAGAGTTTCGTTCATCGGCTTTTTTCAGAAAAGAATGACGGAGCGGATGGCCTTGCCCTCATGCATGAGGTCGAAGGCACGGTTGATGTCTTCCAGCCCCATCGTATACGTGATCATCGGATCGATCTTGATCTCGCCACCCATGTAACGGTC
The DNA here is from genome assembly GCF_031455395.1 of Luteibacter sp. 1214. Classification (NCBI taxonomy): domain Bacteria; kingdom Pseudomonadati; phylum Pseudomonadota; class Gammaproteobacteria; order Lysobacterales; family Rhodanobacteraceae; genus Luteibacter; species Luteibacter sp. 1214. The sequence goes on from NZ_JAVDSQ010000001.1 coordinate 782,303, forward strand.
TACATACCCGGGCAACTGACTACGCCCCTTCACGCCGCCGAACGCGGAACCACGCCACACACGGCCCGTCACCAGCTGGAAAGGCCGGGTGCGGATCTCCTGACCGGCACCGGCGACGCCGATGATGATCGACTCGCCCCAGCCCTTATGGCAGCACTCGAGCGCGGCGCGCATGACATCGACGCTGCCGATGCATTCGAACGAATAGTCCACGCCACCGTCGGTCAGGTCCACGATCACCTGCTGGATCGGCGTATCCGGGTAGTCGCGCGGATTGATGCAGTCGGTCGCGCCCAGCATCTTCGCCATCTCGAACTTGGAGGGGTTCGTATCGACCACGACGATCCGGCTGGCCTTCGCCATGACCGCGCCCTGCACCACCGAGAGACCGATGCCGCCCATGCCGAAGACCGCGACGGTCGAACCCGGCTCCACCCTGGCGGTGTTCAGCACCGCGCCGATGCCGGTGGTGATGCCGCAGCCGAGCAGGCAGACCTTGTCCAGCGGCGCATCCTTGTTGATCTTCGCCAGCGAGATTTCTGGCAGGACCGTGTATTCGCTGAAGGTACTGGTGCCCATGTAGTGCAGCAGCTGCTTACCACCCAGCGAGAAACGTGAGGTGCCGTCCGGCATCAGCCCTTTGCCCTGCGTCACGCGAATCTTTTGGCAGAGGTTGGTCTTGCCCGACAGACAGAACTTGCACTCGCCACATTCCGGCGTGTACAGCGGAATCACGTGATCGCCGGGCTTCAGCGAGGTAACGCCCTCGCCGACCTCTTCCACGATGCCGCCACCTTCGTGCCCGAGAATCACCGGGAAGGCGCCTTCCGGGTCGTCGCCTGACAACGTGTAGGCATCCGTATGGCACACGCCCGTGGCGACGATGCGGACCAGTACCTCGCCCGCCTTCGGGCCCTGGACGTCGATTTCTTCGATGGACAGCGGCTTTCCTGCTTCCCAGGCAACGGCGGCACGAGACTTCATGGTCGGATCTTCCTCTTACAATGACGATGGACCCGGCGCCAGCGCCGGCGAATCGGGGATTTTAGTCATGCCGCGCCCGATCGATTAGCCATCCGGCACGTGAAGCATTTTTACCTGAGAGCAAAGATCGATGCGCGCATGGGATGGGATGGACGCCTTTGTCGAGGTCGTGCGGCTGGGCAGCTTCTCGGCTGCCGCCCGCAGCCTCGACCTCTCGACGGCTTTCATCAGCCGGGCGGTCAGCGCGCTGGAGCAGCGGCTTGGCACCCAGTTGCTGCACCGGACCACCCGCAAACTCCGCCTCACCGACGCCGGCCGTCTTTACTATGAGCACGCCAGACACCTCCTCGAAGGGTTCGATGCCGCCGACCAGGCGATTGTGGACTTTCAGGACGGTTTGCGCGGCAACCTCCGGATCAGCCTGGCGACCACCTACGGCGAGCGTTACGTTGCCCCGCTGGTCAATGAATTTCTTGCCGCACACCCTCAGCTGGGCGTGGACATGGATTTCTCAAACCGGACGGTCGACCTGATCGAGGAAGGTTACGACCTGACGGTACGCACCGGGTTGCTGCCCGACTCGAACCTGGTGGCGCGCCGTCTTGGCGAGCGTCGGCTCTTCGTGGTCGCCTCGCCCGCGTATCTCGCCAGCCATCCCGCACCGGCAACCCCTGATGATCTGACGAGTCATACCTTGCTGCTCGGGTCGGCAAGCCACTGGATCTTCGCCGAGCACGGACAGCCCCGACAGCGGCCTGTGCGTGGCCGATATCGCGCCAGTTCCGGGCAGGCCCTGCTCGACGCCGTCCGTCGCGGACTTGGGATCGCGCAGCTGCCCGACTTCTACGTCGAGCAAGCCCTGACGGACGGCTCACTGGTGTCCGTGCTCGACAGCTGGCGCTATGACCATGGCTCCGTCTGGCTGGTTTATCCCCAGAGCCGCCACCTGTCGCCCAAGGTGCGCCAGCTCGCCGACTTCCTTGTTGAACGGCTGGCAACACCCCCGTGGCGTCAAACACCCGTTTGAGTTAAACTAGGGTTAACGGATACGGCTGAAACGGCGAACGAAAGCCGCAGGTAAGGGTTCGAAAGAGGTCTTCGGTCGGCTCGGCCGGAAAATCGTTTGAACCTTTTCCTTACAAGCGCTGTCCAACGATTCGATGCCTGAGACCCCTTGTAATGTCCCAGGGCGCCCATAGAAAGGGCGTGTACTAAACTCGTTAGTTCAGAAATTAAGCCGATATGGCGATGACGAAAGACTAACGAACCGATTGTTCACCAAACGAAACGGACCAGCGATATCAGCGGGTCCACACCGCGCCAAAGACCGGCGGCGCAGGTGCCCACGCTTTCGATATCCGGTCACTGACGACTGGGAGAAACGACTATGAACGAACTTCGCAACGATTACGGCATCACCACTTTCGAATACTCGACGGGCTTCCAGGCCGGCGACAGCAGCACCGGTCTCGACCTCTTCGGCGGTGAGATGGACGGCTACGACTGGCTCGGCGAAGTCGCCAGCCGTCTGAGCGGCGACTCGGTCTAAGGCGCCTGCGCCACCTGGCCGGTCGAGCATAAGCAGAAGGCCTGCCACGTGGCGGGCCTTCTTGCGTCAGGGCGTCTTACGCGCCCGTGTCTTCGCTGCTTTCTTCGCGGCGGTTTTCCTTCCCGTAGCACCTTTGGTGCGAGCGGCTTTCTTCGCGGCGGTCGAGCGGCTTGTGGCCGTCCGCTTCGACGCACTTTTTCTCGCCTGCACTGACAGCGCCCGCTCAGACGCAGCGGACTTACCCTCGCGCTTGAGCGCCTTGCTGCTTGCCCGGGAACGGGCGGCGGAGGTCTCTTTCACGACTGAAGTCTTCTTCGGCGCCGCTTTCCGGGCAGCCGGGCGTTTCGCCGGCGCCTTCGTTGTGGCGGATTTTTTAGCGGACGCCCTGGTGTCCTGCGCAGCCTTCTTCTTCGTCGCCTTACTCGCCGTCCTGGCGGGTTTCGCATTGATACCAGCGCGCCGCGCCTTGGACAGCCCGATCGCAATGGCTTGCTTTGCCGACCGGGCGCCGTGCCTGCCCTCGCGAATGTGCTCTATTTCCTCGTGAACGAATTCGCCCGCCTGGGTCGACGCGGACTTACCTTCGCGCTTGTCCTTTTTTGCCCTGGCGAGCGTTTTTTTCTCAGGCATGGCGTGTCTCCTCCGGCAGTCGCTTCAGGGAATTCGGATCGCCAACGCTTCCGGCGCCTCAGGCGGCGGGGCATCGCCCTCGGGGTCATCTGGATGGGGCGGCGTTTCCTGCGGTCGATCCGAGCCGGGGTTGCCGCCGGGCATTTCCGGTCGAGGAGTCACCGGAGCCTCTTCAGGTATCACTGGCGAGCGACCAGGGGTTTCGGGAATGTAAGGGCTTTGCATGGTGGCGTGTCCATCGGCGGCGTCGTCCAGCGAGACTGCCCCGCCCCGCGTGATCCGATCGTCATTCCCACGTCATGCACGCGGGAACGACGCTCGTTACACGGACGCCCGCCCAACGTTCCTGGACCTGTCCACGGAGCACGCGCATGACACTGAAAGCCCTCGGCCTGAACTGCACGCTCAGTGCCTCGCCCAAGCCATCATCAAGTCAGAAGCTGCTGGATCAGTTGCTCGACGGCCTGAAAAAGTACGACGTTGAGACCGAAAGCGTACGGGTCGTCGATCTGAACATCAAACCCGGTGTCAGCCACGATGAGGGCGAGGGTGATGAGTGGCCGGCGCTGCGCCAGCGCATCATGGCGGCGGATATTCTTGTCATCGCCACACCGATCTGGATGGGTCAGCCTTCGAGTGTCAGCAAACGCGTGCTCGAACGCATGGATGCAATCCTCGGCGATATCGGTGATGACGGACGGTATCCCACGTTCGGGAAGGTCGGTCTGGTCGGTGTCGTCGGTAACGAGGACGGCGCGCACCACGTGACCGCGGAGATCTACCAGGCGCTCGCCGATGTCGGCTTCACGATTCCCGCAGGCAGCTCGGCCTACTGGGTAGGCGAAGCGATGTCCGACACCAATTACATCGATCTGAAGAAGACCCCGGAAAAGGTGGCCAAAACGATCGCAACGCTGACGACCAACGCCGCGCATCTCGCCACGCTTCTCAAGGCGTCGAACTATCCTGCACCCTGAGCACGGTGAATTCGACGAAACGCACGCTTCACAGGTCACTCATGGGGAGAGGGCGTAAACAGGTCACGCTGCGAATGACGCAGAGCCTGAAGAGGAACGCACCATGGATAAGAATCGCACCGAAGGCATGAAGCACGAGATCAAGGGCGCCGTGAAGGAAGGCGTCGGCAAGGTTACGGGCAATCACGCGAAAGAAGCCGCGGGCAACATCGAAAAGAATGCCGGCAAGGTCCAGAAAGAAGTAGGCAAGGCTGCGGACCAGGTACGCGACGAAAGCCGCAAGCACTGAGTGCTTTGCGTCGGGGGATCCGCTCAGGATCCCCCGCGCCTTTCAGCCGGCGTCAGCGCCGGTACTACCTGGCCGCACCACGCAGTCTCGTAGCCATCGCTTCAGATCTCGTAACTCGCCCGCCCGGCAGCCGACCCCTTCCGGACCGTGCACGGCCCGATTCCGGCGAGGCAAGCATGAGGGCGGTCGCCGCGCGGATCAGTATCCGCATGTGGCTGTAGCGCAGCGCATGCCCCCCCCCGCGAAAATCATCACTTCCAGCGGCATCAAACCTATGACCGTGAGAGACGGACGAACTCTCCATCACGGCGCGGCAAGAGGAAACCTCCGCGGAACGCGATGATGGGAGACCACTAGCAGGATGCTGGTGCCGCGCAGCATGTCAATGCCGGGGCTACGTGGGAGGATCGAACGGGACATGCCGGCTTCCAAGGCGAAGCCGAGAGCATGTGGTCTTGCGGAAACGTCGAAACGTAGGACAGGGTCGAGGTAGGACAGCGGTAGCGCACCGTTTGAGGGCACGCTACCGCATGGCGTCGATCAGGTGCAGCCGCGTACCAGGAAGATCAGCAGCAGCACGGGGATCGGCACGCCCAGCAACCACAGCAGGATGTAGCCGATGCCACCCTTCTGCTTTTCCGGAACCACACTCTTTTCCTCATCCATCGAACGTCCCTCCGCATTGTGTCAGGGCGCAAGCGTCTATCGGGGCGCGTGCAACGGGTGTGATTTCGTCGCCACCGCCGTTTTCGCAACGACACCGTCTTCGCACGTCGTGCATTATTCGTGACGGGTACCCGCCTCAAGGATTTACGATGAATCTGCTCCGTCCCACCCTGCTCGCTCTTGCTCTGGTCGCCGCGTGCCCTGCCGCCGGTGCGGCCACGGTGATCCGGGGCGCGCGTCTCCTCGACGGCACCGGCGGCCCCGCGCGGGAGGATGTCACGATGGTCATCGACGGCGACCGGATCACGATGCTGGGCGCCGGTCTCCGGGTGAAGATGCCGAAGGACACCACGGTCGTCGACTACACCGGCAAGACGATCATACCGGGACTGATTTCCGACCACGGTCACATCGGCTCGGTCGACGGGACTCGCAGTGGTACGCCGGATCTGTACACGCGCGACAACGCCTTGCGCCAGCTGAAGCAGTGGCGTGCCTACGGCGTCACCACGGTCACCTCGCTCGGGGTCAACAACCCCGACGTGTTCTACCCGCTGCGTGCCGACCTGCATGCGGGTAAAGCGGACGGCGCCGATCTCTTCGGTGCGGATCGCGGGATCGGCGTGCCCAACGGTGCGCCGCCAGCAAAGATGATGCAGGTCGGCCCGAATCAGCTGGACCGCCCCTCCACCCCCGACGAGGCACGCGCCGCCGTCGACGCCGCAGCGGAACGCGGCACCGACATCGTCAAGATCTGGGTGGACGACTTCAACGGCAGCCTGCCCGTCAAGATGAAACCGGAGATCTGGCACGCGGTCATCGATGAGGCGCACGCCAGACATCTGCGCGTCGCGGCGCACGTCTATTACCTCGACGATGCACGCCAGCTGGTGGATGCGGGCGTCGACATACTCGCTCACGGTGTACGCGACCGACCGGTGGACAGCGCCTTCGTCCAGGCGATGAAGCAGCACGGGACCTGGTATATCGCCACGCTCGATCTCAACGAGGCCGCTTATATCTATGCCCGTCATCCGGCGTGGATGGACCAGCCCTTCTTCACCCACGCAGTGCAGCCCGCCCTGGCCAGGCAGTTCGCCGATACCGCGTGGCGCGATCGCGTGCAGAACGACGGCTCCACCAGGACCAACGAAGAAGCGCTGCAAACCAATCTGAAGAACCTGAAGACGCTTTACGACGCAGGTGTGAGGATCGGCTTCGGCACCGATGCCGGTGCGATGCCGCTGCGCATTCCCGGTTTTGCCGAGCACCGTGAGCTCGCCCTCATGGTCGATGCGGGCCTCACGCCGATGCAGGCGATTCAGATCGCAACCCAGCGTGCCGCCGAACTGCTGGGTCTTGACGACCGCGGCGTCCTGGCCAGGGGCAAGCGGGCCGACTTCATCGTTCTCGACGCCGATCCGTCGGGCGATATCGAAGCGACCACGAAAATTTCCGCGGTGTGGCAGCGCGGCCGCCAGGTCAGCGGTAAGGTCGACGCGTTCACGCCCTGATGCCCAACCCACCCACATCGAGCCCGTCGAGTGTCACGGTGCGGCCAGCGTGTGCTGCTCGTCGAAGACAAAGCCATGCTCCGCTCGCTGGCCCCCATTTGCTGGGGCCGACGGCGCCTTAGCGTCAGGCCGTTTCAGGTTCCGCAGGTCGCTCGGCATCGTGCACCTGCGCCGCGCGCTGCATGGCCACCAGAAAATCGGTGCCGTAGCGCATCACGAAAGGTGCCACCGTTCCCGGGACGAACCCGTCGGGCAAAGAAGCGATGTCGGTATCGATGTCGGGCAAAAGCGTGGATCGACGTGCCATGGCCTTGAAGGCCCCCTTTACTGGTATTCCCCCATCGCTCTTACTAAGGCAAAAACCGGGCCACGTCAATCCTCGAACCGAAAAAATCTGCGACAAAAAGGCGCATGCGACTGATTTTATCGGAGGACATCCCGGCATAGGCCTAAAATCCACTCACGCGCCGCTTCCGGCGCGCGGGAGGTCCCATCGTGTACCAGGCCCAGGCCGTCGCCAGTCAGTCCGTCGCCCGCCGTCCGTCGGTGTACTGCAATGCGTCGTGTCGTTACGCCGCCGTCTGCGAAGCAACACGTGGCGGCGATCCCGAGCTCGACATGCGTGGCGTCGTCGAACGCGTCGGTCCGTTTTCCGAAGGCGACCGGCTCGTGCAGCCCGATGCCCCGCATCGCGCGGCCTTCGCCGTCGTCAGTGGCATGGCCAAGACGGTCGGCGACGGCCGGGTGGTCGCGTTCCATCTACCGGGCGAACTCTTCGCGCTGGACGTCGCCAGAACCGGCGCACACAACGCGTCCGTCGTGGCCGTCGGCAAGACGTGGTTCTGCCGTTTTCCGCGCGCCGCGACCGACGAACTCTGCGAGCACAACGACGCGCTGACCCGACACCTGCGCTCGCTGCGTCGGCGTGAACGCGTCAGCGCCGCCCACGCGGCGGACGGCCTGGCTGCGTCGCGCGTTCGCTCTTTCCTGGTCGACCTGCTCGACCGGCGGCGTCGTTTCGAAGGGGCCAGCCCTTTCGTTCCCCTGCCCATGTCCCGCGACGATATCGGCTCCTACCTCCGGATGAGCTCGGCCACCGTTACGCGCATGCTGGGGAAGCTCCGCGCCGAGGGTGCCATCGCCATCCTTCCAAATGGTATCGAGGTCACCGACGAGGCCGCTCTGCGCGGCTAGCGATCGATCCGCCCGCGTCATGCACGGGGCGGCCCGGACCTCAGGGGATCGAGCAGGCGACGCAGACCGTTATGGTCGAGCTCCAGCATGATCGCCAGCAGGCGTCCGAGTTCGCCGGGAGGAAAGCCCTCCCGGGCAAACCACGCGAGATAGTTGCCCGGCAGATCGGCGATCGCCCTTCCCTTGAACTTACCGAAGGGCATGATCGCGGTGGCGAGCTTGGCGAGGTCCTGACGAAAAGCGTCGTTCGGATCGGTCATGCCGAAATTCCAGCCCTACTCGTCGCCGGGATCGAAGCCTTCGCGTTCCTTCATCAACGTGCGCGCCGCCGCGACACCAAGGGTCATGCCCTCCGCGCACGCGTCTTCTTCATTCTCGTGGAGGGTGACGCAGAGCTTCTCGGCGATCTCGTCGCCGTCCTCGCTGATGACGTATTTACCGCGCCAGCGGCCGGGCTTGGCAACGTAGCACGTGCCTTCCACGTCGAAGTAACCAATCTTTCGATGCGTCATGGGTGGGATGTTCCTCCTTCTTCCCTCCATCGTATGCATCGCGGATCAACGTGACGTGCAGCCGTGCTATTGCAGACCGGCGACGGGCCGCTTGGCGTTGGATTCGAATTCCCGCCAGATACCGTCCGCGCCTTCCACGGAGACGAGCACCTGCAGGCCGCCTTGCACGCCGAGCAGCTTGGACTGCTGCACGGCGTACGCTATCGCGGCGACGCGAGTTTCGAAGTTTTCCATCGGCACGCCATTCATCTGGACGTGCCACAAGCCCGCGAGGTCGGGGCTGAACGGAATGTCGTAGATCACCAGGGCCATGAAGAAATGCGTAACCTCGTGCATTCCGCAGGCGCCTTCGCGTATCGCGAAAAAGGTCGGCTGCGGAGATGGATGCGCAAGGTTATCCGTTCGCACGTGTCCCCACAATGGAAGAAATGCCCGAAAATCCTTCACATAGCGGTCACGACGCAACTCACTTCGGCGCGTCGTAGGTGCCCGGGCTCTCCGACGTCGCCCGCCATTCGGGACGCCGCTCGCGCGTCGCATCGAGCAGAGCCTGCCGCACCCCTTCGAGGTCGAGGTCGGTGCCATAAACCGGACTGGCCGGCTGCTGCCGCCAGGACTCCGCGAGCGTGCCCGCATCCACGCCATCGAAACCCAGCTCGTCGACGAGCTTCAGGATCGTGGCCTTGGCGTTGGAATCGTCCCCAGCCACCGGAAGGGCGATGCGCTTATCCGCCGTGGAGGGCTTGCCGTGAGTGCGCAGATGTTCGGCGTAAATATTGTTGAACGCCTTGATCACGGGCCTGCCGAGCTGATCGGCGACCCACTGGCTTTCCGGCACACCCTCCTCGATGGGTGCGATACGACCGTCACGCTCGCGGGGGTAGTAGTTGCCGGTGTCGACGACCACGGTCTCCGGCGAGACGCCGGCAAAGAGGTCCGAGGGGAGGCCGGGAATGCGCGATTCCGGGATCGTGACGATAACGACCTCGCCACCGCGCGCCGCCTCGTGGGCCGTGACGGCTACCGCACCCGTCTCTTTCGCCAGGCCGGAAAGCGTTTCCGGGCCGCGCGAATTTGCGATCAGCACCTCGTGACCGATTTCGCGAAACCGCCGGGTCAGAGCCTGCCCGATATTGCCAGCGCCGATAATGCCGATTTTCATAGCGAAGGAACTCCAGTCCGGGGGAGACGTCCATGTTCGTGATCCGGCGTGAATGGCGGGCGAGCACCTGGTGATTGCCCAGCTGTGCCGCCCGACACTCGTCCGTTCATCGTCTTCCCTTTAGCCTTCTCGCCCATGACCCCGACCCGCACCCTCGCCCTGCTCGGCTCCCTCCTCCTGGCGATGGCGCCCGCCCTCGCCCAGACGACCCTGCCGGCACCTGCCTCGTCCGTACCCACCCTGGAGGCGGTGACCGTCAGTGGCGTGCAGCCGGGCCCGGGACTCTGGAAGGTGACGCGAGGGGAGCACACGTTGCTGATTCTCGGCACGCTGACGCCGTTGCCAAAGAACATGAGCTGGCAGACCGCCGAGATCGACGACGCTCTGAGCCATACCGATGCCCTGATCCTCCCGCCGAAAGTCGAGATCAAGCCGAACACCGGGTTCTTCGGCCGCCTGGCCCTGCTGCCGTCCCTGATCGGCGTACGCAATTCGCCCGACGGCAAGACGCTGCAGGAATCCGTTCCCCCGGACGTCTACGCGCGGTGGCTGACCGTCAAGGCGAAGTACATCGGCGACGACCGCAAGGTCGAGCGTTACCGGCCCATTTTTGCCGTGCTGGAACTGTACAAGTCGGCTGTGCGCCAGAGCGGACTGGCGAGGTCAGGGGGCGTCACCCGCACGGTCATGGACCTGGCGACCAAACATGGCGTAAAGCAGGTGCCGGTCGAATACACCCTGCTGGTCGACGACCCCCGTGCGGCGGTGAAGTCGTTCAAGAAGTCGACGCTGGACGATGTCTCCTGCTTCGCCCAGAGCATCGACAACATCGACGCCCAGCTGGCCGACATGACCGCACGCGCCAACGCCTGGGCCACGGGCGATATCGCCGCGCTGCAGGACGACCGCACGGCGAAGCAGCGGATCACCTGCATGAACGCGGCCACCGACAGCGGCGTCGCGCAGCAGATCGGCCTGACCGACGTACCCAGGGACGTGCGCGAACGCTGGCTCGCCGCCGTGGATGCCGCGATGGCGAGCAATACGCAGACCATCGCCATCGTGCCGCTCGACGACCTGCTCGGCAGCAACGGCTACCTCAGCGCACTGAAGGCGAAGGGTTACAGCGTGCTCGCACCCGATGAGGGCGACTGAGCGGGTGGTACGCCAACCCGGATCGCGGCGGAGAAATCATCCCCCTGCGCCGTCGCTCGCGCACGGTCGGTGATGCGCCCGAGCCGACGCCACTCTCCCACGCTCAGACGCCGGTCGAGCGTACCGTTGTCCATCAGATATTCCGGCAGATAGCCGGTAAGCAACAGTCGGGGATCGAGCGGCAGACCACGGTCGATGCGCCGCGCCATCCGGTACACGATGGTCGTGCAGTTGGACGTCACGGTGTTGTAGAACCGGGGCTGCCTGACCAGCTGATTCGCTGCCTCCACGTAGGAAACGAATAACGAACGCATCGCCTCGCGCGGCATGCGCAGCGGGAAGATGTAATCGTCCTCGCCACGCACATTGGTGCGGACGCGCACGATGTCCCGCTCGTCGGCCGCCAGCAGGATCAGTTCGAACTGCTTGAAGAAGCCGCCGATTTCGGAAAAGGCCTCTCCGCGCTCACGCCGGATCTCGACCGAGAACACCACGTGGCGGCCATCGTCGAACCCGAACGACAGCATGGCGTGGGCGATGGCTTCGCTGGACCAGTAAGAGAGGATCGCGTCGGCATCGGTCAGGTGATCGAGGTCGTACTCGCGGGTTTCCCAGTGCTGGTCGTAGTCGGTCTCGGTGCGCCAGCTGAAATCACGAACGTTGTGTAACGTGACCCGTGACCCGTTCACCTCACCGGACAGCAACCGGCTCACGTCGTCGGCCCAGACACGGTCATGAGTGGGCCGGACCGTGCTCCACCATCCCAGCAGAGCGATCAGGGCGACCAGCATGGCTACTGGCGCCCACCACACGCGCCAGCCGAACAGCGCCGCGGCCAGCCCCAGCCACAGGACACTCCACACGCAGGCGCCCGCGATCCTTGCGGCCTGCGGCCCCGGCAACTGGTAAACCAGGGCGATGGCACCCCAGGCACCGGAAAGAAACAGCAGCAGCCCCGCGAACGCGCCGACCAGGCCACGGGCAAACATCCGGCGTTTTCTCATGGAGGCTCATGGGCTCGAAGGAAAGATCGCATAAGCGTCGCCCGCCACGATCGCGAACGCAAACGCGCCGGCATCGGTTCGCCCCTTCGGTCTATGGCATCGCGGCGAAAACCGCGTTATTTTCGTGACGTTACCGGGCGTCGCGCCCGGTCCGGCCGATTTCGGGGGTGGCATGGTCCGTTTTCCGGCGATACCGCAGGCGATCGTCTTCGATCTGGATGGCGTCCTGTTCGATACCGAGGCGCTCTACCGCGATGCCCTTCTCGCAGCGGCCGAGGAGGCAGGCATCCATCTTCCCCTGTCACTGTGCCAGCGCATGGTCGGACTGCACGGCCATGCGGCGCGCATGCTGTTGCGCGAGCACGTCGGCGACGAACTCGACCTCGATACCGTCTGGCACAGTAGCTCACGGCGCTACCACGCCCTGCTCGACACCGACCTGCGTCTGAAACCCGGTGTCACCGCGCTGCTCGATACACTCGATGAGCTCAGCCTGCCCCGCGCCATCGCTACATCGTCCCCGCACCGGACCGCGATTCATCACCTCGAAGCGTTCGGCCTGCGTGACCGCTTCGACGCGCTCGTCGCGGCCGGCGACTGCGAGCGGTGCAAACCCTTCCCCGATCCCTACCTCCGTGCGGCCCGCATCCTCAACAAGGCCGCCGGCGTCTGCCTCGCGCTGGAGGACTCCCAGGCCGGCGTACGTTCCGCGGTCGCCGCGGGCATGCCAACCATCATGGTGCCCGACCTGCAGCAGCCCTCGGCCGAGCTGCGGCGGCTGTGCGCGACCGTGGTCACCGGTCTCGACGACGTCAATCTTTGGCTGCGCGAGGTCTGTGGCGCGAGTCCCAGCGAGGCACCGGCCCACTGATCGTCCTCGCACGCCGCGATCACGCCCCCATACGGTGGCGTCCCGTGCAGGCTTCATGCACCGCGTCCTCCAGTTCCCTGAGGCTATAGGGCTTGGATACCAGCGGTGCGCGGTATCTCCCGGGGATATCCACCGGCAGGGTACCGGTGGCGAGCACGTAGGGAATACCGCGGCGCTTCAGCTCGTCGAGCGCGGGATACGCCATCACGCCTTGCAGGTCGAGGTCGACCACCGCCACATCGCAGTGTTCGACATGGGCGAGCCGGATGGCCTCTTCGATGCACGATGCCGATGCGGCGACCGCGTAGCCCAGCCGCTCCTCGAGCAGGTCGGCGAGGGCAGCCGCCAGACCGGGGTGATCTTCGAAGACAAGCGCCCGCCCTGTGACGTGAGTACGACTCATGGTCCCCTCGAGCTCAAGCGAAAAAACTCGCGGTCCGACGCTACTCCGCTTTGACTCAGCCGGCCATACATCGTTCGACCGGCTTCGTGCCGCGCGCCGCTACGGGGACGCCGTCGCGTCGGACGATTCGACGATAAACGGTGGCGCGCCGCCGTCGCCCTTGCCCTGTGAGCCGAGGTCATCGCCCACCCTGGCCAGCCGCTGCGCGATGTGGCCGCTATCGCGGCGCAACGGGTCACCCGGCCTTCCCGCCTGCGCGCTGGCGATCATCGCGGCCTGCGCCTGCTTCAGCCGGACGACGCCCATGTTGTACAGCGCACGCGCGTGATCCGGCTTGATCTGGATCGCCCTCCCGTAGGCGGCGACGGCGTCATCGGGCCGTTGCAGCCGAAAACGCGCATTTCCCAGTCGGAACCAGGCATCGGCATCATCAGGCAGCACCTGCACGATCGCCTCGTACAGATCGGCCGCATGCTGGATGTCGCCCTGCGCATACGCTCGGTCGGCCTCGAGCTCCCGCTGCTGCACATCCGGCATGCGGGGCGGTTCGGGGAGGGTTCCGTGCGCGGCGCAACCCGCCAGCGCGAGCAGGCCCGCCATGAGGGGAACCCGCATCGTCGAAATCACCATCGCCTGCTCCTGTCACATCACCGTGCCGGACAGCTTGTCGCCTATGACGCGACCGCGTCAAATCAACGGGCGAGCCACTGTGCCGCCAGGGCGAGCGCGGCGGGCAAGGCCTGCACGTACAGAATGCGGCGGCTGGCGGTAAAGCCGCCCCAGAGGCCCGCGACCACGACGCAGCCCAGACCGTAAAACACGAACGCCGATGCGAACGGTTCGGGCAGGAGCACGCCAAGCAGCAGCGCGGCCACCAGGAACCCGTTATAAAGCCCCTGATTGGACGCCAGGGTCGCGCTCTGGTCAGCAAACTGCGGGGTGATCCCGAAAACGCGCGGACCGCGCGATCGCCACAGCACCATCTCCAGGATGACGATGTAGATATGTATCAGGATCACCAGGACGGTGAGTACGATGGCGACGAGGTGCATGGACGATCCTTCCCGATGCGGAGGGCGGCAAGGATAGCCGCAAAGACCTCCATTCCGCACCGGATGGTTTCGTTGCCCCGCAAGGATCGTCGCCGCACCGGACGGCGTCTACCGAAAAACTACTGCAAGGTAAAAAAGCCCGAAACGTCGTGGAATCCCGCGCATCCGATAGGCCGGAAGTCAGATTGCATGAAGGCTGGCATGACGGTTTCATTAGCGTCATGCGGAACGTCATGGCAGCGCAGGAGATCTCCCTGGAAGCTCTCGGGCTGCTTCAGGCATTACTGCATCGTGATTACGACGAGGCGCAGTTCAGGGCCAGCCATGTCGCCCGGCATGCCCTTCGCCACGAACACCTCTCCGTGGCCGACGCGGCCGAGCGGATCGAAGCACTCCTGCAACACGGCTGCCCTGACAGCGTCGCCCTACGCCGCGCTCTGCGTTTGCTGACCGCCTCGGTCGATCACATGCAGGTCGTCGCACTGAACCGGGCCGGCCGCATCCTCTGAGTCCGGCCCGGCGGCCAGCGACAAATGACGGCACGCGCGTCCTCCGCCGCGCCCTTCCACCTCGGTTAGTATCGGACGGACCTGCACGGAGTATCTATCCATGAGTCCCACCGACGGCATCGACCCCACGGCAAAACCCAGCGGCGCCGGATGCGCTGAATGCATCGCCAACGACACCTGGTGGTTCCACCTTCGTCGCTGCGCGCAGTGCGGACACATCGGCTGCTGCGACGATTCACTGCACAAGCACGCCTCGAAACACGCGCACGCCACCGGACATCCGATCATCCAGAGCTTCGAGCCCGGCGAAGACTGGTTCTACGACTACCGCACGGACTCGGAAGTCGACGGGCCGTCGCTCGCGCCGCCTCATAGCCATCCGTCGGACCAGCCGACGCCGGGGCCGGCGGGCAAGGTGCCGCGCAACTGGCAGCGTGTTTTGAGCGAGGGCTGATCCGATCCATGAAACACGTGCTTTTCGACATGGACGGCGTGCTCGTCGATTACGAACCCGGCATCCGCGTCGCCCACCTGGCGGCGGCGCTCGACCGCTCACCTGACTCCGTACACGCGGCCATTTACGATTCGGGCATCGAGGACGACTCGGATGCCGGGCGCATCGATGCCGATGAATACCTTCGTCGCCTCGGTGCGGCGCTCGACACCTCGGTCTCCTGCGCTCAGTGGACAGCAGCACGCAGGGAAGCGACCCGGGTACGTCCCTGGGCCATCGCGCTGGCTTCTTCACTCCCGCCTCGCGCCGACGCAGCGATTCTGACGAACAACGGTGAGATACTCGCCGGGCAACTGCCCACCATTGCTCCGGCACTGGCCGCATGGTTCGGCGCTCGCGCGCTTGTGGCCGGCCAGTTCGGCGCGGCCAAGCCGGACCCCGCCGTTTTCGAGTCGGCCGCGCGGCATCTCGGCTGGCGACCTGCCGATACGTTATTCATCGACGACACCGCCGGTCACGTCGAAGGCGCGAAGCGGGTCGGCATGCACGGGCACCACTTCCGGTCGGAAGCCCTGCTCCGCGATGAGATCCAGCGATTCCTAACCAGGTAACCTTCATGAAAGCCATCACCTTCGATCAGTTCGGCGACGCGGACGTCCTGCACCTCACCGACGTCGATCAGCCCGTGGCTCGCGACGACGACCTGCTGGTGCGTGTACACGCCGCGGGCGTCAATCGTGCGGACATCATCCAGCGCAATGGCGGCTACAAGGGCGAAAGCTACGGCGACTCCGAGATCATGGGCCTGGAGATCGCCGGCGAGATCATCGCGACCGGCCGCAACGTGCACGGCCATGCGGTCGGCGACCGCGTCATGGGAATCGTCGGCGGCGGGGCTTACGCGGAGGTCGCGCGCATCGACCATCGCATGGCGATGACCATTCCCGACCGCCTCGGCTACGTGGAAGCCGCCGCCATCCCCGAAGCCTTCGTCACCGCGCACGAGGCGGCCTTCCATCTCGGCCGCGTCGAATCGATGGACAGCATCCTCATCCATGCCGGCGCCAGCGGCGTTGGCTCGGCCGCCATCCAGCTCGCCCGTGCGGCGGGTGCCAGGGTGTTCGCCACCGCGAGCGGCGGCAAGCTCGACCGCGTACGTGGTTTTGGCGCCGGGATCGCCATCGACTACCGCAGCGACGATTTCGCCGAGGTGGTCGCACGGGAAACGGACAAGCGAGGGGTCGATGTCATCGTCGACTTCATCGGCGCGCCGTATTTCGAGCGCAACCTTGCCTCACTCAGTCACGGCGGCCGGCTCGTGCAGGTTGGCCTGCTCGGTGGCAGCAACGGAACGACGTTGCCCCTCGACCAGTTGTTGTACCGGCACCTGCAAATCATCGGCACCGTCATGAAATCGCGCCCCGCCGCGGTGAAGCAGGCCATGACCCGACGCTTCCGCGAGCGCTGGCTGCACCGCTTCGCCGACGGCACGCTCAGCCCGGTGGTCGACAGCGAATACCCGCTCAGCCAGGCCGCCGAGGCGCACCGGCACATGGAATCGGGCCAGAGCACGGGCAAAATCATTCTGACGATGTGACCCGGGTTACCTCACCTGGCTGTCCGAAGCGGTCAATCTGCGCTCTTAGCCTTGAAGAACTGCGGCTGCACCTCGACGGCAAGCAGTTCGTGCAGATGCACGGCCGTTTCGCCCGCGGAGCGAATCTCGTAAGGGATGTAGATGAAGCGGGCGAAACCGTCGCCCTCGATATGCACGCGGATGCCCGTCTCCACCTGAGCGTCAAGGTTTTCAGGAATGTCGACCTGGGCAACCAGAGCGACACCTTCGACGCCGCCCGCGGCCCCGATACGCACCAGCTGCGCCGAAATCGATTCATAAACATCGCGCGGTTGCGGATTTTCTTCGCCACCGACATCGCCACTCACCGCGGCGATCTTTCCATCCGCCGATATCGTGGCACCGAACGGATAGAAATCACCACTTTCGGACAGCATCTCCTGCGCGAACCGGGCGGTGAACCTGAAGAGGTTTTCAATCTGGTCGTCGGTCTGGGCCATCGGTCGTTCCCCGCATGTCGTGAAACGGCATCCTAATGCACAGCGGGCGGCGTGGCGACTTTACGCCACCGCCCGGTTAGCCCGCGACAACTGATCGGCCGCGACGGGCACACCCAGCAGGTAGCCCTGCAGCGCGTTGCAACCCAGTCGCGTCAGCAGTTCCTGTTGCTCGACCGTCTCCACGCCCTCGGCCACGATTTTCAGACCCAGCGTCTTGCCCAGCGCGATGATCGCCGAAACGATCGCCTCGTCGTCATTGCCCTGGGTCAGTTCGGTAATGAAGCCACGGTCGATCTTCAGCTCATCGGCCGGCAGCTGCTTGAGGTAAAGCAGGCTCGAATAGCCGGTGCCGAAGTCGTCGATGGATATGCCTACGCCCAGCGCGGCCAGCTGATTGAGAATCGCGAGGCTAGCCTCCGCATCGCGCATCGCGGTCGACTCGGTGACCTCGAGCACGAGATGGCGCGGCTCGATACCGTGACGTTCGAGGGCCTCCCTGAGCACGTCGACCAGACCGACATGGGTCAGCTGCACGGTCGACAGATTGACCGCGACCGTCCAGTCGTCGTGCCCCTCATCCTGCCAGGCGCGCATCTGCCGGCAAGCCTCGTCGATCACCCAGTTGCCGATCGGCACGATCAGCCCCGTGCGCTCGGCGACCGAGAGGAACTCATCGGGTGGCACGAGCCCCACATCCGGCTTCTGCCAGCGCAGCAATGCTTCGACGCCGACCATCGGGCCATTCGGCGAGACGAGCTTGGGCTGGTAGTGCAGCAGGAACTCACCCCGATCCACCGCCCGGCGCAGATCCTGCTGGAGCTGCAGTTGCTGGTGAACGTTGGCGTTCATCGCGCTCTCGAAG
The DNA here is from genome assembly GCF_031455395.1 of Luteibacter sp. 1214. Classification (NCBI taxonomy): domain Bacteria; kingdom Pseudomonadati; phylum Pseudomonadota; class Gammaproteobacteria; order Lysobacterales; family Rhodanobacteraceae; genus Luteibacter; species Luteibacter sp. 1214. The sequence goes on from NZ_JAVDSQ010000001.1 coordinate 800,166, forward strand.
AAGCAGTAACCGTTGCGGCCCTGTTCCTTCGCGTGGTACATCGCCGCATCGGCGTTGACCATGAGCTCGTGCGTGGTCCGGCCATTCTCGGGATCGATCGCGATACCGATGCTCGCCGCGACGTGCACGGTGTTGTCGTCGATGCTGTACACCGCACCCAGCTGGTCGACCACCGTTTGCGCGAGCACGGCGGCATCTTCGGGCGTCCCGATGTCCAGCACCACGACGAATTCGTCGCCACCCAGGCGAGCCACCGTGTCATGCTCGCGCTTGATCGCGAGGATACGGCGCGACACCGCCTTGAGCAGAAGATCGCCGACGTGATGTCCGAACACGTCATTGACCGCTTTGAAACCATCGAGATCGATGAACAACACCGCCAGTTGCCGCTTCTCGCGCGCTGCCGTGTGAATCGCCTGCTCCATGCGATCGCCAAGCAGGACACGGTTGGGCAGCCTTGTCAGGTTGTCATGGAGCGCCAGCTGCACGAGCTCGCTGTTCGCCCGGTCGAGCGAGGTGACCAACGCATCGGCGCGCACGTCGAGCATCGCGATGATCAGGGCGATGGCGAAGACCATCAGGCTGATCAGGATCACGACGACCGCAAGCCATTTCGCATCCAGACCGGAGTTGGCCGCACCACACCAGCTGCCCAGCGGGAACTGAGAGGCGGCCATGCCGGTGTAGTGCATCCCGACGATCGCGCAACCCATCACCAGCGATGCACCTACGCGCGGAAGCACGACACGCTCGGCGTCGCGACGAAGTCGGAAAGCGATCCAGAGCGCCGCACCCGAAGCGAGCACCGCGATGGCGATCGACGCGGCGAACAGCCAGGGCTCATAGATCACCCCCGGCTCCATCTTCATGGCGGCCATGCCGGTGTAATGCATCGCGGCGATGCCGGCACCGAGGAGCAGCGCACCACCACACAGGCGGCGCCCCGGTAGTTCTTCGAGACAGACCAGCCATAGCGCGAACGCCGACGAGCTCACCGCGATCGCCAGCGACAGCGTCGTCAGACCCAGGTCGTAACCGATGGCGATCGGCAGACGGAATGCCAGCATGCCTATGAAATGCATGGACCAGATGCCGAAGCCCATGGCCACGGAGCCGCCGACAAGCCACAGCACGGAAGCACGCCCGCGCGTGCTCGCCACCCGGCCGGCCATGTTGAGCGCTGTGTAGGACGCCAGGACCGCGACGATGAGCGAGAAGAAAACGAGGATGCCGCTGTAACTGCTTGCGAGCATGAGGGAATCTGCCAGGCCTGCTATGGCCATCGAATACGGCCGTCGAGGATGTGTCGGCAAATTTACCGAATTCTTGAGCGGGGGATGATGCGGAAACTCTGCATCTGCTCAGAACTGCTGCCGCCGCTGATCGGGATCGAATCGCAGACACAAAAAAACCCGCTTCCGCGGGTTTGATTGCGATCCGGTTGAGGTACTCCGGATCTTGCGTTGGTGCCCAAGGGGGGACTCGAACCCCCACAGCCTAAGCCGCTACCACCTCAAGGTAGTGCGTCTACCAATTCCGCCACCTGGGCATAACTTTTACAGCGTGTTGCGTGTGTCGCTGATTACTTCTTGGCCGGTTCGGCGGGAGCCTGGGTGGCTTCCTGCTTCGCAGCCGGAACATCGTTGGTCGCTGCCGGCGCCGTGGCGGCCGGGGTGTCACCGTTGGCGGCGGGTGCCTGCGGCACATCCGACGCGACCGGCTTCACCGGAGCGTTGTTGGCGGGAGCGGCCGGCGTGGTAACGCCAGACATCACGCCAAGATCCGCGGCCGGCTGGGGAGCACCCGTGCGACCGAGGTAGATACCCATACCCAGGCTGAGCACGAAGAACAGTGCCGCCAGGATCGCGGTAGCTCGCGTCATGAAGCTCGACGAACCACGCGCACCGAACACGGTTGCGGACGCGCCGCCACCGAAACCCGAACCTGCATCCGCACCGGCGCCGCGCTGCATGAGGATCAGCACGATCATCGCCGCGGCGATCAGGATATAGAAAACGCTGAAGAGGATGAACATATCTTCTTGTTTGCCGTGTCGCGATTATCGCGCCGCGGCGCATATATCCAGGAAATCGGACGCTACGAGAGCCGCACCGCCGATGAGTCCCCCGTCTACATCAGGCTGGGCGAAAAGTTCGGCCGCATTGGCCGGCTTGACGCTTCCACCGTAAAGCACCCGGGTCAGGAGCGAGATATTAACATCCTTTTTTGCCAGTTGGCTACGGATGAAGGCATGAATTTTTTGCACCTTGTCCGGAGTGGCCGTCAGACCCGTCCCGATAGCCCAGACAGGCTCGTACGCGATGACCGCCTGACGGAACGGTTCGATGCCCACGTGTACCAACACGGCCTCTAGCTGGCGACCGATTACGGCCTCGGCCTGCCCGGCCTCGTGCTCCTCACGGGTCTCACCGACACAAAGGATGGGAGTCAGCCCCGCGCCGAGGGCGGCCTCGACTTTTCCGGCCACGACCGCGTCGGACTCGTGCTGATACTGACGACGTTCCGAATGGCCGACCAGCACCCACGTCGCGCCCACGTCCCGCAGCATGCTGCCCGAGACCTCACCGGTGAAGGCACCCGACGCCGAGTGCTCACTCAGGTCCTGGGCACCGAAGCGCAGCCCCCGGTCGCGGTACTTGTGCGTCAGCTCCTGCAGGAACACATCCGGCGGGAAGACCACCAGGTCGGGACCGTCCGGCCGGTTCTCCACCAACTCGCGAACGAGGTCGTCCGCCATCTTGCGGGAGCCATGCATCTTCCAGTTACCGGCGACGAGCTTCGTGCGCATGGGTCAGGATTCCGTGCGGGGTAAGGGGGCGGCAGGATAGCGGCGGGCCGCCCGGCGGCAAAGCTGCATTGCCGCACGGAGGGCGCGCACGCGCCATTCACCGAGGGTAATGCATGAATCGGGCATTTGCCTTGATCCGGCCTGTCTTATGATCCCCGTATGCGCACCCTGAGAATTCTCTTTATCGCCCTGCTCGTCTTCACGAGCGGCCTGGCCTTTGCCCAGACCGACGACGCCACGACCACACCGGCGCAGCAGATCGACGATCTGCGCGGCCAGCTCGACCAGGTCGAGAAGTCCATGAAGGACGAGCAGATCACCGACGGCAAGATCGACGACCTGCGCGGCAAGGCGACGGACATCGTCTCCAACGCACAGAAGGTGTCGAGCGCCCTGCAGTCCAGCCGGGACGCGGCCAAGGCCCGCCTCGACCAGATGGGCCCCGCGCCCGCCAACGGGACGAAAGAAGCACCGGAGCTCGCCGCGTCCCGCAAGGACGCCACCAAGGCGTTCAACGCGGTCGACGCTCAGATCAAGCAGGCGGACGGCATCGCGCTCGAGGCGCAGCAGACCTCCGGACAGCTGGCGGATCTGCGGCGCATCCGCTTCCAGCAGACCATCTCCCAGCGGACCAACTCCCCCGTGTCCCGCGCGTTCTGGTCCGATCCGGCGGACGCCTTTCCCCGTGACCTGGCCAATCTTCGCGATTTCGGAAACCAGGCCAGAACCGACCTTGCCGCCAGCTGGACCCAGGGCAACCGGGTCGCGCTGATCGTCTGCGTGTTCTTCGGCCTGCTTCTGATGACGGGCGTTCGCTTCTATATCGAACATCGCGTGCGCCACCTCACGGCCAACCGCATGCCGCCAGGCCGCCTGCGCCGCTCGGCACTGATCCTGGGCATCGCGCTGACCTCGACACTCACCACCGGGCTGGGCACCCAGCTCCTTTATCTCGGCATCAACTGGAACGACACGCTCAGCCACGACACCGACGAGATCGCGAAGCACATCGTCGGACTGGTGTTCTTCGGTGCGTTCGTCGCCGGACTGGGCCGCGCACTGATCTCCGCCAAGAAGCCCTCGTGGCGACTGCCCGCACTCTCGGACGAGACCGCCCTCCAGCTGCGGCGTTTTCCGATGCTGTTCTCGCTGGCGATCGTGCTGTTCCGCTTTCTCGACCTGCTGAACCGGACGATCGGCACGAGCCTCGCGGCAACGGTCATGACCAGCAGCGTGCAAGCGGTGGTACTGACCATCCTCGCCGCCCTCGCCCTGATCCGCCTCAGCCGTACACACAAGACGGAGGCAGACGCCGACAGCGACGATGCCGGGCAAGCCACGGCCGCCCGTCCGATCTGGGCCAGCCTGCTGATCGCGGCGGCGTGGATCGCCATCATCGCTTCCTGGGTCGGTCTGCTTCTGGGCTATGTCTCGTTCGCCGCCTTCATGGCCGGACGCGTGGTCTGGATCACCATCGTGATCGCCGCGACATATCTTGCGATGCGTCTGGTCGACGACCTCTTCGAGACGCTGCTGTCGGAAAAGGGGCCGATGAGCGCCCGTGCGCAGGCGGTCTTCGGCACGCATCCCAAGATGCTGGACCAGGCGGGCGTATTGCTCTCCGGCGTCGTGAGGCTGGGTCTGTTCCTGCTCGGTCTCTCCGCCGCGGCGGCCGGTGCCGGCGGCAGTGTTCCGGACCTGCTGGAACTCGGCGGCAAACTGCAGTCGCTGAAAATCTACAACGTCGAGCTGAAACCCGATCAGATCCTCACGGCGATCGGCCTGTTCTTCGTCGGCCTGATGGCGGTGCGCGTAGCGAAGAACTGGCTGTCCGACCAGTACCTGCCGCGAACCAGCCTCGACCCGGGCATGCGCAGTTCGCTGACCACACTGCTCGGCTACGTCGGCGTCGTCATCGTCGTCGCCATCGCGCTGCTGGCGATGGGTCTCTCGGTACAGAACGTGGCGTGGGTCGCCTCGGCCTTGTCGGTCGGTATCGGTTTCGGCCTGCAGGCGATCGTGCAGAACTTCATTTCAGGCCTCATCCTGCTGGCCGAGCGACCGGTCAAGGTCGGCGACTGGGTCGTGCTGGACGATGCCGAGGGCGACATCCGCCGGATCAATGTCCGTGCCACCGAAATCCAGGTAGGCGACCGCTCGACCATCATCGTGCCGAACTCGTCGTTCATCACCAAACCGGTGCGGAACATGACGATGGCCAATCCGCAGGGGCGCGTGCAGATCAAGCTGCCGATGCCGCTGGACAGTGACCCGGTGCACGTGCGCGATCACATGCTGGAAGCGATGACCGCGCATAGCGCCGTGCAGGATACGCCCGCGCCGTCGGTGACGCTGGACAGCATCGACCGCACCGCGATGATGTTCGTGGCGACGTGCTATGTGGGTAGCCCGCGCGACGTCGGCGGAGTCAAGAGCGATCTGTTGTTCGACATCATCGCCCGGTTGCGCGGGGCGGATATTCCGCTGCTCCGACCGCAGGATCTGGTGTTGCGCTCGGGAGGGAATACGCCAGAGATGCCAGGGCCGACGGGTGCGGCTGCGCCGAAGGCGTCCACGGACGATCCTTCGTCGTAGGAGCGCGCCCTGCGCGCGATGCTCTTCACATCGCGCGAAAGGCGCTCCTGTAAGTCTTATTTCTCGACCGGCACCAGGCGCAGATCCTGGAAGTCGAAGCTGAAATCGGTCAACGGTGAGACGGGCTCCATCCGCACTTCGCGGACTTTGCCATCCGGATCCAGCGAAAAGTTGACGAACGCATCGCCGTTAAGCGACCGATCCGTCCAGTGAGCGATGAAGGTATCGTGCTGCCACGGCTCCAGCGTGCCGCTGAGCTGCGCGGTCTTGCTGAAGGTCATGGACAGCTTGCCGCCCTGCTTCGACACCTTGACGTCGCCGTACCACGGATCGCGATACGTACCGACATAACCATCGAGCGGCAGCGAGGGCTTCGCACCCTTCATGCGCGCCGCCTCATGCTTCTTCATGCTGTCGTCGGCGTTACCTTCCGCCTTTTTGACGCCGGCGGCGTATGCGGCGATCCAGTCGGTCTTCGGCGCATCGGTGAATGCGTCCAGCGCACGCATGGTCACCGCCTGGAACGCGGCACCGCTCTCCTGATTGGTCAGCACCACGATACCCAGCTTGAGGTCGGGAACCATCGTGACGCGCGAGACCATGCCGGGCCAGCCACCGGTGTGCCAGACCAGCTTGTGACCGCGATAGTCGGAAACGAACCAGCCTTCGCCGTAGCCGGAGAAGTTCGGTCTGGCCGATTTGAGTTCGGGCACGGTGGGCTCAGGGATACGGATCGGCGTGATCAACGACCACATTTCGGCCTGACGCTTTTCGCTGAAGAGACGTTGTTCCTTGCCGCTGCCGTCCTTGTACGTGCCGCCATCGAGCTGCATGGTCAGCCACTTCGACAGGTCGTGCACGCTCGAGTAGATGCCGCCCGCCGAAGGATTGTTGTTCCACGACATCGGCGCGACCGGCTTCAGGTCCTTGAAGTCGAATTTGGCATGACCCGTAGCGATGTCGTCGTTCGGGCCGATGCTTTCCGGCGCATGCGTCTGCGACTCGGTCATGCCCAGCGGAACGAAGATGCGATCGTGCACGAAGTCGGCCCAGGGCTTGCCCGAGACCTGCTCGATCACCAGGCCCGCCACCGCGAAGAGAATGTTGTCGTACGCATACTCCGCACGGAAACTGTTGGTCAGAGGCACGTAACGAAGACGCTGCACCACTTCCTTCGTGGTGTACGTCGTCGCGGGCCAGTACAGCAGGTCCCCCGCGCCAAGGCTGAGGCCGCTGCGATGCGCAAGCAGATCGCGCACGCGCATCTCGCGGGTCACGTAGGGATCCGACATCTGGAACCAGGGCAGCCGGTCGACCACCCGGTCGTTCATGTCCAGCTTGTTCTCGTCGGAGAGGATAGCCAGCGACGCCGCGGTAAACGCCTTGGTATTCGAGGCGATGGCGAACTGGGTATGCGCATCGACCTTGGCAGGGTCGCCCAGCTTGCGCACGCCCGAGCCCATCTCGAGGACGATCTTGCCGTCCTTGACGATCGCCACGGCGATACCCGGCACGTCGAACTGCTTGCGCGTCGCATCGACATAGGCGTCGAAGTCGGCCAGCGCCGCCGGACGGGATGCCGTGGCGGCGGAAGCGGGCGACGGCCCCACGTCCTGCCCCTGCGCGGCGAGTGCGAACGCGAAGCTGGTGACGCCGAAGGCGAGAAGATAACGAAGACGCGACATGGAAAGCCCCTGCAGGCAAAACGGTGTGGGGACTATTCCACGCATCGCCGTCCGGCGAAAGACTTCTCTCAGGCCTTGCTTTTCTGGCTGAAAAGCACGCTGCCGAGAATGATCGCGCCGGCGAGCGCCATGGTCGGGGTGAGCGCCTCACCGAGGAACATCCAGGCCCAGGCCACGCCGAACAGGGGCACCAGATAGGTCGCGGTGGCGGCGCGCGGCGCACCGATACGCTGGATGAGGCGAAAGTAGAACGCGTAGGCCAGACCGGTGGAAAGCACACCCAGCGCCGTGACGGCGACCCACGACTTCACGGGAATGGGCGCGTCGGGCCATGTCAGCACGGCCAGCGGCGCGGTCAGAAGGGTCGCACCGAGCAGGCACCCGGCCGCTACTGCCGTGGGCGCGATATCGGACAGGTAGCGCTTGATCAGATTGCCGGCAAGTCCGTAGCAGAACGACGCCGCGGCGCCCGCCAGGGCGGCCGGTGCCACGTTGTCACCCGCAGTGCGGCCGCTGGCGAGAATCACCACGCCGATAAAGCCGGCGACCAGGGCGATGGCCTTGCGCGTGCCGATCTTCTCACCGAAGCCGACGAAGGCGACGAGGGCCGCGAAGAGGACCGTCATGCTGTTGGCGATGGCGCCAATGCCAGCCGGTGCGCGCTCCGCACCCCAGGCGAACAGGGTGAACGGGACGGCCGCGCTCAACGCGCCGAGTACCAGCATCTTCCACAGATGCGAAAAGCGCAGGGTGCCGCGGGCGCGCCACAACAGCGGCAGCAGGATCACCGAACCGAACAGCAGGCGCGTCGCCACCATCGGGAACGGGCCGAAGTCTTTCGCGGCCACGCGCATGAAGAGAAACGAGCCGCCCCAGATGGCGCCCAGGGCCACCAGCTCGACCGGTGTACGCCAGTCCCGCGTGGCGGTCGGCGTGATCGAATCGACGGGGGCATCGGTGGCAGCGGACATACGAACCTCACTTGTGTCTGGCCCTCATTGTCGCCGGAACCACGGGGCCGACAAGCGCGTTCTTTGCAACGCTGCCTATCGCCCGATTCATGCCTGCCATGCGTCCCTCCCCTTCCCTTGCGTTCACTGAGCGGGCGGAGCGGGAAACCCTGGAGCCTGGGAGGCCGCCCTACTCCACCCCGACGAAGCCACCGGTCTGATGCGCCCACAAGCGCGCATAAAGGCCGCCACGCGCAATCAGCTCCGAATGCGTGCCGGTCTCCACGATGGCCCCGTGTTCCATCACGACGAGACGATCCATCTTCGCGATGGTCGACAGGCGGTGGGCGATCGCGATAACGGTCTTGCCGCGCATCAGCGTCTCGAGGCTCTCCTGGATCGCTGCCTCCGCTTCGGAATCCAGCGCCGAGGTGGCTTCGTCCAGAACCAGAATGGGCGCATCTTTCAGCAGGACGCGCGCAATGGCGATACGCTGCCGCTGGCCACCCGATAGCTTCACGCCACGCTCGCCGGCGTGGGCGTCGTAACCCGTGCGACCTTCGCCATCCGACAGCAGCGGGATGAACTCATCCGCACGAGCTTGCCGGACGGCCTCGGCCATCTCCGCGTCGGTCGCATCCGGACGCCCGTAAAGCAGGTTGTCCCGGATCGATCGATGCAGCAGCGAAGTATCCTGCGTCACCACGCCGATCTTCGAGCGCAGCGATTCCTGGGTGACCTTCGCGACATCCTGCCCATCGATGTAAATGTGCCCGTCCTCGAGGTCGTAGAGACGCAGCAGCACGTTCACCATCGTGGACTTGCCGGCACCCGACGGGCCGACCAGTCCGATCTTCTCACCCGCACGCACGACCAGATCGAGGCCGCCGATGATGCCGCCGGCCTTGCCGTAATGGAAATGAATATCGTCGAAGCGGACCTCGCCCTTCGACACCACCAGCGGCACGGCGTCGGCCCGATCGACCACCGTACGTTCCTGCGAGAGCGTGGTGATGCCATCCTGGACGGTACCGACATCCTCGAAGATGCCGTTGACCACCCACATGATCCAGCCGGACATGTTGTTGATACGGATGACCAGGCCCACGGCGAGCGCCACCTGACCCGTCGTCACCGTGCCACGCGACCAAAGCCACAACGCCAGTGCGCTGGTGAAGCCGATCAGCAGGCCGTTGAGCGTCGTGATGGAGACATCCATCGTCGTGACCATGCGGCTCGACGACCGCACCTTCTCGGTCTGCTCGACGATGGCTTCACGCGCATAGGCTTCCTCGCGATTCGTATGGGCGAAGAGTTTCAGCGTCATCACGTTGCTGTAGCCGTCGACGATGCGCCCCATCAGCTTCGAGCGGGCCTCCGACGCCTTCCACGAACGCTCCTTCACCCGCGGCACGAAGAACACGAGCATGCCGATATAGCCAGCGATCCAGCAGATCAGCGGAACGGCCAGCCAGATGTCCGCTTTGGCGAACAGGTAGATCGAGGTGCCGGCATAGACGGTGACGTACCAGAGGGCGTCAACCACCTGCACGGCCGACTGCCGCAGCGAGGGCGCCGTCTGCATGATGCGATTGGCGATGCGCCCGGCGAAGTCGTTCTGGAAAAAGGACAGGCTCTGCTTGAGCACATAGCGATGATGCTGCCAGCGCATCATGCTGGTCATGCCGGGATTGAGTGTCTGGTTGACCAGAAGATCGTGAATTCCGATCGAGAGGGGACGCAGGACGACCACGACGAACGCCATCCACGCGAGCGTGCCGGCGTGCGTCTGGAAGAAAGTCGCCGCCGGCGTCTTCTGCGCCATGTCGACCAGGCGCCCCAGAAAGTCGAACATGGCGACTTCGATCAGGGCGACGGCCAGCCCCACCACGAGGGCTGCGACGAAGATCTTCCATACCTGACGCAGGTAATGGGCATAGAAGCGGACGACACTCTTCGGCGGGGTCCGATCAGGGACCTCGCGGAAAATGTCGATCAGGGATTCGAACCATCGGAATATCATGCCGGCATTGTAGACCGGTATGGAGTCACGTCGATGTCGTAAGGCACCGGGGGATACGTGGTCCACGTATCCCCCGGCCAGGGCCCCGGTCAGGAGAGCGTTTCACGCTCCCAGTGCCGTCCCGCGGCCAGCGCCTGCACGAAGCCCTTCGCGAACCCATCGCTGGCCTTTCCGCCCGTGACGACCACGCCGTGCTCGCTGCGGACGTCCTTTTTTTCGCCGACGGCGACACCGCCGGGCAGACCGACGAGAAGCTCGGCGCCTTCACCGCTGGCAGCGATGGCCTTGCAATGGCGCCAGCTGTCCTTGATGAAGTCCGCGACATCCGGCACGCGCTTCAGCAGATCGACGCTACCCCGGCCGCCCGGCACGTAGATCGCATCGAACAGCACCGAATTGCTCGTGAGGAAGCTGAAGTCGGCCTCGACGGAATCGCCGTTCGAGCGAATCGAACCAAGCTGAGGTGCGACGAACTTGACCTGTACCCCACTCTGCTCGAGGGCCTTGCGTACCGCAGCGACGTCATCAGCCGCGAAGCCATCGGCCAGCAGCACCGCCACCTTGCGCGTCGCCAGGGTGTCGCCTGGCCGGTGGCGCATGCTGAGCGCCGGGGAGACCGGCACGTCACGCGCCGGCGTCGGTTGATAACTCTTCGGATCCGCGTCGGCTGGCACGCTTCGGTTGAGCGGCCCGTCGCTCTTCTTCGGGACAGGAATGCCGAGCGCCTGCGCCACGCTCGCCGCAAGGTCCGTGTCGACCTGAGCCAGCATGAACAGCATGCGTTGCCGTACCGTCGGCTCCTGTACCTTGCCCAGCTCGAAGCGCAGCGCGCTGACGATATGGTTGTACTCGGCCTCGGACTGGCTGTGCAGGAACATGCGCGCCTGCGTGAAGTGATCGAGGAACGTTTCACTACGCGCACGTACCTTCCGCGCGTCGATGCGCTCGTTCACCGACGTGAATCCGCCATCCTTCCAGGAGGCCTGGAACGGACACCCGCCGCCCAGCGAGTTGGGCTCATACGCGACGCGCCCCTTGTCGATCGTGTGCCGCATGTGGGCATCGCGCTGGTGATTGCGGACCGGAACCACGGCACGATTGATCGGCAGCTCGTGGAAGTTAGGGCTGCCCAGGCGCGAGAGCTGCGTGTCCGTATACGAGAACAGGCGTCCCTGCAGCAGGGGATCGTTGCTGAAATCGATACCCGGCACGACGTGTCCGGGATGGAACGCGACCTGTTCGGTCTCGGCAAAATAATTATCCGGGTTGCGGTCCAGCACCATGCGGCCGATGAGGCGCACGGGCACTACCTCTTCCGGAATCAGCTTGGTCGGATCGAGCAGATCGAAATCGAACTTGTGCTCGTCTTCCTCGTCGACCAGCTGTACACCGAGCTCCCATTCCGGGAAATCGCCCGCCGTGATGGCATCGGCCAGATCGCGCCGATGGAAGTCGGGGTCGTTGCCGGAGATCTTCAGCGCTTCGTCCCAGGCCACGCTGTGCAGACCGAGCTTCGGCTTCCAGTGGAATTTGACGAAGGTCGACTTGCCCGCCGCATTGACGAAACGAAACGTGTGGACGCCGAACCCTTCCATCATCCGGTAGCTGCGCGGAATCGCACGGTCCGACATCGCCCACATGATCATGTGCATCGACTCGGGCATCAGGGAGATGAAATCCCAGAAGGTGTCGTGTGCGCTGGCGGCCTGCGGAATCTCGTTATGCGGCTCGGGTTTCACCGCATGGATCAGATCGGGAAACTTGATCGCGTCCTGAATGAAGAACACCGGGATGTTATTGCCGACGAGATCGTAATTGCCTTCCTCGGTATAGAACTTCACCGAAAAGCCGCGCACGTCGCGGGCGAGATCGGTGGACCCGCGGGAGCCCGCCACGGTGGAGAAGCGGACGAAAACCGGCGTGCGCTTCCCTTTCTGTGCCAGGAAGGACGCGCGCGTGACCGATGCCAGCGAATCGTAGGCCTCGAAATAGCCATGCGCCGCGGCACCGCGCGCATGGACGATACGTTCCGGGATGCGCTCGTGATCGAAGTGGGTGATCTTTTCGCGGAGGATGAAATCCTCCAGCAGCGTCGCGCCGCGCTCGCCGGCCTTCAGCGAGTTCTGGTCGTCGGCGATGCGCGTTCCCTGATCGGTCGTCATCGTCGCGCCGGCGGCATCGACGGTATCCCTCGCCAGATCGGCGCGCTTGGGATCGTCGTGGACGGCGGAGGAGTGCTTGCGTGAATCGTCGGCTGGGGCTTTGGGCGCCTTGCTCATGATGTACCTCGCGTGTTCTCAACGGGAGGTATATGGCAGCGGCCCCGTGAATCGCGGGTCAAGCCAGTGCAAAGGCCACACTTCTACGTAGGTATCAGGCGTGGCGCGCCAGCGCCTTGTCGAGGGCGACGAGCGCGAGGCCCAGACCGAGAAACAGAGCCCCCACGAGAAGGCTGTTGAGCAGCACCGCGACGTAACCCAGGTGAGCCACGTCCATGAACGGATAGGGATACTCATGCACCACGGCGCCCCGACCCAGCGTCCATACCAGGAAAGCCAGCGGAAACACCATCCAGCGCAACGCGTCACCCCAAACCAGTGCGCCATGCGGGAGCAACGCAAGCCACCACACGACGAACAGAAACGGCACGACGTAATGCAGCGAACGATCGGCGACCAGCTGCGGCCCCATCGGGTGCCAGAGCGACTGCAGGAGCACCGCGTAAATCAGACAGGTCACCGAAATGGACAAGGCCGCCAGTCCGCGCACGCGCGGGCCACGCCATATCCGCAGGGGAGCCCATTCACCACCCGTCGCCGACGAGGTGGCGACCAGCGCGACCAGAAGGTTCGACAGGATGGTGAAGAAGCTGAAGAAACGCAGCGTCACTTCCAGTACCGGCCCCGACCAGAGCATCAGCCAGTACTGGAGCATCAGCGTCGGCCAGGCGACCGCTGCGACGATAATCGCGAAAAGATTTGAGACAGCGGCAACCCGGGGCGACATGGTCAGTGCGGCCAGACGTTGTTCGAGCGGTCGCGATCGGGAAGCGTGTGATCCGGATCGATCACGGCGCCCACGATCTTCTTCTGGCCCGGGACGGTCACGTCGAAGGCCGTGTGCTGCTGCCAGGTCTCCACCGGGATGCGGATATCGCGCGTGGTCTTGTCCTCGAAGGTCACCCGCAGGGTCGCAGGCATCACCAGCCGATCCAGATTGGCGATGGTCACCTTCGCACCATCCACCTTCGTCACCGCAAGGTCCAGCTGCCAGTTGTTGGCATACCAGCCGCGCCAGAACCAGCCGAGGTCCTCGCCGGTTTCGCTCTCCATCAGGCGAAAAAAGTCCGACGGTGTCGGATGCTTATAGGCCCAGGTGGTAATGTACTTACGGAACGCCGGATCGAAACGCTCGGGACCGACGATCTGCTCGCGCAACAGCACCAGGCCGAGGGCCGCCTTGAAGTACGTCGCCTGGTGCCGGTATTTCTCTTTGACCATGTCGGCACCGATCAGCAGATTCGGCGCTTCCGGATCAGCCAGCAGCGGCAGGATCTCGTCGACCGGATTGCCACCTTTGGGCGAGTACTCACTGTCGCGCTTCGGCGCGAATTCGCCCCGGTTGAACGCGTCCGCCTCATACACGTCGATGAAGGTGTTGAATCCCTCGTCCATCCAGGCGTTACGACGCTCGTCGGAACCGACGATCATCGGGAACCAGGTGTGACCGATCTCGTGCGCGGTCACCATGTGGAGGTCCTTCGGCGACGCCTTCATCGGATCGAAGACGATGCCCGGGTATTCCATACCACTGGCCGCGTCGCCGGCTTCATTGATCGCGACGGGGTACGGGTACGGGTACCACTTTGTCGAGAAGTGCTCGACAGAAGCCTTCAGGTATTCCGTCGAACGACCCCACTGCGCGTCACCGACGCTCTCCACCGGGTACACCGACATGGCCAGGGCTTTCTTGCCTTCGGGCAGATTGATCCGCGCCGCGTCCCACACGTAGCTGGTCGACGCGCCGAACGCGACGTCACGCGTGTTCTTCATCTGGAATTTCCAGGTGAGCGTACCGCCCTTCTTCGGCCGGCTGGCCGGATCGGTCACTTCCGCGGGCGTGCGGATCATCACCGTCTTGTCGCTCTCGCGTGCTTTGGCCAGCCTGTCGCGCTGCGCGGCCGTGAGCACGTCGTCCGGGTTGACCAGTTCGCCGGAGCCGGCCACGATCATGTCCGATGGCACGGTGATCGCGTAGTTGAAGTCGCCGTACTCGAGGTAGAACTCGCTGTTGAGATAGGGCGCGGTGTCCCAGCCACGTTGATCGTCGTATACGCACATGCGCGGGTACCACTGCGCCATCTCGTAGATATTGCCGTTCTTTGACGGTGCGAAGCCCGTACGGCCACCGAAATCGCCCGGCAGATCGTAAGAATATTCGATCGTCACCGAGACCTTGCCGCCTTTCGCGGAAACCGCCTCTGGCAGGCGGATCTGCATCCGTGTGTCGCTGACCACATACGTCGCCTGCGCGGTCCTGCCACCCTGCTCGACGCTCACACTCGCGATACGGTAACCATCCGTGTGCTGCTTGTCCGCCGGCTGCCGTCCGCCGGTGAAGTTGCCGCGGGCCTCGCGGGTGAAACGGTTCTCGTCCATCTGCAGCCAGAGCACGTCGAGCGCGTCAGGACTGTTGTTGGTGTAGTGGATCGTGGCCTTACCGACCAGCGTGTTCCTGACCGGGTCTAGCGTGGCGGACAGATCGTAGTCCGCCCGGTTCTGCCAGAACAGCGGACCCGGCATCCCGCTGCCGGAGCGATAAGCCGTTGCCGGCTGGGGATAATCGAACGGAGCGAACGCTTCGCGCGGATCGAAGGTCGCGGCCGCGGCGCCGAGCGAACCCGCAAGGGCGACACTGGCGAGCGACAGACGGGCAACGTTTTTCATCGGGGACACCCTGGGAACGACCCCTGAGCGTAACCGGCAAACGAAGCCCGCCTCTACCGTGCCAGAAGTCAGGTCAACGGACGTCGATCTTGCGATTCTCGCCAAGGTCGGGCGTCTTTCCCGAAAGACGCGCCTTCAGATAGTCGAACGCGACGACCATCTTCGACGAGGGCGCATCCCAGTATTCGGCGGTGTCGACGTCGACACGGATCAGCGCGATGTCCGGGTCGTCCTTGCCATCCGGGAACCAGGTTTTGATCCACTCGTTCCAGTGCGCATCGATGGACGCGCGGTCGTCGACCACGACAGCGGCGCCCGACAGCGAAACATAGCTGTTGTCGGAGGAACTGGCATACGCGACGTTGACCTGGCGATGCGCCTCCACCTCGGCAACCTTCGGCGAACTCTTGCGGGTGAAAAACCAGAGGCTGCCATCGAAGGCCTTCTGCGAGGCGACCATGGGGCGGCTGTAAAGCCGGCCGTCGCGCTCGCTGGTCAGCATGGCGACGCGGGCGTCCTTGATCAGCGACCAGATCTTCTCGTTGTCCTGCTGGCGTGCGTCGGTCATGAGAGGCTCCTTTGAAGGTAATGGAAAGCCGCACCCTCCCACTGAGCCACTGAAGAACCCGTCAAGCATCTCCCCCGAGGGACAGACATCGCCCTCACATGACGGAATTTTCTCTCCCCCTGCGCTATCAAGGCGTTTTCCCACCGAGGATGACGCCCATGGGGCTGCTCGTCGAAGGCACCTGGACCACCGCGGGGTACGACACCGGCAAGAGTGGGGGCCGCTTCGAGCGCGAGCCGACGCGTTTCCGGAACTGGATTACCCCGGATGGCTCGGCGGGTCCGACCGGCGAAGGCGGCTTTGCCGCCGAAGCCGGGCGCTACCACCTGTACATCGCACGGGCGTGCCCATGGGCACACCGCACGGCGATTTTCCGGGCCATCAAAGGCCTCGACGAGATGATCGGCCTCTCCGTGACACATTGGCTCATGGGCGACGAGGGCTGGACCTTCGAGCTCGCCGAGGGCGTCGTGCCCGATGACGTCAACGGAGTGCGCCGGATCTACGAGCTTTACAAACGGGCCGATCCGGCGGTCTCGGGCCGGGCCTCCGTCCCCGTGCTGTGGGACAAACAGAGGCGCACCATCGTCAGCAACGAGTCGGCCGACATCATCCGCATGTTCAACGACGCCTTCGATGGCGTCGGCGCCCGGCGCGGCGACTATTATCCGCAACACCTGCGCGCGGAGATCGACGGGTACAATGCGCGGATCTACGACACATTGAATAATGGCGTGTACAAGGCCGGCTTTGCCGGCAGCCAGGACGCTTACGAGGAAGCCATCGTCCCGCTGTTCGACACACTGGACTGGCTGGAGATGCACCTCTCGGACCGTCGCTACCTGTGTGGCGACCGCCTGACCGAAGCCGACTGGCGACTGTTCACCACCCTGCTCCGCTTCGACCCGGTGTACCACGGACATTTCAAATGCAACCTGCACCGCCTGATCGACTATCCCGTGCTTTGGGCGTATACGCGCGCGCTGTATCAGGAGCCGGGCATTCGCGAAACGGTCGACTTCGGGCACATCAAAAAGCACTATTACCTGAGCCACCCCTGGCTGGACCCGACCGGGATCGTTCCCGCCGGACCGGATATCGACTTCGAGGCACCGCTTTGAGTGCCTGACACGTTGATATGCCTTGCATCCTGACCGGGTAGCCACATATTCCCCCGATAAACACACGAGGACCCCACGCATGAAAATCGGTTTGATCGGTCTGGGCAAGATGGGCGGCAACATCGCCCGTCGCCTGATGAGGGACGGTCACCAGACCGTTGTCTATGACAACAACGCCGACGCGCGTGCCACGCTGGCGAAGGACGGCGGCGAAGCCGTCGAGTCGCTCGAGGCCCTGGTCCAGGCCCTGCCCTCGCCCAAGGTCGTCTGGGTCATGCTGCCGGCAGGCGAGATCACCGAGACCACGATCGCCAAGATCAGTGGCCTGCTGGGCAAGGACGACATCATCATCGACGGTGGCAACACCTTCTACAAGGACGATGCCCGCCGTGCCGAAGAGCTCGCCGCCAAGGGTCAGCACTACGTCGACGTCGGTACCTCCGGCGGTGTGTGGGGCCTCGATCGCGGTTACTGCATGATGATCGGCGGCGACAAGCCGACCGTCGACTTCCTCGACCCGATCTTCAAGACCCTCGCGCCGGGCGCCGGCGACATCCCGCGCACCGAGAGCCGTGAAGGCCGTGACCCGCGCGTCGAGAACGGCTACATGCACGCCGGTCCCGCCGGTGCCGGCCACTTCGTCAAGATGATCCACAACGGCATCGAGTACGGCATGATGCAGGCCTTCGCGGAAGGCTTCGACATCCTGAAGAACCGCAACGGCACGCAGCTGCCCGAGCGCGAGCGCTACAACCTCGACATGGCCGACATCGCCGAAGTCTGGCGCCGCGGCAGCGTCGTGTCCTCGTGGCTGCTCGATCTCACGGCCAGCGCGCTGGCCAAGGGTCCGGAGCTGGACAACTACTCCGGCTACGTCGACGACTCCGGCGAAGGCCGCTGGACGGTGAACGCCGCGATCGAAGAAGCCGTCCCTGCCGAAGTACTCACCTCCGCCCTGTTCGCCCGTTTCCGCTCGCGTCAGGACCACACCTATGCGGAGCGCCTGCTGTCGGCGATGCGCATGGGCTTCGGTGGTCACATCGAAGGTCGCGGGAAGCCGCCGAAAGAAGGCGATCATTCCTGAAAGGCATGAAAAATCCCGCTTAGGCGGGATTTTTTTTGGTCGCGCGATCTGTGTCGGGTCGTGCGATTTTCTGTAGGAGCCCGCCCTGCGGGCGATGGGCGCCAGCAGCACCCTCCAAATCGCGCGCAAGGCGCGCTCCTACCTGCCGTCCAGCTCGTTCAGGCGTTCCCGCCACCGCTCCGGCGTCTGCGGCTTGATGAACAACGCCACGATCGGCAGCTTCGCCTCTTTCGTCCGCCGCTCGATCTCGCGCACGCATTCCTCGATCTGCACCGTCGTCAACGCATCGTCGAACGCCGCGGATAGCGCCACCAGCACGTGGTCGGGGCCGACCTGCACCGTCAGCACGCCATTGACCGCCTCGATGCCGGGTACCTCGCCCGCGATGTTGCACACCTGCGCCAGAAGCTTCGGCTGCGCGGGCTCACCGATCAACAGCTCCTTGCTCTCGCGAGCCAGCGCGATCGCCGCCAGCGCCAGCACGACCGAAATACCCACCGAGGCCCAGCCATCGATGCGCGGATCGTTGAACGCGTGCGACAGATAGATACCGATGGCCGCGATGCCCAGACCGAGCAACGCCGCGGTGTCTTCGAACAGCACCGAGTAAGTGGTCGGGTCCTTGCTTCGACGGAACGCCTCGAAGTACCCGAGCCGGCCCTTCTTCCGCTGCACACTCTTGAGCGACAGCCACCACGATGAGCCTTCGAACAGCACGCTCACGGCGAGGACGATGTAAGCGGTCTTCGGGTCCTCGAGCGGCTCCGGCGTCAGGATGTGGTTGACGCCCTCGTACAAGGAGAAGCCGGCACCGAGCGACAGCACCAGCAGCGCGACGATGAAACTCCAGAAGTAGAGTTCACGACCGAAACCCAGCGGGTGCTGGCGGTCCGGACGTCGCTGGGAGCGCTTGAGCCCATAGAGCAGCAGGATCTCGTTGATGCTGTCGACGAGGGAGTGCACGCCCTCGGACAGCATCGCGGAGCTGCCGGTGATCGCCGCGGCGACGAACTTGGCGACAGCGATCGCGACATTGGACGCGAGCGCGACGTATACGACGAGTTTTGAACCTTCGGCCATGGGGTCATCGTCGCGGACAGGGTGTGTTCCGCAAGTAAAGCATGAGCAAGCCTCGCCCGCAGGGCAGCTCACCCGTAGGAGCCCGCCCTGCGGGCGAAAAGCCAACGATGCGCGGACGCGGAAACTCCACCCATGCGACGAGGTAAAACATAAAAAAAGCCGCCCCAACCGGAGCGGCTCTTTCCCAAACGCAAAACCCGTCGCGAATTACTTCGCGAACAGATGCTCCACGCCAGCGCGCTCTTCGCGCAGTTCCTTTTCGGTCGCGTCGATACGCGCCTGAGAGAACGCGTTGATCTCCAGACCCTGGACGATGGCGTACTTGCCGTCCTTGACCGTCACCGGATAACCGAAGATCACGCCCGGCTCCACACCGTACGAGCCATCCGACGGGATACCCATCGAGACCCAGTCACCCTCGGCCGTACCGAGCGTCCAGTCACGCATATGATCGACGGCGGCCGAAGCGGCCGAGGCGGCCGACGATGCGCCACGCGCCTTGATGATCGCCGCGCCGCGCTGCTGCACGGTCGGGATGAACTCGCCCTCGTACCAGGCCTGGTCGACCTGATCGAGCGCCGGCTTGCCCTTGACGGTGGTCGTGTGCAGGTCCGGATACTGGGTCGAGCTGTGGTTGCCCCAGATCGTCAGCTTCTTGATGTCGGTGGAGTGCGTACCGGTCTTCTCGGCCAGCTGCGACAGCGCGCGGTTGTGGTCGAGACGAACCATCGCGGTGAAGCACTTCGGATCGAGATCCGGAGCGTTCTGCTGCGCGATCAGCGCATTGGTATTGGCCGGATTGCCGACGACCAGCACGCGCACGTCGCGCTTGGCGTGGTCGTTCAGCGCCTTGCCCTGCGGACCGAAGATGGCGCCGTTGGCTTCCAGAAGGTCCTTGCGCTCCATGCCGGGGCCACGCGGACGCGCGCCGACCAGCAGTGCGTAATCGACGTCCTTGAAGGCGACGTTGAGGTCATCGGTGGCGACCACGCCCGCGAGGGTCGGGAAGGCGCAATCGTTGAGCTCCATCACCACGCCCTGCAGCGTGGGCAGCGCCGGGGTGATTTCGAGCAGGTGCAGGATCACCGGCTGGTCGGGACCGAGCATGTCGCCAGCGGCGATACGGAACAGGAGGGCATAACCGATCTGGCCGGCTGCGCCGGTGACGGCAACGCGAACGGGTGCTTTCATCTTTCGACTCCTCAGGGATATCGCGGGGGACTGACGATCAGCTCAGCTCGGCGAAGAACTCGACGATGCGGGCCATGCCCTTGTCGAGTGCCTCGTCCGGGCACGAATAGGAAATACGCAGGGCGCGCGGCTCGCCGAAGGCGGAACCCGGCACGCAGGCCACGCCCTTGGCATCGAGCAGCACGGCGCAGAAGTCGACGTCGGAGGTGATCTCCACGCCGTTGTGCTTCTTGCCAAAGGCCACGGAGATGTCCGGGAACGCGTAGAACGCGCCCTGCGGACGTGGGCAGACCACGCCCGGAATGGACACCAGCGCGTTGTAGACGCGGTCGCGCTTCGCGGCGAACTCGACGCACTTCTGCGCGGGGACGTCCTGCGGACCGGCCAGCGCGGCGACGGCGGCGGCGGTGACCACTTCCGGCAGGCTGGTGATGTGATTGGAGTTGAGCGTGGTGACCGCCCTGGCGACGGTTTCCGGCGCGGCGATGAAGCCCACGCGCCAGCCGGGCATGCCGTAGGTCTTCGACAGTGAATCGACGAAGATCGTGCGGTCTTTCAGCTCCGGACGGACGTGCACGAAGTTGTGGTAACCCACGCCGTCGAACACCATCGTGTTGTAGATGTCGTCGGTGATGATCCAGGTATCCGGATACTTCGCGATGACGTCGGCCAGCGCGGCGATTTCATCGCGCGTATAGACCATGCCCGTCGGGTTGGAGGGGTTGTTGAACAGGAACACACGCGGCTTGCGCGCCAGCGCTTCGTCCAGTTGCGCGGGCGTGAGCTTGTAGTGCTGCTCGGGCGGGCACGGCAGGATGTTGATCTTTGCCCCGACGATCTCGGCGATGTCGAGGTAGCTGGTCCAGTACGGGGCCGGGAAAGCGATTTCGTCGCCTTCGTCCAGCAGCGCTTCGGCCAGGTTGTAGAGGATCTGTTTGGCACCGACGCCGGTGGAGACGTTTTCGCGCTTGTAGCCGGTGAGACCCAGAGCGTCGATGTGGACCAGGAAGGCATCGACCAGCGCATCGGCGCCACGGTTGCTGCCGTACTGGCCGGAGTCCTTCGACAACGCCTCGCGGGCGGCGGCATAGACGTGCTCACCGGGAAGGAAGTTGGGGACACCGATCGAGAAGCTGACGATGTCGCGGCCTTCAGCCTTGAGGCGCTTGGCTTTCTCGGCAATGACCATGATCGCACTGGGTTTGGCGCGACCCATTCGCGTGGCGAGCTGCGGCATCGTTTCCTCGTCGGGGGTGGGGCAAAGTGCGGCATTTTAACACGCCCCAAAAAGAAAACGCCGCCCGGAGGCGGCGTTTCAAACGCTTCAACGCCTTACGGGCGCTCAGCGGTTGTCGAGCACTTCGTTCCACTTCGCGACCTGGGCGGCCTGCTTTTCGAGCAGCGCGTCCACGTCGCCTTCGACGGTCACCGTCTCGATGGTGTCGTCGCCGACGATCTTGTTGACCACGGCCTGGTCGTCCGGGCCGACCACTTCGCCGAAGACGCTGTGCTTGCCGTCGAGCCAGGGGGTGGCGCCGTGGGTGATGAAGAACTGCGAGCCATTGGTGCCCGGGCCGGCGTTGGCCATGGACAGGACGCCCGGCTTGTCGTGCTTGAGGCTGGCGTCGAACTCGTCACCGAACTTGTAGCCCGGACCGCCACGGCCCGAACCCTCGGGGCAACCGCCCTGGATCATGAAGTCGGGGATGACGCGGTGGAACGTCTTGCCATCGTAGTAGCCACGCTTGGCCAGGTTGACGAAGTTGGCCACGGTAACCGGGGTCTTGTCGTCGTGCAGGCGGAGATGGATATCGCCCTTGTTGGTCTTCATGGTGACGGTAATGGTCATCGCAATTCCTGTAACTCGTTGAAAATCGGACTATCCACTGCGAGCGGCCGGTCCGGTGGGCTGCAAAGGCTAACGAAGATGGCGCCACCTGCCCAACAGTTCAAGCGGTAAGGCGTGATGGTGCGTTCAGGTCCGTGGCAGGGCCAGCGCTTCGGCGGTCAGAGGACCGGCACCTCGCGGGCGGGTATCGCGCACGGCGGCGTCCTCCGGGAGCGCCCTGCCCTCCGTGATGTGCGCCCAGGCCCGGTCCAGCGCCGCGTAGCCGTAAGGCAGCAGCGGCACGTGGCCGTCTCCAAAGTCCGGGAAGGCCAGGAAGGAATCGAAGTGCTGCGCGTACGGTACCTTCCAGAAAACAGGCGATCGGCCGGAGGCGCGCAGCCATTTCACGTAGGGCTCCGAACTGAAGGCCACGGGGATCAGCCCGTCCTGCGCCCCGTGCACGATGAGGATCGGGAGCGCGGCGCGTGGCAGCGTCGCCGCTGTAGCCGCCACGCCAGCGCGCAGGCTGACGGCATACTCGCCCTGCCCCGTCCACAGGTCACGCAGGCTCAGATGGCCGGGCAGGGTGGGATCGAGCGAGAAGTCGGTGCCGCCGGCAAGGATGACCCCGGCCCCCGGGGGGACGCCCGAACCCTCCGCCCACCAGGCGGCGCGGATAATCGCTTCGGCCGGACCCGCGATCCCACCCGCGTGCTGTGCCCGGTATGAAAACCCGCAGGGCATCGCGCCCGCCGGGCGCCGCATATAAGCGGAGGCATACGCCGCCGTGACCGCCCGCCAGAGATCGAGCGAGGTCGAGGACGCGCCTACCTTGAGGGCGTCGTCGTCCCAGCTTGACGCCCGCAGCATGGCCAGCGCTTCGTCGGCCTGCGGGCCCGGCATGAAAGCCTTCAGCCGTCCATGCGCACGAAGCGCGGCACCCCGCAAAGCCCAGGCCGGGGGCGAGACCGCACCGACCCGCGCGAATGGCACGCGGTCGAACTCACGCGCCGCCAGGGCGGCAGGCAACAGCAGGGCCGCCTCGGTCGCATAGTCGTAGAACGGCCGCCCATGTCCTTCGACGTGGATGTTGGGCTCGAGGGCGACGACCGCCGCCAGCATGCCGTCGGTGTCGTCGCCTGCGGCACGCAGGACGGCGCCGCCGCCATTTGAGAGGCCGGTAGCGATGATGCGCGTATTTTCCGGCGTGAACGGCGCCTCGTCCGGAAACGCGCGGTCGAGCATGGCGAGACCGAAACGCGCCGCCTGCAAAACGTGTCGACCCCAGTCCGCTTCCGGGTTGTCGCCCGAGTGCGCGTGCTTCACCGCGATACCCGCGTCGTGCGGCGCGTCCTGAGCTTCGAATTCGAGTGACGCCTCCCCCGCCTTCGCCCGGGTTCCGTCGAGCGCCACACCCGTTCTATCGCCGGTATCGAAATACCCCGCGCCCGCGCCTTTGTCCGTGTACGCCACCGCGCAGCCTCGCGGCAGACCCCAGCCTCCGGCGAGGGCGATCGCACCATAGATGCCACGCGATCCCGACGAGGCGGTGACGACCAGGCAGCGCTGCGCGTGATCGAAATCATCGGGGACCTGCGCCAGCACACGATGTGACGCACGTGCACCAGACAGCGTGGCGAACGCGGTGTACTCGCGCCCTGGTACATCCGGCACCTGTCCGTAAAGCATGCCGAAGCCGCCGAGCGGACCCAGATCGGCTATACCTTTCCAACTGCTCTGGATGGCGCGTCGCCGGAGCTCCGCAGGCGTCGGCGACGTTGGCTGCGCGAACGCCGTGGACGTGCCCGTCAGCCCGCGCAAGCCGAGACCGGCGCTCAGAAGATCGTCGCCATTGCGATGGGTGGTGACGCGGACATCGCCGAAGGTGTCGGGTGCTGACATGACGCGCTATCTCGTGGCGAACGCAGAGGCACCGAGCATACCGGTCAGCGGCGGGTGAGGTTTCCGCCGATACGTTCGACGCAAGTTCTCGCGAAATATCGCAGCGCGCCAAGGTATGCTCCGGATCCCGGCAGGAGCCGGAAGAACCCAAGGGGATACTGAGCAATGACTGCCCGTCGTAACGTCCTGCTGTCCGCCGCGATCGTCGCGGGTCTGGGACTGGCTGCCTGCCACAAGAAAGACGAAGCACCCGCCGCCGATCCGAAGGCCGTTGCCGCCGCGCAGGCCGTCATCGCTTCGCCCGCATGGTTACGTCAGCACCTGCCCGCCCAGACCGTCGCGTATCTGCGAATTCCTTCGCCGTGGGGCATGCTCGGCGCGGTCCCGGCAGGACGCCCGCTGGATGCCGCCCTCTCGACGAAGGCGCACCTGGATGCGATCGCGAAGATTCGCGAAAGCATCGGTAAGGACAAACTGCTCGCCGACCTGAAAATCGCGCCGGTTGCGAATCTCCTGCTCGGCGACCTGCGGTCGCCGATCGAGGGCATCATCGTCGATCCCCTCGGCATCCCCTCTTTCACGTCGCGCGTGGTCGTCACAGTCGTGCTCGACTTCCCGTCGGTCGATGCGTTTAACGCGCGCCTCAAGAGCCTCGGCGGCGAAACCCCGCTACTCAAGGCGCCGCTCGACGCGCAAGGCAACGGACAACTCGCGTCCGACGGCGGAGCGTTGCATTACGACGTCACCACGCGCCGCCTTTGGGTGACAGGACACATGAAGGGGCTGGCCGCCGAGCAGCCCGGCATCGACGGAACCGCCCTGAACACGCTCATTGCCGACGTCGACAAGGCCACGGCCGCTACGGCACCGGCCAGCCTCTCGGCGCTCGAGCCACGCATCGACACCTCGGGCGAGGGCTTCTTCGGCTGGATCAGCATGCGCGGCATCGGCGCCGTTGCCGCGGCACAGGCCGGCGATTCCCCGCTGGGCCGGTTGCCGGCCGACTTCGCTTCCAAGGCGGACGCCGTGGCCTTCGGCGCTGGCACCGTCAATGGTCGCGGGCAGCTTCAGCTACTGGTGCACGCGCCTCAGGCCCGCCTGCTGCAGTACCTGTCGCCGACGTCCTTTGCGCCGACGGTAAAGAGCGTCGGCGCGCCCCATTGGGCCGTCACCCTGAATACGCCGACCGCCGAGACGTGGAAAGCCTTCGAAGGCAATCTCAATCTCGACTTCGGAGCGGAAGGCGCGAAGGCATTCCACGAAAGCGTCGACCGCCTCTCGAAGCGCTACCACTTCGATCCTGAGCGATACACGGCATGGTTCGGCCCGGAGACGGTCGTCTTCGCCGACGATGCTGGCCTTTACTACGCTACACGCGTCCGCGACTGGAAGGGCTGGCACGAGCTGATTGACCAGAACAAGGGCAACGGCTGGAAAACCGGCACGGCGAAGGTCGACGGCGCCGAGGTGCACTGGCTGTCGATCCCAGGACAGGCTGCCACGAACCTGCCGCCGGACAGCGACCCGTCCATGCGTGCGTTCATGCGGATGGTCGATCGCTTCGGCGGCCGTACATGGTGGACGGAAGAAGGCGACTGGGCTGTCTTTGCCAAAGTCCCTCAGGCCCTGTCCGATCGCGCGGCCGCCGGACCCGACACTTCGCTGGATGACTGGTTCAAGGCAAGGTCTTACCCGGGCCAGCGCACGGTGGCGGGCTTCACCGCGACCACCCATGGAGCCCAGCGCGACGCCTACTATCTGTATCTGTCGCTCCTGCAGTTCGTCGCGGGGGCCACCGGTTCCGATGCCGACATCAGCACCCTGCCATCGGCTCACACACTTGGCCTTCCGGACCAGGGCGTTCTGGGCGCGGCGCTCGAAGCCGACAAGGACACTCTGGGCTTTTCGCTCACCTACGAGCACTCCCCCGTCGAGCTCGTCGGTGAAGGTGGCGGCGTCACGGTCATCGCCGGCACCGCCATCCTCGCCGCCATCGCCGTCCCCCAGTACCAGGAGTACACGCTGCGCAGCCAGGTGGCCGGCGCCCTGTCCGCCGCCGACCCGGTCAAGACCGCCGTGGCCGAGCACCGCCTGACCACGGGGAAGTTTCCCGCCAGCAACAAGGCGGCCGGCCTGGGCGATGGGGAAGCCCTCGGTAACGACTACGTCAGCTCGGTCGAGGTCGGCCAGGGTGGCGAAATCACCGTCAACCTCGATGGCGAAGCCCCGCACAAGGCCGATCCCAAGCTCGACGGTGGCCAGTTGATCCTGCTGCCCAGGGTCGAGGGCGGTAAGGTCGGCTGGACCTGCTCGGGCGAAGGCATCGACGAGAAATACCTGCCGGCAAGCTGCCGGGACGCGTTGCCCGGGCTCTGAAACCGGTCTGCCGGGCGGGGTTCCTGAACGGAGCCTCGCCCGTCATGCGAAAGTCGTCAATTTCCTTTATAATCGGCGGCTTCCCAAACCAAAGAGGCGATCCGGCTTTACGCCGGCGCATAACGCATGTCGATCGAATTCCTGCGCAACATCGCCATCGTCGCTCACGTCGACCATGGCAAGACCACCCTCGTCGACCAGCTTCTGAAGCAGTCGGGCACGCTCAACGAGCGTACCGTGCTCGCCGAGCGCGTCATGGATTCGAACGACCAGGAAAAGGAACGTGGCATCACGATCCTGGCCAAGAACACGGCCATCACCTGGGAAGACAAGAAGACGGGCGTCAAGAACCGCATCAACATCGTCGACACCCCGGGGCATGCCGACTTCGGTGGTGAAGTCGAGCGCGTGTTGTCGATGGTCGACACCGTGCTGATCCTGGTCGACGCGATGGACGGCCCGATGCCGCAGACGCGCTTCGTCACCCAGAAGGCCTTCGCCATGGGCTTCAAGCCCATCGTCGTCGTCAACAAGGTCGACCGCCCCGCCGCCCGTACGGAGTGGGTCGTCGAGCAGGTCTGGGACCTGTTCGCCAAGCTCGGCGCCACCGATGAGCAGATGGACTTCCCGATCGTTTACGCATCGGCGCTCAACGGTTATGCCTCGCTCGACGAGAACGCCCGCGAAGGTGACATGACCCCGCTGTACGAAGCGATCATGCAGCACGCGCCGCGGCCGGACGTCGATCCGGAAGGCCCCTTCCAGATGCGCATCAGCCAGCTGGACTACAACAACTTCGTCGGCGTGATCGGCATCGGTCGCGTGCAGCGCGGCACCCTGAAGAAGGGCATGCAGGTCGCCGTCATCGATCGCGAAGGCAAGAAGCGTCAGGGCAAGATCGTCCAGGTGCTGGGCTTCCTGGGCCTCGAGCGTATCGAGCAGGACAGTGCCGAAGCCGGCGACATCGTCGCCATCTCGGGCATTCCCGACCTGACCATTTCCGACACG
Source organism: Luteibacter sp. 1214 (assembly GCF_031455395.1). Taxonomy (NCBI): domain Bacteria; kingdom Pseudomonadati; phylum Pseudomonadota; class Gammaproteobacteria; order Lysobacterales; family Rhodanobacteraceae; genus Luteibacter; species Luteibacter sp. 1214. The sequence goes on from NZ_JAVDSQ010000001.1 coordinate 827,332, forward strand.
CTGACCGCGCCGGATACGCCGGAAGCGCTGCCCGCGCTGAGCGTCGACGAGCCGATGATCAGCATGACCTTCCAGGTCAACAACTCGCCGTTCGTCGGCAACAAGGACCTGTCGGGCGGCAAGTTCCTGACCAGCCGTCAGCTGCGTGAGCGCCTGGATCGCGAGAAAGTGCACAACGTCGCCCTCCGCGTCGAAGACGGCTCCGACGCCGACAAGTTCCTGGTCTCGGGCCGCGGCGAACTGCATCTTTCGGTGCTGATCGAAAACATGCGTCGCGAAGGCTACGAGCTGGCCGTGTCGCGTCCGGAAGTCATCCTCAAGGAAATCGACGGCCAGAAGATGGAGCCGATCGAAGAACTGGTGATCGACATCGAAGAGATCCACCAGGGCGGCGTGATGGAGCGCCTGGGCATCCGTAAGGGTGAACTGAAGAACATGGTCTCGGACGGTAACGGTCGCGTGCGTCTCGAGTACGAGATTCCGGCCCGTGGCCTGATCGGCTTCCAGAACCAGTTCAAGACCCTGACCCAGGGCTCGGGCCTGCTGTTCCATGTGTTCAAGCACTACGGTCCGTACACCCCGGCTCCCATCGCCAAGCGCCAGAACGGTGTGATGATCGCAAATGCCGGCGGCAACACCCCGGCCTACTCGCTTGGGCCCCTCCAGGAGCGTGGCAAGCTGTTCGCCGCCGAAGGTGATGCGGTGTACGAAGGCCAGCTCATCGGTATCCATGCCAAGGACAACGACCTCACCGTTAACGCGATCAAGCCGAAGCCGCTGACCAACATGCGCGCCTCCGGTAAGGACGATGCGATTCAGCTGACCCCGGCGACCAAGTTCACGCTGGAGCAGGCCCTGGACTTCATCGACGACGACGAGCTGGTCGAAGTCACCCCGAAGGAAATCCGCATGCGGAAGAAGTTCCTGACGGAAGGCGATCGTAAGAAGGCGTCGCGCGGTTAATTGCGGCGACATCGCAATCTGAAAAAAAGGCCCGGCAATTTGCCGGGCCTTTTTTGTTGGCGGGTGCTGCTTCACTGCTTCGTTGGCTTTCGCCAGCAGGGCTGGCTCCTACCAGAGCGGGGCTCGACGGGGTGGCTTACTCGTCTCGCTCGCGGACCAGCTTAAGCAGCAGGTCGATCTGCTCCTGCTGCTTCACCAGCATGCGCTTGAGCTGATCGGTACGCATCTGGTCGATCTTCTCGTGCAGGCCCATGATCTCGATCTCGGCCTTGAGGTTGACCTTGTAATCGTTGGCGGCGTCGAGACGGTCTTTCTCGGCCTGGCGGTTCTGACTCATCATGATCACGGGCGCCTGGATGGCGGCGAGCATCGAGAGCAGCAGGTTGAGGAAAATGTACGGGTAGGGATCGAATGGCGCGTGCAGGATCCACGAATTGAAGCCGGTCCAGGATGCCAGGATCACGGCGAACACGATGATGAAGGTCCACGAACCGCCGAACCGCGACACCTTGTCGGCGAGGCGCTCGCCGAAGGTCATGTCCGAGCCGAAGACGTCGTTGACGTTCTCGGCGACGAGCTTGCGCTGCATGAGTCGGTCGATCAGGCGGCGTTCGGCGTGGCCCAGGTCGTTCAGGCCCTTGGCGAACCAGTGCTGAGCGGCGTGTTCGTGAGGGTGTTCGTTAGCTGCCATCGGGGGCTCCTGGCGTGATGCGTTGACGGCACGGGGTTCTTGCCGGGAAAGCTATCACGGTGGGGGCTTGAGGCGATGGGGGTCGCGACCAGGGTCGCTCCTACACAACCGTCGATCGCTAGCGGCGTACGTTCGCCAGCTTGCTGGCGAAGGGGGGCGATGCGGCGTCGACACCGCGGAGCTCGCTCTCGAGTTCGCCGCGCAGGCGCGGCAGATACGCCGGGAATTCACGCCTGACGAAGGCGATCAGTCCCTCACGAACCTTGCAGCGCAGGTCGAACGACTTGCCCGAATTCGACGAACTGACCAATGCACGCAGTTGCATAGCTTTGTCACTGGCGTCGACCACCTGCAGGACGATGACACGACCGTCCCATTCGTTGGCGTCCTTGCAGATGCGCTGCAACTCGTCGCGAAGCGGGTCCAGCGGAATACCGTAATCGAACCAGAGCATGACCGAACCCAGGATCTGCGAGCTGGTCCTCGTCCAGTTCTGGAACGGGTTTTCGATGAAATACTGCAGCGGCACGATCATCCGCCGCTCGTCCCAGATGGCCACCACGACATACGTGCTCGTAATTTCTTCGATCCTTCCCCACTCCCCTTCGACGATCACTACATCGTCGATGCGGATCGGCTGGGTCAGCGCGATCTGAATGCCGGCGATCAGGTTGCCGAGCACCGGCTTGGCAGCGAGACCGACCGCCAGCCCGGCCAGACCCGCCGATGCCAGGAGGCTGGCCCCGAACTGGCGCACGACCGGGAACGTCATCAGGGCAACGCCGAGGCCGAGGACGATAACGACGACCATGCCGGTACGGGACAGCACGCGCACCTGGGTCTGCACGCGACGAGCGCGGAGGTTGTCCTCGAGATCGATAGGGTTGAAGCGCGATACGGTGGCTTCCAGCGCGCCGATGCAGCGGACCAGAAACCACGTGCAGGCCCCGATGAGCACGACCGCGATGACATGCTCCATGCCGTCGATCAGGCGCGCGGGCTCGTCGGGCGCCCCGCGGAAGGCCAGCAGCAGCATCGCCAGCGGCACGATCACATCCATAGGCGCCTTGGCGCGGGCGATGATGCTCGCCCCACGCGGATGGCGGAGGGCGAAGCGACGCAGCACCATGTCGACGGCGCGGCGAAGAAGACCCGCGACCGCCAGCGCGACCACGACGGTCAGCGCGAAACGTGTCCACGGATGCGAGAGATCGGGCATCCAGTCGGAGAAGTTCATGGGAGCCCAGCCTAAGCCCCCGGATGTCCACGTTTTGTTGTGACGCAGCAATGTAAAGGTAAAGTAACGAAATGACCGCCGCCGACAACCCTGCTTTCGTGCTCCCCGATGTCCTGGAACCGGGGCTCGCTCTGGTGTTCTGTGGCACCGCCGCGGGTACGCGGTCGGCACGGGAGCATGCCTATTACGCGCATCCGGGCAACATGTTCTGGCGCACGGTGCACGCGGTCGGTCTGACGCCGCGCCTGCTCGCACCGTCCGAATATTCGTCGATGCCGGGCTTCGGTATCGGCCTGACCGACCTGTCGAAATTTCACTTCGGCAACGACAACGAGCTGCCGCGGGAGGCTTTCGATATCGACGCGCTGCGTGCCAAGGTACTTCGCTTCGCTCCCCGCGTACTTGCCTTTACCAGCAAGCATGCCGGACGCCATGCACTCGGCAGGCAGGCGACCTACGGGCGACAGCCAACGAACATCGGCGACACCATGGTGTTCGTCTTGCCTTCGCCCTCCGGACAGGCCCGCCGCTCCTGGGACGTCGGTCTGTGGCAGGAGCTGGCGGACGTCGTGCGTGCTCAGCCGCCCGGCGTCGACTTGTAAGCGCGCACGTCATTCGGCGACACCGACGCCGCTTTGTTCGACCAGGCCTGGCGGATATAGGTCACCACCGCGGCGGCGTCATCGTCGCTGAGCTTCTGCGAGAATGGTGGCATCGAATACGGGCGTGGATTGTCGCGCGTCGCCGGAGCGAATCCACCGCTCAGCACCATGCGGATCGCATTGATACCCGTAGGTTCGGTCACCGAAGCGTTAAGGTCGAGCGGCGGGTACGCATCGCCCTTGCCATGACCGTCGACGCCATGACAGTCCGCGCATTGTTCGACGTAGACCTTCTGACCGGTGCGTGCGAGATCGCGAGCGTTGGCGGCCGACTCGCGTTGCGCGGGAGGATCGCGTTCCGGCAATGACCTGAGGTACGTCGCCATCGCGGCGAGGTCGTCGTCGGTCAGGTGCTGCGTACTCTGCAAAACCACCTCCGCCATGGGCCCGAACGCCGTACCTTTCGCCGAGCGTCCGGTCTTCAGCAGCGCGACCACATCGGCTTCGCTCCATCCCGCCAGCCCGCCGTTGGGGCCCATCGACAGATCCGGCGCGTACCAGTTCTGTACCGGAATGATGCCTCCGGCAAGATACGGCTCCGACACCATCGCGCCGAACGCGTTGCGGTTCGCGTGACACTCGTTGCAATGGCCAAGGCCCTGCGCCAGATAAGCGCCGCGGTTCCACGCGGCGGACCGCTTCGGGTCCTGGACGAACTCGCCTTCGTCGAAATACAACAGCCGCCACGAAGCGATCAGCGACCGCATGCTGTAAGGCCAGCGCAATATCGGCTCGATGGAAGCGCGCTTCACCGGCGGCAGCGATTTCAGGTAAGCGAAGATGGCATCGGTGTCGGCACGCGTGACCTTCGTATACGACGTAAAGGGGAAGACGGGATACAACGAGCGGTCGTCGTGCCCTTTCCCGTTGTGCATCGCACGGTAGAAATCGTCCGCGCTCCACGCACCAAGGCCGGTGTCCCGGTCGGGCGTGAGGTTGGGTGCGGGGATCGCACCGAACGGCGTACCGATCACCCGTCCGCCTGAAAACGGCGCCCCGCCGCGCGTCGTGTGGCAAGAGGCGCAGTCACCGGCCAGGGTAAGGTAACGACCTCGTTCGACGATGTCGCTGGCCGGGACGACACCTGTCGCGAAGGCCAGGGCAAGAAAAGCGATGAGTCGGATCGTCAGCGTCATCGACTCAGCCTCCGAGCACGCCGCAGCGCATGGGTGGGGTCACACTTCCCGCCACCTCGGCATGCGCGTCCGCAGGGACCGGCCGGGTCGCCAGCCATGCCGACACCGCGCTGATATCGGCATCGCTGAGGCGACTGACGATCGTCGCCATGCAGTCGGGCGTGATGGTGTTGCGGGTATTCGTACGCCAGGAACCCAGCTGCGCGCTGATGTAGTCGTACGGCAGATTTACCAGCCCGGGAATATCGGGTTGCACGCCCGTGAGGTTGGCGCCGTGACACGCCATGCAGGCAGGCACGCCGCGCGCCGGGTCACCGCGCGTCACCAGCTCCTCCCCGCGTGCGGTCGCCTGGGGCGACATCGCGGGGGCCGGCTGCTTCGTATAAGGCACCTGCTGCGCGGCGAAGTAGTCGGCGATCTCGCGCATGTATTCGTCGCTCAGCGGAGCGACGGTGTACTCCATGATCGGGTAGTGACGCAGACCCTTCTGAAAATCCTGCATCTGCCGGTGCAGATAGCCCGCCGGCTTGCCGGCGAGTCGTGGGTTGAAGCCGTTGTCGCCACCCTCCCCGTGCACTCCGTGGCAGCTCGTGCATGCCGCGATGCGTTGCAGCAGCGTGTCGGGTACGGTCGGCGCGTCCTCCGCCCCGACGGATATGGCGAAACAGGCGATAGCGGCAGCGGCGAACCGGCTGAGGAGACGACGCATGGGCACTCCCTGGCTGACGAGGCATCGGGCCAGTATAGCCACGCGCGACTTGGGGTAGATTGGCCTCAGCCATCACCGTGTCGCCAGGGGGAAAAGACATATGCAGCATGTAGGGATCAGGCCGGCCGCGCTCGCCGCGGCGCTCGTACTCAGTTCGAGCTGCGGTGCAGCCAAAGCGCGCGACGCCGGTGACGATGACGCCTTCGCCTCCATCGCGACCCTGCGGCAAGCCTATGCCACGGGTGCGTTGACGCCGGCGGACATGACCCGACTCTTCCTCCATCGCATCGAGACGCTCGACAAGGCCGGGCCGTCGATCAACGCCGTGCTCGAAGTCAATCCGGACGCACTGTCCACCGCCGGCAAGGCGCCGCGCAAAGGCTCGCTGGCGGGCATCCCGATCCTGCTGAAGGACAACATCGACACCGGCGACCGCATGCTCACCACGGCTGGCTCGCTGGCCCTGGCGACGAAGCCCGCGCCTCACGATTCCGCCGTGGCGGCGAAGCTGCGCAAGGCCGGTGCCGTGATCCTCGGCAAGACCAACCTCAGCGAATGGGCCAACATGCGCTCCAACCATGCGACCAGCGGATGGACCGGGCGCGGCGGCCTCACCCTCAACCCCTACGTCCTCGACCGCAACGCCTGCGGTTCCAGCGCGGGCTCAGGCGCCGCCGTCGCGGCAGGCCTCGCCACGGCGGCGATCGGCAGCGAGACCGACGGCTCGATCATCTGTCCTGCGTCGATGACGGGACTGGTCGGCATCAAGCCCACGGTAGGCCTCGTAAGCCGCACCGGCATCATCCCCATCTCCAGCAGCCAGGACACCGCGGGGCCGATGGCACGCAGCGTGGCCGACGCGGCGGCGGTGCTCGGCGCCATCGCCGGCAGTGACCCGCGCGACCCGGCCACGAAGGACGCGGACAAGCACGCCACCGACTACACGAAGTTCCTCGACCCGAACGCGCTGCGTGGCAAGCGCATCGGTGTGGCGCGTCAGCTGGCGGGTATCGAGCCGAACGCGGATCGCGCGCTGGAACACACCATCGCGCTACTCAAAGCACAAGGCGCGACGGTGGTCGACAACGTCGAGATCCCTCACCTGAAGGAACTGAGCGAACACGAGATCGACGTACTGCTTTATGAGTTCAAACACGGGATCGATGCATATCTCGCCAGCCGGCCCGATCAGCCGATGAAGAACCTCGCCGACCTCATCGCGTTCAACAATCGCGAAGCCGCGAAGGAGATGCCGTGGTTCGGGCAGGAACTGTTCCTGCAGGCGCAGGACAAGGGCGACATCACCGATCCGAAGTACATCGAGATGCGCGATCGCAACCAGCGTCTCGCGGGTCCGGAAGGCATCGATGCGGCATTGGCAAAAGACCACCTCGACGCCCTGCTCGCGCCGAGCTGGGGCCCGGCGTTCGTCAACGATCTGGTGCTTGGCGACCATGTGGTCAGCGGCGATCCTACCGTTGGCGGGGTTTCCGCTCCCGCGGCCATCGCCGGCTATCCGTCGATCACCCTGCCGGTGGAGTTCGCGCACGAGCTACCCGTGGGGGTTGTCTTCTTCGGCACGAAATGGAGCGAGCCGACGTTGATCGGCATCGCTTACGGCGTCGAGCAAAAAGCCCAAGCCTACCAGCGCCCGAAGTTCCTGCCGACGGTACCGATCAAGTAAGCCAGCAACCCTGCCGATGCCATGGCTCTGGAGGGAGCCAACCTTGTCGGCGATGGGCCCTGTCGCAAGCACCCATCGCCAGCAGGGCTGGATCCTGCCGGGAGCGGCAGACGTCCGTCGTCAGAGACGCATGCCCTCGAACGGGCTCCAGTTGTCCTGACCCTTCACCCGCTTCAGGTAGTAGGCGTAGTTGGCGACCAGCATGTAGAACACGTTGAAACCCGTGCCGACGCCGCGGTAGAAACCATCGGGTGCATTGAAGATCATCAGCGCGATGATGATGGCGACTTCGAGACCGAGGATCACCAGGGCCTTCTTCCAGAGACCCAGAATGAAGAAGTAGATCGGCCCGAAGAAGAACGCGAAGAAGTTACCGTTGACGATGAGCTTCTGTCTGAAGGGAAGCTTCTTCAGCTCCGCCTTGTACTGCGGAGAACTGGGACCGCCGAAACGCTCGAAGAAAGCGAAGCGCGTATTCCACTTCGCGTTGAGGCTCGGGTCGCTGACAAATTCGGCTTCCGCCATGATTTAACTCCTGATGGGATGCCGCGCGGGATGCGCGATCGCGGGATGTTACGCACGTAACGGCGTTACGTAACCATGCAATCGCGGTTCCGGTGCGCACAAAAAAGAAAGCCCGCACAGGAGTGCGGGCTTGTGTGCGGGTACCGACGTCGCCTTACGGCTTATTGGCAAACTCGCGGACGATCGGGGCGAGCTTCGGATCTTCCATCGCCATGGCCAGCGTCGCGCGCACGAGGCCCGCCTTGTTACCGCAGTCGTAGCGATCGCCGAAGAAACGATAGGCGAGCACCTTGCCTTCGTCCTTGAGGTAATTGGCGATGGCGTCGGTCAGCTGGACTTCGTTACCTGCGCCCGGGCGCGTGTTCTTCAGGTAATCGAAGATCTGCGGCGGCAGCACGTAACGGCCGACCACGCCCAGCGTCGACGGAGCGTCTTCCGGCTTCGGCTTTTCGACCATCGTCTTGATGATGGTGGTGCGGTCGTTGACCTTCTCCAGCGCATCCACGATGCCGTACTTGTCGGTGTCGGTGGCAGGAACGTCTTCCACCGCGATGACGCCGGCCTTGTGTTCGAAAGCCGCCTCGGCCATCTGGCGAAGCGCACCCTTGCCACGCGACCAGATCAGATCGTCCGGCAGCACCACGCCGAAGTACTCATCACCGACGACAGCCTGGGCACGCGCGACGGCGTCGCCCAGACCCAGAGCTTCGGGCTGGGTCACGAAGACGCAGCGCACGTGACGCGGAAGAATGCCGCGAAGGATTTCTAGCAGCTCATCCTTGTGCTTTTCGGCCAGCTTCTCTTCCAGCTCGTAAGCCTTGTCGAAGTAGTCCGCGATGGCGTGCTTGTAACGGTTGGTGACGAACACCAGCGTGTCGGCACCGGCGTCCACGGCCTCGTCCACGGCGTACTGGATCAACGGCCGATCGAGCACCGGCAGCATTTCCTTCGCCACCACCTTGGTCGCCGGGAGGAAGCGCGTACCGAGGCCAGCGACGGGAAATACGACCTTGCGCAGGGGTTGGGTCATGCGATGTCTCCACTTTCGTTGCGGCGTAGCGGCAGCACGTTGTCGCTCTGCGGCTCGCTCCAGCGGAACGAAGGCAACAGCTGCGACACGCACCGACGCAGGGTTTCTTCATCGAACGCCGCCACGGCCTCTTCGGCCCTGGCCAGCTGAACCTGAAGCATTTCCCACGAGACCTGGCGATGCTGCGCCTGAAAAATCTTCGCGTGGGTCGTGCTCGTATAATTCTCCAACGGGTGAAACAATTCTTCGAACAGCTTCTCACCCGAGCGAAGACCCGTATAAACAATCTGTATGTCAGAGCCGGGACGCTTGCCTGCCAGACGGATCATCTGTTCAGCCAGATCGCGGATCTTCACCGGGTCACCCATGTCGAGCGCGAAGATCTCGCCACCCTTGCCGAGGGTCGCCGCCTGAAGAATCAGCTGGCAGGCCTCGGGAATGGTCATGAAGTAGCGCGAGATCTCCGGGTGGGTGATCGTCACCGGACCGCCCTGGCGAATCTGCCGGCGGAACAATGGGACCACCGAACCGGCGGAATCCAGAACATTACCGAAGCGAACCGTAATGAAACGTGTAGAGGTATGCGCCGCGAGGTTCTGGCACCAGATTTCCGCCATGCGTTTGCAGGCGCCCATCACCGACGTCGGATTGACCGCCTTGTCGGTGGAGATCAGCACGAACGATGCGGCACCACAGCGCACGGCGGCGTCGGCTACCACGCGGGTGCCGAGCACGTTGTTGCGGAACGCCTCGCGCAGCTGACCCTGCAACATGGGCACGTGCTTGTAGGCGGACGCGTGGAAGACGATCTGCGGCTGTGTCTCCTGGAACAGGCGATTGATCGCCGTGGCATCGCGGGCATCGGCCAGCACACCGTTGAAGATCAGTTCCGGGTAGGCCGAGGTCAGCTCCTGACCAATCCGATAAAGATTGTATTCGGACATCTCGACCACGGTCAGTGAGGCGGCGCCCAGCCGCGCGACCTGACGGCAAAGCTCCGAACCGATCGATCCGCCACCGCCGGTGACCAGCACACGACCGCCGCTGATGTTCTCGCGGATGGCCGTCCAGTCGAGTTCCACGGCGTCGCGGCCGAGAAGATCCTCGATGGCGACTTCCTTGATTTCGTTGAACTGGGCACGACCGGCGACGACGTCCTCGAGGCGGGGCACCGTACGGAATGGCAGGCCCGTGCTTTCGCAGAAGGCGACGATGCGACGCATCTGCGCGGTCGTGGCGCCCGGTACCGCGATCAGCAGCATCTGGACCGCGACGGCCTTCGACAATTCGGCCAGCTGGTCGACGGTGCCCAGCACGGGGATGCCGCCGATCTGCGCGCCGCGCAGGGCCAGGTTGTCGTCGACGAAGCCGATGACGCTGTAGCGGCTGTCGCGACGCAGGTCGCGAGACAGCGCCTCGCCCGCACGATCGGCACCGACGATAAGCACACGCTTGGTCGGCGCCGACTGGAACAGGTCGATACGGCTGTCCTTCCAGAAGCGGTAGCTGAGGCGTGGGACGCCAAGCAGCACCACCAGCACGACCGGATAGACGAGCAGGACCGAGCGTGGCACGCCGTCGAGGCGCGCGTACATGACCATGGCCAGGCCGATGATCAGGGCGCCGATGACGGTCGCGCGGATGATGTTCCAGAGATCGGGCAGACTGGCGAAGCGCCAGACACCTTTATAAAGGCCTGTCCAGTTGAACACCGCACCCTGCACCAGCAACACGATGGGGAATTCCATCGGCAGGTACGAGACCGGTGCCAGATCCGGCATCAGCGCATAGCGCAGCGTTTTTGCAATCCACCAGGCGAGCGCCGCCATGGCCAGGTCGTGCGCGACGACCGCCGTACGTGGATGAATGATGCCGATGAACTTACGCAGAAACATGTCGCTCCCTTCGACGCAAGCCGTAACGCTTGCCAGTACGCCAGACCGCTGCCCCCAACACGTATGTCGCCCCGAAACACACGGGCGCCACCGCCGGGTAGCGGAACGCGATCCATGCGACGGGAACGCAGACGAGAACGTTCCATGCGAGGTAGCCCAGGGCTACCCTTCGATGTGACGAACCCCGCCTCACGAGCCACTGGTAAAGGTGTTCGCGGTGCGGAGTGTACCAGCGCGCACCGCGCAGCATTCGCACGAGCAGCGTCAAAGTCGCGTCGATGACGAAGGCCGACGAGAAGATCAGCGCCGGCCAGAGTAGGTTCGTGCGCCAGGCCCAGAGCATGGCCGACAGGGCAAAGACCATGAGGCCGAGGGTGGCGCTGCCGACGTCCCCCATGAAAATACGGGCCGGCGACCGGTTGAACCACCAGAAACCCAGCGATGCCGCGGCCATGGCCAACCCCGCACCGGCAATGGCCGGGCTACCGGCCGACCAGGCAAGGGCGGCGGAGGCGGCACCGAAGAAGACGGCCTGCTGCGCGGCCAGACCGTCGATACCGTCCATGAAATTGTGCAGGTTGACGCACCAGACGCCCGCCAGCAGCAGGGGAAGCGCCCACCACAGGCTTGCCGTGGACGATGCCACGGCCACGCACAGCAGCAGGGTCGCCGCCAGCTGAATCAACAGGCGCGGCTTGATCGGCAGTGAACCGTGATCGTCCAGCCAGCCAATGCCGGCGATGGCGATCGTCGCCACGGAAAAGGCGCCAACCGTCGCAGCCCCTGGCGAGACAGGCAACAAAAGCAGTCCTGCCGGCATGCCCGCCAGAGCGCCGAGCACGATGCCGATGCCGCCCCCGCGAGGGGTCGGGGTGCTGTGCGAGCGCCGGCGCCCCGGCTCGTCGAGCATGCCGCGTCGATGGGCATAGGCAATCGTGGCGCGGACCGAAGCGAAGGAGACGACGAACGCGGCCAGGACACAGGCGACGAGAGTCGGACCGATACTGATGACGGGCGTCATTCGTTGGCGACGCCATGGATGGGCCGGACCGTACCCCAGCTCTTGCAGCTCGGGCACTGCCAGTGATGGGCCTTGGCGCCGAAGCCGCAGCGGCTGCAGCGATACATCGCCTGCCCCTCGAGCAGCTTGCGGGTGAGGTCGCGCAGGATAAGATAGTTCTCGCGGGCCTCGCCGGAGACCTTGTCCATGGTCGCGTCGATCAGCGCCATCAGGCCACGCACCGACGGACGCTTGCGCAGCTGCCCGGTCAGGAAGTCGATGGCCGTCCGTTCGCCGTCCCTTCCCTCGTACAAACGGGTGAGAGCCAGCACCGGTGAGATACCGTGATAGCGCTCCATGATCTCGCGCAGAAAGGTCTCGGCGCGGTCCATCTGCTGGGAGCGCGCGTAGCAGTTGAGCAGCGGCGGCAGAATCTCGGGAACGAACGCGATGTCGGCGGCGATGGCGGCCTCGTAGGAGCCGATGGCACCCGGAAGATCGTCGTCTTCCGACGAAAGACGACCCGCGATCATGTGTGCCCGTACGCAGTCTTGCTGGCAGGCGAACGCTTCGCGGATGTACTCGCGGGCTTCGGTACGGGCGCCATGCTGTCGCGACTGTTCGGCCAGCTCGCAGTAGAACTGCGCGATCATCGCCGACTCATCTTCGCTCGTCATGGTTTCGAGCCGACGCGCGTGGTCGATGGCCTTATGCCATTCGCGCTCGTGCTGATAGATCGCGATCAGATGCCGGAGGGCCGAGGGTGCCAGCGCATCCATCGCGACCAGATCGGAAAACAGGGTCTCAGCGCGATCCAGCAAGCCCGCCCGCATGTAGTCCTCACCCAGCTCGAGCAAGGCCACCGTCTTCATTTCGTCCGAAAGACCCTGCCGGGATACTAGGTGCTGGTGGAGACGAATCGCCCGATCCACCTCGCCGCGCTTGCGGAACAGGTTACCCAGCGCGAGATGGGTCTCGACCGTGTCCCGGTTGTATTCCGCCAGACGCAGGAACACTTCCAGCGCCTTGTCCTGCTCCTCGTTGAGAAGGTAGTTCAGGCCCCGGAAGTAATCGGAGGAAAGCTCATTGACTCGCTCGCCGGAGCGTCGCGTATGAGTACGCCGGGCAAACCACCAGCCGCTGGCGAAGGCCAGGGGTGGAACGAGCGCCAGCAACCAGATCGGATTCATGCGGTCGTCGCGCTGCCTACCTTGCGTTCCTTGCGCTCGCGACGGCGCAGGCGCCGATGGGCGAACGACGTGCCGAGCCAGGCGGTGAGTCCGCCCAGAATCCAGCCCACGAGCACGGCGGCGAGGATCGTGCCGCCCTTGGGCAGGGAGCCTCTGGCGAAGCCGAAATCGAAGGTCACGAGATCGGCGTTCAGCGCACCGAACACGACGCCCACGGCGACGAAAAGCAATAGGAAAAGTATGACAAGAAGGCGCATTCCCGGACTGTACCCGAATCGTGAACGCGATGGTGCGGCGCGGTTGGCCTTTCATACAGGTTGGCCAGACGGGAATGTCGTGCCCGATGGATGCCAGGCGGCAAGACGGAGGTCACCCCGCCCCGCGACCAAAAAAAACGCCGCGTCAGAGCGCGGCGTTGGTTTCCTCGACGAGGTTTACGCGTTCGCGCAACTCCTTGCCAGGTTTGAAATGTGGCACGTGCTTACCCGGTAGGGCAACCGCTTCGCCGGTCTTGGGGTTACGCCCCATGCGTGGCGGACGGAAGTGCAGCGCAAAGCTGCCGAAGCCGCGGATCTCGATGCGCTCCCCCGTGGACAGGGCATGGCTCATCTGTTCGAGCACGCTCTTGACGGCGAGTTCCACGTCGCTGAACGCAAGGTGGGTCTGGCGCCGCGCCAGCGCCTCGATCAGTTCCGACTTTGTCATGGGTCCCCTGGTTCCTGTCAAGCAAACAGCGAGGGGCGGCGAACCGCCCCTCGCCCGACGGTTAGTCGGCCTTGTTCATCTGCTCTTTGAGGAGAGCGCCGAGCTTGGTCGTACCACCGGCAGCCGAAGCGTAATCGGCCATGGCGTCAGCCACGTCCTCTTCGTCCTTCGCACGGATCGACAGCTGGAGCTGACGGCCCTTGCGATCCATACCGGTGAACTTCGCCTCGACGGCATCGCCGACCTTCAGGTGCGTCGTGGCATCTTCCACGCGCTCCTTGGCGATGTCGTTGGCACGGATGTAGCCTTCGACGCCTTCACCGAGGTCGATGACCGCACCCTTCGCGTCCACTTCCTTCACGGTGCCATTCAGAATGGTGCCGCGCGGATTCGTGGCCATGAACTGACCGAACGGATCCTGCTCCATCTGCTTGATGCCGAGGGAGATGCGCTCACGTTCCGGATCGACCGCCAGAACCACGGCTTCGACTTCGTCGCCCTTCTTGAAGTTGCGAACGAGGTCTTCACCCGAAGCCTGCCAGGAGATGTCGGACAGGTGGACGAGACCGTCGATGCCGCCTTCCAGACCGATGAAGATACCGAAATCGGTGATCGACTTGATCTGACCGGAAACCTTGTCGCCCTTCTTGTGCATGGCGGCGAAGGCTTCCCACGGGTTCGAGCGGGTCTGCTTGATACCGAGGGAGATACGACGACGCTCTTCATCCACGTCGAGGACCATGACTTCCGTCTCGTCACCGACCTGCACGACCTTGGCCGGGTTGACGTTCTTATTGGTCCAGTCCATTTCGGAGACGTGCACCAGGCCTTCGACGCCCGGCTCGATCTCGACGAAGCAGCCGTAATCGGTGACGTTGGAGACCTTGCCGAACAGACGGCTGCCGACCGGGTAACGGCGGGCGATGGCGACCCACGGATCGTCGCCGAGCTGCTTGAGGCCGAGCGAAACGCGGTTGCGCTCGCGGTCGTACTTGAGGACGCGGACGTCCAGCTCGTCGCCGACGTTGACCACTTCCGACGGGTGACGCACGCGCTTCCACGCCATATCGGTGATGTGGAGCAGGCCGTCGATGCCGCCGAGGTCGACGAATGCGCCGTAATCGGTGAGGTTCTTGACCACACCCTTGACGACGGCACCTTCGGTCAGGCGCTCGAGGAGCTTCTCGCGCTCTTCCGAGAACTCGGTCTCGACAACCGCGCGGCGGCTGACGACGACGTTGTTACGCTTGCGGTCGAGCTTGATGATCTTGAACTCGAGGTCCTTGCCCTCGAGGTAAACCGGGTCACGGACCGGACGCACATCGACCAGCGAGCCCGGCAGGAATGCGCGGACGTCCTTGATGTCGACCGTGAAGCCGCCCTTGACCTTGCCGGAGATCTTGCCGGTGATGGTCTCTTCCTTGTCGAACGCCTGCTCGAGGTCGTCCCACACCATCGAACGCTTGGCCTTCTCACGGGAGAGCTTGGTCTCGCCGAAGCCGTCCTCGAGCGCATCGAGCGCGACCTTGACTTCGTCGCCCACTTCCACTTCGAGCGCGCCGTTCTCGTCCTTGAACTGCTCAATGGGGACGATGCCTTCGCTCTTCAGGCCGGCGTTGATCACCACCACGTCGTTGCGGATTTCCACAACGATACCCGTGACGATGGAGCCGGGCTTCAGCTTCGAAATGGCCTGCTGGCTCTGTTCAAACAGTTCGGCAAAACTTTCAGTCATGTTGATTCCAGGGTTATGAAAGGTCGTACCCGGCGCCTGCGTAACATCAATGAACGCGTGCGGACAGGGGACCCACCGGTTGTGGGCGCAATAAGAGGGCTGTTATGGGGCCGCTCCGCGCCGTTGCCAATATCCCGCGCACACTGCGCGGGGGTCGTGCCGGATGCGCCCTTACGGACGCACCACGGCGAATACTCTTTCCACCACCACGTCGATCGGCATGCCGGTGGTATCGATCACCACGGCGCCCTCGGCGGGCTTCAACGGGGCCACGAGCCGCGACGCGTCACGCTCGTCGCGAGCCTCGATCTCTCGTTGAAGGACGGCAAGTGTAACGCTCAGCCCCTTATCCTTCAACTGCTTATAGCGCCTTTTCGCGCGCTCGGCGGCACTGGCCGTGAGGAAGAACTTATGCGCCGCATCCGGGAAAATCACCGTCCCCATATCCCGGCCGTCGGCGACCAGCCCCGGGGCCTTGCGGAAGCCGTGCTGCATGTCCACCAGGGCCTGGCGGACGCTGGGGATCACCGCGATGGCCGAGGCCGCGGCCCCGGCCGTCTCGGTCCGCAGCTCGTCCGTGGCGTTGTGGCCGTTGACCAGAATGTAGGTCTCATCGCCACTGGGACTGGGTTTGAAGCGGATCTTCACGGTCTGAGCGCAGCGGGTCACCGCGTCGACATCGGACAGATCGATGCCCTCCTCGCCCGCCGCGTAGCCCACCGCCCGGTAGAGGGCGCCGGAGTCCAGCAGGTGCCAGCCGAGTTTCTCCGCCACCAAGCGGCTGATGGTGCCCTTGCCCGAGCCCGAGGGCCCATCGATGGTCAGGACAGGGGCAGCAGCCGATGGGGCCATGGGGAAACCTCGTTCGCGAAACGAGCATGATATCGCGTCGACGCCCGGCAGTCGGCGCATGGACGCGACCGCCCTTGCGTGCTACAAGCGCCCGAACGATCGACCAGGCCGCCTTTCCATGTCCGACGACCTCCAGAGCCAGTTCGAGCAGGCTTACCTGGACATCACCCGTCTGGGGCGCCGACCGGACAATGACACGCTGCTGCGGATCTACGCCCTCTATAAACAGGGCTCCGAGGGCGACGCCGTCGGGCCGAAGCCGGGTTTCTTCGATTTTGTGGGCACAGCCAAGTACGAGGCATGGGTGAAGCTGACGGGGATGCCACAGGCGCAGGCGCAAGAGGAATACGTCGCACTGGTCAGGTCGTTAGGGGCCGAGGGGACGGGCTGATGGCGGTCTCAGGGGGCCCCGGGCCGCCCTGACGAGGGAAGTTCCCACCGAACCGGCGTTCACCGGATAGCGCGGTTCGGCGGGGCACGCCGGTGACTGCTATGAAGCGCGCTGCGCAAGCCACGCCGCAACCGGCAATTCGCCGAACAGACTGGCTACCTCGATCACCCCGCCGTCGACCCGCCCTTCTCCGAAAACACTCATCCAGCGCCCATCAGGAAGCGTCAGCGACGTCCCCTCCCAGTGATTGGCGCCGATCACTGGCGCGTCGCTGCCGGCAATCCACTCCGCCGTGTGCCGGGCGACGGCGATGAACAGCCGCTGCCCGCGATGCTCCCGGACGAACGCAAGGACATGCTCCGAGGCAGGGCCTTCCGCCGCCAGAGCGCGATAGCTGCCCCGGGCAAACAGCTCCGGGTGCTCGCGGCGCGTCGCCAGGAGGCGGGCGATCACCGCCTGCTTGATCGCGCCGTCGCGCCAGTGCGTCAACGCCTCGAAGGGAGTCTCCGCCAGTTCAAGGGATGAGGCGCGCGCGAGGAAATCGACCGGTCGCCGGTTGTCGGGATCGACCAGACTGAAGTCCCAGTAATCCGTACCCTGGTAAAGGTCGGGTACGCCGGGCGTCGTCAGTCGCAGGACGGTCTGGGCCAAACCATTCGCCGCGCCAGGCGTGGCGATGTAATTGGCGAAAGCCGCGAACTCCGCCGCGACATCGCTGGACAAGATCGCCCGCAGGAAGTCTTCGCAGGCATCTTCGTAAGGCTCGTTGGGCGACGTCCAGCGCGTCCAGCGCTTGGCCTCACGCAGTGCCTTGCGCTGCCAGGCGGCGATACGCGAGGCGAACCGTTCGACGCCGTCGGTATCGTCGGGCGACAGGTGCAGAGGCCAGGCGCCTACGAGCATCTGATACAGCATCAGCTCATCGCCCGCCGAAGGCGCCATGCGCCCATCCGCCCGTTGCCGGAAGTCCGCGTGGCGAACACGCCAGCGCTCCGCGGTGACGACCCAGCGTTCGCTTACTTCGGACAGTACCGCCAGCCGGGCGCGCAGGTCTTCGCCACGTTTGTGGTCGTGCGTCGCCGTCGCCAGCAAGTTGTGCGGCAAGGTATCGGCACGCATCGCACAGCGCGCATGGAAGTCTTCGATCGACATGGCCATGCGCCCGGCGTCGACACCCACCTCGTTACGCGAGAGCAGCCGACCGTAGCGGTAGCCGGCGGTGTCTTCGACGGCCTTGGCGGCCACCGGCGATGTCGCCTGCTGGAACACCGCGATGGCGCGCTCGCGTGCCCGGCGTACAGGGCCCGGTGGCAGCGATCGGGGCGCTACGCCGCCAAGCCACGACGACACCAGTTGCAGCAGGTCGCTGTCTTCGAGCCGCAGGGTCCGTGAAGCGCCTTCAACCGCTCGGGCGAAGAAGACCTCGTCGATGGCGTCCCGCCCCGCGCCACCCGCATACGTGCGGTAGACGGGGAAGTGCACCAGCAGCTCGACGATCACCCGGCGTACCGCGGCCAGCGACACGTCGCGCGTGGCGACGTTGGCGCGGGCGGCCGTGAACAGCGCTCGTGCGGTGCGATCGAGCTCGGATTCGAAGCTGTCGACCAGAATCTGCCGGCGTGCCCGCACCGCCTGTGTGCCGAAGTCCGCCGACTCACCGGTGAGCTTGCGCCACAGTTCGGTCAGTGGCGCTTCGCCGCGCTGGCAGTGCAGGACGGCCGAGACCTGGTCCATGAACTCGTAGCCCGTGGTGCCGTCGGTGCGCCAGTCCAGCCGGAGATCTTCGTCTTCGGCCAGGATCTTCTCGACGACGAGATAAGCGGCGTCATGCGGCGCGGAGGGCGGCCGTTGCGTACGCAGCGTTTCCAGCCGATGGCGCAACTGCCGGCAGTAGCGACGCGGATCGGCGAGGCCATCCACATGGTCGCAGCGCACGCCATCGATCAGCCCTTCGGCGTAAAGCCGGAAAATCGTTTTGTGCGTATCCTCGAACACCGCCGTTCGCTCGATGCGAAGACCCGCCAGTTCGTTGATGTCGAAGAAACGACGGTAGTTGACCATGTCGCTGGCCAGCTTCCAGAACGCAAGCCGGTAATGCTGCTTTTCGATCAGAGCATGCAGCTTCGCCCTGCCCGTCTCCGTCGATGGGTCGTGCTCGTCGACCGCGTCATCGCCCAGTCCGGCAACGGAGGCTGGCGACAGCGGAAGACGATCGTCGTAGATGCCCAACATCCAGGTATCGCCGCGACGGCGCAGGCGCAGATGCCCCGACTGCAAGGTTTCCTCGTAACCGGCACCGAGGATCGGCAAGAGCACGCGACCGCGAATCAGCGGATCCGGCGCGGTCCATTCGATATCGAAGTAACCCGCGTAACGGCTCTCACGCCCGTTCCGCAGCACGTCCATCCACCAGGCGTTCCCGGTGCCGACGCCCATGTGGTTCGGCACGATGTCGACCACGAGACCCATGCCGTGCTCGCGCAGAGCGACGACCAGGCGGCGCAACGCGTCCTCACCGCCGATCTCCGGGTTGACCTCGTGGCAGTCGACCACGTCGTAGCCATGCGTCGAACCCGCACGTGCCTTAAGGATCGGCGACGCGTAGAGGTGACTCGCACCCAGCCGGGCGTAATAGCCGACGACGCCGACCGCGTCGTCCAGAGTGAAGCCCGCATGGAACTGCAGGCGAGCCAGCGCGCGCGGCGGGCTCATGTCCGGTTCCGGGTTTTGTCGATCGCCGCGCACACCGCGTTGGCAATCGGCCCATCGAACAGGCGGGTGGACGAGTCGGGCATGCGCCGCCGCCAGTTCGGATGAATGGCATCGGTGGGGCCCGGAAGATTCGGCTGCTCATGCAGGCCGAGGATATCCTCCACGGGGAAGATCGCCAGCGGTGCGGGCGCCTGAGACACGTGGCGCGCCGCCGCGACCACGACAGGAGAAATATCGTCCGTCGCGGGTGGCGCGTCCTCGTTCCAGGCCGAGCCCGACGCGCACATCGCACGCCACAGCGCCCCGCGTTCCTTCTCACGCTGCGCCGCTTCGTCGACAGCGGGATCGTCCAGGCCGGTGCGCTTACGCCATTCGACATCGCGCCCGCTCCACCATCCCGCCACGGTCGAGACATCGTGGGTGCTCGTCGTCGCCATGGCATTGTCCGACCATTCGCGTGGCGACACGAAACCGCCGTCCGATGCACGCTCGAACCACAGCACGCGAATACCGAGCACGCCCTTATCGGCGATGGCATGGCGGAAGTCGGCGGGTACGGTGCCCAGATCCTCGCCGATGACGATGGCGCGGTGCAGATGCGACTCGAGTGCGATCAGCCGCAGCATGTCGGTGAGCGGATAGCGCAGATAGGCCCCCTCGGTGGCGCCGGCGCCGTGCGGGACCAGCCACAGGCGTTTCAGGCCGAGCACGTGATCGATGCGGACACCGCCCGAGTGCGCGAGCGCCGCACGCAACATGCCGATGAAGCCACGGAAACCGGTTTCGCGCAGGCCACGCGGGGAGAACGTCGTCAGACCCCAGTCCTGTCCCAGCCGGTTCAGCGCGTCCGGTGGTGCCCCCACCGACAGGCCGCGCAGCATCTCCGCCTGGTGCGCCCACGCATGGCTGCCACCCGAGTCCGCTCCCACGGCGAGGTCGGCGACGAGGCCGATCGCCATGCCCGCGTCACGCGCCGCTTTCTGCGCACCTTCGAGCCCTTGCGCGGCCAGCCACTGCAGCCAGGCGTGAAAGGCCACTTCGCGACCATGCTCGCGCACGAACGAAGCGACCTCGTTGCCGGCCGGGTCGTGGAATTCCGCGGGCCAGCCCTGCCAGCCACCGGGCCGGCCATGTGCGGTGAAATGCCCATGCAGCGCCTCGAAACGTGCGTGCCGCTCGAGCGGCTCGCCCTGCTCCCGCCTGAAAGCGCTGAAACGCTCCGAGTGGGCAAGATCCACCGACGCCCATTCGAACAACGACCGCAGAATGGTCATACGCGCACGGGCCGCGCGCGGCCAGTCGATCAGCTCGAGCCATTCGAGTTCGGCCAGTTCCTGACGCAGGTTGTGCGTGTCGATCACCGCGCGAACGGTCTGCTCACCACTGGTTTTCACCGGGTCGACATACAGACCGTTGAGAAACAGGCGGCTCGACGGCGCGTAGGGGCTGTAACGCTCGGGAGCGGCGGCGAACAATGCATGCAACGGGCTGATCGCGAGCGCATCCGCGCCTTTTTCCGCCGCGGCGCGCGCACAAAGCTCAAGCGCCGTGAAATCGCCGAAGCCGCCATCGCCGGGGCGACGGAGCGCGGACATCTGCACGGCCATGCCCCAGGGTCGGCGCGTACCGGCGACGTCGCCGACGCCAAAGGTTCGCGGCGGTGCGATCGCCAGCGTCACCTCGTCGTCGTCGAGCATCAACGTGTAATAGCCGGGTGTCGAGGGCGCCGCAATACCAGCCTCGCCCGACGGCAACGCGCCCTCGGCCACCTGGCCGCCTTCGCTGTCCAGCAGCTTCCACACGCGACCGCGCGGTACGGGCGGAATGGCTACCTGTGCGCCCGCATCGGCGGTAATCATGCGCGGCGGTCGTCGGCCGCTGCGCTCCTGCTCGAGCAGATGCAGGCTCGAGGAAACATCATCGGCGTTGTCCGCAGGCAGGCCGATCGCGCGGAGCACGGCACGAAGCGTGCTGGCCGGCGTGGTCTGCGGGCGGTCCAGCGCGTCGCGCCAGTCGACATCGATGCCAGCCTGTTCGGCAAGCAAAGCGAGACGATCGTCGAGGGGGGCGTTCACGGCTCAGGACTCCAGGCAGGCGACGGTACGGCGAGCGGGAAGCAGGCCGCGCGAAACGGAAGCGATATCCGCGGCATCGCCATGGAGCCATGCCGCGGACGCCGATGGTGGCCGCTGGATCGTGACGTCGGCGTCGCCGAGGTTGACGTACAAGGTAAGCGTCGCCGGTCCCAGTTTCCATGCGGCGGTAAAGGCGCGGTCGCCGACTGCCTCCGCTCCCGCCGCCCTGGCATCGCCTATGTGCGGAGCGACGTGCTTGTGCCGCTGGGCGATCAGTTCGCGAACCAGTTGCCGGCGCGCTTCACCCGCTCCTTCCTCACGGCTGGGAATGGACGCGGTGAACGTGTCGTAGTCGTTCGGATCGGGAATCTCCTCGCCGCCGAAGCTCGTGAATGCCTCGAACTCGCGACGCCGACCGTCGCGCACCGCCTTGCGAAGGTCCTCATCCTGGAAATCGGTGAAGAAGAGAAACGGCGTGCGGCTGGCCCACTCCTCTCCCATGAACAGCATAGGGACGAAAGGCGCAAGCAGCAGGAGGGCCAGCGCGGCCTCCATCGTCTCGGCGTCAATCAGCGTCGTCAGGCGGTCGCCGAACGCACGGTTGCCCACCTGGTCGTGATTCTGCAGGAAGTTGACGAAGCGCGACGGCGGCAGATGAGCGCTCGATTCGCCGCGACGCTTGCCGCCCATCGGCTCGCCCTGAAAAACGAACCCCTCCTGCAGGCTGCGCAGAAGCTTGGGCATCGGCGCTTCGTAGTGCGCGTAGTAACCCTCGGCCTCACCCGTCAGCAGCACGTGCAGGGCATTGTGAAAGTCGTCGTTCCATTGCGCATCGAAGCGTCCCCTGCCGAGCAGGCTGGCCTGGTTCGCCTCGTTCTCCAGAATCAGGTGCACATGACGGTCCGGCCCCACCGCGCCGTGCACGCGCGCCGCGAGCGAGCCCAGCCAGCCGGGGTTGCCGATCGCGTGCACCGCGTCGAAACGCAGGCCGTCGAAGCGGAATTCCTCCAGCCAGTAAAGCGCATTGTGCACGAAGAAGTCGCCGACCTGCGGCGTCGACACGCCGATCGCCGCACCCCACGGGGTATGCACGGAGCCATCGAAAAACGGTGATGCGTAGGCGCCCAGATAATTTCCGTCTGGACCGAAGTGGTTGTAGACGACATCGAGGAACACCATCAGGCCGAGGCCGTGCGCGGTGTCGATCAGCGACTTGAGGTCTTCGGGCGAGCCGAACGCGTCCGTCGGGGCATACGGGAGGACGCCGTCGTATCCCCAGTTCCGCTCACCGGGAAATTCGGCGATCGGCATGAGCTCCACGGCCGTGATGCCCAGCGAGGCGAGATGCGGCAGCACCATTTCCACACCGTGATAGCCGCCCAGCGCACCGACATGCAATTCGTAGATCACGGTGTCCTGCCAGGGACGCCCCTGCCAGGCGCCGTTCCGCCACTCGAAGGCCTGCGGATCGGTCACTACACTGAAGCCGTGCACATCGCCGCCTCGCTGCCGGCGCGACGCGGGGTCGGGTACCGCTGTGCCATCCGGCAGACGAAAGCGATAGCCCGATCCAATCTCCGCGGGGCAGATACATTCGAACCAGCCATCGTCCAGCGCACGCATCGTCGACGTGTGCCCGGTATCGCACTCGATCGACACGCTGTCGACATCGGGTGCCCACAGACGGAAGCGCGCCTTGCCCTCGCCCAACGGCTTCACGCCATAAGGCATGGCATGTACGTAACGCGCGCTCACGCGGGTTCGGTCCGCACTGTCGCTGCCAGCAACAGGACGCTCCGTCCCTCCACTTCGATCGTCGGCTCGGTCCACGGTAGCTCCGGCGCCAGGGGCGCGGCAGTGTTGCAACGCAGGCGCCAGTTGGCGGCGGGCTGCGGAAGGTGGAAGACATGCGTCTCAGGCGTGGCATTGACCAGAATCAGCGTCACGTCGGCTCGTTTCTCTCCGTACGCCTGGGCGCGCCGCAGGGCCAGCAGGCGCCCTTCGGTATAACCCCAGGTCTCCAGTGTCATTTCGGCACCGCTCTCGTCGAACCACACCACCTCGCGCATGCCGGGCGCGACCTCCTTGTCGCCCCGCAGGAAGTGCGCGGCCCGCAAGGTGGGATGTTGTTCGCGCAGGCGTATCAGGCGGGAAACGAATTCGGACAACTCGCGACCCGGATCCGAGCTGGCCAGCTTCCAGTCGTACCAGGACAACTCGTTGTCCTGGCAATAGGCATTGTTGTTGCCGCTCTGCGTGCGACCGAACTCGTCGCCACCGAGCAGCATCGGCGTGCCGTGCGAGAAGAACATCGTCGCCAGCATCGCGCGCTTTTGCCGGTCGCGCTGGGCGCGGATGGCGGCATCGTCGCTCGGCCCTTCGACACCGTGGTTGTAGCTTTCGTTGTCGTTGCCACCGTCACGGTTTTCTTCGCCGTTGGCATCGTTGTGCTTGTCGTTGTAACTGACCAGGTCTTCCAGCGTGAAACCATCGTGCGCCGTGATGAAATTGACCGATGCCCACGGCTTGCGCTTCTGGTGGTCGAAGAGCTCGCCGGACGCCTGAAGCCGACCCGCAAGCGCACCGCGCATGTTCGAGTCGCCTTTCCAGAACTTCCGGATATCGTCACGGAACTTGCCGTTCCACTCGGCAAAGCCCGGCGGATGATTGCCCAGTTGGTAACCGCCTGGACCGATGTCCCACGGCTCTGAAATAAGTTTGACGTTGGCCAGCACCGGATCCTGCCGCATGGCATCGAACAGGCCGCAACAGGGGTCGAACCCATGCTCTTCGCGTCCCAGACTGACGCCGAGATCGAAGCGGAAGCCGTCCACATGAAAGGTCTGGACCCAGTAGCGCAGTGAATCCATCACCATCTGCAGCACGCGCGGGTGTGCCGTATTGACCGTATTGCCGGTACCGGTGTCGTTGATGCAGTAACGCGGGTTGTCCGCCATCAGCCGGTAGTAGCTCTTGTTGTCCAGGCCCCGGAAGGACATGGTGGTGCCCAGTTCGCTGCCCTCGCAGGTGTGGTTGTAGACCACATCCAGGATCACTTCGATGCCCGCCGCATGCAACGCCTGCACCGCGGCACGGATCTCGTTGAGCGCACCTTCGGCAAGATACGCCGGTTCCGGAGCGAAGAACGACAGCGTGTTGTAGCCCCAGTAATTGCGCAGTTTCATCTCGGCGAGGCGCCGGTCCTGGAGAAACGCATGCACGGGCAGCAGTTCGACGGCCGTGATCCCCAGCTTGACCAGATAGTCGATAACGTAAGGATCGGCCAGCGCGATGAAGGTGCCGCGCTCGTGCGGCCGGATACGCTTGAGCGTTCGCGTTATCCCCTTGAGATGGGTCTCGTAAATGACCGTCTCATTCCAGGGGGTATGCGGACGGTTGTTCTGCGTCCAGTGCATCGGTTCGTCGACCACGACCGCCTTGGGCATCGCCGCGGCGCTGTCGCGACGATCGAACGAA
This sequence comes from Luteibacter sp. 1214, assembly GCF_031455395.1. Taxonomy (NCBI): domain Bacteria; kingdom Pseudomonadati; phylum Pseudomonadota; class Gammaproteobacteria; order Lysobacterales; family Rhodanobacteraceae; genus Luteibacter; species Luteibacter sp. 1214. Next base: position 852,001 of record NZ_JAVDSQ010000001.1, read on the forward strand.
AGGTCCGCACGTGGCGAGGACACACGGTAGCCGTGAAGCGCATCGGACCAGCGAACCTGTCCGTGGAGCAGACGGGCGTAAGGATCCAGCAATAGCTTGTTCGGATTGAACCGGTGTCCCTCTTCCGGCTCGTACGGCCCATAAGCCCGGAAACCGTAAAGCGTCCCGCCACGTACACGTGGCAGGTAGCCGTGAAACACCTCATCGGTACATTCGGGGAGGTCGTATCGCGCGATCTCGCGCTTACCGGATGGATCGAACAGACACAGTTCGATGCGCTCCGCGTGGGCGGAGAACACCGCGAAATTCGTTCCCATGCCGTCGCAGGTGGCGCCAAGGGGATGCGGCGTACCGGACTGCATGCGCTCGGGAAGTGCGGGCATCGGATTCCTCGTCAGTCGGCCACGAAGATGACCGTGGAAAGGGGTGGCAGGCTCAGCACCAGCGAACGATCGAAGCCATGCGATGGCACATCCTGCGTATGCCGCTCGCCTTCGTTGCCGACGCCGGAACCGCCGTAATCGGAAGCATCCGAGTTGAACGCTTCCTTCCAGCGGCCGCCGTCGGGCACGCCTAGGCGGAAGCCGTGACGCGGCGTGGGCGTCATGTTGCTGACGACCAGGGCCGGCCGTCCATTCTCCGCGAAGCGAAGCCAGGCAAAGATGCTCTGCGACGCATCGTCCCCGATCACCCAACGGAAGCCGCGCGGATCGGTATCCCATGCGTACAGGGCCGGCGTCGACGCATAGAGCCGGTTGAGGTCGCGCACGGTCTTCTGCACACCGAGGTGCAGCGGGTTGTCCAGCAACTCCCAGGCGATCTGCGCATCGTGGTTCCACTCGTGTGGCTGCGCGATTTCGCCACCCGTGAACAGCAGTTTCTTGCCCGGATGACCCCACATGAAACCGTAGTAGGCACGCAGGTTGGCAAAACGCTGCCACTCGTCGCCAGGCATGCGTCCCAGCAACGACCGTTTGCCGTGCACGACTTCGTCGTGTGACAGCGGCAGCACGAATTTCTCGGAATAGGCATAGACCATGCTGAAGGTCATTTCGCCATGATGAAACTGGCGGTACAACGGATCGCGCGACATGTACTCGAGCGAATCGTGCATCCAGCCCATGTTCCACTTGAAGTCGAAGCCGAGGCCGCCCTGCTCCACCGGCTGGGTCACGCCCGGCCACGCGGTCGATTCCTCGGCGATGGTCATGCAGTCCGGATGCCGTTCCGCGACGAGCTGGTTCACCCGGCGCAGGAAGGCGATCGACTCGAGGTTTTCGCGGCCGCCGTACTGGTTCGGCACCCACTCGCCGTGCTTGCGCGAGTAGTCGCGATACAACATCGACGCCACGGCATCCACACGCAGGCCGTCGACGTGGAAGCGCTCGAGCCAGGCCAGCGCGCTGGCGACCAGGAACGCGGATACCTCGTTCCGGCCGAGATTGAAGATCAACGTGTTCCAGTCCTGATGGAAACCCTCGCGCGGATCGGCATGTTCGTAGAGCGGCGTGCCGTCGAAGTGCGCCAGACCGTGGATGTCCGTGGGGAAATGCGCGGGCACCCAGTCGACAATGACGCCGACGCCCGCCTCGTGGCAGCGGTCGACGAAGCGCGCGAACGCCTCGGGCGTACCGAACCGCGACGTCGGGGCGAACTGGCCCAGTGGCTGATAACCCCAGGATCCGCCGAAGGGGTGCTCCGACACCGGCAGCAGTTCGATATGGCTGAAACCCATTCCCGCCACATACGGGATCAGGCGTTCGCCCAGTTCATCCCAGTGCAGCTCGCGCCCATCGGGACCGCGCAGCCACGATCCGGCATGCAGCTCATAAATCGACAGCGGGGAGCCCGCATGATGCAACGAACCACGGTGACGCATCCACTCGTCATCCGTCCAGCGGAACGCGGTCGGGTCGGCCACGATCGACGCCGTTGACGGCGGCAGCTCGGCCGCGAGGGCGACCGGATCGGCGCGCTGGGTCAGCGATCCGTCGGCGCCCCAGATCTCGTACTTATAACGTGCGCCGGGCAGCAAGCCGGGCACGAAGAGTTCCCAGACACCCGCCGGTACGCGTTTGCGCATGGGCAGGCGACGACCGTCCCAGCTATTGAAGTCGCCCACGACACTGACCCGCTGCGCATTCGGCGCCCAGACGGCGAAGCGGACGCCGTTCACGCCGTCGACCGTGACCGGATGCGCGCCGAGGCAGAGAAACAGCTCCGTATGCGTTCCCGCGGACAGACGTTGCAGGTCGTCGTCGCTGAGGAGGTTCCCGAACCTGTAAGGATCGTGCATGTCGTGGGCGGCCGCAGGCCAGTGAACACGCAAGCGGTAGCCGTCGTCGGACTCCGGGAAACCGGCGAACAAGCCGCCGTCGTGTACCCGCTTCAGCTCGCCCAGCGACCGGCCGGTCGCATCGATCAATTCCACACCCTGTGCGCCCGGCTGCAGACTGCGCACGACCCGCCTCCCCTCGACAAGATGCGGGCCGAGCAGAGCAAAAGGATCGCCGTGCCGTCCGTCGACAAGTGCGTCGACGGCAGCGGCATCGGTCAGGCCATAGGTACGGGGATCGGTCACGTCTCTTCCTTCAATTCTCGGGATGTCTCACCGCGCGCGGCGTGCAGCAGCCCGCGCACCGGCACATCGACCCAGCCGGGCCGGTTCGCCGCTTCATAGTTCACTTCGTACGCCGCCTTCTCGATGACGAACAGCTCCAGGATGGGTGCCAGCGTCTCGCCATCGACCCAGCGTACCGGTGCCGCGTCCAGGACGGCGCGATAGGCCGCCAGGAAGACGCGCGACGAACGCTCGCGGAATCGGGACAGGTAATCGCCGAAGCCTTCGTCCTCGATCGGAGCAAGTCCGTCTTCACCCCGGCGCGCCATGGCGGCCGCATAGTCGAGCGAACGCAGGAAACCGGCGACATCTCGCAACGGGGAGCCCTTCGCCCGGCGCTCGTCCAGCGAACGAGCGGGTTCGCCTTCGAAGTCGATGATGTACGCGTCGTCCTGGACCACAAGGATCTGGCCGAGGTGGAAGTCGCCATGCACCCGGGTTTTGAGGGCGGATACGCCCGCGTTCGCCAGCTTGCCCACGCGCTCGTCCAGCGTGCCCACGAGACCTTTGAGGGCCTCGACGTCGGCCGCCACGGCCTCCGACAGATCGGCAAGATGATCGATCGACATCAGCGCACGGCCGATCTGGGCACGAACGCTGTCGCGTACCGCGTCGACGTCGGCGGCGCTCGCCTTTTCGGGCGAGAACGCGGGAATCTCGGACGGCTGCGCAAGCAAGGCGTGCAACTCGCCCAGACGCGTGCCCACGGCGGTCGCGAACGCGTCGTACCCCGCCTCGATCTCCGCCTTGCGCTCTTCCTCGTCGGAATGACTGTATTCGTCGTAGCTGCGACGAAGGAAGTCCAGCGTCCACCGCCAGGCATCGCCCTGATTGCGCAGAAAGCCCTGCAACACGGCCAGCGTGGTGCGTTCGCCGTTTTCGCCGATGCGTACCACCTCACCGAGCAACGGCGAGGTGTTGGCGTAGCCGTGCTCGGTAAGGAAGCGACCCATCTCGACTTCCGGATTGACGCCGACGGAGGTGCGTCGGAACAGCTTCACCACACCGGCGTCGTGCATGATCATCGAGCTGTTGGATTGCTCAGCGGTCAGCCACCGGCTTTCGATGGCCGGGTCGAAGGTGACGCCGGCGAACGCATCGGTCGTCTCGAAACGCACGACGCCATGGTTCACCGGCAACTCGGTTCCCTGACGCAGCCCGATCAGGAGGCCGGAGGCAAAGGCGTCCAGCGCGAATCCGTCGGTGAGCAAGCCGATGCGACGACCGCGACGCACGCGTGCCAACGCAAGTTGCTGGGCACGCGCTGTCGGGCTTTCGTCTTCCCAGACGATGCCGACGGGCAGGCTGTAGCGCTCGGTACCGCCGTCGGCAAGCGTCGCTTCGACCTCGGTGAAGACGAGATCGTCGCCGTGGTCCGGCCACGGCACGGCATAGAGAATCTTCGAGCTCTCGATGCCACGATCCTTCGAGGCGAACCAGCGACGCACTCCGAGGTAGCCGGGCAGAACCTGCTTCTCGATCACGCCACGGTGATGCGCCATGACCGGCCCTTCGACCAGCGCGCCGCGTAGCACCAGCGTCTCGTAATCGGGCAGCGGTTCGGCGGGCACTTCGTGCCACTCCGGCATCTGCGCGTTGGGGCAGATCTGGAAGGCGTAGAAACCGTATGCCGGCAGCGTCAGCAGATAGGGGAGCTGACCGATCGGCGGAAATGACGAGCCGCCCATGATCTCGATGGGAACCTGCCCGTCGAACGCGGCCACGTCGAGCTCGACCGCCTGCAGCGAACGGGACATGTTGGCGACGCAGAGCAGGTGTTCACCCTCGAACTCGCGCAGATACGCCAGCACCTTGCGGTTACCCGGATAGAGAAACTTCAGCGTGCCGCGACCGAAGGCCTTGTAACGCTTTCGCACAGCCAGCATGCGGCGCGTCCAGTTGAGCAGCGAGTGCGGATCGCGCCCCTGCGCCTCGACGTTGATGGCCTGAAAGCCATAAAGAGGATCCATGATCGGCGGCAGCACCAGGCTGGCCGGATCGGCCCGCGAGAATCCGCCGTTGCGGTCGACGGACCACTGCATCGGCGTGCGTACGCCGTCACGATCACCCAGGTGGATGTTGTCGCCCATGCCGATCTCATCGCCGTAATACAGCACCGGCGTGCCCGGCATCGATAGCAGCAAGGCGTTCATCAGTTCGATGCGACGACGGTCGCGCTCGAGCAAGGGGGCGAGACGCCGACGAATACCCAGGTTGATACGAGCACGACGGTCGGCCGCGTAGGTCTGCCACAGGTAATCGCGTTCGTTGTCGGTCACCATCTCGAGCGTGAGCTCGTCATGGTTACGCAGAAAGATAGCCCACTGACAATTCTCGGGGATTGCCGGCGTCTGACGCATGATGTCGGTGATCGGGAAACGGTCTTCGCGTGCGATCGCCATGTACATGCGCGGCATCAGCGGAAAATGGAACGCCATGTGGCATTCGTCGCCGTTGCCGAAGTAGTCCTGAGTATCCTCCGGCCACTGGTTCGCTTCCGCGAGCAGCATGCGATCCGGGTAATGCTGGTCGATCTCCGCACGCATCAGCTTGAGGATGTCGTGCGTTTCGGGAAGGTTCTCGTTGTTGGTGCCTTCGCGCTCGATCAGATAGGGCACGGCGTCCAGTCGCAGGCCGTCGACGCCAAGGTCGAGCCAGAAGCGCATGACTTCGAGCACCGCTTTGATCACCGCGGGGTTATCGAAGTTCAGATCCGGCTGATGAGAGAAGAAACGGTGCCAGAAGTACTGACCGGCCACCGGATCCCAGGTCCAGTTGGACTTTTCGGTGTCGAGAAAGATGATGCGGGTGCCGTCGTAGGCCTGGTCGGTATCGGACCAGACGTAGAAGTTGCGCGCTGCGGAACCTTTCTTCGCCTCTCTCGCCCGCTGAAACCACGGGTGCTGGTCGGAGGTGTGGTTGATGACCAGCTCGGTGATCACGCGCAGGCCGCGCTTGTGGGCCTCCGCGATGAACCGTTTCGCATCGGCGAGCTTGCCGTAGTCGGGATGCACCGACTTGTATTCGGCGATGTCGTAGCCGTCGTCGCGCCGCGGACTCGGATAGAACGGCAGCAGCCATAATGTGTTGACGCCCAGCTCGGCGATGTAGTCCAGCTTCTGGATCAGGCCCTCGAAATCGCCCACGCCGTCGTCATTGGCATCGAAGTACGACTTCAGATGGACCTGATAAATGATCGCATCCTTGTACCAGAGCGGATCGCTCGAAAAATCGGGAGCGATCGTCTGTTTCTTTCCCTTACCGCGTGTTGCCATGGATCAGACTCCAGGGAGACGGACGTGCCAGATCGCGTAGGGCTGGCCGAGGCCGAGCCATACGTTCTGACGGGCACCGCGCCAGGCGATGGGTTGGGTATGCAGAAGGTCGTGTACGTCGATCGCGGCGTCGTCGCTCAGGCCCCAGTCGCCGAGCGGCAGCGTGAGGTCCGCGGACTGGGCGTTGTGCGGGTCCATGCTTATCGCGACAAGCACGAGATCGTCACCGGAACGCTTCTCGAAGAAAAGGACCTGATCGTTGCTGGCCGGCAGGAAGCGCAGTCCGAGGTGCGACTGCAGCGCCGGGTGCGCGCGCCGGATGTGGTTGAGCTGGGTGATTTCCGCAACGATGTTACCGGGGGCGTTGAAATCGCGGATGCGGATCTCGTACTTCTCGGAATCGAGGTACTCCTCCTTGCCGGGCATCGGCGCGGACTCGCAGATCTCGAAGCCCGAGTACATACCCCAGAGGCCGGACAGCGTCGTCGCCAGCGCGGCGCGGATCAGGAAACCCGGGCGCCCCGAGGTCTGCAGGAAGTACGGGTTGATGTCCGGTGTATTGACGAAAAAGTTGGGCCGGAAGAAGTCTTTCGGTGCCGTCGTCGTCAACTCGGTCAGGTAGTCGATGAACTCCTGCTTCGAGTTGCGCCAGGTGAAATACGTGTACGACTGGCTGAAGCCAACCTTGGCCAGACGATACATCGGCTTCGGACGGGTGAACGCCTCGGAAAGGAACAGTGTTTCCGGATACTTCGCCCGCACGCGGGCGATCATCCATTCCCAGAACGGGAACGGCTTGGTATGGGGGTTATCGACACGGAAGGTGCGTACACCCTCCGCGGCCCAGAACAGCACGGAGTCGCACAGCGCCTGCCAGAGCGAGGGAATCGCGCCGTCGGCATAGAAGTCGACATTGACGATGTCCTGGTACTTCTTCGGCGGATTCTCGGCGTATTTGATGCTGCCGTCCGGACGCCAGTCGAACCACTCCGGATGTTCCTTCAGCCAGGGGTGGTCCTGCGAGCACTGGATGGCGAAGTCCAGTGCCAGCTCCAGCCCGTGGTCGTGCGCGGCGTCACGCAGAGCGCGGAAGTCCTCGAGGGTGCCCAGTTGCGGATGGATGGCGTTATGGCCGCCGTCCGGGGAGCCGATCGCATACGGACTGCCCGGGTCATCGGGACCGGGCGTCAGCGTGTTGTTGGGACCTTTGCGGAACGCGGTGCCGATCGGATGGATCGGCGGGAAGTAGAGCACGTCGAAACCCATGTCGCGGATCGCCGGCAGCCGCGCGATGGTATTGCGGAAGGTCCCGTGCCTGGCTTTGTCATCGGTCATCGAACGCGGAAACAGTTCGTACCAGCTGGCGAAGACCGCTTCGCGACGATCCACCTCGAGCAGATACGTGTCGGTGACGCTGGAGCGGATCCGGGGATCGGTCGCCGCCATGAGCGCCACCGTCGTCTCATCGAGCAGCATCTCGAGTCGCTGTGCGTCATCGGCCTTGCCGAGTGCCGCCGCCAGGTTACGCAAAGCCTTCGCCCTGGGACCAGCGGCAGCTTTGGCCCGGGCTTCGACGAGCAGGCGTCCCTCTTCCAGTTCCAGCGCAAGGGAGACACCGGCGGCGTGCTTCACCTCGATCTCGTGGTGATAGCTGGCGAAGCGGTCGTGCCAGGCTTCGACCTGGAACTCATAACGGCCGACACGCGTCGGTACGAAGCTCGCCGAATGAATGTCGTTGTTCACCGGCTCCATGACGACTTCGCGCCATGTCCGCTCGTCCTGTGCGCGGTAACGCAGGCGTGCGGCCAGCACCTCGTGGCCGTCCATGAAGATGTCCGCCGTCACCTCCACCGATTGACCGACGACGCGTTTGGCCGGAAAGCGGCCCGCGTCCACCGTCGGCTGCACGGCTTCGATCATGACGCGAGGCGCACGCGAGGCCGCCTGTAGGAATTCCTTCTGCACACTCGCTCCCATCTTTCGTTTAGCTGGCGTGGACGGCACACCGGTGAGGGTCAGAACGGCGCCGGGTGCCAGAAGCATCCCGTCGCCCTGGTCGAACACCTTGCGTCCGTCCGGCGTGACCCAGGGAGCGAAGTGCGCGGCCGCGCCCGCCAGCGCCTGCGCGGCACCGACCGGTGCGTCACGGTCCAGCGACGCGTTGACCAGGGTCAGGGTGGCACGGGACGCCTTTCGCGCGTCGGGTCCGTCGACCGTCAGGAACACGGCGACATCGCGGCCCGTCGTGATGAGGGGGGCCGCTGGCACATCGTCACCCACGGCCGCGTTGGCGGCACGGATCGTCGCCGTCAGGTCGAGGGCGGCATTTGTGGCGAGCGCCGCGGGCGTGACCGCAAGGCCACGTCGCGGATCCAGCGCATCGTGCTGGGCAAACTCGAAACCGACCGGCATCATCCAGCCCCCGGGCGATGTCGCCGCGAACGCGATCGCCCGCTGATAGGCGTTCTCGAGCTGGTTCTCCTCGCCCAGTTCATCGCCGAGCCGCTTCGCGAAGGGCTCCTCCACGCAAGCCAGCGCCGGCGCGACGGTGGCGAGACGCGCGGCTTCTTCAGCGAACCACGGCGCACGAAAGTCCCACCAGTTAGCCGACGAAACGACCGCGTCAAATCCGGCACCTTTCAGGTTGGCGAGATCGTCAGCGGAAAGCCCGGGCGTCCAGGCGAGGAACGCGGCCTGCGACGCATCGGCGTGCGTGTTGCGCACCGCATCGATCAGGCTCTTCCAGCGCGACGCGCGCAGCCGCTGCGGATGTACGACGCGAAAGCCTTCGACGCCCGCGGCGGTCCAGCGATGCAGACGATCGACCCACCACTGTGTGGCCGCTTCGGCAACCTCGGGGTCGTTGAGGCGCCAGCGGACGCTGTCGCTCTCCGCGGGGGTCCAGCGTGGATCTGGCGTGCCGTGCTGCGCGGCAACCGCGCGAAACCATTCCGGATGCTCCTGGCGAACCGGCGCATCCGAGGCGACCTCGTCCAGAGAAAGGTCCAGCCACAGTTCCATGCGGTGATTGCGGCAGGCCTTCGCGATCTGCGCCAGACGGGTGACCGCATCGCCGTCGTCCGCCACCGCCCCGTTCAACCGGTCGAAGTCCCGTGTAACGAAAACGTCACCGGTGACCGAAGCATCGAACGGTGGTGCCACCAGCAGCTGCCGGAATCCCAGCGACGCCGCGTGCTCGATCCACGCATTCCAGGCGGTCATCGGCCCGGCGAGCAGCGGATGCAGATAGTAGATTCTGAAAGGCGCTCGCGTGCTTTCCGACATGTGAATCGCATTCCTCTGGGGGAAGGACACAAGCATGCCGGGCAGGATGTATGCATCGTGCCAATACCCGGACACGCGAAGGCTTCACAGTGACGCAGAGGGGTGTTGCGGCAACGTGAATATGCTGCCGTTAATTCACACGTTTCGAGCGGCGAGCATCGCCGCCGCGATAGCCTGTTCGTCGTCACCGGGGCGCTCGGCAAGCAGCGTCGCCGCTCCTGTGCGATCGGCGTCCGTACGATTCTGGCCCAGCTTCCACTTGCCCTCGATGCGGTCGATGGCGATGCGGATACCGACGATGCCGCGGTACATGGCGGCCAGATACTCGGCCGGGGCATCGCCTACCTGCCACGGCAAGGGCTGCGCAGCATCCTTTTCGGACTGGGCGGTCAGACGCTCCAGCAAGGCACGGAGCAAGGTCGGCTCTGTGAACGTCTCCGGGTGCCCATAGACGTGCACCGCGATGTAGTTCCAGGTCGGGACTTCGCGGTGGTGTTCAGCCTTGCCGGGATACCCGTTGGGTGAGATGTAGGCGTGCGGACCCGCGAAGATCGACAGCGCCTCCCCGACGTGACGTGTCACATGGTCGTTGCCGCGCGCCACATGGCAGTAGAGCGTGCCGTAGGGCCCCTCGTCCGGCGCCAGCACGAAAGGAACGTGACTCGCTTCGATGCCGCCCTCACCGGCCGTCACCAACGTGCCGAACGGATGGCGCCGGATCGCCTCGTGCAGGACGGGCAGACGATCTTCGGCGAAGGCTCGGGGCGTGTACACGTTACTGGCCGAACTTGATCTCTTCGCCTTCGTGCCCGCGGTCCCAGCCACGCAGCTCGTCGCGGATGTGTGCGATGCGCTGGCGGCCGAGTGCGTTGCGCTCCTCGTCAAGGACCAGGCCGTCGAGCAACTCGCCCAGGCGCTGCGCGGTGGGCAGCATTGCGTCCCAGGCGTCCAGCGCGGGCACGGGACCCGGCAGCGCCATGAAGAACGACAGACCCGAGGTCTGCAACGTGGCGATGCGCGCCATGTCGAAGTTGCCGGGCTTGGTCAGGTTGGCGACGCTGAAAATCGGGCCCTGTTCCGGATGGCCGTCGACGAGCCGGTGGTAAATCCCCATGTCGCCGAACTCCAGGCCGGCCTTTTCAGCGGCCACGACGAGATCGGAACCGTTGAACCGGGTGCCTTCGCGGGCGACGACGTACAGACTGACGATACGCTCGACCGGCGCGTGCGGCGGGCGGCGGCCGAGATCCGAGCGCGGAGGGGTCTTCGCCACCGGTGCCGGAGCCGGCGCGGGGGGGCGCACCGGCACCGGCGCGGGGGCCGGGACAGGCGCCGGCGCAGACGCGGCCATGCGCGGCTCGTCGTCGAGATTGAACGGCAGGTCCAGATCGAAACGTGGCTCGGTGCGCTGGGCGGGACGCGCCACGGGCGCGGACGCCGCCGGGGCCGGTGCCGCCGGCGCCACGGGCGCGGCGGACGCCGTCCGCTCACCGGCCAGCGATGCGCCGAGGCGCTCCAGCTCCGCCCTCAGGTCCACATCGAGCTCGGCCTGTTTCGGCCGCGGATTGAACAGCGGGTCGTTGGCGTCGTCCTCGCGCAGCTCGTCGCGGGCACTGAAGGACACGTTGTCCCGCTCGTCGTATGCCTCGCGCGCATCGACGCCACCGTCCTCGTCGCTGAAGACCGGTTCGCGGCGCTCGCGGCCACGCTCGGGCTGCTCCGGCACCGGCTTGCGGCGACCCTGCTCCTTGCGCGGCTGACCGAACAGCCAGAGCAGCACCATCACGACGATGCCGACGAAGAGCATCGGGATGCCCACTGCGGGATTCCAGGCGAGGCCGATGGCGGGATTCATGGTTCGATTTCCTTCAAGAACGGTACTTAGGCGGCGCCGACGAGCTTGGACGCTTCGGCCAGATCGACCTGGACGAGGCGCGACACGCCCGGCTCACGCATGGTAACGCCGCAGAGCTGATGGGCGGCCTCCATCGTGGCCTTGTTATGGCTGACGAAGATGAACTGCACCTTCTCACTCATCTCGCGGACCATGGCCGAGAAGCGGCCCACGTTGGCTTCGTCCAGCGGTGCGTCCACCTCGTCGAGCAGGCAGAACGGCGCCGGGTTGAGGCCAAATATCGCGAAGACGAGTGAGACTGCCGTGAGCGCCTTCTCACCGCCGGACAACAGCGTGATGTTGGAGACGCGCTTGCCGGGTGGCCGGGCCATGATCGACACACCGGTGTCGAGGAGATCTTCGCCGGTGAGCTCGAGGTAGGCGTGACCGCCGCCGAACAACCGTGGGAACAGCTCCTGCACACCCGCATTGACGCGGTCGAAGGTCTCCTTGAAGCGCTGGCGGGTCTCGCGATCGATCTTCTTGATCGCGCCCTCCAGGGTTTCCATCGCGCTGGTCAGGTCGAGCAGCTGCGCATCGAGGTATTCCTTGCGCTGCGACTGCTCGGCGTGCTCCTGGATAGCGGCCAGGTTGACCGGCTCCAGACGGGCGATCTTGCCGGAAAGGTCGACCAGCTGCTGCTGCCAGCGCTCCGGCTCGGCGTCTTCGGGCAGTTCGGTGAGCAATGCTTCGAGTTCGAGACCCGACGCCACGATGGCCTGGGCCAGCTGTTCGGCACGCAGCTGCAAGGCCTGCGCGGCGAGACGCTTTTCGGACACGTTCTCACGCACCTGATTGAGCACGTGCTCGACGCGCTGGCGCTCCTGCTCGAGCCGGCGGAACTCGGCGTCGCAGTCTTCGAGCGCACGACGTGCGTCGACCAGCTGCTTGTCGACCAGCAGACGCTGGTCGAGGTAGGTCTGCCGCTCGGCTTCGAGTTCCGCAATGGGATCGGAACCGGCAGCCAGCTGTTGATCGATCTCATCGCGGCGAGCGGTCACCTGGCGCAGCTGGGTATCCAGACGCGCAAGAGCCTGTTCGAGCGACCCCAGCGCCGAGCGCTTGGACTCCATGCTCAGTGCGAGCTGGTGCGACTGGTCAGCCGCTTCGCGCGCATTGATACGGGCTTCTTCGCGCGCTTCGAGCAACTCGCGACGCTCGTTTTCGAGACCACGGCGCTCGTCCTCGCGATCGCCCATGTGGCCGACGGCCTCATCGAGGCGCGCGCGGGCATCACGGGTCTGGCCCTGCAGTTCGTCGAGCTGATCGACGATGACGGAGATTTCGCCGCCGACCTTCTCAGCTCGGGCGCGCGCCGTCTCCATCTTGCCGCGATGGCTCTGCAACTGACCGGCGAGCTCGGACAGACGGCGATGCGCGGCGTAGAGATCGCGCTGGGCGTCGTCACGCTGACGCTCGGTCTCGAACTTGCTGGTACGCAGGGCTTCCAGCTGTTCGGTACGTTCTTCGAGAGTGGCTTCGAGGGTTTCGATCTGCCCGGCGAGCTGGCGGATCTCGCGTTCGCGGGCGAGCACGCCGACCTGATTGCCCTGCGCCCGCAGCACGCGGGCCCAGCCCGGCCCCATCCATGCGCCATCGCGCGTGATGACGGACTGGTGCGGCTGCAGTGAAGCGAGCCGTGCGGCGGCGGCTTCCACCGACTCCGCGACAAAGACATTGCTCAGCAGCGCGACGGCGGCCACCGGTCCACGCACGTGCTCGGCGAGGGTACCGGGGGCGCCGGGGCCGCCCTGCTCCCTGGCGAACAGCGCGACATCGGCCTGACCGAGCGCTTCGAATTCGGGCAGCAAGGCGTCGATCGAATCGACCAGCACCCCGTCGAGGACGCTGGCGAGCACGGTTTCCACCGGCGACTCGTAGCCGGCGTCGACCTGCAGCGATTCGCCCAGTCGACGCGAGCGGTCGAGGCCAAGGCGCGACAGCCAGCCACTGGCCGCGGTTTCTTCCTGGCCCAGCGCGGCACTCTGCAGAGCTTCGAGCGAGGCCTGGCGGCCGCGCGCGGTCTGCAACTGCTGACGCCCGTCGTTCAGTGCGGTCTGCACCTGGCGCTCTTCGTCGAGCACGCGCTCGTACGCGACCTTGTGCTGGTCGAGCACGCCGCCCAGCTGCTCCACCTTCTCGCGCTGGGTATCGTGTTCGACATCGAGTTGTTCGGAGGCGGCGTCGAGCGCGGCGATGTCGGTCGCCTTCTGTTCGGCATCCAACGCCTCTTTGCGACGCGACAGGTCGACCGTCTGGCGGTCGAGATAGGCCAGCTTTGTCCGCTCGACCTCGGCCGCGCGGCTGGACTCCGACGCACCCCGGGTATGGGTATCCCAGCGCTGCTGCCAGTCGGCCAGCTTCGACTCGGTGGCACGGACCACATCGCCCGTCTCGTCCTGGATCTGCTGCAGGGCTTCGAGCCTGGGCTCGCCCTCGGCCAGCGCCATGCGCAGGGTCTCCACCTGCTCGCGGTCGGCGCCGATGTGACCCTGCAGTTCTTCGAATTCGCGCTCGGCGTCGCCACGCGCGCGCGTCAGTCGCTCGCTGAGGTCGCGGCTATGCCGCACCTGCTGCTCGACACGGGCGATCTCGGAGCCGACCTTGTAAACCTCGGCCTGGACCTGATTGAGGTGCTCACTGGCGCCCTGGTGGCGCTCGCGCACGCTTTCCATCTGCGCCTCGACCTGGCGCTGGCCGGCGAGGTGTTTCTCGATCTCGAGTTCCGCCTCGCGCAGACCGGAGCCTTCGCCTTCGTGGCGGCGATGCAGCGTACGGTACTCCAGCGCGCGGAGTTCGGCTTCGCGGCGGGTGTGCTCTTCCTTGAAGGCCTTCCAGCGCTCGGCGGCACGGGCCTGGCGATTCAGGTGGTCCAGCTGTTTGTCGACCTCGTCGCGCACGTCACGCACGCGGTCGAGGTTCTCGCGGGTGGCCTTGATGCGGCTCTCGGTTTCCTTGCGGCGCTCCTTGTACTTGGAGATGCCGGCGGCTTCTTCGAGATGGGTGCGCAGTTCTTCCGGCGCCGCCTCGATGATCTGGCTGATCATGCCCTGCTCGATGATCGAGTAGGAACGCGGGCCCAGGCCGGTCCCAAGGAACAGGTCGGTGATGTCACGGCGACGGCAACGCGCGCCGTTGAGGTGATACGAGGACTGGCCGTCACGACTGACGATGCGCTTGACCGAGATCTCGGCGAAGCTGGCGTACTCGCCCTGGATGGTGCCGTCGCTGTTGTCGAAGATCAGTTCGACCGTGGCCTGGCCCACCGGCTTGCGCGCGCTGGAGCCGGAGAAGATGACGTCAGTGAGGGAGTCGCCGCGAAGACGGCTGGCCGCGGATTCACCCATGACCCAACGGATGGCGTCGATGATGTTCGACTTGCCGCAGCCGTTCGGACCGACGACGCCGGTCATATTGGTGGGCAGGTGCAGCGTGGTGGGGTCGACGAACGACTTGAATCCCGCCAGCTTGATCGTGGTCAGACGCATGTTTTCTTTATTCCCCGGGGGCCTTGGCCTCGATCGCCAGCGCGTGGATGCCGTCCGGCATCATCTCGGCCAGCGCAGCATAGACCATGCGATGCCGCTGGATCGGGTTCTTGCCGGCAAAGGCCGGACTGACGATACGGGCGAAGAAATGCCCCCTGCCCTCGCCCGAATGCCCGGCGTGCTTGTGGCCCTCGTCGATCACGTCCAGCTCGACCGGGGCCAGGGCCCCGGTCAGCAGGACCCGGATGCGCTCGACTTTCTCGGCCGTCACGGCAACACGGCGCGGAACGGGCGGACCGTCACGTCGCGATACACGCCGGCTTCGACATAAGGATCCGCGCCAGCCCAGGCTTCGGCGGCCGCCAGGTCGCTGAACTCGGCCACGATCATGCTGCCGGTGAATCCGGCCTCACCCGGGTCGTTCGAATCGATGGCCGGGAACGGGCCGGCCAGCTTCAGGCGGCCCTCGTCTTTCAGGGCGTTGAGGCGCGCCAGATGCGCCGGGCGCGCGGCAAGGCGCTTTTCCAGCGAATTCGGGTGATCCAGTGCGACGATGGCGTAGAACATCGATGTCTCCGGTAGCGAGGCCGGTCAGGCCTCGGGGCGCATGGTCGGGAACAGCAGCACGTCACGGATGGACGACGAACCGGTCAGCAGCATGACGAGGCGGTCCATGCCGACGCCGAGTCCACCGGTCGGCGGCAGGCCCACTTCGAGCGCACGGATATAATCGGCGTCGTAGTGCATGGCTTCGTCGTCGCCGGCATCCTTGGCGTCCACCTGGGCCTGGAAACGCGCGGCCTGGTCTTCGGAATCGTTGAGCTCCGAGAAGCCGTTGGCGATTTCCTTGCCGTTGATGAACAGCTCGAAGCGGTCGGTGATGCCCTTGTCGGTATCGCTCTCGCGCGCCAGCGGCGAGACTTCCACCGGGTGATCGGTGATGAAGGTCGGCTGGATCAGCGTGTGCTCCACCGTCGCCTCGAAGATCTCCAGCAGCAGCTTGCCCCAGCCGTACGACGGCTTGACCTGGATCTTCAGCCGCGCGGCGTGCGCGGCCATGACGTCACGGTTGCGCAGGTCGGCCGGCTTGATCTCGGGATTGAGTTCGAGCACGGCGTCTTCCATGCGCCAGCGACGGAACGCCGGAGCCAGGTCGACGGTCGCGCCGTCCCACTCGATGGACGTCTGGCCGATGACCGCCTCGGCCGAGGAGCGAATCATGCCCTCGGTGATGTCCATGATCTCGTGGTAGGTAGCGTACGCCTGGTACAGCTCGAGCATGGTGAACTCGGGATTGTGTCGCGTGGACACGCCCTCGTTACGGAAGTTGCGATTGATTTCGTAGACGCGATCGAAGCCGCCCACGACCAGGCGCTTGAGATACAACTCCGGCGCCACGCGCAGGAACAGCGGGATATCGAGCGCATTGTGATGCGTGGTGAACGGACGCGCGGTGGCGCCGCCCGGGATCACGTGCATCATCGGCGTTTCCACTTCCATGAAGCGGCGCGGCTCGGCTTCGAGCCAGCGACGGACGTGGCTGATGATCTTCGAACGGAGCGCGAAGGTGCGGCGCGACTCCTCGGTGACGATCAGGTCGACGTAGCGCTGGCGGTAGCGTTGCTCGACGTCGGCCAGGCCGTGGTGCTTGTCCGGCAGGCCGCGCAGGGACTTGGTCAGCAGACGGATGGCGTCGACCTTGATCGACAGCTCGCCGGTCTTCGTGCGCATCAACAGGCCTTCGGCACCCACGATATCGCCGAGGTCCCAGCGCCTGAAGGCGTCGTAGGACGCTTCGCCCAGCGTGCCCTGGTGAACGAACAGCTGGATGCGGCCGGTGCCGTCCTGCATCTGCACGAAGCTGACCTTGCCCTGCCCGCGCATCAGGATGATGCGGCCGGCCACGGTCACGCGCCGCGGCGCACCCTCGATGGCCTCGGCCGTCCAGGTGTCCTTGTCCGCAAACTCGTCCTGCAGGTCGCCCGCAAAACTGTCGACCTTGAAGTCGTTGGGATAGGCGATGCCCTGCGCGCGCAGCGCTTTCAGTTTCTCGCGACGCTCGGCGATGAGGCGGTTCTCGTCGGCGGCGGTGGCGGGCGTGGCATCGCGGGTATCGTCAGTCATGGAAAGGGCAACATGTTTGATGGATGAAAGTAGGAGCGCGCCCTGTGCGCGATGCTCTCCAATCGCGCACAGGGCGCGCTCCTACCGCTGTCACGCGTCGACGCGCTTGGAACCGGCTTCGAGGCCGGACTTCAGGCTGGCCTCGACGAATTCGTCGAGATCGCCGTCGAGCACTTTCTGCGTATCGGAGCGTTCGAGGCCCGTGCGCAGGTCCTTGATGCGGGACTGGTCGAGCACGTAGTTGCGGATCTGGCTGCCCCAGCCGATGTCCGACTTGGTCGCCTCGAGGGCGTCCTTCTCGGCATTGCGCTTCTGGACTTCCAGCTCGTACAGCTTCGCTTTCAGCATCTTCATCGCGCGGTCGCGGTTGGCATGCTGGCTGCGCTCGGTCTGGCAGGCCACGACCGTGTTGGTGGGCACGTGGGTGATACGCACCGCCGATTCGGTCTTGTTGACGTGCTGACCGCCGGCGCCGGACGAACGGTAGACGTCCGTACGCAGGTCGGCCGGATTGATGTCGATCTCGATGTTGTCGTCGACTTCCGGCGAGACGAACACCGAGGTAAAGCTGGTGTGCCGGCGGTTGTCGGAGTCGAACGGGCTCTTGCGGACCAGGCGGTGCACGCCGATCTCGGTCTTGAGCCAGCCGTAGGCGTAGTCGCCTTCGACGCGGAACGTGGCGGACTTGATGCCCGCGACTTCGCCCGCGCTGACTTCCATCATTTCCGTCTTCCACCCGCGCGACTCCGCCCAGCGCAGATACATGCGCAGGAGGATTTCCGCCCAGTCCTGGGCCTCGGTACCGCCGGCACCTGCCTGGACGTCGACGAAGGCCGCCGCCGAGTCGAGCTCGCCGGAGAACATGCGCTGGAATTCGAGCTTGCCGACGCGGGCGTCGACCTTTTTCAGGTCGTCGACGATGGACTGAACGGTGGCGTCGTCGCCATCGGCGGCGGCCATCTCGAGCAGTTCACCGGAGTCGTCGAGCGTGCCGGACATCTCGTCGATGCCGGTGACGATGCCGTCGAGCTGGGCGCGTTCGCGGCCGAGCTCCTGAGCGCGCTTGGGGTCATCCCATACGGTGGGACTCTCCAGCTCGCGATTGACTTCTTCTAGGCGTTCTTTCTTGACGGCGTAGTCAAAGATACCCCCTAAGCGACTCGACGCGGCCCTTGAGGTCCGCAATCTGCGCAAGGATCGGATTGGTCTCGATCATGGTGTGTCTGGCCTGATGACGCGGCGCGGAAGGCGCCGACTAAAGCGACCGATCTTAACAAATCCTGGGGTTGGCCGCATGGCGGGTGGAGGCCGCTCCTGTAGGAGCCCGCCCTGCGGGCGATGGGACTGCGGCAAGGCCCCATCGCCCGCAGGGCGGGCTCCTACAGAGGAGCGGCTGCCCTCAGGCCGGCAAGGCCTCCTGATGCACCCCACGCACGGCCCGGCCCGACGGGTCGGCGGCGGCCGCGAAGGCCGGGTCCCACGCCAGCGCCGCCGGGGACGAGCAGGCGATGGACTTGCCGCCGGGCACCGTGGCCGCACAGGCCTCTCCCGGGAAATGGGTCTCGAAGACGGTACGGTAGAAGAATGCCTCCTTGGTCGCCGGGGTGTTCACCGGGAAGCGGGCCGCGGCGGCCGCGAACTCACGATCGGAAACCGTCTTCTCTGCATGCGCCTTCAGGCCGTCGATCCAGCCATAACCCACACCATCGCTGAACTGCTCCTTCTGGCGCCAGAGGATCGAGTCCGGCAAGGCGCCTTCGAAGGCCTCGCGCAGCAGGCCCTTCTCGATACCCTTACGGGCGACCATCTTGGCCTCGGCGTCGATCGACATGGCCGTTTCGAGGAATTCCGTATCGAGGAAGGGCACGCGGGCTTCGACACCCCAGGCCGACATCGACTTGTTGGCACGCAGGCAGTCGTAATAATGCAGCGCGTCCAGCTTGCGCACGGTTTCCTCGTGGAAGGCGCGGGCCGACGGCGCCTTGTGGAAATACAGGTAACCACCGAAGACCTCGTCGGACCCCTCGCCCGAGAGCACCATCTTCACGCCCATCGCCTTGATCCGTCGCGCCAGCAGGAACATCGGCGTGGAGGCGCGGATGGTGGTGACGTCGTAGGTCTCGATGTGGCGGATGACTTCGGGCAGCGCGTCGAGGCCTTCCTCGAAGGTGTAGCGGAAGCCGTGATGGACGGTACCCAGCGCCTCGGCGGCGATCTCGGCGGCTTTCAGGTCGGGCGACCCTTCGAGGCCGATGGCGAATGAATGAAGGCGCGGCCACCAGGCTTCGCCACGGTCGTCTTCTTCGATACGGCGGCGCGCATACCCCGCGGCGACCGCGGCGACCAGCGACGAATCCAGGCCGCCCGACAGGAGCACGCCATACGGCACATCCGTCATCATCTGGCGATGCACGGCGGCTTCGAACGCGGTACGGAGATGTTTCGGGTCGATGGTCTTGCCGACGGTCGCATCGTAGTCGCGCCACTCAGGCGTCCAGTAACGCACGGCCTCACCGGTCTCGCTGTCGTAGACATGGCCCGGCGGGAACGGCGCCACGTCCGCGCAGACACCGACCAGCGATTTCATTTCCGACGCGACGCAGAGGCGGCCTTCGCGATCGTGGCCCCAGTACAGCGGGCAAACGCCGACCGGATCGCGGGCGATGATGTAACGCTGGCGGCCCGCGTCCCAGAGCGCGAAAGCGAAGATTCCGTTGAGCTGACCGAGGAAGTCCGCCCCGTGCTCGCGGTACAGCGCGTTGATCACCTCGCAGTCGGAGCCCGTGGTGAACGGATAGCTGCTGGCGGCGCGAATCTCACGGTGGTTGTAGATCTCGCCGTTGACGGCCAGGGCCAGGTCGCCTTCTGGGGAACGCAGCGGCTGGGCGCCACTGGCGGGGTCGACGATGGCGAGGCGTTCGTGAACGAGGATCGCGCCGTCGTCGACGTAAACACCGCTCCAGTCCGGCCCGCGATGGCGCTGACGCTGCGAAAGGGACATCGCCTCACGGCGCAACGCGACCAGGTCATCACCGGCCACGAGGCCGAACATCCCGAAGATCGAACACATGGTCTTGCTCCTGGCTATCAATGGGGAAACGCGCAAAGAAAAAGGCCCGCCTGGTGAGGGCGGGCCTTTGGTGTCTGGTGGTTTGTCTCGCAACCGCCTACACGCCGACCCTCCCGAGGTTACGGGCATTATTGGTATTGGCGTTATTGGCGGCGAGGCGGGTCATGAGTCGAATAGAGCATGAAGATCGCTGCAATGCAACACCCTCCCCCGCGATTGCTACTCTGTAGGAGCGCACCCTGTGCGCGATGTCACGTTGCGGGGGCGGCACTCCGCAAAAAAAGCATCGCGAGCGGGGCTCGCTCCTACACGACTTCCGGAACCGAGGCATCCCATGACTCCCCTCCTCGCGCTCGCTCTTCTCTCCACGGCCCAGACCGCGCCGGCATGGATCGCCGGCGACTGGGATCCTTACAGCAACGCCTTCACCGGTCTGCGCATCCTCACCGTCGGCAAGGACTCGCTCACCTGGCACGGCTGCCAGAACGCGCACTTCGATGTCGTCGACGCGAAGGACAACACGCTCACGATCCGTCTTGCAAAGAACACTGCCTGCAGGCTCGACGATGAGCCGCCGACCCGCATCGACACCGTGCGCTTCACGCTGCGCGACAACCGGTGCGACCTCGCCGTATCTATCTACGCGTCGCCCGATGCGCTGGCCAGGAACGAGCCCGCCGCGGAAGGCCTCTACGGCAAGTCGAAATGCCCGTCGGGCCCGGCGGCTCAGGCGGCGACCAACCTTTCGACCACACCGCGATAAGCCTCGGCGGCACGCGTTTCGGCGGCGTGCGCGAAGTCGCGCACACGCCACGTGCCGCCCACCATCACGTCACGCACCAGCGGCGTGTTGCCGGCGAACAGGAAGCTGTCGATCACGTCCGCTTCGCCGCGCGCCGCCAGCAACGGCGAGCGATCGTCGAGGACGAGCATGTCCGCCCGTGAGCCGGGCGCAAGACGTGCCACGTTGACGCCGGCCGACTGCGCGCCGCCGTCCAGCGCGCGCTGCCACAGGACCGTACCCACGCTTTCTTCCGGCCGACGCGCCGCCACATTGCGATGCCGGGTCAGCAGGCGCTGGCCGTATTCGAGCCAGCGCAACTCCTCCACCGGCGACACCGAAATGTGCGAATCGGAGCCGATACCGAGCTTGCCGCCCGCGTCGATATAGGCCGCCAGCGGGAACAGGCCGTCCCCCAGGTTCGCTTCCGTCGTCGGACATAGCCCGGCGACGGCACCGGTCTTCGCGAGCCGGTCGGTTTCGTGCGGCGTCAGGTGGGTGGCATGGACCAGCGTCCAGCGCGCGTCGACGTCCGCGTGGTCGAGCAACCATTCCACCGGACGCGCGCCACGCGCGGCGAGGCAATCCTGCACTTCGCCGATCTGCTCGGCGATATGAATGTGGATCGGCAGGTCACGGCAGACGCCCGTGGCGAGCAGCGCACGCATCGCCTCCTCGGGAACGGCGCGCAGCGAATGAAGGGCCACACCCAGACGCAGCATGTCGTTCTGCAGAGGCGCCAGGCGCTCCAGCAACGCGACATACTGGCCCACGTCGTTGCGGAACCGCTGCTGGCGCTCGTTCAGTGCCCGGCCGTCGAATCCGCCCGTCATGTACAGGACGGGGAGCAGCGTGAGGCCGATCCCGGCTTCCCCGGCCGCCTCGATCAGCGCCAGCGACATCGCGGCCGGATCGGCGTAGGGCACGCCCCGGGGACCGTGGTGCAGGTAATGGAACTCGCAGACCTGGGTGTAGCCGGCCTTGACCATCTCGATGTAGAGCTGGGTCGCGATGGCCTTCATGTCGTCGGGGTCGATCGCCTCCGCGAAGGCGTACATCGTCTCGCGCCAGGTCCAGAAACTGTCCTCGCCCGGACCGCGACGCTCGGCCATGCCGGCCATGGCGCGCTGGAACGCATGCGAGTGGAGGTTGGGCATGCCCGGCAGCACGAAGCGGCCGATCCGCTCTTCCCGGGCCGGTGAGGCATCGGCGAAGCGACCGGCGGCCACCGCGATACCACCCTCCCCCGAGCGCCATCCGCGGTCGTGCCAGAGATAGTCGGCGGCGAGCTTCTGATGTGACATGGGGAGATGTCCTTGGGGGGTATCTCGACATGGTATCGCGGGCGGGGCCCGCTCCTGCATGGGGACGGCAGGCTATCGCGGATCTGTCGGCGATTTCACCGCGCAGGCGCATAATGGGGGGATGACCGAGATCAACTCCGCTCAGGCGCCGAAGCTCACGCTTCGGCTTGCACGCCTCGCCGACGTGCCCGAACTCGTCGCCCTCACCGCCCGTGTCTACACGGCCGAGTGGGGTCATTCCGCCGAGATGCTGCAAGGCCAGCAGACCCACTTCCCCGAAGGCCAGTTCGTGGTCGAGTACGAGGGGAAGATCGTGGGTTTCTGCGCCACCTTCCGGATCAACGAGGCGCTGGCCCTGGCGCCGCATACGTGGATGCAGATCACCGGCGGCGGTTTCGCCTCGCGCCACGATCCCAAAGGCGACTGGCTCTACGGCATGGAAGTCGTGGTGCACCCCGACTACCGCGGCATGCGCATCGGCCAGCGGCTGTACATGGCCCGCAAACGTCTGTGCACCGAGCTCAAGCTGCGCGGCATCGTATTCGGCGGTCGCCTGCCGGGCCTCTCCAAAGCCATCGGCCGCTATGGCAGCGCCGAGGCTTACGTCCAGGCCATCGTCGACGGCAGCCGCCGCGACGCGACGCTGAGCTTTCAGTTGCGTAACGGCTTCGAGGTCATCGGGCTGCTGCGCGAGTACGTGCCGTCCGACCACGAATCGCTCGGCTATGCGGCGCATCTGGTCTGGCGCAACCCGCAGTTGCTCAACCACCCGGACACGCCGAAGGTGTCGCAGTCGCATCGACTGCCCGACTCGGTGCGCGTTGCCTCGGTGCAATACCAGCAGCGGCGCATCGCATCGTTCGCTGAGTTCGCCACCCAGGTGGAATACTTCGTCGACATCGCCGCCGATTACGACGCCGACTTCGTCGTCTTCCCCGAGCTGATCACGCTGCAGCTGTTGTCGATCGAAAACGCCGAGCTGTCCCCGGTGGATTCGATCCGCCGGCTCTCCGAGTACACCGACGAGGTCAAGGCGCTCTTCCATCGCCTGGCCGTGCACTACAACATCAACATCATCGGTGGCTCGCACCCAACCCGGCAGCCCAATGGCGACATCCACAATGTCTGCTACGTCTGCCTGCGCGACGGCTCGATCCACGAGCGCGAGAAGCTGCATCCGACGCCCAGCGAGAAAAACGTCTGGAACATCACCGGCGGCGACAGCGCGGCGACCATCCAGACCGACTGCGGTCCGATCGGCGTGATGATCTGCTACGACTCCGAGTTCCCCGAGGTGGCCCGTCACCTCACCGACCAGGGTGCGCTGATCCTGTTCGTCCCGTTCTGCACCGACGTGCGCGAGGGCTACCTGCGCGTGCGTTACTGCTCGCAGGCACGCGCCATCGAGAACCAGTGCTACGTGGTGCTTTCGGGCAACGTGGGCAACCTGCCCGGCGTGAACAACTTCGATATCCAGTACGGCCAGAGCTGCATTCTGACCCCCAGCGATTTCCCGTTCGCGCGCGACGGTATCGCCGCGGATTCCACCCCGAATATCGAGACGGTGCTGTTCGCCGATCTGCGGCTGGAAAGCATTGCGCGCGCACGCAATGCCGGTGCCGTGCAGAACCTTAAGGACCGTCGTTTCGACCTCTACCAGGTACGCTGGGCACGACATCTGGAGGGCAAATGAACAAACTCCCTCCCGACATCGACCCGACGCCGGGCGCCGAACCCGCACCGGGGCATCCATCGCGCATGGCCCGCCTGCGTGAGTTGCGCCGACACGAATGGTTGTCGCCCAGGCAGTGGCGTCGACGCATCCTGTTCTGGACGGGCGCCATCGTCGTCGGCCTGTCCGCCGTCTTCTTCGCCAAGGCCGCGGATTACGCCTTCGAGCTGTTTCACAGCGTGGCGTCGCATGGCTGGTGGGTACCGTTGTTCATCACCCCGCCGATGTTCGCGCTGCTCTGCTGGCTGACACAGGGGGCGCTGAAAGCGACGCGGGGCTCGGGTATTCCGCAGGCCATCGCGGCACTGAAGGTCGAGGACGAGGGTTTTCGTTCCCGCCTGCTGGCGCTGAAGGTCGCGCTCGGCAAGATGGCTCTGACCCTTGCCGCGCTGCTCGGCGGCGCCTCGGTCGGCCGCGAAGGCCCCACCGTGCACGTCGGTGCGGGGCTGCTGTATTCGATGGGCCGGCGCTTCGGCTTCGACGACCCTGCCGCGGCGGGCCGTTTCATTCTTGCCGGTTCGGCGGCCGGTCTGGCGGCGGCGTTCAATACCCCGCTGGCGGGCATCGTGTTCGCCATCGAGGAAATGTCCGGCACTTTCGAGCACCGCATGAGCGGCACGCTGCTCACCGCCGTCTTCGTCGCCGGCGTGGTCTCCCTGGGCATCGTCGGCAACTACGCCTACTTCGGCGACATCACGGCCACCCTGCCCCTCGGTCGCGCGTGGATCGCCGTGCTGCTCACCGGCCTCGTCGGCGGTCTGGCCGGTGGCCTGTTCGCCCGGCTGATCATTCCGTCCACGCTGGGACTGCGCGGTGCGATGGGCCGTCTGCGCGCGCGTCAGCCGATCGTCTTCGCCGCGGCCTGCGGTCTGGCCCTGGTGCTGCTCAGCCTGCTCAGCGCCAACGGTCTGTATGGCACCGGTTATGCGCAGGCACAGGACATCCTGCAGGGGCATAGCGACACCGGCCCGCTGTTCGGCGTACTCAAGTTTCTGGGCAACATCGCGTCGGCGTGGGCAGGCATTCCCGGTGGCATTTTCTCGCCCGCACTGGCGGTGGGCGCGGGCTTCGGTGGCAACATCGCTCAGCTGCTGCCCGGCGCGGACACCTCCGCCGTGGTGCTGCTGGGCATGGCGGCGTATCTGTCCGGCGTCACCCAGGCACCACTCACCGCCACGGTGATCTCGCTGGAACTGACGGCCAACCACATGATGGCCCTGCCGATCATGGCCGCCTGCCTGCTCGCGCGCGGCGCGTCGGCTCTGGTCTGCCGCGTTCCGGTGTACAAGGCTCTGGCCGACGTACTGATCGTGCAGTACGAGGCCGAACGCGCGCGTCGCGAAACGCCTCCCACTCCCGAGCCGAGCCCCTCGCCATGACCGCCGATAACCGCTGGGACCACCTCCTCCTCGATGTCGGGCTGGCCACACTGACCGACAACGGCAAGGCTTACGGTGCGATCGAGCAAGGCGCCATCGGCTGGCGCGACGGCGTGATTGTCTTTGTCGGACCTCGCGCCGAGCTGCCCGGCGATCCGCACGCGCTCGCCCATCGTGTCGAGTCGCTGCCGGGTTGCTGGATCACCCCAGGTCTGGTCGACTGCCACACGCATCTGGTCTTTGGCGGCGATCGCGCGCAGGAGTTCGAGCAAAGACTGGAAGGCGCCACGTACGAGGAAATCGCCCGCGCCGGTGGCGGCATCGTATCCAGCGTGCGCGCCACGCGGGCAGCCAGCGAGGACGAACTGCTGCGCCAGTCGCTGCCCCGTGCGCGGGCCCTGCTCGCGGATGGCGTCACCACGCTCGAGATCAAATCGGGTTACGGGCTGGAGCCGGATGCCGAGCGGCGCATGCTGCGCGTCGCACGACGCATCGGGGAAACGCTGGGCGTCGATGTACGCACCACGTTTCTCGGCATGCATGCCCTGCCTCCTGAATATGCCGGACGGCGCGACGAGTACGTCACGCTGGTCTGCGACACCATGCTGCCATCGCTCGCGGACGAAGGTCTGGTCGACGCAGTGGACGCCTTCTGCGAAGGCATCGGCTTTACGCATGCGGAGACGGACCGGCTGTTCGCGAAAGCGACCGCACTCGGCCTGCCGGTGAAGCTGCACGCCGAACAGCTCTCCGACCTCGGCGGCGCGGCACTCGTCGCAAAGTACGGAGGCCTGTCCGCCGACCATCTCGAATGGACCAGCGAGGAAGGCGTCCGGGCGATGGCGACGGCCGGCACGGTCGCGGTGCTGCTTCCGGGCGCGTACTACGCGCTGCGCGACACGCGGCCGCCGCCCATCGATCGCTTCCGCGAACACGGCGTGGCCATGGCGGTCGCCACCGATCTGAACCCCGGCACCTCGCCCCTGCTTTCGCTACGCCTGGCGATGAGCATGGCCTGCACGCTGTTCCGCCTGACGCCGGAAGAAGCGCTTCGCGGGGCCACGGTTAACAGCGCGCGTGCGCTCGGGCTGGTCGACCGTGGCACGCTGGAGGTTGGCAAGCGTGCCGATCTGGCGGCGTGGAGCGTGCGGCATTTGCCGGAGCTTTGTTACTGGATTGGCGGTGACCTGCTGCGTGCGAGCTGGATCGGTGGGGAGCACGCCGCTGGCTGAACGATTCATGCACAGATCTCTGTTAGCCGGGAGTTCGAGCGTAATGACGTGATGACGGACGTGGGCGAGCTTCAGCCCATTCGAGGTCCAGACATAGCCGGACCAGACTGCGACTGTGTCTGAGTCTGTGCCTGCTGTTGGGCCTGCGCTTCGATCTCTTGCTGCTCGGAATGAAACTGGGCCCACTGCTGCGTTTGCTGCCCTGCATAAGCATTGGCATGCGCGACCGTCTGCTCGACGGTGGGCGGCGGCGTAGCGATATCGACAACAGCACGGTCACCCGGGTGACGTCCGTGCACAAGCAACGTCGAAGTGTTCTGCAACGAAACACCCTGAATGTCGCCGCCCCGTATGTCGGCCTGCCGCGCGGCAAGCGTCACCTGGGCAAGTCGATCCGGCGAGGTACCCTCCGGCAGCCTCGCTCGGAGGTCATCGTAAAGGGCCGGATCCACAAAGCGCGCAAGGACGGTCGAGTCAACCGACGGCGACTTTGGAGCGGTCGTGTCGGCAACCGTATGCGGGCTCTGCGCAATTTCGCGATACGGGTCATCCGGGTGTACCTTTGCCGCCATGTGCTGACGCTCAAGTCGAACCTCACGCGCATCATTGAGGTCTCGAATCAAGGCCGGATCGGTGACGCGCTCAGAAGGGCTGCGAAAGCCGAACTCCGCAACATCGGTATTGACATAGGACGTCCAGCCTTTTGAGCGAGCGTCGTATTCGTAGTGGTTGATGTCACGATTGATGTGATTAGGATCGACATACGAGGAGGAAAATGCCGCCGTGCGCTCCGCTCGGATGAGAGCACCCATGTATTCACCTTTATCGGCGACGTAATCCCCGTATTTTCCAAGGACACCATAAGTGGTATCGCCGAGGCGAGGTACACCGATGAAACGGCTATCGAGCATGGTGTGCCAGACCTTCTCTACAGCTGGCTCACCTCCGCCAGCGCGCGCCGCGTTGAGAAGTATATTCGGTGTCCAGGCATCAGCCCCGATCGACGCCTTCCCGAATGACTGAGCATGGGCATCTTGAATGTCCGCTACCGGAAGATTCAATGCCAACTGCGGCTCATTCTGGGCCATGTGAAGAGCGCGTCGCTGGAAATCGTTACGGACAAGATCCCTGCCAAAAGCCTCCCAGCCGCGTTCGTCGAGAACCAGATGGTCGTGGTCTTTCGCATACGACTGCGCGTAGCTGTTTGCGACAGCGCCTGGCATGTTGTCGTTCCTTACAACACCCAGCGCGAGAAGGCCGTAACCGTCTGCGCCCGCATGATTGGCGAGATAGTTCCAGTAGCGCTCACGATTCCCCGCCTCAGCATAGGCCTGAAGAATCTCCATATCCTTGTTGTTAAGGCCATTCATCGTCCGGCTCCGTTTGCCGCACTTTGCAGGGCTTGGTCGAATAGCGACCTGATCCTCGTCTCGATACGTTTCCAGTCCTTCATGTAAGCGCGAAGATAGGTGACATCCACCGCAATCTGGAACTCTTCAATCACGAACTCCTGATTACACGTACCGCGATCGATACCCGCCGCAGTATCCTCTAACCGTTCGTTGACTAAATTTGCGCCACGAATTTCTCGCGGGCTGCAAGATATGAATGTAAGCGGCTTACCACCCGCGGAGTATGAAACAAACCAATCTTTGCCTAGTCCTGTGAGGTTTTCATCATCAACAGGCGCGCCTCTTCTCGAGAGGTATGCCTTCAGTTTCGTCATATCGATGTAATACGGCACAAGACCATCGACAGCCCCTCCCTTAGTCCGAAGCGAGAGGTGATAAATCGGGTCGTCCGGTTGGTTCCATGGGTGCGGCGAAATAGAGGTTCTTACGACGTCCTCGATCGGCGCCTTATCCACATATCTCGGACGAACGCTTATTGCCTCGTCAAGATAGGCGCCTGCATATGCACGGTCTCGGACAGCACCTGCCGGAAATGCCTCGAGCGTAGGCCACCGCAGCGTGAGCCCTACCGACCCTTGGAAATCCGGTCCCGTCTGATGCTCATAAAGATTCATCGGAAACAAGAAAGTGTTTGGCCCCAGCTTCGTCGGCACCAGCTTCTCGCTGTACCCCTCCCATTTGTAATTGGGATCACGCTTCCCAACCGCCTCCTGGAGGAAGCGCTCCTGGTCGACCGTCCGACCGTCCTTCTTCGCCTGCGCGGCGACAGCCTGCTCGGACGATGCCGGCTTGTCCTGCGAGCACGCCGTGGCTGCAAGAGCCAGGGCGGCTGTGGCGCCAATCGCGCGAAGGGTTCGTGGGGGCATGCAGGGGTCTCCGGGATCCAGGGGATCGACCGTAACAGGAGGAAGGAGGCGTGGGGCGAGATGCCGGTCGCGCAGCGGCGAACGCGTGGTGCAGATAACAGGGCCAGCGAGGCTCTCGGCCACCACTATCTGCTGGCCCGGCACTAGCCGGGCAAGATCGCGACGTAATTGAGTGGCCCGCGATGGGTCGAAGTGAAGCGGACGCTGTCGGCCGGCCTCGTTAGCGAAGCCCAACACATCCATGAAGTCGTTCTCATCCGCGCGGCGTGACGGTGCCTGGACGACCCGGCAAGCCATCGCGCTCATCGCCTCGACCTCGGCACGGGAACCATAGACCTCGCGCCAACGGGCGGGCTGAGCGGTACGAAGTACAAACCGTGGTCCGTCCTGAGCCGTTTCATGAAGGACACGAGACAGATTCTCGACCAGTCCAACCCGCTCGATGCCATTGATCAGACAGGTGAACTCCGCGGCGCCGGAGCGGCGCCCGAGTCCCAGTCGGATCAGGTCCCAGAGCAGAATCGCAGCCACCCGGCGCTGGTCCGGGGACAGATCGTCGCCAACCGACAGGTAAATCGAGACGGCAGCCCCATGCTGTATCGCTGCGCAGGTATCCGGGCCGGACATGACACTGCCCGCGAATGCCGTACTAAAGGCCGGCAGTGGAACCTCGACCGACGCAAGGCGCTCCCTGAGCACGCGGTTCGGCAGGCGAAGCAACGAATCAAGCCCAGCACGGGTGTCGCCGGCGACGAAACCCTTGCCGAGCATTTTCTTTATCGCCGACTTGCCGTCGGCACGTGCCCGGGACACGACCTGATGGATCATCCTGAACGTAGCCGATGCATCGCTCTCCGATCCGCCAAGAGCTCGTCGGGCCGCCGCGTCATCGTAAACGTATCCGGCGAAAGCGGTGAAGGCATCCTTCGCTTCACGCATCAGCCTTGCGCCATAGCTGCGCTCGTCGTACAGCATGCTGGCGATCGCCGACAGCTCCTCGCGGCGCCGATCAGCTTCCGGGGAAAGGCGGCCCAATGGGTTCCAGTGAGTCGAGATGCCGTCGGACGCGAATGGACGGATGAGCCTAACGGTCCCCAGTGTCGCTCGATAGCCTGAGGTCGCGCGCCACAAGCGGCTCTCGCAATCCAGGACAACAACGCTGCCGGGCGTATCCAGCAGAGATGACACCAACTGAGCTTCCGCCCGGGCTTCGTCCGGAACGCACAACGCGAGATGCCCTGGCCCTGCCCAGCGAAGTGCCCGACCGCCTCGCATACCGACAGCCACACCGTGATGGGCATCGAGCATACCCGCGTCACGCAGCTCGGAGCGCGTCGCGAAACGCGTGGGAAATGCCACACGACGCGCCGCCAGCCACCGAACGTAAAGCCAAAGAGCCGTTCCCCATGCCACGAGCGGCGGCAAAAAACCCGCGGCACCGGACAGCCATATCCGCCAGACGTAAGGCGCGACGTCAGGAAGCATGCGCGCAGTCCAGTACTGTCCGTACGTATCGCCGCTGAGTGCAACGCGCTCCCTCAGACCGAACCAGGCAAGCAACACCGCGCCCGACAAGCGAAGACCAACCAACCACACGACAACCAATAAGGCCGACAGGGCGACCCATCCCACGGTTTTCCAACGCATCGTCACTTCATCCTTGCCGACTCGTCCCGAGTCGCGCGTGCACCATCGCTTCGTCGACTCTTCTTGTCAAGGCACGACCAGCGCGCCGCAAATCCGACCCAAAACTCAGAATAATTCCATCGATTTCGACCGGCATCGCCACCTAAGATCGCAGTCCCCTCGCCCATCCGGGCGTCGGCGACCACGGATGTCGAATTCGCGATGCTGCTCTTTCCCACACTTCCCCGCCTTTCGCCGGGCGTGCTTTCCCTGCTCGCCTGCATGCTCGTGGCCTGCACGGAAACCGACGACCGCGATGAGCTGCGCGCGCGGCGCGCACGCCAGATGCGCGACGTCTCGCGCATGCTCGATGCGATGGAGACGCCGGAAAACGCGAGACGACCTGTCGACGCCACCCGCACACCGGCACCGGGCGCACCGGCCTCGCGTCCCTCAGCAGAGACAAGCGGGCGAACCGACGCTCCCGCTTCGTGGACCGTCTCATGCCTTGCCACGTTCGGTTCCGGCGTCGCCGCGATCGCGATCCGACGATGGCGACGCAAGCGACGCCTCCGTCCACTGTCGCAACCGCTGTCCATCGCCGCGCATTTCAGCGACAGCCCCATCGTGCGCAGGACCGACGCACAGGGCATTCCCTCGCATCCGACGTGGGTCTACCGCACATCCCCTTTCGAAACGCCGCTGCTGTACATGGTGCCGGAATCGGTCGACCTGTTGCCGCTGCCGTCGCCTGACATCGCCATCTCGTTCGCCATACGCAGCGCACTCGGCGACGTCGAATGCCTGACCGGCGCGAGGCGTCTCTTCGCCGTACGTGAGCTCGTCGCGCGGTACTCGGGCGAGAACGAACCTCGCGATCGAGCTGGCATCCATGCCCTGATCGATGTCCACCTCGCCTGGGCGTCCTGGGTACGCGGTGATGCCCTCAAGGCGCGCCTGGCGGAGGTCGAACGGTTGTGCCGCGCCATGACCGCGTCCGGGTCCGGACAGCCCGATCCATCCATCTCGTTACTCATCGCGCGGACGGCGCTCGCACGCGCGCGCCTGCTATCGGGCATCGATGCGCGGGACGTGTGCTCCCTGGCGCTGCTGCATGCTTTCCTCGCGGAACAGGAGCCGTCCCTCACCGATCAGGCTGCGGCGTGCCGGCAGGAGATCACCGCGTTCTACGAAAGCATCCGCGAATCCATCCCGTCATTGCCCGGCGAGCCTTCTTCATGACCGTTACGACGTCTCCGCAGGATCCCTCCACGCCTTTCTGGTCCACCCGCTACGGCATCGCCGCGGCTGTGCCCACGGACAACATGATCGCCCGATCGCTGAAAACCTACGGCGAATGGACCGAACAGACATCGGACCTGCTCAGCGCCCTCGTCGATGAGCGGCACGTCGTGCTCGAGTTCGGTGCGGAGTACGCCGCGCACGCGCTCTGGATGTCGCGGGCCGTGGGCCCCGGGGGTCAGGTGCATATGGTCGAGCCACGACGCATCCGGTTCCAGCAATCGTGCGCGACCATCGCGCTCAACGGTCTGGATAACGTGTTTGCCCATGCGGTGTGGCTGGGAGGCTCACGTGGCCAGCACATACTCCGTGGCGACGGTCGCCCGGACGAGAGCGTTCGCGGCGTGACACTCGACAGTCTCCGGCTGGCGTCGCTGCAGTTGCTCAAGATCAACGAAACGGATGCTTTGATCGACCTCATCGCGGGCGGTGTCGAAACGCTGAAGACGTATCGGCCCCTGATTTACGCCCGGCTTTCCGGAAGCGAAAAGGCAGCCGGCGAAGTGGAAGCGATCAAGGCGCTCGGGTATCGCGTGTGGTCGCACCTGCCCTATCTGTTCAACAGGGAAAACCACGCCGGCGTCGCCCAGAACCTGTTTCCGGGCGTGGTCCAGCAAAACGTGATCGCCGCATCGGCGGGCGGCAACGTCGACTTTACGGACCTCGTCGAGTTATAGGGGTCAAAGCCCCGGAAACGAGAAACCCCGCCGAAGCGGGGCTTTTCGTCTCACGCAAGAACGGCTTTACGCCTTCTTGCGAGGCGCGGCTGCCTTCTTGGCAGCGGCAGGCTTGGCGGCGGCCGGCTTGGCAACAGCGGCGCCGGTGACGACGTCGACGTGCGGACGGGCTTTGCCATAGCTGGAACGGTAGATCTTGCCGCGACGGGTGCGACGATCGCCCTTGCCCATGGGAAACTCCTTGATTCGAAAAAGTAGAGAGGAACGGCCGGTCATCGTATCAGCGGCCGCGTAAATGGCAAGCGCCAGCCGTTCAGGCGGGCAGTTCAGTGAGTGTGCCGGCCGTCCTGGCCGCAGCCCTCGAGGTCGTCCGGACAATGACCCGGGTCCACCTGGACCGTCGCGTGCCCCACCCGCCAGCGCTCGCTCAGGGTCGTCTTGATGACCGTGAGAATGCGGGCCGGATCGGCGCCGGGCTTGAGTTCGGCGTGCAGCGTGGCCATCCGCGAGCCCGCGGTGACCTGCCAGATGTGCACGTGGTGGATGCTGAGGATGCCCGGATCGAGGCCCTCCAGCCGACTTCTCACGTCCGCCAGATCGACGCCTTCAGGCGTGCCCTCGAGCAGGATGTGGCCGGAACGTCGCACCAGGGACCACGCGCTGCGCAGGATCAGCATCGAGACCAGGATCGACAGGACCGGATCGGCCCAGTTCCAGTCGAGCCAGCGCACCGCCAGGGCGGCCAGCACCGCGGCGATGGAGCCCAGCAGGTCGCCCAGCACATGCAGGCTGGCGCCGGCGATGTTGACGTCGTCGGGGTCGTGGCCATGCAGCGTGCGCAGCACCACCACGTTGGCCACCAGTCCCACGGCGGCGACCACGAACATCACGCCGGAGAGGATCGGCGACGGATTGAACAGGCGCATCACCGCCTCGTAGACAATGAACGCCACCAGCGCGAACTGGGTCAGTGCGTTGACGAAGCCCGCCAGCACCTCGATGCGGCCGTAACCGTAGGTGCGCTGAGCATCCGCCGGGCGCGCCGCGAAGCGCGCGCCGAGAAACGCCAGCAGCAGGGCGAGCGCGTCGACCAGCATGTGGCCGGCGTCGGCCAGCAGCGCCAGCGAGCCGGAAAGGATGCCGCCACCCGCTTCGACCACCAGCATCAGCGTCGTCAGAACGAAGGCGAACAGCAGCTTCCGTTCACTGCCGCCGGCGGCATGACTGTGGTCGTGGTCGTGGGTATGCGCGTGGCCATGGGAATGGCCGTGGGCGTGTGCGTGATCGTGTGCCATGAACGAAAGGCTAGGTGCTCGGGGCGCGGTTACACAATCACGGGTGCGCGCAGGAGGGGCCGTGGATATGGCCCGCATGCTCGCTGTGGTCGACCCGGAGATTGACGAAGTGCGCGGAAGCGACGAGCAGCCCGCCACAGGTCACGAGCACGCTGTGCACCACGAGCGACCCGCCGTGCAGAAAGGTCACGCCGAGCACGAGCAGGGTGAGGCCGGGTATCGCCAGAGCCAGTGGCAGACGTCGGTGGTGGCGCCGATACCCGGAGATCAGGGCCAGCGAGGCAAGGACGCAGGCGAAGGCGACGAAGCCGGTTTCGAACCGATGATCGGCCAGGAACGACAGGCCGAGCACAGGCAGCAGCGCGATCACGAAGGGCAACGCCGCGCAGTGGATCGCGCAGAGGAAGGAGGCCGTGGCGCCGAAGCGGTCGGCCACATGCCACCAGCGTCGGGGCACTTGCTGAGCGTCGGATTCGAGAGGGAGATCGGTCATGGGATGCATAGCGTGACTTCTTGCACGGGTCCAGGCAAGTAATGATACTTTATAACATCTCAAAACACACCACGGAGTTTCACCCCGATGCGCAGAACCCTTCTCGCCCTGACGCTGGCTACCACGTTCGGTAGCGCCCTCCCCGCCATGGCCGAAGACGCTCCCCAGGATGCTTCGGCGCCCGCGAGCGCCAGAGAGACCCAGGGGAAATCGCGCAAGAACGCCGAAAAGCTGGACGCCATCGTCGTCAACGCGGTGCCCCTGGGCCAGAGCGCCGACCAGATCGTGGCTCCCGTGGCCGTACTGGCCGGCTCGGCTCTCGATGACGCCAAGGCCGTGTCGCTCGGCGAGACCGTCTCGGCGATTCCGGGCGTGCAAAGCTCGGCGCTCGGTACGGCGGTCGGTCGTCCGATCATTCGCGGTCTCGACGGTCCCCGCGTCGCCGTCCTCGAAAATGGACTGTCGTCGCAGGACGTATCCAATGTCAGTCAGGATCATGCGGTGACTCTCGAGCCGTTCCTCGCCGATCAGATCGAAGTGCTGAAGGGCCCCGCCACCCTGCTTTACGGTTCCGGCGCGATCGGTGGCGTCGTGAACGTCGTCGACGGCCGCGTGCCGGAAAAAGCGCCGGAGAACGGTTTCGCCGGCCGCGCCGAAGTGCGCAGCGATTCCGTGTCGGACGGTAAGACCGGCCTGCTCCGCCTCGACGCGGGTAACGACAGGTTCGCCATCCACGTCGACGGCATGCATCGCGACAACGAGGATTACGATATCCCGGGCGGCACCCTCGCCAATAGCGCGGTGAAGACCACGTCCGGCGCGGTGGGCGCGTCGCTGCTCGGATCGTGGGGCTACCTCGGCCTGTCGGTCTCGCGCTTCATGGATCTCTACGGCAGCCCCGCCGAGCCAGGCGATCCGGCGGAGGGCGAAGATCCCGTGCACATCAAGATGGCGCAGACCAATTACAGCCTGAAGGGAGGCTTCATCCAGCCGATCGACGGCATCGCGAAGATCGAGTTCAACCTCGGCCACGGCGCTTACCAGCACGTGGAGTTCGAAGGCGATACGCCGGGCACGACGTTTGCGACGACCAGCAACCAGGGCCGCCTCGTCGTCACGCACGAAGAACTCGCTGGATGGAACGGTGCCTTCGGCGTGCAGACCCAGCATCGTCAGTTCTCCGCCGTGGGCGAAGAGACTTTCGTACCCGCGACGACGACCAAGGGCGTCGGTGTATTCCTCACCGAGCAGCGCGACTTTGGGCCGGTGAAGGTCGAGCTTGGCGCGCGGCATGACAAGCAGACCGTCCAGCCCGATAACGGCGCCAGGCGCGACTACAACCCGAACAGTTTTTCCGCAGGCGCCGCGTGGCGTTTCGCTGACCAGTGGCATCTGTCGCTCAACCTCGACCACGCCGAGCGCGCGCCGTCGGAAGAGGAACTCTTCGCCAATGGCCCGCATGAAGCCTCGAACACCTTCGAGATCGGCAGCGACCTCAACAAGGAAAAATCCAACCAGGCCGAATTGGGCCTTCACTTCCACGGTGACGTGGTCGAGGGCAAGGTCGCGGTCTACTACAACAAGTACAAGAACTTCATCTATCTCGCCGACACCGGCGAAGTCGAGGACGACCTGCCGGTACGCATCTGGTCGCAGAATGACGCGACTTTCCGCGGCGCGGAAGCGGAAGCCACGTTCCACCTTTCGAAGGGGACGTCGGGCAACTGGGATCTGCGCGTGTTCGGCGACACGGTGCGCGCCACGCTGTCCGACGGTGCCGGCAACGTGCCGCGCATTCCCGCCGGTCGCGTGGGCTCCACGCTGAGCTGGACTGCCGACAGCCTGCGCGCCAGCCTCGGCGCCGTGCGTTACATGAAGCAGGACAAGATCGCCGCGTTCGAAACCGACACCGCCGGTTACACGCTGGTCAATGCGCACTTCGCATGGACGTTCGTCAACGACGAACGCAGCCAGTGGGAAGCGTTCGTCGACGGCAACAACCTGACCAACCAGACCGCCCGTCCGGCGACGTCGCTGTTCAAGGATGTGGCACCGATGCCGGGACGGAATGTGTCGGTGGGCGTGCGCGCGTTCTTCTGACCGACAAAAAGAACATGTAGGAGCGCGCCCTGCGCGCGAAAAGCCTGCGTAGCGATGATGGGGTGCCGCTTCTTCGCTGTGTAGGCTTTTCGCGCGTAGGCGCGCTCCTAGCGATGCTGGGTGCCGCTTCTTCGCTGTGTAGGCTTTTTGCGCGCAGGGCGCGCTCCTAGCGATGGTGGGTGCCGCTTCTTCGCTGTGTAGGCTTTTCGCGCGCAGGCGCGCTCCTACCGATGGTGGGGTGCCGCTTCTTCGCTGTGTAGGCTTTTCGCGCGCAGGGCGCGCTCCTACCGATTTTGGGGCGTTACCGGCAGTTCTTGCAGATGCCGTGCACTTCGAGGGTCTGCGCTTGCGGACGGAACCCCAGGGCTTTGGCCTGGGCCTCGATCAGCTCCGCGACGCGTTCGTCGCAGACTTCCTGCGCGCACTGGCATTTGTCGCAGATCAGGAAAGGTACCTGATGCGATTCCGCCGGATGATGGCAGGACACGTATGCGTTGATCGACTCGAGCTTATGGATGAAGCCGTTTTCAAGGAGGAAATCGAGCGCCCGATAGACCGTGGGCGGCGCGGCGTTGCCGTGCTTCTCGCGCAGGCGATCGAGCAGATCGTAGGCTTTTACGGGCTTGCCCGCGCTCGCGACCAGTTCCAGCACCTCACGACGCAGGGGCGTCAGGCGCAGACCGCGCTCCAGCGAGGCGTGTTCGACCGCCGCGACGAAGCCGCGGGCATCGTCATGGTGTTCGTGCGTGTGCTTGTGCGCGGCGTGCGTGGTCACATCGAAGTCCTCGTATCCCTCATTCTAACATGAGGGCCCGTCAGCGCTTTTTCGACCCGGGCAGAGGCGGCGGACCGCCACGCGGCGGTAAAGGCGGGGGCCGCTTGCGTGGCATGAAAGGCACCACCCAGCCGAACGGCCCCAGCACCAGCGCGGCGACGATGCCGGCGACGAAGCGCCCGCGCCACCAGCCCAGCACGCCGCCGACGACGATGAAAACGATCTGCCAGAGGATCAGCTGCCCCCATGGCACCGCGGCCATGAGGTTGGTGAAGATCGCCAGAAAGGCCCCGGGGTCGTCAGGATCGACGCCCCGCATCGCCTTGGCCAGGATCTCATCCACGAGCGCGGGCGAGCGCCTCGTCGATGCGCGCCAGCGCACCGTCGCGACCGGCCAGGTAGATGGTGTGTTCGATCGACGGCGACACCTGCGTGCCGGTCATCGCCACGCGCAGCGGCGCGGCCACCTTGCCCATCCCCAGTTCGAGGCCCGCGGCCACGCGCTCGACGGCGCCGTGCACGGCCTCCGGCGTCCACTCAGACAGAGCGGCGAGTTCGGACTTCGCCTTCTCGAGCGCGGCGGGCGCGGTGTCCGTACGCAGGTGTTTCTCGATGGCCTTGTCGTCCCACTCGACGATCGGGCCGTACCAGATCTTCGCGCGCTCGGCCATTTCCTTGAACGTCTGCACGCGGTCGCGCAGGGCCACGACCACATCGGCGGGGTTCGGGCCAGCCGAGGCGTCGATACCGATCTTGCCGAGGTGCCAGGCCAGTTCCGGCCCGAGCGTCGCCGGGTCATCCGTCTTCAGGTAATGCTGATTGAGCCAGGAGAGCTTGGTCACGTCGAAGCGCGATGCGGCCTTGTTGACGTCCGAGACGTCGAACAGCGTTTTCATGTCATCGACCGAGAAGATTTCCTGATCGCCATGCGACCAGCCCAGGCGGACGAGATAATTGAGCAGTGCATGCGGCAGGAAACCGTCGTCGCGGTACTGCATGACGCTGACGGCACCGTGACGCTTGGAAAGCTTCTGACCGTCCGGCCCCAGAATCATCGGCAGGTGCGCGAATTCGGGTACGGGCGCACCCAGCGCCTTGTAGATGTTGATCTGGCGCGGGGTGTTGTTGACGTGGTCGTCGCCGCGGATCACCTCGGTGATACCCATGTCGATGTCATCGACCACGACCGCGAAGTTGTACGTCGGGAAGCCGTCCGAGCGGAAGATCACGAGGTCGTCGAGCTCTTCGTTCGACCACTCGATGCGCCCCTTCACCTTGTCGTCGAACACCACCGAACCCGTGGACGGGTTCTTGAAGCGGATGACGCGGTTCGGATCGTCACGCAGCGGCTCGTTGCGGTCGCGGTAATAGCCGTTGTAACGCGGCTTCACCCCGGCTGCCATGGCCGCGTTGCGCATCTCCTCGATCTCTTCCTTGGTCTCGTAGGCGTAATACGCCTTGCCCTCGCGCAGCAGCTGGTCGGCCACCTCGCGGTAACGATCCATGCGCAGCGTCTGATAGTACGGACCTTCGTCGTGCGTAAGGCCGAGCCACTGCATGCCGTCGAGGATGGCCTGCACGGCCTCCTGCGTGGAGCGCTCGCGATCGGTGTCCTCGATGCGCAGTACGAATTCGCCACCGCGGCGGCGCGACTCCAGCCAGCAGTAGAGCGCGGTACGGGCACCGCCGATGTGGAGGTAGCCGGTGGGGCTGGGGGCGAAACGGGTACGGACGGTCATCGTTGAGGTCATCGGACGGACAAGGACGGGATTTTAACCGATCGGGCACCGGGGTGGTTTCGAGGTCATCCCCTACAGCGTGCCTGCCTTTCTGCCAGTGCCCCGCTGCAGTCATTCCTACACAAAAGAAGACCACTGGCCGGATGCTGCGCACGGGCTCGCCCGCGCATGCTGTAAGCACTCCCCAACTGCAAGGATGCATCCATGAAGACCCCCCTACGCCACGCGGTCGTCGCCATCGCCCTGGGCCTGTCCGCGCCGATCGTCGCGCAGTCACCGCCCACGGACGCCCAGGTGGTCGGCCTCGACGTGCGCTATCTGCGCCTTTCGGACCTCCCGGCGATCCTGACGGCGACCGGCGGCGACCCAGCCGCCTGGCGGACACCGGCAGCCTTGAAGGGCACGGCACTGTCGCAATCCGGAGCGTCGGCCGATCCCGTCATCGCATGGGTACCCGCCTCGGCACTGGCCTCGCCCCACGCCCGGGCCGAGGCCCTGGATATCGTCTCCTCAGGCGTCGCCCTGCTCGTTACCGCCCGAACAGGTGAGCGACGCTACGAAATCGCCCTGTTCGGCGTGGAAGCCACCGAAGCGACCGTGCTCTACCAGCCACTGCGCCATGGCGGCGTTCACCTGCATCTGTTCGAAGATACGGTCGATCCGCTGGCCCTGGCGGCCATCGCCGGCCACGTGGTCGAGGACGCCAGACGTCTGGCGATGGCTGACGCAGAAGAAGCATCGAGGTCACGCCTTGCCCCTGTCACGCGCGGTCCCGCGCAGGCATCGCAGACGGCGCCCGCGCGCGAGACGCCCGTGCGTCCCTGGGCCGCATCCAAGACCCACACCAATGGATCGCGCGTGGCGCTGATCGCGACGGTCACCCGGGATACCAGCCGCACGCACGACTCCAAACTGATCACGGTAAAGAGCACGGCCGAGGTCATCCCCCATCAGCGAGGGCTGGATACTCGAAAGAACAATCCCTTATGGTGGGTGCCGATCTGGCCGTTTCCGTCCCTGCCCCACGGCGCGGGCATCTACGTGCCTGGCGAGTACGGCTTGTCGACGTGGCTCATGTGGCCGGAAGATGCAACGCCGAACGCCCGCTTGCTCAGTTATCACCCGATGACTGACGGCCGTACCGCCCGGACAATCACCGACAAACATGTCACCACCTCGACATGGGGGGTGTCGGTGTCGCCCGAGACGACCCGTGGGCTCGCCGATGGCAAGATTTCGTCGGCCGGCAAATTCCCCGCATCGTTTTCCTACAGCGAAACGAACACGGACGAGCAATCCGTAACGATCACGCTCGACGACTACAGCGCCGCGTTCTCCGAATTCCAGGCGGAAAATCAAACCGAGGCATCGTGGCGTTTCGCCCTGGCCGATGACATTTCAGCCAAACCCGCCTACTTCGGTAAACCCGCCACGACAGGGGGGCGCAGTCGGATGATGAAACACGCGGGGCTGGAAACCGCGGCCACATGGCGGGTCGACGGTACGTACGAAGGCCCGATCAAGGTCACCAGCGCCGCCACCGTGATGAACCGCTACTTCCATCACCAGGCCAAAACGACCGCTGATGCCATCGACTGCCATGAGAAAGTCGTCGTTCTCGATGCGACGCCGTGCGAACTCTCGATCGTCACCAGCCGCGGCCCGTCGGACAGGCGGGAATTCGTCGCCACGGCGCAGCCGATTGCCAGCGTGATCATGGACCTCGGCACGCCCTACCTCACGCGCACACCGACGGTGCTGCTGCAGTCCCTGGGCGACGCCAACCGCTGCATCACGCAGCCCGACGCGTCCGCCCGGATCACCCTCGAGACCTGCGACCGCACCGAAGGCCATCGCGTTCAGCAATGGATGATGGACGAGGCCGGACGATACGTGAACCGTGGCAGCGGCATGTGCCTGGAGACGGATACCGCGTTCGGTGGCGTGAGGGCCACGGCATGCACGCAGACACTGGCGCAACAGTGGGAATGGCGTGCCGACCGCATCCATTCCCGTTTCGAAGGTGGCCGCCTGCGCCTGCATACGGACGCATCGGGCTTGTCGACGGCGTTCCGCCCCGGTAAGGACGCATTGCTGCCGGTCAATGCGACCAACGCACTGTTGCCGCCGTGGACGACCTACCCGTTGCAGCCACGCAGGGGCGACTACATTCCCGGCTTCAACTTCCAGGCCGAACCGATCCCCGATGCCTATCTCGCATTCGGCGATGTCGACAGCGGGCAGCGCTGGGCAGCCATCCCGCTCATTTTCGGCATCAAGTGACAAAGCGGGCCCGGCGGTCGATCGCCGGGCCCGTTCCGGTAACGCCAGCGTCATATCACCATCATGCCCGCGACATCCCTGCGCGCGAAGCTTGGACCAAGCTCAGGCCAACAGGGGCACCGCCATGCGAGTCGGCATCGTCACCGAGACCTATGCACCGGACGTCAATGGGGTCTCCCTTACCGTCCAGTCGCTCGCCCGCGGACTCGTCCGCCGCGGACACACCGTCGACCTCATTCGCCCGATCCACCCCGACACGCCGGCCATGGCCGATGCGGGCATGGATGTCCTCGCCGTCGAAGGTGCCGCCGTCCCCCGCTATGCCGGCCTGCGCTTCGGCCTGCCCTCCCGCTTTCGCCTGGAACGCCGCTGGCGGTCGGACCGCCCGGATGCGATCTACGTGGCCACCGAAGGCCCGCTGGGATGGAGCGCGGTAAGCGCCGCCCGCCGCCTCGGCATCCCCGTCGCTACAGGCTTCCACACGCGCTTCGACTTCTACGTCGGTCATTACGGTTTCGGCGCCTTGACCCCGTTCGTACGCAACTACCTCGCCCGGTTCCATCGTCGCGCGCAGACCACCCTGGTGCCCACGGGCCAGCTCGCCGGTGAGCTCAACGACCTCGGTGTCCACGACGTACGCGTGCTTCGCCGCGCTGTCGACCCGCAGCGTTTTCATCCGGAACGCCGTAACGACGACCTGCGCACGTCATGGGGCGCGGGTCCGGATACGCCGGTCATGCTCAGCGTGGGCCGTGTGGCGCCGGAGAAAAACCTGCACGTCGTGATCGATGCCTACCGTGCCCTGCAGCGTCGCGTTCCCGGAGCCCGCTGCGTCATCGTCGGTGACGGTCCGGGTCGTGCCGCTCTCGAAGCGGCCCATCCGGATGTGATTTTCGCCGGCGTCCGCCGCGGCGACGACCTGGCCGCTTACTACGCCAGTGCCGATCTGTTCGTTTTTCCGAGCCTCACGGAGACCTTCGGCAACGTGGTGCTCGAGGCGATGGCGTCGGGGACACCCGTCGTGGCCTATGCGGAAGCCGCCGCTCGCGAATTCATCCGCAACGGCCAGAACGGCATCCGCGTCGCGCCCGGCAACGAAGGCGGACTGATCGAACGCGCCGCGGCGCTCGGTGCGGACATCCACGCGTGCCGGGCGATGGGCGGCGCCGCACGTCTCTCGCTTGCCGGTTCATCACCCGATTCGGTCATCGCCGAATTCGAATCCATCATGCAATCAATGGCCGAGGAGAGCGTCCATGAACGCAGCACCGCCGTCGCCGCGTAGGGCCAGCCTCGACCGGCGCATGTGCGTCGCCGCCAACCGCTGGGGCGCGCGTCGTGCGATCGGCATCTTCTTCGGCGCCATCAGCCGCCTCGGTGATGGCGTCTTCTGGTATTCGCTGATGACGGTCATGGCGATCGTCGGCGGCTGGCACGGTGTGGCCGTGGCGGTCCAGATGGCGATCACCGGACTGACCGCACTGATGCTCTATCGCGTACTGAAGCGCTGGACGCGTCGCCCACGCCCCTTCCGCACCTGTCCCGGTGTGATAGCCCACGTGCCCCCGCTGGATGAGTTCAGCTTTCCGTCGGGACACACGTTGCAGGCGGTCTCGTTTACCGTCGTCGCCGTCGCGCACTACCCGGTGCTCGCACCTTTCCTGATCGGCTTCGCCGCGCTCATCGGTGCCTCACGCGTCGTGCTCGGTCTGCACTACCCCAGCGACGTGCTCGCCGCGACCGTCATTGGTGGCGGGCTCGGCACGTTGTCGCTGTGGGCGGAGCGTGTGCTGGTCTGATTCGCGAAGGACGGAAGCAGGACGGAAGGCAGAGCGCTTTCGGGATGCATCCGCAGCAACTGCCACGCGACGCCGCCCAGGCCGGCGATCAGGCCCGGTGACAGGTCTTCACTCTGCCTGCCGCACCGGGCTCCGTGGCTTTCGATGCTGCCGATGATCGTGGCCTTCAGCGTATCGCTGTCGCAGCCTGCGGGAGCGAATCCCGTGCGCACGGCGATGTCGAGCAGCTCCCACGCCCCCATATCGCCGTGGCATAGCCCATGCCCGCCACCGATACCGTTCTGCCAGGCGAGCGTCGAAGCGACGCGGAACTGGGCACGCCGATCGGCGTTATCCAATGCCGGATCCAGATCCACCAGCGCCAGCCCGATACCGACCGCGCCGTGGCACCACGCGGCCGCCGGGTCGCCACCACGAAGGTCGCGCCAACCCGTCGCCGGATCGAACAACGACGCGTCGAACGCGAGCGCGGCCCGCGATATCGCAAGAAAACGATCCTGTCCGGACGCCTGCGCCAGCTTCGCCAGTGCCCATCCGATGCCCGTCGATCCATGGGCGAATCCGCCAAGTCCATCGGGCCATCGCTCGTGCGGCCACCAGGCGCGGCCGTCCTGCCGACGCGCCGCCTCGATCAGTGCATCGCCCACGGTCATCGCCTGGGTCAGGTGGCTCGCATCCTTCGTGCGCGCGTAAAGCGTAAGAAGGGGTGCAATCGCACCGCTGCTGCCGGTAAGCAGGTCGCGCGTATCGTCCGCCGCGACGGACTCCGCGATGAGTCCGGCGAGACGCTGCGCCCGCTCGACGCCCTCACCTGCCGCCGTCGCGCCCCAGGCCTCCAGTAGCAGCCACGACGCGATCTGGGAGCCGAGACCGATGTACCCACCGGGAGGCACCGGGCGCGGCCGCGCCACATGGGTACGACGCTCCCATAGCTGCGCTTCGGCCCATCGCATCGTGTCGACCGCCGCCGCTGCGATCGCATCGATCTCCGACACATCGTCCGCCCTCCCCGCATCGCGCTCGCGCGTATAACCATGAGCCAGTAACGCGATGCCTGCGATGCCTCCGTATACATCCTGAGCGATCGGTTGCACGCTGCGCCCGTTGGGACCCAGCACGGAAGCGATCCAGGCCACGCTGCCATCGTCACCGCGGATCGCACGCCTCACGATGTCTTTCATGACACCTGCGGCGAGCCGACGGCGACGGCGGTCGAGATCGTGCAACGCGAGGCGTACCGGTCGCAGGGAGGCATGCGCTTCGTCGCGGTCACCGTCGGCATAGGCGCTGGCCAGCGAGGCGCGGATAGCCTGACGTTCGAGCGCGAGATCTGCCTCGCGCCAGCGTCGCAATGCATCCTCGGCGAGGTCGCGGGGATCGAGCCACGACGTGCCGCGAGGGCCCGCCAGCCACCCTTCGCTAACGATCGTCGAAAACAGCGGAATGTCGCCATCGAGCAGGTCGGCGATCTCGGCCGCGATCACGTCGTCGCGATCGGGCGAAATCGCTCGGTTCAGACCCATCCGACGCAATAACGCGGCGGCGCGATGCTTCGCTTCGTCAGGTGCGTGCAGCGACACCGGGTGCCAGAGCATGCGCGCCAGCTCGGCGTACACCTCGGTCGACCGGACGACCGCACGCACTTCGCAGCCGGCAAACGGGCGCAACCGGTCAGCCAGTCTCCCCGCCGCGTCCTCGGAGCGCAGCCAGGCG
Organism: Luteibacter sp. 1214; assembly: GCF_031455395.1. Lineage (NCBI taxonomy): Bacteria > Pseudomonadati > Pseudomonadota > Gammaproteobacteria > Lysobacterales > Rhodanobacteraceae > Luteibacter > Luteibacter sp. 1214. The sequence goes on from NZ_JAVDSQ010000001.1 coordinate 896,265, forward strand.
GTCACCTGATCGAAGCCTTCGACGACCTTCGGCCAGTGCGCAGCCAGCGCGGGCGCGCGTGACGGATGATTCGCTGCGCCGCCGGGCTCGACCATGACGGTGCCCAGCCGCGCGCGATCCGTACCCGCGTCGACGATGGCAGGCACCTCCACGCTGGGCTGCTGCCCCGGCAAGGCACCCATGCCGGACGAATCCACGCCACGCCAGGCCAACGCCGCGCCGCGCCCCGGCAGAAACCCCATGCTCAGCACGCTGCCTTCGACCATGCCCATGGCGCGGTCGTGCGCCAGGCCCATGCCCGACGGCGTGACCGGCGGATGCGGCGTGAACAGCGTCTCGCAGTCGATGACGAACGGATGCGCACCGTGCGCGATCAGGTTTTCGGCGTGCAGATCGCTACCGCCGAGCAGACGCATGACGGCCAGCCACTCGCCCAGTCCGCGATAGAAACGGGACAGTTCGCCCTCGTCGGCGGCGTAGCGGTGTTCGACGAACGCGGCCCAACCGTAGCCATCCCGCTCCACGACGGGTGGTACACGAAGACTGGCGCCCTGCGCTGTGAGTGGCTCGATAAAGCGGGACAAGGCGGCGTCGATGCCCACCGATCGTGGCTTGTAGACGATACGGCCGCGGGCGCAGGTGAGCAACGCCACGGTCCTTCCGCCGCGGTGACTGTCGCCCGCGCCGATCGCCAGGGCGACGAGTTCGCCGAGCGGGCTACCGTGAAATACGTAGAGCGCCTCGCGGTCCGTCGCGAAATGCATGGCGAACGCCAGCGCGCTTGCGCAACGCTGTTCCACCAGGCAATTCACGCGATCCATCAGCGTCGGATAATGCGTCGTCAGTTCTTCCCAGAATGCGGGAGACGACGAGCGCGCAATGAATTCGTGCCAGCGGCCCGCGCTGTCGGCAGCGACGAGCAAGCCGTCTTCGACGGCCGCGTGCAACTCGAGCAACAGGACACGACCGAGTCGGCCATGCAGCGCTTCCGTCAGCGAAGCGCGCGTCGCGTCGGCGACGACGCCGCGTTCGGCGCACGTCAGGCCGGCTACCCCGGCGAGCCGGGCTGCAAGATCCACCATGGCATCGGCGATCAGGCAGCCCAGCGATTCGCTGAAATCGTCGGCGTCCGTGGAGGACGTCACGGCGAGAGGATCAGGCGCAGTAGATGTGGATGGTGTTCTTGATGGAGCCCGTACACATCGCACAATCGGTGACGAGCATATCGGTGCCGCCGATGATATCCGCCTCGGCGAATTCGTTGGCGAAGAGCGCACCCGCCGGGTTGTTGTTGTCCGCCTGCGTGCGCCACTGCGCGGCACGGCTGACGGAGTTGGAAGCGAAGTTCATGTCGTTGTTCATCGGATTCATCCTTTGCGGTATGGAATGGAAAAACGTACGTACTCCGGCGCCCTCACCCCGGCCGATTCTTGTCGTGCGCCCGGATACGGCACAAGGGCCAACGCCATGCGTCGTTACGTGTTTTCGGCATGAGCCGCAAAAGTGACTGCCGCGAACGAAGAAGGCCCCGGATTTCTCCGGGGCCTTCCCTGTTTCACTTACTTACGAAGCCGGATCACGCCGCCGCGCGCGGCGCCTTCTCCAGAATGCCGAGAATCGAGCCGAGCTTTTCGCGCATTTCGCGACGGTCGACGATCATGTCGATGGCGCCGTGATCGACCAGGAACTCGGGACGCTGGAAGCCTTCAGGCAGGGTCTCGCGCACGGTCTGCTCGATGACACGCGGGCCGGCGAAACCGATCAGCGCCTTCGGCTCGGCGACGTTGAGGTCGCCCAGCATGCCAAGGCTTGCTGACACACCGCCGGTGGTCGGATGCGTAAGCACCGAGATGTACGGCACACCGGCGTCGCGCATGCGCGCCAGTGCGGCCGACGTCTTGGCCATCTGCATGAGCGAGAACAGGCCTTCCTGCATGCGTGCGCCACCCGTGGCGGCGAAGCAGACGAGTGCGCTGTTTTCCGCCAGCGCCTTTTCCGCGGCACGTGCGAATTTCTCGCCGACCACCGACCCCATCGAGCCACCCATGAAAGCGAACTCGAAGGCGACCGAAACGATGCGACGATCCAGCAGCGTGCCGGACATCGCGATCAGCGCATCCTTTTCACCCGTGGACTTCTGCGCGGCGACGACGCGGTCCTTGTACTTCTTCTGGTCCCTGAACTTGAGCGCGTCGACGGCCTCCAGCTTCGGCCAGAGTTCCTTCGCGCTGCCTTCGTCGAGGAACGCGTTGAGGCGCACGCGCGCCGAGATCGCGTGATGATGGCCGCACTTCGGGCAGACCATCAGCGACTTTTCGAGCTCCGGCTTGTAAAGGACCGTGCCGCAACCGGCGCACTTCTCCCACACACCCTCGGGCACCTTGCCCTTACCGCCGGCCGCGCTGGGTGCGCGGGTCTTCGGCGTCATGATTTTCTGCAGCCAGTTCATCGTGCGTCTCCGATTGGTGTCGCGTCGCGCGCGGGGCGCGCTCCTACATGAAGCTCGTTTCGATCAGCGCGCGTCGAGGGCGGCGCGGATCGGGGCCAGGAAATCGTTGGCCCGTTTTGCCACCTCGTCAGCGGACGTCGCACCGGCCAGACGTTCGACCAGGGCACTGCCGATGACGACCGCATCGGCGAACGCACCGATGGCCGCGGCACTCGCGGCGTCGCGCACCCCGAAGCCGACGGCGACCGGCGCCTTCGACGTCGCCCGGATGCCGGCCACGCGCTCGGCGATATCCGCCGTGCTGAGCTGGGCCGCGCCGGTGATGCCAGCGAACGACACATAATACAGGAAGCCCGAAGCCGCCTCGCACAAGGCCTGCAGCCGGCTATCGGTGGTCGTCGGCGAGGCCAGCAGGATCTGGTCGAGGCCGGCATCGCGCAGCGGCGCGAGCACGTGCGCCTCCTCGAGCGGGCAGTCGACCATCAGCACGCCATCGACACCCTTCTCCACGGCATCGTCGGCGAATTCCGGGTATCCGTACATCTCGACCGGGTTGAGGTAGCCCATCAGGACGATCGGCGTTTCGTTGTCGGTCTCACGGAATGCCGCGACCCAGGCCAGCACATTATGCAGGCCGATGCCTTTAGCAATGGCCCGCTCGCTGGCGTGCTGGATCACCGGGCCGTCGGCCATCGGATCTGAGAACGGCACGCCCAGTTCGATCACGTCGGCGCCCGCGGCGACCAGCGCATGCAGCATCGGCACCATGGCGTCCGGCTGCGGGTCACCCGCCGTGACGAAGGTAATCAGGCCGGTACGACCGGCGGCTTTCAGTGCCGCGAAACGGCTTTCAAGGCGGCTCATCAGATCTCGATCCCTTCACGCTCGGCGATGGTGTGCACGTCCTTGTCCCCGCGACCGGAAAGGTTCGCCAGCACCAGGCCGTTGCTGGGCAGTTCACGGGCCAGCTTGATCGCCTGGGCGATCGCGTGGCTCGATTCCAGCGCGGCAAGGATGCCCTCCGTGCGGGCGAGCAAGTGGAACGCCTCGAGCGCTTCGTCGTCCGTCACGCCGACGTATTCCGCCCGACCGGCGTCCTTCAGGAACGCGTGCTCCGGGCCGACGCCCGGATAGTCGAGGCCCGCGGAAACGGAATGCGTCTCGACGATCTGGCCGTTCGCGTCCGAGAGGACGTAGGTGCGATTGCCGTGCAGCACGCCCGGCTTGCCCGCCGCCAGCGAGGCGGCATGACGACCCGTACCGATACCGTCGCCCGCCGCCTCGGCGCCGACGATGCGCACGTCGCGGTCGTTGAGGAAGGCGTGGAACAGACCGATGGCGTTCGAGCCGCCACCGACGCAGGCCGTGATGACGTCCGGCAGACGGCCGAACTGCTCCAGCGTCTGCTCGCGCGCTTCGCGACCGGCGATGGCGTTGAAGTCGCGGACCATCTGCGGGTACGGGTGCGGACCCGCCACGGTGCCGATGATGTAGAAGGTGTCGGCGACATTCGTGACCCAGTCGCGCATCGCCTCGTTGAGGGCGTCCTTGAGTGTCTTCGAACCGGAAGTGACCGGGACCACCTCGGCGCCGAGCAGGCGCATACGATAGACGTTGATCTTCTGCCGCTCGATGTCGACGGCGCCCATGTAGACGACGCACTTCAGGCCCAGACGCGCGGCCACGGTGGCGCTCGCCACGCCATGCTGGCCCGCGCCGGTCTCGGCGATGATCCTCGACTTGCCCATGTGCCGGGCGACCAGCGCCTGACCCACGGTGTTGTTGATCTTGTGCGCGCCTGTGTGGTTCAGGTCTTCACGCTTGAGGATGATCCGCGCGCCGCCGACGTGCTTCGTCAGCCGCTCGGCGAAGTACACCGGGCTGGGACGGCCCACGTAGTACTTGAGGTCGCGATCGAGCTCGGCGATGAAGGCGGGATCGACACGCAGTCTTTCATACGCGGCGGTCAGCTCGGCCAGGGGCTCCATGAGCGTTTCCGCCACGTAGATGCCGCCGTAGTCACCGAAGCGGCCATGCGCATCGGGGTAGGCGTGAAAATCCGTGATTTCGGTCATTGCCTTCTCGTTATCGTCGTACAGCGGAAATGAAGCGTTCCATCTTAGCCCCATCCTTGATACCGGGCGACGTCTCGATCCCGCTGGAGACGTCGACGGCCCAGGGGCGTGCGATGCGGATGGCCTCGGCCACGTTGTCGGCGCCGAGCCCACCCGCGAGGATCAGGGGTTGCGCAAGATGTTTCGGCATCCGCGACCAGTCGAAACGCTGCCCGCTTCCGCCCTGCTCGCCGAGCCCGTGCCCGTCCAGCAGCAGCCCGGCCGCGCGCGGATATTCGTGCAGACGCGCCAGCGCCGCCTCACCCTCACCCATCGCGATGGCCTTGGTATAGCGCACGCCGTAGCGGGCGCATTCGTCGTCGGTTTCGGCGCCGTGGAATTGCAGCATGTCGGGACGGAGCACGCGCAGCACCTCGTCGATAAACGCCGGCTCGTCGTCCATCACCAGCGCAACCGTGGTGATGTACGGCGAAACGGCATCGCGCAGCTGCGCGGCGGCGGCCGGCTCGACAAAACGCTTGCTCTTGCGCGTCATCACGAAGCCGATGGCATCCACGCCGAGGTTCACCGCGAGGCGTACATCGTCGAGGCGGGTCAGCCCGCAGAACTTGATCCGGGTCATAGCGTCACTTCCTGTGGCAGCCCCCAGTGGGCTTCGTAAAGCGGTCCGAGGAAGGTCAGCCCTTCCGCGGGTGCGGTGGCGCCGGCCACCTCGCGATCGCGGCCGGCGAGCAGTTCGGCCATCCAGCCGACGCTCTCTTCACCACGGCCGATCCGCAGCAGCGAACCGACGATATTGCGCACCATGTGATGGAGAAAGGCGTTCGCCTCGATCTCGACCACCACATGGATGTCTTCGCGAAACACGCGGATCGAGCGCACGTTGCGCCGCGCATGCGCGGCCTGGCAGGAGATCGCGCGGAACGCGGTGAAATCGTGCTCGCCGACGATCGCCTGCGCGGCTTCGTTCATGGCCTCCGCATCGAGCTGGCGGCGCTCCCAGGCAACGAACCGCGCATCCAGCGCCGGGCGCACGAAGCGCGGCAGCAGGCGATACCGATAGCGTCGGGCCCGTGCGGAGAACCGCGCATGGAAGTCGTCCGGCACCACCTGCGCCCAGGTCACCGCCACCGTGTGCGGCAGATTGGAGCAGGCGCCGAGGATCCAGCCGCGCATGTCGCGCACCACCTCGGTGTCGAAATGCACCACCTGGCAGCGACCGTGCACCCCGGCGTCGGTGCGGCCGGCGGCCGTCACTTCGATGGGCGTCTGCGCGACAAAAGCGAGCGCGGCCTCCAGCGAACCCTGCACGGTCTTCGCATGGCTGAGCCGCTGCCAGCCGAAGAAGTCGGTGCCGTCGTATTCGACGCCAAGGGCGATGCGCATGGGGCGGGGATCTTGGGGCGGTGGAAACCGGAAAGGGTACCACTCGGGGGGCTGGGGGTGCGTTCGGGGGCGTATGGGGGATGGCAGCGATTGCGCTGAGGCTGGGGAGCCGTTGGCTGCCGTTCCTGTCGCTAAGTCCTCGTCCGGCCTTCGCCTCCCTGCGGAATCGCTCCAGGAACGGCATCCAACGACTCCCTCCCAACGCAACGGTAGGTTGTGGGCGAGCAAAGCGGAGCGCGGCGATCTTGCGGCCTGCGCCTATGCTCCTCGATCGTTTTTGCGGCACGAAACCTCATCGTTCGGAGGGGTGCCGCCGGGTGTCGTTCTCAGAGCGCTTCCGCACGTAGGCGAAGGCCGAAGGAGGACTTAGCGACGAGAATGGCACCCGGCGGCGCCCCTGCCTCGACGCATTCGCGCCCAACGCGATGGCGAAGCCGAGCACAAAAAAAGCCCCGGCACAACCGGGGCTCCAGTATCACGGCCTACGAATGACTCAGACGATATCGCTCAGAATCCGCTTCGCGGTGTCTTTCTGCATCTGCGAGCCCTCGGCGATAACTTCCTCGAGCATCAGGCGGGCGCCTTCGGCGTCGCCCATGTCGAGGTAGGCACGGGCCAGGTCGAGCTTGGTGTCGACCGGGTCGTCGCTGAAGCTGTCCGCCGAATGGTCGGTAAGCGGCTCTTCGTCGGGGAAGACCGGGAACGCCGGCGGTTCGTCGAAGCGCGGCGGCTCGTCGAAACGCGGCGGATCCGACGGCCTGGGCGAGGCGAGATCATGGTCTTCGTCGAACGACCACGTCGAACGCTCTTCCTCGTGCGTCTTCGTCTCTTCGCTCAGGATGTCGCCGAAGGTCGAGCCGTGGGCGGGCTCGTCGTGCAGCGGGGTTTCGCTGTACGGCGATTCCGGCGCATCGACATCGAAGACGTCCGGTGCGTTGGGACGGCGATCCGCCTCGGCACGCTGCACCGGGGTGAGGTCGAAGTTGAAGTGGTATTCGCTGTGTTTCTGCGGTGCCGGACGCGGCGGGATTTCGCCCTCATCCGGACCCGTCACGTAGCTGCCCAGGTCGAATTCCTCGAGCGCGGCGGCCTCGTCGGCCGTGTGCGGCGTGGCGGCCGTGTACGTATCGTACGGCTCCTCCACCGCGTCGACCGGCGTGCCGCCGAACAACGGATGGCTCGGGGCCAGGTCTTCACCCATCATCACGACTTCGCGCCATTCCGGCTGTTCCGGATCGGCGACGTGCGCGTGCATGGCCTCGGCGGCGGCTTCGAAATGCTCGACGTCACGGCGGCCGTAGTAGAGGCTGACCAGCTCCAGGTGCAGGCCGATATCGTCCGGGTGCTCAGCCAGGGCGTCGAGGATCTCGCGCTGATCCTGGTCGATGGCATCGTTATGACCGTATTCGCCGAAGCTCGGCTCGTGGCCGAAGCGATCGGCCAGCGAACTCGCGCTCGCCGCGGAAGGCCTGGGCTTCTTGCGGCCGAACACGGCCGCGACCAGCAGCAGGAGGACGACGATGGCGCCGCCGCCCCATGCCCACGGCTGCATGTACCAGGGATCTTCTTCGACCGGGACCGGCGCGACAGGAGTCGCCTTCTTGACCGGCGGCCTGGCGGCAGCCACTGGCGCAGGCGCAGGCGCCTGAGGCGCGGCCGCCGGTGCCTGCAACGGCGTCGTTGCCACCGTGGCGGCGGACGGTACCGGTGCCGGCGTGGCCGACGGAGCCGATGCGGTAGCGGCCGGGGTCGACGCGGGCGTGGCGGCGACCGGTGCCGGTGCGGGAGCAGGCGGCGGAGCCGGGGTCGGCGCGGAAGCCGCCGCGGCCGGCTGGCCATCCGTCTTGCGCGCGTCGGCCAGCTTGCGCTGCAACTCGGCGATTTCCGAATCCTTGAGACTCAGGAGGCGCTCGTTCTTGGTGTTGATCTCTTCGAGATCGCTGATCCGCGACTTCAGCTCGGCGCCCTGCTGCTTCAGCGAGGCGACGTTTTCCTGCTGGGTCGTCAGCTCCTGCTTGAGGCCGGCGATCTGGGCATCGCCCTTGCCGTCCTTCGTGCCCGCGCGGGTCGACGCGGCATCGCCACCGGCCTTGGACGGCACGATGGCGAGGCGATCGTTGGCGGGCGCGGCGGCCTTGCCGGTGTCCTGTGCCGCGCCGGTCGAGGCGCCATCGGCGACCACGGACGGCTTGCGGGTGGAGCCCGAGCGCCACTCTTCGTTCTGGCGACGCACTTCGGCCAGGGCCGACGCGGCGGACTGGGCTTGCACGTCTTCCGGCGACGGCACGCGCAGCACGGCGCCCGTCTTCAGCGCATTGATGTTGTCGCGGTAGAACGCATCCGGGTTGGCCTTGTGCAGGGCCAGCAGCATCTGGTTCATGTCGCCGCCGTTGCCGTGCGCGCGCACGATGGCGGACAGGCTCTGGCCGCGCTGGACCGGACCGTAGCTACCGTCGGCGGAAACCGGCGCGCTGCTGCGCGATGGCGATCTGGCCGGAGCGGCCGCTTCGCTGCGCGACGGACGCGATTCATCTGACGAGGAGCGGGACGGCACGTCCGAGGTGCGCGACGGGCGCGAGGTCGGCTTCGGTGCACCCGTGGACGGCGCCGAAATCGGGGTACCCGGCGGATCGAGCAGCATGGTCACCTCGCGGACGACCTTGTTGCTACCGCTGGAGACCTCGACGAGGAAATCGAGATAGGTGTCGCGGACCGGCGAGCTGCTGGTCACGCGGATCACCGGCTGGCCGCTGGCATTCCTGGCCACCGCGAAGCTGAGCGCCACGGGCAGGCCGTCGCGATTGAGCCCGGCGCGGGAGAAAGCCTCCGGCGAAGCCAGCGTGACATGGACGTTGTCGAGACTACCCGACACGCCGGTCAGCGGGATTTCCGCGACCAACGGCTGTTCCATGGTGGAGCGCATCTGGACCGGACCCAGGTTCTGGGCCATGGCGTGGCCGCCCCCCGTTACCAGCGCCAGCATGATCGACAACTTCAATGTGCGGTTCATTACTGCTTCCCCCGAACGAATATCATGCCGGCGGCGCGCCTCTTTCGGGCGATCAACCGCGAAGGCGCCACTTTAGTGCACCCCAGCAACAACTAACAATAGCGAACACGGGTAGTTACGCGACAACGTTGCGGTCGTTCGCGAATCCCGTACACGCCCCCCTTACAGTTAACGCGGCCCTTGCTCGGCGGCCAGTTGCTTTTCCAGCTCGGCGATCTTCCGATCGCGTTCGGCCAGGGCTTTCGCCGCCGCGTCGGAGTTCGACTCCAGCGTGTCGACCCTGGCCTTGAGCCGCTTCACACTGGCATCCTGCGCCGTGACCTCCCGGTGCGTCGCGTCCAGTCTGGCCCGGGCGGCCTGCGCGTCTTCAGCTCGCGCCGGCGCCGTCGCCCGCTGCCCGGCCATCGCAAAAGGCGATACCAGAACGAGCAGGCAAACGGCGACGGCGCGATGATTCATTACAGATAGTCCTCGATCAGGATCTCCGCGATCTGCACGGCATTCAGCGCCGCACCCTTGCGGATGTTGTCGGACACGACCCAGAGGTCGAGGCCGCGCTCATGGGAAATGTCTTCACGGATACGGCCCACGAACACGGGATCCTTGCCGGCGACATCGCCGACCGGGGTGGGATAACCGCCGGCCTTGCGCTCGTCCTGCACGACGATGCCCGGCGCCCGCTCCAGCAGTTCGCGGGCGCGCTCGGCCGTGATCTTGTCGCGTGTTTCGATGTGCACGGCCTCGGAGTGACCGTAGAACACCGGCACGCGCACCGCCGTCGGGTTCACCTGGATCGAAGGATCCTCGAGGATCTTCCGGGTCTCCCAGACCATCTTCATTTCTTCCTTGGTGTAGCCGTTGGGCTGGAAGTCGTCGATGTGCGGGATCACGTTGAAGGCGATCTGCTTGGGAAACTTGGACGTCTCGACGTCCTGGAAGTTGAGCATCTGCGCGGTCTGCTTGCCCAGCTCTTCCAGGCCGCTGCGGCCCGCACCCGACACCGACTGGTAGGTGGCCACGTTGATGCGTTCGATGCCCACCTCGCGATGGATCGGCGCCAGCGCCACCAGCATGCCCATGGTCGAGCAGTTCGGGTTGGCGATGATGCCGCGCACCGTGTAATCGGCGATCGCGTGCGGGTTGACCTCGGACACCACCAGGGGAATGTCGTCCTGGTAGCGGAATTCGGAGGTGTTGTCGATCACCACGGCACCGGCCGCCGCGGCGCGCGGCGCGTGCTCACGACTGACGGAGCCGCCGGCGGAGAAGAAGGCGATATCCACGCCGTCGAAGTCGTATTTGGCGAGATCCTGGACGACGTAAGGTTTTCCAGCGAAATCGACCGTACCGCCCGCCGAGCGCTCGCTCGCCAGGGGCACCAGTTCGCTGACCGGGAAGTCCCGTTCGGCGAGGATCGAAAGGAGGGTTTCGCCGACCGCGCCGGTCGCACCCACCATGGCTACCTTGTAACTCGTCTTCTTGCTCATCAGTCGCTTTCGTCAGGGCGTGGGAAACAGGTCAGCTGGCGTCGGCCAGTACACCCGGATTGAGAATCGTGGGTGGCCGGCCGGCGTGGGGACCATGTCCAAACGCCGCCAGCACATTGTCCACAGCCAGCGCCGCCATATCGCGACGTGTGTCGCGACTTGCGCTGGCGATGTGCGGACTGAGCACGATATTTTCGATTTTCAGCAGGTCGGGGTGCACCTGGGGCTCCCCTTCGAACACGTCGAGGGCGGCCGAGGCGATCGTCCCGTCGGTCAGCGCCCGGGCCAGGGCCGCGTCATCGACGATGCCGCCACGGGCGATATTGACCAGCGTGGCCGTCCGCTTCATGGCCTTCAGCTCCGCCTCGCCGATCGTATGGCGATTGGCCGGCGTGAACGGCAGCACCAGAATCAGGTGGTCCGACTGGGCGAGCAGCGTGGCCTTGTCGACGTACCGGGCCCCGCAGTCGCGCTCGATCGAGGCCTCGAGGCGCGACCGGTTGTGGTAGATCACCGGCGAGCGGAAACCGGAGGCGCGGCGCGCGATGGCCTGCCCGATCCGGCCCATGCCGAGGATACCGATGGTCTTGCCGTGTACGTCGGCGCCCAGCCAGCCCTCGAAACGAGAGCCATGCCACTGCCCGTCGCGCAGCCAGCGTTCGGACTCGCCCACCCGGCGGGCCGCGGCCAGCATCAGGGCCCAGGCGTAATCGGCTACCGTCTCGTTGAGCACGTCCGGAGTGTTCGACGCACCGACGCCGGCGCTGGTCAGGGCATCGATGTCGAGGTTGTTGTAGCCCACTCCGAGATTGGCCACGAAGCGCAGCTTGGGCGCGCCCCGCAGCACCTTGCCATCGATCTTGTCGGCGAGGCCGACGATCGCGGCGTCGGCGTCGGCCAGACGTTCCGCCAGCTCAGCTGGCGAGAACGGCCGTTCTTCGGTCTCGGCGCGCACGTCGAAGTGCTCGCGCAGACGGTCGACGATATCGGGAAAGAAGGGTCGCGAGACCCAGACGACTGGCTTGCTCATGCGTTGTCCTGTACGACGCCGGGGATCCGCGGGGGCACCTCGCCCACATCGCCGCATTGCGCACGATGGCGCAGCGCCTGATCCATCAGCACCAGAGCCAGCATGGCCTCGACGATAGGCACGGCGCGGATACCCACGCAGGGATCATGGCGGCCCTTGGTCACGACCTCGGCCGGCTGCCCTGCCCGGTCGACGCTGCGCCCCGGGATCAGGATGCTGGAGGTCGGCTTGAAGGCCACCGAGACGACGACAGGCTGGCCCGAGGCGATGCCGCCCAGGATGCCGCCCGCGTGATTGGAGAGAAAACCGTCGGCGGTGAGTTCGTCGCGGTGCTGCGTACCGCGCTGGGCCACGGCGGCGAAGCCGTCGCCGATCTCGACACCCTTGACCGCGTTGATCGACATCATGGCGGCGGCGAGTTCGCCGTCCAGCTTGCCGTAGATCGGCTCGCCCCAGCCCGCCGGCACGCCGTCGGCGACCGCGGTGACTCTGGCGCCCACGGAATCGCCCGACTTGCGCAGGGCGTCCATATAGGACTCGAATTCGGGAATCTGGGCCGCGTCGGGCCAGAAGAACGGGCTGGTCTCGATGGCATCGGCGTCGAAACCACGCGGCACCATCTCGCCGATCTGGGACACGTGGCCGCGAACGGTAACGCCATAGCGCTGGGCCAGCCACTTCTTGGCGATGACACCTGCCGCCACGCGCATGGTGGTCTCGCGCGCCGAGGACCGGCCGCCGCCGCGCGGGTCGCGCACGCCGTACTTCTGCCAGTAGGTGTAGTCGGCATGCCCCGGGCGGAACGTGTCGAGGATATTGCCGTAATCCTTTGACCGCGCGTCGGTATTGCGGATCAGAAGCGCGATCGGGGTGCCCGTGGTCACCCCCTCGTAGACGCCCGACAGGATCTCGATGTCATCCGCCTCGCGGCGTTGCGAGGTGTGCCGCGAGCGCCCGGTGGCGCGGCGCTCGAGGTCGGCACGGAATTCGGACGCCTCCAGTGCCAGACCAGGGGGACACCCGTCGACCACGCACCCGATCGCCGGGCCGTGGCTTTCGCCGAAGGTGGTGACAGAGAGCAGCTTGCCGAACGTATTGGAGGACACGGTACTTCCGATGGATTCAGTTTCTTGCCGCGCGTGCGGCTGCGATATCCGAGGCGTGCTCGATCAGGTCGCGCCGTTCCAGCGCGAAGATGCCCATCTGACCGACCTTGAACTCCAGCCAGACGAAGGGCACGCGCGGCAGCAACGCCGCCAGGGCGTGCTCGCTGTCGCCGACTTCGACGATCAGCAGGCCGTCTTCGCTGAGATGGTCGGCGGCCTCATCGAGCATGCGCAGGGTGATGTCCAGTCCATCATCGCCGGATGTCAGTCCGAGGACGGGTTCGTGGCTGTATTCGGCCGGCATGGCGGCGTATTCGGCATGAGTGACGTACGGCGGGTTGGAGACGATCAGGTCGTAGACCTCACCCTTCACGCCGTCGAACAGGTCGGACTTGATGGCGCGGACGCGATCTTCCACATGCTGGAAGACGATGTTCTCGTTGGCCAGCGACAGCGCGTCGTCGCTGACGTCGATCAGGTCGACCTGCCAGTCGGGGTTGTACTCGGCCATGGCGATGCCGATGCAGCCCGAGCCGGTGCACAGGTCCAGCGCGCGCTCGATGTGGCGGTCGTCGAGCCACGGCGTGAAGCGGCCTTCGATCAGCTCGGCGATGGGCGAGCGCGGGACCAGCGCACGGTGGTCGCTCTTGAACTTCATGCCCGCGAACCAGGTTTCGCCGACCAGATACGCAACGGGCACGCGCTCGGTGACCCGGCGTTCGATGAGGGCCAGCACTTTCGCCTTCTCTTCCGCGATCAGCTTGCCTGCGCCGTAAGCCGGCGGGATATCCGGCGGGAGGTGCAGCGCGGCCAGCACCAGATGGGTGGCCTCGTCGATCGGATTGTCGTGGCTATGGCCAAACGTCAGGCCGGCGGCCGAGAAACGGCTGGCGCCGTAGCGGATGAAATCGATGATCGAGGAGAGTTCGCTGGTCACGGGATACGGCTTTCGATGGGGCTGACCACGGAGTATAGCCGTCCGGGAGATAGGCGGGGCCGCCCGGACAGTTCAGACGGTCCGCGGTCCCGGATCGCTCGTCGCCGGCTGACCGTCTTCGTGATGGCCAGCGAACCGTCGCAGGTAGCGCGGCTGCTCCGGTGAGATGATGTCGATGTCGTACCAGCCCGCGCTCGCCTGCAGGTCGAACGACAACGTCACCGACTGGCCCGCCGCCAGTTCCAGCTCGCGTGCGTCTTCCGTCGCATACGCGTTACGTACGCGGATCGGTATCGTGGCCGTTCCAACGTTGCTGAGCCGGACCTCCACACGACGCGCGCCAGGCACACCGGCGAGAACGGCCTCGACCGCATCGCCGGCGAAGCCGCGAAGATGCGCCAGGTATCCATGGGGACCGTGCACACGTCGATCATATGCATCGCCTGCGTTCGCCAGAGGCCAGCGATCCTCGATGCGCTTGCCCGCACTCACCGCGTAACGGCGCGGTGGGGCATCCCGCTGCAACCCGTCGTAGACCAGGAAACCGGCGCCCAGACGCCCCGTGTTGCGGAAGACGAGTCGACTGCCATCCGCGTCCAGGGAGTGTTCGACGGACCACGCGTAGCCCAGAGCGCGCGCAGGACGGCTACCCGCCTCCTGCACCGGCATCGCTTGTACGCGCGGGACCTCGATGGGCAGCTTGCCGTCGGATCCGGATGGCACACCGAGCCGGGGCACCCGGTCGTCGCCGACACCGGTGAAATCGAACGCGCTGGTCAGGTCGCCGCATACCGAACGGCGCCACGCACTGATGTTCGGTTCCGCGACACCGAAGCGCTTCTCGAGAAAGCGCAGTACCGAGGTGTGGTCGAACGTTTCCGAACATACCCAGCCGCCACGTGTCCACGGCGAGACCACGATCATCGGCACCCGATTGCCGAGCCCCACCGGCTGTCTGCCGCGTGGATCGCTGCCAGGCACGAGCGGCGCGGAAATCTTCGGATGCGCGTCGAGATCCATGATCTCGTCGTCGAGCGAAGCGACGAGATCGTCCGATACGACGCCCTGCCCGTCTTCACCGCTCCCGGCCGGCGGGGCGGGCGGCACGACATGATCGAAGAAACCGTCGTTCTCGTCGTAGTTGAGGAACAGCACAGTACGCGCCCAGACCTTCGGGTTCACGGTCAGCGCATCGAGCACGCTGCGGATGTAGAACGCACCGTCGGCCGGAGAGGACGTCGGATGCTCGCTGTATTTGTAGGGCGCGACGATCCAGGCGACCTGCGGCAGCCGGCCATGGATGACGTCGTCGCGCAGGTCACGCAACGTGTGCGTCGAAACACCATTGCGCACGAGTGAGCCGTTCGGATCCGCCCCTTCCTTCACCTGATAGGCCGCGAAGAATTCGAGCGAGTTGTCGGTGTAATTGTCGGTGGGCGAACCCGGCTCACCCGTGCCGCCCTGATAAACGCGCCAGCTGATGCCGGCTTTCTCCAGACGCTCGGGATACGTCGTCCACGTATAGCCATTGGCATCCGCGCGTTCTTCCGTGCCGGGACCATTCGGCTTGCTGCTCAGCCGCCCCGAGGGATCGCACGTCCCGCTCCACAGGTAGATGCGGTTGATCGCCGTATCGGCCAGCGCGGACGCGTGGTACGCATCGCAGACGGTGAACGCGTCGGCGAGCGCGTAATGAAACGCGGCATCGTCACGGCGCAGGTACGCCATGGTCAGCACGTCCTGTTTCTGCTCGATCCAGCGATCGTTGCGTCCGAGGTTCCACGCGCCGTGGCCGGTACTCCAGCCGTGATCGGTCCCCTCGTGATGGTCGCCGCTGGCATGGGTGTCGAGGTGGAACGGATAGACCCAGGCCACATCGTCGCCGATGCCGCGCGACTTCCAGTATTTCGTGCGAGCGGCGCCGACGGGTTGTTTCCATACCGGATCGCCGTTACCGAGTTCGAGTACGCGCGGGTCGGCAAAACCGCGCACACCGCGCAGGCTGCCGAAGTAGTGATCGAACGACCGGTTTTCCTGCATGAGGATCACCACGTGTTCGACGTCCGCGATGCTGCCCGTGCGACGGTCCGGCGGCGTGGCCAGCGCTTTCGCGATAGCGGCGGGAAAACCCTGCGCGACCAGCGAGGCCACCGCCGTCGCACCCGCGGTCTGGAGGAAACGGCGCCGATCGCGTGAAACCATGGAAACTCAGTCCTGTCGCAGAGATTCGATGAGGGCCAGGTGCAAGGCCGGCGTCGCGGCCGCGACGACACGACCGCCGCTGTCGAGGCCCAGCGCGCGCCCCTCCCAGTCGGTGATCACGCCGCCCGCCGCTTCGACCACCGGTGCGATGGCGAGGTAGTCGTACGGCATAAGATTCGCTTCGATCACTGCATCGATATGACCGGACGCCAACATGCCGTAGCCGTAGCAGTCGCCACCGAAGCGACGGGTGTAGGCGGCGCGGCTCGTACGGTCGAATTTCGCCCACTCTTCCGGCGTGAACATGTCCGGCGTCGTGGTGTACAGCGTCGCCTCCGCCACCGCCTCACACCCGCTCGTGCGGCACGGATGTCCGTTCATGGATGTACCTACCCCGACGTGGCCGATCCAGCGCTCGTCGAGCGCCGGCATGTCCAGCAGGCCGAGCACGGGACGACCGTGATGCAGCAACGCGAGCAAGGTGCCCCACAGCGGCCAGCCGGAAATGAAACTGCGCGTGCCGTCGATCGGATCGATCGACCAGACGAACTCGGCGTCGATACGGGTCGCGCCGTACTCCTCACCCAGCAGGCCATGGCCCGGCCAGGCCTGCTCGATGCGCTCGCGCAGCATGGATTCCACGCCGCGATCCACGGCCGTCACGGGACTCATGTCGCCTTTCAGGGTGACATCGACGGGACGGCGGAAACGCGGCAGCGACAAGGCTCGGGCGTTGTCGGCGATACCCACGGCAAACGCCTCGAATTCCTTCCGCCCGGCGGCGGACAACGATTCCATCGACAGCACTCCAACGTTTCGGGTTGATGACAAAAACGAAAATTCTCTGCTGGATCTAAGTCCCCAGCTTTGCAAATATACCCAAAACGCCACACAGGTGGGGTATGTTGTTTCAGCGCCACAGCCCGGGGACATCGATGCGTCCATACCGCCAGATCGCCTGCACCGTCGCCCTGGGCGCCGCCTGTGGCGTGGCGAATGCGGGCAGCGTCACCGTTTACTCCGCGCTGGAGAGCGACGAAATCGCCACCTATCTCGCTGCGGCGAAGAAAGCCCTGCCCGATCTGGACATACATGTGCTGCGTCTGTCCAGTGGCGATCTTGCCGCGCGCCTGCTGGCCGAATCGGCGCAGCCGCGCAACGACGCGATCTGGGGTATGGCCGTCACCGACATGCTGGACCCACGCATCGCGACACTGCTCACACCCATCCACGGGGACAACATCGACCGCATGCCCGCCCGTTTTCGCGGTGCGGACGCCAGCTGGTTCGCACCCACGGGCTATCTGGCCGCGCTGTGCGTCAACCGTGAAGCGCTGGCCGAACGCGGACTGCCTGTGCCGCGGACGTGGCAGGACCTGACCTCGCCGCGTTATCGCGGGCAGATCGCCATGCCCGATCCGGCATCGTCGGGCACGGGATACATGGTGCTGTCCTCGCTCAGCGATGCCGGGCGCAGCGCGAAAGGCATGGCGCTGGTCACCGCGATCGCACACAACGTGGGCCAGGTAACGCTCTCGGGTTCGGCGCCGTGCAAGCTCGCACGCATCGGCGAATTTCCGATCGGCGTGTCGTTCGCGTTTTCCGCGATGCAGTCGATCCGCCAGGGTTATCCGGTGACGATGGTGATTCCGTCGGATGGCGCCGGCTACGAACTCGAAGGTTCCGCCCTGATGAAGGACGCCGCGCACGACGCGGACGCCCGCCGTTTCCTCGACTGGACCGCGTCGCCGGAAGCCGCTTCGCTGTACCGCGGTTTCAAGGAAATCGTCGCGGCGCCCGGCAGCAAACCGACTGAAGAACAACAACGGCAGGGCTTGCCCGCCGACCTCGTCGCGACGCTGCCCGCCCGCGACTTCACTACGGCGGCGCGCGAACGCGCGGCGCTCATTGCCAGATACAAGCGGCTGACGCGCTGACGCGCCGGCCCGGGGAGTCAAGGGGAACATGCATCTTCGCATCGACGACATCGCGAAGGCCTGGAACGGGCAGACCGTGCTCGACGGCGTGTCCTTCACCGCCGGTGAGAGCGACTTCGTCTGCCTGCTCGGCCCCAGCGGCTGCGGCAAGACGACGTTGCTACGCATCGTCGCCGGACTGACGCCGCCCGATGCCGGCCGGGTCATCCTCGGCGAACGCGATATCACCCGGCTGCCCGCGCGCGACCGTCGCATGGGCCTGGTGTTTCAGTCCTATTCGCTGTTCCCGGACATGACCGTCGCCGCCAACGTCGGCTACCCCATGCGTCTGCGCCGCGAGGTACCCGCGACCGTCATCTCGCGCACCGCCGACCTGCTCGATCGCGTGGGCCTGGGCGCACTCGCCGCGCGCTATCCGGACGAGCTTTCCGGCGGTCAGCAACAGCGTGTGGCGCTGGCTCGCGCACTGGCCAGCGATCCGGCCATGCTTCTGCTGGATGAGCCGCTTTCCGCGCTGGATCCGGCCATCCGGACACAGCTCCGCACGGAGATCCGCTCGCTGCAACGCTCACTGGGCATTCCGACCCTGATGGTCACGCACGATCAGGACGAGGCACTGGCCATGGCGGACACCATCGTCTGCATGAACGAGGGACGCGTGGAGCAGATCGGCACGCCGCGCTGCCTTTACGAGCGGCCGCGCACGCGCTTCGTCGCCAGCTTCATCGGCAAATCCAACCTCCTGTCCACGGCGCTCGTGCGCGAGGCGATGCCCGCATTCCTCGAACGGCGCCCTCCGGGTGCCGAAGCCACCTTCGACCTCTGCCTGCGGCCGGAGGACCTGAAGGTCGTCGCCGATCCACGCGGTGAAGGCGTGGTTGAGGAACTCACCTTCCTGGGCAACCTTGCCCACGCGCGCATCGCCTGGCGTGGCCGCTCGTTACTCGTCGAACTGCCGGGGCGCAGCAACCTGAATCCGGGCGAGGCCGTATCGGTCGATGCGACCCGCGCCGCGTGGGTCGCCGCATGAGTGCACTGACACTGGCCGCCGTGCACACACGACGCCACATGGCGGGCATCCTGCTCATCGTGCTGCCGCTGCTGGGCCTGTGCGGCTTTTTCCTCTATCCCCTGCTGACGGTGCTGTGGCGGAGTGTCACCGATGCCCATGGTGCCATCACGCTGTCGAACTACGCGCGGCTCTTCGACGATCCCGGCCTGCCGCGTGCGGCGCTGCACAGTCTGGTCATCGGCGTGACGACGACACTCGGCACCATCGCGACCGGCGTGTGCGTCGCCATGGCCCTGCACCGCTCGCGGCTTCCAGGCAAGGCGCTGATTCGCGGCGCGTTGCTGCTCCCGATGCTCGCCCCCTCGCTCGTGCTCGGCCTCGGGCTGGTGTGCCTGCTCGGCCGCAATGGCCTCGTCCACCGCCTGACCGGATGGCCCACGGACATCTACGGCTTCTGGGGCCTGTTGCTTGCCAACCTGCTTTACGGGCTGCCGCAGGTCGTGATCATCGTGTCGGCCGCACTGGAGCGCACCCCTGTCCGCCACTACGACGCCGCCGCATCGATGGGTGCCACGCCCTGGCGCCAGTTCGTCGACGTCACGGTGCCACGCATCCGCTTCGCCGTCATGGCCGCCGCGTTTCTGGTCTTCACCGAAACGCTGACGGACTTCGGCAGCGCGGTCGTCGTCGGCGGCAGCTATCGCGTACTCGCCATGGAGATCTACAGCGAAGTGGTGGGCCAGCTCGATTTCCCGATGGGTGCGACGCTCGGCGTGCTGTTGCTCGCGCCCGCCGTGCTCTCGGTCTGGCTGGGTCGCCTGGCGAAGCGCCGGCAGGACATGGGTGACGCGAGTCCGGGCCGCGCGCTGGTGCCGGAGCGCAACTTGTGGCGCGACAGCGTACTCGGCGCCGTGACGCTGCTGGCCGTGCTCGGCATCGTCGCCGTCGTCGGCACCGTCGCCTACGTCAGTCTCGTCAAACTCTGGCCGTACAACCGCACCCTCACCCTGGCCAACTACCTCGGCGGCATGCCCGACGGATACGGACCGGTGGGCACGTCGCTATGGGTCTCGCTGCTGGCGGCACTCGCCGGCGTCGTCCTGGTCTTCGCGCTGTCCGCCGGGCTGCGTCGACTGCCCGGCTGGGTTGCCCGGCCGGTGCAGGTGCTGGCTTCGCTTCCCGCCGCCGTGCCCGGCATGGTCCTGGGACTCGGCTACGTGCTCACCTTCAATCACGGCGCCTTGTCGACGTGGCTCTACGGCAGCGTGGCGATCGTCGCGGCATGCAGTCTCTATCACTATCACGCGCCATCCTTTCTTACGATGCAGACCGGTATGCGTCGTGTTCCGGAAGCACTGGAAGACGCGGTGGCGGTGTTCGGCGGCGACACACGTCACGTCGTTCGCGACGCGGTGCTGCCTTTCGCGGCGCCCGCCGCTGTCGCGACCTTCTTCTATCTGTTCATGCGCTCACTGGTGACCCTGTCGGGCGTTATCTTCCTGGTGACGCCCGACCTCGGCCTTGCCTCGGTCACGGTGATGCGCCTCGACGAAAACGGCTTCCTGGCCCAGGCGGCGGCGTACGCGATGTGCGTCGTCCTTGCCGGCGGCCTCGCACTGGGCGCCATGCGCCTCATCCTCCACACACTCAAGGACCGACGCCATGTGGCATGAAGAACGACACACCCGTATCCGTGACCTGCTCCGCGCCAGCGGCAAGGTCTCCGTGGAGCGCATCGTCGCCGAGCTCGGCGTGTCGCGCGAAACCATTCGCCGCGACCTGGTCGAACTGGCCGCGCTCGGAGAAATCCGCCGTGTGCACGGCGGTGCCGTGCTGACCGGCGATGAGCCGCCGATCGCCGTGCGCCATGCTACCCGCGTACGCGAAAAACGCGCGATCGCGAAGAAGGTCGCCAGCCTGGTCGAGAGCGGCCAGACCATCTTCATGGATGCGGGCAGCACGATGACGCTCGTCGCTGAAGCATTGGCGACACGAAGCGGGCTCACCATCGTCACCAATGCGGTCGACGTGGCGGCGCGCTTCGCGTCACGCCCCGGCAACGAGGTTCATCTGCTCGGCGGTCGCTTCGATGCGCAGATCGGTTGTACCAACGGATCGGCGACGATCGCCGAGATCGGCCGCTATCAGCCCCACCTGGCGATCCTTTCTCCGGTGGGCATCGATGCGAAGGCCGGTGCCAGCAGTTTCGAAATGGAGGAAGCCGAGATCGCCCGTGCGATGTGCGCCAGCGCACGACGCATCGTGATCGCGGCGGACCATTCAAAAATCGGCGTGCGAAGTCGCGTCGCCTGGTGTCCCGCGGACCGGATCGACGTGCTGGTCACTGACCGCCGCTCGGAAAAGTCGCGCGGTATCGCCGCCATCAGTAAGGCGATCGGCGATGTCGAATACGCCTGAAACAACAACGTGCCAGGAAGGCCAACTCACCCATCACAACCCCATGTCCTTCCCGGAGCAACCCATGATTCCCCGCCCCAATCTCCGACGCACCCTGTTGTGCGCCGCCGTCGCGGCGTCACTGACCGGCCTCGCCTATGGTCAGGCCACCACCGGCCGCATCGCCGGTAGCGCGCCTGTCGCCAGTGGCGAGACCGTGGTGATCGAAGGCAGCAATGGCATCACCCGCGAGGTCGCGGTCGACTCGCGCGGTCGTTATGTCGCCGAGGCCCTGCCGCTGGCGACGTATAAGGTGTCACTGAAGTCCAACGGCAACATCGTCGATACCCGCGACAACGTCACCCTGCGCGTGGGCGCCGCAACGGACGTGTCGTTCGCCGCCGCCTCCTCGCAGGATGCCCAGCAGCTCGATCAGGTGACCGTCTCGGCCACGCAGGCGGCGAAGATCGATGTCGCCACCGTCGCGTCGAGCACGGTGGTCACCTCCGCCGATCTCGCCCGGCTGCCCTTGCAGCGTTCGGCCGAAGCCATCGCCCTGCTCGCTCCCGGCGCCTCGCCGGGCTACACCGGCTTCAAGAACGCGTTTGGCGGCAGCCTGGTGAGCTTCGCGGGTTCGGCCGTCTCCGAGAACGCCTACTACATCAACGGGATGAACACGACCGATCCGCTCAGCGGCTTCGGTGGCGTGACCCTGCCCTACGGTGCGGTCGATCAGCAGGAAATCCTCAGCGGCGGCTATTCCGCCATGTACGGCCGCTCGGACGGCGGCGTGATCAGCCAGGTCGGCAAGCGCGGCACCAATGAGTGGCACTTCGGTGCGCAGGTGCTCTGGGAGCCGGATTTCGCACGCGCCAGCGCGCGCAACATCACCTACGGTCACGACAACCCGGCGCCCCCGGGCACGATCAACCAGCGCAACGACGAAAACCACGAGTGGACCACGACCGTGAGTGCGTACGCCGGCGGCCCGCTGGTCAAGGACAAGCTGTACGCTTTCGCCGCGGTGGAAATGGAGCGCAGCAAAGGCAACAGCATCGGCGACGTCAACCACGCCTACGATACCCGGTACACGTACAAGGATCCGAAGTGGTACGGCAAGCTCGACTGGAACATCACGGATAACAACATCCTCGAGCTGACCGGCGTCAACCAGACGCATCGCTCCAACGGCAACAAGTACACCTACGATTACCCGACCGATACGGTGGGCGATTTCGCCAGCACGGACTCGACATACAAGACCAAAGCGATGGTCTATGTGGCGAAGTTCACCAGCTACATTACCGATGACCTGACCCTCACCGCCCTGTACGGCAAGTCGAAGCTCACCTATTACAACGAGCCGCCGGCCACCGGCGTCTCCGGCCCGTTCATCGGCAACGTCAGTCAGCAGAACCCGGCCCTCAATGGCGGCACGCCGATCACCAACGGCCAGACGCTGGATACGGTGGACAACCCGGATCATGAGTCGACCAACCGCAACCTGCGCGTCGACCTCAACTACAAGATCGGCAGCCACTCGATCACCGCCGGTATCGACAATCAGGACTCGCAGGACATCGAAGACGGTACGACCATCGGTGGCGACGGCTACGAACTCTGGTATGCGAAGGGCGATCCCAATCTCAACATCAGCGACAGTCCCTTCGTCGACAAGCCGGCCAACTATCCCGGTGGCCAGACCGGTTACTACGGCTACTACCGCCACTACAACACGCTGGCCTCGGTACGCGTCAGACAGCGTGCGCAATACATCATGGACGACTGGCAGGTCACCGACCGCCTGCTGCTCTCCCTCGGCCTGCGCAACGATCAGTTCACCAACTACAACCCGTCCGGCCAGCCGTATCTCAAGCTGACCCGCCCGCAGTGGGCGCCGCGACTGGGCTTCAGCTGGGACGTCAATGGCGACTCGAGCATGAAGATCTACGGCAATGCCGGTCGTTACTTCCTCGCCATGCCGGCCTCCGTGGCGCTGCGTACCTCCGCCGGCTCGCTGGCGACCAACCAGTACTTCACCTATACCGGCATCGACGCGAACGGCCTGCCGACCGGCGTCAACTTCATCCAGTCGGCCACCGGTGGTGCGGTCTCTCCCAACGGCGAATACGGCCAGCCGCCCGACCCGAAGACGGTCAGCGCGAAGAACATCAAGTCGGAGTATCAGGACGAATACATTCTCGGCCTGGACAAGCAGATCGACGCCGACTGGGTGGCGGGCGCGAAGGCTACCGTGCGTCACCTGCGCAACGCGCTGGATGACGTCTGCGACAACGGCGCGATCACCCGTGCGGCGATCGCACAAGGCGCCGACATCGACGCCGTGACGGTGGGTAGCTGCTACCTGTCGAATCCGGGCCGCGCGAACGTTTACCAGCTGGCCAATGCGAACGGCGGCTACACGAATGTCACCGTGACCAACGCCGATTTCGGCTTCCCTCACCTCAAGCGCAATTATTACGGTCTGGACCTCTACCTGTCTCACCCGTTCGACGGCACGTGGTCGGGCAAGATCGACTACCTCTACTCGCGCAGCTACGGCAATACGGAAGGACAGGTGCGCTCGGACGTGGGCCAGGGCTCGGTCGCTGCATCGCGTGACTGGGATTACGCCACGCTGATGAACTACGCCAACGGCAACCTGGGCAACGATCGCAAGCACCAGCTGAAGCTCTACGGTTCCTACCAGATCGCTCCCGAATGGCTGCTCTCGGCGAACATCCTGATCCAGTCCGGACTGCCGAAGTCGTGCCTCGGCCGCTACGGTGCGGACGAGAGCGACCCTTCCGGTTACGGCAGCTACTATCACTTCTGCTTCGGTGTGCCTTCGGCATACGGCGCGAAGGGTCGCGAGCCGTGGGAAGAGCTTGTCGACGTGAATGCGGAGTACCGTCCGCTCTGGGCCGACAAGAAGCTGGCCTTCACCGTATCGGTGTTCAACATCCTCAACCAGCAGCGCTCGCAGCGGACCAACCCGGTGTCGGGCAGCACCAACTCGGTGAACGACGGCTACCAGCAGGTCATCAGCTACACCCAGCCGCGTTACGCCCGGTTTGGCGTCACCTACGACTTCTGACGGAGCGTCCATGCATTCACTTCTGCGACTGGGTATCGTCGCGCTTGCCGCCGGGGTCCTCGCGACTCCGGCGGTCGGTGGCGAGAAGACCTATAACGACCTGCCGACGGAAACGCCGGCCCGATTCACGCCGACGAACCCCGGCTTCGACTACGTGCGCCGCACCGTCGAGATCCCGATGCGCGATGGCGTCAAACTGCATACCGTCATCCTGATGGCCAAGGGCACGGCACACGCCGGCATCCTGCTCACGCGCACGCCTTACGGCGCGGATGGCATGGGTCACCGCAGCGACAGTCCGCATCTGGACACCGCCCTGCGCGGCTACGACAACCCGGCCGACATCATCGTCCAGGACGGATACATCCGCGTCATCCAGGACATCCGGGGCAAACACGGTTCGGAAGGCGACTTCGTCATGAACCGCCCGCCGATCGGCCATGGCAATCCGACCGCCGTGGATGAGTCCTCGGACATCTACGACACGGTGGACTGGCTGGTAAAACATGTGCCGGAGTCCAACGGCAAAGTCGGCATCATCGGCATTTCGTACGACGGGTTCGAGGCGATGGTGGCGACGATCCGCCCTCATCCGGCGTTGAAGGTCGCCGTGCCCATCAATCCCATGATCGACGGCTGGATGGGCGACGACTGGTTTCATCGTGGCGCGTTTCGCCAGCAGATGATCCCCTATATCTATGGCATGGTGAATTCGCGCGGCAGCGACATCGGCTGGACGACGGGTTACCGCGACGACTACGACCTGTACCTTCGCGGCGGTTCGGCTGGCGATATCGGCCGCGCCTACGGCATGGAATCGCTGGGATTCTGGCAGAAGATTCTTGCGCATCCCGCGTACGACCGCTTCTGGTCCGAGCAGGCCATCGACAAGGTCGCGGCGAACGAGCCGATGACCGTGCCGACCATGCTGGTGCACAGCCTGTGGGATCAGGAAGACAATTACGGCGACATGGCGGTCTACCGCGCCCTCGCGCCGCGCGATCCCCGGCATGAGAAGTTGTGGCTGGTCCTGGGACCGTGGCGTCACGCGAAGACATGGGAAAAAGCCAACACGATCGGCGCGATCGATCTCGGCAGCGATACGGGCACCGAGTTCCGCCAGAAGATTCTGCGTCCGTTTCTCGCCCAGTACCTCAAGGACGATGCGCCGAAAGCGGATATCGCGCCGGTCAATGCGTTCGTTACAGGTGAGAACACGTGGCGCAAGCTGAATACGTGGCCTTCCGCCTGCCGTGACGGATGTGTGCCCGCGATGCAGCGCTGGTTCGTCGGGGCCGACGGCGCGCTGGGGACGGCGGCACCCGCCAAGGGCGACGACGAATACGTATCGGATCCCGCGAAGCCCGTTCCCTACCGCGTGCGCCCGATTCAGTCGTGGTCGCACGGCGTGGCCGATCGCGAAGACTCGTGGCCCGAATGGCTCGTGGATGACCAGCGCGATTTCGCGTCGCGGACCGATGTGCTGACCTATGTGTCCCCCGTGCTGGATAAGCCGATGGGCGTCGCCGGCGAGCCGCTGGTTCATCTGCTCGCGTCGACGAGTGGCACGGACAGTGACTGGGTGGTCAAGCTCATCGACGTGTATCCGGACGAGGTCGAAGAGAAGCCGTCGATGGGTGGCTACGAGCTACCGGTAGCGATGGAGATCTTCCGCGGCCGCTACCGCGAGGGCTATGACAAGCCGAAGGCGCTTCAACCGGACACCGCGCAGGAGTACCGGTTTCCGCTACCGACCGTGAACCATGTGTTCCAGCCGGGGCATCGCGTGATGGTGCAGATCCAGTCGAGCTGGTTCCCGCTGTACGACAGGAACCCGCAGACCTTCGTGCCGAACATCTTCAACGCGAAGCCGGGGGATTACCGGAAGGCGACGCAGAAGATTTATCGCGACGGGCAGGAAGGAACCTACGTCGAGTTACCCGTGGTGAAATAGAGGGACGACCCGTTACCAGCAGGCCGGCCCCTACCAGGTTGCGACACCCTGGTGGGAACCGGCGCCGATGGGGGCCAGCTGGCTGGCGATACGCGATCGCCTCAGCCCGGAGGACTCAGAAGTCCCAGCGCGCCCCGACATTGAAGCCCCAGCCACGCGTTCCCGCCTCACCCAGCTTCTTCTGCCAGTCCGCCTCGCCATACAGCGAGATCCGGTTGGTCCAGGCATACGTACCGCCCAGGCCCACCTCCACCATCCGACCGAAAGCACCGCCGGCGAACTGCTGCGAGATGTCGTAGCCCTCGGCGCCGACGTTCACCGACGAACTGCCGCCCCAGCCCTTGATGTAGTTCACCCGCGCATAAGGCGTAGCCTTGCTGCCGCTATCCGTCACCCACGTGCGATCGAAACGCACGCCGGCTCGTCCGATCGTCTGCGACAGGTCGTTGAACCGCGTGGTGGCGCCATCGGTATCCGTCTGATCACGTAGCACGATGTGCTGACGCGTCAGCTGAAGCTGCGGCTCCAGTTCCCATCCGCCATCGAACTTGAACGGGTACCCGGCCTCGAGCGAACCGTTCCAGCCCGAGCCGCGGATGCGCGCCGTACCCTTTGAGCGAGCGGTATCGACGTCGCCGACGTGGCGGTCGCCCTGGGCGATCGCGTCGATATAGAAACCGCTCACGTGCTGCCACGTAACGAACATGGCGACCGAGTTGGTATCGAATTTCGTACGGCTGTAACCGTCGGCCGCTTTCGGTTCGAGCCGCGTCGTGCCGTGCGTATAGGCGATACCCGCCCGCAGGGCTGACCGGTCCGCATCGAGCGCGAAGATGTTCACGCCCACCTGCACCGCATGCGTGTCGATATCGGCGTCGTAGCCGTACTGGCTGAACGACCGGTTGGAGGAGTAGCTGTAGTCGCCACCGGTGTAACGCACGAACGGCTCACCGCCGAGACCCTCTCCCGCATCGTTCATATCGCGAATCTCGCCGAGCCGGCGATGCAGGTTGTCGATCGTGCTGTAACCGTAGATGGCCAGCGCGGTCGGCGAGAGAATGTACGAAGGCACCTGTGGCACGACCGCCGGGCGAGCATCGCCTGCCGGCACGAATCCGCCGGTCGATCCCGGCTGTGGCGTCGGATAAGGCAGGCCCGTCGCTGGCGTAGGCGCCGGTGTAACCGTGGTGGGCGTGGGGCAAGGGCCGTCGCACACCAGGACGTTGGCCAGCCGGTAATCCCAGAACGCGTTGCCGGTGGTCGCACCACCCACGACGCGCTGCGACGCATCGCTGCTGCCAGGCTGGAAGGCGTACAAGCCGTACTGCCACGGACCCGCCGCGACATAACCGCCCTTGAGCCGGAAAGCACCGCCCGTCGACGTGCCCGCGACCTGCACGAGGGAGATACCTTCATCGGCACGCACGTAGCCATTGCGATCGGTATCGGTCAGCGCTCCCGTGCTCAGCGCGGCAGGTGTGACATCGAGCACCGTTTCACCCGATGCATTCCCTTGCACCAGCAGGCGATCGGTCTGCTGCTGGGCCAGGGCGCCACCGGCGTTGAGGTTGGTTACCAGATTCAGCCGACCGCCCGAACTCGCATAGTTGCCGTCGATCGTCAGTCGATTGCCCGGCGATCCGCTGCCCTGGGTCAGGTCGATCAGGCCGGCATTATTCACGTTGGCCGAGCCCGGCGATGCGCCCGAGATTACCGGGTAGACACCGTTACCGGCATAGAGGGTGGACGTCGGATCGATGTCGACGTCGCTGTTGGCGAGCTTGAGGTTGTCCGTAAGGGTGAACTGCGCGCCGTTCGCGAGCGAGACGGTGTTCCAGCCGTTGCCGAGGTTGATACCCTTCGCAAGATCGTCGTAGGCGAACGTGCCGCCGCGTGTCTGTGTCCCGTCGAACGTCAGCGAGTTACCGCCGCCGGTCCCGGCCAGCAGATGATAGGTGCCGGACGTATCGACCTTGCCCACCGTCGCCTGGTTGCCCGTCCCGTTGCCCATGGTCAGGCTGCCCTGCAGGGTGCCGCCCGTCCAGGCGAACGTGTCGGATCCCTCCCCCGTGCCGATGTCGCCGCGTACGCTGCCCCCAACGAGACCGACCGTATCGTTACCGGCGCTACCGCGCACGGCCTGCGCCGACGGCGACGCCGCACGGATCGTGCCGCTGTTGACGAAACTGGTGCCCGTCCCATTGGCAAGATCCACGACGGGCGACGCGGTGCTTGCCGACGTCAGCACCCCGGCATTGGATACCGAGGACGCCGTCCCTGCCACAAGCGCCGATCCACCGGCCGGCGAAAGGATATTCACCGACGCGGCATTGGCCACGGAACCCGTGGTCAGGGCCTGGATACCGGTCGCGCCCGCACCGTTACCGTTGACGGTGAAGCCATTGCCGATCGAAAGGTTACCGTCGGTCGGACTGCCGTCGGCGCGGCGGAACGCGTAGCCCACACCCGAGCCGTCGACGTTGAACGTCGCCGTGGACGAGGGATCGATCGCCGTCGCGGTACGCAGTCCCGCGCCGTTGACGACGCGAAGCGTCGCGCCGCGGAGCGTGATCGCACCGGTCTCCGCGGCGTTCTCGATCGCGTTACCGGTACCCAGCGTGGTGATCGTCGTGCCCGTCGCGTTGAGCGAGGCGGCGCCCGTGTCCAGCAGTACGCCGTGCGCGCTGCCGTTGGTGACGATCGCGGAGTCACCCGAACCGAGCACGAGGCCGGCACCGCTGGTCAGCTGCACACCCGCCACGCCATCATCCACCGTGATCGACCCGGCGGGATTGAGTCGCTGCGTCCCCGCACCTTCCACGCGCACGCCGGTGCCGCTGCCCACATGGATGCTGCCGTTGTTGGCGAACGTGCCGCCCGAGCGCAGCAAGGCGCCCGTGGCACCCGGGCCCGACAGATTGAGCGCCGCGTTGTTGATGGCCTTGCCGTTGGTCTCGACGATGAACCCGGTGGTGTTCGCCCCTGTCAGAGTCATGGCACCGGCATTGACGAGGCTGGCACCGTTCCGTGCGATGTAGCCAGTGACGCCGCTGGTCGCGGACGTGAGATTCGCCAGGCTGTTGAGTTGCGTACTGGTGACGACCGCACCCTGGCTGGCGCCGGTGAGGCTGTGTTTCTGGCCGTCGGCCACGCCGGCGATGGAGCCAGCGCCAGCAAGATTCACGTTTGTCGCCGCGTCGATGGTGGCCACCGCGCCACCCTCCGCCACCACGCCCTGCGCGCCGTTGCCCGAGACCGTGATACCGGCGTTGCGGGTGTTCACGAGTGAACCGGCGCCCGTACCCAGGATACCGGTCGACTGCGCACCGGAAGCGACCATGCTCAGCCCCGTGCCATCGAAATCCGCGCCCGAGTCGAGCCGGAACAGCGTCGACTGCGCCGTCGAGACGTTCAGCGGGCTGCCGCCGTTGACATTGATATGCGCGTCATCGCCGTAGGCGAAGAAGCCGATCTGTCGTGTGCCGCTGGCGAAACTCGGTGCCGCGCCGGCAGCCACATCGACCGTGGCGCGGCCGCGCGCATGGATACCGATCGCGCCGTCGCCGAGCAGGTTTACCGCACCCTGCACGTTCGCGCTCGCCGTGGCGCTGCCCTGCCCTTCGGCCCAGACACCGTAATTGCGCGTGCCACTGGCGGGATCCGCGCCACCGGCGACATTGATCGTGCCCGTATTGCTCACCAGCGATGCCGTCGCGCCGGTCGAGAGCGCCTTGATACCCGTCCCGTTCACGCCATTGAGGTTGATGGTTCCGCTGTTGACGACGTTACCGGTAGCGCCCCCGTTCTGTACGAGGATGCCATCGTTTTCGCGTGGGACCGCGGCGGCCGCGCCGTTGACGTTGATCGTCCCCGAACTGTCGACGTTCGCACCCGGCGACGTCACGAGAATGCCCGCGGCGTTCTGGGTGAGCGAGCCAAGCGTGATGGTGCCCTGGTTCCGCGCGATCGCCGCGTAAGGTACGTAGATGCCTGTCGTCATCGTGCCCTGGTTGACCGCGATGTCGGCCGCCGGCGTCGCGGGTGACGTTTGCGGCCCGCGACCGATATAGATCGTGCCCGCCGCTCCGTTGGTGAAGATGGCGGTGGGATCGCCCAGCGCGATGCCGTCCATCGAGCCATTCGAACGCGAACCCGTCACGCCGACGTTGACGATGCCGTTGTTGGTCGCGCTGGCATTGGCGCCCACGCGCACACCAATCGACTTGCCCGCGCCATTGGCCGAGCCGGTGGCGAGGTTGAGAATACCGTTGGTTCCATTGGTGAACGTACCGCCGGACTGCAGATCGACCGCCGTGGACCCGATGGCACCGTTGGTAATGGTGTTGTCGGCATTACGGAAGAAGTTGCCGTTGATCACGCCATTGTTGGTACCTGTCGTACCCGCTCCCGTCAGCACCAGCGCAGAGCCGTCGCCGGTGTTATGCGTGGCCGCCAGCGTGCCATTGATCGTCACGTTCGCGCCGGCTTCTCCACGCACCGTGCCGCCGTTAGTGTTGACCGCTTCCAGCGTCGCGCCGGAAGCCACCGTGCCGGAGGCGTTGGGGCCGACCAGTTGCATGACGATGCGATTACCGATGGGCTGCGCCACTTCATCGGCTGCGTCGTCGGCGCTGATGCCGTAGCTGATCTGCTCGGTCGTCGCGCTGTAGCCCTTCGCGAACAACGATGCGTACGAGGTGGGAGCGAGATTCCCCGTCTGCAGGTTGGCGATGAGGAAATTGTTGTAATCACGCAGCTGCGCGTCATTGGTGACGGTGTGTGAACTCGTCACACCGTCGACGGTGGTGACATCGAACGTGCCGCCGTAATGCGAAACGTAGCTCACGTAAAGGTTCTGCGGCTGGGCCGGGTTGGCCACATCGCCGTTGAAGGCGATGCGATTGCGCGAGGTCCAGTCGATGGTGCTGGCCGCACTCCCGGTGCCGTCCGCGTAGAACAGGGAGGTCTGTTTCGCCGCCATGGTCCAGCCGTTGGTGGTGGAGTCCGTCGGCACGCCGGGACTGCCGATGTCGACGGTGAGCGCGCCGCCACCACTGGTTACCGTGCCGACCCGCGCGTCGATGTACTGCTGCCCGTTGACGTTGACCACGTCCGGCACCGCGGTGCTGCCGTCAACGGCGCTCAGCCCGACCAGGTTGGCACTGTTGTACGTGGAGACGACACGCCGGCCACCGGTGATGGGATCCGGCACGCTGACGCCAAAGTTCTGGGTGCCGGGGTTCAGACGTGCCGCACCGATCCACTCGGAACCCGACTGGATCCGTCCAAGTCCCTGGAGCGCGGCGATGGTCGTATTGCGCGTGCCGGTGTCACCCGCGGCGAAAAGCTGTGGGCCGGAGATCGTCACCACCTGACCGGGCGTCAGTACCGTGGCGTACTGCTGGTTGTCGTTCTTCGTCGGTGAATAGGCGTCGAGGGTGACGGTCTGAGCGACGACCGGACCACCCGTCAGTGCCGCGGCGACGGCGAGAAACAATTTGGCGCGACGGCGGCCGCCCATCATGGCGCGGCGCGAAATAACCTGGGAGCTCATTTTTCGGTACGTATCCCTATCGGGCGCCGATCCCGGCACCGTGAAGCACGACTGGCACTCCCTTACCCGGCGACGCGAGCCCCCTCACCCGTTCACCGTGGCCCTCCTGGGCCCCGTGCGAAGCAGCGACGTGTCGAAGACGCGTCGGTCATTACTTAGGTATATTCGGCAGGCCATGAAAAAAACGTGCATTTATTTGCCGAATATGCGCATAGTTTTTGCACAGTTTTACCGCAGCAGCGGGAAACGCGGGCCTCGCCTATACTTCCCCGATGAAGCCAAAGGTCCTGCTGCAGTACATCCTCCCGCACCGCTTTCTCTCGCGAATCGTCTACTGGGCGACCCGCTGGGAATGGACGCCCTGGAAAAATTTCCTGATCCGGGAGATCGTCCAGCGCTACGACGTCGACATGAGTCAGGCGGCGCAGCCCGACCCGCTCGCGTATCAGCATTTCAATGCGTTTTTCACGCGCAAGCTGAAGCCGGGCGCACGCTCCGCCGCGCCCGATCCGCAGGCCATTCTTTGTCCCGCTGACGGACGTATCAGCCAGTGCGGCCCGATTCGCGACGGCCGGATCTTCCAGGCCAAGGGCCAGGAATACACGGCGGCCGAACTGCTGGGCAGCGACGAAGCCGCCGCCCCTTTCCGGAACGGCAGCTTCGCGACGATCTACCTGTCCCCGCGCGACTACCACCGCGTTCACATGCCGCTGTCGGGCACTCTGACCGGCACGACACACGTGCCGGGTCGCATCTTCAGCGTCGCCCCGTTCGCGGTGGCCGACATCCCTCGCCTGTTCGCGCGTAACGAACGCCTCGTCTGCCATTTCGACGGCGAACACGGCCCCTTCGTCTCGGTGATGGTGGGAGCGATCCTGGTCTCGAGCGTCGCCACGGTCTGGGACGGCATGGCTATCCCGCCGTACGCGGCGGACATCATCCGCAAGGACTGCCGCGGCAGAGGCGTCCACATCGATCGCTTCGGCGAGATGGCCCGCTTCAACATGGGCTCGACCGTGATCCTCCTGCTGCCGGAGGGCTACCGCTTCGACGACCTCCAGCCCCAGCAGCAGGTCGTCGTCGGCCAGCGTCTGGGCCAATACGTGGGCGCCGGCACGCGCGACTGACCCACCGCGTCACAATGTGACGAATATGTCTTCAAATTGACGCGACGTCAGCGTATGCTCCGTGGCTCCGGCGCCTCTTAGGGGGAAGCGCCGGGGTCATAAGAAGCATCCGCCCAGGGGAAGTCGTCCATGCGTCTTGTCACTCATCTCATTGCCGTCAATCGCGAGATCCGCCTTAAGCGGCAGCTCGCCGACATCGAGCGCGTCGTGCTTGCTCTTCCCGTCCGGGCACACGCCGACCTGCAGCAGTTGGTCAGGCGCGAGATGGAGCAGGCCGCGGCATGTGACTTCCCGCATCTCTACGGCACTCCGCCGGAAGAACGCTACAGCACCTATGGTCACGGGCCGGATGTCGGCCTGGGCAAGGCACGCTCGGAAAATCCGCTGATCGCCACACGCGGCGTCGCCCTGTGGATCGCCTCGGTGTATCACGAGACCCTCGATTCCCGCCGTCCTGGCATGGAAGACCTGCACCGGCAGATTCTTCGCCTGATGCGTCAGATCAAGGAACTCTCGGCACCGGATAAGCGCGATGCCGCCGACGCGTGGATGGAACCGCACGCGGTCGCCTGATTCTTTTCAGAAAAACTACCGGCAAACCGGTACGCGCAGCGCCTGCCCCACTTTCAGCTGATGTCCTTTGAGGCCGTTCATACGCGCGATGTCCTCGACATCCGCGCAGTTGCTCTTGCGAGCGATACTGACGAGCGTGTCGCCCCGGCGCACCGTGTAGCTCTTCGAAGCCGACGACGATGACTTCGACGGTGTCGACGACGACGAACCACCGGCCAGCGCGGCGGATGTGGCGGCCGGCGGGGGTGGAGCGATGATCTTCACCGCATTGTGCAGGTCGGCCGCGAGGATGGGCCACGGACCGTCGGCACAGCTGGAGGCGTAGGCCTTCTCGAGCTGTTTGGGTACTTCGAGTCGCATACCCACCGGCTGGCTGATCTGCGGATCGAGGCGGGGGTTGAGGTTGCGCAGCGTGCGGAACCAGCCTTCCGGCATGTCCTGCGTCGAGCCGAGGCAGACCGTCAGTTCGCTCAGGGAGGCCGGGCGCTTCAACGTGATCTGGCCCGGCTCACCGTCGATCTTCGGCCACTTCAGGTGATAGCTGTCAGGGTGCAGGAACAACCATGCCGCGGCCAGCACCATCGGGACGTAGTCACGCGTTTCCGCCGACATCTGGCCATAGATCTGCGGGTCGTAGAAGCCCGCGCCGGGACTGCTCGCCGCGATGCGGCGCATGCGCCCCTCGCCGCCGTTATAGGCGGCCAGGGTCAGCTCGAGATTGTTGTTGAAGGCGGCCAGCTGCTCGTCGATGTATTCCGCATTGGCCTGCGCCGCCATCGTCGGATCGAAGCGCTGGTCGAAGCCGTCCGAGTTGCTCAGGCCGAAGCGCAAGCCGGTGGCGTACATGAACTGCAGGGGGCCGGATGCGCCGGAGCGCGAGACCGCGTGCACCTTGCCGCCCGACTCCTTGGCCATGATGCCGAAGAGCAGCGCCTCGGGCAGGTCGGCCTTCTTGTAGGCCGGCCACATCTTGTAGCGCATCATCTGGTAATTGACGTAAGCGTCCATCAGATTGGGACGCAGCTGGGTCAGCCAGAGCTCCAGCGCCGCCTTGACCGGACCGTTCATCACCATCAGGTCGGAAAACTGCTGACCCTTGAGCATGGTGACGGCGCGCTGCGCCGCCGGTAACGAACCGATCGCGACGGAGCCCGGCAGATTCGCGTCGCCCGGCTGCGCACCAACTTCGGCACCCTGCTCCGTATCGTCCGCATCTTCGCCTTCGATGAAGCTGCCGTCCTTCAGGCGCAGCAGACGATCGAACACCGCGGCGAACCGCTGCGGGTCGCAACCCGGGGTCAGGCTGCAACGGGCCGACGCGTCCTTGAGCTGGTCGAGCGACTGCTTGCGCGTCTGCGCCGCCTGCGGGGTATCGCCCCGGCGAGCCTGGTCGATCGAGCTCTCGTAACCCTTGCTCGCCTGGTTCATCCGGTCGTACAACGCATTGACCTCGGGCGTGGCCCTGCCCGGACGGGGCGTACCGCTGGAAGCGCAACCGGCGAGGACCGCCAGGGGAAGCAGGAGAAGCGGACGCGGCACGCGAAAGGACATGTACGAAACTCAGGGTCAGGCAGTGGCGGCCACGTTACCCGCCGGACCGCCCGGACTCAAGCGGTCGTGCGTCAATTTTCTCCGTAACGGCATATCGTTGCGTACACTTGTTCAGGAGATTCTTAAGGATGAAACCATGCCCACGATCCTGATTGGCCGCAACGACGAGGCCGCTGTCGAACTGGACTCCCGCTACGGCAACCGCCACGGCATGATCGCCGGGGCCACGGGTACGGGAAAGTCGGTCAGCCTGATGCTGCTCGCGGAGGGTTTTTCTCGCCTCGGTGTGCCCTGTTTTCTGGCCGATGCCAAGGGCGACCTCGCCGGCCTCTCACAAGCCGCCGGCGCTCCGTCGGAAAAGCTCACCGCCCGCCTGACCAGGCTCGGTCTCACGACCTGGAAGCCGCAGGCCAATCCAGTGGTGTTCTGGGACATCTACGGCAAGGCCGGTCACCCGGTACGTGCCACGGTGTCGGAGATGGGCCCGACCCTGCTCTCCCGCATTCTGGAGCTGAACGACACGCAGGAGGGCGTCCTCGAGGTGATTTTCCGGGTCGCCGACGATGAAGGCCTGCTGCTTCTCGACCTGCCCGACCTGCGCGCGATGCTGGGCTTCGCTTCCGGGCACGCCAAGGACATCTCGTCGCGCTATGGCCTGATCAGTCCGCAGAGCGTCGCCGCCATCCAGCGATCCTTGCTGAAGCTGGAGCAGGACGGTGCCGACGCCTTCTTCGGCGAACCGGCGCTCGAGTTGCCGGATCTGATGCGTCAGGACATGAGCGGCCGTGGCGTGATCAACGTGCTGGCGGCGGATACCCTGATCCTCAAGCCGCGCCTGTATTCGACGTTCCTGCTGTGGCTGTTGTCGGAGCTGTTCGAGCAGCTGCCTGAAGTGGGCGATCTGGACGTGCCGAAGATGGTGTTTTTCTTCGACGAAGCGCACCTGTTGTTCGACGACGCACCGGCCGCCCTGCGCCAGCGTGTCGAACAGGTGGTGCGGCTGATCCGTTCCAAGGGCGTGGGCGTCTACTTCTGCTCCCAGAATCCCGACGACGTACCCGGCGAGATCCTCGGCCAGTTGGGCAATCGCGTACAGCATGCGCTGCGCGCGTTTACCCCGCGCGACCAGAAAGCGGTGAAAGCCGCCGCCGAAACGTTCGCGCGAAACCCGAAACTCGATGTGGTCGAAAGCATCGGCACGCTCGGCACCGGCGAAGCCCTGGCATCGACCCTCGGTGATGGCGGTATCCCCTCGCGCGTGCAAAAGATCCTCGTGTCGACGCCTGAATGCCGCATCGGCGCGATCACCGACGACGAGCG
Organism: Luteibacter sp. 1214; assembly: GCF_031455395.1. NCBI lineage: Bacteria > Pseudomonadati > Pseudomonadota > Gammaproteobacteria > Lysobacterales > Rhodanobacteraceae > Luteibacter > Luteibacter sp. 1214. Next base: position 932,469 of record NZ_JAVDSQ010000001.1, read on the forward strand.
CGCGACCGTTCGCGCGCGCTCGCCCGTCGGCGCTAAATACGACACGTCGGTCAACCGGGAATCGGCCGAGGAACGCCTCGCCGCGCGCGCCACGGCGAAGAACGCCGACGATGCGCCGTCGGTGAAGTCCGCGGGTAAAACCGGCGACGCCGCTGGCAAGGCGGGCGAAGACGACGCGGGCTGGGGCGGCGCCGTGCGTGACGCCGTCTTCGGAACCCGACGGCGGCAGGGTATGGTCGAGACGATGGCCAAGTCGATGGTGCGCGCGGCCGGAGCGCGTGCGGGTCAACAGATCGTGCGCGGCATTCTTGGCAGCATCTTCGGCGGAAAGCGCTGAGCATGCCGCGACACGCGCTCGCCGACGCCGACACGCCGTTTTCGCAGCGTGCGATCGACGGGTTCCGCTACCCCCTGGGTAGCGGCGCCCGGCTGACGCTGATCGCGGTGACGCTGCTGGAGGCGCTCTCGTTCCTGCCGGTGACCGGTCTGAAACTGCTGGTGATCTTCATCGGCTGGATGGCGATCTACGTCTACGCGTTCGAATGCCTCCGGCACACGGCGGATGGCTTCGCCGATCCGCCGGAGCTCGCGCTCAACACCGAGGACAGCACCGGCGTCGCACTGATCCTGATTCAGCTCACCGGCAACGCACTGGCCGTGCTGGCACCGTTTTTCCTTGGCATTCCCGGATTGCTCGTCTCACTGGTGTTCGCTTTCGTCCTGCCGGTGATCACGATGTCGCTCACCTTCGACGGTGTCGGCGCGGCGCTGAACCCGGCTAACTGGATCGCAGCCATCGGCCGTTTCGGTCCGAGCTACCTGCTGCTGTTCGCCATCGTCATCCTGACCAGCCTGCTCCAGGCGGGCGCGCAGTACGCCATGAAAGATCACGGCCCGACCTTCATCGGCACGCTCGGTTATTACGCGGTGGCCAATTACCTGACCATCTACAACTTTCATCTCATGGGCGCTCTGATTCACCACAAACACGAGACGCTGGGCTATTTCCCTTCGTCCATCGCGCTGCGCGAGGCTACCGAACCCGATGACGACGACGCACTGCTTCGGCACGTCAACCTGATCGCGCGCGACGACATTCCCGGAGCCACCGACATTCTTACGGAGCGCTTGAGAGAAGGCCTCGCACCCGTCCCGATGCATACACGCTACCGTGAACTGCTACGTGCGCAGGACCGGCTTCCCGAGCTGCTCGTCCATGGGCAGATCTGGATCGCCGCGCTGATCGCCGGGCAGGAAACCCGGCGTGCCCTGGGCGTGGTTCAGGACTGCCTCGACGTCGATCCCGCCTTTCTCCCTGACGATCCCCGCACGTGCGGACCGCTGGCGGACGTCGCCGCGCATGGCGGCATGGTTCGGCTGGGGCTGCACCTCGCGCAGGGCTACCTGACGACCTGGCCACGTGACATGGGCGCGCCCAGCTACGGACTGCTGGCGGCGCGTCTGCACGACCGTCTCGGCGACCCCGTGTCATCGGCACGGCTCGCCCGCCGGATGCTTGCCGACTATCCGGAACATCCCGTGAGATCCGACCTGGAAGCATTGCTGGCGACGCTGAGCCCGACATACGGGGTGTCACCATGAGCCGCTGGCGCCCGCCGTCGCCGTCGTCGACGGCGATCATCACGCGCGAGGGCTTCGAGCGACTCAAGGCGGAGCTCGACCATCTGTGGCACACGGTACGTCCCGAAGTGGTCAAGGCACTCGCCGCGGCTGCCGCCGAAGGCGACCGGTCCGAGAATGCGGAGTACACGTACCGCAAGAAGCAACTCGGCGAGATCGATCGTCGCGCGCGCTATCTCAGCAAACGCATTCCGGTGCTCAAGGTCGTCGAAGCGGCGCCTTCTCAGCGCGATGCGGTTTTCTTCGGCGCCACGATGGAACTCGAGAATGTGGAAACCGGCGAGACGGTGCGTTACCGCATCGTGGGACCGGATGAAACCGATGCACGCAAAGGGTGGATCAGTATCGATTCGCCCATGGCGCGCGCGGTACTCAAGAAGCGGCTGGATGATGAGTTCGAGGCGGATCTGCCGGGTGGACGGACGCGGTTTGCGATTCTGGCGGTGGCGTACGACTGAGACAGGCAGGGAGTGAGACAGGCGGAAACCCAGCCGGGACAGGCGGGGAGACAGTCCTGCCGGCGACCCTACGAAGCCGCCACCAGCCGCCCGGCAAACGCCTCCAAACCATCGGCAAAACGCCCGACGCCCGCGGCGAAGTCTCGCAACGCGGCCCGGTCGACGTCACCGCCTTCCCGCAACGCCAGCTCCATCCGCTCCCCCTGTTCGCCCACCTCGGATTGCCCGAAGACGTTCACGCCGCCCAGCACGTGGTGAATCCATCCCGCGACCTCATCGCGATCCGCGCGAGCCGCTACGACATCGAGGCTCGTCAGCGCATCCCGCGTCGCATGCACACCCGCCTGAATCACGCTGACGACGTTGGCGTCGGAACCGAACGCGCGGCGCATGCGATCCATGTCGATTCCGAGGTCGGGCACGCTGACCGAAGGCGCCATCGCGTGGTTGCCGTCATGCGTGTCGTCGAGATGGACGTCTAGGTCGACACGACCCCGCGCGCCAAGCCAGCGCGCCACGGTCTCATGAAACGCCTCGAGCCGGATCGGCTTGCGAAGAAGGTCGTCCATGCCTGCCGCGAGGCAAATCTCCCGCTGATCCGAGCGTGCATCGGCGGTCATCGCGACGATGGGCAGACGCCGCGTGCCACCCGCCTCGCGCAGGCGCACCTCGCGCGCCACGGCATAGCCGTCCATGCGGGGCATGTGGCAATCGACCAGCAACAGATCGTAGTCGCCGACGTCGAGGGCCTCGAGCGCGGCGACACCGTCGTCGACCACATCGCACCGGTAACCCCGAAGCGCCAGCTGCACGCGGACGAGCTCCTGGTTCACCGGATGATCTTCCGCCAGCAGGATGCGGGCGTCGCGAGGGGTGGCGGCGACAGTGGCCCTGTCGTCGACCTCCGTATCCTGCGACAGCGGCAGCGTGGTGACCGGCAGCTCGAGCGTCACCGTAACGACGGTGCCCCGTCCCGGTTCGCTCTCGATCGCGATGTGCCCACCCATGCGTTCCACGAGACGCCGCGAAATCGCCAGGCCGAGGCCCGTCCCGCCGAAGCGGCGGGTCGTCGACGACTCGGCCTGACTGAACGGGGCGAAGACATGCCGAAGCTTGGCCGCATGAATGCCGATACCGGTGTCGCTGACCACGAAGCGCAGGCGCTGGCGCGCGCCATGTTCTTCGTCGACGTGTAACGCCACGTTTACGGCGCCACGCGCCGTAAACTTGATCGCGTTACCCAGCAGGTTGAGCAGGACCTGACGCAAGCGCCCGTCGTCGACCATCAGCGCAGGCGCCAGGGTCTCGTCGAATGTCACTTCGACGCGCAGTCCTTTCGCCTCCGCCTGCGCCGCCATGATGGCGACGGCGCCCTCCACGATGGCGCGTGGATCCGCCGGCCGCGGGTCGAACGTCAGATGACCGGCTTCGATCTTCGAGAAGTCGAGCACGTCGTCGAGGATGTGGAGCAAGGCCTCCGCCGAATGCTCGATGGTCGACACCATCTTGCGCTGCTCCCGATCCAGCGGCGTACGCTCGAGCACGTCGAGCAGGCCGATCACGCCGTTCATCGGGGTGCGGATTTCGTGGCTGATCGTCGCGAGGAAATCGCTCTTCGCGCGGGTCGCGGCTTCCGCTTCGTCACGTGCATGGGCGACGCCGCGCGCGGCCAGTTCCTGCGCGGTCACGTCGACCCAGTAGCCGTTCCATCGCACGCTGCCGTCTGCCGCGGCCAGCGGCACCGCATCGGAGCTGAGATAGCGCGTGCGCCCGCCGACCTGGGCGCGAACGGTGACGTGCAGCGGCGTGAGTTCGCGGGCGGATCGTTCGAACGCTTCGCGCAGCGCTTCGCGATCCTCGTCCGGCACGGGCGCCAGCATGGTTTCGCCGCCGGCGAGCAGCTCGCCCGGCTCCATGCCGAGAATGCTTTGCGGATCGCCGCCGACATACGCCATCGCATAAGCGCCGTCGACGCCGCGGACCGCCTCGTAGACCACCGCGGGCACATGCGCCGTGACCTCGGCGAGACGCCGCTCGGTGCGTTCGCGTCGGCGCGTCTCGCGACGCAGATTGAGGTACGCATAGCTGATCGCGATCAGCGAAGCCAGCAACACCGCGACGAAGGGCAGCACACGTCCCGCGATTTCACGCCATGTCGGTCCCACCACGTAGTGGGAGGCGAACCAGGTGTTGCGGATCTCCTGCTGCCGGTGCGTCGACAGGTTGACCAGCACACGGTTGACCAGCGGAACCAGCGGCGCGAGTTCACGCCGCACACCGATGGCGATCGCTTCGTTGTCGCCGGTGGGAGCGGCCACCTTCAGCTGGCCGAGGAAATTTTCGCGGATGAGGTAATCGACCGAGGCCAGATTGCCAACGAACGCATCCCCCTCACCGGCCGCGAGGCGGCGCAGGCCGTCCGCCTCGGTATCGACGGAGACGATCTGCACGCCGGAAATGCGCGAGAGCAGCCGCCGGATCGGCTCGCGCGTGGTATTACCCAGAACGCGTTTACCGACCAGATCGTCGCGGCCAGCCACTGTGGGCGAGCCCTCGCGCGTCACGATCATGATCGGAAAGTCGAGGTAAGGCACGCTCGGTTCGAGGAACGGCGCCGTCGCACTCTGCGGATTGATGGCCGCGACGAGGTCGACATCGCCCCGATGCACCCGCTCGACCGTGCCCGCCCAGTTCTCGCTGGGCACCTGAGTGACGCGGATACCCAGTTCGGCCGCGATCTCGCGCACGTAATCCAGCGAAAGGCCCTCCGCCTCACCCTGCCCCGTGATCAGGCTGAAAGGCGCATAGCTGGGGTCCACCCCCAGACGCAGAGGCGGCAGCGCCTGCAGCCAGTTCTTCTCCTTTTCACTGAGAGGGATACCGGCCTCCCTCGGCCGCGGCGCGATATCCCGACCCACCCAGCGCGCGCGCAGGCGGCCGTGATCCGCGGCGGTGAGCTCACCCAGGGCGTGGTCCAGCGCCCGCCCCAGCGGAGCACGCTCGGCAGGCACAGCGAAGGCCAGCGCGCTGATCGGCAGCGCCAGCGGTGCCCCGACGCGAAGCTCATGATCCAGCCGCAGGCGCGAGACGAACTCGCGTGCCGAATACGGGTTGTCCAGGTACGCGTTGACGTCACCGCTGCGCACGCGCTCCAGCGCCTCGGCCGTCGAGGCGGTCTCGACCAGAGTCGTCTCAGGCAGCTCGCGACGCAAGGCCGAAATGTCGAAGTAGCCGGTATGGACGGCCAGGCGCTTGCCGACCAGATCGCCGGGACGGTGCACGATGGGCGCGTCCACCCGCTCCACCACCGCCGGGAGCGATTCGAAGTAGGTCGCACCCACACGAATGCCGGGCATGCCCTGTTCCAACGGCGTGACCGACGTGGCGACATCGATCTCGCCCTTGGCCAGGCCCGCCAGGAGCGCCGGCCAGCTCGGGTATTCGCGGGTCTGCAACGTGACGCCGAGCTCCGCGGCGATCTCGCGCAGGTAGTCCGGGCCCAGACCTTCCAGTTCACCGTCACGAAGCTCCTCGAAGGGGGGATAGCCCTCCGGGTAGGCGCCGACCGTGAGTACGGGGTGGTGGCGGAGCCATTCGGCATCCTCCGGACGCAACGGCACGTCCGGGGTGGCCATCGCCACACTGGCAAGCACAAACAAAATTAACGGGAGCAGGCGTCGGATCACGTGGGAGGCTTCGTCAAGGTAACCTTCTGGGCATAATCGGTTCGAAGCTCAATGTGTCGCAACGTATTCAGGAGAACGCAAGGCATGCCACTCAAGGTCATTCTGGCAGACGATCACCCCCTCGTTCTCGTTGGCGGGCGGCTTGCGCTCGAGAATGCGCATATCGAAGTGGTCGGTGCGGCGAAGGCGGCCGACGAACTTCTGGCCATGCTCGCCGACCGCGAATGTGACGTCGTAATTACGGATTTTCTCATGCCGAGCGATCGGCAGGACGACGGATTCCCCCTTCTCGAAGCGATCGCCAAGGATTATCCGCATATCGCGCTGATCGTCCTGACCATGATCAACCGCCCCGCCGCTCTTCAGTCGATGCTCTCACGCGGCGCACGCGGCATCGTCGACAAACGTGCCCCGATGGACGAGCTGGCCACGGCCGCACGTGCGGTCTCCGACGGCGAAACCTACCTCAGCGAAACCCTGCTCGACATCCTCAACGAGGCCGACGAGAGTTCGGTCGCCATGCCGGGTGCGCCGTTGTCACCCCGCGAGACGGAAGTCATCCGCGCCTTCGTCAACGGCATGTCGCTTCAGCAGATCGCCGACCGCGAAGGCAAGTCGGTCAAGACGATCAGCCGCCAGAAGCGGGATGCCATGCGCAAGCTGGGCGTCGATCACGACAGCCTGCTCGGCGACTACGTGCGGGATCACGGACTGAGCTGAGCGCTTTTCGCTAAAGCGGTGGCGGGTAGACCCGCCCCGCGCGCAGCGGCTGGAAACACGGCGCCGTGGTGTAGAACGACGCCTCCCCCGTATCCGCGTGCCAGCCCGGCACGCCGGACACCGGCAACGGCCGAAGTTCCTGCGGATCGTTGAGAACGGCACCGCTGTGAATCGCCTCGGCGCAGACGGCACGCGCATCGCGCCCGTCCATGACGACCAACGCCTTCCCCACCAGCAGCTTCTCCGGCGTCAGGGCATGCTCGAGCAGCGCATGGCCGAACACCTCGACGCTCGCTTCGCCGCGCAGCCAGGCCTCGCGATGCGTCCAGAACAGCGTCGACCAGTCGTGTGCATCCCAGGCGCGCAGCATGGCCGGATCGCGCAGCGAAACGATCATCCCCGCCTCGTCGAAATGCGTCAGCGCGCACTGCGGACGTGAGCGCTCCCGCGGTCCCATGCGCGCGATCTCATCCATCTGGCGCGCGTTGAGTGCACGTTTCAGCGCCGGGTAGCGCAGCCAGATGAGCGCGTTGAACAGGTCGTGCCAGTTCTCGGCACGCGTGGCTATCGCGCCTTTGCGGGCGATGCGCTCTTCGTAGTGCAGTCCGTCGTCGAGCAGGGCCTTGTCCTGCGTGGCGAAGCGCACGTCGGAACCGGGCGGGAGCAAGGCGTTCAGCGGCGCGGTACCGGGCCACGTATCGCCGTCGAGGAGCGACGTGTAATCGCCCCAGGCGGAAAGCGGCGGCGACGCGAACACGCTCCGATCGAGCGAATGCCGCGTCGGTGCCACGTAACGCATGGGACTTAAGCCAGACGACCGTAGAGGTCGTGGGCGTCGGCTTCTTCGACGACGACGTCAACGAACTGGCCAGGCTTCAGCAGCTGGCCGTCGTCGATACGCACGGCACCGTCGATTTCCGGCGCATCGGCGCTGGAACGCCCCCAGGCGCCATCGGTATCGATTTCGTCCACCAGCACCTTGATCGTCCTGCCCACCTTGCGCTGCAGCTTGGCGGCGGAAATCTCGGCCTGCACCGCCATGAACTGCTCGAGGCGGTCTTCCTTGAGTTCTTCGTCGATCTGACCCGGCAGATCATTGGCCCTGGCGCCGTCGACCGGCGAATACGCAAACGCGCCCACGCGATCGAGTTCGGCCTCACGCAGGAAGCCGAGCAGTTCCTGGAACTCCTGATCGGTCTCGCCGGGGAAGCCCACGATGAACGTGCTGCGGATGGTGAGATCGGGCACCTGACGACGCCAGTTCTGCACGCGCTCCAGTGTCTTGTCGACGTTACCCGGGCGCTTCATCAGCTTGAGGATGCGCGGGCTGGCGTGCTGGAACGGGATGTCGAGGTACGGAAGGATCTTGCCGTCCGCCATCAGCGGCATGATTTCGTCGACGTGCGGATACGGGTAGACGTAGTGCAGCCGGGTCCAGATGCCCAGTTCGGACAGGCCCTCGCACAGCTCGGTCATCCGCGTACGGTACGACTTGCCACGCCATGCGCGCTCGGCGTAGCGCACGTCGACGCCATAGGCGCTGGTGTCCTGCGAGATCACCAGCAACTCCTTCACGCCGCCGCGGGCCAGCTTCTCGGCTTCCATCAGCACCTGGTCGACCGGGCGGCTGACGAGGTCGCCACGCATCGACGGGATGATGCAGAAGCTGCAACGGTGATTGCAGCCCTCGGAAATCTTCAGGTACGCGTAATGCTTGGGCGTCAGCTTCACGCCGGTGTCGGGCACCAGATCGAGGAACTTGTTCCGCGTCGGCGGAATGGCCTGATGCACCGCGCTCATCACGCTGACGTAGTCCTGCGGGCCCGAGATGGACAGGACGTCGGGGTAGCTCTCACGGATCAGCTCCGAACGCTTACCCAGGCAACCGGTGACGATTACCTTGCCATTCTCGTGAAGCGCCTCACCGATGGCATCGAGCGATTCCTGAACGGCCGAATCGATGAAGCCGCAGGTGTTGACGACGACCGCGTCGGCCTCGCCGTAGCTGGGCACGATCTCGTAGCCTTCGACCTTCAGCTGGGTGAGGATGCGTTCGGAGTCGACGAGGGCTTTCGGACAGCCGAGGCTGACGAAACCGACTTTGGGAGCGGCCTGGGACATTGCCGTGGGTACCGGGGGTATAGGAAGCCGGGCATTATAGCGGGTTGGCGGGCATGCGGCCGGGGGGCCCTTCACGTCTCGCCCCAAGGCTTTGTGGCGGCCCGAATCTCCTGAATCAACACCTCGGTGTAAAGCTTAATGAAGGTCCGCTTCCGAAACGACGCGTGCCCTGCCTGGCGCGCTATTTCCAAATGGCCGACCCGGCTTGAAGCGTAGGGCCTTCTTTTCGATGAGGTGCCACGAGGCAGCGGCCAGAGCAACGGTTACGGGCACGGTGATGGACAGCAGTTCAAGGTAAGGCGTTTCCCGCCCCCAAAGTGCAACTCCTATCTGCTGCACGGGCCATGCGTATATATAAATGCCATAGGAGAGATCTCCGACTTTTGAAATGTTTCGCAGACCAGCCCATGACCGCACGCCGATCGCAATTGTCAGTGACGGAACGACGAAGGCGAGCCCAAGATTGGTCTGATCAATGCGGATGAGTGCGTAGCCGATGACCAGGGATGACAGGGTCGGCAGGGGTTTGCGGAGGTACGGACAGGCCCGCAACAGACTTCCTGCAGCGAAGAAGAGCCCGAAGTCCGCGAGGAAACTCTCTCCGGACTGAAGACCTGAAAGCGCGAAATACCCAAAAATTCCCACGACCAACACGATGGAAGGACGTCGCGTTGCGGTTCCGGCAACGATAAGTAGTCCATAACAATAGACCTCGTACGGAATGGTCCAGAGTGATCCGTTGGGGAGGTGCTTTGGGTTCTCAGGAAATCCCGTCAGTCCAAGCGCAGCTATCACTGCAAACGTCAGCGGAATTGATATGCAAAGAGCCGGCACCATCCGAAGGGCACGACGAGCGGTAAAGCGCAGAATGCTAGGGTCTTTCAACCAGCTGGATGTGACCAGATAGCCGCTGATTGAGAAAAAAATGAGCACGCCGAGGTTACCGAACGAATGATCCCCCAGGAACATTGGCTCCACGCGTCCGGACAGAGCGAACTGATGGCTGATCAGCACGAGGAAGGCGCCTGACAACCTTAGCGCGTCAAAATTGTTGCGCTGTCCATTGGTCATATCCTCGTCCCCCGCTGCGAACACTCAATATGCCGAGCTTGGTTAACGACGCGTTACCTGTGAGCCGACGTATGAGTCGGTCAGGGAGAATGACTGTGCCGACGAGCAGCCGCAAGCTGCGATATTGCGTATCAGCGCGCAGGATATGGAACGCAAAAACTTACTGCCGAATATGGGCATCATCGGTTGACGATGCGCTTATAGCATCAGGGTCGAGATTGCGCGCATCGGGTGTTCTGCGGCCCGCCTTGATCTCTCGCGCTCTTCAAGCCTCACATCTAGTGACCTGCTTTAGGCCGATACGACATGGATGCTAAATGACTACGAAATGTAATCACGCCCTTGCCAGCGTCGCGCTAAGTATCATGATGCTTAGCTCGGGGATCGCATTTTCTTACGATGACAATAATCCAGTGAACCTGCCTCTCAACAGACAGTGACGCCGCAGCGCGAAATTGACGAGGCGCGGGCGCCTATCAAGTCCGATGCGGACTTACAAAGATATCTGATCACCGAACAACCTTCTTCTCCGTTAAACCAATTAAGTCCAGAAGGTAAGGCGAGGTTTCTGGCAAGCCTGCATTTCGGCGACAAAGCACTGGGCAGCTACAATTATCAGGCTCTCGAGACTGAGCTAACAGCGTCGCAAATCTACGATATCCTGAGCTTGTTCGGCGCACAGGCGACCACCCGGCTTATTCCTGGAGCGATGGTTCAAACCAGCACCGATTCGCTCATCATGAAGCCTCAGGCAATAAATCGCCCGTGTGGCCCCGGCATTGACTCATGCGACTCAGGGGGCGGCGACGGCGACACGGATTACGAAGGGTATGGCTGTGGTCGCCCGCACACCTGCATTGTTGAGCCGAACGCTATCTGCATGCATAGCTGCTGACTCCAAAGGCTTCCGGGCGCGCAGTGCACGCCCGGAAGCCTGAATTCGACCTCCGCCTCGATGGAGATTCAGCATTGCCAGCGCGCAAGTACGCACTAAGCCTGCTAACGATCATTGCCCTATGTGGAAGTGCCACAGGCGTAATGGCTTTCGCCCAGGAAACGCCCGCAGTACGACTTCGGGCACTGGAAAATTACGAGCACGCACGCATAGTCGATCAAACGCCTGAGGATCAGCGCAACCACCTGATCGTCGCTGAGTACGACCGCCTGTTCCCCTACAGCGCGGCCACGCTACCGTCGATGTCGGATGATGAGCTTCGATCCGCGTTCAGCGCGTCGTATCTCGCCGCCTTTTTTGCGATGGACCGGCGGCTCACGTCCGAAGTCGAAGCTTATCTCCATGCGCTAGAGCAACGGGGTATCGTTTCCGGTAAAGACTTCGTCAAGATGCACGATATCTTTGTCGCCACCCGAATGTTCGATCGCGCGAATGAGATAAAGACGAAGTATCCGGATCTGAACATGGAGAAGGCACCTACCATCATCGGCAGGTCGCCCGTTCGCAAGCCGAGCAGACTGGTGCCGACGTCTCAGGACGACTCCCTGACCTATCAGCCGGTTAACCTGAAAGGAAGGGTACTGGTCGTTATCGCGCATCCGTTGTGCCACTTCTCCGTCAACGCGATCAAGGCAATTTCGGAAGAACCCGCGTTGAGTTCGATATTCAAAGGCGCCGTCTGGCTCGCACCTCCTGGACCGCGCCTCAACCTTCCAGAGATAAACAAGTGGAATGAGGATCACCCGGCTGCCCCATTAGCTTTCATGGACCAGAGAGAAGACTGGCCCATGTTCGATGCCTGGGCCACCCCGACGTTTTATTTCCTCAATAACGGAAAGGTCGTGGCAAAAGTGGAAGGCTGGCCACCCGCCAAGGGCATGAAGGACTTCTACCAGTCCGCCGCCCGGTGGAAAGCTGCCCGCTAAGCGAGCATTGGCACGGAGGTACCGGACAGGCCTTCACGCACATCCCGCCGACATGCGGCCGGGTTACCCTTACGGGTATTCCTACCATCTCCGGAGATTCGCCCCATGGGCCGTACCCTGATCCTCGACACCTCACGCCCGCACGAAAGCATGGACGCCTACCTCGCCGAGCCGACCGGCACCCCGAAGGGTGGCGTCGTGGTGATCCAGGAGATCTTCGGCGTCAACGCCCATATCCGCAGCGTGGCGGACCGTTTCGCGGCCGAAGGCTACGTCGCCATCGCGCCGGCGCTGTTCGACCCGGTCGAGAAGGATGTCGAGCTTGGCTACGATCAGGACGGTATGCAGAAGGGCGTCAAGCTCATCGGCGAGTTGGGTCTTCTGCGCCCGATGCAGGATGTGGGCATCGCCGCGAAGCTGATCGCCGACCAGTACAAGGTCAAGGTCGGCACGGTGGGCTACTGCTGGGGCGGTACCGTCGCGGCGCTGGCGGCCCTGCGTCTCGGCTTGCCCTCGTCCAGCTACTACGGCTCGCGCAACGTACCCTTCCTGAGCGAACCGGCCAAGGCCAACGTGATCTTCCATTTCGGCGAGCGCGACCACTCCATCCCGCCCGAGATGGTCGAGAAGCACCGTGAGCTGAAACCGGAAATGGATACCTGGGTCTACCCGGCCGACCATGGCTTCAATTGCGACGCACGCGCCAGCTACGACGAGCCGAGCGCAAAGCTGGCCTGGGAACGCACCCTCGCCTTCTTCGCCCGCGAACTGGCATGAGCGAGGCGTTCGACCTCGATCCGCGGCTCGCCGGTGACACCCTCGTCGTCGGCGACCTCCCTCTCAGCCGCGTCCTGCTGATGCGGGACGCGCGCTATGCGTGGCTGGTGCTGGTGCCGCGGAGAGCGGGGCTGGTCGAGGTTTCGGATCTTCCCGACGAGGAACGCGCCCTACTCTGGCAGGAGGCCGGCCTCGCCGGGAGCGCACTTCGTGCCGTGGCACCGTGCGACAAGCTCAATATCGGGGCGCTCGGGAACATCGTGCGCCAGCTCCACGTCCACGTTGTCGCCAGAACCGAGGGCGATGCGGCGTGGCCGGGGCCGGTATGGGGGTTTGGCAAGGCGGAGCCCTATGCGGACGGTGAGGCGGAGAAGCGGGTCGAGGCGTTGCGGGAACTGCTCGGCCTGAGCTGATGCCGCACCACCCATCGCCAGCAGGGCTGGCTCCTACAAGAGCCGGGGACAGCCGAGACGGCGCCAGCAAGAACAAAAAAGCCCGGAGGCGCGAGCCTCCGGGCTTTTTTCGAGCAGAAGACCTGAGGGCTTACTGCTGCGTCTGCGGGTCGTAGGCGCCGCTGGAGGCTTCCTTACCCTGCATGCGGTCCGGCAACGCGGCCTTCTGCGGGGTGTCCTCGAGCTGGCGTGCCTTTTCTTCCACGGCGTTCAGGCGGGTGAGCTCGCCCTTCTTGTCGTAATACACGGCAAAGCCATAGTCCAGCTGCATGCGGGCCATGAAGCCAAGATGGATGTCGCGGATCTTGGAGTCGTCGCTCGGGATCAGCAGGACCGTCTTCGGCAGCTTGCCCTGGTCTTTCAGGTAGGCGAAATGGCTGCCGGTATCGGCGGCGGAAAGCACCGCGTTGTCCACGACGAACTGGCCGCTCTTATAGGCCTTGATCGTGACGTCGAACTGGCCCTGCTCTTTGGCGACGGGGTCGTTCTTCGTGGCACCGCTGTGGCAACCGGCGAGCACCAGCATGCTGGCGAGGAGCATCGCCGCGGCGGCGCGGGACAGGAGGTTGGGAACTCGGATCATGCGGTGTCTCCGTGGATCGGCGTTTCGTGAAAGTGGGAAGTTTACCCCGCGCCCCTATCGGGCGCGGATGCGACCGGAAGGCCGTTCAGGTACTCGGCAGGGTGACGCCGCGCTGGCCCTGGTACTTGCCGCCGCGATCGGCGTAGGACACCTCACACTCCTCGTCGGATTCGAGGAAGAGCATCTGGGCGACGCCCTCGTTGGCGTAAATCTTTGCGGGCAGCGGCGTCGTGTTCGAGAACTCGAGGGTGACGTGGCCTTCCCACTCCGGCTCGAGCGGCGTCACGTTGACGATGATGCCGCAGCGGGCGTAGGTGCTCTTGCCGAGGCAGATGGTCAGGACCTGACGCGGAATGCGGAAGTACTCGACCGTGCGCGCCAGCGCGAAGGAATTCGGCGGAATGATGCAGACGTCGGATTTGACGTCGACGAAGCTGCGCTCGTCGAACGCCTTCGGATCGACGATGGTCGAGTTGATGTTGGTGAACACCTTGAACTCATCGGCGCAACGGACGTCGTAGCCGTAGCTCGAGGTGCCATACGAGACCAGCCGGTGACCGTCGCGCTCCTTGACCTGACCGGGCGCGAACGGCTCGATCATGCCGTGCTGCTCGGCCATGCGGCGGATCCACTTGTCGGACTTGATGCTCACGTACTTGTCTCCCTCGCTGGAGCCGGAAAGGTATAGGAACGTCGTCGAAGACGCTACTTTCAGGTGTTCTGGATGACGATCTTGGGGAAAGAGATCGCCTTGTTACGGGCCTGCAGGGACAGTTTCGCCGCCGTGGAACGCGCGATGGCGCGATAACGCCCGGCCAGATCGGATTCCGGGATCGCCGCCACGGTGGGCTTGCCGTCGTCCGACTGCTGACGGATGCGGATGTCGAGCGGCAGATCGCCCAGATAGGCGATACCGGCTTCTTCCGCCATCCGTGCGCCGCCGCCGTGGCCGAAGATGTGCTCCTCGTGACCGCAGTTCGTGCAGATGTGCGTCGCCATGTTCTCGATGACGCCGAGCACCGGCACCTCCACCTTGCGGAACATGCCCAGCGCCTTGCGCGCGTCGAGCAGCGCGATGTCCTGCGGCGTGGTGACGATGACGGCACCGGAGACCGGCACCTTCTGCGAGAGGGTCAGCTGGATGTCGCCGGTTCCCGGCGGCAGGTCGATGATGAGGTAATCCAGGTCGTCCCAGCGCGTGTCGTTCAGCAACTGCATCAGCGCCTGGGTGACCATGGGACCACGCCAGATCATGGGGGTGTCCTCGTCGATCAGTACGCCGATGGACATCGCCTGCAGGCCATGGGCGAGCATCGGCTCGATGCTTTTGCCGTCAGGAGAAACCGGTTTTCCTGACAATCCGAGCATGCGCGGCTGGCTGGGGCCGTAGATATCGGCGTCCAGGATGCCGACCCGGGCGCCTTCGGCCACCAGCGCCAGCGCCAGGTTCACTGACACCGTGGATTTGCCTACCCCGCCCTTGCCCGACGCGACGGCGATGATGTTCTTCACCCCAGCCATGGGAGACAGCTGGCCCTGCACCTTGTGGGGATGCACGCGCCAGGTGACCGACACGGCGGCCGAGGCGATGCCCGGCTCGGCCTCGAGGGCCTGGCGGGCCTGCTCCGCCGCTTGTGCGACATAGCCCACGGCGGGGTAACCGAGCTGGATGTCGACGGAGACACGGTCGCCATCGACGCCCACCGCACGCACGGCGGCGCCGAACGGCTGTCCCGAGTGCGGGTCGATAACGCGGTCGAGGACACCGCGGACGAGGGATTCGCTGGGCTGGGTCATGAGGAGAGTTGAGCAAAATCGAAGATCGCCCATTATGCCAGCTAGCGTGCCTCGACCGGGCCCGCACGTTTGCGCGGGGCCCGGGGGCCGCAGCCTTGCCTCGTGGCGCGATGCAGCTTGACGGGGCTGCCGCCGCTCGTCAGGCTCCGGCCGTACCTTACCGTATGGGGAGCACCGCCATCCTATGAAGTCCCTGATCCGCACCGTCGCTGCCCTCGCCCTCGTCGCGAGCGCCCTCCCCGCCTTCGCCGCCACGGATACCCCGGTCGGCAAGTGGAAGACCATCGACGACAAGACCCACGAAGTGAAGTCGATCGTCGAGATCACCGAGCACGGCGGTCTGCTGGAAGGCAAGGTCGTGGAGGTGCTCAAATCCGACCACGGTCCTCACCCGGTCTGCTCCGAGTGCGATGGGGAGCGCAACAACAAGCCCATCGAAGGCATGACCATCATGTGGGGCCTGAAGAAGGACGGCGACGAGTGGTCCGGCGGTCAGATCCTCGACCCGGCCAAGGGCAAGATCTACAAGGTGACCCTGAAGCTCGAGGACGGCGGCAAGAAGCTCGATGTGCACGGGTATATCGGATTTTCGCTGATCGGTCGCAGCCAGGAATGGGTGCGGGCGGAATAATCAAAGACATCGCGCGCAAGGCGCGCTCCTACGGGGGCGGGGGCCAGGGGCCCGTCGCCCCCTTCGCATGCCATAATCCCCGGTCCCAAAGCAGACCGCGATCCTCATGGCCCGCCGCATCCTGGTTACCAACGCTCTACCCTACGCCAACGGCCCGCTTCATCTGGGCCATATGCTCGGCTACATCGAAGCCGACATCTGGGCGCGGGCGCAGCGAATGCAGGGCAACGAGGTCTGGTATGTCGCCGGTGAGGACGCCCACGGCACGCCGATCATGCTGGCCGCCGAGAAGGTCGGGCTGACGCCTGAGGAATACATCGCGGGTATCCGCGCGTCGCACGAAGCGGATTTCACCGACTTCCACTTCAGCTACGACCAGTACCACACGACGCATTCCCCGGAAAACCGGGAAATCGCGACGGACATCTACGTGCGCCTGCGTGATGCCGGGTATATCGCCCGCCGCGACATCCAGCAGCTGTATGACCCCACGCGTGACATGTTCCTGCCGGACCGCTACATCAAGGGCACCTGCCCCAACTGCGGCACGCCAGACCAGTACGGCGACAACTGCGAGAACTGCGGCGCCACCTACGCACCGACCGATCTGATCAACCCGTACTCGGTGATGTCGGGCGCTACCCCCGTGCTGCGTGACTCCGAGCATTACTTCTTCGAGCTCGGCAAGTTCGAGCAGCTGCTGCGCGACTGGTTCGCGGGCAAGTACACCGACGGTAAGCCCACCGCCAACAGCAGCGTCGTCGCCAAGCTGGCGGAATGGATCGACGGCGGCCTGCGTGACTGGGACATCTCGCGCGATGCGCCGTATTTCGGATTTCCGATCCCCGACGCGCCGGGCAAGTTCTTCTACGTGTGGCTCGACGCACCGGCGGGTTACCTCGCCTCGTTCAAGGCACTGTGCGAGCGCAAGGGCATCGTCTTCGACGACTTCCTGCGTGCAGACAGCACCGCCGAAATGCACCACTTCGTCGGCAAGGACATCATCAACTTCCATGGCCTTTTCTGGCCGGCGATGCTGCACGGCGCGGGTATGCGCGTGCCAACCGCGCTGCATACCAACGGTTACCTGACGGTCAACGGCGCGAAGATGTCCAAGTCGCGCGGCACCTTCATTCAGGCGCGCACGTTCCTGGACTCCGGCCTCGACCCGGAAGCCCTGCGCTACTACTTCGCCACCATGCTTGGCCCGCAGCCGATCGACGTCGACCTTGACCTCAAGTCGTTCGAGGAACGCGTCAACTCGCATCTGGTCGGCAAGTGGGCGAACATCGCCAGCCGTACGGCGGGCTTCCTGCACACGCATTTCGCCGGCAAGCTGTCCGATCGCTTCGACGACGAGGCGACCGCACTGTGGAAGGACCTCCTGGCACAGTACGAAGGCATCGAAGCCGTCTACGAAGCCGACGAATATGCCGAAGCGACGCGCCGGTTTGTGTCGATGTCCGATGCGGTCAACGGCTACATCGCAGCCAAGGCACCCTGGGTGATCGCCAGGGACGAGGCGCGCCGCGACGAACTGCAGCAGGCCTGCTCGTTCGCGATCAACGCGTTCCGCCTGCTGTCCGGCCTGCTCAAGCCCATCGTGCCGACCACCGTCGCCGCCGCTGAGGCATTCCTCGGCGCGCCGATCGCGACGTTCGCCGACGCACGCCGCGAGCTGTTCGGCCACACCGTCAATGCGTTCTCGCCGCTGTTCGGACGTCTCGATCCGAAGAAGATCGCCGCCATGGTCGACGCCTCGAAAGAATCGCTGACTCCCGCTGAGCAGGCTCGCGAAGCCGCCGCGGAAGCCAGGCCCGCCAAGAAACCCAAAGAAGCTCCGAAGCCCATGACCGACGCCACCGCTACCGCCTCCACCGATACCGCCGCCACCATTTCCATCGACGACTTCGCCAGGCTCGACCTGCGTATCGGCAAGGTGACCGTCTGCGAGTTTGTCGAAGGCTCGGACAAGCTGCTCCGCTTCGAACTGGATGCCGGCACGCTCGGCACGCGCCAGATCTTCTCGGGCATCCGCGCCGCGTATGGCGAGCCGGAGAAGCTCGTCGGCCGCAACGTGGTCTTCATCGCCAACCTCGCGCCGCGCAAGATGCGCTTCGGTCTGTCCGAGGGCATGATCCTGTCCGCCGGTGACGGCGGTGCGGACCTGTTCCTCCTCGACGCCGACCAGGGTGCGGCGCCGGGCGCCACCGTCCGCTAAACACGACCCGGCAACGCGCCAGCCATGACGCCAACGCTCGCCGACCGCATCGACACGCTCCTGCCGCAGACCCAGTGCGAGCAGTGCGGTTTCCATGGCTGCCGCCCCTACGCGGAGGCGATCGCCGCCGATGAAGCGGGCATCGATCGCTGCCCGCCGGGTGGTGCCATCGGCATCGCCCGTCTGGCCGCCCTGCTCGATCGTCCCGTGGTGCCGCTCGATCCGACGCATGGCGTGGAGAAGCCGCGCACGCTCGCGCGCATCGTCGAAGCCGATTGTATCGGCTGCACCAAGTGCATCCAGGTGTGCCCGGTCGATGCGATCCTCGGTGCATCCAAAGTGATGCACACCGTGGTCAGCGATCTGTGCACCGGCTGCGAACTCTGCGTACCCGCCTGCCCCGTCGACTGCATCCGGCTCGATCCGATGCCGCTGGCACAGGCGGACGACCGCGAGCACGCCGACGCGGCGCGACGTCATTTCCAGCGCCGTGAGGCACGTCTTGCTCAGGAGCGTGCCGAGCGCGAACGCCAGCTCGAAGCGAACAAGGCCGTGGTCGCCGCGCCCACCGCACGCAACGCGGTCCTCGAAGCGCTCGCCCGCGCGAGGCTGCGGAAGAAGGACACTCCGTGAAAAAAGCCAACGTGGTCGAGATGTTCAGCCGCCTGCGCGAGCTGGATCCGCATCCGAAAACCGAACTCGAATACACCACGCCGTTCGAGTTGCTTTCCGCCGTGGCGCTGTCCGCACAGGCCACCGACGTCGGCGTGAACAAGGCGACGCGCAAGCTGTTTCCTGTCGCCAACACGGCACAGAAGATCCTCGACCTGGGGCTCGAAAAACTCAAGACGTACATCAGCACGATCGGGCTCTACAACAACAAGGCGAAGAACCTGATCGCCATGAGCCGGATTCTCGTGGATCGTTACGACGGCGAAGTACCGCAGTCACGCGAGGCGCTCGAAGAACTGCCGGGCGTCGGTCGCAAGACCGCCAATGTGGTGCTCAACACGGCGTTCGGCCAGCCGACGATTGCCGTCGACACGCACATTTTTCGGGTGGCCAACCGCACGGGGCTGGCACCCGGACCGGATGTACGCAAGGTTGAAGACAAGCTCGAGAAGGTCATCCCGAAAGAGTTCATCCAGGATGCGCATCACTGGCTGATCCTGCACGGGCGTTATGTTTGTAAGGCGCGTAAGCCGGAGTGTCCGAACTGCGCGATCATCGACCTGTGCGCTTATAAACAGAAGACAAAGCCGGCCTGAGCCGGCTTTTCTTCTTCGCGAGGGAATGTCGCGTGCGAGGCGCGCTGCTACGCAGCCTGTCTGGAACCCTCGACCCGCCGTCCCAGTTCGTGCCAGTCCACGACGAGTTCGCAGCCGCGTTTCGAGGCGTTCTGCCCCCACTCCCGCAATAGCTCCAGCGACGCCTGGTCGACATGCACCAGGCGATCCATCCGCACGCTGAGGCGCGTATTGGCCGGCACGGCCTCCAGCTTGCGTGCCATCGTCGGCACCTTGAGGAACGTCGCGGAACCCTCGAGGTGGAGCGTCGCCTGACCCGGCTCGTCGTGGTGCTGCACGTCCATCTTGAGCTTCGACGACAACAGCGCCAGGCGGAACAGCGAGAGACCGAAGCCGACGATCACGCCGGTCAGCAGGTCGGTGGCAACGATAGCCACGGTGGTCGCGACATAGACCGCCGCCGTACCTTTGCCGTACGCCGCCAGTGTCTTGATCTGGCCGGGATTGACCATCTTCACGCCGGTAAAGACCAGGATGCCGGCCAGGCAGGAGATGGGCGTCATGCGCATCAACCACGGAAGCAGCATCACGAAGGCCAGCAACCAGCCGCCGTGCAGGATCGACGCCATACGTGTGGCTGAGCCGGCCTGCACGTTCGCGGCGCTACGCACGATCACGCCCGTCATCGGCAACGCACCGAGGAAACCGCAGATCAGATTGCCGACGCCCTGCGCCGTCAGTTCGCGGTCGTAGTTCGTCCGCACGCCGTTGTGCATGCGATCCACCGCGGCCGCGGAGAGCAGCGTCTCCGCGCTGGCGATGAACGCAAACGTCGCCGCCGCGACCAGCAGCGACGCGTCGAACAGTCCGAAGAGGCTACCCATGCTCGGCAGGCTCACCGCCGAAAACAGGTTGGCGGGCACGTCGACTCGCTTGACGTCCACCGCCGTCAGTTGCGCGATGAGCGTCATCGCAACCACCGCGAGCAAGGCACCCGGCACGAAGCGGAGCTTCGCCGGGCGCAGCTTCTCCCAGCCGAGCATGATCGCAATGGTGCCCAGGCCGATCATCAGGGCGGCGGGGGCCTGCCCTTCCGCGGCACCGGTGACCGATTCCCACGCTGCGGAGGGGAGCGCCGCGAAGTTTTCGAGACCGCGTGCTTTCGGAATCGCGTCCAGCAACACATGGGACTGGGACGCGACGATCAGGATGCCGATGCCGGACAACATGCCGGCGACCACCGCCGGCGACGTCATCCGGAACCAGACGCCGACCTTGCACAGACCGGCGACGATCTGAATCAGGCCGGCAAGCAGCACGACGGGGCCAAGAGCGGCCACGCCGTGCTCGCGCACAAGTTCAAACACCAGGACCGCGAGGCCCGCCGCGGGACCGCTGACCTGCAGCGGCGACCCCGCGATCGAACCGACGATGATTCCGCCCACGATGCCGGTGATCAGTCCTGCGCTGGGCGGCATGCCCGACGCGATCGCGATACCCATGCACAGAGGCAGAGCGACAAGAAAGACGACCACCGAGCCGAGGAGGTCGCGGCCAAAGAGGCCCTGGGAGAAATATGCGCGCATGTCGTGCCTTCCTTAAGCGGCGTTTGCTACCGGCACGGGCGTGGAGAAACGCGCGTGCGGTGTCGCGTCCGGCGCGTGTGCATCGCCGGCGACGAGGGGACGGAACCTTCCTTCCAACGGATCGAAGGCGGTGATTTCGGTGTTGGCGATGTCGTAGATCCAGCCGTGAATACGCAGGCTGCCGTTGGCGATCGCGGCTGCGACGGCGGGCAGCGTGCGCATGTGTTCGAGCTGGCCGACTACGTTTTCTTCGGTGAGATAACGCAGACCCTCTTCGCCCAGGATGGTCGGACGATTCTCGGCGACGACGTAGCGAGCCACGTCGGCGTGCTTCAGCCACTGCTCGACCGACGGTTTGCCCTTCAGCGCCGCCGGGTTCTGCAGCGCCTTCATCGCGCCGCAGTCGGAGTGGCCGCAGATGACGATGTGCTGCACCTTCAGCGCCGTCACCGCGTATTCGATGGCGGCGACCACGCCACTGACGTGCTGCGCGTACGGCGGAACGATGTTGCCGACGTTGCGGTAAACGAACAGGTCGCCCGGCTGAGCGTTGAAGATCAGCTCCGGCATGATGCGCGAGTCGGCACACGTGATGAACATCGTATGCGGCGTCTGGCCGGACGCCAGCTTGGCGAATACCTCGCGCTGATCGTCGGTCATGTTGCGGCGGAAATTATCGAAGCCCTGGATGAGACGTTCCATGGTGGTTTCTCTCTTCGTTGGCGAAAACAAGGCACGAGCGCGCACGCTCGCGGCGGCTGGCGGATTGCCAGCGCACGAAAACTGCAGGTGAGAAAAAGAAGGTGGGGCTGTCGGCGCGTGAAGGCGCCGGACCGATCAGACGATCGGAGGCCGCAGCTCGAGGCTGGGATGATGCGCGTGAGGCGCCGGCCGGACGTCCGCATGACGGGAGGTGCTGACGTGGGGAATCATCACGACATGCTGAGGGGGGACGTCGAAGGTATCGTCGAGGCCGCCGCTATTGTCTTCCAGCGACGGCACGGGATCCTGATCGTCGAACGAGGCCGTGTCGTCGGCAACCGCCAGCGCGTGCTGCGCCGCGTGTTCCTGGGAAGCCTCCGCCGCGGCGAGGCCGCTGGCGGAGGGCGCCGCATTCACGCCGACGCACGCGACGAACAACGCGAAGAACACGAAAATCGTGCTCGCGAAGCGGCGCATGGCGGGGGCGAAAAGGGTCTGCATGAGCCCGAACCTACGACAGGCTTCATGACGTTCGCAAGTGTGGCGATGCAACAAATTCAGGCTTGGGGCATTTTTGTGTGCTGAAACGTGACGTGGCAACGGTTTTTTGCCGGTGACCGGGCACGAAGCGGCCCGCGCTTATTCAGATATGGACGTCCGAAAGACCGTTGGCTGCCTGAGATCATTCGCAACGAGAATTCGCTGACAGGGTCAGTTACCACGAACGCATGGCCGCGTAAGGCAAAAAAACGGCGGGCTTGCGCCCGCCGTCCGGTTCGTCCCTGAGCAGAACTCCGTTCCGATATCGATCAGAAGGTCAGCATGCCCCAGAAGCCCACTTCGTTGGTCTTGTAGTGGTAAGGGGTAGCGAACGGGCCGTCGAGCTTGTTGTGCTTGTAGACGAGGGCCAGCTTCAGGTTCTTCAGCACGTCGTAAGAGACGCCTGCGTTGTAGTACTTGTCCTTGATCTTCTCTTCGACGTTGACCAGGTTGTCGTACTTGTAGTCGACCTTGTCGTAACGAGCGAAGACGGCGAACTGGTCGTAGAACTTCCAGTCAGCCCAGAGCGAGTAACCGTCGGCCTTGTCCTTGGTCGTGCCGGTGGCCACGCCGGTGCCGGCGCCCGTACCCTGATACTTCAGGATGTCGTCCCAGTTTTCGGTGTGGAAATATTCCGCACCGACGCCCCAGGTCTTGTCGCGCCACGCCAGCAGGGCATCGCCGCGAGTCGCCGTACGGGTCGGGGCGCCAGCCTCGACGTCGTTGCCGCGCTTGCCGCTGTAACCGCCGATGGCGATGACCATCTGCTCGATCGGCGAGTAGCCGAGGCGGGCTTCCGTGTCGACGCTCTTGGAGCGGCTCAGGTTGCGGTAGCCGCGACCGTTGACCACGGACACCTGGTAGTTGACCGAGTTGTCGCCGGTCGTGGCACCCATCGCGTGGATACCCCAGTCGGACGAGTTGCCGAAGGCGCCGACGCCGCCGGCGGTTGCGGTACCACCGCTGCGACCACCTTCAAACGAGCGATCGGTGATGGTGTTCTCGACGTAGCGGTAGCCGTACCACTTCTCGACGAACGGGATCCAGGGCATGTCGGATGCACCGAAGCGCACCGTGAACAGCTGGTCGAACTTGCCCTGCACGTAGGCCTTCTTCACGAACAGGCTCGTGGACGAGAGCGACGACTGGTAGCTGAAGTCGGTCGTCAGGTTGGCCGACCAGATATCGTTGAACTTGTGGTCGACGGTCAGGTAGAAGCGCTTGACGTCGAAACCCGTGCCGTTGACCGAACCGTGACCATCCTTCTGGATCGAACGGCCGTTGCCGATCTTCTCGTCGTGATCCTGATTGGTCACGTCGAAGAACATCGTGCCGCCGATCTTCGTGTTGTCGACCAGCTTGTTCAGTGCGTCGAGCTTCTTCGCGAGCTCGTCGGCCGGCTTGGCGGCGGTCACCTGCACGTCGTTCACGGCCTTGGCCGTCTCGATCTGTGCGTCAGCCTGGGCTTCCTGCTTGGCCTGAAGGTCGGCGACCTGGCTCTGGAGGGCGGCCAGCTGCGCCTGCAGCTGCTGGAGGGTGGCGGCGTCGACCGTGACGCGGGCCGGCTGCTGCGACTTCTGCGTCGCGGCGAGGGCCGAGAAGCTCGTCAGGCCCAGACCGGCGGCGATGGCCACCGTGAGCAACTTGGAACGCATGGGATTTCTCCGCTTGGTTTTTAGAATGTGTGTGGTCCCCTGTGTCCCCACTGAGCTTTTTCTGTCCGAAAAACCTCAAGCGGGGCCAACGGCGCGAAGGATGGGCCGTGGCGTTTACCGTTCAATGCAATTTTTGTTACAGATCGAAGACATGCGCACATCCGCTTAACACGGACGGCACAGACGGACGCCGGATGGCCCCCCGGCTGATATCCTTGACGCATGGATACGACCAGTAACAGCACCGCTTCGACGATGGCCGCGCGGTTCCGGGGCTTTCTGCCCGTGATCGTGGATGTGGAAACCGGGGGATTCGATTCGGAGCGTGACGCGCTGCTGGAGATCGCCGTGGTGGCCGTCACCATGGAGCCATCGGGCCTGCTCGTCCCCCAGCCGGCCGTCGCGGCCAATGTGGAGCCCTTCCCGGGCGCCAATATCGACCCGCGGTCCCTCGAGATCACCGGCATCGATCCGGACCACCCGTTCCGCGGCGCCCTGCCCGAGCGTCAGGCCCTGGATCACGTCTTCAATGCGGTGCGCGAGGCGGTCAAGGCCTCGGAGTGCCAGCGCGCCGTGCTGGTGGGCCATAACGCCGCATTCGATCTGGCCTTCCTTAATGCGGCCGTGCGCCGCGTGGGGCACAAGCGCAATCCGTTCCATCCTTTCAGCTGCTTCGACACGGCCACGCTGGGCGGCCTCGCCTACGGACAGACGGTCCTGAGCAAGGCCGTACTGGCCGCCGGCATCCCGTTCGACAGCCGCGAAGCCCATTCGGCGATCTACGACGCCGAGCGCACCGCCGAGCTTTTCTGTGAAATCGTCAATCGCTGGCGCCGCCTGGAGCTCGCGGAGCGCGACCAGACGGCCCCGATCGAAGTCTGAGGCATTTCGTAAGTTCATGAATATGACAGCAAATCGGATGCTGTCATATCGCTGCAACATTCAGTACGTCTCATTGCAACACGGCAGGGCTGCAATACGGCCCCAGGCGGTCAACGCCTGACACTCATCCATCCGAGGACTACTCCGTGTTCACACGTAAACTCCGCATCGCTGCGCTCGTCGCCGCTTCCCTGTTCGGCATGTCCGCCCAGGCCACCGACATCACGGGCGCCGGCTCGAGCTTCGTTTACCCGGTCCTGTCGAAGTGGTCGGCGACGTACGCCGAAGCCACCGGCAACAAGCTGAACTATCAGTCCGTCGGTTCGGGTGCGGGTATCGCCCAGATCAAGGAAGGCACCATCGACTTCGGCGCGTCCGATGCTCCGATGAGCGCTGAAGACCTCACCAAGTTCGGTCTGGGCCAGTTCCCGGTCGTCGTCGGTGGCATCGTGCCCATCGTCAACCTGCAGGGCATCGCCCCGGGTCAGCTGAAGATCGATGGCAAACTGCTTGGCGACATCTATCTGGGCAAGATCGCCCGCTGGAACGACCCGGCCATCGCCGCCCTGAATCCGGGCGTGAAGATTCCGGACGTCAAGATCACCGTCGTGCACCGTTCGGACGGTTCGGGCACTTCGTTCAACTTCACCAACTACCTGTCCAAGGTCAACCCGGAGTGGGCGTCCAAGGTGAAGTTCGGCACGGCCGTCGAATGGCCGGCGGGCGTCGGCGGCAAGGGTAACGAGGGCGTCTCGCAGTACGTCCGTCAGATCCCGGGCTCGATCGGCTATGTCGAATACGCTTACGCCACCAAGAACAAGCTCTCGTACACGCAGATGCAGAACGCTGCCGGTACGTGGGTCCAGCCGAACGCCGACGCGTTCGCCGCTGCCGCCTCCACGGCGGACTGGAAGTCGGCCAAGGACTTCAACCTGATCATGACCAACGCCCCGGGCGCCCAGGCGTGGCCGATCACGGCGACGACGTGGGTCATCATGTACAAAAAGTCCAAGAACGCCTTGCACAGCAAGGTCGCCTTCGACTTCTTCAAGTGGTCGCTCGAGAAGGGTCAGTCGCAGGCCGCTTCGCTCGACTACGTCGCGCTGCCGCCGGCTCTCGTCCAGCAGATCGAAGCCTACTGGGCTGCCGAGTTCAAGAACTGATCCATCCGGTCTCAACGGACCGGCTGTCATATAGCCGGTCCAGAGTATCGTCCAAGGGGGTCGCCGTTCCGACAGGGACGGCGACCCACACGTTTGCATAGGCTCCCGGGAACCCGAACCCATCATGCACGCCACCGTCAGCAACGCCGTGCCCGACCAGGAACGTCAGGCGGAAGCGTCCCGGAATGCGCGGGATACGCGTAACGACCGGCTGTTCGGCTGGGCCCTGAAGGCCTGCGCCCTGCTCGTTCTGCTCTGCCTCGTCGGCGCCGCCGCTTCCACGCTCTGGCTGGGCCGCGACGCGTTCGCCACCTTCGGCTGGGGCTTTCTTACCAGCGCCGTGTGGGATCCGAGCAACAACCAGTACGGCGCCCTGGTGCCGGTGGTCGGCACGGTCGGCACCGCGATCATCGCCCTTACATTCGCCGTGCCGGTCAGTTTCGGCATCGCCCTCTTTCTTACCGAGATCGCCCCTGGCTGGATGCGCGGTCCGGTCAGCTCGGCCATCGAACTGCTGGCCGGCATTCCATCGATCATCTACGGCATGTGGGGTCTCTTCATCTTCGCCCCGTTCGTGGCGGAGAACGTCAAGCCGTGGCTGATGAACAACTTCAGCGCGGACCCGCCGGACGGCAAGGTGTCGTGGCTGGTCCAGCACGTGCCATTCATCGCGAAGTTCTTCTCCAGCGAGTACCCGTTCTTCGGCGCCGGCGTGCTCACCGCGGGACTGGTGCTGGCGGTGATGATCATCCCGTTCATCTCTTCCGTGATGCGCGAGGTCTTCCAGACCGTGCCCACCCGCCTGAAGGAGTCCGCTTACGCCCTGGGCTCCAGCACGTGGGAAGTGGTCTGGGACATCGTCGTCCCCTACACCCGCACGGCCGTGATCGGCGGCGTGTTTCTCGGCCTGGGCCGGGCGCTCGGCGAGACGATGGCGGTGGCTTTCGTCATCGGCAACACCTTCAAGTTCACGCCGTCGCTGCTCGAAACCGGTAGTACGATCGCCTCGACCATCGCCAACCAGTTCGGTGAGGCCGAGGGTCTGCAGAAGTCCGCGCTCATGGCGATCGCCTTCCTGCTCTTCGTAGTGACCTTCATCGTGCTGATGATCGCGAGACTCATGCTCCGCCGCCTGGCGTCGAAGGAGGGCAACTGATGTCCGCCTCGCTCTATACCAGGCGCCGGATCAAGAACATCCTCGCGATGGCCTTCAGCATCGTGGCGACCTGCATCGGCCTGCTCTTCCTCGCGTGGATCCTGTGGGAGACCCTGAGCCAGGGGCTCGCGGGACTGAAGCCGCAGCTGTTCACCAAGATCACGGCGTATCGCGAAGAGGGTGGCCTGGCCAATGCCATGGTCGGCAGCCTGATCCTCAACGTGCTGGGTATCCTGATCGCCACGCCGATCGGCGTGGCCGCGGGCACCTGGCTCGCCGAGTATTCGCGCCGCTCGAAGCTCGGTCCCACGATCCGTTTTCTCAACGACATCCTGCTGTCGGCGCCGTCGATCGTGCTCGGTCTGTTCGTCTACACGGTGATCGTCCTG
This sequence comes from Luteibacter sp. 1214, assembly GCF_031455395.1. Classification (NCBI taxonomy): domain Bacteria; kingdom Pseudomonadati; phylum Pseudomonadota; class Gammaproteobacteria; order Lysobacterales; family Rhodanobacteraceae; genus Luteibacter; species Luteibacter sp. 1214. Next base: position 959,828 of record NZ_JAVDSQ010000001.1, read on the forward strand.
CCGTCCAAGTGGCTGACCAATGGCGACGTGACGTTCTCGGGCATCGCTGGCGGCATCGCGCTGGCGCTGATCGCCCTGCCCGTCATCGTCCGCACCACGGATGAAATGCTCCGCCTGGTACCCGGCACGCTGCGCGAAGCGGCACTGTCGCTGGGTGTCCCGCAGTGGAAGCTGACGATGCAGATCCTGGTGCGTTCGGCGCGCTCGGGTATCGTCACCGGCATCCTGCTGGCCCTGGCCCGCATCAGCGGTGAAACCGCGCCGCTGCTGTTCACGGCGTTCGGCAACAACTTCATGACGTTCAACCCGATCGACAAGATGCCGAGCCTGCCCCAGGTCATCTACGAATACACCAAGGACCCGAGCCCGGACATCAACACGCTCGCCTGGGCCGGTGCTTTCGTCCTGACCATGTTCGTGCTGGCGCTCAGCCTGATCGCCCGCCTCGCCTTCTCGCGTTCCAAGGTGTCCCATGACTAAGATGAACGAAGTCGCCTCCAAGCCGGGATTCGGCACCTCGCCGCATGCCGCCGCCGTCGACCTCGGCCAGGTGCCGGCGAAGATGACCGTGCGCGACCTCAACTTCCATTACGGTGAGTTCCATGCGCTGAAGCACATCGCCATGGACGTACCGGAGAAGAAGGTCACCGCCATCATCGGTCCGTCGGGCTGCGGCAAGTCCACCCTGCTGCGCATCTTCAACCGCATCTACGCGATCTACCCGAATCTGCGCGCCAGCGGCGAGATCGTGCTCGACGGCGAGAACATCCTCGACCCGAAGTACTCGCTCAACCGCCTGCGCAGCAAGGTCGGCATGGTGTTCCAGAAGCCGGTGCCGTTCCCCATGACGATTTTCGAGAACGTCGCTTACGGCATTCGTCACCACGAAAAGCTCAACCGCACCGACATGGAGGGCCGTGTCGAGCAGGCGCTGCGTGGCGCCGCACTGTGGGACGAGGTGAAGGACAAGCTCAAGCAGAGCGCACTCGGCCTCTCCGGCGGCCAGCAACAGCGTCTGTGCATCGCCCGCGGCATCGCCCTGAAGCCGGAAGTGCTGCTGCTCGACGAGCCGACCTCCGCGCTGGATCCGATCGCCACGAGCCGCATCGAGCAGCTGGTCGAGGAGCTCAAGAGCCAGTTCACCATCGTCATCGTGACGCACAACATGCAGCAGGCGGCGCGCTGCTCGGACATGACCGCGTTCATGTACATGGGCGAGCTCATCGAGTTCGACCGGACCGAGAAGATCTTCACCAAGCCGGACAAGAAGCAGACCGAAGACTACATCACCGGCCGGTTCGGCTGAGCGCCCCCTATTTCGAGGTCCCGCGATGAATACTCCGCACCAGCACATCATCAAGAGCTACGACGACGAACTGAAGCGTCTCACCGGCGAAATCGTCCGCATGGGCGAGATCGCCGTCGCGCAGCTCGAAGCCGCCATCGACGTGGTCGAACGTCGTGACGAGCGCGCCGCCCAGCGCGTGGTCGACAACGACGACGCACTCGATTCACTTGAGCAGGAAATCAGCCAGGATGTCGTGCGTCTGCTCGCGCTGCGCGCGCCGATCGCCGGCGATCTGCGCAACGTATTCGCCGCGCTGCGTATCGCCGCCGACATCGAGCGCATCGGCGACTACGCCGCCAACGTGGCCAAGCGTTCCATCCCGCTCAGCCGTGTCGCCCCGATCACCGCCGCCGGCGGCCTCAAAAACCTGGCCGAGCTGGCCGCGGACCAGTTGCGCAACGTGCTCAAGGCGTACGACGAGCAGGACGCCGAAGCCGCTTATGAAGTGTGGAAGTCGGATGCGGATCTGGATGAGGCCTATACGGTCGTCTTCCGCGCGCTGCTGACGTACATGATGGAAGACCCGCGCAACATTACGCCCTGCACCCATCTCCTGTTCATGGCAAAGAACATCGAGCGCATCGGCGACCACGCGACCAACATCGCCGAGAACGTCTGGTTCGTCGTTCACGGCGAGCCGCTGGTGGCACCGCGCACCAAGCGCGACACCACCGCGAATCCGGATTTCGATAAATAAGAGGCGGCCGGCAGGGCAACCGCCCTGCCGGGGTTTTACGTCGCCGACGTCAGCTTCAACCCAAGAATCCCGACGACGATCAGTCCGACGCAAAGCAGCCGCAACGGCTGCGCCGATTCGCCGAAGAGGATGATGCCGAGCGTCACGGCGCCGACGGCACCGATGCCTGTCCACACCGCGTAAGCCGTTCCGAGCGGCAATTTTCTCGTCGCCCAGGCGAGCAGGACGATGCTGACGAGCATCGCGCCACCCGTAAGCACGCTGGGTAGCGGCTTCGAAAATCCTTCGGTGTATTTCAGGCCGACCGCCCAGGCGATCTCGAACAGCCCGGCAAGGACGAGGATGAACCAATACATGAGAGTGAGCTCCGCAAGAGCGGGGTCGTCCCCGTGGAGATAGTGCGCGCCCCGGGGTCGTCCCCAAGGGGCGGACCGGCATTGCGCCGGTCCGTTTTGCATTATACGGGGGAGGTGTAACCCCCCGCTGACCGAATGCCTCAGACGACCGGTGGAACGACCGCCTTGCGCGCCCGGACACCACGCACGATGCCGTACACGCTGATGAGGAACCAGGCCAGTTCCTGCACGAACGCGGACAGGTTGAACATGCCGAAGATCAGGGAAAGCAGGATGCCGAAGGCACCCAGCAGGTTCATCACCTGGTACGTATACCCCTGCCCCGACAGCTTATGTGCCTGAAGCAGAAAAAACGCGACCAGCACCAGCGCAACGCCGACCAGGCCGGCCCAGTCATGCCAGAACATCGAACTCATTTCTTCGCACCTCGCTGACGCAGCGCCTCGAACAACACGATACCCGTAGCGACGGACACGTTGAGACTCTCCATGCCACCCGGCATCGGGATCTTCGCCACGAAGTCACAGGTATCGCGGGTAAGGCGGCGCATGCCGTCACCTTCGCTACCCATGACCAGCGCGACCGGACCCTTCAGATCGATGGCATAGAGCGACTGATCCGTATCGCCGTCCATCCCCGTGATCCACACGCCTGCGTCCTTGAGCAGGCGCAGGGCGCGGGCGAGATTGGTGACGGCAATGACCGGCACCAGATCCGCGCCGCCGGCCGACGCACGACGGACCGTGGGGGTAATGCCGACCGCGCGGTCCTTAGGCATCACCACGGCGGTGACGTTCGCGGCCGCCGCGCTGCGCAGGCAGGCACCGAGGTTATGCGGATCCGTCACACCGTCGAGCACGAGCACCAGCGCGTCCGCACCGGCCGCCTCGAGCAGACCGGGCAACGCACTCTCGTCGCGGAGCGGCGGTGTTTCGTACCGCGCGATGACACCCTGATGGCGGGCTTCGCCACCGAGCTTCTCGAGCTGCTCCTTGCTCACCGTCTTGACGATGAGCCCGAGCTTGCGCGCTTGCGCGGCGATCTCGTTGACACGGGCATTCTTCGAGTTCTGCTCGATCAGTACTTCACGGACACGATCCGGGTCGTTGGCGAGAGAGCCTTCGACCGGATTGATCCCTACGATCCACGTCTCACTCATGCTTGCGGCTTGCTCCTGGGTTTACGCGGCCCACGCCGACCTGCGGATGTCTTCGCGGGGGTCTGGTCCGTCGGCGCCGGACCGGCCGCCGTTTTCGTTACGGCGCTTTTCTTCGCCGTGGATTTCTTTGCGACGGGCGCCTGCGCGACGTCGGACGCCGCACGGCGCCTCGATGTGACTTTGCGCGCCGAGGTATCGGGAGACGCATCGCGACTGTCGTCCCGACGAGCGCCACGACGACCTGACGGACGCGCATCCTCCGCCCGTGCCTCGTCAGCCTGACGCGGGCCACGCGGGCGTGAGCCACCTTGCGACGCCGTGTCCTGGCGTGACGAGCCCTGCCGCGAACCGCCGGCCGAGGAGCCGCGCTTTCGTGACGAGGTCTCGGCCTCCGCCTCGCGCCTGGGCGCCCGCGCGGGACGCGCATGATGCTCAACCGGCTCTTCAACCGCAACCGGGGCCGCCGTCTTCTTGCCGAAGATCCGGCCGACGGCCTTCTTCGCGGCACGGCCCATCGCCATCCCCGCCTCCAGCATGCCCGAGCGAGGCGCCGGCTTGGCCGCAGCCACGACCTTCGGCGCAGGCTTCGGCAACTCGGCCAGACGTGCGACCAGGCGGAAGTCGATCTTGCGATCCTCCAGGCTGGCGCGCAGCACCTGCACGCTCACGTAGTCACCGAGGCGATACGCCACGCCCGTGCGCTCACCCTGCAACAGGTGACGTACGGGATCGAACTTGTAGTAATCGTTGGGCAACTGCGAAACATGCACCAGACCCGATACGCGCGAGGCGGACAACTCGACAAACAGACCGAACGAGGTAACGCCGGTGATGGTGCCCGCGAATTCCTCGCCGACGTGCTTCTCCATCCACGCGCATTTGAAACGCTCATCCACGTCGCGCTCGGCCTCTTCGGCACGGCGCTCACGCTGCGAGCAGTGGATCGCCATCGCGGACATCTGCGTATCGCTGTAGATGTAATCGGCCGGCTTGCCGCGGGTCAGCGCGTAGCGAATGGCACGATGTACCAGCAGGTCGGGATAACGGCGGATGGGCGACGTGAAGTGGGCATACGCGTCCAGTGCCAGACCGAAGTGGCCCTGGTTCTCCGGATGGTAGATCGCCATGCTCTGCGCACGCAGCAGCACGGACTGGATCAGCTCCGCTTCCGGGCGGTCCTGCACTTTCTTCAGCAACGCCGAGAAATCGGCTGGCGTGACTTCGTCCGCCGGCGGCATCTTCAGCTTGAACTCCTTCAGGAACTGCAGGAGGTCGTCGTACTTTTCCGCCGGGGGCGGCGCATGCACGCGATACAGCGCGGGGATCTTGCGCTTGGTCAGGAAGCGAGCCGCCTGCACGTTGGCGGCGATCATGCATTCCTCGATCATCTTGTGCGCATCGTTGCGATCGGACGCGCCCATCGATTCGACATCGCCCGCGGGACCGAGACGGAACTTCACTTCCGGTGTTTCGAAATCGATGGCACCGCGACGCTTGCGCGCCTTCGCCATGACCTTGTAGAGCTTGTGCAGCGTTTCGACCTGCGGCAGGACGTCGGCGATCTCGTCACGAACGTCCGCGTTGCGCTCGCCCACCGCCTGCCAGACCTTGTTATAGGTGAGGCGCGCGTGCGAGAACATCACCGCGTCGTAGAACTTGGAGCGTACGACGTCGCCGTCCTCGTCGATCTCCATGTCGCAGACCATGCACAGACGTTCGACCCTTGGCATCAGCGAGCAGATGCCGTTGGAAAGCGTCTCGGGCAGCATCGGCACGACGAAGCCCGGGAAATACGTGGACGTGCTGCGGTTGTAGCCCTCGACGTCGAGCGGCGTACCGACCGGCACATAGTGCGAGACGTCGGCGATCGCCACGATGAGACGGAAACCGCCGTCCTTCAGCGACTCGGCATACACCGCGTCATCGAAGTCACGCGCGTCTTCGCCATCGATGGTGACCAGCGGAAGCTTGCGGATGTCCGTGCGGCCCTTGCGCTCTTCGGACGTCACCTTGGGCTCGACTTCCTCAGCCTGACGGATGACCTCCGGCGGGAACTCATGCGGCAGGTCGTGGCTGGCAATGGCCATCTCGACCACCAGCGACGGCTGCAGGCGCTCACCGAGGACGGCGCGCACGGTGCCCATGGGGCCACGGTGCTGGGTCGGCGGATCGGTGATCTCCACCACGACGATCTCGCCCGAGCGGGCGCCGGCGTCGCGGCCGGAAGGAATCATGATGTTCTGGTGCAGGCGGCGATCGTCCGGCTCGACCAGGGTCACGCCGTTCTCGATGACCACGCGGCCGACCAGGCGCGGCGAGCGGCGCTCCAGCACCTCGACGATGGCACCCTGCCGGCGGCCACGACGGTCGATGCCGACGACGCTCGCGAGCACGCGGTCGCCATGAAGCACGCTGCGCATCTGCTGCGGCGACAGGTAGAGATCTTCTCCGCCCTCGTCCGGGCGCAGGAAGCCGTAGCCCTCGGCGTTGGCGATGACCCGGCCCGGCAGCAGGCTGAGCTTCTGGGCGGGTGCGTAGTCGCCGCGGCGGTTACGCAGCAGCTGGCCATCGCGGACCATGGCGCCCAGGCGACGGTTGAGGGCGACGATTTCGTACTCGTCGAACAGCCTCAGGGCGCGGGCGATGTCGTACTCGGCCAGCAACTCGCCCCGCTCCTCGAACAGCGCCAGGATGGCCTCGCGGCTGGGGATCGGCTTCTCGTAGCGCTGAGCTTCGCGATCGGCATGGGGGTCGACCACGGCGCGCGCCGGGCCGTGCTGATCCAGCGCCTTGCCGGAGCGGCTGGACTTGGGTTTACGGGGGCCGCGGGCGGCATCCGAACCTTTAGTTTTCTTTGTCACGTATGAACCTTTGAAGGGGGACGCGAAATAGTTTCACATCCGGTGTGCAAAATCGTTGACAAGTTTCCCCGACCTACCTAATCTACGCGGCTCACGGGGCAGCGATGCTTCGGGACACCTGCCCAGGTGGCGGAATTGGTAGACGCACTAGTTTCAGGTACTAGCGGGTAAAACCGTGGAGGTTCGAGTCCTCTCTTGGGCACCAATTATAGACGAAGCCTCGCAGCGATGCGGGGCTTTGTTGTATCTGGGGTCAGAAAGCCGCGTCTGGCGTACAGCGCGGGCACGATGTGCCGCTGCCACAGGTCTCTCTTGGCACCGGCGACGGACTCGCCGAGAATCCGGTGACACTGCATTGGGAAGCCCACGTGTTCACACGCCTGAAGTCCATCTTCGCAACGTCCGGGGGCAACAGCAGCGCGGAAAACGATATCCGCCTCAATGTCTATGCCACCGTCAGCCCGCTGCCGAAGCCAAGCTTCCCTCACACGCTCCTCGGCGAGCGCGATCTGAGCGATCCGGAATTGCACGGTCACCTCGAGGGGTTCATCGGCTACACACTCAGCCGGGGCGACGGGGAAATGACTCACACCCGTTACCACGTGATGCGGCACCTTCAACGGGTGCAACACCATGTCAGCCTGATGCTGTCCTCGAATGCGCTCCCCGAGTTCGCTCGATGGGCCTGCCAGGCGAATGCGATCGTTTTCGACGACGACGGCAGGATCTGCGATCCCGAGGGCCGCGTGCTGATCGACAGCCAGGGCGCGGGAGATCCCGCTGCGGAGTTGCCCTACCCCACCGACGCGCTGGAACGAAAGTCGCGCAGCGAAGCAAGGCTGCTGGCGGATGGTATCGCCGTGCCTGGCAGCCTGCCGCCCATCATCGGTGAGCACGAGGTCCAGTGGCGCACTGCCGATGAGGTGGCCGGACGCGTGATGGCCCTTCTGGCCGTGAGCGCGTTTGCCGAGGGCATACGGGACAACGACCCGCTCGACCTCGAACAGATACGTGAACGGCTCCCGGCCGCCTTTTCGTATTTCTCGCAGGCCGAACAAGCGTTCCTGCAGGCCGCTACGCCCGACACGCACGTCGTCATCCAGATGGGGTGGCGTTATGAGAGCACGGCGATCCTCGCCTGGGCGGCGGGACTGTGGCCGGAACTACCGTCTCCCGGCGAGATATGCGACGTGTCCGGCCTGACCGGGCACCTGCTCGATGCGTCAGCACATGGTCTGCCGCCGACCCATGGCCTGCGGCCTGCAAACGAGATTCTCGACGCGCTCGACGAGACGATCCGATGGCACTGGGTCATTCGCGAAGCCGAACTCGGACGACGCGAATTCCCGCCCGACGTCATTCCCGGCGTCATCAGGGAACGGCACCACGCCCTGAACTGGCTCGTTGGTTTCGAGCGCGCGGATTGGGATGATGTGACGACGCCGACGTGAACTCACCAACCCGAAAGATCAGATCGGTCGTCCCCAACGAGGTCTGGCAACTGGCCATCGTTTTCGACGACGGGACCATACGCCTGTTCAACGCGTCCGTGGCCCGGGAGGAGATGGCCTGGTCGCAGCTGGCCTATCCCCAGACCTTCAAACATTTCTCATATAGCGATAGCGCATTAACGTGGCCTCTGCTGGGTAACGTCACGGCTGACTACCTGTACGACAACGCCGCACCCGTCACGCAAGCCACCCTCGAGCATCATGCCCTTCGCCTCAGCTACAAGAACCAGGCACCGACCGAGGAAGACGCCACGCATCACGTCTATGGCATCTATCTCCACGCCTTCAGCGAAGCTCTTTTCTCCGTGGGCGAGTCCATTGGCGGCGGTCACGCCGAGCGGGGCGGATCGCGACGGATGACGCTGCGCGAATGGCGGGACTGGCCCGGCTGGAAAGAGCACGCCATCCTGTCCGGCGCCGAGTGGGCCATCCCGGTCATCGAGTCCCATATCGATGACCCTGAAATGCTGGCGGATCGCCTCGTCCGCGAGATCTGTCGCCGAGCGGCCGATCCTCAGTAAGAGGAAATCGAGCCCTTAGGCCGGATAATGTCGCCCTGCCCCAACGGACCTCCTGGCTCATGAACGACCTGATCGGCGAAGAAGCGGAGTTCTATCTGAAGGCCTTTCACGGCCTCGACTACGCCGAAGGCAAGCTCGCCTCCAAGACCTTCGAGGAATGTACGTTCACCCGATGCTCTTTCGGCGACGCCGTCCTCGACCACTGCAAGTTCATCGACTGCACGTTCAACGCCTGCGATCTGAGCAACGTCAAGGTCAATGCCAGCAAGTTTCAGGGCGTGACCTTCAACGAATGCAAGGTGATCGGCGTGGACTGGGCGCGGGCGGACTGGCCTCGTTATGCGGCACCAGCCAAACTGGCATTCCGAAAATCAGTGGTGAACTACTCGTCGTTCTTCGACCTGAATCTTCAGGAGCTGGTGCTCGAAGAGTGCAAGGCACGCAACGTCGACTTTCGCCAGGGCGATTTCGCGCGAGCCAACTTCACCTACTCCGATTTCGCCGAGAGCATGTTCGGCAAGACGAAGCTGATAGGCGCGGACTTCAGCGAAGCGACCAATTACATCATGGACATTCGCGAGAACCAGATAAGAGGGGCCAAGTTCACGCGGACGGAGGCATCGGGGCTTCTCTACGGTCTGGGTATCGAGCTGGTCGACTGAAGCCAGGGACCGCAGGCATTGGTCAAGGCGCTCCTATGGCGCGCCGTTCAATACCTGCCTGAACCGATCCTCCGCGTGCCGCTGGGATGATCAAGCCCGGGATCGTCGCCAGTCGCCCTTGATGACGATCACTGCGAACAGAAGCAGTGTGATTCCGATCCTCGATGCAAGCGCAAGGGCGTAGTGCAGCCCGGGATCGATCAGCCGCGAAAGCGCAATCATGAGCGCGGTGTACACCAGCATGGTCACCCACCCCTGCCAGCTGCGAGGACCGATTCCCCAGCCAAAGCGCTTCTTCCCGAACCAATACGTCCGATCAGCCTTCATGCCCGGCGCCCCAAGGTTTTGTACCGCTCAATGTACGCCGGCACGATCGCAAGAACTTGTCGACTTACACGATGACCCGGCAAAGTACAGTAGCCGTCTGACGTTCCCGGCTATGATCCGGTCCACACCCCGCGAGGTATCAAGGATGACCGCTCGTTTATCACCCCGATTCGCTCTTTGGCGCGCTGGTGCCTTCTTCGGCATTCTCGCGGCAGCCGGCATCATCATCTTCGTTCCCGCCGGACTTCGCGAAGCGGGAGTCCACGTGGCGAAAGCGTGGGGACTCGGTCAGTGGGCCGCGCCGCTTTGTCTGTTGGGTGCGATACCCGGCGCGGTAATCGCAGATCGAATCCGAACGAACCGAACCTCCGCAGGTAGCTCGTAGGCACCTCGCATGGGATGCGTAGCGACTTCTATGATTCACTCCGCTCGATAAACAAAACGTGCCCAGGAAAGTGCTCTCGAATGGTGACCAGCTCGTCATCAATTCCGGCTCCGTCTAGCGGATCGAGTCGACGCGTCATGATCGTCAGATCGAGGCCCTGACGCCGAAGCTCCGACACCTCCGCCGGATCGGCGACACCGCCGTTGAGCCATATCGAAGCATGGCCCGCTGCCACATGGCGCCAGCGATCCCAGCCCTCTAGCGTCAACACAAAGACAATCATGGCGCGCTCCTATGGGTCGGACCACTAGACGCGACACCTCGTCGGGCACCTCGTCGAGGGTTCCTACCGGCGCCGTGCTCCCCTTGCCGGGAACGCGCAGCGAAACCGCCCCCGAAACTGACAGGATCACCTGCCACAATCTTTTCTGTGCCTTCGTAGTCCACTCTTGTGCCCCGCAGCAGAATGACGATAGTCCGACTCTATGGGTTCGATAGATTCAATCAGTTTCCGAACGCATCACGGCCAAGCGTACACTCCGACGAGGTCTTCCACAGGTTCGCGTCATGCCTACCAGCCAACGCGCCCCACTTGTTGCATCCAGTGCCCTTTGCATGCGGGCCAACGATGCTCTGGTCGACCCTCCGGCAGTCACGCTGCCCAACATCGTTGTCCCTCCGGCGCTCCGCGTCGGAACTCCGTGCAAGCCTGACACCCCGTAACGCCAGCATTTGGGACCTGTCCCAAGGAGAAAGAGCGCATGACCAATGAAGCCAAGTGCCCGTTCAACCATACCGCCGGCGGCGGTACGACCAATCGCGATTGGTGGCCCAAACAATTACGTGTCGACCTGCTGGCCCAGCATTCGAACAAGTCCAATCCCCTGGGTGAGCAGTTCAATTACGCCGAAGCGTTCAAGAGCCTCGATCTGGCGGCGGTCAAGGCCGACCTGACCAAGCTGATGACCGACTCGCAGGACTGGTGGCCCGCCGACTTCGGTCATTACGGCGGCTTGTTCATCCGCATGGCCTGGCACAGCGCCGGTACCTACCGCGTCGGCGACGGCCGTGGCGGCGGCGGTCGCGGTCAGCAGCGTTTCGCGCCGCTGAACAGCTGGCCCGATAACGTCAGCCTGGACAAGGCGCGCCGCCTGCTGTGGCCGATCAAGCAGAAGTATGGCCAGAAGATTTCCTGGGCGGATCTCTACATCCTGACCGGAAACGTCGCTCTGGAGAGCATGGGCTTCAAGACCTTCGGCTATGCCGGCGGCCGCGAAGACACCTGGGAACCCGACCAGGACGTGTACTGGGGTAACGAGAAAACCTGGCTGGGTGGCGACGTCCGCTACGGCAAGGGTGCCGCGGGTAAGGACGACGATGGCGGCGTCCTCGTTGCCGATGCCGAGAAGCATGGCGAAGAGCAGAGCCGCACCGATGGCGGTCGCAACCTCGAGAGCCCGCTCAGCGCCGTGCAGATGGGCCTGATCTACGTGAACCCGGAAGGTCCGGACGGCAATCCCGATCCGGCCGCCGCTGCGCACGACATCCGCGAAACCTTCGGCCGCATGGCCATGAACGACGAGGAGACCGTCGCGCTGATCGCTGGCGGTCACACCTTCGGCAAGACGCACGGCGCCGGCCCGGCCGATAACGTCGGTCCTGAGCCGGAAGGTTCCGACATCGAAAATCAGGGCTTCGGCTGGAAGAGCAGCTTCGGCAGCGGCAAGGGTGCGGATACCATCACCAGCGGCCTCGAAGTCACCTGGACCAGCACGCCCACCAAGTGGGGCAACGGCTTTTTCGAGAACCTGTTCGGTCACGAGTGGGAGCTGACGAAGAGCCCGGCCGGCGCCCATCAGTGGATCGCGAAGGACGCCGAGGAGACCATCCCGCACGCCTTCGATCCGTCGAAGAAGCAGCGCCCGACGATGCTGACCACCGACCTCTCGCTGCGCGTGGACCCGGCTTACGAAAAGATCTCCCGCCGTTTCCTGGAAAATCCGGACCAGTTCGCCGACGCGTTCGCCCGCGCGTGGTTCAAGCTGACCCACCGCGATATGGGACCCCGCGCCCGTTACCTGGGGCCGGAAGTGCCGGCCGAGGTGCTCGACTGGCAGGATCCGATTCCGGCGGTCGATCACCCGCTCATCGGCGAGTCCGACCTGGGCGCGCTGAAGGAGAAGATCCTTGCGTCGGGTCTGACCGTTGCCGAACTGGTCACCACGGCCTGGGCTTCCGCGTCCACCTTCCGAGGCTCCGACAAGCGCGGCGGTGCTAACGGCGCGCGCATTCGCCTGGCACCGCAGAAGGACTGGGAAGCCAACCAACCCGAACAGCTCGCCAAGGTGCTGAACGTCCTCGAAGGCATCAAGAAGGACTCGGATGCCGCAGGCAAGAAAGTCTCCATCGCCGATCTCATCGTGCTGGCGGGTAACGCCGGCATCGAAAAGGCCGCGAAGGATGCGGGTCACGCCGTAACCGTGCCCTTCTCCCCCGGTCGTGGCGATGCCACACAGGACCAGACGGATGTCGAATCCGTGGGCGCGCTCGAGCCGAAGGCCGATGGCTTCCGCAATTACCTCAAGCGCAAGTGGCGTGTACCCGCCGAAGCCCTTCTGATCGACAAGGCCCAGTTGCTGACCTTGACCGCGCCGGAGATGACCGTGCTGGTCGGTGGCCTTCGCGCGCTGGGTGTGCGCTCAGGTAACGACAAGCATGGCGAGTTCACGTCCAGGCCGGGCACGCTCACGAACGACTTCTTCCGCAACCTGCTCGACATGGGTACGGAATGGAGAGCGATGTCATCGGCACAGGATGTGTTTGAAGGCGTCGATCGCAAGTCGGGCGAGCGCAAGTTCACCGGTACGCGTGTCGACCTGATCTTCGGCTCGCATGCGCAGTTGCGTGCGATTGCCGAGGTGTATGCGACGGAAGATGCGCAGGCGAAGTTCGTGAAGGACTTCGTGGCGGCATGGACCAAGGTGATGAATCTGGATCGCTTCGATCTGAAGTAAGCGGGATACGTTTGCCGTTTTACCCGAAGGCCGCCGGGACCAACGTCCCGTCGGCTTTCTTTTTTTTACCATCCACCCAGCTCTTGACACGAAGGGTGCCGGCACGAAGACTCGGCCCACGGTCTTACACAGCGTCAAGGGGATCCATGGAAAGGAATTTGGACGAAAACCAGTCCGAACGCGTCACCATCAATGCCACCCGGACATTCTCACGCACATTTCTCGTCATGGTGCAGCTCTGGTTTTCTGGAGCGTCCGGGTATATCAATATCGCGGCACTCGCTGGCGTCATGACATTCGCGTTCCACCAACCGTCGCACTGGGGCATCGCCGCAGCAGGCGGCTTTGCATGGGTCGCCATCATGCTGCCGATCCTCTTCGCCTACCAGGCGTGGAAGGCCGTCCGACTCTCCAGGAAAGCCGGCCCGCTTCAGTTCGAACTGGATGCCGAGGGCCTCGTATGCAACAACAGGTCGTTTACTACGCAGATCAAGTGGCCGGCCATCGTGCGAGTCCGGACGACCAAGCGAACTATTTTCTTCTACGTTTCAAAAAATGCTGCCTGGTTCATCGATCGCCGAGACTTGAAAAATGGCGATGAGCAGGCCATTGCGGAGCTTGCCGCCGCGCATGGTTGTGCGATGACGCGTAAAGCACGCGCTGCCTGACGTTCTCGATGCCGTGAAGCTGGCTGTCGCGCACTAGCCGCTCAGAACATCGTCCGCGCACAGGCGCGTTCTACCCGGGCCCATACGTCAGGCGAACTGCTTTCCCATACACCATTCAGCAACTCACGAAACGCTGGGTCCTGCCGCGCCCGTATCTCGATGCGGTCGATGAAGTCCGCCCCGCGATAGTGGATCAGGTCCTCCAAAGGACCGGCGGCGAGCATCCCCAGAACCTCCTTGGGAGGCGATTTCGCCAGAATGTGCAGAATGACGTTCCATATGTCATCGCCAGGCGTGTCTGTGTCGTGGAATCGTTCGATCGACCACCACAGAGGGTGATCCTTCTGAAATCGCGAAGGGTCCTGCACACCCTCGATGTATGCCGTCGCCCAGCTTTCGAGTTCCGCATCGCTCATCGTCATATCAGGCTCTCCTGGATACCGCCATCAGATAGGCGCGGCACATGATCGGCAGCTGCGCCCTCAGCATCGCCAGCGAAGACACCGGCGCTTCCTTCTCCAGCACTTCGCGTACCGTTCCTACGAGAATCGTACGCACGGCAAACGTCACCGTCGGCAGGTCGTCGAAGTGGGCGTCGGCCGCGCTGGCAAGCAGCCGCTTGATCGCCTGGTCGGCGCGGCGGACGATGTCGTCGATCAGGTCATCGGTGTCGAGTTCGGCAGCCACCGTATACAGCACACGCGAACCGGGCATGTGGCGTAGCTTCGCTTCGAGATAGGCATGCACCAGCCCATCGGCCATCTCACCCAGCCGCGCACCTTCGAGCCGGACGCAGGCCTCTTCGGTCGCGATCACCACCTCGTAGAGGTACTGCTCCAGCACCGCGTACAGCAGCGCCTCCTTGTGCGGGAAGTACTGGTACATCGTGCCCACCGACACCCCTGCCCGCTCGGCCACCCGCGTAGTGGTCAGCTTGACGAGGCCGTCGGACAGCAAAACCTGAAACGTCGCCTCGAAAATCGCCGCCACCGTCGCGGTCGAGCGGGCCTGACGCGGGGTTTTACGCGGCTTGAGGGGGTCTGAAGGGACGACGGCCATATGCGAATGTAAAAACCGAAGGATGATTCATAAATTAACTCATAGCGCCATCCGCCACCTAATCCAGAAGGAAACGCCATGAGCAATACCGATCGACGCATCTCCCTCATCACCGGTGCCAACAAGGGTATCGGTCTCGAAATCGCCCGCCAGCTCGGCAAGGCCGGCCATCGCATCCTGCTCGGCGCCCGTGACACCGGCCGAGGCCAGCAGGCCGCCAAAACGCTCAGCGACGAAGGCATCGATGTCCGCTTCGTCTCGCTCGATCTCGGCAGTCCGGCATCGATCAAAGCCGCCGCGGCGGATATCGAAGCCAACGAGGGCCGTCTGGACGTCCTCGTGAACAATGCTGGCGTCGCCGTGCAAGGCGACGGCAACACCAGCATTGCGACGATGGACGCCGTGCGCACCACTTTCGAGACGAATTTCTTCGGGACGGTGGAAGTCACCCAGGCTCTGTTGCCGCTGGTGAAGAAGTCCGCCTCGGGACGCATCGTCAACATCTCCAGCGGCCTCGGCTCCATCGCGCTGAATGCCGATCCGACGTGGGACTATGCCGCGGTCAAGCTGATCGGCTACAACGCGTCGAAAGCCGCGCTGAACATGTTCACCGTGATCCTCGCCGATGAGCTGAAGGACACCGGGATCAAGGTCAACGTCGTCAACCCCGGTTACACCGCAACGGACCTCAACGGCAACAGTGGCCATCAGACCGTGGCCGAGGGTGCGCAGGAAGCCGTGCGAGTCGCGCTGCTTCCCGACGACGGCCCGACCGGCGCGTTCACCAGCAAGGAAGGTCCGGATCCGTGGTGAGCGCCAAGCTCGCGAGGTAATCAGGTCGCGGACGGGATCTGCGTAAACATCTCGACGAGGCTGTGGGGGGCACGCTCGCCGAAACAGATGTCGAGGAGTTCGTCCGCGTCCGCCGCCGCCGAGGCGCTGCGTGGAAACAGCGTCGCCTCGTATGCGGCAAGCGCCGCTTCGATGTCGCCGGGATGAGCCACGATGGCTTCAGCCAGTTCCGCGCCATCCCACATCGCCAGATTGGCGCCCTCACCCGAGGGCGCCATCAGGTGGGCGGCGTCGCCGAGCAAGGTCACCCCGGGAACGCGACCCCAACGATGATCGCCCGGTAAGGCATGGATGATGCGGAGGACGGGCGGCGTTTCACCATCGGTAATCAGCGCGGTGAGCCCCGACGCCCAGCCGTCGAATTCCAGGGCCACGCGAGCCCTTGCTGCCGCCGGATCGGAGACGTCGATCTCGGCCATCCAGGCTTCGGATCGCCTGAGCGCCACATAGGTATGAAGCGCGCCATCCGGCTCCCGGTGCGCAAGGATGCCTTTGCCAGGCATCGCGGCAAACATGGCGCCGCCACCAACCGCATCCGCTGCCGCCTTGTGGCGCTCGTCGCTTTCGTAGAGGTAGGTCTCGACATACGACATGCCCACGTAGGCCGGCCTGGCATCCGACAGCAACGAACGCACCTTCGACCATGCGCCGTCGGCACCGACGAGAAGGTCGGCCGTCACACTCGATCCGTCGACGAAGGTCAGGCGATGCTGCGCACCTCCCGCTGGCGATGCACTGACAAGCTTGCGCCCCCACTGAATGACGCCACCCGGCAGCGACTCGATTAGCATGCGGCGAAGCTCGCCACGAGGCACTTCCGGGCGGCCACCGGTGCCGTCATCCGGCTCGTCGAACAGGACGCGACCGTCCGCGTCGAGCACGCGCGTTTGCTGACCGCCAGGGTGAACGAGCGCCTGAAAGGCATCGAAGAGACCTGCCGCCCTGATTGCCCGCTGCCCATCGCGTTCGTGGATGTCGAGCATGCCACCCTGCGTACGTGCCGTCGCCGAGGCCTCTGCCTCGAACACCGTCGACGCGATGCCATGGACGTGGAGAACGCGCGCCAGCATCAAGCCGCCAAGACCGGCACCAACGATCGCTATGGGGGTATGCATTGGGGGAAGACCTTGCGGAAGGTTTTATGGAACGTCGTTCCAATCATGTTGGAACGACGTTCCATCCATGTCAAGATGGCTCATGGTCAAGAAAGCTGCCCCCGCCCCGCGCCGTGAAGACTCCCTCTCCCGGGACCGCATCGTCGACGTGGCTATCGAACTCCTCGACGCCGAGGGTGAGAGCGGTTTGACGTTTCGCGCTCTGGCGGGGCGGCTCGCCACGGGCCCGGGCGCGATCTACTGGCACGTTGCCAATAAAGGCGAGTTGCTGACAGCCGCGTGCGACGCGATCGTCGGCCGGACGATGACGATCGCAGTGGCTGGCGAGTCGCCGGAAACCGACATCCGCGCGCTGGCTCTCGGGCTCTTCGACGCCATCGACGCGCATCCATGGGTGGGCTCCGCGCTCACGCGCGCGCCCGGGCAGCTGCCTGCCGTTCGCATACTCGAAGGACTCGGCCAGGCCCTCTGCGCGCTTGACGTTCCGGCCGAGAGGCAGTGGCCGACGGTGTCGGCATTGCTGAGTTACATCCTCGGCGTGGCGGGACAGAATGCGGCCAACGCGCATGTCGGCAGAACGCTGGGGACGGATCGCCTGGCCTTCCTGTCGAGTGTCGCTGCGACCTGGTCCGAGCTCGACGAAGAGGCCTTTCCGTTTGTGCGGAGCATGGCGGGGCCTCTGCGTGAGCATGACGATCGCGCGGATTTTCTGGCGGGGATCGATCTGATTCTTGGCGGGGTCCGCGGACGAAGGGGCGTGATCAGGGAGGAAGTAAGTCCGTGCGCTCACGCACCAGATCGATGAAGGCACGGAGGCCAGCGGACATATGCCGGTGCGCGGGGTAGTACACCGCGAGACCAGGGAAGCCGGGGCTCCAGTCGTCGAGAACACTTACCAGATGGCCAGCGGCGAGATGCTCGGGAACGCCCGGGCCATTGCTCCACGTCCACGCTAGGCCGAAGCCGTCGACGGCGGCCGCAACCATCAGATTGTGATTGTCCAGGCCAAGCGGACCGTCAACCTCGATACGCCGCTGCTCGCCGCGTTTTTCGAACTCCCACCGATAGATCGTCCCGCTCGGCAGGCGGCCCCGGATGCAGACGTGCTTCGCGAGGTCGTCCGGTACCTTCGGCTTCCCATGGGTTTTGAAGTACTCCGGTGAGCCGACCACGATCAGCCGCAGCTTGTCCGAGCAGCGCACGGCGACCATATCCTGCGGCACGTCGTCAGCCAGACGAAGACCCGCATCGAAACCCTCCGCCGCGATGTCGATGAATCGACCCTCGGTATTGAGGTCGAGGCGCATCTCCGGATAGCGGCGCAGGTACTCGAGGATGACGGGCTCGAGGATCATGGCCGCGCCGCCTTCCGCCGCACTGATCCGCAGCGTCCCGGTCGGGCTGTCCCGGAAGGCGTTGGCGGCCTCCATCGCGGCGGATATCTCGCCCAGTGCCGGGCGCACCCGTGCCACGAACTGCTCCCCGGCTTCGGACAACGACACGCTGCGGGTCGTCCGGTTGAACAGGCGGACGCCCATGCGTTGCTCCAGGGCCGCGACCGCGTGGCTCAACGCCGACGGGGACATGCCCAGGGCCACGGCGGCCCGTCGGAAGTTCTGGTGGCTGGCCACCGCCAGTACCGCCTGAAGTTCGATCAGCCCGGCCTTGTGCATTGTTCGGGATTCCGCATCGATGGGTGCCGGATAAGCCTGATTGACGGGATGGCCGGGTGCAAGTGAAAACCGTCATCTTCGGCCCCGCCTCTGTATAATCGTGCCCAGCAACACCCGGTGGGAGAAGCGGAAGGACCCGCTGCCGAAGGCGCAACGCCCGTAATCGCTCAGGCTCCCATGACCACCGGCGTGCTTCATCACTCTGGAGAGACCGGTTAGATCCGGCGCCGAAGGTGCAAGAGGCCATCCGCCTCCAAACTCTCAGGCAAAAGGACAGAGGGGCGCCCCACGTGCCGGCACGGCACGTTCTTTCGGATGCCTCCAAAGTCATGAGCCAGAAAAACTCTCCTTCGCTGCGCGAGCTCGAGAACCATGGCGCGTTCATCGAGCGCCACATCGGCCCGAATGACGCCGAGATCGCCGAGATGCTCGCCGTGGTCGGCCACGCCGACCTCGATGCGCTGACGGACGCCATCGTCCCCGGCTCGATCAAGTCGCCCGCCCCGCTGTCGCTGCCCGCAGCGGTGACCGAGGAAGAGGCGCTGGCCAAGATCCGCGCGATCGCCGACCGCAACACCGTCTTCCGCAGCTTCATCGGCCAGGGCTACTACGGCACGCTCACGCCGAACGTCATCCTGCGCAACGTGCTCGAGAACCCGGCGTGGTACACGGCCTATACGCCGTACCAGGCGGAGATCTCGCAGGGCCGCATGGAGGCGCTGATCAACTTCCAGACCATGGTCACCGACCTGACCGGCATGGACATCTCGAACGCGTCGCTGCTCGACGAGGCCACCGCCGCGGCCGAAGCGATGACGCTGGCCAAGCGCTCGGCCAGGTCGAAGTCGAACGTCTTCTTCGTCTCGAAGGACGTCCATCCGCAGACCCTCGAAGTGCTGCGCACGCGTGCCGACGGAATCGGCATCGAACTGCACGTCGGTGACGACAGCGAAGGTACGACGGTCGACAGCTTCGGCGTGCTGCTGCAGTACCCGAACACCTTCGGTCGCATCAACGATTACAAGGCGCTCGCCGACGCGACCCACGCGCGCGGTGCCATCGTCTGCGTCGCCACCGACCTGCTCGCCCTCACGCTGATCGCTTCGCCGGGCAGCTGGGGTGCGGACATCGTCGTCGGCAACACGCAGCGCTTCGGCGTGCCGTATGGCTTCGGTGGCCCGCACGCCGCGTACCTCGCCTGCCGCGATGCGTACAAGCGCTCGATGCCGGGTCGCCTGATCGGCGTCTCCGTCGACACCGAGGGCAAGCCGGCTTACCGCCTCACCCTGCAGACCCGCGAGCAGCACATTCGCCGCGAAAAGGCCACGTCCAACATCTGTACCGCGCAGGTGCTGCTCGCCGTCATGGCCAGCATGTATGCCGTGTACCACGGTCCGGAAGGCCTCGTCCGCATCGCCCGCCGCACGCATCGCCTCACCGCGATCCTCGCCGGTGCGCTCGGCAAGGCTGGCGTTGCCGTTGGCGGCGACTTTTTCGACACGCTGCACGTCACCGGTGTCGACGCGAAGGCGCTGCACGCCAAGGCCGCAGCCGCCAACCTCAACCTGCGCGCAATCGACGCGAACAGCGTCGGCATCAGCCTCGACGAGACCACCACGCGTGCGGACATCGCCGCGCTGGCCGGCGTGTTCGGTGCGAACGTGAACGACATCGACGCACTCGATGCCGCGACCGACGACGCACTGCCGACTGCCCTGCTCCGCGATGTCGATTTCCTGCAGCATCCGGTGTTCAACACGCACCACAGCGAGCACGAGCTGCTTCGCTACCTGCGCGGCCTGGCCGACAAGGATCTCGCGCTGGATCGCACCATGATCCCGCTGGGCTCCTGCACCATGAAGCTCAACGCCACCGCCGAGATGATCCCGGTGACGTGGCCGGAGTTCGCCAACATCCATCCGCTGGCCCCGGCCAGTCAGGCGCAGGGTTACAAGCAGCTGATCGACGAGCTCGAGGCGATGCTGGTCGAGTGCACCGGTTACGACTCCGTCAGCCTGCAGCCGAACTCCGGCGCCCAGGGTGAATACGCCGGCCTGCTCGCGATCCGCGCGTACCACCGCTCGCGTGGCGAAGGCCATCGCGACATCTGCCTGATCCCGGAATCCGCGCACGGCACCAACCCGGCGTCCGCGCAGATGTGCGGCATGACCGTCGTGGTCACGCGCTGCGATGCCAACGGCAACGTCGATGTCGACGACATCCGCGCCAAGGCGGAGAAGTATTCGGATCGTCTCGCCGCGATCATGATCACCTACCCGTCCACGCATGGCGTGTTCGAGGAAGACGTGGTCGCCATCTGCGACGTCGTGCACAAGCACGGCGGCCAGGTGTACACCGACGGCGCCAACATGAATGCGCTGGTCGGCGTGGCCAAGCCGGGCAAGTGGGGTTCGGACGTCTCGCACCTCAACCTGCACAAGACCTTCTGCATTCCGCACGGCGGTGGCGGCCCGGGCGTCGGCCCGTGCGCGGTCAAGTCGCACCTCGCGCCGTTCCTGCCGCGTGCCTTCGGCGCCGAGGGCGACGTGGGCATGGTCAGCGCGGCTACCTTCGGCTCCGCGTCGATCCTGCCGATCTCGTGGATGTACATCACGCTGATGGGCACCGAAGGCCTGCGCAAGGCGACGCAGGTCGCGCTGCTCAACGCCAACTACATCGCGAAGCGCCTCGCTCCGCATTACAAGACGCTGTACACGGGTCGTAACGGCCTGGTCGCGCACGAGTGCATTCTCGATCTGCGTCCGCTCAAGGACGTCACGGGCGTGGGCGCGGAAGACGTGGCCAAGCGCCTCATCGACTTTGGCTTCCACGCACCGACCCTGTCGTTCCCGGTCGCGGGCACGCTGATGGTCGAACCGACCGAAAGCGAGTCTCAGCATGAGCTGGACCGTTTCATCGACGCCATGATCCAGATCCGTGAAGAGATCGCCGCGGTGGAAGATGGCCGTCTGGATCGCGAGGACAACCCGCTGCGCAATGCTCCCCATACGGCTGCCATGGTCACCGGCACCGAGTGGACACACGCCTATCCGCGTGAGCTGGCCGCGTTCCCGCTGCCCTCGCTGAAACTCAGCAAGTACTGGCCGCCGGTGTCGCGCGTGGACAACGTCTACGGCGACAAGAACGTGATGTGTGCCTGCATCCCCATCGATGCCTACAAGGAAGATGCGGAGGTTTGAGGCTTTCGCTGCTGAAAGCGTTCAGGGCGGGAGCCATCGCCAGCAGGCTGGCTCCCGAATCCCTCGCTCCATACCCCCGCGAATCCCTTCGGCCATGCTTTGTCTTAAACTGGAAACCTGACCGCCGCACCTCCGCAGCGGCGCACTTTCCAAGGTAAGCGCATGACTCAGGAAACTCTTCGCGACCAAAGCCTCCTCGGCCTCCTCAGGGGCGTCGAGGACTTCAGCGCCAACGTCTTCCCCGAGACGCAGGAGCTCTTCAGCGAGCTGGCCGAAGGCCAGAGCCCGCACACCTTGTTCATCACCTGCGCGGATTCACGCGTGGTCCCGGAGATGATCACCCAGACCCAGCCAGGGGATCTCTTCGTCTGCCGCAACATCGGCAACATCGTGCCCGGCTACGGCGAAATGCTCGGTGGCGTGTCCGCCGTGGTCGAATTCGCGGTCGCCGTCCTGCATGTCCGTCATGTCGTGATCTGCGGTCATAGCGACTGCGGCGCCATGAAGGGCCTGCTCAACCCGGACTCCACCCGGACGCTGCCTACGGTCGAGGCCTGGCTACGCAACGCGGCCGCCGCCAAGAGCGCGGTGTTCGCACGCCAGATAGAGGGCCCTGCCCTGCTCAACGCCGTGACCCAGGAAAACGTCCGCCTCCAGCTGGCCCATCTGCGCACGCATCCGGCGGTCACCGCCGCGCTCGCCAACAAGGCGATCACGTTGCAGGGCTGGGTGTATGACATCGGCGACGGTACCGTTTCGGTGCTCGACCAGGCACACGACGAGTTCATCCCGCTGGCCGAGGCGATCAAGCGGGAACACAAGGCGTGATCCTGCCGGGGCGGGCGCACCTGGGCCACATCCTGCGTTACGTGGGCAAGCCGTTGATCTGGCTGCTTGCGTGGGATGTGGCGGTCACCGCCTTCTGGTACGTGATGCATCCGCGGCTCACGGCGGAGTTTCCCGCCCTGCCGCTCACTCTGCTCGGCTCGGCCGTCGCGGTGTACCTCAGCTTCCGCAACACCACGGCGTACGCGCGCTGGTGGGAAGCGCGCACCCTCTGGGGAGCGATGGTCAACGCCTCGCGGACACTCGCCCGCGAGGCGGTCACGCTCCTGCCGGACCGCGGCATGGGCGTCACGGTCGCGCATCGACAGATCGCCTATGTGCACGCGCTGCGCATGCATCTGCGTCGACAGGCGCCGTGGGACGAACTCGCGGCGCGGCTGCCGGCGGAGGAAGTCGAACGACTGCGCGGCGTCCTCAACGTGCCTAACGCGATCCATGCGCGCACCGCGGCGCTCATTGCCGACACCCGCCCCGATCCGATCATTCAGGCGGCCTTCGCGCGGACGCTGTCGGACATCTCTAACGCTCAGGGTGGCATGGAGCGGATCAAGAACACGCCTTTGCCGCAGCAGTACGCGACCTACCCGGCCATCTTCACGCACGGTTTCTGCATCCTGCTGCCCCTCGGCCTGGTCGAGACGCTGGGCCTGCTGACACCGCTCGGCTCGACGGTCGCGGGCTTCCTCTTCCTCGCCCTGCTGCAGATCGGCAACGATATGCAGAACCCCTTCGAGAACCTCGAAGACGACGTGCCGCTGACCACGCTCACGCGCGGCATCGAGATCGACCTGCGCGACTCACTCGGCGAAACGCATGGGCTGAAGCCGGTGCAGCCGAGCGACGGGATTCTCTGGTAGCGATTGCTGCGCTGCATCCATGACGCCTGGCACACGACCCGGCCTCCGATTCGGATTTCAATCGATATAAATACCGGTCCCGGAGATCTGCCCTTGCGCGCGATTCGCCCGTTCGTCCTTGCCGCCGCCGTTCTGCCGGCCGCTGTCGCTGCCGCTTCCGGCCCCGCCGACCTCGTCAACCCACTGATCGGCACCACCAACGGCGGCAACGTCTTCCCGGGCGCCGTCGTGCCGTTCGGCATGCTGCAGTTCAGTCCCGAGGCCTCGCCGTTGCCGGGCAAGAAGGCCCCGATCGCCGCACCGGGGGGTTACGAATATCGCGCCGATGCGATTCGCGGTTTCAGCCTGACCAACGTCGAAGGCTGGGGTTGTGCGGGTGGCTCGGGCGATGTACCGATCATGCCGATCACCGGGGACGTGACGACCTCACCCAGCACCGACTTCCGCCATGCGTACGCATCGAAGTTCAGCCACGACCATGAGACGGCTAAAGCGGGCCAGTATCGCGTAACGCTCGATAACGGCGTCACCGCCGATCTCACCGCCGCGCTGCACAGCGGTGCCGCACGCTTCTCCTTCCCCGCCGAGAAGCCGGCCAACGTGCTCGTGCGCGCGTCCGATTCGGAGGTCGGTTCGGAGAACGCGGACGTCGTGGTCGACAAGGCGAACCGTCGCATCAGCGGCTCGGTCACCAGCGGTAACTTTTGCGGCTATATCGACAAGGCGGACCGCCACAGCTACTACACGATTCATTACGTCATCGAGTTCGACCAGCCGTTCGCCAGCACGGGCACGTGGAAGGACACCGCCGTGACCAAGGGCGGCACAAAGAGCGAAGGCGGCTCGGGCTACGGTGAAAAGGGCTTCCCTGCCGAGGGCAAAGGTTCCGGCGCATGGGTCGGTTTCGCCAGGGGCACGAAGGACGTGAACCTGCGGGTCGGCATCTCGTACGTCAGCGCGGCGAACGCGCAAGCCAACCTCGATGCTGAAGTACCGAAAGGCACTTCGTTCGACACCGTGCGCGATAACGCGGTGGCCGCCTGGAACAAGCAGCTGTCGCGCATCGATATCGAAGGCGGCACGCCGGACCAGCGCACGGTGTTCTACACCGCGCTCTACCACGCATCGATGACGCCGAACGTCTTCAGCGATACCAATGGCGAGTACATGGGTTTCGATCAACAGGTGCATAAGGTTTCCGGCACGCAGAAAGCGCAGTACGCGAATTTCTCCGGCTGGGACGTGTACCGCTCGCAGCTGCCGCTGGTGACCTGGCTCGACCCGAAGACCGGCAGCGACATCGCGCAAAGCCTCTACAACCAGGCGCAGCAGAACAAGGGCGTCTGGGACCGCTGGACGCATAACAACGGCGCGACGCACGTCATGAACGGCGATCCCGCCGCGCCGTCGATCGCCGGCATCTACGCGTTCGGTGGCAGGGACTTCGACGTCAAGGGCGCCTTTGCCTCGCTCGTGCATGCCGCAGACAACCCGACTGAACTGGACAAGTCGATGGATGGGTGTCCGGTCGAGTGCGTCGGCCAGCGCCCGGGTCTCGAATCGTGGCTCAAGCTGCACTACATCCCCGTGGGCGCACCGTCGTGGGGGCCCGCCGCGGATACGCTCGAAATCGTCGCCGCCGAGTTCGCCCTCAGCGCCCTGTCCGACCGGCTCGGCGACAAGGCCACTTCCACGCGTTTCCTGGACCGAGCCCAGTACTGGCGCAACCTGTTCGATCCGAAGGCCGCTCCGGACGGCGGCTACATCCGCAACCGCAACGCCGACGGCAGCTGGGCGCTGGTGAAGGATGATGACGACAAGGGGGCCCACGCGTTCACGCCATCCACGGAAGACGGCTTCGTCGAAGGCAGCGCCGCGCAATACGTGTGGATGGTGCCGTTCAACGTGCACGGCCTGTTCGACGCGATGGGTGGCATGGACAAGGCGCGCAAACGTCTGGACAACTATTTCTATCAGCCCGATGGCACCTTCGCGGTCACGAAGTCCGGGCCGCTGCATGCGGAGCTCGACAACGAGCCGTCGATCGGTGGTCCCTGGCTTTACAACTACGCCGGCCAGCCATGGAAGACACAGGAGCTGGTGCGCCGCGTCCTCGATACGATCTGGGTCAACGGTCCGAACGGCATCCCCGGCAATGACGACCTGGGCGAGATGTCTTCGTGGTATGTGTTTGCGGCGTTGGGCATCTACCCGAATATCCCGGGACGCGCGGAGTTCATCGTGGGCAGCCCGATTTTCACGAAGGCCACCGTGCATCGCGAAGGCGGCGATGTGGTGATCGAAGCGCCGAATGCGGGCGCGGGCAAGCCGTATGTCACGGGGCTGAAAGTCGACGGGAAGACGACGCCCCGCTCATGGCTGCCGGAGTCGTTCGCGACCGGCGGCGGCAAGCTCGAGTTCGACCTGTCGGACAAGCCGAACAAGAGCTGGGCGAGCAAGGCATCGGACGCCCCGCCGTCGTTCGACACCAGGAAGCACTGATTATGTAGGAGCGCGCCTGCGCGCGACGGGGTCTGCTGCAGCCCCTATCGCGCGCAAGACGCGCTCCTACAAAGTGCTGTGGCGCAGGCGTAGTGCGTTCGCTACCACCGACACCGAGCTCAGACTCATCGCCAGTGCGGCGATCATCGGTGACAGCGTCAACCCGAACACCGGGTACAACACGCCAGCCGCTACCGGCACACCTACCGCGTTGTAGACGAACGCGAAGAACAGGTTCTGCCGGATGTTTTTCACGGTCGCATCCGACAGAGCGCGAGCACGGGCGATGCCGGCGAGGTCGCCCTTCAGCAGCGTAACCGAAGCGTTCTCGATGGCGATATCGCTGCCATTGCCCATGCCGATACCGATATCGGCCACCGCCAGCGCCGGGGCATCGTTCACACCGTCGCCCGCCATGGCCACGACGGCACCGTTTGCCTTCAGCGACGCCACGATGCGTGCCTTGTCTTCCGGCGATGCGCCGGCGTGTACGTCATCGATTGGCAACGAGGCTGCTACCGCTTTCGCGGTGGCCGCATTATCGCCCGTCAGCATCACCAGCTTGACGCCGGCCTCATGCAAGGCCTCGAGCGCCGGCTTCGTCGACGGCTTGACCGCGTCCGAGAAGGAAAAAACCCCCGCCAGTCGTCCATCGATCGCGAGGTACATCGCGGTGGCGCCCCTTGCACGTGCTTTCGAAGCCACGTCATGCGCGGCACCGAGTTCGACACGCTCGTTTTCCATTAGCCGGCCGTTGCCTACGGCTACATCGCGGCCCTCGACGCGACCGCTCACGCCGCGCCCCACGTAGACCTGGAATCCCGACACGGCGGCGATGGTTACGCCCTCCCCTTCCGCCGCCGCGACGATAGCCGCCGCCAGCGGATGCTCGCTGGGACGCTCGACGGCAGCGGCCATTGCCAACGCGGTGGCACGATCGACCCCGAACGTACGCACATCGGCCAGCGTCGGCTTGCCTTCGGTCAGCGTGCCGGTCTTGTCGAAGACCAGCGTGTCGATATCCCGCAGCCGCTCGATCGCTCCGGCATCGCGAAACAGCACGCCCGCCTGGGCACCACGACCGCTCGCCACCATGATCGACATCGGCGTCGCAAGGCCGAGGGCGCAGGGACACGCGATGATGAGAACCGAGACGGCCGCCACCAGTGCATGCGTCAACGCTGGCTGCGGGCCCACCCACCACCAGGCCGCGAACGCCAGGATCGCGGCGACGACGACGAGCGGGACGAACCACGCCGCCACCTTGTCCGCGACGCGCTGCGACGGCGCGCGCGAGCGTTGCGCTTCGGCGACCATCGCCACGATGCGAGATAAGACCGTGTCCGTACCGACATGATCGACGCGCATCGTCAGTGCGCCGTGCTGGTTCTGCGTGCCGCCGGTCAGCCGGTCATGCGCATGCTTGGCCACGGGCATCGCCTCGCCCGTAAGCATGGCTTCATCGACGTGGCTCTCGCCATCCAGCACGGTGCCGTCGACCGGTACTTTCTCGCCCGGACGCACGCGAAGCGTGTCACCGACGCGCAGGGCATCGATCGCGACATCCTCTTCGTGGCCATCGCTGCCGACGCGACGTGCCGTCTTCGGCACGAGACCCAATAAACCTCGCAGCGCTTCGCCGGTGCGCCGACGGGCGCCCAGCTCGAGGAAGTCACCCAGCGTCACCAGTGTCACGATCACGGCCGCGGATTCGAAATAGACCGCGACCTGCCCATGCATGTCGCGCATGGCCGGGGGAAACTTGCCGGGGAGAAGAAAAGCGATCGTGCTGTAAAGCCAGGCGACGCCCGTACCCAGCGCGATCAACGTATACATGTTCGGCGACCACGGCTTGAGCGACCGCCAGCCACGGGCGAAAAACGGCGCGCCGCCCCACAGCACCACGACCGTCGCCAGGATCGCCTCGACCCAGCCGAGGATCGCCGCCCACGGCTGATGCCATGCCTGCCCCGCAAGATGCGGAATCATGGCGATCAGGAACACGGGCACCGTCAAGGCGACAAGCAGCGCCAGCCGACGGCCCATCGAGCGCACCTCACCGTCGTCGTCATCCAGGCTCGGCATCGCCGGCTCGAGCGCCATGCCGCACTTCGGGCATGAGCCCGGGCCTTCCTGCCGCACGTCCGGGTGCATGGGACAGGTGTAGATCGTCCCGGCGGGCGCAGGTGCCGCCGGGGTCTTCGGGCCGAGGAAGGCCATCGGGTCGGCGGCGAATCGTTCGCGGCAGCGGCCGCAGCAGAAGTGATACTCCTGGCCGTCATGCATCGCGTGGTGTGCGGTCTTTGCAGGATCGACCGTCATGCCGCACACGGGATCGATCGCGGTCGCCGGCTCGGCGGCCGCGTGGTGCGCGCAGCAGGAGCTCATGCGTTCGGCTCCGCCAGCGCCTTGAGGATGGGACAGTCTTCAGGCGCACCGTGTCCCGGGCACGCCTCGACCAGTTCAGAGAGGCCATCGCGGACACGCTGGAGTTCGGCGATGCGCTCGTCGATGGCCTGAAGGCGCGCTGCGGCGCGTTCGCGGACGCCCACGACACCGCCGTGGCGGTCGGCCGAGAGGGCCAGCAGTTCGCGGATTTCATCGAGGGTGAAGCCGAGGTCCTTCGCTCGACGGATGAAGCGCAGGCGGGACACCGCACCCTGGTCGTATTCACGGTAACCCGAGGGGCGGCGCTTCGGCTCGGGAAGGAGGCCTTCCCGCTCGTAGAACCGAATGGTGTCGATAGCGACGCCCGCGCTCTGCGCGATGCGGCCGATGGTGAGGGAGGTTTGGCTGGTCATGGGATAAGTCTAGACCCTTTATCCATGTCCAGAGTCAAGCGATTGGGCTCATGGGGCGACCACCCCACCTACCAACGCAAAACCCGCGGCCCCAGCAACGCACCCACCACCGAGGGCACCAGCATCCCAAGCAAATACCAGACCGACCAGAACGGCGGCGCCATTTCCGGGCAATGCAGGCAGTAGGCAACGGCGGAGGTCGCACCAGCCAGCAATCCCGCAGCGGCTCCCGCCAGGCGCAGCCGCACGGGCGCCATACCACGTACCGCCCACAACATGGCGACAAACGGCGGTACCGACAGGACGGCGATGATGATCGAGCACACCTTCCAGGTATGACCGAGCAACAACGGCACGCGGGCATCGACATCCGCGCCGGCGAGCGCGATGCCTGCGGCGATCCAGGCGATCACGGCCGGTATCACGACGGCGGTCCATCCCGCACCCACCGACACGCCCGGACGCGACAGCCGGAGCGTCACGAGCAGGGCACCGCCGCCGAGGGCCACCGCAAATCCGAGCCGGAACCAGAAGACCGGCATGGAGACCACCTCGCCGAGATCCGGACGGATACCCAGAAAGACCGCCATCAACACCGTGGCTGACGACAATCCGATGAGGATGGCTACCGCGAAGCGCCAGGGCGGGACACGCCGATCGACCGGTGTCGTCTGGCTTGCCAGCAGGGAGATCAGATCGTCGGTCTTCATGTCAGGCCTCGAATGCGCGTGGCGAGGGCCTTGAGGCCGCGGTGTATGCCGACTTTGACCGCCGATTCGGACAGTCCGCTGCGAGACGCGGCTTCGGCCACGGACAAGCCCTGAAGCTTGACCAGTTCGATCGGAAGGCGATGGCGCTCAGGCAGGGTGACCAGTAACTCGCCGAGATCGCGCCTTGCTTCAGCCGGCTCCAGGTCGACAGTACCGAAGAGGTTATCGTCTTCCCAGAGGGGCTCGTGCAATGCCTCTCGTCGCGCGTGCGCGCGAAAGAAATCCATCAGCTTGTACCGGGTAATGGCATAGACCCAGGCCGTCAGTGACTGATCGTCCTGATAGGTGTGCCGTGCGTTATGAATGGCCAGCAGGGCCTCCTGCAGTACGTCCTCGACATCGGCCGGAGCCTTCGGCAGTCGGCGACGCAGGTACGCACGCAAGTGCGACGACAGCCTGCCGAGGAAAAGGCGGTACTGCGCGGCATCACCGCTCAGCCCTTGCAGGAAACACCAGCGCAGTTCGACCTCAGCGGAGGTGGTGGCGTCATTATCGGACATCGTCCCGCCTGTGATCACCCGAACACGGGCATCGCGGAGTGTAACGCTGGAGGTAACGGGAGTTCATAGTCACTATTCGCGTCCGCGCCCCATCCGGTTACACCTCGCGATGTCCGGGTGTAACCAGCGGGCCCTTTCGAGCGAATTCTCCTGTACCGGACGCCGTGTCCGGATCCAAGGAGACCGCCATGAACCATCGCCACATCGCTTCCCTCGCCCTGACCTTCGCCGCCCTGACCGCCGGTGTCGCTCACGCCGACGCCGCCAAACCCGCCGTCGAAAAATGCTGGGGTGTCGCCAAGGCCGGCCAGAACGACTGTGCCGCCGGCCCCGGTACGACCTGCGCTGGTACCGCAAAGGCGGATTATCAGAAGAACGCGTGGAAGAACGTCCCGGTCGGCACGTGTACCGCCATCAAGACCCCCAAGGGCAACGGCTCCCTGACCAAGGTCGGTTGAGCTCGCCATGACCCTCGCACCCACCGCGGGTATCGGTTTCAAGCCCCAGCACGCCGACGACGTCTTCGCTTGTGCGTCGCCGGCCCTTTGGCTCGAGATCCATCCGGAAAACTACGCGGTGGATGGTGGGCCGCGACTGGCCCTGCTGGATGCGCTCGCGTCGCGGTTCCCGCTGTCGCTGCACGGGGTCTCCCTGTCACTGGCCGGGGAGACCCCGCCCGATCCCGTGTGGCTGAGGCGACTGAGGACCCTCATCGAGCGAACGCAGCCCGTTCTGGTATCGGAGCACCTCGCGTGGTCATCGTGGGACGGGAACTATCTTCCCGACCTGCTTCCCTTCCCCCGGACGCACGAGGCCCTGTCGATAATCGTTGAGCACGTCGACCGGACGCAGACGGCACTCGGGCGGCGCATCTCGCTTGAAAACCCATCTCATTACCTCCCGATCGACGGGCACGAGTGGAGCGAAACGGCATTTCTGTCCGAGCTTGCCAGACGCACGGGGTGCGGCCTGTTGCTGGATATCAACAACGTCCACGTCAGCGCCCGAAATCTCGCCGCCGATGCCCACGACTACATCGATGCATT
Organism: Luteibacter sp. 1214; assembly: GCF_031455395.1. Classification (NCBI taxonomy): domain Bacteria; kingdom Pseudomonadati; phylum Pseudomonadota; class Gammaproteobacteria; order Lysobacterales; family Rhodanobacteraceae; genus Luteibacter; species Luteibacter sp. 1214. Next base: position 990,558 of record NZ_JAVDSQ010000001.1, read on the forward strand.
CCCTCTTTCGCTCGTCACCGAGATCCATCTGGCCGGACACGCATTCGACGAGGGACTCGAAGGCCTCCTGATCGATTCGCACGATGCACCGGTCGCCACCGAGGTGTGGGACCTCTACAGCTACACACTGCAAAAGACAGGTCCGGTGCCGACCCTGATAGAGCGCGATGGCAACGTTCCATCGTTCCCGACGCTGCTGGCCGAGCGCGATATCGCTCAGGCGATTCTTGCCAATGCGCACGGACGGACGCCATGACGTCCGCGTCTTTCCAGCAAGCGTTCGCGGAGGCTCTAGGGGCGGATGGCAGCCGCACGGCGTTCTCCGACCATCCTGCGTTCGCCGTGTATCGCAACACGGTAATGCGTGGGTGCATCGATGCCCTCGAAGCCAACTACCCCGCGGTATCGTGTCTCGTGGGGCGCGACTGGTTCCGGTCGGCGGCAGCCATCTTCGTCGGCGAAGACCCGCCGCGCGACGCGCGCCTCGTGGCGTACGGCGAACGCTTTGCCGACTTCCTCGCGAGGTTCGCACCCGCCTTCGAGCTACCCTATTTACCCGATGTCGCACGCCTCGACCGCTTGTGGACGGAGAGCTACATCGCGCCCGACGCATCGCACCTCGACGTAGCATCCTGGCGACAGGCGGATCCCGCCGCCATGGCGTCATGGCATCTCACGGTCCATCCGGCGACGCGCACGTTCGCCTCCGACCTGCCTGCCTTTTCCATCTGGTCACCCAGCCGGGCCGGTGAGGCCGTCCATGGCGATCTCGTGTGGGAGCCGGAGACTGTACTGGTTACCCGGCGCAATCACGAAGTACGCGTCACGCCAGCCAGTCCCGCCGTGTTGTCTCTCCTGCATGCGTGTGAGGCCGGTCTGTCCCTGGCCGATGCGATCCGTACAACCACCGATGCTCATCCCGGCACCCGCATCGACCTGCTCGTCGCCCTCCTCGTCGAGGCGGGTGCTTTCGCCTCATCCTGAAGGATCCGATTCCCATGATTGAACCACGCTCTTTCTCCGACAACTCCTTGCGCGCACGGTGGAACGCGATCGCCGGAGCCGTCGAATCCCACATCGGCCACAGCTTCCTGGCCTCGGTAGCCCGCGTCTCCATCGCCGCGATCTTCTTCCAGTCCGGACGCACGAAGGTCGAAGGTTTTCTGACCATCACGGAGAGCACGTACGAACTGTTCCGCACGGAATACAAGCTTCCGCTGGTGCCGCCGGAAATTGCGGCGCACATGTCCGCCTATGTCGAAACTTTTGTACCCGTACTCCTGGTGCTGGGCATCATGACGCGCCTCTCCGCCACCGTTCTCCTCGGCATGACGACCATCATCGAGATCTTCGTGTATCCCGACGCATGGCCTACCCATCTGTCATGGGCGGCCATCCTGCTGTACCTGATCGCACGCGGAGGCGGACGCGTGTCGCTCGATCATGCATTCGGCATTCGCTGACCGCGAAAAGATAGTGCGGGCAGCTGTAACCGAATAGCCACCGGCAACGAATCAATCAGTGCCACTTCCGGCACACCTTCTGGAGAACGCCATGAATACCGCCACCCACAGCATCGCCGCGGCTGCCGCCCTCTTCGCCGTCTCCGCCGCCGCCATCAGCGCACCGGCACAGGCCGCCGAACAGGCAGCCGGCAAGACCGTTCACTGTTATGGCATCAACAGCTGCAAGGGGACGTCCGATTGCAAGTCGGGCAATCACCAGTGCAAGGGGCAGAACGAATGCAAGGGCCAGGGCTTCAAGGCCGTCTCCGTGCAGGAGTGCAAGGCACAGAACGGCAGCACCACGCCGCCCGCGGCCTGATCGTCGGGCCCGGCCGATATACACGGCCGGGCCACCTTGAAGGACTGTCGATGCAACCGACCATACCTCCACCGTTTCAGGGTTACGGGCTCGGGCTTCGCGTACCTCACTACGCCGAATTCCTCGCGCGTCAGCAGCCGGTGGATTTCGTCGAAGTCATCTCGGAAAACTTCATGGTCGAAGGCGGCCGGCCCCTGGATACGCTTGCACGCATCCGTGACCGCTACGACGTCGCGCTTCACGGTGTCTCGATGAACCTGGGCTCGGACGACGGTGTCGACCTCGACTATCTCAGACGCCTGCGCGCGCTGGCCGACACCATCGAGCCCCTGTGGCTATCCGATCACGTTTCCTGGACCGGTGTCGGCGGCATCAACTCCCACGACCTGCTCCCTCTTCCCTATACGGTCGAAGCGCTCGATGTCCTCGCCAGAAACGTGCTCGATGCGCAGGACGCCCTCGGACGCGCACTCGTGCTCGAGAACCCGTCGACCTATCTGTCGTTTTCCGACAACACCATGGATGAACCGGGCTTCCTGAGGGCACTGTGCGAACGCACGGGATGCTTTCTTCTTCTCGACGTCAACAACATCGTCGTCAGCGCGACCAATCATGGACTCGATACCGAGGCATGGATCGAGCGCTTACCCCTGGACCGTGTGCGCCAGATCCATCTGGCAGGTCACAGTCAGGGCGTGGACATGCTCGTCGACACGCACGACGCCCCGGTGCCCGAGACCGTCTGGGATTTGTACCGGCGATTCCTCCCGCGCCTCGGCGAGGTCGCCGTCATGATTGAGCGTGATGACCACATTCCGCCATTGCCCGAGTTGCTGTCGGAACTCGACCGGGCGCGACAACCGGCGATCGTCGCGACGCCATGAGTCTGGGCGACCTCCAGCGCCGCCTGCTCACGGCGGTCATGACCGGACGCCCGGTGCCCGAGTTGTCGGCGGCGGGCCAGCGCGTGTATGCAAACAACGTTCGCGGTCAGCTGCTGGCCGCGTTGCGCGATACCTATGAAAAATGCGCCGCGTGGCTGGGCGACGACGTCTTCGATGTGCATGCCGGGGCCTATATCGACGCGCATGGCTCGACGTCCTGGTCACTGGACCATTACGGCTGCGACTTTCCGGACTATCTTGCGCGAGCCTTCCCGGAAAGGCTCGAACTGAGTGAACTGGCGTGGCTCGAAGGGGCACTTCGCACCGCGTTTTCCGGAAGAAACGCTTCAGGCCTCGCGCTCGAGGAACTGCACGTGAAGGATTGGGATGGCGTCCAGTTCTCGTTCGTTCCCACCCTCATGTACCGACAGCTGCACACGAACGCACCCGCCCTATGGGCCGGCATCGCGTCCGGCCAGCGAACACATACACGTATAGCCGACGGCGCAGCCGATAACGGTCACGGCGTCCGCGTCTGGCGGCATGAGTTGACGCCACGCTTCGTTTCCATGACGCGTGCGGAACACGCCTGTCTCGATCTGTTGGTCGCGGGCGCAACGTTTGGCGAAGTCTGCGAGTGGCTGTCCTCGACGGCGCGTGAGAAAGACGTCGCCTCCGCGGCGGGATCGCTGCTTCGCGCCTGGGCGACCGACGGGTTGATTTCCGGTGTGCGGGAAACCGGCTGACCCCTCGTCTATTTTCGAGCCCGAGTTTTTGCAGCGCAGCGTGACACAAACGCGCAATAACGGCTTAATTCTCCACAGGGGATTTAGATCGATCTAAGTGTGTGATCCACGTCACGCCGCTTGAGCGATGACATGGACGACCTGGATCGTGGGGTGGGGACAGTCTGGGGATGACGCATAAAGCGTGGCTTCCCACAACGCTGCTTCCTGTCGTGCCTTGGGTGGGGATTTGGGAAGCTGTCGCATGAACGCACGAAACGATCGTATCGCCGTGAAACGAGCCTGCGCGAGGAGTGCTGCCTGTTTTCCACGGTGAGGGATGCTGACCGTTACACGGGTCGCGCGCAGGCGCGCTCCTACGACTCCGTGTTGGAAAACGATGGTTGCGCAGGCGGGCATCCGCTTTAACCCATAGAAAACCGCAGAGAGACCATCACCGACAAGCGGGGGCTTGTCGGGCGTGGAATTTTGGATCGATGTAACTGGTTCCAGCAGGAGGCCGCGTGCAGAACTAGACCGGGTATCTGCAGTGATGAAACGGGGATCAACGCGCCGTCTCAACGTGCGCGCACATTACTGAGGGAAGTAATCGCAATGACTTATCTGCCACACATGCTCAAGCGCAAGCCGCTCTGCGCCGCACTCGCCGTAGCCACCCTGTCCTTCGCGGGCCTGATCGCCGTTCCGGCGACCGCCTTCGCGCAGGCCGCCGCACCCGTCGCGACGAGCTCTGACGCCACGGCGCAGACCACCGATGGTGCCAAAGCGAAACAGGACGAAAAGACCCGGAAAACCGACAAGGCCAAGGACGACAGCACGACCAACCTCGACGCCGTCGTGGTCACGACGTATGCCCAGTCCATCGACCAGAACGTCCAGGACAAGCGCGAAGCCAATTCCATCGTCGAAGTGATCAACGCGCAGAACATCGCGCAGTTTCCGGCCAAGAATATCGCCGACGCGCTCGCCCACGTCCCTGGCGTCGTCATCAGCCGCGAGTCCGGCGAAGGCAAGACGGTCAGTATCCGCGGCCTCGCGCCCGAACTGACCCTCACCGAACTGAACGGCAACTACGTGGCCTCGGCCGATACCTCCGCCGGTCTGACGCGCTCGTTCAACTACACCCTGATGCCCGCCAACATGTTCTCGGACATCAAGCTCTACAAGAGCCTCGAGGCGCGCCTCGATGAAGGCGGTATCGGCGGCAACGTCGACCTGCGCACCCGCCGCCCACTGGAAATGAAGGCCAACGACGGCTTCGTCTCCGCGAACATGGCCGGCTCGGACAACAGCAGCAAGATCAAGCCCCAGGTTTCCGCGCTCTGGTCCTGGAAGAACAAGGACGAGACCTTCGGTTTCCTCGTCGCCGGTTCCGAACAGAAGCGTCGTGACATCAACTACACCGCCAACGCCAACAGCTGGCACTGGTGGGGCAATGACTGCACCGACCACGCCACCTGTACCGCGCCGCCGACGGACATACACGGCAAGCCGTACGGCGGCGACGTCGCGCCCAATATCGACCTCTGGTCCGGTGGTGGCGTCGTCGATCAGGGCGGCAATACCTATAACGGTTACTGGATGCCGCAGCAGTTCTCGACCAGCCGGAACCAGCTCGACCTGAAGACCAAGGGCGCCCAGGCGACCATGCAATTCAAGCCAAGCGATCATTTCCTGCTGACGGGCAACTACTTCCGTTTTCAGCGTGAGCAGACCCAGATCACCAACACGCTGGAAGTGCCCGAATGGGGCCTGCCGGGCAACAGCAACTACGCCGACCAGCAGGGCCGCCTGCTCGCGAACAACGGCTTGTCTTTCGATCCGTCGCACACCGTCGTGACGGGTGCCAACTACGTGCTGCCGCCCGCTGGCACGGGCTGTAACGCCACGGTCAACCCGAGCACGGGTGCGGTACGCCAGGCCGTCGACGTGTGCTCCACGGAAATCCCCTGGGTCACCGGCAATTACTCCGTCGAGAAAGCCACCTCGCAGACGCTCAACCTCGAAGGCGAGTGGGACAACGGCGGCGCGCTCAGCGGTACGTTCAACGTCGGCCGCACGTGGGCCAAGGGCGGCCCGTCGGTCGAACTGGGCATGGCCGCCAAGCCGCGTAACTTCGTCAACGGCGCGTGGGTCGACGGCAGCAACGGTGCCGCATGGACCCTGGACGGCAAGCCGACCCTCACCGCGGCTCCGGGTGTACTGCAGGCCATGCAGAACGGCGCAGGCCAGGTCGATCTGGGCTCGACCGGTTCCAACATGGTCAACACCACGACATCGCAGAACTTCGCGCAGGCGGACTTCACCTGGGCGTTCGACGACAGCTGGATGCAGTCGCTGCAGTTCGGCGTGAAATACCGTGACAACAAGGCCGAGCAGCAGAGCAACGAGGTGCGCTGGTACTGCAAGGGCACCGAGTCGCAGTTCCAGACCTGTGACCCGAACGCCGGCCAGCTGCCCGCGGGCTTCCTGCAGGCCAACAGCCTGGACGGCAGCAGCGAGGTCTACAACGACAATACGTTCCCGGCGATCAACTTCCCGGCGTATTACAACTACCTCAACTCCACGTACGACCGGGTGCTGTACAACCATCCCGAGAACAAGTCGTCGATCCAGGAGAAGATCGCCGCGGCGTACGTCCAGGCCAACTTCGACACGGGTACGATTCGCGGCAACGTCGGCCTGCGTTTCGTCAGCACCAAGCAGGACCTGACAGTCGCGGATCAGATCACGACCAACAACGCGGTGTACTACCACGATCCGGCGGGCAACATCCTTATCTGCCCGGCATCGGGTGTGAACGCCGGCGGCGGCGCGTGCGCGGCAGGTGACTTCCAGTACCTGCCCCGTGAAGTCGCGGTCATCCAGAACTACACCAACGCCACGACGTCCAAGCGTTACAACAAGCTGTTGCCGAGCTTCAACATCGCGTGGAACGTGACGGACGACTTCCTGGTTCGCGCGGCCGGCTCGCAGGCACTCGCCCGTGCCAACTACACCGATCTGGCGCAGCTGGGCAGCCTGACCAATAACACCCAGGAGTACTACAACGACCGCAAGCAGTTCGGTGCCCCCTTGCCCGGCTGGTACGGCAGCGGCGCCAACGCCGATCTGAAGCCGTTCACGGCGACGCAGTTCGACCTGGCCGGCGAGTGGTACTACGCCGAGCATTCGGTGCTCGGCCTGGATCTCTTTCAGAAGAAGGTGAAGAACTTCGTCGTGCCCGTGACCGTGAACAACCTCACGGTGAACGTCGGCGGCACGGAAGAGAACTTCCTGCAGTACAGCACCAACGCCAACGGCCGTTCGGGTACGTCGAAGGGTATCGAGCTCTACACCCAGCACACCTGGGACTCGGGCTTCGGCTACATCGGCAACTACACGCTCAACAAGACGAACGAAACGGCCGTGACCCTGGGCGACACCGCGGTGGGCAAAGCCGAGCTGATCGGCAGCGCCAAGTACGCCGCCAACGTTTCGGTGTTCTACGAAAAGAACGGCCTGCTGCTACGCGCCAGCGACAACTGGACGGGCCGTACCATGCAGGGTCTGGCGTCAGGTCTCCCGATCTACTCGCAGCCGTACCACCAGATCGATCTGAATGGCGACTACGAGTTCAACAAGCACGTCATGGTGACCGCCTCGGTGATCAACCTGAACAAGGCGACGCCTCACCAGTACCTCGGTGGCGACACCCGGGCACGCCTGGTCTCGCTCGAGTACGCCGGCCGCCAGTACTACGTCGGTGTGACGTACAAGTTCGGCGACGGTACCTGAGTAAAAACAGACGGGGTCAGGCGCATCGCCTGACCCCGTTTCCGTTTCAACGGATGCCTCCCCACTCCGTCGAAGGAAAAACACCATGAATTCGCATAAGGCACGCCTTCCTGGCCGTGCTCTCGCCGTCGCGCTGTCGCTGCTGCTGTTCGGCGCCATCGGCGACGGGCAAGCCAGAGAGAAGACAGCCGCCACGCCGCCCGGATCGTCGCTCGATCTGGCGAACCCGCTGGTCGGCACCGCTTCGCTGGATCGGAAGGAACTGATCGGGAATGCCCCGCCCCCGGGTGAGCCGCTCTACACCGGCATGACCACGCCCGGCGCCAGCCTGCCGCAAAGCGCGACCGAAGCGGCGCCGGTCAACATCAACGCCGACCTCAGCTTCCCCACGGGCGTGCCCGTCGCCTATGACTACCGACGTCCCGCCATGGTGGGTTTCACCGGCGGCGGATCGACCTATGGCGCACGTGGCGCACCCATGGTCATGCCGGTCGTCGGCGACTGGACCGTACCGCCCGACTACGCCACCTCGTACTACGACAAGGCCACCGAGAAAGCGTCGCCCGGCTACTACGCCGTCGATCTCGCCACATTCCACACGAAGGTGGAGCTGACGGCGTCGCAGTGGACCAGCCTGATGCGTTTCACCTTCCCGGAAAGCCACCGTTCGAACGTGGTGATCAACCTGCGCCGGGACGGCGGCGACGTGGAAGTGGTCAACGACCACACGATTCGCGGTGTCGCCACCGCGGGACGTCGCGACCATGACGCGGATGGTCCCTATTTTGTCGCGGAGTTCTCCCGGCCTTTCGCCAGCTTCGGCACGTTTCACGCGAACCTGAGCGATAAGGGCGAAGGCCTGGGTGGCGAAGATGTACAGGCCGGACGACGCAACGTGTCGGGTAGCTACGCGGGTGGCTATGTCACCTTCGACACGAAGGCGGGCGATCAGGTGGTCGTACGCATCGCTCACGGACACAGCGCGGAAGAAGCGGATCAGCGGCTGCATGCGCAGGACAGCGATACGGACTTCGACCGCGTACACGCCAGCGCACGCGCGGCCTGGGCAAAGCTGTTCGATCGCGTGGAAGTGAGTGGCGGCACCCCGAAGCAGCGCACACTGTTCTATTCGACGCTCTACCACTCGTTCGCCAGCCCGCGCATGATCGCCCGCAAGGGTGAGCACTACACGGACGCCGCGGGCAAGGATCAGGTGGCGGCATACGATCATTACGGACCAGTGCCCTTCTGGGACACCGGCCGGAACCAGATCACGCTGCTGATGCTGCTCGAGCCTGGCGTCGTCCAGGACATCATGCGCTCGGAGCTGGATCGCGCGCACGAACGCGGTTACATGAACACTTCGTTCCACGGCGACCACGCCGTGTTCCTCTACGACGGTGCCATGCAGCGCGGCATTCCGTTCGATTATGCATCCGCCTACGACGCGTTACGCAAGAACGCCACGGACCCCAGGGGCCCGCGTGGTTATCTCGCGGAATACGACAAGAACGGCTGGATCTCCGACATCGTCCCTCCCGGCAACCCGAGTCCGCCCTACGCCGGCGGGAAGGCCGGCGTGGCAACCACGCTGGAATACGCGTGGGACGACCATGCGCTGGCCGACTTGGCACGACGTCTGGGTAAGAAAGACGATGCCGACCTCTTCGAACGCCGCTCCGCGAACTATCGGAACGTATTCGATCCCTCGACAGGTTTCTTCCGCGGACGCACCGACGACGGCAAATGGATCTCGCCGTTCGATCCCGCCGAGCCTTACTACAACTTCATGATGAAGGAAGGTTCGGGCTGGTCGACGCTGTGGCTCGTGCCGCATGACGTGCAGGGACTGATCAACCTGCTGGGCGGCCGAGACGCGTTCAACGCCAGGCTGGATACGTTCTTCTCCACGCCTTACCAGCCCAAAGGCATCTGCCGTGACTGCACCGGAGTGATCGGGCAATACGTGCAGGGTAATCAGCCGGACCAGCAGGCGCCGTATCTGTATGCGTGGAGTGGTCAGCCGTGGAAGACGCAGGCGCTGGTACGTCGCATTCTCGCCGACCTGTACGGCAGCGACGCCTCGGGCTACGGCTACCCGGGGATGGACGATCAGGGATCGACGTCGTCGTGGTACGCCCTGAGTGCGATGGGTTTCTATCCCGTCGACCCGGCGACGCCCGATTACATCATCGGTAGCCCGATCTTCGACCGTGTCCGCCTGCGTCTTGGCAACGGCAAGGTTTTTGAGATCGTTGCCCGGAACAACTCGGACCGTAATCCGTACATTCAGTCCGCCACGCTCAACGGGAAGCCGTGGACCAAACCGTGGTTCAGTCATTCCGATATCGCCGAGGGCGCCACACTGGTGCTCACGATGGGTCCCGCACCCAGTAAGACCTGGGGCACCGACCCGAACGACGCGCCGCCCTCCATGTCGGCCGCAAAAAAGGATCCTCAATGATGCGTACGACCCACCTGCGGCACGCCTGCCTCGCCATCGCGATGGCTGCGGCCTTCGCTCCGGTCGCCATGGCGGCATCCACGGACAAGGCCTCGACCTGGAGCGGTAAAGCCGCTCCGCTGGCCACGCCCTGGACGGGCAAGGTGTCGCCCACCAACGCGCTGCCGGAATACCCGCGCCCGCAGCTCGCGCGCCCCTCGCTGGAACACCCGCAGTGGCTGAGTCTCAACGGGCTTTGGCAGTACGCGGCGAGCGACACCGAGACGAAGCCGACCTTCGGCCAGGCACTGAAGGACAAGGTGCTCGTGCCCTACCCGGTCGAGTCCGTGCTCTCGGGCGTGCAGAAACATGCCGACTTCATGACATACCGCCGCACGGTCGATGTCCCCGCCGACTTCACCGCCCATGGTCAACACGTCATGCTGAACTTCGGAGCGGTCGCGCAGGACGCCGTCGTCTATGTCAACGGCACGCAGGTCGCGAAGCACACGGGCGGCTATACCTCGTTCGCTGCGGACATCACCTCGGCGCTGAAGGCCAAAGGCCCTCAGGAAATCGTCGTCACGGTACACGCGCCCGTCGACGGCGAAGACGTAATGGTCGGCAAGCAGCGCCTCAAGCCCGAAGGCATTTTCTATACCCCGGCCTCGGGCATCTGGCAGTCCGTGTGGATCGAACCCGTCGGTGCGACCAGCCTCGCACAGCTGACCTTCACCCCGGCGCCCAGCCTGGATGCCTTTACGGTGACCCCGAAGCTTCAGGGTGACACGACCGATGCCACCCTGCATGTCACGGCCTACGCAGACGGCAAGCCCGTCGGCGAAGCGACCGGACCCGCCAATGCTCCGCTTCATCTGGGGATCGCCCATCCGCGCCTATGGAGCCCGAAAGACCCGTTCCTGTACACGTTCAAGGCGACGCTCGCCAAGGGCGACCAGCACGACGATGTCACCAGCTACGCGGGCCTGCGCACCATCGGCCTCGCAAAGGTCGGCGGGCTCAACCGGATCGTCTTGAACGGTAAACCGACCTTCCTGCTCGCCACGCTCGACCAGGGCTACTGGCCCGACGGCATCCATACCGCTCCGACCGACGCGGCACTGAAGTTCGACATCCAGAAGACGAAGGACCTCGGCTTCAACACCATCCGCAAGCACATCAAGGTCGAGCCGGCGCGCTGGTACTACTGGGCCGATCACATCGGCCTGATGGTGTGGCAGGACATGCCCGCCCTGCCCAACGGCCACAACGAGAAGCTCAGCGATCCCGCCAAGGCCGGCTTCAAGACCGATGTCACCGCCATCGTCGAACAGCTGAAGGGTGAGACCTCGATCATCGGCTGGATCCCGTTCAACGAAGGCTGGGGTCAGTGGAGCATCCCCGCCGCTGGTGAACTCGCGACGCAGATCAAGCAGCTCGATCCTTCGCGCCTGGTCAATGCGCGCAGCGGCGCAAATTGCTGCGACACCAAGGGCGACCCGCATGCGGGTGACGTTTACGACATCCATGATTATCAGGGTCCCGGCCTGCCGGCGCCAGATGCGACCCGTGCATCCATGGATGGCGAGCATGGCGGCTTGACGCTCGGCGTACCGGGTCACGTGTGGCCGAACACACCGATCAATCCGTACGGCGAGGTGAAGGACAACGCCGCATTGAACGCCGGCTATGTGGCAAACACTGCTGTGCTTCGTGACAAGGGCCCCGGTATCGGAGTCTCCGGTTCGGTCTACACGCAGATTACGGATGTCGAAGGCGAGCACAATGGCTTGTATACGTACGACCGGAAAATCGAAAAGGTCGACGAAGCCAAAGTCCGCGCGATCAATGAGGCGACCATCGAGGCGGGTAGCCCGTCCCTCTGAGTTTCAACAGTTGTTCCTTTTTCCCAAAGCCCCGGAGCGATCCGGGGCTCTTTTTTTATTTTCCCGCCTCTTCGTCATGTGAGGCCAGCATTCGCCGAAGACGTTCAACATTCTCAGCAGAATCAAGCCCTGAGATCGATTCCACAACCCTCCCGTCACGGAAGACATTGAACGTAGGCGAGGCAGTGAAGTCGACGCCCTTCCAGGCCGCGTTATCAAAAGCGATCATCGCCGGGAACATCGGAAACCGTCGATTCCACTCGGTCAGAACCTCGCGGTCCAGTTCCGCGCCACTGATCAGCCAGGTAACGTTGGATTTGTTGAACATCCCGGCCAGCTCGGCATCGCGTAGCACTTTCGAGGCCGCATCCTCGGCGAAGTGACACCCAATGACGACGACCACGTACGTGCCCTTTGCCGGTGTGGTCGGCTCAACCAGACTCAGGCCGCCGTCATGCTCGACATATCCCATCGGATGGCCCGGCCCTGGCGCCGTAGTGACTTCGAAATGGCGATAGTCGTAGAAATCATCCTCGGGGTATGCCTGTCTCAGCTGGGCCGATGCGACAAAATCCCTGGCCGTAATCAGAGCTTCGTAGTACGCCTGGACTTCACTTTCGGCTGCAATGTTTCGCCGCCGAAGCTCTTTCAGTACGTCGCGCATGCCATGCAGATACAAACTTCTCGCATCGTAGTCTCCCGCTTGCGCGAAGAAACTCGAGGTCTTCAGCATGCGGAAGAGCATGCGAAGATCCGCTTCCTTCTGTACTTCCAGGCTGGCAATCCACTCCGCCAGCGACCTTTTATAGAGCCGCTTCAGTGCCAACGACTTCTCTTTGGGAGTAATCGCCGAGAGACGGATCGATGAAACCTCGGACCACAGCACATCGCCCGAATGACGCACGCCGCTGAGTACGGGCGACGCGTAAAACGCCAGAAACGAAAGAACCCAAAGGGCGCCGCTCCGACATGTTCGCGAATCAGGACGGTTTCTCACCTAGTGAGTCCGACAAAGATACGAGCAGACCGCACCTTCGAGCCGCTCACAAACATGGCTGCTAACGCCCTTGTGTACGAGGCACGCTGCGCCCCCACGGGTAGGTGGAAGTGACCGCCTCAAACGACGCTCGACTCGATTGTCATCCTCGGTTGTTGCACGACGCGTCCGAACGGCTCGTGTCGTCGTCTGCAATCCAAAGAGCGCCAGGATGCTGTAGACCTCCGAAGAATGCATACCCTCAAGCTCTACGCTCGAATACGAACCCAGTCCTCGCGGAGAGAACATCAGCGATGCGAGAAACGTCTTCATCTTCGCCTCTCCAAGCCGATGAATGGGGGAGTTTGGCGTGACGGCCAGATAAGCGTCCAATTGCGCCCGGGTCCGAATAGGAGCACTTATCGCGTCGAGGACCTCCTCAGAAGAGGCTGCTTCGTTCTGTAGTCGATAACTCGAAGCGCACGCATCGAAGCTCAGTGCCAGAGCGAATGCTCCAGCAAGAATAATCATTTTCATGTGAGACCCTGGGAAGAAGGTTGGCTGGTGGCGCACGTACCGAAAGGTTGGTGTTGTGCCCGGGAAATGATCGCTGTATCGACCCTCACCTGGATGTAGGCGAACGACATCAATCCCGACAGGAGATCTCCCTCCGTGCCTGAGTAACCCGCCCTTAAATGAGCACGCTGCCAAGGTGCAGCGGCCCTGCGCCGTCTCTGAGCAGAAGCGCAGCCCGCCGCCTTCCGTGGTGATGCGCTGGCTCCATCGCCGGGACCACCCGCCAACGGTACCGAATCGATCCAGGCCAGACTGTTCGACCCTTCGCCGGGTTACGTACCGCCAAACCCCCGTGGTACCGAAAACGCGCATGTTGCGCTGCAGCTTTTCGACGCCTGCTTTTTTGTGATCACATATCAAACATCGCAACGAAGGCCCCGTGATGAGCGTCGATCCCAAAGCCCTCCCCTCCCTGACTGAAGTCACCCGCTCCACGCTGGTGGATCAGGTCTATCGGCAGCTGCGGGACGCTCTGATGAGCGGCCGGTTCGAGCCCGGCCAGCCGCTGACGATCCGAGGTCTGGCCGAGGCGCTGGGCTCCAGCCCCATGCCGGTTCGCGAGGCCTTGCACCGGTTGCACGCGGAGCGCGCGTTTGAAGTGACGCAGACCGCGCGCATCCGCGTTCCGGTGATGACCGTCGCCCGCCTTCGTGAAATCCGCGATGCCCGCGTCGCCCTCGAAGGCTTGTTGGCGGAGAAAGCCGCGGCCCTGATCGACAAGAACGATCTCGCCGAGATCCGCACGATCTACAAGCAGATGCAGGCCGCCGTCACGAGCGTGAACGTTCCGGATTACCTCTGGGCCAACTTCGCCTTCCACCGTCGCATCTACGCCGTCGCGCGCACCGAACTGGTGATCGCCGCCGTCGAGACGTTCTGGCTGCACATGGGCCCGTGCTTCGGGCTCGTCGCGCCGGACAAAGCGCATCTGCGCCGCTCGATGGAGGCGCATCGCCGCATCGTCGAGGCACTGGTGGATCGTGATGGCCCCGCCGCGAGGGCCGCCGTCGCCGACGACATCATGCAGGCCGCCGACTCCCTCACGCATTTGCTGGCCGACAGCAGCGGCCGCGCCCCCACACAAAAGAAGAAAGGAACCGAAGCATGACGATTCTCGATCGGATGGTGCCCCAGCCTGGCTTGCGTGTGCTGATCTCGGGCGGCGCGTCCGGCATCGGTGCGGTGTTGGCGGATGCCTATATCGAAGCGGGCGCCACCGTGCACGTGTGCGACGTCAGCGCCAAGGCCGTCGACGCCTTCAACGCGGCGCGTCCCGGTGCGCTCGCCACGCTGGCCGATGTCTCCGATGCCAACCAGGTAGCGAACGTCTTCCGTGTCCAGGAAGAGCGCTTCGGCGGCCTGGATGTGCTGATCAACAACGCGGGCATCGCCGGCCCCACGGGCGGCATCGATGCGATCGCGCCCGATGCGTGGAAGACCACCGTCGATATCAACCTCAATGCGCAATACCGCTTTGCGCACCACGCCGTGCCTCTGCTCAAACAGTCCGACCGGGCGCAGCTGCTGTGCATGTCGTCGGTGGCCGGGCGTCTCGGATATGCGTGGCGCACACCCTATGCGGCGACCAAGTGGGCCGTGATCGGTCTCATGAAATCGCTGGCGTCTGAACTCGGCCCTGACGATATCCGCGTGAATGCCCTGCTGCCGGGCATCGTCGAAGGGCCCCGCATGGAAGGCGTGATCCGCGATCGCGCCACCCAGCTGGGCCTGCCGTATCCGGAAATGGAAAAGGAATACCTGAAGAAGATCTCGCTGGGCCGCATGGTCACTGCGGAGGACGTAGCCGCCATGGCGCTGTTCCTCTGCTCGCCCGCCGCGCGCAACGTGACCGGCCAGGCCATCAGCGTCGACGGCAACGTCGAATACCTCTGAGCCCCCTTCCTCCCTTTTCGTTCCGGAGTCTCCCCATGGCCAAGGCCAAGCCCGTCATCATCACCTGCGCCGTCACCGGTGCGATCCACACGCCGTCGATGTCGCCCCATCTGCCGGTCACGCCCGATGAAATCCGTGACGCGGCGCTCGGCGCGGCAGAAGCAGGTGCCGCCATCGTCCACCTGCACGCGCGCAATCCGGAAAACGGCCAGCCCAGCCAGGACGTGAACCTGTTCCGCCAGTTCCTCCCGCAGATCAAGAAGCAGAGCGACGTGGTGATCAATATCACCACCGGTGGCGCGCCCAACATGGGCGTGGAAGAGCGCCTGCAGCCCACCCTGTTGCTGAAGCCCGAACTGGCATCGCTCAACATGGGCTCGATGAACTTCGGTCTGTACGAAATGCTGCAACGCTTCCAGGATTTCAAATACGACTGGGAACGCCCGTACCTCGAAGAGAGCGACGACCGCATCTTCCGCAACACGTTTCGTGACATCACCTACATTCTCGAAAGCTGCACGAAGAACGGCACGCGCTTCGAGGTCGAGTGCTACGACATCGGCCACATCTACGCGGCGCAGCACTTCGTGCAGCGTGGTTTGCTCAAGACTCCTGTGTTCCTGCAGTCGGTGTTCGGTCTGCGCGGCGGTATCGGTGGCGATCCGGAGGACCTGATGCATATGCGCCGTACGGCAGATCGTCTGCTCGGCAAGGACTATGTCTGGTCGATCCTCGGCGCCGGGCGCAACCAGATTCCGCTGGCGACGATGGGCCTGGCGATCGGATCCAATGCACGCGTCGGGCTCGAAGACTCGCTGTGGGACGGCCCCGGCCAGCTCGCCGCGAGCAACGCTCACCAGGTCCGCCGCATCCGCACCGTGATCGAAGCACTGGGCCACCGCGTGGCGACACCTGACGAAGCGCGCGAGATCCTGCAGCTCAAGGGCCGCAACCAGGTCGATTTCTAAGCATCCCGGGAGAGCGTCATGAAGATCGAAGTACTCGTCGACATCAAGACCACCCTGGGTGAAGGCCCGCAGTGGGACGTCGAGCAGCAGCGGCTGTACTGGGTGGACAGCATGGACGGCCGTATCCTGCGTTGCACCGCGGAAGGCAGCGAATTACGCGGCTGGGAAGTCGGCCAGAAGATCGGTTCCATGGCGCTGCGCAAACATGGCGACCATGCGCTGGTCGCCATGGAGAACGGCATCCACGACCTCGATCTGGGCAACGGCGACCTGCAACTCATCGTCGATCCCGAGCCGGGCATGACCAACAACCGGCTTAATGACGGCAAGGTCGATCGCCACGGGCGCTTTCTGGTGGGCTCCATGGACATGCAGGAAGAAAAGGGCTCGGGAAAACTGTTTCGTCTCGACCCAGATCTTTCGCTGCACGTGCTGGAGGAAGACATCATCTGTTCGAACGGTCCGTGCTGGAGCCCGGACGGCAAGACCTTCTACTTCGCCGATACGTGGACAGGCGAGATCTGGGCATACGACTACGACAACGCCAGCGGCAAGGTAAGCAACCGTCGCACGTTCGCCCGGGTCGATACGTCGGGCGGCGGCGCCGCGGACGGTGCCACGGTGGACGCCGAAGGCTGCGTCTGGCAGGCGCTGGTCTACGACAGCAAGCTGATTCGCTACACGCCTGATGGCGAGGTGGACCGCGTGATCGAGATGCCGGTGCGCAAGGTCACCAGCGTGGCGTTCGGTGGCCCGGACATGGACGTCCTGTACGTCACCTCGATGGGCAAGCCGCCCTTGCCGAGGTTCCCCGGCGACGGCCAGCAGCGCGGTTCGCTGTTCGCCATCACCGGTCTGGGTATACGAGGCGTGCCGGAACGCCGCTTCGCCTCCTGAGCCTCGCGCACGGGATTTCCACAGGATCCGATCCATCTCACTAACGGTGCCGTGACGCGCCGGGGGGAGTGTCATGTTCAAAAAAACCGAAGCACCGTTGAAGAAGATCCATCGCTTCTCGTGGGTCTCCCTGCTGGTCTGTTGGTTGATCTGGGTCCTGAATGCCTATGACCGGGAAATCATCCTTCGACTTGGCCCTACCATCTCCAAGGAATTCAACCTCAGCCCCGATCAGTGGGGCACCGTGGTCACGGTGGTCATGCTGGCTCTGGCGCTGCTGGATATCCCCGGCTCGATCATGAGCGACCGCTATGGCGCCGGCTGGAAGCGTGCACGCTTTCAGGTGCCGCTGGTCCTCGGTTACACCTTCATCTCGTTCCTTTCGGGTTTCCAGGCGCTGACCGGCAAGCTCTGGTCGTTCGTCGCGCTGCGCGTCGGCGTGAACCTCGGCGCGGGCTGGGGTGAACCGGTCGGCGTCAGCAACACCGCCGAATGGTGGCCGGTGCAGCGCCGTGGCTTCGCGCTGGGTGCGCATCACACGGGCTACCCCGTCGGTGCGATGCTCAGCGGCCTGATCGCCAGCTTCGTCATCAGCACGTTCGGCGAGGGCCACTGGCGCTATGTGTTCTTCCTCGCCCTGATCGTCGCCATTCCGCTGATGATCTTCTGGGCTCGCTATTCGACCGCCGCACGCGTCGACACGCTGTACGCCGATATCGCCGAGAAGGGTATGACGCCCCCGGATCTGGGTGATGGCGTGAAGGTCGCCAAGGGCGAAACCTGGAAGACCTTTGTCGCCACGCTGACCAACCGCAACATCGCGCTCACCGCGGGCAACACGATGCTCACGCAGGTGGTCTACATGGGCGTGAACGTGGTGCTGCCGGCGTACCTGTACAACATCTCCGGCCTGTCGCTGGCGGAGTCCGCGGGCATGAGCGTGGTCTTCACCATCACCGGCATTCTCGGTCAGCTGATCTGGCCCAGCCTGTCGGACATCATCGGCCGGAAAATCACGCTGGTGATCTGCGGCGCGTGGATGGCCGCGTCGGTAGCGGCGTTCTACTTCGCCCAGAACATGGCGATGCTGATCACGACGCAGTTGCTGTTCGGCCTTGTGGCCAACGCGGTATGGCCGATCTACTACGCGGTGGCTTCCGACTCCGCCGAGCCGCGTGCCACGTCGACGGCCAACGGCATCATCACCACGGCAATGTTCATCGGTGGCGGTATCGCACCGGTACTGATGGGCGGACTCATCTCCATGGGCGGCGGCTGGAAGAACCTCAGCGGGTACATCGTCTGCTTCTTCGTGATGGCCGGATGCGCGCTCGCCGGTGTGCTGCTGCAGCTGTTTACGCGATACGGCAGCCAGCACCACAACCCACGGGCGGCCGCCTGACCGGATCCCCGGAGAACAGCCATGAGCATCCTCAGCCCGTCACAAGACACCGAACGCCTGGTCATGCGCAAGTTGATGCCGGTACTGGTGGTGGCTTACATCATCAGTTTCCTGGATCGCAGCAACATCGCGCTGGCCAAGACGCATCTTCAGGTCGACCTTGGCCTGTCGACCGTGGCCTACGGAGTAGGTGCAGGTCTGTTCTTCCTCACCTACGCGCTGGCGGAGATACCCAGCAACCTGATCCTGCACCGCGTGGGCGCGCGTTTCTGGATCACGCGGATCATGGCGACGTGGGGACTGGTCTCCGCCGCCATGGCGCTCGTCCAGGGCGAGACCTCGTTCTACGTGCTGCGGCTGTTGCTCGGCGCCACGGAGGCCGGATTATTCCCGGGCGTGATGCTCTACCTGACCTACTGGTTCGGCGAAGCATCGCGCGCCCGGGCCACGGGTTACTTCCTGGTCGGCGTGAGTCTGGCCAATGTCATCGGCGGCCCGTTGGGCGGTGCCTTGCTGGGGCTGGAAGGGAAGCTCGGGCTTCATGGCTGGCAGTGGATGTTCGCGGTGGAGGGCCTGCTGGCGACAGCCTTTGCCGCCGTGGTCTTCATCACCCTGCCTGACCGCCCTGCCCGGGCGCGCTGGCTGACGCCTGCACAGCGCGATGCGCTGGAACGGCGGATCGCTGATGAGTCCGTGGCGATTGAAACGAAGCGCGGTAAGGGAGCGAGTGGGCTGGCCCGATGTTTCACCGACCCACAGATCCTGCTGGCGATCCTGGTCTACTTCTGCCATCAGATAGCCATCTACACCGTGATCTTCTTCCTGCCCGGCATCATCGCCGGCTACGGCAAACTGAGCGACCTGCAGGTAGGCTGCCTCAGCGCCCTGCCCTGGCTCGCCTCGGCGATCGGTACGATGACCATACCCCGGCTGGCGAACACGCCCGCACGCAGTGCGTGGCTGTTGCGCGGCGGACTCGTGCTGATGGCCGCCGGGCTTCTGATCGCCGCATGGACCGGGCCGCTCGTGGCGATGCTCGGCTTCTGTCTGGCGGCCTTCCTGTTCTTCGTCGTGCAGTCGCTGATCTTCACCTACGCCACGTCGCGGCTGACCGGCCGCGGACTCGCGGGCGGTCTGGCGTTTATCAACACCTGCGGCTTGCTGGGTGGCTTCCTCGGCCCCTCCCTGATGGGCGCTGTGGAAGCGCATACAGGCAGCACGCATGACGGACTGATCGTCATCGCCGGACTGCTCCTGCTTTCCGCTATCGCCGCGACGCGACTGCGCCATGGCAGCGAGGAACGCGCGATTACTTCCCCCGATCTTCTCAAGGTGAACCGATGAACAAGCTCTACCCCAGCGCCCAGGCGGCCCTGGCCGACCTGCTGGCCGATGGACAGACCCTGGCTGTCGGCGGCTTCGGCCTGTGCGGCATTCCCGAAGCGTTGATCGACGCCGTGCGCGAGCATGGCGCCATGGACCTCACCGTCGTCTCCAACAATGCCGGTGTCGACGGTTTCGGGCTGGGTGTGCTGCTGGAATCGCGGCAGGTACGCAAGATGGTTTCCAGTTACGTGGGCGAGAACAAGGAGTTCGAGCGTCAGTATCTTGCCGGTGAACTCGAACTCGAATTCACGCCACAGGGCACACTCGCCGAGAAGCTGCGCGCCGGTGGTTGCGGCATTCCCGCCTTCTTCACCCGTACCGGCGTTGGCACCGAAGTGGCGAAAGGCAAGGAAACCCGCGACTTCGCGGGCGAAACGTATCTGATGGAAGAGTCGATCCGCGCCGACGTCGCGCTGGTGAAAGCCGCCGTCGCCGATCGCTCGGGCAACCTGCGCTTCGCCAGCACCGCGCGCAACTTCAACCCGTTGTGCGCGATGGCCGGCAAGCAATGCGTGGCCGAGGTGGAACGCATTGTCGAGAACGGTGAAATCGCCCCCGACGACATTCATCTGCCAGGCATCTTTGTCCAGCGGCTGGTGCTCAACGCGACGCCCGAGAAACGTATCGAGAAACTCACCCTGACGGACGCAAACTGATGGCTTGGGATCGCGACGATATGGCGCGCCGCGCCGCCGCCGAACTGGCCGACGGTTTCTACGTCAATCTGGGCATCGGCTTGCCGACGCTGGTGGCCAACTACATTCCCGAGGGCATGGACGTGTGGCTTCAGTCGGAGAACGGCCTGCTGGGCATCGGCCCGTTCCCCACGAGGAGCACCGTCGATCCCGATCTCATCAGCGCAGGCAAGCAGACCGTGACCGCCCTGCCCGGCTCGAGCTTCTTCGACAGCGCACTCAGCTTCGGCATGATCCGCGGTGGCCACGTGAACCTCGCCATCCTTGGCGCGATGCAGGTGTCCGAACGGGGCGACCTCGCCAACTGGATGATCCCGGGGAAGATGGTCAAAGGGATGGGAGGCGCCATGGACCTCGTCGCGGGCGTCGAGCGTGTCGTGGTATTGATGGAACACACGGCGAAGGGGGCGCATAAAATTCTCCACGAGTGCAGCCTGCCCTTGACCGGCGTCGCGGTCGTCGACCGGATCATCACCGATCTGGGCGTACTCGATGTCACGGCCGATGGCCTGCGACTGGTCGAGCTCGCGCCCGATGTCACCCTCGATGAATTCCGTGAAGCCACCGGCTGTACCGTGCACGCCCCAGATGGAAATACACGATGAAATACCAGCTCGGCGACACTCGCGTAAACGCACATCCGGACAGCTGGATCGCACCCCAGGCTGTGGTGGTCGGCAACGTTCACCTGCACGCGGGCGCCAGCGTGTGGTTCAACGCGGTGGTACGCGGCGACAACGAGCCCATCGTCATCGGCGAAGGCAGCAACGTACAGGATGCCGCCGTCCTGCATAGCGATCCCGGATCACCGCTGACCATCGGCAAGGGCGTCACCATCGGTCATCACGCCATGCTCCACGGCTGCACCGTGGGCGATCACACGCTGATCGGGATCAACGCCGTGGTGCTCAACGGCGCCGTCATAGGCAAGCACTGCATCATCGGTGCGAATGCACTGGTGACCGAGGGCAAGCAGATTCCCGATGGCTCGCTGGTCGTGGGCTCCCCGGCAAAGGTTTTACGCGAACTCAGCGACGAGCAACGCCAGGGTCTCGAAGAGAATGCGGCCCACTACGTCGCCAATGCCGCGCGCTTCGCCGCCAAACTGACGCCACAGGACGATGCGTGAAGATCGTCATCGCCCCGGACTCCTTCAAGGAAAGCCTCGACGCCTTATCGGTCGCGCGGGCCATTCGTGATGGCCTCGCCGATGTGTGGCCCGGTGCCGACTACGTGCTGAAGCCGATGGCCGATGGTGGCGAAGGAACCGTCGACGCCGTGATCGCATCGACGGGTGCGCAACGTCTTTCCCGGAAAGTGCGCGGGCCGCTGGGGGATCTCGTGGACGCTACATGGGCCTGGCACGCCGACACGAGGACGGCGACCCTTGAGATCGCCGAAGCCAGCGGCTTGATGCGTGTGCCGCCGGATCGCCGCGATGCCGCGCGGGCCGACAGCTACGGCACCGGCGAACTCATGCGTGCCGCACTCGATCACGGTGCAAGGCGCATCGTCGTCGGACTCGGCGGTAGCGCGACCAACGACGGTGGCGCCGGTTTGCTTCGTGCGCTTGGCGTGCGCTTTCTCGATGACACGGGGAGTGCCCTGCCGCCCGGCGGCCTCGCGCTGGGCGCACTGCACCGGCTCATCCTCGATGACCTCGACCCACGTCTGCGTGACGTTGAGCTGATCATAGCGAGCGACGTCGACAACCCGCTGTGCGGCGCGTCGGGGGCGTCGGCGGTGTTCGGGCCGCAGAAAGGCGCCCATGCCGCATTGGTACCGCAGCTCGACGCCGCTTTGGCTCGATTGGCTTCCGTACACGCAGCGCAAACCGGCAAGGACTGGAGCGGCACGCCCGGTGCGGGTGCCGCTGGCGGAGCCGGCTGGGCGATGCTCGCCGTGCTTCGGGCGACGCTGCGCCCCGGCGTGGCGCTGATTGCGGAGATGAACGGCCTGGAAGACGCCATCGATGGCGCTGACCTCGTCATCACCGGCGAAGGCCGTATGGACGCCCAGACGGTGAGGGGCAAGGTGCCGTTCGGTGTCGCGCGTCTGGCGAAGGCCGGCAACGTGCCGGTGGTGGCTATGGTCGGCACTCTCGGCGAAGGCTATCGGGACCTCTACGGACACGGCCTCACCGCGGCGTTCTCGCTGGTCTCGCGGCCGATGTCGCTGGCGGAGGCCATGACCGACACCTCCGCGTTGCTTACGAGTCTGGCCCGGGACGTGGCGCGGCTGATGGATGCCTCGCACCCTACGCGTTAGGCCTCGTCCAACAGGCACAGAGGTACTTCACCCGGGCGAAGTGTCAGCACCCGCACGCCCTTTCGCGTGACCGCTACCGTATGTTCGAACTGGGCGGAAAGACTGCCATCGCGCGTATACACGGGCCATTCGCCCTCTCGCGAGAGAATGGCGGAGCGGCCCTGATTCAACATCGGCTCGATCGTGAACACCATGCCCTCGCGTAGCTCCAGGCCGGTACCGCGACGGCCGTGATGGAGGATCTGGGGATCCTCGTGCATCTCCCGGCCGCGCATGGGGCTTCCTGAGGTTCTGCAGGGCATACGTGACGTATATGGATCATATACGAAGCATTTATGCCGTACAAAGGCAGGCGAGGCCGACGATCAACCCCCGGAAAAGTGAAAGGCGCCAGCGCATCGTGCGCCGGCGCCTCTCGGTCCACACAGGGGGAAGTGGACGCCTCCAGCATGCTGCGACGGATGTCGGCCAAGTGTGACGCAGCGCACCAACGTGGTCTGGTGCCGGAAATGCGTGGGTAGAAATGAGAAAAGGCGACCGGGATCACGCCGTATGGAAGACGTATGACGCACTAAAGCGCTGACCGATTGAGCTGAGATATCTAACCAGACCTGCGAAAGCAGGCTTCATGGTGCGCGTCATAGAGCATCGTATAAATCCCGACGCCAGCGGCCATCAGCCCCGAAGCCGCCCCCACGCCCAGCGCCCAGCGCGGCCCCATATGATTGGCCACCCATCCGACCATAGGTGCCCCGATCGGTGTCCCGCCCAGCGCGATACCCAGACGCAGCGCCATCACCCTGCCCCGCATCGCGGCGGCGGTAGTCAGTTGCATGAGGCTGTTGGTCGTATTGGTGAAAGTCAGGGCGGCCACACCGATGACGACAAGGGCCGCGGCGAAAAACCAGTAGCCCGGCGCCACTGCGGCCAGTGCGCAGCCCAGACCGAAGACCGCCGAACCGACCAGCAATGACGCAAAGCGCGGCTTATCGCGCCCGGCTGCCAGCAAGGCGCCGGCCAGCGTGCCGACAGCCATGATCGACGACAGAAGCCCATAGCCCCGCGCGTCGGTATGGAACACCCCGACGGCCATCGTCGAAATAAAGATCGGAAAATTCATACCGAACGTTCCGATCAGGAACAGCATGACCAGAATCGCCTTGAGATCGGGCCTGCCCCACACGTAACGCAGCCCATCGGTAAGACTGCCTTTGGTGCGTACGGCACGCGTCCTCGCATGCAAGCTGTCCACGTGTAGGAAAAACAACGACCCCAGCACCGCGAAGAAGCTGATGCCGTTGAGCAGGAACGCCCAGCCCGTGCCCACTGAAGCGATCACCAGACCGGCGACGGCCGGCCCGATCATGCGCGCCGCATTGAACGAGGTCGAATTCAGCGCCACGGCGTTCGGCAGGTCATCATCACCAACGAGGTCGGCCACGAAGGTCTGGCGTACCGGAGCGTCGAACGCCGAAGCACATCCGGAAGCGAACGCGAACAGATACACGTGCCACAGTTGCACGACGCCGAGCACGGTCATCAGCCCGAGTGCAAGGGCGAGCAGACCCATCGTCGCCTGTGTCGCCATCAACAGGGTACGGCGGTCGTAGTGATCGGCGGCGAAACCCGTCCACGGCAACAGGAGCAACTGCGGTCCGAACTGCAGTGCCATGACGGTACCGACCGCTGCGGCGTCATGGTGAGTGAGTTGCGCGAGAACCAGCCAGTCCTGGGCGGTGCGCTGCATCCACGTTCCAATGTTCGACACCAGCGCACCGGCCGCCCACATGCGGTAGTTAGGGCTTTTCAGTGAACGAAAAACACGTGTTTTCGCGGCACTCACGAGCGCTCAGGCACACGGCCACCGTGAAACTGCCCGAAGTGCCGGGCCGAGTGCAGGCTCATGACGAGCACGCCAAGACCGAGAACCACGACATCTACCGTCTTCTTCATGTCGATGTCGCCGGTACGGCAGACCAGCACGTAGCCGATCACCAGATTGGCAATACCCCACACCACGTTCACCGTCGAAGAAGACAGCCCCTTGCCCGGCGGCTTGGCGAACGGACTCTGGAACGACTCACCCATCACGCCGCCGACAAAATGCGGCACGGCATTGGACAGAAATGCACCCCCGAAAAACAACGAAACCAGATGCTGCCAGGGCATGTCAGACACTCCTCGTATCGAGTAGATCGATGATTTCCTTCGTCGCTCCCGTCTCGCCCAGCCGTGGGAAAACGTGCTTGATGCTGTATTCGTGCGCTTCGGGCCGCGCATCCGTCATCGCGTCGATCGCCAGGGTGACGTTGAAACCTTGCTCGTAGGCCTGCCGCGCCGTGGATTCGACACCGGTCCCCGTCGCCACGCCGGCCACGACTACCTGGGTCACACCGCGCACTCGTAATGTGCTTTCGAGGTGAGTGCTGGCGAAAGCACCCCAGGTTCGCTTCGTCACGACGATATCGTCGGGTTGCTGATCCAGCTCCGGAATGAAATCGGTCCAGCCAGGTGGCCTCGTCGTCATGCGAGGTGGGCGTTCCGTACGCCCGGGCGCGGCACCTGCCACGTTCACCAGCACCACAGGCAGGGCTCGCTGGCGGAATGCCGCGAGCAGCGCGCGTGCGCGTTCAATGACATCCTCGATGGGATGGGCGAGCACGGAGCCGACAATGCCCTTTTGCAGGTCGACGACGATCAGCGCCGTCTGCGGATCAAGCTTCGTAAGCGCCATCAGAAGTCCGCCAGCCGCTGCAACAGTGTCACGGCGGCCGCCAATTCGCGACGTTCCTGTGGCGACAGCTGCGCCTCAAGCGCGCGAAACAGCCAGTCTTCCTTGGCGGCTCTGACCTCGGTGACTTTCTTGCGAAACCCCGCCGTCAGCTCGATAAGCGTTTGCCGCCCATCGGTCGGATCCGGCGTGCCCGTCACGGCTTTCATCGTTTCCAGCGTGCCCACGGTCACCCGCATGGACTGCGGGCGCACGCTTTCGGCCCGGGCCAGAGCGGACACCGTGGCCGGGCCGTCGCGCTCAAGGCGGAGCAGCACCGATTTCTGGGCGGCCGTCAGGTCGTGTGCCTGGGTTTGCTCACGTACCCGGCGGATGAGCTTGCCAAGCGTGATGCGCAGGTCACCGGCGAGGGCCACGGAGGAGGCAGTATCGGGAGTGGGCGAGGGTTTGGCCATGCACACACGGTAGCATGCATACAGGTTATATGTACAGTCTAACTGTATATAAGCCAACAACTCAGGTAGTGGCTTGGCTCGGGTAGGAGCCAAACCTGTTGGCGATGGCAGGTCGCGGCAAGCACCCTGTCGCCAGCAGGGCTGGCTCCTACCAGAGCCAGGCCGCGATCAGCGTGTCAGCAAACTGCTTACCAGCCCACGCCCAACGTAATCTGCGTCGGCGCAGCGGTATTCACCGTCGAACTCTGCTCCTGCGCGTCGTCATAAGCGAACCCGTACGCCAGCCGATCAATGGAATGGTCGTGCCAGAACCTGGCGTAATAGTTGGCCGGTGCGGCCTGATACCATGCAGTCGGGTCGCTCCACTTGCTTACGTCGGAAATGACGTGCCGATTGAACGCGGCGGAGATCTGCGTTTCCAGCGCTTTCTCGGCGTCGTTGCCCTGCGCAAGGCTACCCTTGGCCTCCAGGACATCCTGCGTGGTCGGCTTCTGGACCAGATACTGACCACCGACATACGCACCGTTGCCAAGGTCGACCTCGTTGAAAACCAGCGTGGTTCCCTGCACCTGCCCGCTGAAGCGACGCGCGCCGCCCCACAGATCGATCACGAGCGGCCGCGTGCTGTAGTCCGCCCACGCCTGGTCGATGTAGCTGTCGAAGTAATGCTCGTTGGGCTGCCCCGTGTCGAATGTCGACTTTCCGGGCGCCAGGATGCGCGTGCCGCTGTCCGCCTCGGAGACGAACTCCGGCGGGACTTCGGCCTTGAAAGCCGCGTAAATCGAAGCACGCGACTGCTCGATGCCGACGCGCTTCTGAAATCCACCTTCACCGGTGACGTTCAGCGTGAGCGGAAAACCGAACTGGTCGACCTGCGTGGTGTTGATCCAGAGACCGCTGTCGTTATAGGTGAACTCGTACCAGTCCAGTTTGACGTCGTTGTTCGCGTCGGTCGGGTTCTGTGGATTGGGACCGGCGAAACCCGTCAGGCCATCCGCCGCGACAAGAATCTTCAGATAGACCGGCTCGCCCACAGATACATAGATGCGACCCGAAGACATCTTCGGCAGCTTCAGGTTCTGCGCCTGAGCCAGGGTGAAGCCATGATTCGGATAGTTCTGTCCATTCTTGCTCAGATGGCCGTCCGCATCGTTGTCGCCCACCGAGGCCGCCACAAGCTGGCCGTCGGCGGATACCCAGGAAAGATTTCCCGTGACGGGATCCTTGCCCAGGATCGTCACGTAGACCTGATCATCGGCAAAGGCACCGGCCGTGTTGTTCTGCACGATTGTCGGCACGTCGGCGTAAGCCGGAAGCGCTGCACATACACCCGCCGCCAGCGTGGCCAGTGGAAGGACCAAAGCCAGCATACGGCGGCGGCCGGCGGAACGAGCGGTTTGAATATTCGTTGTCACCATGAAGCCTCTCCTTGCGTTAACGAAACGAGAGCATGCGCATGGCAGGCAGGAATGTCTGCCTTATTTCGGATAAGCGGACCGCATGACCGGCGCAATGGCCCGTACTGTGACGGGACTTCACTCCCATTCGTGCGACCGCCGTTAACGTGGCGTCGGCGACATGTTAGTCGCGCAGAAACTCACGCAAAAAGGCATTGAAGCGCTCGGGATATTCGACAGGCGGAAAATGTCCGCACTTCGGAACGACATGCAGAACGGCATCGCGTGCCTGATCGCACATGAGCTGACCCGCGGCAACCGGTGCACTCGCGTCGTCTTCTCCCACGATCACCATCAATGGGATAGCCGTCTCGGCGAATCGTGCCGTCAGCCGGTCTTTGAGGTCGAGCGTCGCAACGAGCTCCCATAGCGAAGCGTGAAAGCTCGGGTCTTGTCTATGCAGCAGCTTCCGGAACCGGTCGGACACTTCGGGATGTTGTGCACGAAACGCTTCGGGGAACCATCGCGCCAGATGCGCCTCGGCCATGATCGCCATGCCGCCGTCACGCGTAGCGCGCGCACGATCACGCAGCATCTGCCTGACTGTTTCGGGGAACGTGCAGGATGTGGCAACGAGCGTCAGGCTCCGGACCACCGATGGCTGCTCGATCGCCAGGGCCTGCGCGACCATGCCACCGAAGGAAATGCCGATGACATGCGCGGATGCGATATCCAGCGAGGCTAATGTGTCCGCCACCTGCATCGCGATGGCCTCGAATGTCGGCGCGCCGTCGGGAGCGCCGGACAGACCGTGACCCGGAAGGTCGAGCGCTACGACATTTCGATCGCCCGCGAACTCCGCGAACTGCGCATCCCAGATACCGAGATCGAGCCCCAGTGCATGAAGAAACACGATCGGCGACGCACCCGGTGGCCCCGAGCGCACGACGTGGATGGCATCTGGTGCGCGTGCGGACAAATCATTCACGAATGAATACCCTTCAGTCGATATCAGCTCCCGCCCCCCGCAAGAGAACGCCGAGCATACGGACGCAAATGCTCGCGCGAAAGGAGGTTCGCCAGGGCATCTAACGCTAGAGCGGGATACCTTGACCGGAGCGTCGCGCCGCTTCGCTAGCTCACCAGGGTACGACACGCCCCAGATAGTCGAGGTAATGCAGCCCCTGGCGCCCCGCATACGTCGTCATGGTGTCGACCAGGTTCGGAATGCTCTCCTGAATGGTCAGGCGCGCCTCAGGGCCGCCCATGTCGGTGCGAACCCATCCCGGCGCCATGAGCAAGAGCGTGCGCGGGTCGTCCTTGTGACGTGCGGCGAAGCTGCGCATGAACATGTTGAGTGCGGCCTTGCTGCCTCGGTAAACCTCGTGATTGCCGTTGGTGTTGTTGGTGAGGCTGCCCTGCCCTGACGACATGACGCCGATCGTCCCGTCGACCGTCACAAGATCCTGCAGGGACTCGATCACGCGCATGGGACTGAGCGCATTGGTGACCATCACGCGGATGAACTCGTCGGTGGACACGTCGGCTATCGTCTCCGCGTCATCGTTGGTCACCCCCGCGTTGACGAAAAGCACGTCCACGGTCCGCGATGACAGTCGGCCCTTGAGGGCGGCGATATCCTCGACCACGGTCGTATCGAGGACCTCGACTTCAAGTGCGCCGTCGGACGACGCTGCCAGTTCACGCAGCTTTCCGGTTGAGCTGGCCCGCCCCGTAGCGATGACGTGCCAGCCACGCCCAAGGTATTCCTCGACCATCGCGAATCCGAGGCCGCGCGACGCGCCAATCAGGAGAATGGTTTTCTGTGAGGACGGTGCTTGCATGAGCTACTCCGGTTACGAGGGGCCCGCACTCCGGGCCGGTCCTCCCAACGTAGCGACGACGCAACCGGGGCGGAAGACGCGCGACCGTCAGTCCATACCTGCACCAAACGCCTTATCTGATCCGATCGCGATACGATGGGTCATGGACGAACCCGACCTCAACCTCCTCGTTGCCCTTGACGCCCTGCTGGCCGAAGCGAGCGTCGCGGGCGCGTCACGGCGCCTGGGGCTCAGCGCGTCGGCCATGAGTCGCACGCTGACGCGCTTGCGCGCCGCCACACAGGACGAACTGCTGGTCCGGGCCGGGAGGCGTATGGTGCTGACGCCGCACGCCGAAGCTCTGCGCGAACGCGCCCACGGCCTGCTCCAGGACACGCGAAGCGTTCTCCGCCCGGCGGTCACCGAAGACGGGATCGCCTCCCTCCGGCGCACGTTTACGATCCGCGCCAACGATGGATTTGTCGAGGTGTTTGCGGCCGAACTCATCGGCGCGGCCAGCCGCGCAGCGCCTGGCGTCCGCTTGCGTTTCGCCCCGAAAGCGGAGAAGTCCGCGGTGCCGCTCCGCGAAGGACTAGCCGATCTCGAGATCGGCGTCCTCGGCGGCATGGGACCCGAAGTCCGCGTGCAGGCGTTGTTTCGCGACCGTTTCGTCGGTGTGATCCGGCGCGGCCATCCGCTGGCCGATGTCGATCCGATGACGCCCGAGTCGTACGTGGCGTACGGCCACGTTGTCGCCTCACGTGCAGGCCGCAGCGAGGGTCCGGTCGATGCCGCCCTGACCGCAAAGGGTCTTCAGCGCGACGTCGTTTCGGTCGTGCCGAGCTTTCAGGCGGCTCTGGCGGTGACGCTGGCATCCGACCTGATCGGGCTGGTTCCGGCCTCGTTTCTTGCCAGCCCGCCCGATACCGTGCGCGTCTTCGACCTGCCGGTCGAAACGCCGGCCATCACGGTGTCGCAGATGTGGCATCCAAGGCTGGAGAACGAGGCTGGACATCGCTGGCTCAGACAACTGGTGCGCGAGGCTTGCCAGGATCGTCTTGCACAGCTGACATCAGCCTGATCACGCTGGAGAAATCCAGCTCCCCATTCCCCGCCTTACTATTTAACGCATAAAGGTTGCGCGCCAGCTCCCCAAGTGGAATCGAGGCCCCCACACCGACTGCCGCCTCGGTGACCAGCCCGAGATCCTTCAACATCAGATCGTTGCCGAAGCCACCGGTGTAACCACGCGATGCCGGCGCATTCGGCAGCACGCCCGGCCACGGATTGCACACCTCGGTAGCCCAGCTGCGCCCCGTGCTCACCGCCATCATCTGCGACAGCACGCCCGCGTCGAGACCGTGCGCGACGCCCAGGGCCAGCGCTTCGCCGGTGACGGCCATGATGACGCCGAGCGCCATGTTGTTGCACAGCTTGGCCACCTGTCCCGCACCGCTAGCGCCGACATGGAAAATATTCTTCCCCATCGCTTCCAATACGGGCCGTGCAATATCCAGCACCGCCGCGTCGCCTCCCACGATGAACGTCAACGTTCCCGCCGCTGCACCCGCGGTGCCGCCAGAAACAGGCGCGTCAAGCATCGCGAGGCCGCGACCAGTGGCGGCTTGTGCAACTTTTTTCGCCGATGCCGGTGCGATCGTGCTGCAATCGACGACGAGTGCACCATCGGGAATGGCGGCCAGCAGCCCCGCGTCTCCCAGATAAAGCGCTTCCACATGCCGGCTGGCGGGAAGCATCGAGATGACGATCTCAGCGTCGCTCACCGCATCGGCAGCGCTCGCCGACAAGGAGGCTCCTGCGGCAACCGCCGTATCGACCGCCGACTGAACGAGGTCGAAGACCCGCAGGGCATGCCCTGCCTTGAGCAGATTCGCGGCCATCGGGCCACCCATGTTGCCCAGCCCGATAAAAGCGATACGACTCATGCGTACGACTCCGGTTGACTGCCCAGATCGGCGAGCGGATGCGCTTCCGCGCTGAACGGTGCATTGAAGAAAGATTCGGCCCAGCTCGATGTCGCCTCGGCCAGCGTTGCCGGGTTCCAGCGCGGTTGGCGGTCCTTGTCGATCAGCAGCGCACGGATGCCCTCCGCGAAATCGCCGTGTGCGGCGCAATGCAGCGACACGATGTATTCGAGGCGAAAGGTATCGGCGAGGGAAAGCGTCGACGCGCGGCGCTGCAGCTCGAAGCCGAGCCGCGCGGAGCCAGGCGCACCGGCAAGCAGCGCTGTCCTTGCGTTCCGCAGCCAGGTATCGTCATCCTGGATCGCATCGATGGCGCCAACGATATCGTCGAGCCGCTCGTTGCCGCAGACGTCGCGGATCAGTGCCGCGTGCGCTTGCAGCGGACCGGGAGACACCGGCTGCTCGATGGAGCGTAGAACCGCGGTCAGCGTGTCGTGGTTGGCGCTCGCCGAACTCGACCAGTTCGCGTTGGACAGCGCGTTCATGACCTCCGGACGCGCATCCTCGGGAATGAAGTGGTCGGCGAGACCCGCATGGATGGCATCGCCCGCGCCGAGCGGCGCGCCGGTGAGGGCCAGGAACATGCCGCCGCGATCGGGCACACGCGACAACAGCCAGCTGCCTCCCACGTCCGGATAGAGTCCCACGGTAATTTCCGGGAAGGCGAGCTTCGACCGCTCGGTGACCACACGGTGGCTTGCTCCCGCCATCAGTCCGATGCCGCCACCCATGACGATGCCGTGCCCCCAGCAGAGGATCGGTTTGGCATAGGTGTGAATCCGATAGTCCAGCCGGTACTCGGTCGAAAAGAACTCACTGGCATACGCGTTGCGCGTGATCTCACCGCCGCCTGCGTCCCGGTAGTCGACCATGCTTCGATACAGGCCATGCAAGTCGCCGCCCGCGCAGAAGGCCTTGTCGCCGGCTCCCTGCAGGACGACCACCGCGATAGCGTCGTCGTCGGCCCATGCGCGAAGCTGGGCATCCAGCAGGCTCGCCATCGTCAGTGAGAGCCCGTTGAGGGTCTTCGGAGCATGGAGCGTCGCGATTCCGATACGTCGGCCATCACGCCCGTCGCGCTCTTCGAACAGCACGTCGCTCATGCGTTCTTCCACTCGGCCGGGCGCTTCTCGAGAAAGGCGTGTACGCCCTCCGCCTGATCGGCGCTGTCGAACAGGTCGACGAAGGCTTCGCGCTCGGCGACGAGCGCGGCGGCGTGCGTCTGCGTGCGCGTTGCCTGCACCAGGCGTTTGCAGGCCGCCACGCTGGTCGGGCTCTGCTTCGCGGCACGCGCTGCCCATGCGAGCGCGGCGTTCAACCCTTCCCCTCGGGGAACCACGTCTTCCACCAGCCCGATGTGCAAGGCCGTCGCGGCGTCGACTCGCTCGCCGAGCAGGATCATCCGCTTCGCCCAGCCCTCGCCGACCAGGCGCGGCAGGTTCTGTGTACCGCCGGCACACGGCAGCAGTCCCACACCCGCTTCCGGCAAGGCCATCTGCGCGTGTTCCTCGGCGATGCGAAGATCGCATGCCAGTGCACATTCGAGGCCGCCACCCATCGCATAGCCGTTGATGGCCGCGATGCTCACGCCACGGAACGCCGACAACGCCTCGAAGGCCTCACCGAACCGACGGGCGGCTTCACGCGCCAGCGCGCGGTCGCCATCCGCGAACTGCTTGAGATCGGCGCCGGCCGAGAAGAACTTCTCCCCCTCGCCCGTCACCACCAGGGCGTAGACATCACGATCCGCATTCAGCGCCGTGACGAGATCGCGCAGCGCGGAAAGGCTATGTACCGTCCAGGTGTTGGCTGGCGGGTTGCTCAGCGTCACGATGGCCGTGCGGCCTTCGAACGTCAGCCTGAGCCCTGTCCAGTCGGTATCCTTGTAACCGGTCATCGCAACTCCTCTTCAGTGTTGAGCAAGTGGCGCGCCACGATCACGCGCATGATTTCGTTGGTGCCTTCCAGTATCTGATGCACGCGGCTGTCGCGCAGCAACCGTTCGATCGGGTACTCGCGAATATAGCCATAGCCGCCATGGAGCTGCAGGGCGTCGTTGCAGATGTTGAATCCCGCATCGGTGGCGAAGCGCTTGGCCATGGCGCACCACACCGTGGCGTCGTGACTGCGTGCGTCGAGCTTGCGCGCCGCCGTGTGCACCATCTGTCGAGCGGCGACCAGCTGGGTCGCCATATCGGCCAGCTTGAACTGCAAGGCCTGGAACTCGCCCAGCTTGCGCCCGAACTGCCGCCGCTCACCGAGATAACGCCGCGCGGCGTCCAGGGCGCCCTGTGCGGCACCGAGTGAACAGGCGCTGATGTTGATCCGCCCACCGTCCAGACCCTTCATGGCAATCCGAAACCCTTCACCCTCTTCGCCCAGAAGGTTCGCCGCCGGCACACGAACGCCGTCGAACGTGATGCCCCGCGTAGGCTGACTGTTCCAGCCGAGCTTGTCCTCCTTACGCCCATACGTAATGCCTTCGGCGTCGGCGGGTACGGCGAACGCACTGATACCACGCGCACCCTCGCCCCCCGTGCGGGCCATGACCACGAGCATGTCGGTGGCACCGGCTCCCGAGATGAAGGCCTTGCTGCCATGGAGCACGTACGCGTCACCATCACGCACGGCGCGCGTCTGCAGAGACGCCGCATCGGAACCAGCGCCCGGCTCGGTCAGGCAGTACGACGCAAGCTTCGCCCCGCTGCACAGCGTCGGACCCCATTCGGCACCCAACGAAGAACGTGCATGCGTCGCCAGCATCCACGTCGCCATGTTGTGGATACTGATGAACGCCGCGGTGGATGGATCGGCGGCGGCGAGTTCTTCAAACACAATCGCCGCATCCAGCCGGGTCAGCCCGCTGCCGCCGGCCGCTTCGTCGACATAGAGGCCGCAGAAACCCAGTTCGCCCGCCTTGCCGATGGCCTCACGCGGAAAGATGCTCTCGGCGTCCCAGTGCGCCGCACGCGGCGCCAGTTCGGATGCCGCAAAATCGCGCGCCGCCTCGCGAAACGCCATCTGCTCGTCGCTGAAGCCGAAACCGTGCCCCATCACAGGAATGTCCATCACGGCCGCCATCACTTGAGACTGATCGTCGTATTGACGCCGTGGCCGCGCGTGTCATCGTCGAACCAGCGCGACGTGATCGTCTTGGTCTGCGTGTAGAACATGACCGCCTGCTTGCCGTAAGGGCCCAGGTCGCCGAGTTTGGACGCACGCGATCCCGTGAACGAGAACAGCGGCACCGGTACGGGAATCGGTACGTTGATGCCGACCTGACCAACGTCGATGTCTTCCTGGAACCGCCGCGCGGCCGCACCGCTCTGCGTAAACACGGCCGTACCGTTCCCGTTGGGATTGGCGTTAACCAGATCGATCGCTTCGTCCAGCGTGTCGACCGTGAGGACGACCAGCACGGGCCCGAAGATCTCTTCGTCGTAGATACGCATGCCAGGCTTCAAGCCCGAGAAAATCGTCGGCCCCACGAAGTTGCCCTCGTCGTAACCCGGCACGCGAAAGCCGCGACCGTCGAGCTCCAGCGTCGCCCCCTGCGCCACACCGGCGTCGATCAGGCGCTCCACGCGCTCACGCGCTGCGGATGAGATCAGTGGACCGACATCGGTGCCCGCTTCTATGCCTGCGTTCACCCGCAGCGCCTTCGCTCTGGCGACGATGTCGGGAATCCACTCGCGCGCGTTACCGACCAGCACCGCCGTCGATGCCGCCATGCAACGCTGCCCGGCCGCACCGAAGGCGGCGCCGATCATGGCATTGAGCGTCTGTTCCTTGTTGGCGTCGGGCAAAACGACAGCGTGGTTTTTCGCCCCCATCATGCACTGCACGCGCTTACCGGCTTGCGATGCACGGTGATAAACGTGCGTACCGACCTTCGTCGATCCGACGAAAGACACCGCCTTGATGTCGACGTGATCGCAGATGGCGTTGACCACCTCTTCGCCCCCGTGCACAACGTTGAGCACGCCTCTGGGAATGCCCGCCTCCTGCGCCAGTTCGACCAGCCGCATGGTGACCATCGGGTCCTGCTCCGACGGCTTCAGCACGAAGGTGTTTCCCGTGGCGATGGCCATCGGAAACATCCACAGCGGGATCATCGCCGGAAAGTTGAACGGCGTGATGCCGGCGCAGACACCCAGCGGCTGCAGCAATGTGTACGTGTCCACGCCACCGGCCACGTTGTTGGCCAGCTCGCCGAGTTGCAGATTGCCGATGGCGGCCGCGTGCTCCACCACCTCGAGGCCACGGAACACGTCGCCTTCGGCGTCCGGCAGTGTCTTGCCCTGTTCCGCCGTGAGGATCGC
Organism: Luteibacter sp. 1214; assembly: GCF_031455395.1. Lineage (NCBI taxonomy): Bacteria > Pseudomonadati > Pseudomonadota > Gammaproteobacteria > Lysobacterales > Rhodanobacteraceae > Luteibacter > Luteibacter sp. 1214. The sequence continues at coordinate 1,025,892 of NZ_JAVDSQ010000001.1, forward strand.
CGCCAGCTCCGCCATGTGTTCGCGGATCAGTTGCTGGTATCTGAGGAAGATGCGGGCCCGCGTCCCGATGGGCGTCTTGCGCCAGGTGGCGAACGCGCGCCGGGCGGCGGCGACGGCCGCATCCACCTCCCGGGACGTGGCGAAGGGCACACGTGCCAGCACGACCTGCGTCGCCGGGTTGATCACATCGCGCCATTGTGTGGTCGCGGACTCGACGAACTCGCCGTCGATCAGCAGTTTGACGGTCGCGACGTCGGTCGCGGCACGATTCATCTCGTTCATGATGCTTGTCTCCAGATCGCTCACCCGCGAAACCGGGCGTGCGTGAGCGAGACAAGTCGGTTCGAGGCCACGGACGCCGCATCGAGCCAGCTCGTCCGGTTGCCCACCGCAACACCCGAGGAAGACACCGCAAGCGGTGCCCACCACGGGCCGGTCTCCGGGCTTGCGAGCGATGCGATCCGCATCACCCCGACACCTTCCCGCGTTGCCGCAGTGGTTCTGAGTCGGGTTTTCTCGCCTACCGTTGCGGGGGCAGCGCCGGCATCGGACCGGCTTCCCGTTTCACCCTGCGCACCGGAATGGCGGCGGCAGGACACCTGTGGCCAGCGGGAGTGTAGGCGGCGACGCGGCGAGCGACACGCTGCGATGCAGTAAAGGCGCCTTGGATGCCGCCACGGATTCCGACTAAGCTGCGCGGATCAGCCGTTCCACGCTCAGGAGATCTCCATGATCGACCACACCGGCGCCACCGTCAGCGACTTCGAGCGCAGCAAGCAGTTCTATACGACCGTATTGGCCTCCATCGGCTATGAACTGATCGTGCACTTCCCCGCCTCGAAAACGGGACGTACCGACGTGGCGGGGTTCGGCGAGAACGGCAAGCCGGATTTCTGGATCTACCAGGGCACACCCAATCAGCCGCCGGTAGACGTCGCCTTTCGAGTGAGTTCGCAGCAGCTGGTGCGGCTATTTCATCAGACGGCGCTGGATGCGGGCGCGAGGGACAACGGTCCGCCGGGCCCGCGTTCGCACTATCACGAAGGCTATTACGGCGGTTTCGTGCTGGATCCGGATGGCCATAACATCGAGGCGGTGTTTAACGCCGGCTGATGGAAGATCATTGATGAACTGCCCGCATAGGCTCAAGCGGTTTATCCCACTTAATCACTGGACCCCCGGTCGGTAGCATGGCGTCATGGCTATCTTCTGGAGATCACCATGAAAAAGCGCGTTCTCGGTAAGAGCGGCCTGGAGGTCTCAGCCCTCGGCTTTGGCTGCATGGGCCTCAATTTCAGCTATAGCTACGCGCTGAGCAGCGACGAGTCAGTCAAGCTCATCCGCGAGGCGGTGGACCTGGGCGTCGATTTCTTCGATACGGCCGAGGTCTATGGCCCGTTCACCAACGAGGAAATCGTCGGTAACGCCCTCGCGCCGATGCGCGACCGCGTCGTCATCGCGACGAAGTTCGGCGTCGCGTTCGATCCGGAAACGAACAAGCAGACGGGTCTGGACAGCCGCCCGGAAAACATCCGCAAGGCCGCCGAGGGCTCGCTCAAGCGTCTGGGCATAGAGCAGATCGATCTGCTCTATCAGCACCGCGTAGACCCGAACGTGCCGATCGAAGACGTCGCCGGTGCGGTGAAGGATCTCATCCAGGAAGGCAAGGTGAAGCACTTCGCGTCGAGGGCCAGCTGGTGCTCAACGGGATGAACCACATTCTCCGGGCAACCCTGGCGGGCCTTGGTCTGGCCTGGGTGCCCGAGGACATCGTCCTGCCGCATATCGAGGCCGGACGACTGGTGCGCGTCCTGGAGAACTGGTGCGACCCGTTTCCGGGCTACCACCTTTACTACCCGAACCGGCGACAGACCTCCCCCGCACTGACCCTGCGGGTGGATGCGCTACGTTATCGTGGCTGAATCGCCCACAATCCCTTGACGTTTCCTCGATTGACACCATCTCGTAGGTAGCCGAGGATCGAATCAGGCCGCGCCCGGGTCCCGGGGCCGCGCAGCAAGCAGGAGTCACCCATGAGCCAACGTCATCTCGTCCTCGCCGCCTTGTTCGCCCTGGCCGTCGTGTTCTTTCTTGCCGGTTCGGTCACCGGGACGTTGTTGCTCGTCGCCGCTGGCGTCGTGACGGAGACGGCCTTCTGGTTCAACATGATGCAGCAGCGGCGGATGCAGCGGATCAAGGTTCGCGCCCGACGCGATCGCTGAGCCTCCCGTAAGTCCACGTCAGAAACCCCGCACCGCGGGGTTTTTTTATGTCGCCCCGGAAGCCTCCTCCGCACTCGGTCCCCGCTCCAGATACGTCGACAGAGCGATATAGCTCCGCGTCCCCTTGAATCCCTCCATCGCGTGAATCCGCTCCAGCAGGTGCTCGAGCCCCCGCGTATCGGCCGTCCGCACCTTCAGCAACATCGCGCTCTCTCCCGTCACGGTGTGGATTTCCTCCACCTCGGGAAAGGCCTGCAGCGCCAGCAGCTGGCGTGTCACCGCCCAGCTGGTCGTGTCCACGTGGACGAAGGTCAGCAACGGACGCCCGACCTTCACCCCGTCGAGCACAGCCACGGTGGCCTTGATGACCCCATCTCTGCGCAGCCGCTTCACCCGCTCATGCAGCGCGGGAGCGGAGAGATGCAGCCGTTCGGCCAGCTCCGCGTAGCTGAGGGTGGCATCGGTGGAGAGCGCGCCTAATAATTTTCGGTCGATCGCGTCGAGCCTGACCGCGTCGGGGGTATCGCCCGGAATGGCTTTCGTTTTTTTCGTCATGGCAGTCTGTTGCCCTTTCGCCGAATGACATTCGGCGTTTTACTGAATCAGCCTAACAGACTGCGAAGAACCTTTCACATGACCACCTTCGACACTCGCGTCGCCATCCTTGTCCGCAGCGATCTGCTGACATGGCAGAAGCTCAACGTCACCGCCTTCCTGGCCACCGGCATCGCCGGAGCGGCGGCGGATGCCATGGGCGAGCCATACATCGATGCGGCCGGACGTCACTACGCGCGCCTGCTCGGGCAGCCGATGCTCGTGTTCGGTGCCGATGCGACGCAGCTCGCCCATGCGCATCGCGTCGCCATCGAACGCGACGTGACCCGCGCGATCTATGTCGAGGCGATGTTCTCCACCGGCCACGACGCCGCCAACCGCGAAGCCTTCCTGGCGGAAGATGCCGACGCGCCCCGCCTCGTCGGCATCGCGTTACGCGGGCCTCGCAAGGCGATCGAGAGAGCCACCAAGGGCGTGCCTCTGCACACCTGATTTCACGGAAACCGCAAGCCGGGGCTGCGATAATCCCTGGATGACCAAGCGTAGATCCCCGCCCTCTTCGACCGACCTCCATGGCTTCGTGCGTGTACGTGGCGCACGCGAGCACAACCTCAAGAACATCGACGTCATGATCCCTCGCGACTCGCTCGTCGTGTTCTCCGGGGTGTCGGGATCGGGCAAGTCGTCACTCGCTTTCGGGACGCTGTACGCGGAAGCGCAGCGACGCTACTTCGAGTCGGTGGCGCCTTATGCGCGACGCCTGATCGACCAGGTCGGCGTGCCGGACGTCGACGAAATCGAGGGGCTGCCGCCCGCGGTGGCATTGCAGCAGCAGCGCGGCACGCCCGGAGCACGCTCATCGGTGGGCAGCGTCACTACGCTGTCGAGTCTCGTGCGCATGCTTTACTCGCGTGCGGGCTCGTACCCCGCCGGCCAGGCGATGTTGTACGCCGAGGATTTCTCGCCCAACACGCCGCAAGGTGCCTGCCCGCACTGCCACGGCCTGGGCCGCGTGTACGAGGTGACGGAGGCGTCGATGGTGCCGGATCCCACGCTGACCCTGCGCGAACGCGCCATCGCGTCATGGCCACCGGCATGGCATGGCCAGAACCTGCGCGACATTCTGGTCACCCTCGGCTACGACGTGGACGTGCCGTGGAAGGACCTGCCGAAGAAGCAGCGCGACTGGATTCTGTTTACCGAGGAAACCCCGACGGTCCCGGTCTATGCCGGCTTCACGCCAGCGGAAACCCGTGCGGCACTCAAGCGAAAAACCGAACCCAGCTACATGGGCACGTACATGGGTGCGCGGCGTTACGTGCTGCACACCTTCAGCACGACGCAAAGTCCGCTCATGAAGAAACGCGTGTCGCGCTACATGATCGGCAGCGTCTGTCCTGTCTGCGATGGCAAGCGCCTGAAGCGCGAGTCGTTGTCCGTGACTTTTGCAGGGCTGGACATCGGAAGCCTGTCCGCGTTGTCATTCGATGCACTGGTCGATACGTTGAAACCGGCAGCCGAGGGGCGGTTCGACGATTTGGCCGAGTCGACGACACGCAGCCGCGCCGCGGGCAAGCGCGCGAATGCGAAGCGCGTAGCCGCCGGCGGCGCCGCGCACGACGGGTCATCGGACGTGCGGCGCACCCCCAACCTGTCCGAGGAAAAACGTATCGCTGCTCAGCGCATCGCACAGGATCTCGTTGCCCGCGTGGGTACGCTCCAGGCACTCGGCCTTGGCTACCTGTCGATGGACCGATCGAGTCCCACACTGTCACCGGGCGAGTTGCAGCGGCTGCGCCTGGCCACGCAGATCCGATCGAACCTGTTCGGCGTCGTCTACGTGCTCGACGAACCGTCGGCCGGCCTTCACCCGGCGGATGGCGAGGCCTTGCTCACCGCGCTGGAGCAACTGAAGCGATCGGGCAATACGATCTTCGTCGTGGAGCACGACATGGACGTCATGCGTCGCGCTGACTGGCTGGTCGACGTCGGCCCGGATGCAGGCGAGCGCGGCGGCGAGATTCTCTACAGCGGTCCTCCCGATGGTCTCGCCGACGTGGCGCTGTCGCGTACCGCGCGTTATCTGTTCGGTCACGAGCGGCCTCTCGAGCGGTCACCTCGCCCGGCATCGCGCTGGCTCGAGCTCCGCGGCATCACGCGCAACAACCTCCGTGATCTGGATGCCGCCTTCCCCATCGGTCTGTTTACCGCGGTCACCGGCATTTCCGGCTCGGGCAAGTCCAGTCTGGTCAGCCAGGCGCTGGTGGAGCTGGTCAGTGAGCACCTGGGCCACGAGCTGCCCGCCCCGGAGGATGAAGGCGATGACGCGGCACCCAGCGTCATCACGAAGACCGGCGGTCGCATCCACAAGGGCGCCGACGCCATCACGCGACTGGTCCAGGTCGACCAGAAGCCAATCGGGCGCACGCCTCGCTCCAACCTCGCGACGTATACCGGACTCTTCGACCACGTGCGCAAGTTGTTTGCCGCGACAAAGGCGGCCAGGGCGAAGCGTTACGACGCCGGGCGCTTTTCGTTCAACGTGGCGAAGGGGCGCTGCGAAACCTGCGAGGGCGAGGGATTCGTCAGCGTCGAGCTGCTCTTCATGCCCAGCGTCTATGCACCCTGCCCCACGTGCCACGGTGCGCGCTACAACGAGGCCACGCTGAAAGTGCAGTGGAACGGCAAGAACATCGCCGACGTGCTGCGGCTGACGGTCGAGGAAGCCTGCGAGTTTTTCGTCGACGAGCCAGCGGTGATGAAGCCGCTGTCGCTTCTCTATGACATCGGGCTTGGCTACCTGCGCCTCGGACAACCGGCCACGGAGCTTTCCGGCGGCGAGGCGCAGCGGATCAAGCTGGCGACGGAACTGCAGCGGTCGCAGCGCGGGAGCAATCTTTACGTGCTGGACGAGCCGACCACCGGGCTGCATCCGTCGGATGTGGACAAGCTGGTGGCGCAGTTGCAGGGGCTGGTGGCGGCCGGCAATACGGTGATCGTCGTCGAGCACGAGATGCGCGTGGTCGCCGGAGCCGACTGGGTGATCGACGTCGGTCCCGGCGCGGGTGACGAGGGCGGCAAGATCGTCGCCTGCGGGCCGCCGCGGCTGGTCGCCAGCGAGACGACGAGCCGTACGGCGCCTTATCTGGCTCGGGTACTCGGGTAAACGGCGGCGCCGACAGGAACGGCCCCATCGACGACCGGGCGCTGCCCGCGTGGGAGCTGCCCTCAGCTCCCCTCGGCAACCGCCGGCAGCTCGCTGACGTCACGCACGCTGTATACATCGATGGCATACGGATGCTGCGCGTCGCCAGTCGCCTTGAAGCGTCCGAACACCGTGGCATCGGCACGGGTGCCTTTATTGCTCACCGTGCGTCGGAATGAGGACACATCCCGCTTACCCGCGGACTTGTCGTCCATGGCGAGGTCCACCGCGCCCTTGCACTGCGCATCGGACAGCGTCGTCGTCTTGCCCTCGCTGCTGGCCACGCCACGGACGGTCACCGTCGTGTTGAGGTAGCGGGCGGCCGTGCCGAGCACCGAGCAGATCGACTCGGGTGGTGTGTCGTCCTCGGAGCGAGCGACCGCCGCGTTACTGGCGATAACGAGGACCAGGGCGACCCCCGCCGCCCGTGCGAACGTCTGGATTGTCATTTGGCTTCCCCCCTTCTCTTCTCAAGCCCGTCAGGGCCCCTGCCGTATGGACGGCTAATCGAAGGACACCGCGTTTGCGGCGTCGCGTCAATAAGAAAAATGGGCAGTAGGGGGTGAAGTTAATGCCGATCAGGCCTTACCGGCGGCGATGTTCACGCTGATGGCGATGATGAAGACGTTGAAGAAGAACGCGATCGCGCTGTGCATCAGCCCGATCCGGCGCAGGTACCGGGTGGTGATCTGGACATCGGAGACCTGGAAGGTCATGCCGATGGTGAAGGCGAAATAGGCGAAATCCCAGTAATCGGGTTCCTCATCACCGGGGAAATCGAGCCCCTGGTGTGGCTTGCCGAACTCTCCGTAATACCCGTGGGCGTAATGCAGGGAGAACAGGGTATTCATGAAGGTCCACGCCAGGATGATGGTGGTCGCGGCCACCGCGATGGCCAGTGCCCCGCCCTTGTCGCTGGAGTTCAGCTCCGTCGTGACCGCGCCGAGCACGACGGCGGAGAGGACCACACCACTGAGCAGCGTGGTCCACCGGCCGGTGTCCTGTTGCTTCGCCTGCCGTCGCATGGTGGCCGGACTCGCACCGACGAATATCCGCAAAAGCAGGACGAAGTACACGACGGCACCCAGATCGAATCCCAGCAGCAGCGGCAACGACCGTGGCATGCCGCTGAATTCCAGCGCCGCCGCGGCAACCACCGCCACGGCGGCGCCCACCAGCAGGCGTGGGCGGGCATGGGCGTAGCGGATCGGACCCCACACTTTCCTGCGATGAGGCGCTGATTTTTGCGGCGTTTCGGTCATGAAAGAAGCTGTCCACCCGGCGAATGCGGCGGACTATAACCTCTTACGGCTGCGTCAGCGCCACCGTCGCCTGACGCAGGGCCTCGGCGGCCTTCCGGGTCGCGTTGGCGGTGAGGGTCACTTCCGCACTCGCCTGATCCCAGGCTTTCGCGTCGATGGCGTCACCGATACCCGGAAGCGGCGCGACGTCTTCGCCCTCCTTGCGACCCGGGGCCTGCAGCAGGTGCCGATACCAAGTGCGCTGGGGCAAGCCCGATGTCTGGAGGAACGCGGGCGCCACATCTCGCAGCGAACGGTTGACCTTCGCCGTCTGCGCCGATGAGAGCGCAGGCGCCCCCGATGCTCCGGCGGCGGTCGCGGCCGCGTCGAACGCGGTAGCGGCCACCAATAGGTCGCGCTGGGCATCCCGCAGGGCATCGAGATTCACCGCCTGCCACGCATCGTCCACTCGCGTGGGTGGCTGCAGCTTCCGATAGGCCACATCGGCCAGGTGGTACGAACCTTCGTCCACCAGGGCGTTATGGCGCTGCGCTTCCTTGTGCGCCGTTTCCGAGCTCGCCTGCAAGCGATCGATGTCCTTGCCGAGCGCCGTGGCAAAGCCGGTGTATCGCCACGGCAGCACGTCCGCATTGGCGACACGCAGGACGAGTCGCGCGTTGGTTTTCGCCAGCAAGCCGACATACGCAAGGCCGGGATCGCCGAAGCGCTGGTAATGCGTGTACGTGTCATAGAGCGAGTGGTACACCGGCACACTCTCGTCGTCCCCGTCGCGGTCATAGCCATAGCGAACGTGCAGCGACGGCACGGCGAGACGATGCGCAAACGACAGGTAATCGGAGCCCGTACCCACACGCGACGGGATGATCGGACCGGAAACATCCTTTCCCTTCTCCGCCGCATCCACCGCACGCTTGGCCAGGCGACGTGCCTGCACGGTGGCGCCGGTTTCCGGATCCTGCAGATCGGCGGCCACGCCGTCGATCAGAGTGGAAAGCGACGGGTCACCCTGCGCGGCGAGGAAGCCCCGCCCGGTGGTGTCGTTATTGAGGTAGAACACGGCCTTTTTCGACAGCTCGGCGGCGTGCTGCGCAGTCCAGGCCTTGGAGCCCAGGATGCCCAGCTCTTCGCCATCCCAGCTGGCGAACACCAGGGTGCGCTTCGGTCGCACGCCTGCCCTGGCCAGCTCGCCGATAGCCCTGGCCTCGGCCAGCAGGGCCGTCGTGCCCGCGAGAGGATCCCACGCGCCATAGACCCAGGCGTCGTGATGCACGCCGCGAATCACCCACTCGTCGGGATGCTCGCTGCCACGCAACGTGGCAATCACGTTGTGCAGCGTGCGCCATTCCCACGGCGAACGGACTTCCAGATGAACACGTGCATTGCCCCCCACGTGATAGGTCAGCGGCAGACCGCCCTGCCAGCGGTCCGGCACGGCCTGCCCGCCGAGCGCCCGCAGGAAGTGTTCGGCGTCGCCATAGCCGATGGTAACCACAGGAATCGTCAGGTCCGCCGTGTGCTTCGCGGCCTGGATCGTCTTCGCACTTGCCGCATCCAGCACGCTGTCGATGCCGAGCGTGCCGCGCTGCACGGTACGCGGCGTGCGCCACGCGCCGTCCGGGTACACGTCGCCCTTCACGAAGCCGTCGGCTTCCGGATCGGAGTAGATCACCACGCCGACCGCGCCGTGCTCCTGCGCAAGACGTGGCTTCACCCAGCGCCCGGCACCGCTCGACTTGACCAGGACCACCTTGCCTTTCACGGACTCGCCCGCGCGTTCGAGCTCGGCGTAGTCCTTAGCCAGGCCCTCATTGACGTAGATCAGCGGCGCATCGACCGCGCCGTCCGGGCTGTACGACTCCATGCCCGGCAGCACGCCATCCCGCTTCGCCGTGTCCGGATCGCCGGCGACCGCGGGCTCGGTGAAGTCCGCCGCATAGTGCTCGCCGCCCAGCAACGAAAGCTTCTGCACGGTGGGATAGGCGACAAGCACACGGGTCGCTTCAACCTTCACGTCCCAGCCCCACTGACGCAGGCTGTCCGCGATGAAGCGCGCGTTGTCGTCGTTATGCGGCGACCCGACCTGGTTGGGCGCCGACGTCAACCGCCGTAACCAGCCGTCGAGATCGGCGCTGCCGATGGACGCGTCGACACGCTGCTCCACGTCGCGCTCCGCCTGCGTCGAGGCGCCGCCGAAGCCGGCGATCGGTTCGGCGGGAGCGGCATGGGCGCCAGCGGCGACGGTGAGGGAAAGGGCGATAAATAGCGTACGCATGCGCATCAGTCCCACCGGTACGTGGCGCTGGCGTAGTAGTAACGCCCGTTCCAGCTCAGCGGTGAGAACAGGCTGTACTTGAAGTTGCCGCTGGTGGAATTGGCATACTTCACCTGCTCGGGGCGCGCATTGAACGCGTTGTCCGCACCGGCGCTCAGGGTCCAGTGGTCGATGTTGTAATCGGCCGAGAGATCCAGCGTCCAGCGATGATCGAAATTCTGATCGAGCGCATTGCCACTGTTGCTGTAGACGGTGTAGCTGCCATAGCGCTGCACGTTGGCGTGACCCGCCCAGCGGCCGTGCAGGTAATCGAAGCCGACGTCGAGCTTGGTGCGCGGATTGGTATCGCCCAGCAGGCCGAGACGCTCGCGACGCTCCACACGCTGCACCGCCACGCCGAGCTCATCGAGGATGGCCGGATTCGGCTTGACCCGGGTCACCTCGTTTTCGTTGTACGCCCAGCCCACGGTGGTGTTGAGGCGATCGCCGTTGGCGAAATCGAAGCCGTACTGGCTCACGACATCGAGGCCGCGCGTGCGCGTGTCCACCGCATTGGTGAAGTAACGAATCGACTGATAGTTCGCGTCCACACCGTTAGCGGCGAGGTAGGCGTTGACGGCGGGTGTGCTGACCGGAATGTTCGACGACAGATTGATGCGATTGTTGATCTTGATGTAGTACGCATCGACGCTGACGTTCCAGCCGTTGAGCGGCTCGAGCACGAGGCCGAGCGTGGCGCTGCGCGACTTCTCGGGCTTCAGCTTCTCTGCACCCAGCAGACTGGCGGCTGCCGCATCCACCGGGAACGTACCGGATTGCACCAGCACCTGTCCCTGCCCCAGGTCCTGCAACTGCGATGAGATATCCGCATAGTGCTGCTGCACCAGCGTCGGCGCACGGAATCCGGTGCCGACGCTGCCGCGGACGGCGACGCGCGGCGTGAAGTCGAAACGACCGGACAACGATCCGGACGTCGTGCCGCCGAAATCGCTGTAGTTCTCGTGGCGTCCCGCCAGCGACACGGCGAAACGGTCGGTCAGGTTCGTCTCGAGATCGATGTACTCGGACGTGTCATGGCGCTGCCAGTTGCCCTGCAGGTCGCCCGTGATACCTCCGTTCGCACCGTACTGAGAGACGGCGTCGCCCGGCGTCACCTTGTACGCCTGACGCAGGTACTCCGCGCCAAACGACACGCTGACGGGATTGGGCAGCCACGATGTCGTGATTTCCTTGCTGATATCGAGGTTGGCCACCTGCTGATTGGTCTTGTAATCGGCCCCCTGGATAAAGAACGGCGTCTCACCGAACGCCCTGTAATAGTCGGCGTTGATCGAATGACTGCGCTGGTCGTACTCGTTGGAGCCATGACTGACCGAGGCATCGTAATGCCAGCCGTCGCCCAGCTCACCGCGCAGGCCCGCGGTCAGCGTGGTGTCGTTGACGATCGGAATGCTCACCGGCAGGTAGCCGCTGGGATAGATCGAGGCGACATTGGTCGAATCGCCGCGGTGACGATAGAGGCTGGCGGTTTCGTCGCGGTCACGCCGGTAAAGCGCTTCGAAATAGACCTCGGCCGCCTTGCTGAACTCGTACTGCCCGACCACGGACACCTTGTTCGACTGCACGGCCGGATCACCGAGCCAGTACACCTTCTTGCCGTACGTGGTACCGACCGACGCCGCGGTCTGATCGCGCCCTGCGCGATTGCTGCCATCGTTGTTCTGGGTATCGATCGCCACATGGATCGAGCCCTTGTCGCCCAGCTTGAAACCGGTATCCGCCGAGAGCTGTCGCTGCAGGCCATCGCCCGCGTCATAGCCGCCGAACTTGGCCGTCACCTGGCCGCCCGTGCCCGACTTCTTCAGGATCACGTTGATCACACCGCCGATGGCGTCGGAGCCGTAACGTGCCGACTGGCCGTCTCGCAGCACCTCGATACGCTCGATCGCCGACACGGGAATGGCGTTCAGATCGACGGGGTTCGAACCGCGGCCGATGGCGCCTCCCAGGTTGAGAAAGGCGCCCGAATGCTGCCGCTTGCCGTCGATCAGCACCAGGACCTGATCCGGGCTGAGGCCGCGCAGTGTCACCGGCCGGGCCACTTCCGCCCCGCTGATGGTGGTCGGCTGCGGGAAGTTGAGGGAGGGCACCAGACGCGCCAGCGCCGCCGTGAGCTGGGTGGCCCCGCTCTGCTGCAGCTGCTGCGGGGTGATCACGTCAATCGGTTGCAGCGAGCTCGATACGGTGCGCTCGGTGCTGCGCGTACCCGTCACGATGACGGTGTCGAGGTTGCTGGGTTTGGCGGCTTCGGTCGTGTCGGCCGGCGCGGCCTGTTGCGCATGGACGGACGAGGCGCTGAGCGCGACAGCGAGTGCAACAAACAACGGCTTGCGGCGATGAGCGAAAGACAACATGGGTACGGAATTCCCCTGGAAACGGAAAGTGCGCCGACGCCCCGGGGGCGACGGAAATGAGTGACGGCAGGTCGCGGCAACGCTCCGGGGCGTCACCCGTCGACGTGACGGAGAAAATGGCGAGATGTGCTCGGCGGGTTTAGCGGAGCGCGCACTACGCGCGGTGTGGGTCGCTCAGACCAGTCGACACGAACGACACGCGCATGCCGCCACCGAACATCGCGGCATGGCCGGCGACGTCATCGGGAGGGTGTGCGCGTGGAAGTCGTATGCGTTCACTGGGAGCGTGTTACACCTGAAGTGAGCCGCCGGAACGGCATGGTTGGCAGTGGCCCGGATGTCATTTGTTGCACCGCGTCGCAAGTTTGTCAACCTGTGCGATTGGACGTCCATTTCAAGACCTGCGGCGCTATGACGCGCATCGTGCGATGATTTCCCCCGATCCCACAGGCCATTCCCCATGAGCTACGACGACGATTACCCCGAAGAACGCGAGTACGACGATGAAGAAGGCGAGGACACCGTCGAGTCCCAGGTATGGCAGCTGTTGCTGCTGATCAATCCCGGCGACGAGGAGAATGCGCTGCGCCAGTTCACCGTGTATCGCGCGGAGATCGAGGACCAGGGCGACGACGACCCCATCCGCATCGTGGCGCAAGTCACCGACTGGCAGTCCAGTTTCGAGGTGGATGCCGACGACACCCGCACCCTCGTCGATGCCATCATGGAACTGGTGTCGCGCTGGAGCGATGTCACCATCGACTGGGACGGCGACCCGAGCGAAGACGAGTTTCACGAGGACATCGACGGCCCGGAAATCTTCAGCCGCGCCTTCGACCAGCTCAACCAGTACGGCTATACCCTTTGGGCCCGCGAGGCTGAGGAAGACGATGTGTACGCCGGCTGGATCACGTCCTCCCGCGACGACGAGCACATGCGCCAGCTGGCGGCGACGCTGGGGATCAACCTCCGGCTGGGCAGTCAGGTGACCTGATTCGGAGAGCAACGCACGGAGGGGTCTTGCTCCGGCCCACTCCGTGCGCGCATATTCTTCGGCGGGATTCTGGCCAGGAGAGGCTTGGTGAGTGGGATCAACGACCTGCACGTGTCGTATTACGCCCCGCATGGATCGATGGACCTGCACGCCCATGATGAGGGCTGGTTCTGCCTTGTCATCGACGGCAGGTATGAGGAGCGCATCCTCGGTGAAACCAACGAGCACGATCCCGGCGACCTGCTCTTCTGCCCGGCCCACGCCGTGCACGCGCAGCGATTTGGTCGCGAAGGGGCTCGAAAGGTCATTTTCTCGCCCGACACGGCGACCACGGACGTGCTCACCGAACACGCGGCCAGGCTCGACGGCCGGCCGCTGTTGCGCCGATCTGCGGACCTGCTCCGCCTGGGCCAGCGGATTGCCGCCGAACTCAGTGTTGGCGATGCGTTCTCCACCCTGTCGGCCCAGGGACTGACGCTCGAGGCTCTGGCGCTCGCCGGGCGAGGGCTGGACCTGCGCCTACGCCAGGAGCCCGTATGGCTTCGGCGGGTACGCGACTTCCTCCATGAAGATCCGTCGCGCGAGAGCACGCTCGAGCAACTGGCAGCGATCGCGGAACGCCATCCGGTGCACCTCGCGCGCACTTTTCGCATCGTCCATCAATGCACGATGGGCGACTATCTGCGCCGCCTTCGTGTCGATCGCGCTGCCGAGCTTCTACGCAGCTCGCGCCGGCCGCTACTGGATATCGCCCTGGAGTGCGGTTTTGCCGGGGCAGCCCAGTTTTCGCGCTCGTTTCGTGCGGTATACGCGACCACGCCCACCGCCTGGCGACAGGCCATCCGCTAAACCAGGGAAACGACGCTAATCAGGGTAAAGCATTGACCGGCAGCGCTTGCTACGGTGCGGCCATGCGCTCATACCACCTGATCACCGCCCTCCTCCTCTCGGTGCCCGGCCTCGCCGTCGCCGAGTCGTATCGGATCGATCCGACGCTCTATTTTGCGTCGCCCACGACCGAGACCGCCGCACGCAGCGCGCTCGAAACGGAGATTGCCGGGCTGCCCGTACTCGCCTCACCGTCGCCTGGTGATCTGCTCGCGTACCTCATGCGCACGGAGAACCTGCTGGCCGATAACCAGCGGCACATGGCCTACCTTCATCTTCGTGCTTCGCTCGATATCGACGATCATGACGCCGCCGATGCCTACCGCTCATCGCAGAACGACGGGAACACGCTCATGGCCAAGGTCAAGAGCTCACTGCGAAGCGTTGGCAAAGCGGGATTCGATAACGCAGCGAAGTCGGAGCCAGCGCTCACGCACTATGCCTACGTTCTGGACCGCGCCGTCCGCGGGCTGCCCCACGAGTTGCCACCCGCGGAGCAAACGATCGTGGACGACCTCGCCGACGAGGGAAGCACCGCGCTGTGGAACACCTACCAGAAGACGCGACGTGCCACCGTCTACGGCAGCGTGCACACGGCCGACGGCGACCTCGATGCAGGCAAGGACGCGGATCGGCTCGGCGCGAATGCCAGTCGCGAGATCCGGCAACAAGCCTGGCGGCAGCGACAGGCAGCGACCGCAGCCAACGCGGAGACCTATGCGGCCTTGCTTATCGGCGTGGTGCGAATCAATGATCGCACCGCGCACCTGGAGCACTTCGCCGATGCACCGGACGCCGCCTATTTTTCGCGCCAGTTCGATCGTGCGGACGTCGATGCGACAGCGCTCGCCGTGCAGCGAAACGCGTCGGTCCTTATGGATTATCAGCGCCTGCGCGCCAGCCAGATCGGTCGCAGCGCAGCAATCGCCGATGTGCATAGCTGGGACATGAGCTTGCCGCCCCGGGGCTTCACGATTCCGACCTTCGATTACGAACGAATCCGTCTCACCGTCCCGGCCGCGCTCGCGCCCCTGGGGCGTGACTACGTGGCGCGCTTTACCGCCTTACTCGACCCGGCCGCGCATCGTACCGATCTTGCCGCCGCGAGCGGAAACCGCGTAAACGATGCGTTTTCGATCGCGGCCTCTGGCGTCCCGCCGGGCCTGTTTCTGGGGCAATGGGACTCGAGCCTCAAGGGCGCGAGTGTGGTCGCGCACGAAGGCGGGCATGCACTGCATAGCGAGCTGATGAGCGCGCACGGCGTGTCCGCCTTCTACAACCACGGCCCCAGCTGGATGCACGAAGCCCTGGCCATTCTCAACGAGATGCTGTTCTACGAGTATCTCTACAGACACGCACCCGATACATCGACCCGGGCGTACTTCCTGCAAGCTCAGCTCGACGAGATGACCTTTGAGATTTTCACGTCCGCTGAGGAAGCGCAGCTGGAAGAGTCGATCTATGACGGCGTGACGAGCGGAAAGGTCCGTGGCGCAGCCGATCTCGATGCCCTGACGCTCGCCGTTACCAGCCGCTTCGAGATCTGGCCCGGCATCGACCCGGAACTGAAACATGCATGGATCGGAAAACGCCTGATGTTTCAGGACCCGCTTTACCTCGCCAACTACCTCTACGCCGGCCTCGTCGCGACGAAGATGTTCGCCATGGCGACAAAGGACCCGCACGACTTTCAGAAACGCTATGCGGCGATGATGGCAGTGGGTTTCGATGCGCCGCCCAGGGAAATCCTGCGACGGTTCTTCGGTCACGATCTCACCCCATCGGACCTGGTCGGTGCGGACATGCAGGTCATTCGCGCAAAAACCGTCGAACTGGGCAAGCTTTACCGCTGAATCCGCTATCCGGCACCGGGCCGATCCGATGCCAGGCGCTCCTTCAGCAGGTCGATAAACGCTCGCACTTTCACCGGCGGCTGGCGACCTGGATAGACCGCATGCACACCGCCTTCGGGAAGCGTGAAGCCAGGGAGCAACGCGACCAGTCGCCCCGATGCGAGATCGGCATTGACGACGTAGTCGGGCAGGACCGATATGCCCATACCCTCGAGCACGAAACGATAGGCGACGGCCGCGCTGTTGGCACTGGCGATGACACGGGTCTGTACCGAGTGCTCATCGCCGTGGCCATCGGTGAAGGTCCATCGCGTCGGCGAAGCCAGCACCGTGACGGCGATCCAGCGATGCGTGGCGAGGTCGCCGGGGACCGATGGCGTACCGTATTTTTCCAGATAGGCCGGCGAGGCGACGAGGCATTCGCGGAAACCGGCCAGCCGGGCGGCACGCAGGCTCGAGTCGCGCAGCCAGCCGATACGGATGGCCAGATCGAACCGCTCGGCGATCAGATCGGACACGGTGTCGGTGACGACCAGTTCCACCCTCACCTGCGGATAGCGCTCGGCGAACTCGGCGAGCGCCGGGGCGACGACGGTGGTGCCATGGTCGCTGGCAGCCGTGACGCGAAGCACGCCCATCGGCGTGTCACGGCACTCGCCCAGCCGGGTGATCGCATCTTCGGCATCGGCGAGAATGCGGGCGCAGTCTTCGTGGAAGCGCTCACCGGCGTCGGTCAGCGCCATCCGCCGCGTGCTGCGCACCATCAACGCGACGCCGAGTTCCTCTTCCAGCTTCGCCAGGTGCTGGCTGACCATGGCCTTGGTCGTCCCCAGCTGCCCGGCCGCGGCGGTGAAGGACCCCGCCCTGACGAGGGCGACGAAGACGGCGAGGCGGTTCAGATTGACGTCGGCGGCGGCCATGAGTCGGTCCCTGTCGTAAAGCGATACTTTACGATGAATTGCGCGATGGGGCGTTTTTCGGAAACGATCGCCGGCGCATCCTAGCTGCCTGACTTCCGACACCAAGGCCATTCCCATGAAGATCGTTCTGTTCGGCGCCACCGGTAACATCGGCAACGTGATCCTCGACGAGGCTCTGGCCCGCGGGCATGAGGTCACCGCAGTCGTTCGCGATCCTGCGAAACTGGCCACGAAGAACCCGAAGCTTGAGGTCGTCAAAGGCGACGTGGCCGACGCCACCTCGTTCGCCCCCGTCCTTGCCGGGGCCGATGCCGCCATCGCCAGCCTGAACGACCACGCTACGCCGGCCAATGTGCCGAAGCAGGCGACCGCCCTGCTCGACGCGCTCGCGGCGGCCGGCGTGAAGCGCTTCGCCTGGGTCGGTGGCGCGGGCAGCCTGGAGACCGCACCGGGCGTGCGCGTGATCGACGACCCGAACTTCCCGGAAGCCTGGAAGGCCTCGGCGAACTCGCAGATCGAGGCGCTGAAGGCGTTCCGCGGGAGCGACGCCATCGTGGACTGGACCTACATCAGCCCGGCGGCGGAGATCGCACCGGGTGAACGTAAGGGGAGCTTCCGGGTGGGCGGCGATCAGTTGCTTGTGGATGCCGACGGGCACAGCCGGATTTCGACCGCTGACTTTGCCATCGGCGTGCTGGACCGGATTGAGAAGGGCGATGCGGTGAAGAAGCGGGTGACCTTCGCGTATTGAGGGGCATCGCGCGCATGAGGAATCGCGCGCACGAGGAGTCGCGCGCAGGGCGCGCTCCTACATGGGGATTGGCGGCTTTTGGCCGCTATAATCTCCCGATGAATTATCGCCACGCCTACCATGCCGGCAACTTTGCCGATGTCCTCAAGCACATGGTGCTCGTGGCCCTGATCGACTCGCTGAAGCAGAAGGCGTCGCCCTTCTGCTACATCGACACTCACGCCGGCAGCGGTCGATACGACCTGCAAGGCAACGAGGCGCGCAAGACCGCCGAGGCCGACGAAGGCTTCGGCGTCCTCAAGACCGCCTCCGGCCTGCCGCCCCTGCTGTGGAAGTACCTCGAGATCGTCCGCGCGTTGAACGAAGGCAGCGACTCGCTGCGCTTCTATCCCGGCTCGCCGTGGATCGCCGCCCATCTGATGCGCGAGACCGACTCGGCGCAGATGGTCGACGTACGCAATGACGAGTCAGGCGCACTCCGCCAGCTGTTCCACCACGACAAGCGCATCCATGTGCACGAGCGTGATGGCTACGAGGCGATGAAAGCCTTCGTTCCGCCAAAAGAAAAGCGCGGCCTGGTCCTGATCGATCCGCCGTTCGAGGCTCAGGAAGCCGAGTTCCGCATCATCGAGAAGACGCTCAAGGCCGCGCTGGAAAAGTGGCCGACCGGCGTCTACGCGGTCTGGTACCCGATCAAGCTGCGCAGCCACGTTCAGCCGTTCCATCGCTGGCTGACCAAGTGTGGCGCCAAACGCGTCCTGGTCGCCGAACTGCTGCTGCGTCCCGACGACTCCCCGCTGCGTCTCAACGGCACGGGTATCGCGATCGTGAATGCGCCGTGGAAACTCGATGAAACGATCCGCGATTCGCTCAAGCTGCTGCCGAAGCTTTTGGGGAAGCCGGGCGAATCCGAATACCGGCTGACCTGGCTCGTGGAAGAAGGCAAGGATGAAGAGCCTGCCCACAGTCCGCACGCGCCCCGTTCAGTCCGTCGGCGCTAAATTGGCGATACATGCCAGGAGCCGACCCATGCGCCCGACCATCGTTCGTTTAGCCGTTCCTGCCGCCCTGCTCACCCTCGCGCTGTCCGCCTGCGCGCCGGCTCCGATTTACAAGGCCACCGCAAACAACGCCGCCGTGCCGCCCTCCCAGGTGGCGCGCGAGCCGGAACGCTACGGCAAGTCGGACGTGATCTGGGGTGGCCGCATCGTCAGGGTCAGCAACTTTGCCGACCACAGCGAGATCGAGATCCTCGCCTATCCGCTCGATGGTTCGCAGCGGCCGCAGGCGAACGACACCGGCAACGGCCGGTTCATCGCCGCCATGCCTGGCTACGTCGAAAGCCTCGACTACCCGGCCGGCGGCCTGGTGACGGTCGCGGGTCGCCTGAATGGCACGCGCGCGTCCAATGTCGGGCAGGCGTCTTACACCTTCCCACTGGTTTCGGTGAACCAGTCGCACGTGTGGACGGCCAAGGAAATGTCGGGTGGCCACCCGAACATCAGTTTCGGCGTGGGTGTCGGCGTCATACGGTAAGATCTTTCGATCACTTACCGGGACAGGGATCACATGTCGGGACATTCCGATTCGAAGCGCGCGATTTTTCTCGCGCTTGGCGCCAACTTCGCCATTTTCGTCGCCAAGCTCGTCGCGGCCCTCTTTACCGGATCCGGTGCGATGCTCGCGGAAGCGGTGCATTCGCTCGCCGACTGCGGCAACCAGGGCCTGTTGCTGCTCGGCATGAAGCAGGCCAAGCGGCCGCCGTCGTCCGAGTACCCGCTGGGCTGGGGGCGTGCGCTGTATTTCTGGTCCTTCCTCGTCGCCATCCTGCTCTTCAGCGTGGGCGGCATGTTCTCGGTCTACGAGGGCGTCCATAAGCTCACCCATCCCGAGCCGCTCAAATGGGCATGGCTGGCTGTCGGTGTGCTGGTGTTTTCCATCATCACCGAAGGCGTTTCCATGCATGGCTGCATGCAGGAAGTGAACAAGGCGCGCGGCGACCAGCCTCTGTGGCAGTGGTTTCGCGAGACGCGGGCGAGCGAGCTGCTGGTGATCTTCGGTGAAGACCTGGCCGCTCTGCTCGGCCTCTGCCTGGCACTGATCGCCGTGTTGCTGACCATGCTGACCGGCAACCTGATATTCGACGCTATCGGCACGATCGCCATTGGCGTGCTGCTTATCGTGGTAGCCGTCGCGGTCGCCCGCGAGGTCAAGGCGCTGCTGATCGGCCAGGGCGTGGAGCCAAGGCGCCGCGTGCAGATGATGGCTTTCCTCCAGGGTCGGCCTGAAATCGACACGGTCTACAACCTGCTGACCGTGCAGATGGGCAACGAGGTGATGGTGGCGATCAAGGCGAAGATGGCCGCGGCGCCGACCGCGCGCGCCATGGTCGAAGCGATCAACATCGTGGAGGCGGACTTCAAGGCGGAGTTCAAGGACGTGCGGTGGAGCTTCTTCGAGCCGGATATCGCGGACTGAGGCTGGCCTAGCCAGCCGCTTCACCCCGGGGTAGTACAATCGTCGGCTTGTCCGCAAGCGACCAAGCCGACTTCATGCCTCTAGCTCTGACCCGCCCGCCGCTGCCCGCCACCGCCAAGACACGCCGCTACTGGGCCACGCCCCATGGCTCGGCCTGGGCGCTCGAAGTCGCCGAGGCGGCACGCTCGCACGAAGGCCTGCTGGTCGTGGTCACCCGCGACACCCGCAGCGCCGACAACCTCGAAAGCGAGCTGGCGGTCTTCGCGGGCGAACTGCCCGTGCTGCACTTCCCGGACTGGGAAACGCTGCCCTACGACGTCTTCAGCCCGCACCCGGAAGTCGTCTCCCAGCGCATCGCGACCCTCTACCGGCTACCCAGCACCCGGCGCGGCGTGCTGGTCGTGCCGGTGGCGACCCTGATGCAGCGCATCGCTCCACGCACGCACATCACCGGCTCCGGCCTGGTGCTGCGCAAGGGTCAGAAGCTGGACCTGGGTGCCGAGCAGCGTCGCCTCGAAGCCGCCGGCTACCGCAACGTGCCGCAGGTCGCCGAGCCGGGCGACTTCGCCGTGCGCGGCGCGCTCATCGACATCTATGCCATGGGCGCGAGCGAGCCGTATCGCGTCGAACTGTTCGACGACGAGGTCGAGTCGATCCGCAGCTTCGACACCGAAACCCAGCGCTCCACGCATCAGGTCGACAGTGTGGACCTGCTCCCGGCCCGCGAATTCCCATTGACCGAAGACGCCGCCAAAAACTTTCGTGCCAACCTGCGCGAACGTTTTCCGATCGACATCCGTCGCTGCCCGCTCTATCAGGACATGAAGGAAGGCGTCACGCCGGGCGGCATCGAGTACTACCTGCCCCTTTTCTTCCCCGCCACCGAAACGCTGTTCGACTACATCGCTGGCGATGCGATGTTCGTCCTGGGCGAAGGTGCGCTGGCGTCGGCGGAGCAGTTCTGGACCCATACCGCCGAGCGCTATGACCAGCGCGCGCACGACATCGAGCGTCCGGTGCTTCCGCCGGCCGAGATCTACCTGCCGCCCGAGCAACTGCGCGAGCGCCTTAACAAGCAGGTGCGCGTGGATGTCGTGGCCAGCGATCACGAGCACGCCGTGGACCTGGGCACGCAGCCCGCACCCGAGGTGCCGCTCAACCGCAAGGGCGAAGAGCCGGGCACCGCGCTGCGGCACTTCCTCGCCAGCTACAAGGGCAGCGTGCTGATCGCCGCGGATTCCGCCGGCCGCCGCGAAGCCCTGATCGAACAGCTCGCGGGCGCGGGGCTGAAGCCGGCCATCCTCGACGGCTGGAAAGACTTCCTCGCCCGCGACGAGAAGCTGGCGATCACCGTCGCCTCGCTCGAGCAAGGCTTCGCGATCACCAGGCCCGCGTTCACCGTGCTCACCGAGCGCGAACTGTTCGGCGAGCGTGTGCGCACCGATCGAAAGCGCCGTGCCGGTGCCGCCCGCGATCCCGAAAGCATCATCAAGGACCTGACCGAGCTGTCCATCGGCTCGCCCATCGTCCACATCGACCACGGTGTGGGCCGCTATCAGGGCCTGCTTTCGCTCGATGTCGGCGATATGCCGGGCGAGTTCCTGACCATCGAGTACGCCAAGGGCGACAAGCTCTACGTGCCCGTGGCCCAGCTAGGCCTGGTCAGCCGCTACACCGGCACCGCGCCCGAGCTGGCGCCGCTGCACTCCCTGGGCGGCGATGCCTGGGAACGTGCGCGCAAGAAGGCCGCCGAAAAGGTGCGCGACGTGGCGGCCGAGCTGCTTGGCATCTACGCGCAGCGCGAGGCGCGTCAGGGCCAGTCACTGTCGGTCGACCGCCAGATGATCGAGGAATTCGCGGCGACCTTCCCCTTCGAGGAAACACCCGATCAGCAGGCCGCCATCGATTCCGTGATCGTCGACCTCGCCGCACCCCGTGCAATGGATCGCGTCGTCTGCGGCGATGTCGGCTTCGGCAAGACCGAGGTGGCACTCCGCGCCGCTTTCGCCGCCGCGACGGCCGGCAAACAGGTGGCCGTCCTGGTGCCCACCACCCTGCTCGCCCAGCAGCATTACCGCAACTTCGCCGATCGCTTCGCCGACTGGCCGGTCCGGGTGGACGTCATCTCGCGCTTCAAGTCGAAGAAGGAAGTGGACGGCGCGCTGGAGCGCCTCGCCGAAGGGCAGATCGATGTCATCGTCGGCACCCACAAGCTGCTTGGCCCCGAGATCCGGTTCAAGGATCTGGGCCTGGTCATCGTCGACGAGGAGCAGCGTTTCGGCGTCCGCCAGAAAGAGCAGCTGAAGAAACTGCGTGCGGAGGTCGACCTGCTGACCCTAACCGCCACGCCGATCCCGCGCACGCTCAACATGGCGATGAGCGGGCTGCGCGACCTGTCGATCATCGCGACGCCGCCGGCCCACCGGACCGCCGTGCGCACACTGATCTCCACGTACCAGCCCGCCCTGATCCGCGAAGCGATCCAGCGCGAGCTGGCCCGTGGCGGACAGGTCTACTTCCTGCACAACGAAGTCGAATCCATCGAGCGCATCGCACGCGAGCTGGGCGAACTGGTCCCTGAAGCGCGCATTCGCGTCGCCCATGGACAGATGCCGGAGCGCGACCTCGAACAGGTCATGGCGGACTTCCACCGCCAGCGATTCAACGTGCTGGTGTCGACGACCATCATCGAATCCGGCATCGATATCCCGACCGCCAACACCATCGTGGTCAACCGCGCCGATCGCTTCGGTCTCGCGCAGCTGCACCAGCTGCGCGGACGCGTCGGTCGTTCGCATCACCGCGCTTACGCGTACCTGATCGTGCCCGACCGCAAGGCGATGACCGCCGATGCGGAGAAGCGTCTCGAAGCGCTGGCCTCGCTGGAAGAACTCGGCGCCGGCTTCACGCTCGCCACGCACGATCTCGAAATTCGCGGCGCGGGCGAGATGCTCGGCGAAGAACAATCGGGCCAGATCCAGGAAATCGGTTTCGGTCTGTACACGGAACTGCTCGACCGCGCCGTACGTGCACTGAAGTCGGGCAAAGTGCCGGACTTCGATCTCACCTCGGAGCACGAGACCGAGGTCGAACTGCATCTTCCCGCGCTGATTCCGGAGGACTACCTGCCGGATGTCCATGCACGACTAACCCTATACAAACGCATCGCCAGCGCGCGCGACGAACATGGGCTGCGCGAGTTGCAGGTGGAAATGATCGATCGCTTCGGCCTTCTGCCGGATCAGATCAAGTGCCTGTTCGCGGTCGCCCAGCTGAAACTGATGGCGACGCCGCTGGGTATCCGCAAGGTGGACTTCGGCGCCAATGGCGGACGTATCACGTTCCGCGATAAACCGGATATCGACCCGATGGCGCTGATCAAGCTGATCCAGCAGCAGCCCCGGGTTTTCAAGATGGACGGGCAGGACAAGCTGCGCGTCATTCTGGAGCTGCCGGGTTCGGCCGAGCGAATTCGCACGGCGCAGGACTTGCTGGTATCCCTGGGGGCGAGGCGCCCCGGCTAACCCACCAACCTAGCGTCACCACTGTAAGAGCGCGCCTCGCGCGCGACATCCGGCGTGCGCCACCATCACACGGCGACGCCGACCGTTTTCGCGCGCGGGGCGCGCTCCTACAAAGCTACCGCTGGCTTCAGGCCACCACCGGTGTCGACCGGACCAGATACTGCACACTGAAACGGCGGTCCTCGTCCATCCAGACCTGCGCCACGGACAGCCCGGCTTTGTTCGCCATCTGCGCGAAATCGTCCAGCGAATACTTGCAGCTGTATTCCACATGCATCGCTTCGTCCGCGCGGAAGCTGAAGGCCTCGTCGCGCACGTGCACCACTTGCTGCTTCGTGCTCACGAGCGACGTCTCGATCCGACCTGCCAGCACGTTGTAGCGCGCGCGATGACGGAAAGCGTCGACATCGAAGTCGGTCCCGATTTCCCGATTGAGACGAACCAGCATGTTGAGGGTGAAGTCGCGCGTGATGCCTGCCTCGTCGTTATAGGCCGCTTCGATCTCCGCGACATCCTTCTTCAGGTCGACACCGATCAGCACGCCGCCGCCGTCGCTCATCTCGGTACGCATCTGGCGAAGAATCTTCACCGCGTCCTTTGCCTCGAAATTGCCGATGGTCGACCCCGGAAAATAGATCACTGTGCGACGTGGCGAGCGCGACGCGACCGGCAGGCGAAGCGGCTGCGTAAAGTCGGCACACACCGGCTGCATCGGCACGTTCGGGAAGCGGGTCGCAAGTTCGGCGACGCTTTCCATCAGCGCGGTGCGAGAGATCTCCACCGGGACGTAAGCCACCGGCGTCTCGAGGTGTTCGAGCAGCATGCGCGTCTTGATGCCGCTGCCGCTGCCGTACTCGACCAGACGCGCGTCCGGCCCGATGACATCGGCGATATCGCCCGCGTGGTCGCGCATGATCGCGATCTCCGTGCGGGTGAGGTAGTACTCGGGCTGCTCGCAGATCGCCTCGAACAGAGCCGAACCACGTTCGTCATAAAAGAGTCGCGAAGGCAGCTTCTTGATCTTCGCTCCGAGGCCGCGGCGTACGGTCTCGAGGGTGTCCTCGACATCCGGGTGGCGGTCGTCGACACGGATGTCTTTCGGTTGAGCGCTCATCGATCGTTTCCCAGTCGTATCCCCGTGAACTGCCAGCGGGCATGGGGAGGAAAAAAATTGCGGTAAGAGGCGCGAACATGATCGGCGGGCGTAGCACAGGAGCCCCCGCGAAGGATCCACTGCCCGTTCATGAACTTTCCGTTGTATTCGCCCAGCGCTCCGTCCAGCGGACGGAAGCCCGGGTAACTGACATAAGGGCTCATGGTCCATTCCCAAACGTCGCCATACATCTGTCCGAGATCGGTCTCGAACGACGAGGCACGTGGCTGGAACACCCCGCTGTCCTGAAGGTTTCCGCGCACGGGTACGTCGGCAGCCATCGTCTCCCACTCGACTTCCGTCGGCAGGCGAGCGCTGGCCCAGCGTGCGAAGGCATCGGCCTCGAAATAGCTGATGTGACACACAGGCGCGTGCGGGTCGATCGCGCCTCGGCCCTGCAGGGTGAATTCGGTCTCGCAGGCCTCGTCCCAGTACAACGGATGCTGCCAGCCTTCCGCATTGACCGTCGCCCAACCATCGGACAGCCACAGCATGGCGTCGCGATAACCGCCGTCCTGAATGAAAGCGAGGTACTCGGCATTGGTGACAGGACGATTCGCCAGCGACCCGGCCTGCCGGTATGCGCGGTGACGCGGGCCTTCGTTGTCGAAATGGAAGCCCGCGCCCTCGTAGCCGATCTTGACGACTCCTTCGTCGAAGGGGATGTATCGCAGGGCGGGAGCCGCGACGGACAGCGCGCGCGGCGCATCCGGAGCAAAAGCGGGCTCCAGCGGGTTCTGCGAGAACGCATGTTTGATATCGGTGAGCAGCAGTTCCTGATGCTGCTGCTCGTGCTGGCAGCCGAGCTCGACCAGCATCGACAGGGCTTCGTCGTCACCGCGCTGGATGCGTCCGGCAATGGCCTCGTCTACGCGGGATCGATAATCCAGCACCTCGTCCAGACCCGGCCGGGTGATCATGCCGCGGCGCGGACGCGCGTGCATTGGACCGACCGACTGGTAGTACGAATTGAACAGATAGTGCCATTCCGGATGGGGCGAAACATACGCCGGGTCACGAGCCAGGATGAACTGCTCGAAGAACCAGGTCGTATGGGCGAGATGCCACTTCGTGGGGCTCGCATCCGGCATGGACTGGATCACGGTATCTTCGGGTCGCAGCCGGGCCGCCAGTGCCATAGTGCGATGGCGGACGCCAAGGTAGCGCTGTGCGAGATCCGCGGGGGCCGATGAGGGGGTTTCGAGGCCAAGCGGGCGGACCATCATGCGCTGGCCTCCTGTGCGGCCGAAAGAGCGTCAGTCATGACGGAAAGGATGGCCGAGCAAACGTTCAACGAATGTGAGCACGCCCCTTCACGACCTTAACGAAAGGTGCACCCGGCCCTGTCCCCTCTCGCTTCCAGGCCGTTTCGGGCTTAACGTGAGACATTCCCCCGGAGGACCACGCCGTGAATGTCCGCACCCTGATCGCCGCTTCCGTGCTGCTTGCCTGTGCCTCGTCCGCGCATGCCCAGAACGCCCCGCCAGTTCCGCGCAACGAGCTTCCATTCAACGACTGCATGCGTACCGACCGTATCAACGAATGGGCCGTCGCCGACGCCCGTACGGTGGCCGTGCGCAATGGGCCCAATCACTTCCTCATCAAGACCAGTACGGACTGCCCGCGCATGGATCTTGGGGGAGGCATCCACTTCAAATCGTCCAACAGCGACAAGGCCATGGGCGAGATGCGCATCTGCGGAGGGATCGACGAGAAGATCGTGAGACGAGACGATCCGCCGTGCCAGATCCAGTCGGTGGAGACCATCGACAAGGCGCAGTTCGACACACTGAAGAAGAAGGCGAAGCGGCGTGGGTCGGGCGCGGAGCCGAATGGGGCCGTGCGCTGACGTGACCCGGTCCGCTCACTGGCCCTCAGCTGTCTCCAGCGCGACCGTCTTCCAGAGCGGACCAAAAGAAGAGGCCCGGCAATGCCGGGCCCCTCTCTTAACGTTTCAGCGACTGCCGATTCAGCGACTGCCGACGATCAATACCCGTCGTCGCGGATGTAGCGCGTACCACCGTAACCATCGTCCACATAGGTAGTCGTGGTCGTCACGCGGCGGGTCACCACCGGGGGCGCATCCTCGTACACCACCGTGCGGCGCGGCGCGTAATACGTCGGGCCGTTGTCGTACACGACGGTGCGCGGTGCCGTCGCGTTCGCGACCAGACCCACCACCGCACCGGCGACGATCGCGCCAGCGATCCAGCGGCCGGCGTGGTCGTAGTGACCGCGACCGTAATAACCGCCACGACCGCCGTAGTAGCCACCACCGTGGTAGCCGTAACCGCCACCATGGTAGCCGCCGTAATACCCACCACGCGCGAACGCGCCGGGAGCGAACGCCATCAGACCCGCAGCGGCGAGGACGAGGGCGGACTTTACGAACTTACCTTTCATGACAGTTACCTCCGGGTGTTGAGCGCAGATTCGCGCTCTGCCACTGAATCCAATCTGAAGTTTTCTACACTCTCAATTCACGTTTTCCACGGATTCACGTACGGCTTCCGAAGCAGCCAGCAGCCATGGATGTTGTGGCGGCGGGCGAAGTCGAACGGGATGCTGGGAGCACTCCAGTCTTCAATGGAGAAATGGGGTTCGAGCGCCGCCTTGTCAAGCTGGAATCGGCGGAAATTGTTCGAAAAAACAATGACCCCGTCCGGCAACAGGCGGTCCAGGCAGAGCATCAGCAGCTTGACGTGATCACGCTGGACGTCGAAGTCGTCGGCCCGCTTGGAATTGGAGAACGTCGGCGGGTCGACGTAGATCAGCCCGTACTGCATCGAGCGCTTCTCGAGGAAGGTGAGGGAATCTTCCTGCACCAGCCGGTGACGTGCGCCCTCAAAGCCGTTCAGCGCGAGATTACGCGATGCCCAGTCGAGGTAGGTGCCCGACAGGTCGACCGTCGTCGTGTCGCGCGCGTCGCCGGCCGCCGCGTAGACGCTGGCCGTACCCGTATACGCAAACAGGTTGAGAAAATGCTTACCGGGGGCAAGCTCGCGGATCTTGGCCCGGACCAGGCGGTGATCGAGGAACAGGCCCGTGTCGAGGTAGTCGGTCGGGTTGATCAGGAAGCGCAGGCCGCCCTCACCCACCTCGACAAATTCGCCCTTCTGGTCGAACTGACCGTATTTGGAGCCGCCCTTGCCGCGCTCGCGCGTCTTCACGGCGATCCGCTCGCGGGGAATTCCGAAGACTTCGCTGGCCACGCGACCGATCTCGCGCATGCGGATGCGTGCCACGTCGACCGGCACGTCCTGCGGCGCCTTGTATTCCTGGATGTGCAGCCAGTCCTCGTAGACGTCGATCGCCGCCGCGTACTCCGGCAGGTCCTGGTCGTATGCGCGCCAGCAGGTGATGCCCTCGCGGGTCAGCCGCTTGCGCAAATGGCGGACATTCTTCTCGAGACGGTTCTTCAGCATCTCCGCGCCGGCCGACAACGGCCTGGCCTCGCGGGGCGCCGCATCGCGCGGACGCAGCGCGAAGGTCAGCAGCGGCGTCTCGAGCGCGCCGTTGAACAGCACGTAGCGCTTGTCTGGGCTGAGGCGGAGGGCGCGGCCCAGCTCCTCGTCACCGGCAAGAATAGCGGCACGCCAGCCCTGGAAACGGTCCTTCAGCGCCTGACCGAGGTCGCGGTAGAGCACCGGCAACTCGGCGCGGTCGCCCAGACGCTCGCCGTAAGGCGGGTTGGTGATGACCAGACCCAGCGGGGTCTCCGGCGGCGGCGCGACATGCACGGCGTCGCGCTTGTCCAGATGAACGAAACCGGCGACGCCCGCGCTCTGCGCATTGCGCTTCGCGGTCTGGACCATGTGCGCATCCGAATCGCTGCCGAAGAACACCGGACGCAGGGCCCGCAGGCCTTCCTCGGCGCGAGCCCTGGCCTCGTCGTAAATCGTGCGCCACAGCGAATAGTCGTGCTTTGCCCAGCCCAGGAAACCGAAATAGTCGCGACGCAGGCCCGGCGCCACGTCGGCGGCCATGAGGGCGCCTTCGATCAGGAGAGTGCCCGAGCCGCACATCGGGTCGACCAGCGCGCCGCCTTCGGCGTAGATCCGCGGCCACTGGGCACGGACGAGCATGGCGGCGGCGAGATTCTCCTTCAGCGGAGCCTCGCCCTGCTGCTCGCGCCAGTTACGGCGATGCAGCGGCAGACCCGAAAGGTCGATGGACAGGGTGGCGCGGTCGCGGCGCAGGCGCACATTGACGCGCAGATCGGGTTCTTCCGGGTCCACATCGGGGCGCATACCGCTGGCGGCGCGGAACTGGTCGACGATGGCGTCCTTGGTCTTCAACGCGATGAACTGGCTGTGGTTGAGCTTGCTCTGCGCCGTGTTGGCGTCCACGGCCATGGTGCCGTGCGGCGCCAGATGTTCGGACCAGTCGATGTCCTGCACACCGGCGTACAGGGCGTCCTGATCGGCGGCGTCGAACTCGGCCAGCGGCAGCAGCACCCGGCTGGCCATACGCGACCACAGGCAGGCCCGGTAGGCCGTCTCGATGCTGCCGGTGAACGACACGCCCGCCAGCGCCTCGCGGACGTCACCAGCGCCGAGAGCGATCAGTTCGTCCTTGAGCAGGTACTCCAGACCCTTGGGGCAGGTTGCGAAGAAGTGGCTCATGCCAGACCTCCGAGGAAACGGCGGAACTCGGCCTCGATATCGGGCAGCGAATCGCTCAGGCGATGGTCGTCCTGCACCAGCAGCAGCGGCGACGCGTGGGCACGGGCGTAGCCGATGGCCTCATCGACGGGGCAGACGTCGTCCGCATAGCCATGGATGAGGAACGACGGCACGCCGGTGGCGGTGGCGAACGCGCGACCGTAGCCGGGGATGCGTGCCGGCAGGGCCAGCAGGAACAGACCGGCGACCGGGGCGTCCAGCGAGGCCAGGCCGGAGACGAACGCGCCCATGCTGGACCCGACGAGGACCGGCGGCGCGGGCGACGCGGCGACCGCCTCGGCCAGGCGTGCCAGACGCGGATCGACGCAACCGGCATGGCCGAGGGCGTCGTCGTCGCGGTAATCGGGGCGGACCGTGGTCCAGCCGAGCGATTCGGCCACGGCGGCCAGCGCGCTGACCTTGGTGGCGTCGGGACCGGAATCGGACCCGTGGGAGAGAATGATGTTGCCGCGCATGGCGGACTCCGTACGCGGAATGACCGCCTATGTTATCAAAGCGCCATGATCGACATACTTTACGCCCCCCTGCCCTATGAACGTCTGCTCCCCGAGCGGGCCCCCGACACCGTCGACCTGGTGGTCATCCACTGCACCGAGCTGCCCGACCTGGCCATGGCAAGGGAATACGGCGAGCGCGTGCTGTACGAAGATCGCGGCACCGGCGCCAGCGGGCACTACTACATCGACCGCGACGGCTCGATCCTCTGCTACGTCGACCCGAACCGCGTGGCCAATCACACCCGCGGCTACAACCCGCGATCGATCGGTATCGAACTGGTCAACCTCGGCCGGTACCCGGACTGGTTCCACTCCGCGAAGCAGGAAATGACCGAGCCCTACCCGCCCGAGCAGATCGCCGCCCTGCGCGACCTGCTGGACGAACTGGTCGTCCGCTTTCCGTCGCTGCGCCACATCGCCGGCCACGAAGACCTCGATACCGCGCTGGTCCCGGCCAGCGACGATGAGGAAAACAGCGTGCCGCGCAAGCGCGATCCGGGCCCGCAATTCCCGTGGTCGCGCGCGTACGACGCCGGCCGCCTCGGACGGCTCGAAGGCTGAGGCCCGTTATACTTTCCGACCATGTCGCCACCCCGCACACCAGGTAACCCCATGACGGACAACCACGTCGGCGAACTCGTCGAGCTGCTGGAGCTCGAACGTCTCGAAGACAACCTCTTCCGCGGCCAGAGCCGGGACATCGGCACCAAATTCGTCTTCGGCGGCCAGGTGCTGGGCCAGGCGCTGTCCGCCGCTCAGCGCACCGTGGACCCGAGCCGTGAGGCCCACTCGCTGCACGCCTACTTCCTGCGTGCCGGCGACATCAACGCGCCGATCGTCTACAGCGTCGAGCGCACACGCGACGGTGGTTCGTTTTCGGCCCGCCGCGTCGTCGCCATCCAGCACGGCCAGCCCATCCTCAACGGCTCCATCTCGTTTCAGGTGCCGGAGACCGGCTACGAACACCAGATGTCGATGCCCGAGGTTCCCGCGCCGGAAGACGTCGAGCCCATGCCTGCGATGACCGCCGAACAGCTCAGCCGTCTGCCGGAGAAAACCCAGCGCTGGCTAGGCATCGACGGGCCTTTCGAGTTCCGCCACGTCTGGCCGCGCGACGAACTGCGTCCGGCCAAGCGCCCGCCTTATCAGCACATCTGGTTTCGCCTGACCGCGCCGATCGGGGACGCGCTCGGCCTGCACCAGGCCTTGCTCGCCTATGCCTCGGACTTCCATCTGATCGGCACCGCCACCCTGCCCCACGGGATCTCTTACCTGACGCGCAACATGCAGATGGCGAGCCTGGATCACGCGCTGTGGTTCCATCGCCCGTTCCGCATCGACGACTGGCTGCTCTACTCCTTCGACAGCCCGACGTCGCAGGGAGCACGCGGCCTGGCACGCGGCATGATCTACACGCGCGACGGCGTGCTCGTGGCTTCCACCGCGCAGGAAGGCCTGATCCGCGTCCGTCCGGACTGACCCCATGAGCATCGAGCTGCGGCATCTGCGCTACTTCATCGCCGTCGCCGACGAGCTCCATTTCAGCCGCGCCGCCGAGCGGCTGGGCATGTCCCAGCCGCCACTCAGTCAGCAGATCCGCGATCTGGAGACCATGCTGGGCCTGCGACTGCTGCGCCGTACCAACCGCCGCGTCGAGCTGACCGACGCAGGCCGGGTTTACCTGGATGCCGCCCGCGACATCGTCACGCGCGTCGACGACGCCGCCGACATGGCGCGTCGTGCCGAGCGCGGCGAGATCGGCGAACTGCATGTCGCCTTCACCCGGTCCACGCCGCTCATCGAAAAATTTCCTCAGGCCATCCGCGCGTTTCGCGATGCATATCCCGCCGTGCGGCTGGTGCTCGTCGAGCGGAATACGCTGCAGCAGGTCGAGTGCCTGCTCGACGATCGCCAGCAGATCGGTTTGCTTCGCGGCGGCAAGCTGCCCGCCCCGCTGGTTTCGCACAAGCTCGTCGACGACCCGCTGGTAGCCGTGCTTCGTGCGGACCATCCCCTGGCGAAGCGCAAACGTCGCAAGCTGCGTATGGAAGAACTCGCCGACGAACGCTTCGTCGTGTTCAGCCGTGCCGCCGGTACCGGCGTACACGATCAGTTGCTGACGATGTGTCGCAATGCGGGCTTCGCGCCGCGCATCGCACAGGAGGCTGGTGAATCATCGACGATGATCGGCCTCGTCGCCGCGGGCATGGGCGTCGCCGTATTGCCTGACTCCCTGCGCCACGTCCGCGTCGATGGCGTCGCCTATGTCGCCATCGATTCGCCTGACGCGGCGAGCGCGATCCACGTCACGCATCGCCGCGACGACACCTCGCCGCTGGTCAGAGCCTTTACGAAGCTGATGCTGAAGGCGTAAGCGTGCGCAGCTTCAAGGCGATGGCGAGGCCGCCGAGCACGAGCAAAGCCGCGTAAGCCGCTACGCCATTCCAGCCTCCATGAGTCCAGGCGAGACCACCGACCGATCCGGCGATGCTCGAACCCATGTAGTACGAAAACAGGTAAAAGGACGAGGCGTGCGCCTTGGCATACACCGCGCGCCTGCCCACCCAGCTGCTGGCGATCGAGTGCCCACCGAAGAAACCGAAGGTCAGCATCGCGATACCGGCGACGATCGCCCACAGCGATGAGCTCGCGGTCAACGCCACGCCTGCCAGCATGATCACGAAGGTCGTCCAGAGCACATGGCGACGTCCCAGCTTGCCAGCCAGTGCGCCCATCCACGCCGAGCTGCCCACACCGATCAGGTACACCATGAAGATCGCACCCACGTGCGACTGCGACAGTGAGAACGGCGGCGCAAGCAGGCGATACGACACGTAGTTGTAGATCGTGACGAAGGCGCCCATCAGCAGGAAGCCCTCAGCGAACAGCCACGGCAGACCCTTGTCGCGCCACAGCGAACCGAACGACGCGATCAACGCACGCGGATGGGCGCGACGCTTCTCGAAATGCACGGAGGCGGGCAGCCCGCGGAATACGAGATACGACGCAAGGAGACCAAGCACGCCGATCACCGCCACGGCGACACGCCACGACGAATGATCCGCGGCGAAACCGGAGATCAGTCGCCCACCCATGCCGCCAATGGCGTTACCGCCGATGTAGAGACCCATCGCGAAGCCCAGCGAATCGCCGTGAATCTCCTCACTCACATACGTCATGGCGACTGCGGGTAGCCCTGCCAGAGTGATGCCGAGCAACGCTCGGATTACCAGGAACGAGCCCCAGGTCGGCGCCATGGCGGAAAGCAACACGAGAATCGACGAACCCAGCAACGACGCCAGCATGATCGGCTTGCGACCGAACGCATCCGAGATCGCCCCCGCAAACAGCATGGCCACCGCCAGTACGCCGGTCGTCAGCGACAACGACAGACTGCTGCTCGCCGCGTCCACCCCGAAGCCGTGAGAGAACGCGGGCATGAGCGGCTGGACGCAGTAGAGCAGGCCGAAGGTGGCGAAACCCGATGAGAACAAGGCCAGATTGGTGCGCCGGAATGCCGGCGTGCCGTGACGGATGCGTCGATCGACGATGACCGCCGACGCGGCGGGGGACGAGCCGTCCACGGGAACCTCCAGGGAATGAGCCATGGGAATAAGGCTAGACCCTGAATTGAGTCGAATCGATACCGGAACGCGTCCGCTTCGATATCTCCTGCGTATCAATACGGGAGGGGCAGTACGGCGACCGCGTATCCGGCGACGCGCCAGCGCGCAGGCGCTAGCGCGATGCGGTGCCCGAAGCGGCACCGTCCCACTGCACCGCCTCCGTCAGCTCCTGGTCGGTCAACGCCAGAGAGCCGGATTCGGCCTCGGTTTTGACCGAGAGCACGTGCCCGTCGTTACGCGACAACTCGCGTGCCCCGGACGTCGCCATCGCATGCGCCCGCTCGTCATCGGACGACAGCAGCACCAGCAACGTCTTCGAACCCGCGACGAAACGCACGCCGCTGGTCGCACCCGACTTCGCGAGTGCCGCGGAATCCAGTGGCACCGCCGTTACCTTGCCCGTCCAGCGTGGCGGAGCGACGAAGGTGTAACCCGCGGCTTCGTCACGCCAGGCAAAACGCTTCATAGGCTCAGCTGCCGGCGCGCGCTCGCCGTGGGTGCCGGGCGGCGTCTGGGCGGCGGACGCTGTCACGCTGAAACCGAGCAGCAGGAAAGCGATAGCGACAGGTTTCATGGCATACCTCCGGACGATGGGAGCAGCGTACGCTTCCCGTGTCGTGGTGGCGTCAAGCGCCCCGGTCGGCGGCGACGTCGTCCGGGGCGACGTGCCCTTCCCTGCCGCTGACCCAGGCAAACAAGGCGATGCCCACGATGATGGCGACCGCGCCGATGGCGGCCATCGGGCCCGGCACGGCTTCGTGCAGAAAAATCACGCCGATGACCGTCGCGAGCAGCAGCTCGGCGGCCTGCATGGCTTCCACACCGGCCAGCGCGGTCGGCTGGCGGCCGACCATCTCGGTCGCGTGGAAAAACAGCACCGTCGCAATGACACCCGACGACAACGCCACGCCACCGGCCAGCCAGAGCTCCCGCCAGGACGGCGGCCCGATGCTGAACCACATGGCGACGGCAAGGACGATCCAGAGCGGCCAGCTCGCCAGCGTCATCCCGAACACCCGCTGCACGGCACCGAGGCGCGTGCCAGTGCGCTCGAGATGCAACAGGATTTTCCGGTTGCCCAGCGGATAGGCGAAGGCAGCCAGGACGACCGCGCCGACGGCCAGCCACGCCGACGCGTCGAGCGATCCGCGGGCATTGCCGAGCTGCAGCAACATCACGCCGATGACGATCAGGGCGCCGATCGACAAGGCGCCAACGTGCCAGCGGGCACGCTCATCGCGATAGATGAAGGGGGCAAGCAAGGGGCCGGCGAGGACGGTTGTCTGAAAACTTCCCGCCACCAGCCAGGACGGACCGCTGCTGGCCGCCCAGGTGAGCGGCAGGCCGAACAGCACGAAGCCGACGCTGCTCCAGATGAGCCACGTGCGCGTATGCGAGCGAAGTTCGCGAGGAAGCGAACCCAGCCCGCCTTGAAACGGCAGAACCGCCGCGAGCAGCGGCAGCGTGATCAGGTAACGAAGGATCACCGCCCACTGCCAGTGCCCACCCCCACTGACGACGGCGCGGTTGAGGACATAGGTCAGCGTGAAGAACAGCGCGGAGAGCAGCGCGATCGCGACGGCCTGGAGTGCACGGGAACGCATGGTGGACCTTGATTCGAACGAGGTCCGAGTGTGCCAGTGATGGAAAGGCGCGTCAGCCCGCTTCGTTAAGCTCCAGAAACAACTCCTGCAACTCCCCGCCGATCGGCTTCCCGTCCACACAAAGCGTCACGTCCCCCTCGATCCCGGAAACCGGGCAGCACCCGTCGACGATACCCAGCAGGTTCGCCGTCGTATCGATCATCGTGTGGCAGATCACCTGGAGGAAGACCTCCTTGTTGTCCTCGTCCAGCCCGTTGAACAGTTCGAGCGCGCGCACCCAGTGCGGGTCCACCGCCATCTCCACGGGGGTGCTGCGGAACAGCTCGGAGTAGACCGCGAGGTTGTCGCGGACCACGGTGTTCTGGAGAGCGAGTACGAAACGCTCGGGGGACATGGGTGCCACCTGCTCGAAAGACGGGTTGGGGATGCACCCTATGTGTGGGGGATGGGGCCCTGGCTCAATAGTGCTCCCGCCCCTCCCGCCTCGGCCGGCGAGAAGCCGGCACGTAGCCGGGCCAGATGGCGTCGTAGAAATACCGTTCCGCCTCGCTGGGCGGCCCGTAGGCCCGGACCGGCGGCGGGATCAGTTTCCGCAGCCGGGCCTCGTTATGTTCGGCCCAGCGCATCACCATGCGCTGCATGAGGGAGACGCCCCGTAGCGTCGCGCCCTGCCCGCCGCGAGGCCCGTAGCGCCAGCGGACCACCCAGCGGCCATCCTTCGGGCTGACCCGTGCGAAGGCCCGCGAGGTCCCTTCCAGGATCGCGTACTGCCGTTCGCCCATCTGTACCCAGTTCACCTTGGCCATGGGGCCGAGATTAAGCGGGGGTAGTCTCAGATATGTGGACGGGACGGCAGGTTTGCCTGAGGTAGTTCGGGCAAGTCGTTGAGTGCGCGAGGTCCCGGGTCAGTCTGCCGGAACATGGCGACGTGCTCTTCCGGTCGACGCAGCCAGACGCAGCCAAAGGCAGGCAAATGGTCGCGACGTTGCCGTCAAATCGCCTCGAGATGCGTCACCAGCAACCGAACACTCTCCCTGCCCTGCCAGTCGTTGACGGACAGTTCGTAGGCGACACGCATCCGCGCGGGTGGCGGCGTACCGTCATAGCAGTTGAACATCACCGCATCCAGCGGTGCACCGCCCTGCGTGTGGCGCAGATGCAAACGCAGATGCCGGCTACCCATCGGCTTCCATGACGCGCACTCGAAGCGCGCCTCGAACACCGGCGGCGGAAACGCCTGCCCCCACGGCCCGGCGTGCCGAAGCTGCTTCGCCAGATCGAGTGTGTGGTCACGGTAGTCGAGTTCACCATCGGTATGCACGAGTGCCTGCAGATGATCGTCGTCGAGATGCTTGCGTGCGATCGCGTCGAACGCGGCGGCGAAGCGCTCGAAGTCGCGCGCCTGCATGCTCAGGCCTGCCGCCATCGCATGGCCGCCGAAGCGCAGGATCAGACCCGGATGCTTCGCGTCGATCTCGGCCAGCGCATCGCGGATGTGGAACCCGGGAATCGATCGTGCCGAACCGCGCAGCTCATCCGTGTCGTCGCCGGCCGGCGCGAACGCCAGCACGGGGCGATGCAGCTTCTCTTTCAACTTCGAGGCGACGAGACCGACGATGCCGGGATGCCAGCCTTCGTCGAACAACGCCACGCCCACCGCATCGACATGTTTCGCCAGCGAGACCATGCGCTCGGCTTCGTCGACCATGCCCGCCTGCATCTCGCGGCGTTCCTGATTGATGGCCGAAAGCTGTTCCGCGTAACGACGCGCGATGCCGACGTCATCGGTGAGCAGACAGGCGACGCCTAGCGACATGTCTTCCAGTCGGCCGGCGGCGTTGAGGCGCGGGCCGATGGCGAACGCGAGATCGGTCGCGGCGATGGTGGACAGCGATCGGCCACTGGCTTCGATCAACGCGGTGACACCCGCGCATGCCTTGCCCGCGCGCATGCGCTTCAGGCCGGCTTCGACCAGTACGCGGTTATTGAAATCCAGCGGCACCAGATCGGCCACCGTGCCGAGCGCGACCAGATCGAGCAGCGCGCTCAGGTCGGGTTCGCCGTTCGGAAACTGCCCGGCGTCACGCATCGATGCGCGTAACGCCAGCAGCAGGTAGAACATGACGCCGACGCCCGCCAGGGCCTTGCTCGGAAAACCATCGCCATCGAGGTTCGGATTCACCATCGCATCGGCATCGGGCAACGTATCGCCCGGCAGGTGATGGTCGGTGATCAGTACGCCGATGCCACGTGCTCGCGCGGCCGCGACACCGGCGACACTGGCCACGCCGTTATCGACGGTAACGATCAGGTCCGGTGACGGTTGCAACGATTCGACCAGCGCTTCGCTGAGGCCATAACCATGGACGAAGCGATTGGGCACGACATGGGCGACGTGTTTCGCACCGAGCAGGTGGAGGCCGCGCACGGCGACCGCCGTGCCCGTCGCGCCATCGCAGTCGTAATCGCCGGCGACGACGATGCGCTTGTCGCTGGCGATGGCGTCCATCAGTACGGCGACGGCGCGATCCATGCCACCGAGCAGGCTGGGCGACAGGAGCCGCGCGAGGCGATGCTCGGCGCCGTCAGGGGTGCTTACGCCGCGTGCGGCGTAGATACGCTGGATCACGGGATGGATGTGCGCGGGCCAGCCGCTGGGTGCGGCGATGGCGATGCGTTGTCGCCAGACGCGGGTCGTCATGCCTTGCGCCAGAAGCGCAGGCGATGGTTCTTCTTCAGGACCATGCGGAGGCCGTCGGCGAAGGCGAGGCGGAGTTCGGTGCCTTCGGTCAGGTGGGTTTCCAGGGCGGGCCACCAGGTCTGGTCGAAGTCGTGGGGCTGGGTGTCCTGGAGGTCCAGCAGGGTATAGGGGGAAAGTGCTGCGTGGGTTGTGCCGTCGCCAGCACCCTTCGCCAGCAGGCTGGCTCCTGCAGGAGCGGGCCTGGGTCCCGCAGGAAAGGCAGTGCGGGCCTGGACGTCGACGTTGGCTTTGTGGCCGAGGGCCCAGGGCAGGAGGTCGTCGCTGTAGATGCGGCTGAGGCCGCATTCGACCCAGTCGGGAAGGACGCCGGCGC
Organism: Luteibacter sp. 1214; assembly: GCF_031455395.1. NCBI lineage: Bacteria > Pseudomonadati > Pseudomonadota > Gammaproteobacteria > Lysobacterales > Rhodanobacteraceae > Luteibacter > Luteibacter sp. 1214. The sequence continues at coordinate 1,063,869 of NZ_JAVDSQ010000001.1, forward strand.
CCCACAGCCAGACGCTGTTGACGGGCGGCAGGTGGCGCGAGGCACGCGAGCGGTTGACCGGGTGGTTGTGCAGGACGACCTGCGCTTCGTTGATCAGGGCGCGCCAGCGGCGACCGGTTTCGCCTTTGGGCAGTTGCTCGAACAGGTCGGCACCGAGAGCTTCTTCCGGCTCGGGAAAGGCGGGTACGTCGATATAGCTGGGCAGACGCAGCTGCCAGTGCTGTGCATCACCGACATGCAGGCTCATGCCTTCCGCTTCGAAGGTCTCGGCCAGCGCGGCGACGAGGCTCGCGGACTCCTCCACCGTGAGGCCGAGGTTGCCGCAGGCGAGCAGCCGCGCCCCGCTCAGTTCGGGCTGCACCCAGGCGGGATCGGCGGACAACCACAGCGCGTCGCCCGCGTCGCCCGCGACCGACTGACGGATGACCGCCGCAGCCGGAAGTGCGCCGCCGGGCCAGCGGAAGTGCTCGGCCATCGCGACCATGTAACCGGGCAACGCCGCCGGCAACGTCGTGCCGCGCGCCAGCCAGGCGGCGAACGGCGCGATGTGGGCGAGTTTGTCGCGTCCCGGCAACAGGACGTTGAGGACGGCGGCCATGCTTACTCCTCGATCTGTTCCAGGATGCCGAGCCATTCGAGCTCGAGGGTTTCCTTTTCGCCGCGCAACGCGGACTGCCGCTGGCTGAGCTTCATCATCTCCGCGGTCGGGCCGTCGTAGACCCTGGGGTCGGCGAGCTGGCTTTCGATCGCGGTGAGCTCCTTGTCCATCGTGGCGATGAGGGTCTCGATCTTCTTCACCCGGGCGCGCAGCGGCTTTTCCTTCTCGCGCTCTTCGGCGCTGAGCTTACGCTTCTCCTTGGCCGACGCCTGGATCGGCGCTTCCGGTGCGGCCGAGGCGACGGCGGCGGTCTTGCGCGTGGTGGCGCGCGTGCGCAGCCATTTGGCGTAATCGTCGAGATCGCCATCGAAGGCTTCGACATCGCCGTCGGCCACGCGCCAGAACTCGTCGCAGACCATGCCGAGCAGATGGCGGTCATGGGACACCAGCACCAGCGCACCGTCGAAGCCGGACAGCGCATCGGCCAGCGCTTCGCGCATGTCGAGGTCGAGATGGTTGGTCGGTTCGTCGAGCAGCAGCAGGTTCGGCTTGTCCCACGCGATCAGCGCAAGCGCGAGACGCGCGCGCTCGCCACCGGAGAACGCATCCACCGGCTCGAAGACGCGGTCGGCGGGGAAGTTCCACGTACCCAGGTAATCGCGCAATGCCTGCTGACCGGCAGTGGGTGCCTTTTCCTGCAGGTGATCGAACGCGCTCCAGCCTTCGTGCAGGCTTTCGACCGTGTGCTGGGCGAAGTAGCCGATCTTCATGTCCTTGTGGAAGGACCGCTCGCCCTTCAACGGTTCCAGTTCGCCGACCAGCGACTTCACCATCGTGGATTTACCGGCGCCGTTCGGACCGAGCAGGCCGATGCGGTCGCCCGACTCGAGACCGAAGGCGACGTCGCGCAACACCACGTGATCGCCGTAGCCCGCATCGATGTGATCGAGCTGAAGCATCGACGTGGGGAGACGATCCGGCGCGGGGAACGAGAAGCTGAAGCTGCGCTCGGCGCGCACCGCTTCGGTACCGGCCAGCTTTTCAAGGCGCTTCATGCGCGACTGCGCCTGCTTGGCCTTGCTGGCCTTGGCCTTGAAGCGGTCGATGAAGGATTGCAGGTGAGCGCGCTCGGCCTGTTCGCGCACATGTGCGATCTGCTGCTGACGCAGATGCTCGGCACGCTGGCGTTCGAAGGCGGTGTAGTTGCCGGTGTACAGCTTGGCCGTACCGTCATGCAGATGCATGGTGTGCGAGATCACACCGTCGAGGAATTCGCGATCGTGCGAGATGATCAGCAGCGTGCCCGGATAGCGGCGCAGCCATTCTTCCAGCCAAAGCACCGCGTCCAGATCCAGATGGTTGGTCGGCTCATCGAGCAGCAGCAGATCGGACGGCGCCATCAGCGCGCGGGCCAGGTTGAGACGCACGCGCCAGCCACCGGAGAAGGAGGACACGGCGCGCTCGTGGGTTTCCGGACTGAAACCCAGGCCATGCATCAGGCGACCGGCGCGGGCACGTGCGTCGTAGCCGTTGAGTTCCTCAATGCGGTGGTTGGCCACGGCGGCGGCCTCGTAGTCTTCGCGGTCATAGGCCTCGGCTTCGGCCTTGAGCGCCGCGGCGACCTCGACGTCGCCACCCAGCACGTAGTCGATGGCGGGATCGGGCAGCGACGGAGTCTCCTGCGAAACGGACGCCAGCCGGACCCTGGAAGGCATGTCCAGCTCGCCCACCTCCGGCTCCAGCTCGCCCTTGAGGGCGGCGAACAGGGTGGATTTGCCACAGCCGTTACGGCCGATGACACCCAGGCTCCATCCACTCTGGATGGTGAGGTCCATCTGCGACAGCAGGGTGCGGCTGCCCCGACGAAGGGCAAGATTGCGAAACGAGATCATGGATTGGGAAGACTGGCGGCTAGCGACCGTCCATGATAACTGCCCCGCCCTGCCCGCGTCCGGAAACGCGACGCAGCACACAGCCGTGAAGGCGGCGCGGCGCGCCCCATGGCGTGGGTGAAGGCGATCTGTTAAAACGACGTCCTGCGCCGCATGGGGAGCGCGACGGAGCCATCATGAACACCTTCAAGCCTGTTTTCACCGCGATCGCCCTGGCGCTCGTGTCCGCCGCCATGGTCCCTGCCGCTCACGCGGGCGACAGCCTGCTGGTCAACCGCGTCCAGCAGGAGCAGGCCATGAACCTGCCCAGGAAGGGCATGAGCATGGCCCAGGTGGAACGCCAGTTCGGCGCGCCGACGTCCAGACTCGACTCGCGCGGCGGCGGCAGCGCGAAGCAGCCGGTCATCAACCGCTGGATGTACCCGGGCTACATCGTCTACTTCGAGCGCAGCCACGTGGTCCACACGGTGCTGAATACGCCGGCCGGCAACAACCTGAATCCGCAAGCCGCCAGGTAACCGGCGCATTACAGCAGCGGTAACGAGGAAGCCCTACAATAGCCGGCTTACTTTGCTGCCCCGTTGCCCGCCATGACCGACCGCACTTCGTATCGCCTGCCCGCCGAATGGGAGCCGCAGGCCGGCGTTCTGATCGCCTGGCCGCACGCGGATACCGACTGGTTCGACCGTCTGGCCGAGGTCGAGAGCACCTATGTGGCGCTGGCCGCCGCCGTGACCCGCTTCGAACCGCTGCACGTCATCGTCGCCGATGGCGAGTTGCGTGAACGCGCGCGGCTGCTCACCGGGCAGGCCGGTGCCGACATGTCGCGCCTGCACTTCATCGAACTGCCCTACGACGATACCTGGCTGCGCGACTCCGGCCCGATCACGCTGACCGGCCCCGACGGTGTGCTGCTCAACGATTACCGTTTCACCGGCTGGGGCGGCAAGTTCGGCGCCGAGCAGGACGACGCGCTGATCTCCGGCCTGCTCGAGCGTGGCGTGCTCTCCGGCCTGCCGCACAAGCGGATCGACTGGGCGCTGGAAGGCGGCGGCATCGAGAGCGACGGTCGCGGCACCATCCTCACCACGTGGAAGTGCCTCAACCAGCGTCACCCGGACCTGTCGCGCGAAACCATGACCGAAACGCTGGCCACCACGCTGCACGCCGACCGCGTGCTCTGGCTGGACCACGGTTACCTTGAAGGCGACGACACCGACGCCCATATCGACACGCTGGCCCGCTTCTCCGAAGACGGCGGCATCGTGTATCAGGCGTGCGACGACGCCAGCGATCCGCACTTCGAGGAACTGGGCCAGATGGCCTCGGAACTCGCCGAACTGCGCACTCCGGATGGCAAGCCGTACCCGTTGCACCCGCTGCCCTGGGCGCAGCCGATCCTCGACGATGGTCGTCGACTGGCCGCGTCCTATGCGAACTACCTGATCGTCAACGGCGCGGTGCTCGTGCCGGCGTATGGCGATCCGGTGGACGCGGAAGCGGCACGGATCATCGGCCTCGCCCATCCGGGCCGCGAGATCGTCCAGGTACCTTGCCGTCCGTTGATCTGGCAGAACGGAAGCCTGCATTGCATCACCATGCAGCTGCCCGCCGCCATCGCCAAGTAAGGAAGAAGTCATGTCCCGCAAGACTCTCAAGGTCGCCCTCCTCCAGGAAACCGACCGCGGCAGCCGCGACGCCAACCTCGACGCGATCGAGCAGGCCCTGCGCGACGCGGCCGGAGCCGGCGTCGAACTGGTGCTGCTGCAGGAACTGCACAACGGCCCGTACTTCTGCCAGCACGAAAGCGTCGACCTGTTCGACCTCGCCGAGACCATTCCCGGCCCGAGCACCGAGCGCCTGGGCAAGCTTGCCGAAGAGCTCAGGCTCGTCGTCGTCGCGTCGATCTTCGAGAAGCGCGCCACCGGGCTGTATCACAACACCGCGGTGGTCTTCGATCGCTCGGCCGTCATCGCGGGCAAGTACCGCAAGATGCACATCCCCGACGATCCGGCGTTCTACGAGAAGTTCTACTTCACGCCGGGCGACCTGGGTTTCGATCCGATCCAGACGTCGGTCGGCAAGCTCGGCGTGCTCGTGTGCTGGGACCAGTGGTATCCGGAAGCCGCGCGCCTGATGGCGCTGGCCGGCGCCGATATCCTGTTCTACCCGACCGCGATCGGCTGGGATCCGAAGGACTCCGACGAAGAAAAAGCGCGTCAGCGCGAGGCATGGATCACCGTGCAGCGCGGCCATGCCGTCGCCAACGGCCTGCCCCTGCTCTCGTGCAACCGCACGGGCTACGAGGCGGATCCGACCAGCGTCGGCAACGGCATCCAGTTCTGGGGCTCCAGCTTCGTCGCCGGTCCGCAGGGTGAGTTCCTCGCCCAGGCCGGTACGGACGGTCGTGAACTGCTGATCGTCGATGTCGACATGGAACGCAGCGAGCACGTGCGCCGCATCTGGCCGTTCCTGCGCGACCGTCGTATCGACGCCTATGCCGATCTCACCAAGCGCTTTCGCGATTAAGACATCCAACGGACACCCGAGCGCATGATTCCTGCCGAGAACGACGTCACCCTGCCCGCCGCCCTGGAAGGCCAACCCATCGAGCGCATGACGCGCGACGGCGTCGACTACGTCATTCTCGGCACCGCGCACGTGTCACGCGCCAGCGTGCAGGCGGTGGATGCGCTGCTGGAAACGGAGCACTTCGACGCGGTGGCGGTGGAACTGTGCGCCAGTCGTGCGCATGGCATCCGCGATCCCGAAGCGTTCAAGCAGATGGATCTGTTCCAGGTCATCCGTGAGGGCAAGGCCGGCATGGTCGCCGCGAGCCTCGTGCTCGGCGGCTTCCAGAAACGTCTCGCCGCGCAATACGGCATCGAGCCGGGCGCGGAAATGAAGGCCGCCATGGACGGCGCCGACGCGCGCAACCTTCCGGTGTGGCTGGTGGATCGCGAAGTCGGCACCACGCTCAAGCGCGCCTGGCGCAGCGTCGGCTTCTTCCAGCGCTTCGGCCTCATGGCCGGCATGCTCGGCAGCGTGTTCGAGCGTGAGGAGATCCCCGAGGAAGACATCGAGAAACTGAAGCAGGCGGATCTGCTCGAAAGCGCCTTCAGCGATTTCGCCCAGGGCTCGGCACCGCTTTACCGCGCACTGATCGCCGAGCGCGACGAATACATGGCCGCGCGCCTGCGCGAAAACGGCCAGCGGATGGATGCTGCCGCGCCATCGCGCAAGGTGCTCGTCGTCATCGGTGCCGGCCACCTGAAGGGCATGAGCAGGCAGCTTGCCGATCAGCAGGGCGATGCCCGTTCGACGGCGGATGACCTCGCTGTCACGCCACCCGCCTCGCACTGGCCGAAGATCGTCGCCGTAGGCGTGGTGCTCGCGATCTTCGCCGCCATCGGCTTCGCCTTCTACCGCAGCCCGAGCCTGGGCGCCGACGCCGTGAAGAGCTGGATTCTGCTGACAGGCGGCCTTTCCGCGCTCGGCGCCCTGATCGCGGGCGGTCATCCGCTGTCGATCATCGCCGCGTTCATCGCCGGTCCGCTCAAGCCTTTCCGGCCCGGCATCCCGTCCGGCGCCTTCAGCGCCATGGCCGAAGCGTGGGTCCGCAAGCCGCGCGTGCTCGACTTCGAACACCTGCGTGACGACATCACGCACTGGACCGGCTGGTGGAAGAATCGGGTGGCCCGCACCCTGCTCAACTTCTTCCTGGTCTGCGTCGGCACCATCGCCGGCGAGTACATCGCGGGCTTCCACATCATCAAAAGTCTTCTCTGACGCGGACTTACGCCTGAGTTGTTCCCCGTTGCGACAGCCCTCTATACTTCGACGGCTGTTCAACCCCGGCCCCGCCCGGCACCCAGGGAACTCTTAATGAAGCGTCTGCATCTGGTTGGTCTGATCGCTGTAGCTCTGTGTGCCGCATCCGCGGCGCATGCCGAAGGGGATAAGGCCCGGGGACGGACGCTCGTCTACACCTGCAATGGCTGCCACGGCGTGCCCGGCTATGCCAACGCCTACCCCGAATACCATGTGCCGCACATCGTCGGCCAGAACGAGCAGTACATCGTCAACGCCCTGAAGGCGTACAAGAGTGGCGAGCGCACGCACCCGACGATGGGCGCCCAGGCGCAGAGCATGTCCGATCAGGAAATCGAGGACATCGCCGCCTACCTCTCCAGTATCGCCAAGTAAGCCGCCGAGGACGAATGATGATCCGTGGTTTCTCCCTGATTGCCTTGGGCGCGCTGCTCGCGCTGACCGCCACCCAGACCTTCGCCGCCGGTGACCCGGCGCGCGGCAAAACCAAGATCGCCACCTGCGTCGCCTGCCATGGGCAGGACGGCAATTCCGTCGACCCGCAGTATCCCCGCCTGGCCGGCCAGTACGCCGACTACCTCGCGCAGGCCCTGCACGAGTACAAGGACGGACGCCGTGGCAACGCCATCATGAAGGGCTTCGCGGCCACGTTGTCCGATCAGGACATCGACGACGTGTCGGCGTATTTCGCGACGATGCCGTCGAAACTGCAGGGGCTCGAGCACCACATCCAGGGCGACTGACCCCCTTGTAGGAGCGCGCCCTGCGCGCGATGTTTTTCATTCCAATGCGCGCGTGTCATTCGCGCGCAGGCGCGCTCCTACATTTAGCCTGCTGCTTTCGCGAAATAGGGGGCGTCGCCGGTTTCGTGATCGGTGACGTCGCGCACTTCCGTAATCTCCGGCACGCGCTCGCGCAGGGTCTTCTCCACGCCGTTCTTCAGCGTGAGGTCGACCATGCCGCAGCCGTGGCAACCGCCACCGAAACGCAGCACGACGATGCCGTCGGCGGTGACCTCGACGAGGGAGATGCGACCGCCGTGCGAGGCGATCTGCGGGGCGACTTCGGACTCGAGGACGTATTTGACCCGTTCGACCACGCCAGCACCCTCACCCGGGGCGTCGCCCTTGATGCGCGGCGCACGGATGTTGAGCTGGCTGCCGGTAGGCGTCATCTCGTAGTCGATGTTGGCTGGATCGAGCCAGCGCATGCTCTCGCCGTCGACGTAGAGATTGAAGCCGGTGCACTCGATCGTCCACTCGTCGCCGGTCAGCTCCGAGGCTTCGCAGAATTCGAGTTCGCACTGGGCGGCAGGCGTCCCGGCCTCGACGACGCGCAAGCGAACGCCGAGGCCATCATCACCCTGCTGGGCGATCAGGCGCTGGAAATGCGCCTGCGCGCGTTCCGTGATGTCGATCATGGGGGCTCCGGTATCGGGTCCGGCGTGGGGAGCGCCGGAATACAGCACCATTCTAGTACTGTTTCCTCCGGGATGCCGCCTTTTGACAATTCAGGCGCAAGCGTCGACGCTTCGCGCTTTCCTCTGCCGGATGCCCGCCATGACCCTCTCCCCGCTCGCGACCCAGCATTGCCAGCCACGCAAAGGCCCGGAGAATGCGCTCGACCGGGCGACGCTCGACCAGCACCTTGCCGGTCTGCCGGGCTGGACGGTGACCGCGGACGGCAAGGCCATCGTGAAGGACTTTTCCTTCAGGGACTTCCATCACACGCTGGGCTTCATCAATGCGGTCGGCTTCATGGCTAACCAGGAAGATCATCATCCGGATCTCGAAGCCGGCTACGGCCATTGCCAGGTGCTCTGGTCCACGCATGACGTCGGCGGCCTCTCACTCAACGACGTGATCTGCGCCGCACGCGTCGAGGCCCTGCTCGATCGCTGACGTGTCACCCCGCGCCTCCCGCTGGATGGTCGCGGCGACGCTCGCCGCGGCGGTCGCCTTGCTGTTCGCCCTCCCCCGGTTCGCCGCCACGGTGGTGCAGGGTGCGATCGAGCGTGAAAGCGCAAACGATCGCGTCGCGTTCGCCGAAGGCCGCTCGCCGTGGTCGTGGCGCTTCTCTGACGTCGAGGACGTGGTGGCCGGTCGTGCGTTTGGCGGCGGCCGACTCGCGACGTCGCCTCCTGGACTGAGCGTCCAGGCGACAGACGCGGGCGGCTTCGAGATCGGCCTGGTGTTGCGGCGTGATGCCGACCTCGTCCGCCTCGACACGTTCTATCTGGACGCCACGGCATCGGCGACGGGACGCTACGCGCTTGCGGTGAGGGAAACGCTGACGAGTCCGGGACGACATGCCGACCTCGGTACGCTGACGCCCGCGGAGGTTGGCCGGCCCGTAAGGCTCGACAGGCTGTCCTGGACCGACGATCAGGGCCGCGCCGTCGATCCACCGCGTCGGGCCGCCATGCTGCGCATTCGGGCTGTGTTGCCGGTGGGCGCGACGCTGAGTCTACGCAGCGCGCGGCTGGCGTTGGCGGAGGGGGCCTCCTTGCCACCTCCGGTGATGCTGCCCGATGGCCTGTCGGCGGAGGGCCTGCTGGCACTCCGGGACCGGGAGCGTGCGGCGGATCCGCTGGTGGCGTTCGGTGAGGCTCTGGAGCGGGTACGTGCCACGTCGGTGGAGTCTTACCCTTCACCGGCCTGGCCTGGCTGGGTGGAGGCCGGGGTTTATCTGGCTCTGGTGTCGGTCGTCGGGTGGCGCCGCCAGGGCGATCGCGCACGTCGACCTGTCGACGAAGGGACCGGCTCCCACGCGGGCTGGCGAGCTCTGGCCGGCGCCGGCCTCGATGTGGCGCTCGTCCTGGCGGGCCCCTTGTGGTTTATCGCGGGGCTGGGGCTCTCGTTGCGGCTGGCGCCGCCTGGCATCGCGGCGTTCGCTATCGGCGTGGGCTATGCCGTGGCGCTGGGCGCGCGACGGCAGTTGCCGTCGTGGCACTGGGCAGGCGCGTGGCGCCAGGCGGGCTGGCCCTTGCTGGCTGTCGCGGTCGCCGGCGGCATCGCCCTCGCGGCGGGGCATTCGCCCGCATGGCCTCCTGCCGGACGCACCCTCCTCTATATAGGGTGGGCGCTTTTTCAGCAGTGGCTGATTCTGGCCGTCGTGGCCGCCCTGCTCGACCGGGCGGTCCCCCGAGCGGTCGCCATCCTGCTGGCCGCCCTCGCCTTCGCGCTGCTGCACACACCCAACGGGCTGCTGATGCAGCTCTGCTTCGTCGCCGAACTGGGCTGGGCCTGGTGGTACCTGCGCCACCGTGCCCTGTTGCCCGTCGCCGTGGCACATGCGCTAAGCGCCGTGATCCTCCAGGCCTGTGTCGCGGGCGGCCTGTTGCGGTCGCTCGAGGTCAGTGCGCGGTTCCTTGCCTGATCAATCGCGCAGTTTGTCGAGGAACGCCTTCAGATCGTCGGGCAACGGCGCCGAAAAGTCGTAGTTCTTGCCGCCAAGATCGAAGCTCATGCGGGCCGCGTGCAGGAACATCCGCTTCAGGCCCTTCGCGCGGAACCGCTTGTTGGCCTCCTCATCGCCGTATTTCGGGTCGCCCGCGAGCGGATGGCCGACATACTGAGCGTGAACGCGGATCTGGTGGGTACGACCCGTACCCAGTGTCGCCTGCATCAGGCGGGAGGCCGGGTACTGCTCCAGTTCCTGGAAGAACGTAAGCGAGGGCTTGCCTGCGTCGTCGACCCGTACCATCCGCTCGCCGCCGTGCATCACCGACTTCAGCAGCGGCTGATTGACGTCGAACTTCGCCTTACGCGGCGTACCGGTCATCAGGCAGAGGTATTGCTTGACCACCTCGTTGTCGCGGATCAAGGCCTGCAGGCCGGTCAGACCCGGACGCGAGCGAGCCAGGACCAGGACGCCGCTGGTGTCGCGATCCAGCCGGTGGACCAGTTCGAGGTGCTCGTTCGGACGGGCCGCGCGCAGCAGCTCGATGGCGCCGTGGCTCACGCCGCTGCCGCCATGCGCCGCGATGCCCACGGGTTTGTCGATCACCAGGAAGTGTTTGTCTTCGAAAATGACCGAGTCGGCCACCGCACGGACCATGCCCGAGGGCGCCACCGTCTCATCGCGCTCCGCGACGCGTACCGGTGGAATCCGCAGCATATCGCCGGCGGCGAGGCGCGTTTCCGGCTTGGCCCGTTTGCCATTGATGCGAACCTGTCCGGTTCTCAGGATGCGGTAGACCAGGCTGCGCGGCACTCCCTTCAGGAGGGTCATCAGAGCGTTGTCCACGCGCTGACCGTCCCTTTCGGGTCCGATTTCGACGATGCGCACACCTTGGCCGCCGTCGAGGGAAGTTGCCGTCTGCATTGATAAAACTCGAAATTGATAGGATACTCGGCCAGCGCCAGGCTCCGCTGAAGACTTATCTCTCGCGGGGTGCCTGTACCGTCACGTAAGGCGAGTGTCGCGCGGGTCCGTCCGAGGGGGCGGAACGCGAAGACACCCCACATCGTAACGGTTCGGGTTGCGGTTGTCCGGCTAATCCGTAGGGACGCGGACCGGTTGCAAGGCGCTTATCACGAATCACGCCGGGTCCAGGTATCGGTCCCGGATCCCATGCCGCTTGAAGCCTCACCGCTGCGGCGCGATCCCCGGCAGGCCGCCAATCAGGCGCCACCGCGGCCCGCGGCCGCGCGGCAAGGCCGAGGAAATTACAATGAAGCGTATGCTTATCAACGCGACTCAGCGCGAAGAGTTGCGTGTGGCCATCGTCGATGGTCAGAACCTTTACGATCTCGATATCGAAATCCCGTCCCGCGAGCAGAAAAAGGCCAATATCTACAAAGGCCGTATCACTCGCGTCGAGCCCTCCCTCGAAGCCTGCTTCGTCGACTACGGCGCCGAGCGCCACGGGTTCCTTCCCCTGAAGGAAATCTCCCGCGACTACTTCAATCCGAATGCGGAAGGTAAGTCGAACATCCGCGATCTCCTCAAGGAAGGCCAGGAGATCATCGTCCAGGTCGAGAAGGAAGAACGCGGTAACAAGGGCGCCGCCCTCACCACGTTCATCAGCCTCGCCGGCCGGTACATGGTCCTGATGCCGAACAACCCCCGTGCCGGCGGCGTCTCGCGCCGCATCGAGGGTGAGGACCGCCAGGCCCTGAAGGAAGCCATGGAGCACCTGGAGGTGCCCGACGAAATGGGTCTCATCGTGCGCACCGCCGGCATGGGCCGCGACGCCGAAGAACTCCAGTGGGATCTGGACTACCTCCTGCAGCTCTGGAAGTCGATCTCCGGCGCCGCCAACTCGCAGAAGGCGCCGTTCCTGATCTACCAGGAATCGAAGCTGTTCATCCGCGCCCTGCGCGATTACCTGCGTAACGACATCGGCGAAATCCTCATCGACGAGGAGTCGCTGTATCAGGACGCCCGCGATTTCGTCCAGCAGGTGATGCCGAACAACCTGCGCAAGCTCAAGCTTTACCAGGATCCGACCCCGCTGTTCTCGCGGTACCAGATCGAAACCCAGATCGAGAGCATCTTCGAGCGTAACGTGCGCCTGCCCTCGGGCGGCTCCATCGTCATCGATCAGACCGAAGCCCTGACCGCCATCGACATCAACTCGTCGAAAGCCACCAAGGGCAGCGACATCGAAGAGACGGCGTTCAACACCAACCTCGAAGCCGCCACCGAGATCGCCCGTCAGCTGCGCATCCGCGATGCCGGCGGCCTGATCGTCATCGACTTCATCGACATGGACAGCCCGCGCCATCAGCGCGAGGTCGAAGAGCGCCTGAAGGACGCCCTGAAAGCGGACCGCGCCCGCGTCCAGATCGGTCGTATCTCGCGCTTCGGCCTGCTGGAGATGTCCCGCCAGCGCCTGCGCCCGAGCCTCGGCGAAGCCACCCAGAACGTTTGCCCGCGTTGCGAAGGCCACGGCCACATCCGCAGCGTGGAGTCGCTGGCGCTGTCGACCCTGCGCCTGATCGAAGAACACGCGATGAAGGAAAACACCGGGCAGGTCCTGGTGCAGGCACCGTCCGCGGTCGCCAACTTCATGCTCAACGAGAAGCGCGCCAGCGTCGTCGAGATCGAGCTGCGCCACAGCGTCCACGTGGTCGTGGTCGCCGACGAGAAACTGGAAACGCCGCACCTCGAGATCACCCGCATCCGCGAAGCGGACATGGGCGAGCACAGCAAGCCGAGCTACGAGCGCACCACCCCGGTGGTCGCCCAGGCCCTGCCGAAGATGGGCCAGGCCCTTGGCAGTGGCGAGCAGCCGCTGGTGACCGGCGTCGTGCCGGCGTCGCCCGCTCCCATCCGTGAGGAAGTGGCCGAGCCGGTCGCCGTCGCGGCACCCGCGCCGCGCGTTTCCGCCCCGGCCGCTCCCACCGGCGGCTTCTTCTCGCGCCTCTTCGGCAGCCTGTTCGGCGGCGGCAACGCCCAGCCGGCAGCGGCGCCGCAGCCGGCCGCACCCGCACGTCGCGAGGAATCGCGCTCCGGCGGCCGCAACGACCGCAACGATCGCGGCAACCGCCGTGACCGCGACGATCGTCGTGGCAACGAGGGCCGTGGTCGCAACAACGAGCCGCGCCAGCCGCAGGGCCAGCGCAAGGACCGCGATGCCTTGCCCGCGCAGGGCAAGGGTCAGCAGCAGCCCAAGGGCGGCAAGCAGGCCCAGGTCCGCGACGAGAAAGCTCCGCGCCAGAAAGACAACGCCCAGCAGCAGGGTCGCCAGGGTGGCCGTCAGGAACAGCCGCAGGGCGGCGAGAGCACCGGCCGCCGCGAGAGGCAGCCGCGTGGCGAGCGCCAGCCGCAGGGCGAGAAGGTCGAGAAGGCGGCGAACGTCAACGTCGCTCCGGTCGCCGCTCCGCGCAATCCGGCTGAGAAGCCGGTGACTGCGCCGGTCCTCAACGATGACGAGAAGCTGATTCTCGACGCCGAGGCACTGGGTGTCGACGCGACCGCCACGGGTGAAGTCAACGGCGACGCGCCGTCGACAGATGCCGGCAAGGATACCGAAGGTGGCCAGCGCCGCCGTCGCGGCCGTCGTGGTGGCCGCCGCCGTCGTCGCCAGGAAGAAGGCACGGCAGCCGGTGGCGTCGAAGGCGCCGCGGGTGCCGACGACCTCGACGACGAAGACGGTGACGACGAAGGCCAGGCCGATACCGGCCGTTCCAGCCCCAGCGTCCCGCCGATGCTCGACACCGCCGCGGCCGCCGAGAACGCGTTCGCGGTCGAGGCTCCCCGCCACGAGGCGACTCGCCCTGCTCCGTCTGCTCCGGCAGCCTCGGCTGCGGGCAACGCGGACGATGAGAACGTGCCTTCGGCACTGACGCTATCGTCGCTGCCGAAGTTGCCGCCGATCCCGGGTCAGTCCCCGGCACCCGCGCCGTCGCGCTCCGTCGTCGACCCGGCCACGCCGGCCGACTCGGCACAGACCCGGACGACCGAGCGTCGCCAGACCGAGTCGGATGCTCCGCTGAGCTCCGCCCCGGCCACGGGCTCGGCTTCGGTGCCCGCTGCGGCGCGGGCTCAGCCCGCCGCTCCGGTCGTCACAGCGGAAGACGCCATCCAGCCCGCGGCCTCGCCCGCGAGCCAGCCGTCTGTGCTCGACGCCCCGGCACGCGGCATGCTGCCGACCGAAGCTGACGAGGCCCGCGCAGGCGTCAAGGCGACGACGCCGGGCCCGGCGGCTGTGACGGAGGCCGCCGTATCGGCTCCGGCTAAGGCTCCGGCTCCGGCAGAAACGCCGACCTCGTCTCCTGTGAAGACGTCGGTCGAAGCTGCTGCCCCGGCGGAAGTTCTGGCTCCTGCTCCTGCTCCTGCTCCCGCGCCGGTCGCGGCACCGGCGCCTGCTCCGGTTCCGACGCCAGCTCCGGCCGCGACGCCTGTTCCGGCTCCGGCTCCAACTCCGGCGCCAGCTCAGGCTCCGACGCCAGCCCCCACCCCTGCCCAGACGGCCAGCGCACCGGTCGTCGTCGAGAGCCCGGCGGTCAAGGCCGACGAGGATGCGATCGAGCACGGAAAAGCGTCTTCGGCACTGCCTGCGGATCCGACGGCGGTAACCCCGAAGTCGCCTGAGGCTTCCAACGTGTCGCCGGTGTCGCACACCCCGCCTGCCGCACCCAGGCCTGCGTCGACGCCGCTGCCGGCCCAGGGCGACCTGCTGACGCGTCCGCGTCAGGAGCCGTCCTCCGGCGATACGCCACGCGACGACGCGTAAGCCTGCGGGGAGGCTTCGGCCTCCCCGAAAGCTGAGTGACTCGTCGTTCCAAACGAAAAACGCCGGGCTGAGAAGCCCGGCGTTTTTCGTTACAGCGAGCCGGTCGTGGGACCGATCAGGTGCCGACCTGGTGATTGTGCGTATCGAGCAGGCCGTGAACGGTCATGAGGTGGGCCAGCCCGACCACGTGCTCCACGTGCAGCTTCTCCATCAGGCGCTGCTTGTAGGTCGATACGGTCTTCGGACTGAGATTCAGACGCTCGCCGATGGACGTGAGCGGCATGCCGCGCACCAGCATCATCGATACCTCCATCTCACGCGTAGACAGCGTATCGAACGGCGAATCCGAGCCGTCGAGGGTCGCCAGGGCCAGCTGCTGCGCCACCGTGGGCGCGAGGTATCGCCGGCCGGATGCGACCTGACGCACGGCGCTGAGCAGCTCGTCCGACGAGCAACCCTTGGTGAGATAGCCCAGCGCACCCGCGTCGAGCAGGCGCTTGGGAAAGCGCGCGTCGTCCACCACCGTGAGAATCACGATGTTGGTGCGCAATTTCGCACGGATCACCCGTTCCGTCAGTTCCACGCCGCTCATACCGGGCATGTGGACGTCGACAAGCGCGATATCCGGCGACTGGGAACGGATAAGACGCAGGCCTTCCTCCGCTGAACCGGCTTCACCCCTGATACGGATGTCCGCCTGCTGCTGCAGGATCATCCGAAAGCCGGTCCTGACCAGTTCGTGGTCGTCGACCAAAACAACATTAATCATTCTTTGCCCTCCCTGGGCCGACTGTACTTCTATGCGCGCGGTGTGGCCCGCACGCTGCCTGCGAATGCATACAATGCCAGATGTGCAGGCGAGACAACCAGCGTGACGGTATGATCATGGAATGCCTTCGAGGCCTGTAGCGGTAATCTCCCACCGTCGTGAGGCGATGCGACCCGATGGTCGTGTAGGCGCCGTCCGCGCTGATCCATAGGGTTTCCCCTACACGCAAAGATGGACGATAGGGGTGACGCGGTTATTGCCGGAAGAAGCGCACTGGGACGGAATGGACGTGGCCGCCCCTGGCTCCACTTAGCCGAGGCGACATACCCGTCACGCAGGGCGCACGCCACCGTCAACGGGATGGCGCGAAGCTGGTCGCTCACTCGAGGAGATGACCATGGCTAATGAGAAAAATCGCCCGCCGCAGCATCCTGGACAGAACGATGCGCCGTCAGAGAAGCGCGGTCCGACGGAGCAGCCCGAAACGAATTCTTCCGGCGACCCGGTCGATGACACGGGCGAAGACAATCAGAGCAGTAAGTAGTCGCTCTTAGCGCAGCGCGTCGATGCGGTGATCGCTGGACTTCAGATCAGCCCGCAACCGGCGCGCCGCGCGATTGGCGGCACGCTTCCTCAACAGGACAATGCCCGCAAGAATGAGAATAACCGGGCCCCATCGCCCTCCGGCTGCCTGCGCGAGCAACCTGCCTGCCGCCAGTGAACCGATCGTATTGACGTGTGAACCCGTCGTGCTGGCCATGATGCCTTCCCCGTTTCATCGGTGCGATGACTGCGCTGAAACACAGACTTACCGCTGCGACATGGCAGGCGCGTGAAGCCAGCGACTAGGCGGTATTTACCTCTGCATTCAGCTTGGCGGCGTGGCGATGCCAGCTGACAATACGGCGATCGCATGACGGGTAATGACCTCGGCGTCGATGTGCCCGCGCAGCGGATCGTCTTTCCATTTGCGAATCGCGGACATCGGCAGCACGGTCAGGCTCAGCACCGTGGTCATCAGCAACGCCGGATCGAGCCCCTTGCTCAGACGGCCCTCTTCCTGCCAGCGTCGAATCGTGTCGATCACGACGATCTGGCGCGAGTCGCCCAGACGTTTCTGCATGTGTTGCTTGAACAGATCGTTGTCGCTCAGCATCTCGCCGAAAAACACGGGGCCCATCCACGGCGAGTCGCCGGCGATCGTGACGAAGCGCCGGGCTAGTTCACTGAATGCGGCGACCGGATCCTCCGCGTTGTCGAGGAAAATGCCTTCGAGTCGCTTCCGCATCGGAGCGATGCGCTCGTCGAACAGGACGTCGAACAACTGCTCACGGGTCTTGAAGTAGTAATGCACCGCGGCCGAGGTCATGCCCGCCGCCCGTGCGATGCCGGCCAACGTGGTTTCTGCGTAACCCTTACGGGCGATCAGCTCCAGCGCGATGTCGACCAGACGCTGACGCTGATCGGGTCCATCGGGCTGTAGGGGTGGCCGGCCGGGCCGACGGCCACGGCGGGGAGCGGAAGTAACCAAGCAAACTCCTGACAGCGTCGAAGACGACGACCTGAATACCACGACCGCCGGACCGATTGACCGGCCACGGTGTCGCATTTATATTAACTTACCCATTAATTAAATTCATTGGACGCCTCGTGACCGCCTCCTCCCCTCCGGAAACGGCCAGCTCACCCACTTCATCGCCGTCCCTGCGCGTCCTGTTCCCCGCCCTGATGCTGGTCATGCTGCTGGCGGCGCTGGACCAGACCATCGTATCGACGGCGCTACCGACCATCGTCACGGAACTGGGCGGTTTCAACCAGCTGTCCTGGGTGGTCACCGCTTATCTGCTGAGTTCGACCGTCGTGGTCCCGCTCTACGGTAAATTCGGCGACCTGTTCGGGCGCAAGATCGTCCTGCAGACAGCCATCGCCCTCTTCCTGCTGGGCTCGGTACTGTGCGGGCTCGCCCAGAATATGGATCAGCTGATCGCCATGCGCGCTCTGCAGGGCCTCGGCGGTGGCGGATTGCTGGTGGTCGCCATGGCGTCGATCGGCGATGTCATCCCACCGGCCGAGCGCGGCAAGTACCAGGGCCTCTTCGGTGGCGTATACGGGCTGGCCACCGTGCTCGGGCCTCTGGTCGGCGGCTTCATGGTCGACCACCTTTCGTGGCGCTGGATCTTCTACGTGAACCTGCCGCTGGGCCTGATCGCCGTTGCGGTGATCGCCGCGGCGTTTCATCCGCACGTTCGACACGTAAAGCACACCATCGACTACTGGGGCGCCGGCTGGCTCACCCTCGCATTGAGCTGTCTGATCCTGTTCACCACGGAGGGCGGCACGATCCTGCCCTGGAACGCGGCGGAACTGTGGTTCATCCTCACCTTTGCCGTCGTCGGCGTCATCGGCTTCATCTACGAGGAGTCGATCGCCAGCGAACCGATCATCCCGCTCGGCCTGTTCCGTCACCGCACGTTCCTGCTCAGCTGCATCATCGCTCTCTTCGTGGGTGCCGCCCTGTTCGGGTCGACCACCTTCATGCCGCTGTACCTGCAGGTCGTGAAGGGGGTCTCACCCACCGGCGCGGGCATGCAGCTGCTTCCGCTGATGGGCGGCGTGCTGGTCAGCTCCATCGTCAGCGGGCGGGTGATCAGTCGTATCGGCCGCTACCGGATCTTCCCGATCGTCGGCACCTTCATCGCCACGGTCGCACTGACCCTGCTAGGCACCCTGCACAACGACAGCCCCATCGCCCTGCTCTATGCCTACGCCGGCCTGCTCGGTCTGGGCCTCGGCATGGTCCTCCAGGTCCTCATCCTCGCCACGCAGAACAGCGTCGACATGAAGCACATGGGCGTGGCGACGTCCGGCGTCACGCTGTTTCGGTCGATCGGCGGCTCTGTCGGCGTGTCCGTGTTCGGCGCGGTGTTCAGTAACGGGTTGCAGTCGCGGCTGGCCGACATGATGCCGGCCGGCGTGCCCGCGCCGCACTCGCTGCGCCCGGACGCCGTCAACGCATTGCCGCCGGACGTCCACGCCCGCTATCTCGAGGCGTTCGGCGCGTCGCTGCATACCGTGTACGACGTGGGCGCGTGCGTCATCGCGGTCGCGTTCTTCTTCGCCTGGTGGATGAAGGACATGCCGCTGCGTCGCGCCTCCCACCCGGCTGCGCCGGTCGTGACGGGCAAGCCGGTCGCCGCCGAGGAACGGGTGGCAGAAGCGGAAGCCTGAACATCAGCGTGCGCACATTCGGCGTGGCCCATCAAGCGCGTGGCCGCTCGGCCGTTACATCAGGCGACCCTCCGGCTGGACATCATGTGAAACGCCATAGCGCACCGGGCATCGCCCTGCTTTCTCTGCTACTGCTCGCCGGCTGCGGGAGCAACGACCTCCATCTTGCCGGCAAGGGCGCCGATCCGGCGGACATCACGTTGTCCGGGAAACGCGGAACCGTCACCTGGCAGTGGGGACCGAAGTCGTTTGCGGAAGCCGTCACGGCGATCAGCCGAACGACCACGCATGGGCCCACGGGGGTGTCCGGCACCGTCGACCTGACCCTTGCGGGTGGCAAGCACGTATTCCTCGTCGGGGACCACAGCACCTTCGCCTGCCGGCATGGCTGCACGGAACTGCACATGCCGGCCCTGTGGGTCGTGGCCGAGGACTAGCTCCGCCTTCCGGATCGGACACAAAAAAAGCCCCGGTTTTCACCGGGGCTTTAAAAATCTGGAGCGGGAAACGAGACTCGAACTCGCGACCCCGACCTTGGCAAGGTCGTGCTCTACCAACTGAGCTATTCCCGCATCGAGCCGGCAATTCTATTGAAGATGCCAGGGCATTGCAAGCCCTTCTATCAGGAGACGCGGACGGACATCCACGATCCGGAAATCTTCTCCTGCAGCACTTCGACGGGGCGGCCATGACCGCTCAGCTCGCGAGCACGCGTGAACGCGAAATCGACCGCCGCGCCTTCGGAGCCGAACACTTGTTTCGCGGAGCCCGGGAGCAAGACCCACCACGAGCGGTGATTGATCGAAGGGTAGAAGACGTAGACACGTAGCGGTTTGACGTGTTCCGTCACCGGTCCTTTCTGCGCGGTACGGTTGGAACCGGGCATGGGCTACCTCCGGAATTCCTACGTGTCGCACATGGCGAGTTATGCGTATGTGACATGCCGAACTTTCCTGCGCGCTCCCGGTCGAGAACTCATGCATGGCAAGGGAGCATCAGGTGAAGCCGATCGAATGGCGTCGCGTTTTCAGGAACGGAATCAGCCTGGGCCTGGTATTCGCCGGACACCTCATGCTGCTGCTCTGCCTGATTGCATATCGTGCTGAGCGCATCGAATCGAATGCGGTCACGGAAGACAAATCGTCTTCGGTCCTGCACGCGTCGCTGGACCTTCGGCGGGACCTTCCCGTCCCTCCGCCGAGCATGCATATCGCCGCCCCGCTACCCGTCAAGCGCATGTCGCGCCACGCGCCCGCGGTGCACGTGAACCGCGAAGACGCGCCAGTCCCTTCTGCCGAAACCGACCTGCCTGGGGAGCGCGAGATGGAAGCGGACGCGCGGTCGGGTACAAGCACGGGCAGTCAGCCTTATGGCGATCCGGACATCACGCATGCCTTGTCTTCCGACAGCACGAAACATGCGGCCACCTTGCCCGGCTATGCGAACGGCTCGAAAGTACGCGGCGTCGATCTTGCGCCCCCATCCAGCATCCGGAAGTCCATCGAACGTATCGGCGACTTCCTGACATGCAGCCAGATCCAGATGAAGCGGCAGACGGCCGGCTACGGACTGGATCGACGGTTGGCGCAGGCTTATGAGGCGATGGGGTGCACGCTTTGAAGCGCCGACCGCTGATAGCGTGACGTGGTCGCACAAACGAACCGATGCCACTACTGGCGAGCTTCACAGCGCAATTTCGGGTCGGCACAATGCGTTCGATATGCGACTATCAGACGAAAAAGTGCTCACCCTCGCGGACCTGGCGAACGACGCACTAGCCCTGAACAAGGCGGCCCTGGCTGGCGACTACGACGAGGCGCGCTTTCGCGCTCAGATGATTACCGAGAAGGCCATGACAGCGGGTTACGACGCGCTTGCGTCGGCGGCGGCCACGGCACACCGAAGTCTGGGCGCGGTGGGCACTACGCCGGAAGCCGGCTTCGGCTACGGCATTCTCAATATCGCGGAGCAGATCGGCGCTCTGGTCGAAAGGCAATCCGCCAGGCGCCTGCCGTGACGTTTACGAGTCGGATGCACTGACGTCGTTGCGACGCACGAAAGCCGTCGGTATCCCTGGTGCCCGGAGTCGGACTCGAACCGACATACCCTTGCGGATGAGGGATTTTAAGTCCCTTGCGTCTACCGATTTCGCCATCCGGGCGTCACAAAGAAAAAAGGCGCAACCGCGTTAACGGATGCGCCCTGGAATGCGATGGAGGCCGAGGTCGGAATCGAACCGGCGTACGCGGATTTGCAGTCCGCTGCATGACCACTCTGCCACCCGGCCATCGCTTGCGCAGCGCGAAGAGTATCGCGTGGCGCTTAAAAAACAAAACCTCGGGTGACCGAGGCTTCGTAAAATCTTTGGAGCGGGAAACGAGACTCGAACTCGCGACCCCGACCTTGGCAAGGTCGTGCTCTACCAACTGAGCTATTCCCGCGTCGTTGTCCAGCTATTCTAAATCACGACGGCAATGTGTCAACCACCTTGCACGGGTTTTTTTTCATTTTCGTTCTCATCCTCCGCATCGCCCCGCAGCGCGGGCCACGCGGCGCGCAGGTAGTCCAGACCGGACCAGATGGTCAGGATGCCCGCGATGACCAGGAGGGCCTCGCCGATGTGGTACAGGCGCAGGGTTTCGGCGTCGTGCTGCAGAAGCAGGACGACGAGGGCGACCATCTGCATGGCGGTCTTCAGCTTGCCCAGGAAGGCGACCTTCACCCGTGAGCGCGCACCGATCTCGGCCATCCACTCGCGCAAGGCCGAGACACTGATCTCACGCCCCACGATCACCGACGCCGTGACCGCGAGCAGGATGCCCTGCCAGCCGCCGGGGTGCGACTGCACCAGCAGGAACAGCGTCACCGCCACCATCAGCTTGTCCGCGACCGGGTCGAGGAAGGCGCCGAACGCCGAGGTCAGATTCATGCGACGTGCCAGATAGCCGTCGAGCCAGTCGGTGAAACCGGCCAGGACGAAAACCAGCGCGGCGGTCAGGCTCGCCCCGCGGAACGGCAGGTAGAAGACGACAACCATCACCGGCAACAGCAGCACGCGGAAGAGGGTCAGCCAGGTCGGGAGGTTGATGCGCATAGGTCAGCCAGTACGGGAGAGGTCGGTGCGAGCCGACACCTCCGTTCGATCAGGGATGCAGCATGGCATAGATGCGTTCGGCGAGCCCGCGATCAATGCCCTTTACGCTCATCAGTTCTTCGACGCCTGCCGCTTCCACGCCGGCGAGCCCGCCGAAAGCCTTCAGCAGCGCCGCGCGACGACGTGCGCCGACACCGGCCACGTCTTCCAGCGTACTGCGTTCGCGGGCCGCCTCACGCCGACGGCGATGCCCGCTGATCGCAAAACGGTGCGCTTCGTCACGAACCGCGGCAACCAGGTGCAGTGCGGGCGACGATGTGCCGGGATGCAGGGTCTTCCCACTTTCCGCGAGAACCAGCGTTTCTTCACCCGCGCGGCGACCCGGCCCCTTGGCCACACCGACCACGCGAATGCCTTCCACGCCCAGCTCGCGAAGGACGTCCACCGCCTGCGCCACCTGCCCCGTGCCACCATCGATCAGTAGGATGTCAGGCCTGACTCCGCCTTCGACGACTTTCTTGAACCGGCGCGTCAGCGCCTGGTGCATGGCGGCGTAATCGTCGCCCGGGGTGATGCCTGCGATATTGAAACGACGGTAATGAGATTTTTCAGGACCTTCGGGGCCGAAGACCACACACGAGGCCACGGTCGCCTCACCCATCGTATGGCTGATATCGAAGCACTCGATGCGACGCGGCATGACGTCCAGTGCCAACACCTTCTGCAGATCGTCGAAGCGCGCCAGCAGGGTGTGCCGACTGGCGAGCCGCGACGTCAGCGCGGCGCCCGCGTTACGCTGGGCCATCTCCAGGAAGCGCGCACGCTCACCGCGCACGCTCGGCTTCAGCGAAACCGTATAACCCGCATGCTCGGAGAGGACGGACGCGAGCACGTCGATGTCCTCGACGGTGTCGCTGAGAATCAGCTCACGCGGCACCTGCCGCTCGAGGTAGTACTGGGCGATGAACTGCGCGAGGACGTCGCCCAGCGACGCATCGGTACCCAGTCGCGGGAAGAAATCGCGCGATCCCAGGCTGACGCCATTACGGAAGAACAGCACGCTGACGCAGGCCATGCCGCCCTCCATGCTGCAGGCGATCACATCCATATCGGCGCTCGCGCCTTGCACGAAGTGCTGTGCCTGGAGCCGGCGGAGGGCGGCGACCTGATCGCGTAGCGTCGCCGCGCGCTCGAAGTTGAGCGACTGACTGGCGGTTTCCATGGCCACGGCCAGTTCATCGATCACCGCACTGCTGCGCCCTTCGAGGAACATCTCGGCGTGGCGCACGTCATTCGCGTAATCCGGCACGTCGATCAGGCGCACACACGGTGCGCTGCAGCGGCCGATCTGATGCTGCAGGCAGGGCCGGGAACGATTCCTGAAATAGCTGTCCTCGCACTGGCGCACCTTGAACAGCTTCTGCATGAGGCCGAGGCTCTCACGCACGGCGAACGTGCTCGGGTACGGCCCGAAATAACGGCCGGGGCCCGTCTTCGCGCCCCGATGGAAAGCCAGACGCGGGTATTCGTCGGTGCTTGACAGGTAGATGTAGGGATAGCTCTTATCGTCGCGCAGGACGATGTTGTAGCGCGGTTTCAGCGACTTGATCAGCTGCGATTCGAGCAGCAGCGCCTCACCCGCGGTGCGGGTCAGCGTCACTTCCGCGCGCGCGATCTGCGACACCATCGAGGCGATGCGCGGATCCATCGGCGGCTTGAGGAAATAGTTACTGGTCCGCTTCTTGAGGTTGGCGGCCTTACCCACGTACAGCAGCTCGTCCTCCGCGTCGAAATAGCGGTAGACGCCAGGCGAGGTGGTGAGATGACGAACGAAGGCCTTGCCGTCGAACGGATGCGACTCGGTGTGCTCCATACCGGTCATTTTACCGCGTCCGTGTACGCCGGACGCGAAAACGCCGGCATGGGATGAATCATGCCGGCGCCGGACCTTCCGTGGGAGCGTCGCCGTCCTTAGGGGGAGAGCTTGGCGACAGGGATAGGTTACGTCGCCGCTCTACGCCGCGCGCCCGGCGGAGGCCGACGCCGGGCCTAGGCAAGCGCCTCAGCCCAGCGTCAGCGATCCCTTACACGCCGGCGCGACGGAATCGATTCCGACGCAATAGCAAGGCCTCGGCGGGTCAATCGCGCCGGCTCAGCCCTTCAGCTGCGCCGCCACCCAGCGCTCGGCCCGCTCCAGATCCTCCGTCGTGTCGATGCCCGGCGGGAACGGCTCCGGCGTCGGCCGGACCGAGATGGCATAGCCGTGCTCCAGCGCCCGCAGCTGCTCCAGGGACTCGATCCGCTCCAGCGGCGTACGCGGCAGAGCCGCCAGACGACGCAGGAAGCCCGCACGGTAGGCGTAGATCCCGATGTGGCGCAGGAACGGGACATGAGGCGGCAGGACGCCGCGGTCCTTCGCGAACTCGTCCCGGGCCCAGGGCGCGGGCGCCCGGGTGAAATACAGCGCCCGGCCGTTCCCGGACCGGACCACCTTGACGATGTTCGGGTCGAAGAATTCCTCGGCGTGCTCGATCGGGGTCGCCAGGGTGGCCATCGGCGCGTCGTCCCCGGCCAGGGTGGCCACCACGGCACGGATACCCGCGGCGGGCGCGAACGGCTCGTCGCCCTGCAGGTTCACCACGATGGTGCCTTCCGGCCAGCCGAAATGGTTGACCGTCTCCGCGATGCGGTCGCTGCCGGACGCGTGGTCCTCGCGCGTCATGCAGACGAGGATGTCGCCGCAGCCGCGCAGCTCCTTCGCCACGCGCTCGTCGTCGGTGGCCACCACGACCTGGGCGGCACCCGCCTGCCCTGCCCGCGCCGCCACCCGACGAATCATGGACTCGCCGGCGATCTTCAGCAGGGGCTTGCCCGGCAGGCGGGTCGACCCGAAACGTGCGGGTACGACGACGACGAACGGGGGAATCTTCTCGGCCATGAGGGCTTCCGGTCTCGGGGAGACGGAAGCGTACCCCCTATGACCGCACGGCGGAATCAGACAACCGAGAGATTGAAGCCCAGACCGTTGGCCAGCTCCATGAACCCCGGGAATGACGTGGCGACATTCGTACAGTCGCCGATCGAGATCGGCGCGGAAGCGACGAGGCCGGCGATGGCGAAACTCATCGCGATGCGGTGGTCGCCGTGGCTGTCGACGTTGCCGCCACCGATCGTGCCACCACGGATCATCGCGCCGTCCGGCAGTTCGTCGATCAGCACGCCACAGGCCTTCAGGCCGTTGGCCATGCTGGCGATGCGGTCGGACTCCTTGACCCGGAGTTCGGCCGCGCCACGGATCGTGGTCATGCCCTCGGCGACCGCCGCCGCGACGAACAAGGCCGGGAACTCGTCGATCATGTCGGGCACGATATCGAGGGGCAGTGCCACCCCGTGAAGCTTCCGATAGCGCACGACGAGGTCGCCGATGTCTTCACCGCCGCTGCTGCGCTCGTTCTCGACCGCGATGTCCGCACCCATGAGTTCGAGCGCCGCCAGCAGACCGGTGCGACGTGGATTGAGGCCCACACCCTTGATCCGTACATGCGAACCCGGCACCACGCAGGCGGCGACGATGAAGAACGCCGCCGAGGAGAAGTCGGCCGGGACGTCCACGTCGACCGCGGTCAGGCGGTGACCCCCCTCCAGTTTCGCCTTGCCCGGCGAATACTCGATGGGCCAGCCGAACGCCTTGAGCATGCTCTCGGTGTAGTCGCGGGTCGGATGCGGCTCGATGACCTCCGTCGTGCCTTCAGCGTACAGGCCGGCCAGCAATAACGCCGACTTGATCTGGGCACTCGCCACGGGCGGCCGGTAGCTGATGCCCCTGAGCTTCGCACCGGCGTGAATGCGTAGCGGCGGCTTACCGTCCTCGGTGTCGATGGTCGCGCCCATCAGAGCAAGCGGATCCGTTACGCGACGCATCGGCCGGCGCGACAGCGATTCATCACCGACCAGCGTGCTGCCGAACGCCTGACCTGCAAGCAGGCCGGCAAGAAGACGCATCCCCGTGCCCGCGTTACCGCAGTCCAGATGGTCCGCCGTGCCGCGCAGGCCGTGCAGTCCCACGCCGTGCACGACACGCTCGCCCGGCGCCGGCGTTTCGAAGCGCACGCCGAGCTTGCCGAGGATCGCCGCCGTGGCGCGGGTGTCCTCACCTTCGAGAAAGCCGCGGATATGGGTCACACCGTCAGCCAGGGCGCCGAACATCAAGGCGCGATGGGATACGGATTTGTCACCGGGTACGACGATGTCGCCGTGCAGGGCGGTGCCTGCGCGGCTTTGCCAGTCCATGCGGCTCATGGCAGGTTCTCCAGAAGACGTTGTAATTCAGCGCGACTGCCGATGCTGATGCGTACCGTGTCGGGCAGGCGATAGCCCCCCATGGGGCGCACGATGACGGCGCGCTCGAAGAGGTGCGCCTCGAACGAGGCGGCGTCGCGACCGAGATCGACGAGCAGGAAGTTGGTCTGCGATGGGAGCACGCGCATGCCGTGCGCCGTGAGCTCCCCGGTCAGCCACGCGCGATCGCGACGATTGACCTCGCGCACGCGGGCGCGATGCTCGTGATCGCCCAGCGCCGCTTCGGCCGCGGCGAGCGCCACGACATTCACGTTGAAGGACTCACGCAGGCGTTCGCACACCGCAGCCACGGACGGATGACTCAACATGTAGCCGATACGCAGCCCGGCCAGACCATGCGCCTTGGAGAAGGTGCGCGTCACGACCAGATTGGGGAAGCGACCCAGCAGGTGCAGCGCCGTGCTGAGGCCCGCCGCGTCGACGTACTCGTGGTAGGCCTCGTCGACCACCACGATCGTTTCGTCTGGCACGCGCTCGAGAAAGGCTTCGAGCGCGGCGTCGGTGAACCAGGTGCCGGTCGGGTTGTTCGGGTTGGCCAGATAGATCAGCCGCGTCGTCGGCGTGACCGCCGCGGCGATGGCATCGAGGTCATGACCGTACGGCGCCTCCGGATGATCGGCCGGCAACGCCGGCACGGCGATACCCGGTGCACCGGCGGCAGCCGCCGCGATGGGAAACACCGCGAAGCCATACTGCGAGAACACCACCGGGTGATCCGCATCGGCGAAGCACTGCGCCAGCAACATCAGCAGTTCATGCGAACCGTTGCCCAGGGTGATGCCGGCCAGCGGGACGCCCAGTTCCGACGACAGACGCTCTTTGAGCGACTTGCCGCTGGGATCGGGATAGCGCCACATCTCCTCGAGCACGCGCGTCGCCGCCTGCGTGGCGAGGCGGCTCGGGCCGAGTGGATTCTCGTTGGAGCCGAGCTCGGAAATCACCGCACCGAAACGACGGCGCAGCGCGGGCAGGTCATGACCGGGATCGTAGGCACGCAGCGCCGACGTCGCCCGGTTGGCGAGCGCCGCCGCGTCGAACACGCCGGTCACGGCAAGGCGACCGGGTAGGAACCGAGCACGCGCACGTCGGCAGCCGCGGGCTTCATTTCCTCGAGGGCGGCCTTCATCGACTCGTCTTCGACATGGCCGGAGACGTCGATGAAGAACGCGTACTGCCACTTGCCCGTGTGCGCCGGACGCGACTCGATGCGGTTCATGCTGATGCCGTGATGCGCCAGCGGGCTGAGGACGTCGTACAACGCACCTGGCTTGTCACGCACGGACACCAGCAGCGACGTGCGATCGTTACCCGACGGCGGGAAGATCGAACGACCGATGACGAGAAAGCGCGTCGTGTTGTCCGAGCGGTCCTCGATGGGGCCGGCCACGGTCTTCAGACCGTACACACGCCCCGCCGTCTCGCCAGCGATGGCCGCGGACTCCGGCGACAGCTTCGCCGTGCGCGCAGCCTCCGCATTGCTCGACACCGCGATGCGCTCGGCGTTGGGCAGGTTGACGCGCAACCAGCCCTGGCACTGCTGCAGCGACTGCGGGTGCGAGTAGATGCGCTTGACGTCTTTGAGCTCGCCCGTGAGCGAGAGCAGGTTCTGGTGGACGCGCAGCTCCACTTCGCCGCAGATGGTGGCTTTGGACACGAGGAACATGTCCAGCGTCATCTGAATCATGCCCTGGCCGGAATTTTCGACCGGGACGACGCCGAAATCGGCATTGCGCGCGGCGACTTCCTGAAAGACTTCCTCGATGCTGCCCAGGGGCAGACCGTAGGCGGCGTGACCGAAATGCTTGCGCACGGCCTGCTCGCTGAAGGTGCCCTCGGGACCGAGAAAGCCGATCTTCAGCGGCTGCTGCTGCGAGAGGCAGGACGACATGATCTCGCGGAACAGACGGACCAGCTCGGCATTGGGCAGCGGGCCGTCGTTACGATCGATCACGCCGCGCAGGACCTGGGCCTCCCGTTCGGGTCGGTAATACTCCACCGCCGCCTTCAACGG
This sequence comes from Luteibacter sp. 1214, assembly GCF_031455395.1. Taxonomy (NCBI): domain Bacteria; kingdom Pseudomonadati; phylum Pseudomonadota; class Gammaproteobacteria; order Lysobacterales; family Rhodanobacteraceae; genus Luteibacter; species Luteibacter sp. 1214. The sequence continues at coordinate 1,091,836 of NZ_JAVDSQ010000001.1, forward strand.
GCCTTTGGCCCGGCCGACCTGCTGTGCCCAACGGGCGCGCTCGCTGATGAGCGACTGCAGTTGCTGGTCGATGCTGTCGATGCGCGTACGCGCTTCGATGAGCGTGGCTTGCTTATCGGTGGGGGTCTTGCTCATGGACTTCCAGGCGGCTAAGTGGTTGCAAATGAAACGGTTATCACCGCAAACAGCATGCTGCAGTGCGGTGACTCCCGACTTTAACCGTGCCGCGCCATAAAGTCCCGCATGAAATTCACGAGGACGTCGACAGCCTCCTGCGGCACCGCGTTGTAAAGCGACGCACGCATGCCACCGACTGCCTTGTGGCCCTTGAGCGCCAGCAGGCCGGCTGCCTCGGATTCGGCGAGGAAAGCCGCATCCAGTGCGCTGTCGTGAAGAGTGAATGGCACATTCATGCGCGAACGAGCGCTCACTTCGACCGGGCTGCGATAAAAACCGTCCGAGCCATCGATCGCGTCATACAGCGTCGAGGCCTTGCGCGCATTGCGTTCGCCCATCGCGACGAGACCACCCTGCTCTTCCAGCCATTCGAACGTGAGCCCGGCGAGATACCAGCCCCAGGTGTTCGGCGTGTTGAGCATGGAGTCGTTCGCTGCATGCTCCGCGTAGCGAAAAATCTTCGCCATCGGACGGCCCGCGCGTGCCAGCAGGTCGTCCCGCACGATCATCACCACCAGCCCCGACGGCCCGATGTTTTTCTGCGCGCCAGCGTAGATCATTCCAAAGCGCGAGACGTCCACCGGCTCGCTGAGGATGTTCGATGACATGTCCGCCACCAAGGGAACACCACCGGCATCCGGCACGTCATGAAATTCGACCCCATGGATCGTCTCGTTTGGCGTGTAGTGCAGGTAGGCCGCTCCCGGATCGAGATCCCACGTGTCACGTGCAGGCAGCGCAAGATAATTCGCCGATTCCGACGTCGCTGCCACGCGTGCCGTGATGTACGGCGACGCCTCACGTACGGCCTTCTCGCCCCAGTGCCCTGTAACGACATAGTCGGCCGACGCGCCCACGGGTGCCAGGTTCATCGGAATCTGCGCGAAATGCTGGGTCGCGCCCCCCTGCAGGAAAAGCACCTTGTACCCGGCCGGCACGCTCATCAGACGGCGAAGACGCGCTTCGGCCTCCGCTGCGAGGGTCATAAAGGCCTTGCCGCGATGCGAGAGCTCCATGACCGATGCCCCGGAGCCGTTCCAGTCCAGCATCTCCGCTTGCGCCCGTCGCAGCACCGCTTCGGGAAGCGCTGCCGGACCGGCACTGAAATTCCACGCTCGCGACATTGTCAGTCCACTCATAAGGGAGGAATCGATTATGCCGAAAAGTGCCCTCGATCGCGCCTGACTTTGCTTCAGGACACCAGCGAATTTCACGACGGCTGAATGCTTGAAGGACTTTAATCCAGACCGTAAGCGGCAAAGGATGCCGCCCTCGACGCAAGGAAGCGACCATGCCGACCCATGCCATCCCGAGCACCGGGATCGCCGCGAGTGAACTGGCCTCGGGCCTTAGCCGCCTCGGATTCACCTCCTGCCTGGACGTCGTCCGCCGGGGACGGCAAGCCTTTCTCGAACGCGCCCGAGCGATCGACACGCCAGCGGACGCCGACACCCCGACCGACGCCGATGCGCTCTACGACGCCGCACTGAGCCGCGCCTCATCGCTGGCCCAATGGCACAACCGACTCATTGGCCGCCAGTCCCCGACCACTCGCGCCCTCCGCAAGCTGGACGCGGGGGACGCGAGACAGCGAACCGTCGCCACCATCGGCGATGGCACGCAATACGACGACTGGTTCGCACGCGCCGGGAATTACGCCGCCACGGACTCGGTGGCCAGCCTGTTCTCGCCTGCGAGTTACCTCGTCGACCTCTATCGGCAGGCGAAAAGGCTGCACCTTGTGAGCAGCGTGTTTCACATCGACAAACGCCGACCGGATCTGGCGACGTTCGTACTCAGCCAGGCCAATATGGATGACGAGGTACCCAACCTGACCCTGGTCAATGAGATCCTCGCTACCGCCGTCGACGCCAAATGGAATCTCAAGGAAGAAAAGTCCCCGCCCTTCGAGCTTCCGTACGATGCCGACGCCGATCTCGTCGATGAGTGGATCCGAGCCCTCGGAACCACGGAGGCATCCATACTGGATGCTTTGTTCGATGATGTTGCCGACGCATTTGAACCGGCGGTGTCTTACAACGACAGTGCGCCCTGGCGCGTAACGCCGGAACTTTGCCGGGCGACGCTGCGCTGGGCCCCCGCGCGTATGGCAACCTTGGCCAAGGGCGCGACGCCCTGGCGGACGCCGACTCCCGATAGGGTGACCGACCTGACGCGACAGACCGGGTTATCTGTCGGGCAAGTGCACGATCTCCTGGCAGTCGAGCCAGCGTTCGGACCCGACGGGTTGCGCACGAACCCGAAAACCTACGGCGCCTATTTCATCCACGATGGCAACAACCCCCTCCCGCACGCCGCGTTCGAAATCGTGCATGACAAACCCGGCGACCCTGGCAAGATCGTCAACGGAGGCAGTGGCAACTGGGACCGCATGCTATGGTCGATCGCAATCCAGCGATCTCTCGGCATCTCCTTCGAAGACATCGACTGGATAGGTCGACAAATCGATTATGACGTCACCGACCTCCGTGCACATGCAAGGCTCTATACGGCCTTCAGCCAGATTCGCGATCTCCACGGCCTTTCCGCGAACGCATTCGCCGGACTCGTCGGCGACCTGAACAGTTACGGTCGTCCGAGAGAAGCGTCGTTCCTGTGCACCGTCTATTCGCCTGCCATTCTTCCCATGCTCGGCAAGAAGTACGATTTCCTGGCAAGTGCCGGCTTGGCAGAGAACAGTCCCATGAAGTGCATTTGCGAGGCACTGGGCATGCTCCCGGACCAGGTCGAACGTTGCATACGAGAGGGCTTTGCGACGACCAGACAGGTCGAAGTCAATGTGCACCTGCTCAGTGGTCTCTACCGCGCCTCCCTTATTGCCAGGCTCGTCGGCCTGACCATGGGTGAAACCTTGGCGTTGTGGGAGCAGATGGAAACGACTCTCGTTCAGCAGCTCTTCGAAAGACGCGCATCCAATCTCGCGGAACGATCCATTCGCATCCTCAAATGCACGTACACCGTCGCCTGCTGGCTTCGCGAACAAAAAATGGACGTGGACACTCTCGTCCGCCTGACGGCGCGGACGCACGCGACGACCGTCGACGACAACATCCTGAAGTTTGTCGCCAATCTGCATCAGAGTGCGCAGGAGGGAACCGACGCGGAAGGGCACGGTTTGAGTGACGCGCTAACGCAGGCCAGGATGATCTCGCAACTGTCCCGACACGTCGCCACGCATTTCGGCATGAAGGCCGAAGCGGCAGCAGCCATGCTCTCCTGGGTCGACGAAGTGATCGTGGAAGCGGATCCGGACCTGGAGGGATACGGTTCCGCGACGTTCTGGAAAGACGCATTCGCCAACCCGCAGACCAAGCATCCGCTGGGCCGCGACGACCTGCCTCCAAAGCTCATCCAGTACGTGCGCGTGCTCACCCAGTTCGCCGAAGTCTGCTGCCGCTATGGCTTCGAGGAACAGGACATACGCCTCATCATCGCACCGAACGGATATAGATCACCGGTTTACAAGGGAAAGACACCCGCACTGAGCCTGCCCACGCTTTTTCACCTGGCTTGGTACGCAGCATGGCGAGACGGCATCAAAGGGGATATCAGCCAGGCCAGACTGAAGCTCGTCGAGGCGGTACAGGCGAAGAAAGGCGAATATGACGTCACCGAGTTCGCCATCCTGAACGCGTGGCCCGTCGACGATACGCAACATATTTTCACCGGCGAACTCGAATCGAAAATAAGCACCGTGTCCCATATACGTCGAATTCAGGCGCGACTGGCTCAGTGCGACCTGCTGAGCATCGACCATCCGCAACTCACCGTTTTCGAGTCGACGTTCGCGTTGATGGACTCAGCCGAGCCGACTTTCACCGATCGCGGCCAGCACGCGGCCATCGCGCGTGCCGCCCTCAACCACGCGCCAGCCTCCGCGCAGCGCGGAGTGAGTGAGGCCTGCGCCGAGCGTCTGCGCGATGCGCGGCTCGCCTGCTACATCCGACTGAACGACTGGGGCACATTGAAAGGCCGCATCAACACGCCGGACGACCTCTACGAGTATCTCCTGCTCGATCCGCTCGTCACCGCGAAGCCCACCACTTCCCGGCTGGCCGAAGCGATCGCCAGCGTGCAGCTCTATTTGCATCGCTGCAGGGAGGGCATGGAACCCGACGTGATCGCATCGGCACTCGCCGAGCTGAAACGGCCTGGAGGATATTTTGCTTACTGGGATGCGTACCACAAACGCTACGGTACGTGGGCTGGCCTGCAAAGATTGCTCCGCTATCCCGCCAGCTTTCTCGACCCGACCCTTCGCTATATAAAGAGCGAGCCGTTCAGACAACTTGAGCAGACGCTCTCGTCGGCGCGCCTCACCGCCGCTCATGCCGACCTCGCCTTTGAGCAGTTCATCGGCGGTGTCACGTCGCGGCTCGATATCCGCATCGATGATGCCTACGAAACCGAAGAAGGTGCTAATTCGTCCATTTACCTGCTTGGTCATGACAATAGCGTCCCGATAAACTACTACTGGCGGCGTGGAGATGCTCCTTACTCGACGGCATGGCGATGGTCCGACTGGCAGAGAATCGCCAGCCCGGCACCGACAAAAGCCGCCGCGGCGCCGAGCGTCTTTCTTTTCCAGGGCAGACTGCGTGTGGCGTGGTGGGAAAGCAGGGACGATTCCTACGACGGGTCGAGCCCGGAACTTTTCAAGATCAGTCTCGCTATCGCGAGCCTCGTACCGGGCGGTTCGTGGACCACGCATACCTACGACATTTTTCGTGGCGTCATTCGGGACTTCTATCCCACGACGATCGTGACGACGACGGCGGACGATTCAATGATAGTCGCTGCCCTGCACACCTCTGATGGCTGGGACATATCTGTCATCCGCTCAGATATGACGGAGAAACCTGACGACGAGTGGCCGCAACCGTACAACTTCACCCTCACCAAGATGAACGATCCGCACCTCACGTACGTGCGTCGACCGCTTCGATATCGTGAACTTCCCGCATCAGGGAGTGGCAATCACGATGTCGAGATCTCTTCTGAAAAAGTATCGAACTGGCATGACGACTTCGAGCACTCGAGGATCGACGGTTACATGACGCTTTGGCCCCCGTCCGGCCTGCTTATCACCCTGTGCAACTTCGGACTTCCCACGTACTTGCACAAAGCGCTTCGATCCGGGCCAGATCATTTCCTCGCTTACCAAACCCAAAATGCGATGCCGGCTTGGCAAACTGCCTGGAAGGGAGGGCCTGGCTTGTACCTGTGGGAGCTGTTCCTACATGGTCCACTACTTATTGCGAGCCGCCTCATCGAAGAGCAACATTTTGACGAAGCGACCGTCTGGCTGGAACGCCTGTTCGCACCCTCCGGGTATGTCGATGCGAAAGGAATGGCGCTGGCAGATCGGACCGGCAAGCCCTTGTACTGGAATACGCTCCCCCTCCAAGACGACATAGCGTGGGATTCGACAGGCCAGGCCAGCACCGACGACCCCGACATCATCGCGATGCTCGACCCCATGCACTACAAGCTAGCCATCTTCCAGCGCTGGCTGAAGCTCTACCTCGACCGCGGCGATCGCGCCTACCGGCAACAGACGCGCGACACGCTGACCGAAGCGAAGATGTGGTACGTGCAGGCGTCGCAACTGCTGGGTGAGCAGCCGTACTTTCACGAAGTGCCCGGATCGCTATGGCCCAACCCCACGCTCTCGAGAGCTGCCACATCGACCCTCGGCGCGCTGGATGTTCTCGAGGGCACGGTCGAACCCGGCGAGGAACTGCCTGCCGACCCGGGCCCTCGTGGCCAGATCGATCTCATCGACGGCGTGTTTCTCTCACCCCTGGACGACGACACCTTGCAGTGGTGGCCACGAATCGCGATGCGCCTGCGTTATTTGCGTGCCGGTCTGTCGCTCGATGGCCGGCCACTGGTTCTGCCTCTCTATGAGACGCCCGTGTCGCCACGCGAGCTGCAGCAACGGCGCCTGGCGGCCGGTGCGAATGGCCGAAACCTCGGTGGACCAGTGCCGGCCATGCCTGTCTACCGCTTCCTTTATGCGCTCGAACGCGCGCGCTCGATCGTTCGCGAGGTCATGCAATTCGGCATGACCTTGCAGTCACTGATGGAACGAAAAGACGGCGATGCCATGGGCGCGTTGCGCGAGGATCAAGCCGTCGCTATCCAGGCGCTGATCAAAGACGACTACCTCGATCGTCAGCGGCAACTGCAAACGACCGAGCGAGGGCTGAAACAGAGCCGGGCTCGCGCCGAACAGCGACGGGACCACTACCAGTCCCTGATCGATCGCAACCTTCTGTCCGAGGAGACGGCGGCGCAGATCATTCGTTACGCATTGCCCCCGCTCTACCATCTGACGGCCGGCGCTGGCGCCGCTGCGGCATTCCTGGACACCGCGCCCAATTTCTACATCGGGGGAATGTCTTTCGGTGTCGGCGGCATCAAATGGTCGGCGGTCGGCAACGCCGTCGTCCAGGGCATGCAGCTCGAAGCGGCCGGCATGGAATCGGTCGCAGCCGGCCTTGAACAGAAAGCGGCCTACGCCGTACGCCGCGACGAATGGAACACGCAAAAGACACTGGCCGAAGGCGACATCGAACAAATCGATATCCAGTTGGAAATCAACGCCAGCGAACAGCGACAAGCCATCGATGCGAGCGAACTGCTCGACCTGCAATACGAGCATGCCAGGGCAACGCGCGACCTGCTCGCCACCCGTTTCAGTTCGCAGGAGCTGTTCGGCTGGCAGGCGAGCCGCGCCAGCACGCTGTATTACCAGTTGTACGACATTGCACTTGGTCTGTGTGGTGAGGCGCAAAGTGCCTACGCCTATGAAACGAGGCAGCCGGAGGGGTTCATTCTTCCCGGGGTCTGGGATGACCTGCATCAGGGCCTGCTGGCTGGAGAGGGATTGCTGCTTGGTCTGCAACGTATGGAACAGGCATTCCAGCAGCAGAACATCCGCCCACTGGAAGTGGAACGGACGGTATCGCTGGCGGCGCTCGCCGACCAGCCACTGGCCGACCTGATCGCAGAGGTCATGGGGGCAGACGCGGGCGAGGGCATGAGCATTCGCGACAGTGGAGCGCTCAAGGTGGAGTACGGCAAGCAGGGACTCGATATCTCATTCTCGCTCAAGGATGCGGGCATCGCGACGGATTACCCGGCCTCGATGAACCTGGGCAACGCACGACGGATCAAGTCGATGGCACTGACCCTGCCCGCCCTCCTTGGCCCCTACGAAGATATCCGCGCACTACTCGGCTATGACGGCGCTTATGCCGGCGACATGCCGCGTGGATGCCAGGCGGTGGCTATCTCGCGGGGGCTGGCCGACAGCGGGCAATTTGTCCTCGATTTCAACGATGCGCGCTACCTTCCGTTCGAAGGCATCCCGGTCGACGACCCAGGCGAGATCCGCCTGAGTTTCCCCGACCCTGCCGACCGGCCGCAACGGGAGATGCTGCTGAGTATCACCGACGCCATCCTGCATGTGAGGTACACGATCCAGGAGGACGCTACGACACGACGGGTCAGAGCTTGACGAAGAGCACCAGCGCGATGCCGAGCGCGAGCAGCGCGGCGGTGACGATCAGCCACCAGACGTCGCCGCGGGCGCCGCCGGATTCGTCGTTCGCCGCGTCGGCTTCGACCTCCGGCTCCGGCATGACGACGACAGGCTCTGCCGACCAGCCGGGGCCATCGACGACGAAGCGGTGTGCGGCCAGGCCGATCTGGTCGCCTGGCTGCAGCACGGCGCGGACGAGCTTGACGCCATTGACCCTGACCGCATGCCTCGCAGGCACACGGGACCCGTCGAGGATGAGTTCACCGCCTTCCCAGGCGAGTACGAGCAAGGCGGCATCGTTGCCGGGCAGCTCGAGCGGCAGCGCGCCATGGGTGGCACCGAGCTCGAGCCGGTCGCCCACGGCGATGACGCGGCCGGACAGCGGCCCAGCCACCGGGCGCAAGGCGACGGTGCAGCGGGCTTCGGTGGGCTCGACCGTCTCGCGGGCATCGAGGTCGGCATCGTCGCGCAACAACATGCGGCAGTCGCCAAGCGACAGGCTGTCGCCCGGACGCAGCAGCGCACGCTCGCGCACAGGACGGGCATTGACGTAGACACGGCCCGTCTCCGGGGCCACCTCGAGGACGAGGCCGCGGCGGTCGCGATGGATGGTGACGTGACGCGCGGCCACCTGGGTTTCGGACACGACCAAGTCGTTGTCCTCACCACGGCCGATCGTGAGCACGGGCCGTGACCAGTGGAAATCACCGCGAGCCGAGCTGACGAATTCGATGCGCATGGAGGAACCGGGACGTTGACGAAGCGACTTTAGCAGAGTGCGGTATCTGTTTGAACTTAAAGGTGTCGACGTAGCGTGATGCCGGTCCTGCTAGACTCCGTCGCTTTCCACGCACAGGAGACTCCCATGGCGAAGATCGACATCCGCCGCCCGCACGGCAGGACCGTGGCCGAGGCGCGCGCCGTGGTCGAGAAAGTGGCCGCCCGCATGAGCGAGAAGTTCGGCACCGAAGGCAGCTGGAACGGCGACACCATGAGCTTCGCCCGGTCCGGCGTTAAGGGCGCCATCGCCGTCTCGGATACCGACGTGCACGTGACCGCCGAGCTGGGCATGTTGCTCTCGCCGCTCAAGGGCACCATCGAGGAAGAAATCCGCAGGAAGCTGGACGAGCACTTCGCCTGAGACCGCCCCGTGGGGTGACTCGGGCGGGCGGCCATGGCATACTAAGGGACTTATGCGGCCATTCCGGCCGTTCATCGACCCGGAACACATGGCAAAAGACGACGTCATCGAAATGGAAGGCACGGTCCAGGAGACCCTGCCCAACACCATGTTCCGCGTGCAGCTCGAGAACGGGCATGTCATTACTGCCCATATCTCCGGCCGTATGCGCAAGCATTACATCCGCATCCTCACCGGCGACAAGGTGAAGGTCGAGATGACCCCCTACGACCTGACCAAGGGTCGTATCACCTACCGTATGAAGTAAGCGCGTCTCGCGCTGCACCTGGTAGGTGCCGAAAAAAAGCCGCAGCTTTCGCCGCGGCTTTTTTGTTGTCGCGATTCCTGAGGGAATCAGTCGCGGCGCACGTCTTTGCGATGCTCGACGATGCGCGAGACCAGGCCATACTTCACCGCGTCTTCGGCCGACATCCAGAGATCGCGCTCGATGTCTTCGCGCACGCGCTCGATCGGCTGGCCGCTCTCACGGGAGATGACGCCAGCGATGCGCTCGCGCGCCTTCATGATCTCCTTGGCCTGAATCGCGATGTCGCTGGCCTGACCACCCGCGCCGCCGCTGGGCTGATGGATGAGGAAGCGCGTCTGCGGCAGGCAGACACGACGCTCGCGCGGCGCACCGAGGTACAGATGCGTGGCGGCGCTGCCGACCCAGCCGGTGCCGATCATGTTGACCGGCGCCGTGATGAAGCGGACCACGTCGTGGATCACATCGCCCGACTCCAGGTGACCACCCGGCGAGGACACGATCATGTCGATCGGGGCGTCGGATTCGGCATCCAGCGCCAGCAGGCGACGGACGGTATCGGCGGCGACCGAGTCGGTGATCGTGCCGAACACCAGCACGGTACGCGCGCGGAACGCTTTCTCTTCGAGGAACGTGCTGCCCTGGCCCTGACCGGCGGTCGGCTTGGGCTCGGTTTCGTTGCTGAACATGTGCGTTATCTCCATGGGGCAGTATTTACTTCTGGCGGCAAAAAAGGGCGGCCCGCAGGCCGCCCTTTCTCTCAAGCCAGCATGTCTTTCAAACCATCATTCCAACTCAAGCCGTCAGGGCCGCCGGCTCAGCCGACTCAGTTTCCACGTGAAGCTCGTCGCCGTCCACCGACAGCGTCACCTTGCCGCCATCGGCGAGCTTGCCGAACAGCAACTCGTCGGCCAGCGCACGCTTCACCTTGTCCTGGATCACGCGAGCCATCGGGCGGGCACCCATCTGCGGATCGAAGCCGTGTTCCGCCAGCCAGCGACGGGCCTCCGGCGTTACGTCCACGCTCACCTTCTTCTCGGTCAGCTGGGCCTCGAGCTCGATCAGGAACTTGTCCACCACGCGCAGGATATGGTCGAAGTCCAGTGCGTTGAACTGGATGACCGCATCGAGACGGTTGCGGAATTCGGGCGTGAACATCCGACGGATGGTCTCCATGGCGTCGGTCGCGTGGTTCTGCTTCACGAAGCCGATACCGCGGCGCGAAGCCAGCTGCGCACCCGCGTTCGTGGTCATGACGATCACCACGTTCTTGAAGTTCGCCTCTCGACCGTTCGTATCCGTCAGTACACCGCGATCCATGACCTGGAGCAGGATGTTGTAGACGTCCGGGTGGGCCTTCTCGATTTCGTCCAGCAGCAGCACGCAGTGCGGATGCTTGGTGATCTGCTCGGTGAGCAGACCGCCCTGGTCGAAGCCGACGTATCCCGGAGGCGCACCGACCAGGCGCGAGACCGAATGCGCCTCCATGTACTCGGACATGTCGAAGCGCACCATCTCGATGCCCAGCTGCATGGCGAGCTGCTTGGTCACCTCCGTCTTACCGACACCCGTGGGGCCGGCGAGCAGGAAGCTGCCGATCGGCTTGGACGGATCGCCCAGGCCGGAACGCGCCATCTTGATCGACGAGGACAGCGCTTCGATCGCACCGTCCTGCCCGAACACGACCATTTTCAGGTTGCGCTCGAGATTGCGCAGCACGTCACGATCCGAGGCCGAGACCTGCTTGGCCGGGATGCGCGCCATCTTGGCCACGATGTATTCGATTTCCGGCACGTCGACCTTGCCCGTGCGCTCGTCTTCCGGGAGCAGCCGCTGGCGGGCGCCGGCTTCATCGATGATGTCGATGGCCTTGTCCGGCAGCAGGCGATCCGGGATGTGCTTGACCGAGAGGTCCACGGCCGCGCGCAGGGCTTCACCGGTGTACTCCACCGAGTGATGCTCTTCGAAGCGGGTCTTCAGGCCCTTCAGAATCTCGATGGAGTCGGCCACGGTGGGCTCGACCACGTCGATCTTCTGGAAGCGACGAGCAAGTGCACGGTCCTTCTCGAACACGCCCCGGAATTCCTGGAACGTCGTCGAGCCGATGCAGCGCAGCTCGCCGGAGGCAAGCATCGGCTTGATCAGGTTCGAGGCATCCATCGTGCCGCCCGAGGCCGAGCCCGCACCGATGATGGTGTGGATCTCGTCGATGAAGAGGATCGCGTTGGGCTGCTTCTTCAGCTGACCGATGACCGCTTTCAGCCGCTTTTCGAAATCGCCGCGATACTTGGTGCCGGCAACGAGGGCGCCCAGGTCCAGCGACCAGATCGTGCAGTCTTCCAGCACTTCCGGCACCTGGCCCTCGACGATGCGCTTGGCCAGACCTTCGGCGAGAGCGGTCTTGCCCACGCCGGCTTCGCCAACGTAGAGCGGGTTGTTCTTGCGACGGCGGCAGAGCACCTGGATCGTGCGCTCGACCTCGTCCTGGCGGCCGATCAGGGGGTCGATCTTGCCCTGGATCGCCAGTTCGTTGAGGTTGGCGGCGTATTCGCTCAGGGGGTTGCCCTTGCCTTCGCCGCCTTCCTCGCCGTCACGCTCCGGGTTCTGAGCGGCCGCTGCCGACTCGTCGCCAATCTTGGCGATGCCGTGCGAGATGTAATTGACCACGTCCAGCCGGGTGATTTCCTGCTGATGCAGGAAGTACACGGCGTGGGAGTCCTTTTCGCCGAAGATAGCGACCAGCACGTTGGCACCGGTGACTTCCTTACGGCCCGACGACTGCACGTGGTAGACGGCGCGCTGGAGCACGCGCTGGAAACCCAGCGTGGGCTGCGTGTCACGCTCGTCACCGGCCGGCAATACCGGCACCGTTTCAGCGATGATTCGCTGAAGATCGGCCGAAAGTCGCGGAAGATCGACGCCGCAGGCGCGCAGGGCGGCCAGGGCTGAGGTGTTTTCAGTGAGCGCGAGGAGCAGGTGCTCGACGGTCATGAATTCGTGGCGCTGCTCACGGGCCTGCTTGTAGCAGTGCCCGATGGTGACTTCGAGATCCTTGCTGAACATACGGACCGTCTCCGATAGCTGTGGGCGGCGGGGACCAGCCCCATGTTTCATTGCCGCATGAACACCAGATGGGGGAGCGCCTACATTTTTTCCATAGTGCACAAGAGCGGGTGCTGATTCGACCGTGAGTACTCGTTGACCTGAGTCACCTTGGTTTCTGCCACCTCGCGAGTGAACACACCGCACACGCCCTTCCCTCGCGTGTGCACATGGAGCATCACCTGGACCGCCCGCTCCTGATCCATGCCGAAAAACGTACGTAAAACCTCGATCACGAAATCCATGGGGGTGAAATCGTCATTCAGCAAAACCACCTGGAAGAGCGGTGGCTTTGCCGTTTCCGGACGAACGGTCTCGATCGCCAGCCCGTGGCCGCGATCGCTTTCCTGATCGTGTTCGTGTTCCTGGGACATTAATTGACAACCTGTCGGTACGCGATTCGATTATATACACCGGAATTCCGTCGTCCTCCGGCTCGATTTCCACAGGTGATGGCACAATATGCCTTTTTCCAGAGCCCACCCGACCTTTCAGCCGATGCCGCCGACTTCCAACCAGCCTGAAAACGTCTGGCGCCCCCGTGCCACGGTGGCGTGCGTCGTCGCGCGCGGCGATCGCTACCTGATCGTCGAAGAGGACGTCTTCGGCGAAGTCGCTTACAACCAGCCGGCCGGTCATCTGGATCCGGGCGAGAGCCTGCAGGCCGCGGCGATCCGCGAAACCCTGGAAGAAACCGGCCACACCATCGCGCTCGACGCTTTCCTCGGCGTCTGGCAGTGGGCCAGCCCGGAGCACGGCGAACAAGTGCTGCGTTTCGGTTTTGCGGCTCATGTCACCTCATACGATGAGCATCGCCCCCTGGATGAGGGGATTCGCAGAGCGATCTGGCTGCGACGCGACGAGATCGAGGCGCTGGGCTCGCGCCTGCGCAGCCCGCTCGTGCTCGAGACCATCGACGCCTGGCTGGACGGACGCCGCCTTCCGCTGGACGCCGTCACCAGCCGCCTGCCCGAGCCCTCCGCGTGAAGGTGATCCTTGGTGTTTCCGGCGGCGTGGACTCGTCCGTCGCGGCCCTCCTGCTCCAGCAGGCCGGACACGAGGTCGAAGGCATGTTCATGCAGAACTGGGAGGAGGACGACCGCTCCGGCCCCTGCACCACCGACGACGACCGCAAGGATGCCGTGGCCGTCTGCGGCCGGCTGGGCATTCCGTTTCACGCAAGAAATTTCGCCGGCGAGTACTGGGACGGCGTCTTTGCCTACTTCCTTGCCGAGTACGCGGCGGGCCGCACGCCAAACCCCGACGTGCTGTGCAATCGCGAGATCAAGTTCAAGACCTTCCTCGAGCACGCGCAGGCTCTGGGCGCGGAGAAGATCGCGACGGGCCACTACGCGCGCGTGGATTTTCACGAAGGGCGCTACCGGTTGCTCCGCGCGGTGGACGCCGCCAAGGACCAGAGCTACTTCCTGCATGCGCTTGGGCAGAAGCAGCTCGCCGCCACGCTGTTCCCGGTCGGCGAGATCGAGAAGCCGCTGGTGCGCGAGATGGCACGCGAAGCCGCGCTGCCCACGCATGCGAAGAAAGACTCCACCGGCATCTGCTTCATCGGCGAGCGCGACTTCCGCGCCTTCCTGTCCGCCTACCTGCCGGCCAGGCCGGGTCCGATGGTCGATCCCGACGGGCGCGTCATCGGTGAGCATCAGGGCGTGATGTATTACACGCTGGGCCAGCGCAACGGCCTCGGCATCGGCGGCCGCGCCGACGCGCCCAACGAGCCCTGGTACGTGGTCGGCAAGGACGTCGCGACCAACACGCTGATCGTCGCCCAGGGCGGCGAGAACCGCTGGCTGCAGTCCACCCGGCTCACGGCCACCGATCTGACGTGGGTGGCGGGCGAGCCGCCCGCCCCCGCCTTCCGCTGCACGGCGAAGACGCGCTACCGGCAGGCCGACCAGGCCTGCACCGTCGAGATCCGCGGCGACACCTTATATGTGTCGTTCGACGAGCCCCAGCGCGCCGTCACCCCCGGTCAGTCCGTGGTGCTCTACGACGGCGAGGCCTGCCTCGGCGGCGCGGTGATCGCCGCCACGGACGCCACCTACGGCGGCCTGACATGACCCCGCGCCCCTACACGCCCCCTCTACGCTGTAGGAACGCGCCTTGTGCGCGATCCCCTCTCATTTTTTCCAGGCTTTACCCATGAACGAAGAACGCGTCCTCGCCCTCGCGGGGGTTTTCCAGGGTGCCTCACTGGCCCAGCAACTGGCTACCGAAGGCCGTTGCGAAGATGCCGCATTCGAGGCGAGCGTGGGTAGCGTGTTCCGTATCGACGCGGATTCCGTCGCGTCCGTCTATGGCGGCGTCAGCGGTGTGCGCCGTGGCCTGCGCACCCTCGTGGCTCAGTTCGAGGACGAGACCCGCGATATCGCGGTGATGCGGATGGCGATCACCGTGCTGCGGCTGGAGCGCTCGTTGTCGCGCCATCGCGGTCTGCTCGATCGCCTGCGCGAGGGCATCGTCGCCACGCAGCGGCAGGTGGAGCATTTCGGGATCGAGCACCCGAATGTCGCGGCGCGGCTGGCGGAGGTCTATTCGACCACCCTGTCGACGCTGAAGCCGCGCGTGATGGTGACCGGCAACCCGACGCACCTGCAGCAGAAGCCGAACGTGGATCGGGTGCGGGCGTCGTTACTGGCGGCTGTGCGGTCGGCGGTGCTGTACCACCAGATCGGCGGGCGGCAGTGGCATCTGCTGATCTATCGCAAGCAATGCGCGATGCTGGCGAGGGGGTTGCTGACGGGGTCCACGCTGGACGACGGGGGTTAAAGGCTACGAAGCGGCCGCATCCAGGCCCGGAATCGACCCCGCCAGCTCCCGCAACAAGTCCCCGAACCGGTTCAGATCCTCACGCCATGGCGTGGCACTCCGCCAGTAAAGCGCGATATGACGGCCCGGTCGTGCCCCCTCCACCTGCGCCAGCACCACGTTACGGATCGACCCCAGCCGCTCGTGCGCAAGAATCGGCACCAGGGTGTAGCCGCCGCGCATCGCCACCAGCGACGCCAGGCTTTCCAGGCTCAGGTCCTGAATCCGCTCCGGCCGCGCCGCGCCGGCCATGCCAAGATCCGACACGCCATTGCCATGGCTCTCGGCCATCAGGGTGGCATCGGCGGCATCGAGGGCGGTGAGCGCCACGGAGGCCCGTCCCGCCAGCGGATGCGACGCGTTCAGCATCAGCTCGTACGGCTCGAAGAACAACGCCGCGGATTCGAGTCCGGTGGCGGTCGTGCTCGGCGGCGCCAGCACGGCATCGAGCTCGCCTTCGTGAAGGCGGCGCAGCAACCCGCGTGGCTTGCCCTCGGAGATCGTCAGCCGCGCGCCAGGAAAACGCTGCGGGAACGGCTCGATGAAATGCGGCAGCAGATACGGTCCCAGCGTGGACGGCACGCCGAGGCGCAATTCCCCGCCAAACGCCACGTCCCCGGCACGCGCGGCGTGCTCCAGGTGTTCGGCCGACCCCAGCACGGCCTCGATATAACCCAGCAGGCGCTGGCCGCCGACGGTCGGAACGACCCGCCGGCCACCGCGCTCGAACAAGGGGACGCCGAGGGCCTGCTCGACCTTCTGCACCTGATGCGAGAGCCCGGACGGGCTGATGTACATGGCCCGCGCGGCGCTGGTGAAGCTGCCTTCGCGCGCCACCGCCTGGACCAGCGCGAGGTCGCGCAGCGACACCGACGACAGGGCCATCGAAATCATCGAACGCTGCGTGCCATCAAATACGTTTGCGCCCATCCGCTTACCGCTCCATCCTTTCGCCGCCGAATCATCGCCCGGCCCTGCCCCGAAGCCCGCCATTCTAGCCCGACGCCAGACTCGTGGCGGTCGCACAGGGGCGGCGGACTGCGCGATAATCGACGCTTTGGCGGAACCCCTGCGGGGTTTCTCCAGGCCTCCCCAGCTAAAGAACGTCACGCCAGGAGTACAGCATGAAAGATTCGTTCTCGGTACGAGACAGCATCGAAGTCAACGGCAAGCGCCACACGATCGCCAGCCTCGCCAAGTTCGGCGCGCAGCACGACATCAAGCGCCTGCCGTACTCCATGAAGATCCTGCTGGAAAACCTGCTCCGCCAGGAAGACGGCGTGAACGTCACCTCGAAGGAAATCGAGGCCGTGGCCAAATGGGACGCCAAGGCCGAGCCGGACACCGAGATCTCCTTCATGCCCGCCCGCGTGGTGCTGCAGGACTTCACCGGCGTGCCCTGCGTGGTCGATCTGGCCGCCATGCGTGACGCCGTCGCCAAGCTCGGCGGCGACCCGAACAAGATCAACCCGCTGGCGCCGGCCGAACTGGTCATCGACCATTCGGTGCAGGTCGACGCGTTCGGTTCGGAAAGCGCGCTGGAAGAGAACGTCGCCATCGAATTCGAGCGCAACCAGGAGCGTTACTCGTTCCTGCGCTGGGGCCAGAAGGCCTTCAACAACTTCAAGGTCGTGCCGCCGCGCACGGGCATCGTCCACCAGGTCAACCTGGAGAACCTCGCCCGCGTCGTCTTCACCAATGAAGTCGACGGCGAGTCGTTCGCCTATCCGGATACCGTCTTCGGTACCGATTCGCACACCACGATGATCAACGGCATCGGCGTGCTGGGCTGGGGCGTGGGCGGTATCGAAGCCGAAGCAGCCATGCTCGGCCAGCCGTCGTCCATGCTGATCCCGCAGGTCGTCGGTTTCCGCCTGAAGGGCAAGCTGCCGGAAGGCGTCACCGCCACCGACCTCGTCCTCACCGTGACCCAGATGCTCCGCAAGCTCGGCGTCGTCGGCAAGTTCGTCGAGTTCTTCGGCAGCGGCCTGCAGAACCTGCCGCTGGCCGACCGCGCGACCATCGCCAACATGGCGCCGGAATACGGCGCGACCTGCGGCATCTTCCCGATCGATCAGGAAGCCCTGAACTACATGCGCCTGTCGGGCCGCGACGAAGCGCAGATCGCGCTGGTCGAAACCTACGCCAAGGCCCAGAACCTCTGGCACGACGCCAACACGCCCGAAGCCGAGTTCACCACCGTGCTCGAACTCGACCTGGCCGACGTGCGTCCGTCGATGGCCGGCCCGAAGCGTCCGCAGGACCGCGTACTGCTCGAAGGCGTGCAGCAGAGCTTCCTCGACGTGGTCGGCCCGCTCACCGCCAACCGCAAGCCGAAGAGCCACGGCGAAGCCAGCTTCAGCAATGAAGGCGGCGGCACCGCGGTCGGCAACGAAGCCAACAACGTCGGCGAAGACGGCGGCGTGCTGGTCGAGAAGGACGGCAAGTCGTTCCGCATCAACGACGGCTCCGTCGTGATCGCCGCGATCACCTCGTGCACCAACACGTCCAACCCGGCCGTCATGCTGGCCGCCGGCCTCGTGGCGAAGAAGGCGGCCGCGCGCGGCCTGACCTCCAAGCCGTGGGTGAAGCCCTCGCTCGGCCCGGGCTCGCTCGTCGTCACCGAATACCTGAAGAAGACCGGCCTGCTCGAAGAGCTGGAAAAGGTCAATTTCTACGTGGTCGGCTACGGCTGCACCACCTGCATCGGCAACTCCGGTCCGCTGCCGGCCGAGATCAGCAAGGGCATCGCCGAGGGTGACCTCGCCGTGGCGTCCGTGCTGTCGGGCAACCGCAACTTCGAAGGCCGCGTGCATCCCGAAGTCAAGATGAACTACCTGGCGTCGCCGCCGCTGGTGGTCGCGTACGCCCTCGCCGGCACGCTCAACATCGACCTGACCAGGGATCCCATCGCCAACGGCAGCGACGGTCAGCCCGTGTACCTCAAGGACATCTGGCCGAGCAACCAGGAAATCTCCGACGCCATCGCGGGCGCCATCAATCCGCAGATGTTCAAGGACAGCTACGCCGACGTCTTCAAGGGCGACAGCCGCTGGAACCAGATCGCCTCGCCGGATGGCCAGACCTACGCGTGGGATGACTCCACCTACATCAAGAACCCGCCTTACTTCGACGGCATGTCCGCCGAAGCCGGCACCATCGAAGACATCCACGGTGCGCGCGCCATGGGCATCTTCGGCGACTCGATCACCACCGACCACATCTCGCCGGCCGGCTCGATCAAGAAGGACAGCCCGGCGGGCCGTTTCCTGATCTCGCGTGGCGTCGAGCCGAAGGACTTCAACTCCTACGGTTCGCGTCGCGGCAACGACGACGTGATGGTGCGCGGCACCTTCGCCAACATCCGCATCAAGAACCTGATGCTCGACGGCGTCGAGGGTGGCTTCACCCGGTACATCCCGACCGGCGAAGAAATGGCGATCTACGACGCCGCCATGAAGTACAAGGCCGACGGTACGCCGCTGGTCGTGCTCGCCGGCAAGGAATACGGCACCGGCTCGTCGCGTGACTGGGCGGCCAAGGGCACGCTGCTGCTGGGCGTCAAGGCGGTGATCACCGAGAGCTTCGAGCGTATCCACCGCTCCAACCTGGTCGGCATGGGCGTGCTGCCCTGCCAGTTCCAGGACGGCGAGAACGCGCAGACGCTCGGTCTGAAGGGCGACGAAGTGTTCGACATCACCGGCCTGAATGGCGGCGAGTCGAAGACGGCGACGGTCAAGGCCGTGCGTCCGGACGGTTCGGTCAAGGAGTTCACCGTGAAGGTGCTGCTGCTGACCCCGAAGGAGCGCGAGTTCTTCCGCCACGGCGGCATCCTGCAGTACGTGCTGCGTCAGCTGGCCAAGGCCGCTTAAAGCACCACCAGGAGGCTGGCTCCTGCCAGAGCAGGCATCGCGCCGCTCTTGCAGGAGCCAGCCCCGCTGGCGATCTCATCTACAACGCCCGCTTCCAGCTAGCCGTAAAACAGCGCCACTCCCCACCGTCCTTACGCCATCCCGTCTCGACGTCATACGCCCCCGCGTTATCCGGCAACACGCCGCTACTGGCGGTAAGCGTCACGGTGAACCTCGCCACGCTCCGCTCGCCACGCGGCTCGACCGTCACCGGCCCCATCAGCACGTGGATGCCCTGCCCGCGCAATGCGAACAGGCGAACCATGTTCGACAACGCCCGCTTGTCGAATTGTCCGGCGTTACCGTCGAAGTCATCGCTAAGCGCGGCGACCGTGTCGGACGCCTTGCCCGCTTCGGCTCCCGCCGCCGTCGTCGCGATGGCCTCACGAATCCGCTCGTCGTCCGGGGTGCCATGACACCCGGCCAGCGCGATGACAAGGGTGAAAACGAAGGCGAGGATCGACGGCAATCTCATGGTTTCTCCGGCTGATTTCACGCTGCGTTGCGGCTTGCCGCTATACGCACGCGTATGCTCCAATGCCGCATCGTACGGGACGTGTGCCGTGCGACAGTCATTTTACGGAGCGCGTCCGATTCATGAGCATTGAACGTCCCTGGCTTGCCCACTACCCGGCCGGCATCCCCGCCGATATCGACGTCAACGCCTACCGCTCCGTGGCGGCCGTCTTCGAAGAATCCTTTAAGAAATTTCGTGACCGCCCCGCCTACAAAAACTTCGGCAAGGTTCTGACCTACGGGCAGATCGACGAACTCTCGACCGCGTTTGCCGGCTACCTTTCCGGCGAACTCGGCCTGGTCAAGGGCGATCGCATCGCGATCATGCTGCCCAACCTCCTGCAGTACCCCATCGTGCTGTTCGGCGCACTGCGCCTCGGCCTGACGGTAGTGAACACCAATCCGCTCTACACGGCGCGCGAACTCCATCACCAACTGGAAGACTCGGGTGCGAAGGCACTGGTCGTCCTCGACAACTTCGCGGCGACGGTGCAGCAGGCCCTGGACGGCACCAAGGTGCACCACGTCATCACCACCGGCGTCGGCGACCTGATCGGGTTTCCCAAGGGCAACATCATCAACTTCGTCGTCAAGCACATCCGCAAGGAGGTGCCTGCGTACAAGTTGCCGTCCAGCATCCGCTTCAAAGACGCGCTCGAGCGCGGCAAGTCGCACGCTCTGCCGCCCGTGGAAGTCGGTCACGACGACATCGCCTTTCTGCAGTACACCGGCGGCACCACCGGCGTGGCCAAGGGCGCGATGCTCACCCACCGCAACATGGTGGCGAACATGCTGCAGGCGGATGCCTGGATCAGCGGCTCGGCCAAGGCCGGCGAAGAGATCATCGTCACCGCGCTGCCGCTGTATCACATCTTTTCGTTGACGGCGAACGGCCTGGTCTTTACGCGCATGGGCGCGATGAACCTGCTGATCACCAACCCACGCGACATGAAGGGCTTCGTCAAGGAGCTCTCGAAAGAGCGCTTCACCGCCATCACCGGCGTGAACACGCTCTTCAACGGCCTGCTCAACACGCCGGGCTTCGCCGACCTCGACTTCTCGGCCCTGCATCTCTCGCTCGGCGGCGGCATGGCCGTGCAGCGCGCGGTGGCGGAGCGCTGGAAGAAGACGACGGGCGTGACGCTGGCGGAAGCTTACGGTCTCACCGAGACGTCTCCGGCCGCCTGCATCAACCCGCTGGATCTGAAGGAATACAACGGCTCGATCGGCCTGCCCATCTCGTCCACCTACGTGCAGATCTGGTCCGATGACGGTGACGTGCTCGGCTTCGGCGAAGTCGGCGAACTCTGCATCAAGGGCCCGCAGGTGATGAAGGGCTACTGGAACCGTCCCGACGAAACCGCCAAGGTGCTCGACGCCAACGGCTGGCTGCGCACCGGCGACATCGCGAAGATGGACGAGAACGGCTACGTCTACATCGTCGATCGCAAGAAGGACATGATTCTGGTCTCCGGGTTCAACGTCTACCCGAACGAAATCGAAGACATCGTCGCGCGCCACCCCGGCGTGAACGAAGTGGCCGCCGTCGGTATCGACGACGAGCACTCGGGCGAAGTGGTGAAGCTCTTCGTCGTCCGCAAGGACCCCTCACTGACCGAAGCAGCCCTCAGCGAGTACTGCCGCGAGAACCTCACCGGTTACAAGCGTCCCAAGCAGATCGAATTCCGCGACAGCCTGCCGAAGACGAATGTCGGCAAGATTCTCCGTCGCGAGTTGCGCGACGAGGACCGAAAGAAACGCGCTGCCGCAAAAGCCTGACACGTGTAGGAGCGCGCCTGTAATGGCCGGGTTTTTCAGGACCACCAAGTAGGAGCAAAATCTCCTGCGAGGTGAATCATGGCTCATAGAAAAATTCCGGCAGCGGTCAAAGCCGAGG